>CAWEKR010000001.1:0-32327 GCA_963809615.1 uncultured Chloroflexia bacterium
CCTCACTCCATCTCCTGGCGCCCCATCAAGGCGCGCAGCAATGTAGTTTGGTCGGCATACTCCAGGTCTCCCCCAATCGGCAGTCCGCGCGCCAGGCGCGTCACCTTCACTCCGGCGAGCTTGATCTGCTGCTGGATATACATGGCGGTGGCATCCCCTTCCATGCTCGGGTTGGTTGCCAAAATCAGCTCCCTGATCTCGCCCGTTTTTACCCGCACGAACAATGCGCGCATGGTCAGGTCTTCCGGACCCACCCCCTCGATCGGAGAAAGCACCCCGCGCAGCACATGGTATCTCCCCATAAAGCCGCCCGTGCGTTCCATCGCCAACACATCCAGCGGCTCTTCGACCACACACACGATTCCCGGGTCCCTATCGTCATTGGCGCAAATCTCGCACTCCGTCCTTCCGGCGCTGGTGACGTTATAACAGATCGGGCAGTCCCCCGTATTGGCTTTCAGGTCATGCAGCGCATCTGAAAGCCCCTGGGCAACTTCTTCCGGAGCGTTCAGCATAAAAAAAGTCAACCGTGAGGCGGTCTTGGGTCCGATACCAGGCAGGCGCGAGAACGCGTCGATCAGGTTTTGAATGGGTGCCGGCAGGATCATCGCTTATCCATTCCCATGGGTCAGAAAGGCAGCCCCCCCGCCAGTGGACCCAACCTCTCGGAGGCCAGGGCACGTGATGCATCCAGCGCTCCATTCACCGCCGCCAGCACCAGGTCTTGCAGCATCTCGATGTCGGCGTCTTTCAGCAGCTCCGGGTCGATCTCCACTGATTGGCAGCGTTGGTCACCGGTCATCACCACTTTGATCGCACCGCCTCCCGCAGAATAATTCACCGTTTCCAGCGCCAGCTGTTCCTGGGTCTGGGCAAGCTGTTCCTGCAGCTTTTGGATCTGTTGCATCATCCCCATCTGTCCACCTTTTTGGGGAAAGTTTTGTTTGAATTTCGACATAATTCACTCCTCTAGATTTCCTCTAGATTATTGGATGTCTACGATCTCACCACCCAGGTCACGCAGTGCCGAGGCAACCATCCCATCATTATCCACCTCAGCCGGAGGTGTGGTTTTTGTAGCTGAAGTTAACACCACCTGCACAAAAATTTCCCTGCCCATGACCTGTTTGAGCACATTCTCCAGCAGGGTGATATTTGCAGGGTCTTCGAGCCGCATCTTAAGCACCTCACCGCTCATGCCCAGCGTAAGGGTATTCCCCTTAAGCGAGCGTGATTTGACCGAGTTTACCAATGCATTCAGGCTCGGGTTCTGGTTTTTTAACTGTGCCAGGACCAAATTCCAGCTCTTGTCCAGGCGTTGATAGGTTACCGCATCTTCGGGGGTCATTTCTTCCCCTGCCGATGCGGCTGGGCGGGCTTCTTTCACCTGTCCGGGTTGGGTAGTGGGTCTACTTGTTGGTGGATTGGACGAGATGGAAGGTACTGCGGGTGTGAGCGGTGTGGACCTGTTTTCAGTGGGAGTATTATCTGAGGTGATGGCTTCAATAAATGCGATTTCCAAAGGGAGCGCCGGCTGCCAGCTGCTGCGAGTCTCCGTCGCCGCCTTGTTGAACGCCTGGATCACCCCGAGCAGCTCAGCTACGGTGAATGCCTGGGCATGGCGTGCCATTTGCGAGCGTACCTCGGCGGTGGCGTCCAGCTGGGCCGCATTTCCCATCGCCACCAACAGCAGATTTCTTAAATATTCCACGATCTGGCGGGCAAACTGGCGCGGGTCAGAGCCTGAATCAAGGCTGCGATGGATTGCCTCCAGCCCTTGTGCAGACTGGCGTTTGAGCATGGCTTCGATGAGCTCAATTACCGCCTGGCTGGTGGCAGTCCCCAGTACATCCTGGGCAAGCTGCAGGGTGATGCTGTCACCGGCTGAAGCCAGCTGGTCCAGCAGGGAAATAGCGTCGCGCATCGATCCGGTCGCCTGGCGGGCAACCAGGCTGAGCGCTTCAGGCTCGGCAGAAATTTTCTCCTCATCCGCCAGCATCTTGAGGTTGTCGATGATTTCCTTCACCGGGATGCGCCTAAATTCATGCCGTTGGCAGCGCGAAAGCACCGTCGCCGGAATCTTGTGCACTTCGGTCGTCGCCAGGATGAATATGGCGTGGGGAGGGGGTTCTTCTAAGGTTTTGAGCAGGGCATTGAAAGCCGCCGTGGATAACATGTGTACTTCATCGATGATGTACACCTTGTAGCGGCCTTGGTTAGGCGAGAAATTGATCCTGTCGCGCAGGTCACGCACATCATCCACACTGGTATTCGAAGCTGCGTCAATCTCTATTAAGTCCAGGAAGCGTCCCTGGTTCACCGCTTTGCAGTGCTCACACTTGTTGCAAGGACGTTTGGCCAGGTCTTTATTCAGGCAATTGACTGCCTTCGCCAGGATGCGCGCCGTGGTGGTCTTGCCCGTCCCGCGTGGACCTGCAAACAGATAGGCGTGAGCCACCCGGTCTCCAGTGACTGCATTGCGCAAGGTTTGCACCACGTGCTCCTGGCCAATCACCTGGTCCCAATGGAGCGGGCGCCATTTTCGGTAAAGGGATTGCGACATAACTAGAGTGTATCAGACTGAATCAGTTCGGTCAATCTTACCCGGGATGTGTCATTCACCGAGGCAGCCCACCCGCCAGCCCCTATCATCGCGAGCCAACAGGGCATTCGCCTCGGTAGGTCCCCAGCTGCCGCGCCGGTACAGGGAAAGGTCAGGGATATTGCGCGTTTCCCAGCCACTGGCGATTGAGTCAACCAACTTCCAAGCGGTTTCTATCCCATCCGAACGCGTAAAGAGGGAAGCATCTCCGCGTAAAGCTTCCATGAGCAGCCGTTCGTACGCGTCGGGGAGCACCCCGCTGAAAGAGTCGCGGTACTTAAATTCCATGTCCACCGAGCGCATTTCCTGGTCCGAATCAGGCACCTTGGCTTCAAACATGAGGTGGATCCCTTCATCGGGCTGGATGCACAGCGACAAGATATTGGGGATAAATTTAAATTCCTCCGGCAGGTGGAACATCAGGTGCGGCGGGCTTTGAAATTCAACGATAACCTGCGATGTTTTCGCCACCAGGCTCTTGCCCGAACGGAGGTAAAACGGCACCCCTTTCCAGCGCCAGTTATCGATATACAGCTTCACGGCGGCATAAGTAGGTGTTTGTGAATTTGGCGCAACACCCTCGGTCTGGCGGTAGCCTTCATATTGGGCGCGCACGGTATCGGTCAGGGTCACCGGTCGGATGGAAGACAACAGCTTGAAAGTCTCATTCCGCACCGCATCCGCCTCAAACGAGGCTGGCGGCTCCATCGCCACCAGGGAGAGCAGCTGCAGCAGGTGGTTCTGGAACATATCGCGCAGCACGCCCACACCGTCGTAGTAGTCTGCCCGGTGCTCGATGTCCACCGTCTCAGAAACGGTGATCTGGATGTTATCCACATAGCGCCGGTTCCAGATAGGCTCGAAAATGGTATTAGCGAAGCGGAAAAACAGGATATTCTGCGCCGTTTCTTTGCCCAGGTAGTGATCGATGCGGTATACCTGGCTTTCATCGAACACTGAATGCAACACCGTGTTCAGCTGGCGGGCCGAGCTGAGATCATTACCGAAGGGTTTCTCGACGATGATCCGCCGCCACCCCTGCGCCTGGTCCACTAAACCAGCCTGCCCCAGGCAGTGGACCACCGGGATGTAATGTTCCGGGGCGGTCGCCAGGTAATACAGGCGGTTGGCCGGGTTGACTTCACGTTGGGTGAGGAACTCACCCAGGCGCTTAAAGTCTTCCGGGATATCCAGGTTGCCCTGATAATAGATCAGGTTGGCTGAGAATTCGTCCCAGCGCGTCTGGTCGAAGCTCTCGGGGCTGAAGATCTTAACACCCTCCAGCAGCCGGCTGCGAAAGGTTTCATCGGTGAAGGGGCGGCGGGCAAAACCGACGATTTCGCCACAATGGTTCATCCGCCCTTTGATGTAGTTGTTGTAAAGCGCCGGTACCAGCTTGCGCCAGGTGAGGTCCCCTGAGGCGCCAAAGATAACTATGGTGGTGAGTTTATCATCATTTGACATTGTTTTCGTCTCCCGCATCAGTGAGGTGAGTATACCGCAAACCGCATTCTATAATTCACCCTATTGCTTGTCCAATAAACCAGCAATTACCTTAACGCCGCACTGGCGTCTTCGATGCGCTGCAGCACCTGTGCCGCTTCATCAGCACCCGCGATGTGCACCGTGCCATCCCCATCCACATGGGTGGGGATCAGGTGATACCCCGTGTATTCCGTGCCAGTAAAATGCAGCTGCAAAATCACCCCTTGCTGGTGCGCCAGGTCCCAGGTCTGGTCGAAGATAAAGTTCCCCAGACCATAAAATACATCGATCCCATTCAGCTGCTGGATCGCCTGGACGACGTGGGTGTGGTTGCCCACCACCACATCTGCCCCGGCCTCCACTGCCACCTGTGCGAAGTGCAGCTGGTAGCTATTGGGTTCGGAGGTGTCTTCTGGTCCCCAGTGCGGCATGGCGATCACCACATCCGCTTCACCGTGTGCATTGGCGATCGCCGCTCTCAGGTTTTCATCGGTCAGCTGTGCAATCCCAGGCGAATCTTCCCCAGCAAATGCGTTAGGTTCGACCATTCCGAGAGAGACAAAACCAAATCGTATCCCTTTGATTTCCACTACTACAGTCTGTAAAGCATCTTCTAGGTTCATGCCTGCCCCCACCGGCAGGATGTTGTTGGCCTTCAGGTTATCCAACGTGTCAAAAAATGCCCGGTTGTAATTATCACCACAGCTTGCCCCGGAGCAGTTCTTGATATGGTTGGTCGCCACGCTCATCACATCAAATCCAGCCTCACCAGCCGCTCTGGCACTGCGTGAATCACTTACCAACACATAGGTCACAATGCAGCCGGTATGGGTGGAAAGATCGCTCAAGGTTGTATTCAACGTGCCCACCGCCAGATCCGCTCCTGAAATTAGATCGCGGACCTCATCATATACATAATTGGCGTTCCCGCGCGCATCGATGGACGACTGCACGCAGCGCGCCGGTACAATCACCCCGGTAAAGAGTAGGGTAATCTGCTCAGCTGGAGGCGCTTCCGTTTGCACAGCTTGATCAGTCGGGGTTGCGGATGAGCTGATCGGGCTGACTGGTCCCGCCGTGGGCGTCAGTTGCTTAGACTGCATAATGAATGGGAGTGCCACCAGCACAGGAGTGGAGGTTGGCATGATTGGACTGGTTGTTGCGATGATGCTCGTTGGTGGAACCGATGTGGGCGGATTGTAGGCTGGAATATTGCCTGTTCCAAATACACTGCAGCTGCTCAAAATCAGCCAGAGTGTGATGATCCATCCAGCTTTTTTAGTCAATGGTTGGATTTTATTCAAAGCACTCTCCATACGGTTCTCGTTCCAATTATCGACTTTCCAAGGCAGATCGTATCTCATACATCACCTGTGAATCAGCTTCATCCCGGACTGCCATTTCCAGTGCCTGCCTGGCGGCGATATCATCGATCTGACCCAACGCCCAGGCGGCATGCGAGCGTACCAGCGGCTCGGGGTCTTCCAGCAGTGCCTGAGCCAATGGCGTTACTGCCTCAACGCTGCCCAGGTTGCCCAGCGCCACTGCAATATTTCGTAAATATCCTCTCCTTTTGGTGCGCCGGATAGGGCTGCGTCGGTACATTTGGTTGAAATCGGTTACCGGCAATCTCATTTGTTCGAGAAGGGCTGAATCCTTGAACTTCCGGGGATCATTATAAGTTGAATCAACCTCAGCACCGGCGAAATGGTTCCAAGGGCATACCTGCTGGCACACATCGCAGCCAAACACCCATCCATCCAGTTGGGGTCGCAATTCAACCGGCAGCGATCCTTTTAGCTCGATCGTCAGGTAGGCGATGCACCGGCGGGCGTCAAGGGTACTGTCCGGAAGGATGCATCCGGTCGGGCAGGCGGAAATGCAGCGGCTGCAAGTACCGCAGCGGTCAGCGATAAAAGGTGGGTCTGGCTCGAGCTCGATCCCAAGCAGGATTTCTGCCAGTAAAAAGTACGAGCCTGCACCTGGGTTAATCAAGCAGGTATTCTTACCAATCCATCCCAACCCGGCACGCTGAGCCAGCTCACGTTCCAGGATGGGACCCGTGTCGGTGTACCAGTGATTGGGGACGGGATGCCCTACCTGTGTTTCAATGAATTCGACTAACTTTCGTAGCTTTTGGGGCAGGATATCGTGATAATCTTCCCCCCAGGCATAGGAAGCGATCTTTCCTCGTAGCCCCAGATCGTTGCTGGGGTTAGATTTCAGCGGCGGGGGAGTCGGGTAGCGCATTCCCAGCACAAGTACCGAGCGGCACCCAGGCAAGAGCATCTGCGGATGGGCACGACACTCCCGGGAGCGCGAGGTGCCCAGGTAGGTCATCTCACCGTGGCGTCCAAGCTCCAGCCAGGTCTCAAAGACATCGGCATGGGGTAATGTGTCACAGGAAGTGACCCCCACTAATGAAAACCCTAATTGCTTAGCTTGCTCTTTTATTACTTGCTTGAGGTTCACAGTCAACACATTCCTGGAATAAATTGTAGCGCAAGAAACCTTCTTGCGCTACATGTCTGACAGGGGAGCAAATTCCGTTAGGGTGTACAGGTGAGATCGAACGTTGCCTGGTTGGAGGATGTATCCACCGGGCTGGTGACATGCAGCCTCACCCAGCCTGTACCGGTGCTGGTGAAAGTCAATTCAGACGGGATGGAGTATGTGCCTGCGTCAAACGTGCGCGTCTGGGGGTTCGGCAGGATAAACACAAAGCCCGGTGTATCTGAGCCTGCTTCCAATTTATAAGTTAGGGTGGCACTCTGGTTGAGGCTAAGCACAGCTGTGAAGATGAAAGTGTGCGGGCATGTGCCATTATAGGTCGGGTTGTCAACCGACATGCTCAGGCTGGTGATCGGGTTGGAGGGTACGCCTGTGGAGGTGGCCGACTGAGTCGCTACCGGTGTACCAGCTGTAGCGGTCGGGTTCGCCCCACCGCTGCCAACCGTGATCAAGACGTACACCGAATCGTTAAAAAACTGCCCAGATGAATTTTTCATTTTCCAATAGCTCTGGTAACTGCCCGGTGTGGTTGGGGCTACCATATTGACCGAAATTTCGACCTGCGCCCCGGGTGCCACGGATTGCGGCAGAGGCACCGAAGTGATGCTACCCATCTTCTCACCGCTGATATAAGCAAAAGAGTAAGATGTCGTCCAGGTGGTAGTGCCCCCGTTCTGCAGCTTCCAGGTTTTGGTGAAGGCTGCTCCGGGTGCTATCACGGTGCCGTCCGGGATAGTCACATCTGCTACGAAAAACGCCCGGTCTCCTGAGGGTCCTGGAGGGATAGGGGTTGTAGCGGACGTCTGAGTGGGACTGGGGGTTAAACCGGCAACCTGGGTCTGTATGGCAAATGCGGTTTGAGCAGCCAGGGTTTGCACGGGGTCAAAGGTCGGCGTGGGGGTGACGGGTGTAGCAGAAGGAGTGGAAGCAAAAATTTGGGTCACCATGGCTTCAGCGGTCTGGTTGGCAGCGGTAAGGATAAGGTCGGGGTTAGTAGTAGGTGTAGCGGGTGTACCTCGGCTGCAACCCATTAAAACCAAGGCTATGGCTGCCAAAGTAAAAATACATATGGTCACTTTCTTATTCATTGTTTCTCCTCAACGGTTGGGCACTTATTAGTTAGTGTCCTTTAATTTGTTAGAGATGAACCCTGACTGATAGAGGGTTGATTTATAGGTCATGATAAAAGGCGGCAGGTGCGCCGGGTTTATGATACCACGGTTAACCTGCCGCTAAAAAATTTTCGATGGATCGCCAAATGGCGCAGATGACTACCTTTCGATACGAGGCGCCACCCATAAAGCATAATCATTGTCCCATGCACCGTTCGCAAGTACCACCAGCTCAAACTGGACCGTATGACCCACCAGAGCTGAGAGGTTGACGTCTATAGATGACAGAGCCCCATCGCAGTTTTCACCCCATTCGCCCACAGTCACTTCCGTCGCGCCTTCAATGTAGCGGATTTGGAATTTGACACTTCCAGAACCACAATTATAACGAAGCCCGATCTTGGTGCGCAGGTGGTCATTTGTCTGGATGGTGTAAGCCGGATAAAGTCCCAGGATCATACCATCGGTGATTTTTTGTGGATAGGTCGCTAACAGACTCGGGTAGGTGATCCCATCTTCCATCTTGACATTGGCGACATTGATCGCTACACCAGGTGAATCATTGTCAGGGTCTACCCAGGGAATATTGGTGGTGGCATTTCTCCAGGCTGCATTCGGCCCTTTGGCAATGAAATCATACGAGAGCGTGTAAGACGAGGTAGGCAGAGGCGTCGGCGTAGGTGCCACCGACTTTATCTGCACCCAAAAGCTCTGGTCAGCATTTTCACCGATGCCGAATGATGTGCCGCCTGCATTTCGTAAGCGCCAATTGCCTTTATACGTACCCGCAGTCGTTGGGGCAATTAAGGTCACCGAGATATCAACCGTACTACCGGGAGGCACGGTGCCATTGGTCAGCTGTGCGGTGGCGGGTCCGCTCATTGCATCTCCATTGTAGAA
Source organism: uncultured Chloroflexia bacterium (assembly GCA_963809615.1). Classification (GTDB taxonomy): domain Bacteria; phylum Chloroflexota; class Anaerolineae; order Anaerolineales; family UBA4823; genus FEB-25. Next base: position 8,611 of record CAWEKR010000001.1, read on the forward strand.
ATAAATGGTGTAGCCCGAGGTCCAAGTGCACGCTCCGTTGTTCTTCAACCGCCATGTCTTCACAAACGTACTGCCAGATGCGATCTGCGTATTATCAGGCACAGTTACATCCTTTACAAAGGATGCACGATCGCACGGGATTGGAACGGGCGTTGCTGTTGGCGGAACGGGCGTGTTGGTTGGGAGCGGAGTGTTGGTCGGAATCAATGTGTTGGTCGGTTGAGCAGGGGTGATGGTTACCATCGAGGGAGTAACCGTTACCAGCTGAACTACTAAGGTTGAGCTTGGCAAGATCACCGGCGTCCCTTGGGCGATTTTGGTCTCTTGAGCGCTCAAGGTAGTAGCCAGGGTTTGGGCCGCGGCCGTATAAATCATGTCGGGGCCTACCGTCGGTTCGGTGGTAGTGCCGGGAAAATTACAAGCGGTCAATAATAGTAAAATGCCAGCCATCAATAAAAGTGGGCGTATCCGATTCGCGAACATATGATCCTCCTTAATTGATTAATTCATATCTTAAGACGCAATGAACGGGGATAAAGTTCCAGGCGCAAATAATACAACCAACCACAACATCCTCCCCTCACCCTTAAAATATACCCGAAATTATGGAATTATGCTCAACAAGTTTTCAGTTTTGTTTCGCCTGACTGACTCTCCCTGCATCGACCATGGTCCCGCCCAGGTGATGCGGACGTTCAAAACCTGACCTGCAAGATCTTCCTCATCTTCGATGAACACTAATTTATTGGTGGTTGTGCGCCCCATCCAACGCTCTTTCACTTTGGCTTCAAATAATACATCAACTTTCTCGCCCAGGTAGCGCGCTGCAATTTCAGTAGCAATGCGTTCCTGTTGTTCTTCCAATAGGCGGAACCGCCGCATCTTCTCCCCTTCGGGAATATCATCGGTAAAGCGCCGGTCTGCTACTGTCCCCGGGCGGGAAGAATAGCGCGCCAGGTGTGCTACGTCAAGTTTAAGATCTTCCAGCAAATCAAACGTGCGCTGGAATTGGGCTTCCGTTTCTCCCGGGAACCCCACGATGATATCCGTTGCGATCGATAGTCCTGGCAGGTTGCGGTTTAAGCGGCTGCGTATCTTTTCCACCAGGCGGCGATAATCCTCAGCCGTGTACCCACGCCGCATATTGGCCAACACCTGGTCATCCCCTGCCTGGACGGGCACCTCTATGTGCGGCATCACTTTTGGCAACTCCGCAACCGCATCCAGCAACTCATCGGTCATCCAGCTCGGGTGCGAGGTAAGGAAGCGAACACGCTCGAGCCCCTCGATCTCATTGGCCATCCGCAGCAGCCTGGCAAGGTTCGGCCCATCGGGATTATCCTTTCCATAGCGGTCCACGATCTGCCCGAGGAAGGTCACTTCGCGCACGCCTTGGGATGCCAAAGCACGCACCTCCCTTAGTATTGTATCTGCCGGTCGGCTGCGCTCGATCCCGCGGCGGTAGGGGATGATACAGAATGTACAGGCATGCGAGCAGCCCAAGACGACCGGCACGTGGGCAGATATCAGCTTTCCCCGCTCTGCCATTGGCAACGGCAGGGCAGAATAGATACCTTCCCCACCGTCCATCAGGGTAAACCGCCTGGTTGTCTCTCCATCTTCCAAAAGCCGGCTATCCTCCTGCATAAGGTAGGCAATGAGTGGACCCGGATCGGAGGGCGGGGAGAACACGTCTACAAATGGGAAGCGCTTTTGCAGCTGCTCGTGACTTTTAACCCCCACCAGGCAGCCCATCAGGTTGATCACCAGCTCAGGGTGTTTTTCTTTCAGCGGCTTTAGGGAGTACAGCCTGCCGTAGGCTTTATTTTCTGCACTTTGGCGCACCACACAGGTGTTTAAAACGATGACATCAGCTTCCTCTGCGCTGCGAGAATGGCTCAGTCCCATCCGCTCGAGAGCAGAAGACACGCGCTGTGAATCAGCCATGTTCATCTGGCAGCCTTCAGTCCAAATGTGATACTTCATGGCTGGTATTATAACTGAGTGGTTTTTGTTGCTGATGAAAAATGCATGAGTCTATAAAGGTTCTCTCGTGCTCATAGTTCTCTAATCGGATTATTTTAATGTCAGATGGTAGAATTGCGCCTATGCCTAAAAATCATGCGAAACAGGCCCTGGCATGGGTTTTCTTGGTGTTTTCTGTATTAGTTTTGGTGGGTGTGTTGGCTTCAAATATACCATCCGTCAGGTCCAGGCTGAGCTGGCGGGTAGATCTCGCCATGACTTACCTGCGCGGAGTGATTCACCCCGTCGAGCCATTCCCCACTGCCGCTGAGGCGGTGGTAGTGCCAACGGACGCACCCACGAACACACCCATTCCATTCCCCACCCAAAACCCTGAACTGCCAACCGCGACAGTCGCCCCGACTGCCACCCTCCAGCCCAGCCCAACGCCGATCCCGGGGAAAGTTAACCTGACTGCACCACTTTGGGAGCTACAGGGCGCCAATAACTGCGGCCCTGCCACCCTGGCGCTTTACCTGCGCTACTATGGCTGGGAAGGTAGCCAAGATAATATTGCCCAGGTGGTCAAGCCGCTCACCGAAGACCGCAACGTAAATCCAGAGGAGCTGGTCTATTTCGTCCGCACTCATACCGGCTGGCTGAACTCAGAGTTCCGTGTCGGCGGTGATCTCCAATTGCTAAAGCAGCTTATCGCAGCCGGGTTCCCGGTGATGATCGAGGAGAGCTTTTACTTCGAAACACCGTATTGGCCCAACGATGACTTATGGGCAGCTCATTATCTGTTGCTGACGGGTTATGATGACACCGCCCAAACGTTCACAGGTCAAGACAGCTTCCACGGACCCAACCAGATCATCTCTGCCAGCATGCTGGATGGCTACTGGCAAATTTTCAACCGGGTGTACTTGCTGGTTTACCCTCCCGCGCAGGAAGCTGCCATTAAATCAATCCTGGGGGATAATTTTGACCCAGATCTAAACCGCCAGCATGCCCTGGAAGTTTCACAGGCAGAAACCCAGTCTCAGCCCAGTAATGCTTACGTCTGGTTCAACCTGGGAAGCAACCTGGTCTATTTTGAACGCTACGGCGAAGCCGCCACTGCTTACGATACCTCCCGACAGCTGGGTCTATACCAACGCATGCTGCGCTATCAATTTGGGCCATTCTTTGCTTATTTCCATGCAAGCATGACCACCGAGCTGGTGACGGTGACAGAATATGCCCTGGCACGCACCCCCAACTCCGAAGAAGCGTTGCTTTGGCACGGTTGGGCAATGTACCGCCTGGGGAAGAAGGCTGAAGCAGCGGCAGATTGGCAGAAAGCGCTGGAATACCACCCTAATTATCAAGACGCCCAGTATGCATTGGATTTCGCTTCTTCCAACCCATAATCATCAATACAAATAGACCAGCGGAAAGATCCACCACCAAATCCTCAATCGAACCACCCAGTGAGAAGGTTCCATGGTTGAAGGCTTGAAACCCCTCATGGAGTAGTCCCACCCCGAGGACGACGACTATGGTGAGTGCCAGGTTGCGCGTTGAAAGAGTCAAGTCGAACGTCAGGATCATCAGCGCACCCAACCCGGTATATAACACGGCGTGCATAAGAATATGCATCCAAAGCGGAGCGAAGATGGTATTAAAAGCCTGCCGGAATGGGGGAGAAAACCTTCCCAATGCTGCCGTGGGGAAAACGATTGCCAGGATCCAGATAATTAGCCAGCCGCGCCATCTCATGCGGGGGTTATAAGCCGGAATCCAGGTCAGCTAATAAATATTTTAAAACCACCTTAGCCAAAGGGATGGACGATTACCTCGATTGTTGCTGATAAATGTAGCGGATGTTCGCCTGGTGCAGACGCTCGTACTTGTTTTCCGAAAATATGGGATATTTTGGATCTACTTCGGCTTCCTCTACGCTGTGACCCAGGCGGATATGCCTGGAGGTAAGGTCCCAAGTGACCTGCAAGTAATCCCGCAGAGCCATAATGTCTGATTCCCCGGATATCACCCCGTGACCCGGTATGATTACGCTAGCATCGAACTCCAACAACCGGCCCAGACGGTCGATCCAGACGGGTACGTCAGCATCGAAGATATAAGGGTAGCGACCCTGGAAGATCAGATCAGCAGCGTACAGCAGCCTGCTATCAGGCAGCCAAACCACGGATGAATCGGGGGTGTGACCACCCAGGTGGAAGAGCTGATACTTCACACCGCCCATATCCCCTTCGCAACGGTCTTCGAAAACATGGTCTGGCAATTTGATCTGTAAGTCCTCAACGGTAAGACGAAAATCGTCAGCCTTCTTGGGATCTATCTTTTGGAGATCATCGATGGAAGATTGGAACGCTATCAGGCTCCACTCATTTCTTAGATTAGACTCCATCCGCTTCCGGCACAAGCGGTGAGCCAAAATTGGGCAGTTGAAAGCCTGGTTGCCCCATGTGTGATCACTGTGGAAGTGCGTATTGATCACCAACTGCACTTCCTCCAGACAGATATCCACCTGTTCGAGCAAAGATCTGATCTCACCGGGAGAAGAGGTGGTATCGATCATAATCATCCCCCGGGAGGTGTGAATTAAACCAGCGTTGACACCTTCAACCGGGCGGATGAAGGCTGTCATAAGCGAGCCTAGCCTGATGATTTCCATACACAGTCCTTTACTGGAAGAGATTGTATCCAGCCCCTCGCCATAAAACGCAGTCCAACTGTACCGCCATGGCTCCTGCTGACAGCATAGACTTTAGCTGTTCCTGGGTATAGATACCACCCGCACCGATCGTAGGGATACCCTGCTCCTTGAGCTCACGCACTACCCTCAGTGCCGTCGGCAGGACCGCTGGACCGTACAACCGACCGTGAATGATTTCTCCTCCCTGTGTAGGGAGTATCCCGCGAGGCGGCGCCATGCTGATCGCGGCCGCCCCTGCCTGGATCACTCGCGCCGCCAGCTCCGCACAGCGTTCCATCGGAAGATGCATGATCACCGGCAGCTCACCGCACGCGGCCTGGGTAAAGGTATACACAGTTTCAGCTTTTGCATCGCTGGTGAGCCCAACTTCCAAACCACTCACTCCTTCCACGTTCTCCAACCTGCGCACCATCCTCGTCAGCTCATCGACGCTGCGTGCCAGCAGGTGGACGATCACAGGCACGGGTGAATGCTGCCAATGCCTGGCAAAATTACGCAGAAATGGAGACAGTCCAGGGTTGGGATAGCCTGTGTGCAATATAAATCCTCCAGGATAAGCCATATATCGCTGCCCACGAGCTGGTGTGCGGGGTGTCAGACTGATCGGGTTGGTGACGAACGCCCCCAACCTGGACCAATCCACTGCATTGTGAAGGTCTGGGGTGAATCCCAGTGTGCCCGCCGCGTTCATGATTGGCGGGTCGAAAGTGAGGTCATGCTTATCCATGCTGCCTCATTCTATGCAGTGTCAGATAGGTGCTCACCATTTCAGGACACTCAGGTCAAATACTGGTCCATCCTCACACGCCAGCTTCCAGCCCCTGCGGACGGGTACGGCACACGCCCCACACTGGGCCATCCCGGAACATGGCATTGGCGAGGTGATCAGCACCTGCGCCGGGCAAGGCAACCCTGTTCCTGGAGGCAGAGCGAGCATATCTCTCAGCTCGGCCAGCCGCTCCAAAGGCACATCCAGGGCTAAAAAATCAGGCCAATCCAGTGAATCGGAGAGTACTGCCAGTGGGTATACTTCCACTGCAGCTGGCAGTGCTGGCAGGGTCAAGTCGGTGAACAAGGTAATACCCACGTGATTTTTTGCCGCTTGATGGACCAAAGGTATCAGGCGTGAATTCGTCTCCCCCAGCACAGCCAATCCGAGGCGATGGGTGTTGCGCGGCAGGTTGAAACCGTGACCTAGCGGACCCTCCAGGTGCAAGTCGGAACCTGGCACCCAGGTGGTTGCAAACAACGGCATTGCCCAGAAACCTAGCTCAGACTTTTCCACAAGAAATATTGCCGTGCTTAAAACCGCATTTGTGTCAGTTGGATCAAAAACGTGCAGGTACTGCCCCGCAGCTGGGACTTCACCCTCGGGGCAGGAGACGCATACTTCCGTGTGCCCTCCCGACCCAAGGCGGACTTCACTCACTCTGCCGTTAAAATGCCCCATGCCTGGATATTATCACATGGTGTCACATTTTGGACTCATCTTAACATAACTCAGATAATCATAGGTGTGACCAGCCATCGGGGACTAAAATCGATTTTAACGAGCCGTTAGTTGCCGATGAGAAAGTCACCGGGCAATAACGGGTATAATCTATCTGGAATGTGAAAGGAATCCTTAATGGAGGCTCCATATGAATGTTGATAGCGTTGTCCGAATTCTCGCTGCGGTTGCCTGGGTCGCTTTTTTTGGCGTGATCGCCATCGTCATATTGCGCGCTTCGCGCAATAAAGACGTCAAAAGCCCGGTGACTATTATGCTGGTTATCCTGGCTGGTGCGGTGGTCTTGTCGATAGTGGCTGCTGGGCTGGTCTTCATCCAGCCAGAAGACCGTGGGGTGGTGATATCGGCCATCCAACCTACCGGTTACCGGGTAGAACCCCTGCAGCCGGGTCTGCGCTGGATCATCCCATTCTTCGAAACCGTGGTCACTTATCCCATCTCCCGCCAGACCTATACCATGTCCATTGCTCCCAGCGAGGGTGCCATCACGGGAGACGATTCGATAACCGCCCGTACGGCTGATGGGCAGGAAATATTCGTGGATGCTTCGGTGATCTTTGCAATTGATCCTACTAAGGTCGTCCAGGTACATATTGATTGGCAGGACCGTTATACCGACGAGCTGGTTCGCCCACTATCACGTGGCGTAATCCGCGATATCGTCTCACAGTTTAAGGTCGAGGAAGTAGTCACTTCGAAGCGGGTTGATATGACAAACCAGATCTCTCAAGGTATGCAGCAAAAACTTGGAGAGAATGGCTTGACTCTGATTGAATTCATCCTGCGCAATATCACTTTCTCGCCTGAATATGCCGCCTCGGTGGAACAGAAACAGGTAGCAGAGCAGCAAGCTCAACAGGCCAAGTTCGTGGTCGAGCAGCGCCGGCAGGAAGCTGAACAGGCCCGACAGGTTGCCCAGGGTCAGGCAGACGCGGTGGTGATCAACGCACAGGGCGCAGCGGATGCACGCATCCTTCAAGCCCAGGCAGAGTCAAAGGCACTGACATTGATCGAACAAGCCCTTAAAGACAACGATAACCTGCTGTTGTACCAATACATCAGCAAGATCGCTCCGGGCATCCAGGTGATGCTGGTGCCTAACAATAATCCCTACCTGCTCACCCTGCCCACCCTGGCGGCTCCAACTTCGACCGAGCCCACCTTCGTACCAACGCCAGTACCGACGCCGACTCCGTAGATTTATGTTAGGCTTCGTGTGATTACCCGATGATGGCACTCCGAAAACGAGAAGATGAGTACACCCGAAAATAAACCTTCCGGACGCCAGATCCGCCTGACCACCCTCTCCAGCTGCGCAGGTTGAGCGTCCAAACTGAATGCGGAAACGCTGGCGCAAGTACTGCGCCCACTGCAGGGAATTTTTAACCCCTCCGATTACCCCAACCTGCTGGTTGGGTTAGGGGAGCCGGACGATGCTGCCGTCTGGCAGCTGGACGACGACCGCGCCCTGGTGGTGACCACCGATTTCTTCACCCCGGTGGTGGACGATGCCTATGATTTCGGTGTTATTGCCGCTGCCAACGCCCTCTCTGATGTGTACGCTATGGGAGGTAAGCCATTCCTGGCACTCAATATTGCTGCCCTGCCTCCCGACTTGCCCACCGATATCATCTCCAACATCCTGCGCGGGGGTGCTGATATCGCCCGGCAGGCCCAGGTGGTCATCGCGGGTGGTCACACCGTGCAGGATCAAGAACCCAAATACGGCCTGGTCGTCTTGGGTTTTGCCCATCCCCTGCATATGCTGACTAAAAAGGAACTGCATCCTGGAGATGTCCTGGTGCTCAGCAAGCCGCTCGGGTTTGGTACAACCACCACGGCGCTTAAACGCGAGCAGGCTGCAGCGTCAGACGTTGCCGAGGCAGTCGGTTGGATGAAAAAGCTGAACAAGGCAGCCGCGGAACTGGCGTTGGAATTCAAGCTCAAAGCCGGCACCGACGTAACCGGCTTCAGCCTGCTCGGTCACGCTTATGAGATGGCTGAGGCTTCAGGTGTTGGCATTCACTTCAGCTATCAAAATATTCCCTTCATCTCCGGTGCGCGCCGCTATGCGGAGCAGTTCATATTCCCTGGTGGCACATACGATAACCGCCTCTACTTTGGCTCCAACGTCCACTTTGACCCGGCGGTAGATGAGCCATCCCAACTGCTGCTCTACGACGCACAGACCAGCGGAGGGCTGCTGCTCGCCGTACCCCCTGATAGGCTGGACCAGCTCCTTACCCGCGCCGCTCAGGTGGAGCAACCCTTGTGGGTGATTGGTGAGGTTATCCAGGGGAAAGGAATTGAAGTAACTCCGAAAATTGATTAGCACATCAACACACAGAGCCTGAGGGGAAACCGGTCTCTGTGTGTTTTTTTTCAATAATGGTGCTCTATGTATACTGATACAGAATTTAAATTTACCTCCCGTCGTTCGCCAGCCTATGGTCGGGGTGGCATGGTTGCCACATCCCAGCCTCAGGCGGTCGCTGCCGGGTTGGAGATTCTATCCCAGGGGGGTAATGCGGCCGATGCGTCCGTTTCTATAGCGGCCGCTTTGAACGTCACCGAACCCACCTCCACCGGGTTGGGAGGAGACTGCTTTGCGTTGTATTTCTCTGCCAGCACAGGTCAAATCACCGCTCTGAATGGCTCAGGGCGTGCTCCCGCCGCCCTATCCATCGAGCGTTTGACCAGAGAAGGGATCACAGATCGGATACCCACATTTCATCCCCACACCATTACCATTCCAGGAGCCTGTGCCGGATGGTGTGACCTGTTGGAGCATCATGGGCGGCTGCCTATCAGCCGTGTATTAGCTCCTGCCATCCGCTTGGCAGAACAGGGTTTCCCGGTCACTCCCATCACCGCGTATTTCTGGGAGCGCAGCATCCCACGCTTGAACAGTGCTCCCGGCGGGACAGAGCTGACGATCGATGGCCGCGCCCCACGGGCAGGTGAACTTTTCAACAACCCAGGTCTGGCACGCTCTCTGCGCAGGATCGTCGAAGGCGGCAAAGCTGCTTTCTATCAGGGTGAGATCGCCGAAGCCATCGCTCACGTGGTCCAACAAGCCGGCGGCTGCCTCACCCTGGATGATCTTGCTGCACACACCAGCACATGGGAACAACCCATCAGCACCACTTATCGCGGGGTACGGGTATGGGAATGCCCCCCGAATGGGCAGGGGTTGGCGGCTCTCCTGGCGCTGAACTTGCTGGAAGGTTTCGACATTGCCTCCCTGCCTTCCCTTTCAGTCCCGCGCCTGCACCTGATGATTGAAGCTATGCGCCTGGCGTTCGCAGATACACGCTGGTACGTAGCAGACCCGGCGTTCAACCCAGCCCCCTTGGAATGGCTGCTGTCGAAGGATTATGCGGAGGAGCGTCGCAAGCTGATCCACCCCGACCACGCAAGCCTCAACCAGGTTTACGGTTCTCCCACTGCATCTTCCGACACGGTCTATCTCACCGTTGTCGATGCTGAGGGGAATGCATGTTCCTTTATAAACAGTAATTACATGGGTTTTGGGACTGGTATCGTCCCTTCAGGATGGGGTTTCACACTGCAGAATCGCGGCCTGGGCTTCTCTCTCGACCCCTCCCACCCCAACGCCCTGTCACCAGGTAAACGCCCATACCACACCATCATCCCGGGGATGATCACCGTCGACTCTAAAGAGTCATCCGATATAGTCAATACCCTCTATGCCAGCTTTGGCGTAATGGGAGGCTTCATGCAGCCCCAGGGTCATATGCAGGTAGTCTCCTCACTGGTGGACAGTCTCCTCGACCCACAGGCTGCGCTCGACTTGCCTCGTTTCTGCATCGATGACGGCACCGCGGGAGGTCGGGTGGCGCTTGAGGAGGGCATTTCACCTGCTGTGGTCAATCGGCTGGGGAAAATTGGGCACGCGGTCTATTCGGTCAGCGGGTACGGCCGCTCACTCTTCGGGCGCGGTCAAATCATCCGGCGGGATTCTGTAACAGGCGTGTTATGCGGCGGTTCTGACCCGCGTTCCGACGGCTGTGCCATGACGCTGTAATTTTACCTGCGGTTGATTACTGCTTGCTCCCGTCAGGGCTTTGTCCCCCGCTTTACCCATACAAATGAGCTCAGGTTGTCTCGGGAGGCACGTTTTCTGGAACTGCTTCTGGGGGTATCCCGGCAACAATCTCCACCTTATCTTCCATGGTGATCTGTCCACGTAGGAAGGCGCCTTCTTCTGTGGAAAACGTGACTGTGACCACATTCCCCCACACCTTGCCCGTGGAGCGGATTTCCAACCGTTCAGCCGTGATATCGCCCTTAACTGCCCCAGCAATGACCACCGTATTGGCGTGCAAGGTTTGACAGGTCACCCTGCCTGTCTCACCCACTACGAGCAGCCCCCGCATGGCAATATCGCCCTCGAATGTGCCTTCAATCCGCACCCCTCCGCTACCACCCAGGTTACCTTTCCAATTGATCCCCGCGCTCAGCACAGAGGTGATCCGGTCTAGCGCGGCTGTTGAAGGTGTTGGAGCGGGTACAGTCGGGTTGGGATCAGCTTTTTTACGGAACATATTAATCCTCTAGCTCAAATCATTCACATTCAGGCGGTTCGGGCACCCCGATAATATTGTACCCCGAATCGACATACAGCACCTCGCCAGTGATCTTTGCTGCCATGTTTGAGCATAAGAACACCGCCGCATCTCCAATATCGTCGATAGTGACATTCTGCTGTAAGGGTGCCAGCTCGGTGAAGTGACGGTACATATCTTTGAACTTGGCCACCCCCGCAGCAGCCAAAGTTCGGATGGGCCCTGCTGAGATGGCATTTACCCGTACTCCTTGGGGACCAAAATCGTAAGCCAGATAACGCACAGATGACTCTAACGCTGCCTTGGCAACCCCCATGACATTGTAACCTGGGGCAACCTTCTCCGATCCATAATAGGTCAAGGTCAGCAAAGCTGCTCCTGGCGTCAGGTGCGGCTGGAATGCTTGCGCGAGGGCAGTGAATGAGTACACACTGATATCCATGGCAGTATGAAAACCTGCCCGGCTGGTGCGGTAATAAGGTCCGGTGAGCTCCTCACGGTTGGCAAACCCAATCGCATGCACCAGTATATCCACCTGCCCAAACGATTCCACTGCCTTGCTTGCCACAGCTCGGATTTCTTCATCTTTGGATACGTCACACGGCTCAACGAATGTGCAATCAATTGTTTTTGCGAGTGAACGCACCCTTTTCTCCAACACCTCCCCGGCATAACTCAATCCAATTCGCGCACCCTGTGCCTGAAATGCCTTGGTTATACCCCAGGCAATCGAGCGTTCATTGGCAACTCCAAAAATGAGCGCATTTTTTTCGGATAATAATAACCCCATATCAACTCTCCCACTGTTATTCGATCGTGAGGATCGCGTTCCGCGTTTCAAGCGATAATTTCACTGCATTCAAGATTGCCTGCCGCTCCCGCTTTACCTGCGGTAAGTGCTCGTTGATGTAGACCCGTGCCAGCTCACTCTTCCTCCCTGTTACTCGACCATCCCGCAGCAACAGCCAAGAATTGACCAGGTAAACCGCCATATCCGCAAGGTCGGAGGCGTAATAGTCGATCACCTCGCGCTCTTTCTCCTTTAAGTTATCGGTTGTAGATTTGAATTGGGCGACCTCTTCACATAGTAGTTCCTTGAGGTCTGCCAGCTCATCCCCATACTCGAGGGCCGCCCATTCATCCAGTAGGACATCCAGGGCATGCCCGAGCATTTTTCCCGTGGCGGCTACGATCTGCAGCTGGCTAGTGCCCTCATAAATATTGGTCACTCGCACATCGCGGAAATGGCGTTCAACGTTGAATTCCCGCATGTAGCCAACCCCACCGTGGATCTGCATTGCCTGGTTGCACACCCGGTTCCCCATCTCAGACGCATAATACTTCGTTAGAGGGGTCAGGGTCTCTGCCAGGTTGGATGCCTGTTTTAGCTTTTGACGCAGGCTGGGATCTGGAGTGGAATTCGCTTCGGATAGCTCTTCATAGACTTTCACCCGGTCCACCCATCTGGCAGTCTCGCAGCCCAATGCGCGGGCGGCTTCAATCTCACCCCGCATCGAGATGAGCATGCGTGTGACAGGTGGCAAGTCACATATTGGCAGGTTAAACTGGTGACGTTCGGTGGAGTACGTGTAAGCTTCACGGTAAGCAGCTTCAGCTATCCCTATAGCCTGAGCACCCACCGCCAGCCGGGCGCCGTTCATCAGCGCCATGGCGTAGCGCATCAGCCCATAGCGACGCTTGCCCAGCAGTTCAGCTGGAGTATGCTGGAACTGCACCTCACAGGTAGGTGATGCGTGAATGCCCAGCTTGTTCTCAATCCGCCGGATGCGCACCGTCTCGTCCCGCTCAACCACAAACAGGCTCAGTCCGCGCGCATCGTTCGAGCCCGCCTCACTGCGCGCCAGCACCAGCTGAACATCGGCACACCCGTTGGTGGCGAAGCGCTTGACGCCATCGATGTACCATCTCCCTTCGGCCTCATCGAAAGTCGCCTTGGTCTGCACCGCCCCAAGGTCTGAGCCGGCATCTGGCTCGGTCAGGATCATCGCTCCTGACGCCCCATCGTGCGAAAAGCGGGGTAATAATCGGGCTTTCATCTCAGGTGTCCCATATTCATTGATAGCTGCAGAGATCTCCTGCAGACCAAACACGGTCATTAAAGCCGCATCCGCTCTCGAGACGATCTCCACCATCATCTGGAAGACCGACTCGGGCAGGTTCAGACCTCCGAACTCCCAAGGCAGCATGGCTCCCATCAGGTCAGCCTGCTTGAGCACCATCAATCCCTCCTGGGTAGCAGCGGCATAGGTAACTTCGCCATCCTCAAAATGCACTTCTTCCAGGTCAGCCTCACCCGCGCGGGGAGCGATCACGATGGCGCATATTTCACCTAATACCTCCAGCAGCAAGCGGTAGTTATCCTTTGCGTCGGCATAATGGCGGGGAGCAGCCGGGAATTGGGTGGAGTAACTGTAACCCTTCTCTTTGATTTCCAACACATCCTGCAGCTCAAGCTGTTCCAGACGGAACTGCAGGTCAATATTATCCAGGAAAAAGTTCTCGCTCATTGGATCTCCATGTTCATCTGGCTTTTTCACGCAGTGATTTGATCAGCAGGGGTAGTACATCTGCGATATCGCCCACAATCTTATAATGTGCAATCTGGAAGATGGGCGCATTAGGGTCGGTGTTGATGGCGATGATCTTGCTGGATTGGTCCATCCCAGCCCGGTGCTGGATCGCGCCTGAGATTCCCGCGGCAATATACAGGCGCGGCCTCACCGTGCTGCCGGTCTGTCCAATCTGGTGCTCGCGGGAGATATAACCCGCATCCACTGCGGCGCGAGACGCTCCCACTTCGCCGCCCAGCACATTTGCAAGCTCGCGCACCAGCTCAAACTCCTCCGGGCTGTCCACACCTGCTCCGGCTGACACGATCACTGCGGCATCCTTCAACTTTATCGTGGGTGCACGCGTTTCCCGGCTCAACACTTTTAGCGCAAAATCAGCTGGCTCGAAAGACACCTTGACTTTTTCAATCCTGCCCCGCCGGTTGAAGTCTGGTTCGCCGCGCTGCATCACTCCTTCACGCACGGTTGCCATTTGGGGTCTCGTTTTAGGGTTGACGATGGTGGCGATGATGTTGCCCCCAAAAGCAGGCCGAACCTGGTAGAGCAGATCTTTATAGACCGTATTTTCTTTTTTGGAAGTGAAATCACCAATCTGCAAATCGGTGCAGTCCGCCGTCAGGCCAACTTTTAGCGCACTGGCGAGGCGTGGTGCCAGGTCGCGCCCAACCGGAGTGGCTCCGATCAAGAAAATGTACGGTTTCCACTGGCGTGCCAGCTCGCTGACAACCCGGCAGTACGGCAGGGTGCGGTATAGCTCGAGCTCGGGGTCTTCGGCAAGAATTACCTGGTCGGCTCCATGCTGGATGACATGCTCCTCTAGTCTGGCTACCTTGTAGCCGCATAAGATAGCCCACACTTCGCTTCCCAGCTGGTCAGCAATTTCTCTGCCCTTGCCTAATAATTCCAGGCTGACTTCGGCAATTTGCTGCTCGTCTTGTTCGATAAAAATCCACACGTTTCGCTCAGCAGTCATTTTTATACCTCTAATCAACGATATATTCCTTCACCAATTCAGCGATCAGCGCCTGTATCCCCTCTGGGGTCGGCAGGATTTCCTTGCTGTCAGTGGTTTCCAGCACCACGTAATTCACTTTGTATACCTGAGTGGGTGAGCCTGCCAGGCCCAATTCCTCTTCGTCCACATTCAAATCCGCAGCGGTCCAGACTTCAATTTTTAGATTACGTAGTTGTAAATATGCATCCAACGCCTGTTCATTTTCGAATTCACCCCATTTCTTGAGCAGCTTTGGGTATTCATTGGGTGTCGCCGCCAGCTTGTATTCAATTCGTTTACGTGCCGAAGCCGGGCGGGGACGGTTAGCAGACCCAACCACCGTCATCAGGCAGGGCAAACGGCAACTTACCAGCTCCGTACCCAGCTCAAATGCCCTTCGCACCACGATTTCATCCCCTTTTAGCTCAATTACCGCTTCGGTGTAAGTAATCTGGGGGATGCCCAACTTTTCAGCCACTTGTGGACCCACCTGGGCAGTATCTCCATCGATTGCCTGACGCCCACAGTAGATCAGGTCGAACTCTCCCAGTTTATCGATGGCGCGTTTCAATGTGTAAGAGGTTGCCTGGGTGTCTGCTCCAGCGAATTTACGGTCGGAGAGCAGCACCACCCGATCGGCGCCTCTGAATAACGCTTCCCGCAGAATCTCGGCTGCCTGCATGGGTCCCATCGTCAGGACGGTCACATCACCCCCATACTGGTCCTTGATGCTCAGCGCCATCTCCAAAGCGTTTAAGTCTTCAGGGTTGAAGATGGCCGGCAGGGCGCTACGGTTCATCGTCCCTTCCGCAGTCATCACCTCGCCGGTCACATTGTGCGTATCGGGCACCTGCTTAACCAGGACTACAGAATGATAAATTCGATTAAAAGGCATTCAACGCTCCTTTATGATAAGAACTTCGGGAGTTGATCTAGGATGCTAGGCCTCATCCCTGGCAAGGAAGCGCCAGGGGATGCTTTTCCAGGGTTCGGGTACATTATTTAAACCCACACGTGGCCCAATGGTCACGCAAGAATCGGAGATCGCTTCAGCAATTTCAACAAAAAGTTCCGCCTCCGTGGCGCACAAGTCGGTATCATTCTGCACGCGGTTGATCGACAGTGCAATGCAAATTTTCCCCGGTCCATCGGTCCATTGTTTTTGTGGTCTTTCCGCCCGGCGAGCCGCGATGCGCTCAATTCCTTCGGAAGGCACGATCCCCCTGATGAGCACTGCTGCCGGGAAACCTTCCTTCTCAGCCACAAAATTAAGCATCCAATAATTCCCGTAAGTGAAATATACATAAGCCCGCCCGGGGGGTCCATACATAACCCGCGTGCGGGGAGTTAATCCTGCATGGGCGTGGCAGCCCAAATCATCTTCGCCAATATACGCTTCCGTCTCGACGATGATGCCTGCGGTTCGCTCTCCACTTTCGAGGCGTACCAGGCGCGTCCCTAGCAGCTCACGCGCTACCTGCAGTGTAGGACGGTTAAAAAATGAGCGGCCCAAACGCTGTGCGGAAGTCATCCGGCAATTTAACCACAAACACCCCAACCTGCACAGCGCTAGTTTGGATTCAGATTAAGGTTATCGATGCTATGAAAATGGTTCGCCTCACTGATTTAACTGGTAGTTGGGTGCTTCCTTGGTAATGATTACATCATGCGGGTGGCTTTCGATCAACCCGGCGTTAGTGATGCGCACCAGCTTGACCTTGGCGCGTAAGTCTTCCAGGGTTGCCGCCCCGGCGTAGCCCATCCCGGAACGTAGCCCTCCCACCAGCTGATAAACGTAATCGCGCACATTGCCTTTATACGGCACACGACCTTCTATCCCCTCGGGCACCAGCTTAACGCTGCCATTCATGGCGTTGCTGTATCGGTCTTTACCATAACCCTGCATCGCTCCCTGGCTGCCCATGCCGCGGTATTCCTTGAAACGCCGCCCTTCGAACAACACCACCTCACCCGGAGATTCTTCCAAACCCGCCAGCAGGCTGCCGAGCATGACAATATCCGCCCCGGCTACAATGGCTTTAACGATGTCCCCGCTATACTTGATCCCACCATCGGCAATCGTTGGGATGCCATATTTACGCGCCACCCGGGTACACTCGTAGATCGCTGATACCTGTGGCATGCCGGCGCCCGAGATCACTCGCGTAGTGCAGATCGATCCGGCACCTACCCCGATCTTGATCCCGTTTGCTCCGGCTTCGACCAGCGCTTCCACTCCTTCTGCCGTCACCACATTCCCAGCAATCACCGGCAGGTCTGGCCAGTTGTGGTGTATGCGTTTGATCGCCCGGATGACCCCCACCGAATGCCCATGGGCGGTGTCGACCACCACAACATCCACTTCTTCCTTCACCAGCAGCTGTAGGCGCTCTTCCAAGTCTGCCCCAACGCCTACTGCAGCCCCCACCAGCAGCCGTCCCTGATTGTCTTTGGAAGCATTGGGGAAATCACGCGCCTTCTGGATATCCTTCACCGTGATGAGCCCCTTGACCATATCCTGGTCATTGACCAGCGGCAATTTTTCAATCTTATGTTTCTGCAGCAGCTGCTTGGCCTGCTCCAGGCTGATCCCCACCCTGGCGGTCACCAATGGCTGCGGAGTCATGAACCGGCTCACTGGCAGGTCATAATCGGTTTCATCGATGAAGCGGATATCCCGGTTGGTCAGGATGCCCACCAGTTTTCCCCCGCCATCCACAATCGGCACCCCGCTGATATGGTAGGTGGACATGATCTGCTCGGCTTCGCGCAAGGTGGCAGTGGGATGAAGCATGACCGGCTCTACGATCATCCCCGACTGCGAGCGTTTGACTTTGTCCAGTTCGGCTGCTTGAGCCTGGGGAGCCTGGTTGCGATGGACGATGCCGATACCTCCTTCGCGTGCCAGGGCAATCGCCAGGCGTGCTTCGGTCACCGTGTCCATTGCTGCCGAGATGAGCGGGATATTCAGGCGGATGCTTGTCGTGAGCATGCCGCTGACGTCTGTCTGGTCGGGCAGCACTTCGGCATACCCCGGGATAATCAAAACGTCATCAAAGGTGAGGGCTTCAAATTTACTGAAGAGCTCTTCATTCATTTGGACATCTCCTGATGTTTTTAGGGCATTGATACACGATTGAGTAGATTACCAGTACTTCTATTGCCATATTTAATTGGTCGATTTTATCACACCAGTTATTACCAGACTAGACAACTTTGTCAGACAATCATTCCTCGGTGGAATCCCCTGGCTATGTGCTCTATTTGCGGTTATTTCTCGCTATGGTATAATGGCAACTCTCGGGCGGATAGCTCAGTTGGTTAGAGCATCGCGTTGACATCGCGAAGGCCGTAGGTTCGAGTCCTATTCCGCCCACACGAAGGCAATTATAATAACGAGCGGGAACATCATCCCCGCTCGTTATCTTGTTTACAGGAGATCAGCATGCTCCTCCATTCAGCCTCCCAACTGCTCACCATCGCCGGCGCGCCTCAACGCGGTAGGGAGCTCGGTCAATTAGGCCTCATCCCTGATGGTGCTGTACTCTTCAAGGATGGGAAATTTCTCGCCGTTGGCACCACCGCCGATCTTTGTAATACTTATCCCGATGAAGAGACCATGGACGCCAGGGGGCACGTGGTCATGCCGGGTTTGGTGGACCCGCACACCCACCTGTTGTGGGTAGGTGATCGCGCCGCCGAGTTTGAGATGCGCCTCGAGGGCAAGACGTACCTTGAGATCCTGGCAGCCGGCGGTGGCATCCTTTCTACAGTGCGCCTCACACGGCAGGCCTCCCTCGAGATGCTTATGGAGGAAACACGGCCCCGCCTGCGTGAAATGATAGCGCGTGGAACCACCACTGCTGAAGCCAAGACGGGTTATGGCTTGCAGACCGAGACGGAGCTGCGCATGCTGAAGGCGCTCGTGCTCCTGGATGCTGAGGGACCGCTCGATATCGTCCCCACCTTCCTCGGCGCCCATGCTATCCCTTCCGAATATAAGGACAACCCGAACGCCTACATCTCCCAGCTATGTTCCGAAATGCTCCCTGCTGTACACCGCTGGTGGAAGGCACACCTCCCCAACCGCCCATTGCCTTTCGTGGACGTATTCTGTGAGACAGGTGCCTTCAGTCTTAACCAAACCCGCAGTATCCTTGAGACGGCTAAATCGCTTGGCTTCCCGCTCAAGGTCCACGCTGACGAGTTCGACAACCTGGGTGGAGCCAGCCTGGCGGCTGAATTGTGGGCAACATCTGCTGACCACCTGGTGAAAACCTCCTCAGCTGATATCGCCGTCCTGGCGCATTCAAACACTGTCGCCGTGGCTCTGCCTTGCACGCCCTTCGGCCTGGCTGAACGAGATTACACCCCCGCCCAGGCAATCCTGGAGGCAGGCGGCTTGCTGGCGCTGGCTAGTGACCTCAACCCAGGCACTGCCTGGGGAGGTGATATGCAGTTCACCATCGCCCTCGCTTGCCGCTACCTTCGCCTCACCCCTGCCCAGGCGATCGTCGCTGCCACCCTCAATGCCGCAGCAGCCATTCAGCGGGCAGATACAATTGGCTCCATCGAATCCGGAAAACAGGCAGACCTGATTATCCTCAACGTCTCTGATTACCGCCAGCTGGGCTACCGCTTTGCCACCAACCTGGTAGAGACAGTGATCAAACGAGGTAAAGTCGTTTTTGTCGCATAATGGGCAAGGTCAAACCACCTTCGAGAATTCCTGCTCTCTCCAGTAGAGGCGCAGGGTAGGAATCCATGATAAAGGCCCAGATACTTTCCCCTGCACCACTACAGTGGTTTTTGATACGGGAGAACGGTATTTGCGAACCTAACAAATGAGTCGAGGTACCCGATGCCTACCAACCCTATTAAGCTCAGCCCGTCCGACCTGACGTTCCTGTGGGACGAATGCCCGCGCTGCTTCTATCTCAAGCACATCCACGGCATAAAGCGGCCGGCCGCCCCCTTCCCGTCTGTCTTTGGCGCAATCGACCGCCTAATGAAAGCCCACTACGCCGGACGCCCGGCTTCTGAAATCACACCATCCCTGCCACCGGGGACGATCAGCGTCTCAGAGAAGTGGATCGAGTCGCTCCCCCTGGTGATACCTGGTCATTCATTGAGCTGTTTCTTGCGGGGCAAGGTGGATGCGATGATCGACTTTGAGGATGGCTCACATGGCATCGTCGACTTCAAAACATCCGAACCGAAACCCGCTCAAATCCCGTTCTACAGCCGCCAGCTGCACGCCTATGCCTATGCCTTCGAGCATCCCGCCCCCGGGAAGCTCGGGCTCAGCCCCATCTCCAGCCTGGGTCTTCTGGTGGAAGCCCCGCACGCCACCTGGATCACAACCACCGAGGAAATAAATTTCCACTTCACCTCCACCTGGTTGGAGATACCTTATCATGAAGAAGGCTTCCTCCATTTCATCGACCAGGTGCTGTCTCTGCTCGAGCTGCCCGAACCTCCACTTGCCAGCGAGAAATGTGCCTACTGCCAGTACCGCCAGCACGCCCGTGAGCACGGGCTGTGATCAAATAACCAGACCTACGCGATGCCCTGTCACCCACTTGTGAGATAGACAGGAGCATCAAAAAACCAACCGGTACTCTTCTCGCAACAAATTAGGTTTTAAAATATCGCTCACAACACACTTTCCCTAACAGTCAGCATTATGTATTGTAAATCAAGCAATTCTGTTGTATATTCATCGTATAGACAACCCAAAAATCAAGGTGTACAAACAATCAAAAGCTTAATAAGGCGGTGATACCATGCCCCCAATCCTCGAAGTCCAGAACCTGGTTAAAAAATTCGGTGACTTAACGGCCGTGGATGGCGTCTCGTTCGAAATTCAAGCAGGTGAAATCTTCAGCCTGCTGGGACCCAACGGTGCTGGCAAAACCACGACTATTTCCATGCTTTCCTGCCTGTTGGAGCCAACCAGCGGCGATGCCACGATCAGCGGGCACTCCGTCACCAAAGAGGCGTTGGAAGTCAAACGCATCATCGGGGTCGTGCCGCAGGAGATCGCCCTGTACGAGGAGCTCAGCGCACGTGAAAACCTTACCTTCTGGGGGCAGATGTACGGCCTGAGTGGTAAAGACCTTAAAACACGGGTCAGCGAAGTGCTGGAGCAGATCGGGTTGGCCGACCGCGCCAAGGATCGGATCAAAACATACTCCGGCGGTATGAAGCGGCGGGTCAACATCGGCGTTGGACTGCTGCATAAGCCACAGCTGCTGTTTATGGACGAGCCCACCGTCGGAATCGACCCACAAAGCCGACGAAGCATCCTCGACTCGGTCAAGGAGCTTAACAAGGCAGGCATGACCGTACTCTATACCACCCATTATATGGAAGAAGCCGAAGAGCTTTCCCACCGGGTGGGGATCGTCGACCAGGGCAAGCTGATTGCCATTGGCACCCAGAAGGAACTGACCCAACTCGTCGGTGAGAACGAGACCCTGCGGCTGCACATTGGAGAGAACGTTGACATGCAGCCGCTTATGAACGCCTTGCAGGAGCTGCCCCAAGTGATCCACGTCAGTGCTTCGGATAACATGGTGGTGCTTATCGTGCCCGAAGCGGATGATGCCCTGCCCCCGGTTTTGGGTAAAGCAGACCGGTTGGGGTACAAAATTCGCTCCGTCGATATTCAGGAACCCAACCTGGAAGCGGTTTTCCTGAAACTCACCGGAAAGGCGCTCAGAGATTGAATGACCCACAGGTTGATTAGCGATCATCCATCACCGGAATGAAACTGCGGTCTGGTAACGAGGTGCTCCCATGAAAATAATCCTCCAAATTGGTTGGAAAGACCTGCGGGTGATCTTTCGAGATCGGGCTGCGCTTATCTTAATGCTTGTAGCACCTTTTGTCCTGACGGTGGCGATGGGACTGGTGACCGGCTCACTGGGCAAGTCCACCAGCGGGGTTACCCAGGTATCGGTGGTCGTAGTCAACCTGGACCAGGGTGAAATTGCCAACAAGTTGGTGGAGGTGCTCAAGGCTCCGGAACTCAGCCAACTGCTGGCAGTGGAAGAAAATAGTGATGCTGCTGCTGCACGTGCCTTGGTGGAAACCAATAAAACCGCCGCAGTAATCATTATCCCGGCTGGCTTTACTGCCAGTGTAAGCCCGCAGGATGGACAGGCAGCTGCAGCAGTGAAGCAGATCGAGGTGTATAAGAACCCAAGCCGGACGATAGGCGCGGGCATCGTGCAATCTATCGTTGAGGATTTCATCAATCAAATGGAAACCGGGACGATTAGCGGGCAGGTGGCAGTGGAGCAGCTCGTCGCTAATGGCCTGGTACCTGCACAGCAGGCTGCCCAAGCCGCCAACCAGGTCCGTACACAACTGGTTAACGACCCGAGCATTTTGCAAACCCTGACCCTAAAAACAAAACAGGCTTCGGCTAGCGGAGAAACGAACCTTTTAATGTATCTCGCTCCCGGTTTCGCCCTGCTGTTCCTGATGTATACCGTAAGCCTGGGCGGCAAATCGCTGCTCACCGAGCGCCAGGAAGGCACCCTGACCCGTTTGATGACCACCCCCATCCAACCCGGCCAGGTGCTGGTGGGCAAGATGACCGGCACGTACATGGTCGGCCTGGCGCAGATGACGATCCTGATTGGTGCCAGCGCCTTGCTGTTAGGGCTGACCTGGGGGGATCAGTTAGCGTTGGTGGTCTTGCTGATCACTGCGGTAGCAGCTGCAACCGGATGGGGCATGCTATTGGCTTCGCTGTCAAGCAGCCCGAGCCAGGTATCCACCTATGGCATGGCGATGACGCTGTTGTTCGGGTTGGTGGGAGGCAGCTTCTTTGGAGGCACACTCACGGGCGTGATTGGCTACATCGGCATGCTGACCCCCAATTACTGGGGACAGAAAGGATTTAATAGCCTGGCGAACGGTGGAAATGTGCAGGACTTGCTCCCTGTCTATGCCGCGCTGATGGTGATGGCGGCGATCCTGCTGGTAATCTCGGTCTCGATTTTCCGCAGAAAGGGCTTGCTGAAAAGGTAAGGTAGGAGAGACATCATGTTTAAAATATTCGCCATCGCAATGAAAGATATAAAGATCCGCAGCAGCGGGAAAACCGAGTTATTATTTTTTCTCATCCTGCCGCTCATATTTACCATACTTCTTTCCGGGATGTTCTTCGGCAGCTCGTCAAACAAGATCGTGATGGTGGTGGTGGATGAAGACAACACCGCCCTTTCTGGCGCGCTGGTGAGCTCACTGCATGCATCGGAAGTAGTAGCACCGTCTCTGATGACGCTTGAAAATGCCCATAAAACCTTTGACAAAGGCAATGCGGCTGCCATTCTCATCATTCCTTCCGGGATGGAAGCCAACCTGAATGCCGGGGAAGCCGTAGCGCTGGACTTCAACACTGATCCAACCAATAACAACGGACTTGCCGTCCAGCAGGAAGTGAAAAAGGTAATCAGCCAGATCAGCCGAAACGTGGCAGCAGCCAACATCAGCACCCGGGAAGCTGAGCAAATCAAGCCCTTTGCGAATGCTTCCCAGCGCCAGGCCTATTATGACCAAAGCCTGGCGGCTGCCCAGCTACAGTCTACCAGCGCGCCCACACGCATCATCATCAGCCAGCCGCAGAATACCGCAAAGGCTCAAAACCAGCAAGAAGCGCAGGCAGCCCAGGCTTCTGCCGGTGAGCTCATCATCTGGGTCTTCATACCGCTGCTAGGCACCAGCGAGCTCATGGCTTCGGAGCGCGTGTGGGGCACGCTGCGCCGCCTGGTAACCTCTCCCACCCGTAAACCGACGTTCCTTCTCGGGATGATCACCGGTCAATTCAGCTACGGACTGGTCCAAATGCTAATGCTGGTGGTGATCGGGGTATTGCTACTCAAAGTGCCTTGGGGACAAAACCCAATGGCGCTGCTGCTGCTGCTCGTCAGCTTCGGCCTGGCAGCGGTGGCGATGGGCACCATGTTGGGCACCTTCACCCGGACCCCCAGCCAGGCTAGCGGTTTGAGCATCGCCTTGGGGATGGTGATGGGGCTGCTGGGCGGCTGTATGCTGCCGATCGAGGTGTTCCCACCGGCGGTGGCCAATGCGGTTAAAATCCTGCCCACCACCTGGGCGATGATGGGGATGACCCAGCTGACCGTGTATAACGCCGGTTTTATGCAGATCCTGCCTTATGCTGCCGTCCTGCTAGGCTTCGCACTGGTGTTCTTTGTGATCGGAATTTTAAGGTTCCGCTACGAGTAGGGACCGCAACTGCCTGAAAGATAACCGCATACGTAGCCCAAGCGCCTGGTCTAGACTGAAGGGGATTCGAACCTCAAAAATTCGA
>CAWEKR010000002.1:0-136510 GCA_963809615.1 uncultured Chloroflexia bacterium
GACCCCAGGGACTTCCGCAGACTGCCTGAAGGGTTGGACGAGAAAGTTATCGCATGGAAAACCCTCGATTATCCCCTGATACTCCGCATTCACCGCGGCTTTTTCCTCTCGCGGGGGCGTTCATGACAGCACCACTTTACTGATGTAATCAAGTATTTGGTGGATGATGCAGGTTTAGCCGAGGCTTGGATGGATATATTCTCTCATTTTGTCTGCATTCGAGCGATTGGATCCTGGGTGAAGTAGATGTCGACGGCGTTATGTTCAGCGGTCAATCGGCGGGAACCATGGCCCACTGATTTCGCCAAGGATGTAATCTGCAGGCGTTTTAAATCGTGATTTGCCAATCCTGAAGGTGAGTAAATCGCACGGGATAAAAACAATCAAATACCTGACCTAGGCCAATACGCAGGCATCACTCCATCAGTGTTAAAAGCAGGCTTCAACGTCGTGTGGGCTTGCGTGTGTGATCCGCAGGCAGTGAACTACCGGGGTATCAGGCTGGAATTCGGTAAGGATTTGCGACTGATCGGTGGGATCGATCCGGATGCCTTGAGGCAGTCTCGGGCGGATATCTACCGGGGGGTAATGGAAGTGCTGCCGCCCTTATTGGATGATGGAGAATAGTTTCCCCTTGGGGATGGTTGGGTGCATGAAGATGTCTCATACTAAAACTACATTTACCATCGAAAACTCCTCGAAGCAGTTACCCATGCCATTTGATCCCTAATCTCCCTTATGCATAACTCAGCCTCATCATACTAAATAAAAAAGTCAAACAGAAATGCCTCAATACCTGATTGGAATAGATAACGGGGGTCGTTGTAAACTCAGCCTGATCGGATCGGACGATTTAACCAAAATATTACTAAGCGCTCGTTCGGATCAGGTTGATATTATACCTGTGCTGAATTCCTCTTTGCAAAAACCAGCCTTTGTGCTATAGTTAGCGGCTGTGTCAAGCCAGGAATTATCCAGGCTTGCTTTCCGCCCCTGGTGAGCCGCCAGGCAAGATCCAGGAGCATACCCGAGGAAAGGAGGAATTTCCCATGCGTGAATATGAATTGGTTTTTATTGTCCATCCAGACCTGGACGATACTGCGCTTAAAGACGTAGTCGATAAGGTGAGCGGATGGATTACAGAAGCCGGTGGCATCGTCTCAAAGGTTGACCTGTGGGGTAAGCGGAGATTGGCTTATGCCATCCGCAAACAAAAAGAAGGCCAATATGTGCTGCTACAAACCCAGATGGACCCGACCTTTGGCATCACCCTGGAACGGAATTTACGCTTTCTGGAACCTGTAATGCGGTTCTTATTGATCAGTGTTGAATAATTACCATTAAGGAGTCCATGATGAGTCGAGGGCTTAATAAAGTAATGATCATTGGCAACCTTGGGCGGGAGCCCGAGATGCGCTATACGCCTTCCGGCCGACCGGTGACCACATTCAGCGTGGCCACCAGCCGCACGTGGAATACCTCGGAGGGAGAAAAACACGTCGAAACCGAATGGTTCAACGTGGTTGCATGGAGCAATCTGGCAGAGATATGCAAACAATACCTCACCAAAGGCCAACAGGTATATATCGAAGGCCGCTTACAGACCCGGCACTGGGATGACCAGGAAGGCAACAAGCATACTTCGGTCGAAATTGTCGCCAACGAGATGATCATCCTGGGTGAGCGACGTGAACCTGGGGAAGCCGCAGCTGAACCCGATCTAGCGGAAGAGGAAGAATTTCCGTTCTAATCAACCTTTCCATCGTTGATGGATTTTTGAATCATTACCAAAAAGGAGTTAGTACGAGTGGATAACAATGAGATGTCAAGCGATGCACGTGGTGGACCGAGGCGTTTTTATTCCCAGCCCAAAGTCTGCCAGTTCTGCACCGATCGAACGGTAAAAATTGATTATAAACAGATAGAAACCCTGCGCCGGTACGTTACCGAAAGCGGCAAAATTCGCCCCCGCCGGCAATCAGGCGCATGTGCAAAACACCAGCGTGAGATCGCCCGTGCGATCAAGCGCGCCCGCCACCTGGCAATGCTACCATTTACGGGAGAAGTCCTGCGATAATCGATACTTACGCTTGAACGAGGGTGTAATCTACCAGGTTCACCCCAAAATTGATGAGGTCAAAAAAATGGCAAAAGGACAGAAGAGTCAAATCGTCACCAAGAAACATCTTGCGCGTCAGCAGCGTGAACAGCAACAGAATCGACTTATCCTGATAGCAAGTATTGCGGTTATCGTCATCGTCGTTGGATTGATTGGATATGGGATTGTTCAACAATACATCATTCAGCCCCAACAGCCGGTAGCCAAGGTGGCGAATAAAAACATCACCACCAAGCAATTCCAAACATTCGCCCGCTATGAACGTGTGCAGTGGATCCAGCAATATCAGTATTACCAACAGATGCAGCAGTTATTTGGCTCGGATCAATCGAGTTTGAGCTATATCCAACAGCTGATGTCTCAGATTGACTACCAGCTGCAAGGGACCGTTCTTGGCCAAAATGCGGTCGATTACCTGGTCGCCAACGAGATCATTCAACAGGAAGCGGACAAGCGCGGTATCACCGTCTCTGCGGCGGAAGTAGATAAGGCGTTTGAGGATTATATGGGGTATTTCCCTAACGGCACTCCCACCGTTGCACCGACCACCAATCCAGTCCCTACATCAACCCTGAACCCAACCCAGATTTCCCTGGTGCCGCCGACCGCTACAGCTGTCCCGACTTCTACCGCCACACCCACACCAACCATCACCGTAACCCAGGAAGCGGTGAGCCCCACACCGACCGTCATCATTTCCGCTACGGCTACGGCTACAACTGGTGCGCCAGCCGCGACGAGCACTCCCTCCCCCTCGCCTACTCCATATACCACCCAGGAATTTGCTAAGAATTTCCAGCAATTCACCTCAAACATGAGTTCGGTTGCCGGCTTATCTGAAGCAGACCTGCGCTGGATATTTACCATGCAGCAGTTACGCACAAAGGTATTTGATGCAGTCACTGCAGATATCGCCCGCCAACAAGACCAGGTCTGGGCCAGGCATATCGTGGTAAGTGATCAGGCTCAGGCGCAGTCCATCTATGACCGGGTGACCACGGGGGAAGACTTTTTAACCGTGGCCACTGAAGTCTATTCTGGAACTGCCAACACGGCAGACCTGGGATGGTTCGGAAAAGACACTCTGGATGTGAACGCCCAGGACGTCGTCTGGGGTATGCCAATCGGCCAAATCGGCCAACCCATCCAAACCGCCAATGGTTGGGAGATTTACCAGGTCTTGGGGCACGAAGTCAGGACGTTAACCGATGCAGAGCTCGATTCATTGAAACAGTCCGAATTCCAAAAATGGATCGACGCTCAAAAGACTGCTCAAAATGCGCAGATATTTGATTCCTGGAAGACCAAAGTCCCCACCAGCCCCACGATTCCACCCACTCAAACGGGTCAATGATCAGCTAGTTTCAAAGATTACGACCAGATTTGAAGCTCTTGAAGACATTCACGGGATGAGTGGGTCTAAACCCCCAATGATAGCGTGAATGTCTTTTATTTCCTGAGGTATACTTTTATATCCGAGAATAATCGAGGTGGTTATGGATAAGGTGGTCATAAAAAATATCCTGGCACGCGGAATCATCGGCATCCGCGACTGGGAACGCGACCTTCCCCAGAATATCTTAATCAACATCGAGATATTCACCGCAGTGCGTGTGCATGATGCAGCGGATAATATCTCGGAATGTATCGATTATAGTAAATTGACCAAGAAGGTGATCCTTCACGCAGAAACCGCGAAACGGTTCACGGTTGAGGCTCTGGCTGAAGATCTCGCTCAGATCTGCCTGGAAGACCCCAGGGTGTTAAAAACAACCGTCCGGGTGGAAAAACCCGGAGCGGTTCGATTCTCAGATTCTGTAGGGGTTGAAATTGAGCGAACTCGAGAATAATGCTCTGCTAAAAACGCATTGGCTCAGAGCCGCGCGAGATATTATCCAAAAATTCCTGCCGGGTAGCTAAACTTCTCCGAAAAGCACCATGGACCGCGGAAGTCGTCATGCGGGCATTATGCTTTTTAACTCCGCGCATCATGGTACATAAATGAAGCGCTTCTACCACCACGCCAACACCTTTGGGCATCAGCGCGTCATTGATAAAATCAGCAATCTGGCGGGTCATCCGTTCCTGCACCTGTAAACGATGGGCAAACACATCCACGATCCGCGGAATTTTCGATAAACCGATCACCCGACCGCTGGGTAAATAGGCGACATGCGCCCGGCCCATAAAGGGTAACATATGGTGTTCACACATGCTGTAGAACTCAATATCGCGCACGATGACCATTTCGTCATAGGTCACTTCGAACAGGGCATCATTGACAATTTTTATCGGATCGACCCGATAACCAGATAACAGCTCGGTATACATATTGGCCACTCGTTCTGGCGTCCTCTCCAACCCTTTCCGGGTGGGATTTTCACCAAAGGCAGATAGCATTGCGGTTACCGCAGCTTCGATAGTCGGAAGGTCCATATCTTTGGAGGGGAGCATTTCATCCATAATATCATTGGAGTTATTCTGTTCATTCGCCATAGATTTTAAGCACCAAAGGCATTCCCTGCTTCAGCGGGGACGGGGAATTGGTGCATTGCTCCTTTCAGTGATATTATTGTGCTTAGGACCAGAAGGATAATAGCCTCAAGTCCGCTAGCACATTGATAATAGAAAATGTAAAAGGTTGTACTACGGAAATCTTGTAGTGCGTAAAACATATTAAGTGTCCTCGAAACTGTGCACATTTTTTTAGGCTGGGACACAGCCTTTAGGACGTAACGTGAGCCGTTGGGCTGTGCGTGTCTTAAGAAGCTTCCCGCTTTAGCGCGGAGACTTGTCACATCTGATCCTATATATTCGCTTATCAATTGACCAACCTTAGAAAACCATTACGTTTTATCGGATCTCAGTCTCTATTAATCCGTACAGTCCATCCCTGCGCAGATAAAGCACATTCACCGATTTTGAGACGGAATTAAAAAAGACGAAGAAGTCTTCGTGACTCAGCAGCTTCATTTGTTCCAGGGCTTCAATTTCATCCATGGGTGTCAGAACGAACTTCTTTCTCCTGACGATGATCGATTGGTCCTCGTCAGCTTCTTCCTCGGCAGCCATCGGAATCACCTCCGAGGCAGGCTTCCCATCCCCGCGTCCTTTCTGGCGTTTTCCTTTATATCGTTCCATCTGCCGTTGTAATTTCTCTACTGCCGAATCCATGGCGGTAAATACATCGTCAGAACGTTCTTCAGCTCTCAGGATATAACCTTTGCCGCGTACGGTGATTTGGGCAACCTGGCGGTCAGCAGCACTGCGCGCAGACTTGATATAAGCCAGGTCTACCCGGGCCTCATCAATGTCACTCAGAAAACGGTCCAATTTTAATACTTTCTTCTTCGCATACTCTAAAATCCGATCTGTAACCTCTATGTTTCGACCATAAACTTGAATATCTAGTGCCATTGGATATACTCCTATTTTTTGAATTCCCTACTCAGGATAATCCGACAACAGCGTGAATTCACCCTTTGTCGAATTTGTTCATCAATCCCTGTGCATTACAATCCATCTGCTGCCATACCCGGAGAATAAACCGCCCGGGCCAGTGAAAAACAATATACTGTGTTTGCCCCTGCTTTTACCAATGCTTTAGCACAGGCATTAAAGGTGGCTCCTGAGGTGGCTACATCGTCCACCACCAATACCGTTTTCCCAGAGACCAGATTGCCATTCGCCTGGAAGGCATCCACCATATTATCGTGTCTCTCAGATAAGGTCAGTCCAACTTGTGACCTTGTCTCACGTTCCCGTGCCAGAGCTCGCTTTACAAATGGGATATCCAGGTAGATGGCAATTGGGCGTGCAAGCAAAGTCGCCTGATTATATCCACGCTCTTTGAAACGAACAAGACCTAATGGAACAGAAGTGACCAGGTCTAATGACCAATTAAGCTTGATCAAGCTGGTGATCATCGGACGGGATAGTGCCTCTCCTATTCCGATATCCCGCCGATATTTTAATCGACGGATGGCCTGACGAATGGCTCCGGTATAGATTGTATGCGAGCGAAGGGAAGTGAAATAAGGCCTGGATTCAAGACATCTCAAGCACGGATTTTCATCAAGATTAGTATTTCCACATATCGGGCAAAAGGGTTGGGTTATCTCAGGAGTACTACACGAACAATCATTACACCAGCGTGCTCCCAGCTGATCACAGCCCCCACAGTGGGGTGGGTACACCCAGTCCAGTGCTTCCCAGATGAGTTGATAGGCTCGATAAGCCAGATTTCCTGGCATAGGTCAGTGAAATCGGTTAGATGAATTCTAGAGATCTACACGCCTTGTTATCCACCACCCAGCGGACCCACGCCTGATTCGATCAGGATCAATATTGCCGGGGCCATAAGCACGATACATAGTGCAGGAAAGATAAAAATTGCCATTGGGATCAACATTTTTATCGGAGCTTTATGTGCTGCCTCCTCAGCGATTTGTCGACGCTTGATCCGCATTTGGTCAGCCTGAATACGCAATACTTGCGCCATACTGACTCCCAGCTGCTCACTTTGAATTACTGCTGCCACAAAGCTTGACATTTCTGTCACGCCCAAACGATCAGCCATATCCCGCAGTGCTTCCCGGCGTAATTTTCCTAACTGGATTTCTCTTACCACCCGACCGAATGCCCGCCCAAGCTCGTTATCCCATTTCTCATACAATTTGGACATCGCCGCATCGAAACCTAACCCAGCTTCTACACAGATGGTTAATAAATCCAGTCCATCTGGCATTGCTTTACGAATATCTTTTTGTCTGCGGTCAATTCGACTTTGTAAAAGTAGGTCTGGTAAATAAAAACCCAGAATCGCCGCTGGTAAACCTAACAAAAGACCCTTTCCATCTAAAAAACTACCTGGAGGTGCGATATAAGCCAGGATGATAAAGATCCCCCCAAGGGGAATGCCCACAAATCGGAGGGCAAAAAATATAGCTGGATCCACATTCCCGGGGTTTCCAGCTAATTCTACCTTTCTCGACATGGAAGTGATAGCGTTCTGCGGGGTAAACCGCATTACAAATTCCCCCATCTTTTTAGCGATCGGCACGATGATGCGCTGGGAGAATGGTTGAGAAAGTTCGATTTCTTCCAGGGAAACCGTTTCTCCCCGAGTAACAAATTCAGATAATCGTTCTTCGAGTGGATCCGAGCCTTGAGGTGACCGTATACCGACAATCACCAAAATAACTGCGCCGATGACGATCACGAAACCGATAATAAATAGTGGTAAGGTGGCCATTTTCACGTCTCCTGGAATAGAAGCGTCATACCTCGATGCTGGCAATCTTCGTCATGAAGAAATAACCCAATATGATCATAAACGCTCCAGCGATCAATAAGGGGATTCCATATATGCGCGTCGCCGGATTAAAAAATCTCATCATATAATCACGGTTTAGAAAATACATCCCAATAATTACTGCGACTGGCATGATTGCCAGTACACGACCAGACATCATCACCTGAGAGGTTAAAACCCGGATTTCACCTTTAACCCGCACCCGTTCACGGATCGTGTGTGAAATGGTATCCAGGATTTCAGCAAGATTTCCACCTACTTCTCGTTGAACACTCATGGCGGTCACAACCAGGTCCAGATCTTTACTTGGAATTCTACGGGTCAAGTTTTCCAATGAGGTATCCATGGCGATGCCGATCTGCATTTCCTGGACTAAGCGGCGAAATTCATCCGATATTGGAGGAGGTAATTCCCGGCTTACGGCTTCCATAGCCTGCATGGTGGAATAGCCTGCCCTGAGGCCATTCACCAACAGGTTCAGCATATCCGCTAGCTGGTTATCAAATTTAGTCAGTCTTTTACCTTGCTGCCTTCTGAGATATATTATTGGTGCAAAGAATCCGATTACGCCCCCGATAAGAATACCCGGGATATTCATCACCATCTGCGCGGCGGTCTCGCCCTTGCCAATATTCGAGCCCCCACCCAAATACCAGCCAATAAAACCGCCTAAACAGGTCAGAATGACAATGATAAGGATGAACTCACCCACTTTCATCTTTATATCGGCCCGCGCGAGGGACCGGGTCAGGGATTGCCCCCAGGTATAACGCGTTGCCTGTTTTCCCACCCATTCACCAATAACCGCTTTTTTCGGGGATACTTCGACTCCCTGATCTTCGAGATATTCAAGGCGGTCATCTACCAAAGACTTTTCTTCAGTGGCAGTAACAATTAATCCTATGACCATGAGGATCAGTGCTAATGCTCCACCCAAGATCAGAATTGTTGTCGGACCCATAATTGACCTCTGTTTTACCAGCGGGGGGATTTAATAACGCCTGCGCTCGCCGATGCCAAAAATTGAAGGAGGGAGATGGATCCCAGAAGATTCAATCTTGTCCATAAATTTCGGACGCAAACCGGTGGGGCGCAATCTACCGATAATCTTACCACCTTCAAATCCGGATTGTTCGAACACAAAGATATCCGTCATCGTAATCACATCACCTTCCATCCCGGAGACTTCGGTAATATTAACCACTTTACGTGTTCCATCCCTCATCCGCTCCTCGTGGACAACAAGATCGATAGCAGAAGAAACCTGTTCCCGGATCGCACGGACGGGTAATTCCATGCCGGCCATCATGACCATGGTTTCACAACGTGCGAGTGTATCCCGGGGGCTGTTTGAGTGTGCAGTTGTCATCGAACCGTCGTGACCGGTGTTCATGGCCTGCAACATATCCAGAGCAGCTTCATCGCGGATTTCACCAACGATGATCCTGTCAGGGCGCATACGCAAACAGTTGATCACCAGCTGTCGAATGGTGACTTCCCCTCGACCCTCAATATTGGGAGGGCGCGATTCCAATGTAACTACATGCTCCTGGCGCAATTGCAGCTCAGCCGCATTCTCCACGGTAACGATACGCTCGTCTGACGGGATAAACTGGGACAGAATATTGAGCAGCGTAGTTTTTCCAGAGCCAGTACCCCCAGATATCACCAGGTTCAGTCTTGATTCCACACAAGCTTTTAAAAACTGAAGGGCTTCCGGCGTAATGGTACCATACTCGATTAATTGCTCCAGAGTGATTGGATTTTTGGCAAATTTTCGCACCGTCAATACCGGGCCAACCAAGGAGATCGGAGGGATCACTGCATTCACACGTGACCCATCAGGCAAGCGTGCATCGACGTACGGGCTGGATTCATCGATGCGCCTGCCCAGAGGAGCAACGATCCGATCAATGATGCGTAATACGTGCTCATCACTTTCGAATGCCACCGGAACACGAATGATCTTGCCTGCACGCTCGATATATATATTTTTGGCGCCATTCACCATCACTTCAGTAATCGTATCATCCTCAAGCAACGTTTGTATGGGTCCGTAACCCAGGATCTCAGCACTGATCTGTTCAAATAACCGTTGTTTTTCTGGTCGCGAAAGCACGATATTTTCTTCAGCCAGCACTTGTTCAAATAAGTCCTGGATCGTGCTGCGCACTTCGGAGACCCGGGTGATATCCATGGTGGGATCAAGCTCGGATAACAACCTGTTTTGGACACGAGTTTTTAGGTCGGAATACGTATCCTTTTGAAGACCGACACCAGGAGGAACAACACGCCGGGCTTGTAAGGTGATTAGACTAGGTTGAGAGCTACCAGCGGATGACTGGGGTGCTTGCGGCTGGGAACTCTTTCCTTGTTCAATTCGTTTCAGGAGTGACATTTCATATCCTCCAGATCAACTCAGTAGTTTTATTTTCTACCATTTTTTTTAGCGGATAGCTCAGGCTCGCCTTGTGATTCAAGCTCGGAAATCCGTTTCCTCACCACTTCAGCCAATGTAAGGATCGCCCGGGATAATGGACGTGATTTATCTACCAATAGAAATGGAATGCCGCGGTTAACGGAGACGATCACTCTTTCTTCAAAGGGGACCACTGCAGCAATTTCTTGCTTTAAATTCTCACTTACTTTTTCGGTAGTAATTCCAATCCTTTTATCGAACTTGTTCATAACAAAAATGATCCGCTTTCGATCGAAGCCTAAAGCATCCGTCTCATCCAGGAAAAGCCTTGAATTTTTGATGGAGGGGATATCCTGGGTAGTGAGCAGGATCAGCAAATCACTATTATTGATCGCACTTGCGGTAATATCGAGTAATGCCGAGGCAGTATCAATGATGATATACGAATACATGTTTCGCAGCTGCATGATCACTTTGGAGAATTGTTCACTTGAAACCAGGTCGCTTTGTTCAGGTTTCATGGGTGCAGCCAATATCTTGATACCGGATTGAGAGTGTTTTATGGTGACACTATTGACAATATCCGCGTCCAGTTCATCCGATCGAGGCGCCAGATCCAGGATACTGAATTTTCCCTGCTCATTCAAGAAGACTGCCACATCACCGAATTGCAGATTTGCATCCACGATCACGACTGATGTTTCCTCATTACTCAAACAAATCGCAAGGTTCGTGGCAAGGGTCGTGCAGCCTGATCCTCCCTTCGGGCTGTAAAAAGTGATTACCTTGCCCCCTCCCAAGACCGAACCCAATGGATACGTACCACCTGCCCGGGGGGTTTGCACACCACTCACCTGGGGCATTTTTGTGCGTTCTTCGTGCGCCATTGCGCCTGCCCGGCGGATGGCTGAATTTAATTCATCGATCGTAGGTGGTTTGGTCAGAAAATCTCGCGCTCCGGCCAGCATCGCCCTGCGCATATAATTAGGGTCGTTCTGGATCGAAAGGATAACGATCTGTGCAAATGGCACGATTTTTCTGATGATCTCTGTAGCTGCGATGCCATCCATATCAGGCATATTGATATCCATCAGAAGGACATCTGGCTTCACATCTTTGGCGATATCAATTGCCTCGCGGCCAGTTCTGGCCACCCCAACGACTTCAACATCGGGCTCAAACTGGAGCAGTTTCCTGATGTTCTCTCTCGTCTCAGCGATGTCATCGACGATGACTACTCGAATTTTTTCCGTATCAACCACTTATTTCCTCCAAGGTAAAACTATTAAGGTTGTGGGGTGGGGGTAGTATCATACTGGAGTGACGGGGGCACCAAGGCATCTACAGCCGGTTCAAATCCGTAGGGTAGTTTAACTGGAATGGGTATATTATACTGATCCAACAAATATGACAAGGTAACAGCTTCTGTTCCATTGGTTTCAACATCCCGAGGATTCCGTAATACCAGAGTAAGCTGGGCACCTCCGTAAATCAAGTAATTTAAGGTGACCGCATCCTGCGGAGATACGATTAAGGTGATCACGTCGGGAGGTAAAGGCATGGGGGTAGGTGTGGGTCCAACCGGCTCCTGGACCGGTTCAGTCCCTGGTTCAGGGGTTGCGGTGGGTGCAGGTTGCGTAGCCGCAAGGGCAGCTCTTTGTGCTGGGGTTAAAAAGTTTCCCATCTGCAGCACAATTACGTCCTGTACCAGGGTCTGACTTACCAGACGTGGACGTTGCTGCTCTGAGGGTAAAATATAAAATGTCTGATTCATCAGCGCATCCGTTTCAGGTCGACCTTGCTCAGACGGGCCACGAAATGGTTCTGCAAGTAACGTATCGATCCTTGGCTTGTCGACGATCTCGTCACTTCTGAGGACTCCACCTCCCGCAGGTGCGATCACATTGCCGGTCCAATTGGGCAATTTCGTCTGCCAGGCAGGATCCAGGTCCACAAAAAGCATTGTAACGATTACATTCACATGATCTCCCCTTTGAGGGGCATAAGACACGCTCGATAAACGGCTGATCGGGATGGAGACTGCCACCATTCCTGGAGATATGAACAAGGCATCATCCGAACCGAGCTCAGTAATTGGAGATTCAGTCACTAAGGCAGAGGTCACCACCGTGTACGGATCCATGGAGTAGCGCGCCATTTTCCCAACGACTTGATTGATGTCGGTATACATGATCGGCAGCACCAAGTCTGACTGATAATCGACTGTATCCAACTTGTCAGCCGTAATAATATCACCTCGCTGCACTTGCTGCGTTACCACCACAACCTTGGTTGTAGAAACCGGAGTTGGAGTGGATACAGGTTGGTTAGCCTCACTCGTCCCTTGTGCTCCTGAGAATATCCCGCCACCCCGGGATAATAATAACACCAAAGCGAGAGCAATGACGATGATCAATGCCAATAGTAAGAAAATTCTTCCTCGACGCATTTCTGCCTCCCTAGATCTGGTATTCTCGAGCTGCCTTCTGTTTAATCATACGACCAATATATCAAAAGTCAAGTACAGGAGATTTTGTCCCCTACGGGTAATAAAATGATTTTTACTCACCGCCCTGTTTGCTGCAAGATTTAAGCCAGACTAAAAACCGATTAGATCTTATTAAAGTGATATGTTTGGTATGATATAAACATTTCAAATTACAAGAACCGATAATAACTGGCTAAAAGAATCTGGACACCTGGGTACCCAGAACGGTGGGTGCTCTACGTGATGGTTGCTGAAAAGATTACATTCTATCCATTCTCGCTATTAAATGAGTCTGATTGAACCAGCTTGAAAACTTGACTATATCCGAGTTCCAATTCTAATTCCATGCTTGATTCGAGCGTCCAAGAATCCTACTGTATTAAATCACGAAATACCAAGACGGAACAGTTAATTCGACCTAACAAATATGTAAGTCGTTAGAGCACGCCCTTTGGTATCTGATCAGGCTTTTATCGACTAATGTCGCCTGCGATCTGGGGATATCGTTAATCTGCGCTGGGTAATTCTTGTAGCGGTTGTAGCTATCGGTCAACCCACCAATATTATAACCAGCGAATCCTAATAACCAAATACCGCATTAAATGCTATGGACTCAATGAGTATCGGGTCCAAATCTAGCAAAACGAAATTACTAAGAGCATAAGAATTCTCTATGAGCAGCCAGTGTGATCGACAATACCTTGACGAAGCCCTTTCGTTGTTTGCGTTGGCTCATCGCCGTTACAATTCTGCTTCCGGGAGCGACACTTTGATCCAATATCATATTCTGCCGCGGGCCATCAGCCGAATCATAGGCTCCGATTAAACAGAATGGACCCGATGGGTATCGGGTCCATATCCAGGAAAATGAATTTACTAAGTGGCACCGAGTGCTGAAGAAATTCGGCTGAAGACCGTGGAGATCTGTGTGCCGAGGACGGTGAGAACTACGATAACAACAATGGCAATCAGTACGATAATCAACGCGTATTCGACCATACCCTGACCTTTTTCTTTCGGTGAGAACAACATCGCATTTACCTCCTTCCTTAGCGGATTTCGTTGAATCAATCAATGTTGTAAATATTATATATACTTCCAACATTAAATGCAATAGATAAACGCTTAATAATCCCTTACACTTATGTAATGTGTGTGAAATGGATCTGACATCATAAGGATTAGCTAAGAGCAACCAGCCTGATCTGCCATACCTTGACGAAGCCCTTTCATTGTTTGCGTTGGCTCATCGCCAGTACCAAGCTCCTTCCGGGAGCGATCCTTTGATCAAATATCATATTCTGCCCCGAGCCATCAGTTGAATCGTGAGCTCCGATTAAACAGAATGGACCCGATGAGTATCGGGTCCATATCCAGGAAAATGAATTTACTAAGTGGCACCGAGTGCAGAAGAAATTCGGCTGAAGACTGTGGAGATCTGGGTACCCAGGACGGTAAGTACAACTATGACAACAATCGCAATTAGTACAATAATTAATGCATATTCGACCATACCCTGACCTTTTTCTTTTGGCGAGAACAACATCGCATTCACCTCCTTCCCTGTTAAGTGTCTAAGTTCCTTTTTCTAAGCTTGTAACATTATATGAAATTTCGGCGAAAAAAGCAATATCTATAGCCTTAATAACCCCTTACAATTATGCAAAGGCTCCTGCATTCACCGCCGGTATTTGGAATAATATATGTGCTCCGTGTCCGACGGTACTATGCACCTCCATACTTCCTCCCAGCATTTGTACTCGATCATGAATCACTTTCAAGCCCATGCCACCCGATTCCTGCGCTTTTTCTACATCAAACCCTTTCCCGTTATCTTCAAGACTTACCCTTAACCCTTCTGAGGACGAGTCTATTTGAAGGATCACCTGAGTAGCCTGACTGTGGAGGGCGATATTAGCCAATAATTCCTGAATGGCACGGAATACCATCACTTCAAGATAGGATTCAAACCTTTGTTCCATCCCGGTAGAAACTAACCTCACTTCGATCCCTGATT
Source organism: uncultured Chloroflexia bacterium (assembly GCA_963809615.1). Classification (GTDB taxonomy): domain Bacteria; phylum Chloroflexota; class Anaerolineae; order Anaerolineales; family UBA4823; genus FEB-25. Next base: position 14,358 of record CAWEKR010000002.1, read on the forward strand.
GTTCTTTAAAGGTTTCCACATATCTGGTTATCGTAGGCACCAAACCCAAGTCGTCCAACATCATGGGCCGCAAATCAAAAATGAAATCGCGTACCTTTTGAAATGTGGATGACGCAGTCATTTTTACGCCCGCGAGCTCTTCTTTTGCTTTTGCCTGGTCGATGTCAAATAATCGCATCGCGATCTCAGTTTGCAGGATGAAATTCGATAGGGCTTGAGCAGGACCATCATGCATTTTGCGCGCCAGGCGACCCCGTTCTGCTTCCTGGGCTTGAATGATCATTTCTACCGACTTCGCTAATGCCAATTGGTCCTTCTTACTCCCACTCGGATCGATCTCTCCTGACATCAAAGCTTGGTTAACTCTTTCCAATATACCCAGAAAATGCTCGATATGGGTATGATCACTTTGTAATTTATCAATTTGTCCGCGCATCACAAATAGTCTTTGCTGGGCGTCCAAGGCTGCATCATATGCCATGCGAATATCTGCTTTTGAAGCTGATTCAAATTGCGCCTGTATCTGTTGTAAATGAGCAGAGATCGATGCATTCCTTTGCTGGATCCTGGAGACCTCAAGCTGACTTTGCTCAATTAACATGACGATTTCTTTTAATTCCTTCTGGGTTTGTTCCAGCTCAATCCGGCAATCCTGTCTGAGCTTTTCCCAAAACGTAAGTTCTTCTTGATCTTGAGTTTTGCTGGGTAAATCCATATTCAATACTCCTCAATCCAGTCACAGCTTCTCGAGTTATTGAAAAAGAGTATAGCACAGGTAAACTACGCAAGCAACCTTCATAGCTAACAATTCTAATAACCAGGAGGGTTAGCTCCTCATGTATAATTCTTGTGTACCCCAGGAAAATTAAATATTAATGCCTAACCTTGAAAAAGCTTTTATCCAAATTTATACCTGCCTGGTCCTGGCATTATTTGCTTGGAATGCGATAAACACCATCCCATTTCCCTATGGCGCGGATTACGGTGAAGCCCCACTGGTGGATCAGGCTAGACGAATCCAGACAAAAGCAACCCTATATAAATCAGATCTCAATGAACCGCCTTACGTGATCACCAATTATCCCCCGCTCTACCCAGCCTTGATCTCAGCGACCAATTTTATATTTAAAATACCCCTGTTCCAGGCTGGACGAATTACCTCGGTGTTTTTCTCCCTCCTTAGTGGGTACATCATTGGGCTATTTACCTATCGTCTCACCGGAAACAAATGGCTGGGTGCTTTAAGTGCCACCTTATTTTGGTGTCAACCATTCATCCTAAATTGGTCATCCTTAGCGCGTGTGGATGCAATGGCGCTCGCTTTTAGTCTGCTTGGTTTATGGATCCTATATCGATATAAAGATTCGGGAACCGGAATGGTGCTTGCGATCCTTTGTTTCCTCGTCTCCGCTTTCACCCGCCAGACGTATTTATTATCCGCTCCATTAGCCGGATTTATCTGGCTCTGGCATCTAAACCGTAAGCGTGCGCTTGCCTTTATATTAATTTTCGGTGTCACCGGTATGCTCATATTTGGAACGATTAATGCAATCACCAATGGTGGATTTCTGGTAAATATTGTGACGGCGAATATTAACCGCTATAACATGTTTAACATTTTTTCCTGGATCAAACGATTATTGAGTGTTTGGCCGGTCATACTTATCATTTGTGCAACCCTTGTGATCATGGCCATCAACCTGCGGTTCAAATCACCTTTGAATACTCAGAACCATATATTACAGCAACCTTTTGTATATTATGGCCTTGTGTTCTATACCCTTGGAGCCTTCCTTACTGCATTAACCATTGGAAAGATCGGATCGAATGTTAATTATTTTTTTGAATTAATCGCAGTTTGCGCGATCTGGGCTGGATTAGGATTGAAAATCATCCTCGACCAGAAAAAATCGCATAAGATGTTGTTACTGGGATTATTATTTTTACAATTCGTGTGGGTACTCGTTTTTTGTTTTTTTTCTGTGCGACTGACCAGTGAAAATTTATGGGGTAAATTAAAAATCTACGAAAATTTGGAGACGAAAGTCCAGGTTGCAGTACAAGATGGTAATGTGTTATCCGATGATTATATGGATTTGATCGTCTTATCGAATCAGCCGATCTACTACCAACCCTTTGAATATGGCGAGCTTTACTACGCAGGCATATGGAATCCAGCCCAATTTGTTCAACAAATCGATGAACGCCAGTTTCCACTCATCATCATCGGTGGAGATTCACTAAACAAGGGTTGCTGTTGGTCCCCGGAGATGATCTCTGCAATGGAGGCGAATTATCTTATCACGCCAGAGAATAATGTACTTATCCTTACTCCGCTGCAATAATTGGTGAGCACAAATTCATGCTACCGGTGATCATTTGGGTTGTCTTGCGGGTAATTACCAGCGTTATCGCGGGCATGGTTTCATCAATAATACCGCTCACATCTTTGGAAGCGAGTGTTCCATTCTTTCCACCCAGCGCGCCAATCAGTCTTTGGCTTGAGCGAGCGTTCGTATCACCCTGGATGCGTTGGGATGCCATATGGTACGAGCGTATTGTCTCTCAAGGATATTCTGCTACGAACGGCACCACCCAATTTCATCCATTATTTGCCTGGTTGGCAACACCCCTTGCGAGGATTGGAATTTCACCTTCGCTGAGTATACTGATCATTAGCTCCGTATCCGGAATTGCCTTATTTTATTTTTTCTTCAAATTCGCGAAAAATAATAGCTCACCTCAAGATGCGATTTTTGCAACCCTGCTTTTTACACTCGCTCCGCCTGCCTTTATTATTTTTGCTCCCTATTCTGAAGGTCTATTTCTACTGTGGGCAGTCCTTTGCTTAATCTCCGCACGGAATAAATCATGGTGGATGGCTGGAATCTTTGGCGGACTGGCAACCTTAACTCGTCAGCAAGGGCTCTTTCTATTGATCCCGATCGCATGGCTAATGTGGGAGAATGCAAATAAAGATTATCGAATACTTATAAGCAATTATAAGAACATCTTTTCACTCGCATTGATTCCGTTCGGATATTTGGTTTGGGTTATTTATCGTGCCATTGTACTCAACGATGTCAAATTGGATATTAATCACCCACTGGAATTTATCTCATCTTTATTTGTATCGCCGGGTGGCACAAAAGTCGTCCCAATTTACGGTCTTACCTGGCCATGGCTGGCGATTAAAATGGCGGCTGAAAAACTTTACTTCCATTCTGATATCGATATCTGGATCAATGTTCTTTTTGGAATTGGTTTCCTTATTCTGTTTGCAGTCGCCTGGAAAAAACTTGACTGGGCCAATCGGCTGTATGCGCTTGCGATTACACTTATCAGCTTTAGTTTATACACTGGTCCAGTTCATCCGTATATGGGATTACCTCGCCATCTTCTCCTGGCATTCCCGGTTTTTATTGGAGCTGCCTCAGTTCTCACTAGTTCATGGAAACGTTTCTTTATGATTGGAATATCTGCATTAGGTTGGTCATTCTTACTCATCATGTATTGCTTGGAATCTTGGGTTGCTTGAAGAGTACTTATTATCGGAGCTATTTTTATGGAAAAGCATATATCCGAACTGGACACGACATCAACGAACAAAGGCTCTACTCGTGGTAATGGGATTTTGGAATCGTATCTTGCTCGTCTCCGCGCCCGACAAGCAAATAAGCTTATTCCGGAATATTTACGCAATGGGCGAATTCTAGATATTGGGTGTGGTTCATATCCATATTTTTTAGCTCACACTTATTTTATGGAAAAATATGCGGTTGACCAGTTGGATAAACCAGAATCGGTCTCAGAAATTAGCTGGCAGACATTGGACTTAAATTCAGAACCACTCATGCCATTCGAGGATAAATATTTTAATGCCATAACCATGCTTGCCGTTGCAGAACATCTAAACCCGTCGAATCTGGTTCAAGTCTTCAAGGAAGTATATCGGATGTTAAATCCTAACGGAATTATCGTAATTACCACGCCCGCAGCATGGTCGAATAATCTGCTCCAATTAATGGCTAAATTGGGATTGGTAAGTAAAGAAGAGATTGATGAACATATTTACGTCTACACATTACCCCTTCTCGGCTGGTATTTTGGAAAAGCGGGTTTTGAGATGACCAAAGTTAAGTTCGGTTACTTCGAGTTCCGTCTCAACTTGTGGGCAGTTGCATATCGTTAATTTTATAAATATGGAAATAATAAGAGAATAAATCATATCAGGATCAGTTTGGGACTAGCGGGACGACGATGAACTTCATAATACAAATTCGTTATAATGTGAACCTCTCGATCTTCAGGTAGACATGCTGACTAATCCGAATCATGAAAGGTCATATTTTCTTCCAGGTCCCCAACCGAAATTCTCCACGGAGAGTTCAAGCAATAAAGAAAATTTTTTAGGCTAACGGAAATCAAAAGAAATGTACGCTGGGTCGATATCAACTTACAAATAATGATCCTTTCCGCACTCCGCTGATGGACAATAAAAAGGTTTACCACCTGCTGGTATGGGCTCTCCTTTTCGCTTCTGTATTAATATTGCTCCGCCTTGCCCCCATTTTGATCAAACCCGTCAATCTATCCAGCGATGATTTTTTTCATTTATGGGCAGCGGGAAATCTTAATCTTCACGGGGAAAACCCGTTTGACCCACAAATTATTGAGCAACTTAAGATCCAAAATGGCAGTATTCCATCGGAGGCCATCACCCCGATCATGCTCAACCCGCCCTGGTCAATTTCATTATTAATGCCCTTCGGAGGGATGAATTATCCAACTGCGAGATTAGCCTGGTTGATAATTTCAATTTCCTTATTCTTATTATCTGCACTGCTTTTATGGCGCATCTATTCAGGGAATCCAAAGCTGCGTTGGTTGTCCATCCTAATGATTTTTTTGTTTGCTCCTACAATTTCAGCGCTCGAGAAAGGGCAAATCACACCCATCGTTATCCTTGGAATTATCGGATTTGTCTATTTTTCAAGTTATCGCCAAAACGACTGGTTGGCTGGTATGTCTCTGGCGCTTGCATCCGCAAAACCACAGGTCGCACTGATCTTCTGGATGGCAGTGTTATTTTGGGTGATCTACCAACGCCGTTGGCGTATTATCCTGGGTTTTTCCATCACCATCCTGGTGATGACCTTGATGACCTTGGTATTTAACCAAAATGCAATCCAGCAGTATATCGCAATGCTTCAAAGCTACCATCTCTCCGAATGGGCCACCCCAACCATCGGTGCGTATCTCCGTCTCTTCTGGTTGGGAACGGAAAAATTCTGGCTTCAATTTCTCGCCACACTGCTGGGAATGCTGTGGTTTATTTTTTATTGGCGAAAACACAAAGAATCCTGGAACTGGTTATTGGTGTTGCCGGTACTGCTCTTTGTCTCTCAATTGACTGCCCCGTATAATTGGTCGTACGATCTGGTCATTTTGATTCCTGCGATTGTCCTTGCTACGATATGGATTATGGACGGCAGGAATCGGTGGACAGCTCTATTCTTGATCGCCATATATCTGGGGATAAGTGCTTTCGATTTAATTTTGCACATGAAATTAGATGATTTCTGGTTTATTTGGGTTGCTCCAGCATTACTGATCTGGTTTTTAATTGCCAGCTGGCGATACCAAAAATCACAAAATCGAGTATATATAACAGGCGCTTGATAATATTATGGCTAACAACATCAACCCCGAACTTCCGGTGAAATCCAAAAAAGGAGGCATTGGCCTCGACATACTTTGGTTATTGGTGATCCTCTCCGCCTTCCTTTTTTTCACCTCTTTAATGCCCTTGCCTCCGAATGATTTTTGGTGGCACCTCAAAATCGGACAAGATATATTCACAACCCATTCCATACCCACCACGAATATTTATGCGTGGACGCTTCCATCAGATCAACCGTTCTTTTACGCTGCCTGGTTGGCTGAGTTGTGGTTTTATCTTCTCTACCGCCTGGGGAGCCTGGAAATAATCATATTTATCCGCACTGTCCTGATTGGTATTTGCGTGGGGTTAGTGGCCATAGAGGCTCGCCGTCGCAGTGGTTCCTGGCGTATCAGCGCCTTTGTGATCGCGCTGCTCAGCGCCATGATCCTTAATAATTTAATTGTCCGGACGCAAATGTGGGCCTGGCTGCCATTTACGATTACTTATATCGTGCTCAAAAGATATTCTGAAGGAAAACTAAGCTGGGCTTGGCTCCTTTTATGCCCGGCAAGCATGATTTTATGGGTGAATGTTCATGGAAGCTTCATACTAGGGTTGATCCTTCCCGGGGCATTCCTCGTCGGAGAAGCCCTGCGAAAATTGCTCCGGCAATCGGAGGTATTAAATTGGCATCAGATCGGATGGATTGGTTCTACAGGGGTTTTATCAGCATTGGCAATGTTGATCAATCCACGTTTTACCGGAATTATCGGCTATGCAGCCAACCTTCTCACCAATCCTCCCAGCCAACAGCTGATACAGGAATGGCAATCTCCGACCCCTAAAGGAATTGCCAATATTACCTTCTATCTGAGCATCCTAATATTTATCGTCGTGCTCGCATATTCAAAGTACCGCTTAACCATCACCGAGATCATCCTCTTCTGTGGATTCTTATGGCTTGCCTGGTCGGGGCAAAGATATGTCGTGTGGTATGGTATTGTCAGCATGCCTATCCTGGCACGGATGATAAAAGATCTACCCATAAAAATTCCCGCCTTCGTTCCGCAAAAGAATTGGCTTAACCTGGCATTAGCCGTGTTGATATTCGTACCTACGCTCGCGGTACAACCCTGGTTTGTTGAGCGTATACCGCTCCCAGAGACTTATTGGCAGCAGGTGCTGCGCGGATCTCCAGCTGGACCCTTGATCGGCATTGAGACCCCCGTAGCAGCAGTCGAATACCTGAAATCTCATCCAGGCGGGAATTTATTTAATGAGATGGGCTACGGTAGTTACCAGATCTGGGCAGTTCCTGATCAGGGTGATTTTATCGATCCAAGGGTTGAGCTTTTTCCCTACGAACAATGGATGGAATATATCGACATTAACAACGGTGCAAACTACACCGAGATCCTGACGAAGTACGGCGCCGATCGAATCTTATTGGATAAGAAATTGCAGCCAGGTTTGTCCTCAGCAATGTCTAAAGACAAATTATGGAAACTGGAATACGACGACCCGTATGCACAGGTTTGGTCAAAGGCGTCAAGGCCTTGAACCGGGTAGCGTTGGGTGAATTCCACCATTTCGTCGGTTTTCAGTATACGCAGGGTTTTTACTTCATCGTGAACAACACGGAATTTTCACAGGATTGCGAGCTCGTGAGACAAGTTTAATTCAATGACCTGGTGGAAACCCATCGATCGTATTTTAACACCCCGGCGATTAACCTACGCCTTGATTGCCGGAGGTGTGATGTGGTTTGCCTGGATGATCAGCATATTGCTGGGTCCCGGGAACCTGGACCTCGCCGGAAATGTGGTCGGAACAGACTATTTACAATTCTACTCTGCGGGAGTGACCCTTCGCCAAGGCGAGAGTGCGCAGTTATACAATTTTGATTTTCAAAGCCAGCTTGAGGATAGCATCGCAGGTCCTGGTCAGACCAGCTACCAGTTCCTCACGCCACCCTTTTTCGCCTGGCTTTTCGTTCCCTTCTCCTTCCTCCCCTACACCTGGAGTTTCTTCACCTGGAGTCTGATCGGGTTCTTTTTTCTTTGGGCCAGCATCAAATTGATCGCCGCTGACCAACCCATTAAATCCATCTTGTGGTCACTCACCTGGTTTCCCGTCTTTGCAGCCATCAGTTTTGGGCAAAACAGCCTGCTCAGTTTATTTATATTCAGCCTCACCTATTGGCTTTGGAAAAAGGATAGATACTTTTTAGCCGGACTGGTAGGTAGCCTGCTGCTCTACAAGCCGCAGATGGTCTTGGGATTAGGATTGTTATGGTTATTGGAGTGGCGTAAAAGCTGGAAGTCCCTCCTGGGACTCGGTTCAGGAGGCGTAGTCCTGGCAGGTCTATGTTTTTGGTTGCTGCCGGATGCCAGTTGGGCGTACCTCAATCTTGTCCGCTCCTATTTACCTGGTTTGATCTATCAAGACCAATTTCCCATTTGGCATCTTCACTCGCTGCGTGGGTTCTGGATACTGCTGTTCCCAGGAAACCGGTGGTTATCCGAGGGCTTATCGCTGCTTTTATCCCTCACAGGCATTGGAGTCTACCTTCTTTATTGGCACAAAAACCGGGCGAATAAAAGCCTCTTATTCGCTGGCATGATCTGCCTCACCATCTGGGTCACCCCCCATGCCATGATTTATGATTGGAGTATCCTGCTCATCCCCGCCATTATTTTCTGGCAAGTATACCCTCACTTAAAACCATTGTTGAAAACCATGTATGCATTGATCTGGATCGCAACCTTTTTGAGCACACCCCTGACGTTAGCGCAATTAAAATTCCTGCCTGTAGCAATTCAAATCAGCATTCCGTTCCTTTTCCTGGTATATCTAACCCTGTATCAACAAACCCGCTTGGAGCTATCAGCAACCAGCGATTTGGAATAGCGTCAATGAACGCCAGGCGAAGCCCCCCAATCGGGTCGCTTTGCCTGCGGATGTGCAACCTGTCCGATGCCTTCCTGCGCAATGATTGTACTTAAGTATCCTCACCTAAATTGAGCGTATGGGGTTCGTTGCTGGGGTGATTTTTACCAAAATGCGCTGTAAAGCCCCTTGCTTGAGCAATGGGGATATAAAGCGCAGATCTTGACATTATATAACACACAATTGTATAATAGAACATATGGGCTACAAACAAGACTTCAAGTGCAATCGTCATGTGCTCTACTCGTGTAAATACCATGTTGTCTTTTGCCCAAAGTATCGCCGCAAGGTGCTCGTAGGGGGTGTGGATAAACGTCTGAAAGAGATTATTGATCAGCTGGCGAAAGAGTTGTCCTGCGAGGTTCTCGAACTTGAAGTGATCCCAGATCATGTGCATAGGCTGTGCGAAGTCGATCCGCAGTTTGGGGTACATAAATTTGTGAAGCAGGTCAAAGGACGTAGTTCTCGTTTGCTCCGTCAGGAGTTTCCGCACTTGAAAAGCAAACTGCCTACCTTGTGGACACATTCTTATTTCGTCTCTACGGTTGGTGGTGCTCCTATAGCAATCTTGAAGCAGTACATCGAAAGCCAGAAGACAGTCTAAATGATAACCTTCAAGTATCGCCTTCATCCATCCAAGAGCCAACGCACAAAACTGATGCAGACGTTGGAGCTATGCCGCTCGGTCTACAACGAGACACTTGCCACTCGCAAAAGCACCTGGGAGCAAGAGCATAGAACTCTTTCGCTGTACGATACGAACAAGCTTCTCCCTACCTGGAAGCAGGAACATCCTGAATTGAAGGGTGTGTACTCTCAGGTCTTGCAGAACGTTCAAGATCGGGTTGATCTGGCTTTTAAGGCCTTCTTTCGCAGATTGAAAGCAGGGGAGAAGCCTGGCTATCCACGCTTTCGGGGAGTTGGTTGGTACGATAGTTTCACTTTCAAGCAGTTTGGCTTTGAACTTCTGGGTAACGGTTTGTTTCTATCCAAGATAGGCGTAGTGAAGGTTGTTTTGCATCGCCCCATCCAAGGGCGGATCAAAACACTCACCATTCGCAGGGATGCAGTTGGCAATTGGTATGCCTGCTTTGCGTGTGAGGTAGAAGAGGAACACTTGCCGTCAAGCGACCTGGCGATCGGGATAGATATGGGACTGGAAAGCTTTGCTACATTGTCGAACGGTGTGAAGGTCGAAAATCCCCGTTTCTTTCGCCTGGATGAGAAAGAGCTTGCGAAAGCACAGCGTAAACTCTCGCGGGTCGGGAAAGGAACCCCCGAACGAGCGAAACGTCGCAAGTCTGTTCAGCACATCCACGAACGCATTGTCAATCGACGCAAGGACTTTGCGCATCAACTGAGCCGTGCCTGGGTGGATCGTTTTGGCATGATCGCCTTTGAGAAGTTGAACAGCAAGAACATGCTTCAAAACCATTGTCTGGCAAAAAGCATCTCGGATGCAGCCTGGAACCAACTGATACAGTACACCACGTACAAAGCTGAGAATGCTGGTCGGGTGGTCGTATTGGTTGATCCATGCAACACATCCAAGCAATGCTCAGGCTGTGGAACGATGGTGGAGAAATCTCTGGCAGATCGAGTTCATGCCTGTCCAGTGTGTGGTCTCGTCATGGATCGAGACGAAAATGCAGCAATAAACATATTGGGATTGGGGCTACAATCCCTGGGCTATACCCTAGAAGCCCCCGCCTTTAGGCGTGGGGAGTAGTCACAGCTAGCAGCAAGAGCCATCAAAAATTACGGAGGACCGGATACACTGATAAAGATACACGCTTCAGCGTCTTGATACACCTTCTTCCAATCGCTGGATCCTTCCGCTGTCTTGACCAATGCTGGCTGATCTACCGGACTTAACATCAAAATATTTGCCCCATAATCAGCTAATTGGGTTTGCCAATCCCCTTCCGCATTGCTGATTTTTAGATAATCCATCCACACATTCTCTGGGAATAATTCGATCCGGGAATCAACAAACACCTGGTAGTGCGGATAAGCAGCCCAAATAAGATAACTCCCGAAGGACATGGAATTGAACAAGCGACCAGGCAGTTTTTCATCTAACAGGAATTGGGTTGCCTTGACCGGCGTTTCTGCCGAGATTAATCCGGCCTTGTTAGCAGGGAAAGGCAAGGCACTCTTCAGCCATGGGAGCGAGATCACTCCCATCAAGAGGACCACCGATACAAATATAACATTAAGAAGACGAGAACCTTCCTGGTTGGTGGGTTTTTTATCAGCTCTTCGGTAGCGATTGACGATCGCAGCTGCGTGATCGACAACAATCGGAGCCATTACCAAACCAAACCAGACAATCCCGCGCGAGGTGCGTAAGGAGAGGATCCCAAACACAAGAAAGGTAGAAATTTGGAAGAAATCTGGTCGCTTGGGAGATAACACCAATAATATTGCGCAACCAATCAGCGCACAAAAGAACAGTGCTCCCATCCAGCTCCCGAGTGTTGGTGGAGCCCATTCGGTGACTAGATTTTGTACCACGCTATTGCTGGTGAGCGTTCGCAGGTAATTAATGATCCCCAACCCGCGCGGGTTCAACAGACATATCCCAGCCATCACCCCAAGCAGGATCCCTGGGACTAGTATCGATTTTACCTCAACCATTTGCTTAAGGAAAATTCGCCGCCGCATGGCCGTCCAAATTTCCTGACCCCACCAGATAGCAACGAATACCAGCCCGATAATAAATGTCCCGTGACTGTTGACCCAAATCAACATACAAACCGGGAGGGGAACCAGCCAGCCCCAATGAGAATTATTCCTGTACTCGTATATCGCCAGGAGAATAATGCTTGCCAGTAAAAAAGTGATCGCTTGTGGGCGGACATTCCAATCGTTCAAGCCGAGAGCCGCGGCGAACAAAACCCCTCCTGCAGCAATGCGCCAATTATTCGACGTAAGTTTACAGGTCCACAAGAGAAGCGTATACGCGCAGGTGATCGTCAGACTTTGGATAAAAATGACTAAAGCCGGACCACCCAGTTTATAAATCCCATACAGTGCGATCTCCATCAACCAAAACATTTGGTAAGATGGATAGGCTTGACCCGCCTCAGTATACGAATACACATCAACGGTTGGGATGGTTCCGTTATTGAGTATTTCCTTACCGACTGCGATATGCCACCAGAAGTCATATGGGCGAATTGGGTGGGTATTGACAAACACAAAAATCCCCGTCAATACGACGAGTCCCCATAAATGTTCGATCGTAAAGTGAAATTTAATACAACTCACCGAGGTTCAGCTCCTGCGCCAGTAGTCTCCTCGGTTTTATTGCCCACCAGCGCACCCAATACAGGCCAATGAGCAATACTAAAGGAAGTGGAATGATCAAGTTTAGCTGCATTCCTGGCTGCGCACCAGTAATATCCAACCAAAATATTGCCCATTGCCATACAAACAGGATGGCGCACATGAGCACGGCTGCCCAATCCCCTCCCCTGGGCCATCGTTCTGATAGCATCGTTGAAATCAAGATAAGCGGTAGGATTAGTCCGGCAAAATTTGCTGGTATGGTTGGGATCCCTATCCACTGGCTGATTACCATGGTTAAACAAACCGTCCACAGGTACCAGCGAAAATCCTTCTTCAATGCCATCCACCATTCAAAAAGAAGGATCAATAGCGATCCTGCACTAACCAGCCAGCCAAGCTGTTTTCCCAGCCCTGGCCATGAATTCGTGAATAGGGTCCCTGGAGATCCAGGAGGGAAATTTTGCTGAAATTTGATCAAGATGCGGAGATATTGAAGGATCCAATCAGGGACGAGAAACAATCCTATGATGGAGATAAATCCAAGGGTTATAAAAAACCACACAATTAATATTTTTCTCCTTTGAGATGCTGCCCAGATGACGCTGAAAAATATGGGTAGGAGCACCATTTGAGGTTGGCAGGCTGAAAAGGCGAATAATATTCCCGCCATTTCATTTCGGTTTTGTTGCATTGCCTGGAGTGCCAGTAGCAGGAATAAGGCTGCCCAAATCGATAGCCCCCCGTCCAGCCAGGGTATCACGACATGGTAGCTAAATAGAGTAAAAAAAGAAAGCAACAAGAAAATATACCATGCTGGTTTCCAATTGGTTAATTTTATGCTCAGTAATAGAATGGCGAATATCGCCAGCAGCTGAAAGCTTAACCATAACGCATGAGCGAGATTTTTATTCGCGATCAATGCAAAAGGGAATACCAACGCTCCTGAATATAAGGGAGAAGTGTATCTCGGGGCGGAACCTTGGGCAAAACTATTTTCTTTATTCACACTTCCTTGGATTTTCACCGTTACTGGATCACTATATGGGCTCTCGCCGTTGGTGACCAGCGAATGGATGCTTATCCACTGGATAAAAAAGCCTTCACCAGATACGTTGTGCTCAGAAAACTGATAATTTCCCCACACTAATCCAATCAGCACCACGATGAATAATAAGATTACGAGTATGCTGGCCACAGAGCGTGATTGATTCAAGTCTCCTCCACCGATGGTTGGAGTATACCGTCAAATAATTGGATTTACAACATGGTAAGTTTATCCATATTTAGCTATTCGAAAATGGGATTATTAGCTATGATTATATTGTCATCCAATCGACGTAAATAATTTGGAATAGACCATAGGAAATGGATTTATTCTTTATGAAACCGGGGCGTCTTTTTTATTCCATCATAACCACGGTTATCATGGTTAGCTAATTCTCTCCAATTTCAGGGCTGAAAGCGATCGTCTTAGCTCCACCTTTACAAGAATCGGTCAGCACTCGTTATACTCCCACCTCGATCTATACCATTAACCGGGCGTATTATTGGAGAGTTGCCATCAGAGATTTTGGAGCAAACCAGGGGCCGTATTCCAGCGCGAGTTTTATCCTCGGAAATATATATTCGGCATTCTTGCCTGTAATCCAGCGCTAGCCAACTTCCTCAGGCTGGGGACTGAACCGGTCTCCGCATTTTTATCATAGCTTGGGTGGGGGTTCGTAATGCTGTTGAAGCTGTTCTGGAGCGATCCCGCGCGTTTCGATCCGCATTGCCTGACCGATTCCTGCCCATGCTGCTCCAGACAGATAGGGAATCGTATCAATTGAGAAGCCCATCAGTTGGGTGCAAATAACATCCACTGCCAGAGGGTCACTACCAGCAGCCAGTAACCCATGCTGAACCGCTTTTCCGAACAAGGGCCCATTCCCTTCCATGCCAACGATACCATCGATCACAGATATCACCGGCGGGAGCGATTGGTATAGCCCAAGGATTGTGGCACTGATCCCATTGACATGGATTATATTTTTAGGCCAGCCATACCTGGATCCAGGGATGATTCCCAGCAGGTTTTTTATGCTCAGGGTCACACCCGCCCAATGATGGGCTTTTAGTTTAGGAACCGAGAGAATGTAATCGGCATCAATCACGTGCCGTGGGAGCCATAAAAGATCCGTATCTCTGATCCATCCATCGCGGGCTTTTACAGGGATGAGATCGTCGTAGTTCAGATCGATAAAAGGAATTCCATGTAAGTCCAGTTCCTCGATTAATCCGGTGTTCTTTGCCACTGAAAAGGTATCTCGCCGAAAGGCAGAACCATCTCCGACCACTACCTGCCCAGCACCCAATTCCGCGAGCAGTCCCAATACTGCACCCACGATTTTCGGGTTGGTGGAAGCCAGGTTGTTATCAACCTGGTCAATTAAGTTCGGCTTTACCAGGATGCTCTTACCGCGCAAATCGGGCATTGCGGATAGGTCCCATAAGTTTCGAAGGTACGAAGGCAAATCCTCCTCATAACTGGAACACTTCCCAAGTCCCACAATCGCCGGGGGTTTTAGTTTTTGTTCCTGCCCGCGCAGGGTCCAACGGATGAAATTTAGCATCCCCATTCCAGCTGTCTGGTGCTGAACATACGCCAAACCGGCGCCAATTCCTCCCAGGAGCGATAACCGGATGAATGCGCGCCGGCTGACATTCAGTTTTGTCATTTACAAATAGCCTCGTAATGCCATGCTCGCCCATGCAGTGAAGAACGGATTATCGTCCCAACTTCCATTCGATTGTTGGCGCTGCATGATCGAAGTAATCAAAACCGGGTCATTCCCCTCTAAGGTTCGAATCGCCAGGTACCCACTCGATTGGGCCAGGATGCTTGGATCTCCGCCCATGTCCTGACGAAGTGCCGATAGATCAATGCTTTGGATCTCCTGTTTTGCGTTTTCGGCCAGCGCAAACAGCACCAACGCGGTCGGGTAGGCCCTTGGACGAACGATGGTATCTAAAGGGCCGGCATTACCATGATCCCAACCTCCACTCGGGGTGCGGTATTTTCGAAAATATTGCAGGGCACCGTTCATTCTGGCATCTGCCAGCTGAGAATCGGCAATCCCTCCAAGCGCTAAGAGGGCTGACGCAGTCGGTTCTATCCATCCGCCTTGCTCTGGTAACCAAGGCCAGATGAAAGCGGTAACACTGTCACTCAAAGGTACTTCAGGTTTTTTGAATTCCTGCTGGGAGATCTCAGAGTTGCCGACAGATACCAGCCAATCCACAGCCTTGGCGATGGCGGCATCGTTTTGGGTGGTATGCCTGAGAGCGATCAGCGCCCACGCAGTTTGCCAGCCACTTTCGGCATCCGCCTCATTGATCCCCCATCCCCCATCCCGATGTTGGATCTGAAGGATCCAAGCTATTCCCTTTTGATACGAATCGATCGCTTGCGGCTCATCGCGGATCGCGAGCAGCACTGCCGCGGTCGGTTCAACCACTGGTCTTTGCCCGAAAGCATATCCCCAACCACCCGTCGCATGTTGAGCAGAGATTAAGTAGTTAATCGATGAAATCACGCGATTTTTATCTATTAATCAGCCAGGGGTAGAGCATCCACTGGCTAGTCAGGTGATTTTTTATCCCAGGTACTCCCGCAGCCTGCGGCGGATTGCAGGGTGTCGCAAGCGGCTGAGAGCTTGTGCTTCGATTTGCCGGACACGTTCGCGCGTAACGCCCATCTTTCGCCCAACTTCTTCCAGGGTATACGCCTGTCCATCTAGCAGTCCATAGCGTAATTGCAAGATGCGCACTTCGCGCGGAGGTAATCCGTTCAACACGACATCCAGGTGCTCGCGCAATAAATTGTAGGTTGCAGTTTCATCCGGTGCAGGCACCTCTTCATCTTGGATAAAATCACCCAGGACAGAATCTTCTTCGTCATCCGTTGGGGTTTCCAAGGATAGGGGACGGCGTGCCACCTGGATCATATTCTCAACTTTTTGCGGAGTAACCTCCAGTGCTTCGGCAAGCTCATCCACACTTGGGTCACGTCCTAAGCGTTGGGTGAGCTGGTGCTGTACCCTGAGCAGTTTATTGATTTGATCACCCATATGGACGGGAACACGGATCGTCCGTCCCTGGTCCGCGATGGCGCGGGTTACTGCCTGGCGGATCCACCACGTAGCATATGTGCTGAACTTGTGCCCACGGCGGTAATCAAATTTCTTGGCTGCCCGGATCAAGCCGATATTCCCTTCCTGGATCAAGTCAAGGAACGGCACACCTCGACCCATATATTTCTTGGCAACGCTGATCACCAGGCGTGAGTTTGCCGTGATCAGGTGCTCACGGGCGAGCCAGCCATCTTCGATGTGCATCTGAAGCTCACCCCGCCGTCGGAGGCTGATATTCCCCCTCGCCAATTCTTCGCGTGCCAATCGACCTTGTTCGATCCGCTTTGCCAGCGTAACTTCCTCTTCAGCGGTCAAAAGCGGTACACGCCCAACCTCCTTTAAGTAAAGTCCGATCGTATCGTCAGTGTCGATATTGGCCAGGTAGTTATCATCCACCGCAGCGGCGCGGTGGGTTTCCTCTTCTACTTCTTCTTCAACCGCCGTGATCTCGTCTTCTGTTGGCGCACCTACAGTCACGTCATCTACATAAGGTATCCCGGCAGAGATTAATGCCGCGAAGGCTTCTTCCAGCTGGTCGACATCCTGCTCGGCTTCTGGAAAGAAGCTCAAGATATCATCGATGGTCACAAAGGATTTCTGCCTACCCAGCTCAATCAGCCTGGACAGGGCAGGATGTTCATCCTCTCGATTTGCTATTGCATTAATTAATTCTTCATCAATCATTTTCACTCCCTAACCGGCTTGATCACCGGAGTAGGAACCATTACGGTCCTACTCAGAATACACTTTTTTTCATTGAAAATCAAGTACCAATTCATAGTCATGCCATCCACCATTCCTTAAGGGGTAGGGGTGTTTACAGATTCAGGTGCAATCGGTGTGCCCGTTCCCTCCGGGGTGGCTGTCGCAAGGAGGGGTGGCTCTTTGAGTAGCTTCAACACATCATCCATGCTCACATTGTCCACGATCACAACCGGACCAGCATCCACCCGTAGATAATAGCCTGTCCCGATTGCAGACAGGGAGCCGACATCGGTGATGATCTGGTTTCCATCGGATGTCTTCAGGGTGATCGTATACGCAGGGTTAGCCAATCCGATTGATTCCAGGGGCGGGGATTGCGGAAGAGATTCCATTACCTGCATGGAAAGGAGCTGCGAGCTGACCGATTCGATTTGAAAGGAATCTGCTTGAGCAGCAGGGTAATCTTTGATGACCCAATTTGTCGACCCAGGATCACGAATAAAATCAATGGATTCTCCGCTGCTGCTGGAAATCATTATTTCTACTACCTGAGAATTGGTTAAATTGAACAGTTTTTCTGCGGTAGCGATCGGAGTAGCGCTGGCAGGATTCACGTTTTTTTGTGTCTGGTGACGAGTAAATAACAAGGCAAACAATACCAACGCACCAAAAACGATCAGCAGGATCCACGTTGTACGGCGCACCATGGGCCCTAACCCCTTCGCCTTCTTGCGACATAGGTCCCCACCCCTGCAACCAGGACAATTCCTGGTAGAACGACCAGGGAACCCAATAAGATCATCCCCATGGTGTATGTTTTGGGCTGAACTAAAGTCCGCGCAACGCTGGTTTTAGACGTCAAACTGATCAAATTATCTTCTTTTGCCGCCCAATCGATGGAATTCATCATCATTTCACCATTTCCATAGAATCCATAATAGGTATTCGTGGCAAAGTCGGAATCTCCAAACACAACCAGGCGGGCATTGTTCGTATTTCCGGATGCGGCGACAGCAAGTGGCACAGGACCGGCTAAATCGACCCCATTATCAAATTTTACAGTGTTATCTTTGATCGAAGCCATATCCGTCTCACCCCAGGACTGGTCCACAGTATTAATTAATACAGTTTTAGCGTAATCCGTGCCAACAGCATTATCTGCGGATACACTTCTGGCGTTTTGGAAACCTGTGCCCATTGTGTTCATTTTTGAAGTGATCGCATGCGTGGCGTATTGGTATCCAACGGCGAAATATGGATTCTGAAATGCCTGGTATCCATATACGTCAACGACGACATTATCTCCCAATACAATCCCGTAATTCTGAGCCAGGTCATTTTCCAGGGGGTCTGGAGAAGCTCCGAATTGGGTATCGATCGGGGGGTCTTCCATGACGATCACCGAGCCACCGTTCTTAATATAGGTATCTAACAAGCCCACCTCCGCATCGCTAAGCGGCTTCTTCGGTCCATCGATCACGATGACGCTGGCGTCTTGGGGGATCTGCAACACCGCCAGCAAGTTCAAGGTCGACACCTTGTAATTCTTGGCTCCGAGGTCGGTGGCTAACTGAGTGTAGGATTGTTCACCCCCGCCGGTGATGGGATACTCCCCATGACCGGTCAGGAAATACACGACATGTGTCCCCGGGTTCATCAACCTCACCATCGCCCCGGTGACATCCGATTCCGAGACGCTCGTAACAGGCTGTTTCGATGCTCCCATGTAGAGCACGATGGTGCCATCCGTGCTAATCCCGGCCTGCTGGGCAGCGACTGGATCCTTGTTCGGATCGATAAATTCATATTGGAATTTTCCACCGCCATCATAGACATACTGGTCCAACAAGGATTTCGCACTCTCTTTAGATGATGCTACCGCCGAATTCGTGGTATAGAACGCCTTCGCCACGACATTTTCTGGCAGGCTTTTCAATACGTCGACTGTCTCTTTTGCCAGGGTATTCGATTTATCCTCAGTCAAATCCCAACGCTTGGTATTTTTATATGCCAGGAAATTGATCACCACCAGGATGCCCAGGAAAGCAATGGTTAGGATCAGGGCATTGCTTCCGTATTTTGCCTGGCGACCCGTCAGGGCATTACGAATTGCCCCTGGATCCATCGCAACGAAAACTGCCAGACCAATGAAAAACACTCCCAGGCAAATCTGTACCGCCAGGTTCCATTGGCGTTGAATAATATACACACCTGCAGCAGCTAACAAAGCGAGGATGGAAACGATCAATGCTCCCCATCGAATGATCTGACGCCATTTGGTGTTCATTAGCGCCACCGCCTCATTTCGACAGCCACCGTTCCAAGGAATAGAGCCAGGGAGGTCAGGCTCAAATAATAGACGACATCACTAAGGTTAATGGTTCCCTGGAAAAAACTATAGAAATGGTCAATATATCCGAAATAGGTCAATAAGGTATTGCCCAACCCTCCACTCGAACCTGCGATTTGCGACACGAACCACAAAAACAAGACAACCAGTAAGCTGACGAAGAAAGTCACAATTTGATTACTGAAAAGGGATGATATGAACACGCCGATCGCGATCAGGCTGGCAACCATTAAGAATAAACCGAGATAACCTGTTAGCAACAACCCCTGGTCAATCCCCGGCTTGACCAGAAAATTCAAAACGATCGGGTAGATCCAGGTCACCGCCAGCAGGGTGAGCATGAATAAAAATGCCCCCAGCCATTTTCCCACCACCAGCTCCCAATCCTTGACCGGAGCGGTCAACAACAATTCCATCGTGCCCATACGCAGTTCCTCAGAAATCGTGCGCATGGTTACCGCTGGCATCACAAATAACAATAATGTCACCATGGGGCTGATCACGATTTGCACACTGGGTGCTGCAGAGGTATAGGCTGCCTGGAGGATGGCCCCCCGCAGGTTTACATAGAAAAATATCCCCAGCAGGAGCATAAAAAAGAAAACAACGATGTAAGCCACCGGACTGCCGAAATAGTACTTATATTCTCTCCGGGCAATTATCCACACATTTCGCATGAATCCCTTCCTTGATCCAAATATCGATCTATACAATCCAAGATTTCACTGTTGAATGCTAGGGCAATTCTTCGGTATCGTCAGTGCTCGGAGGCACGGGTTCCTCGCGCGTCAGCTCCAGGAAAATATCCTCCAGGCTGAGGTCAATATTCCTCAGCTCCAGCAGATCAAAACCAGCCTTGATCACATTCCGTGCAATTGCAGGTCGGATGTCTTTTCCAGGTGGAGTTTCGACCTCGACGGATCCTTCCTGGATCAATGTGACCTTGGCAACTCCCGAGATCCCGTGGATCAGCTTCTCCAATCCATCCCCATCCCCTTGAACCCGCACAGACACCCGCTGGACCCCAGTCAACCCTGCCTGCAATCTTTCAGGGGTATCTTCGACCACGATCTCGCCTTTATTAATAATGAGTACCCGGTCACAGATTTGCTGCGCTTCAGAAAGGATGTGTGTCGATAACAAGACGGTCCGTTGTTTACCAATTTCGCGAATTAAGCTGCGCACCTCTCGTATTTGAGCGGGGTCCAATCCGATCGTTGGCTCATCCAGGATCAGTACCTCGGGTTCGTGCAGCAAAGCCTGTGCCAGCCCGATGCGCTGGCGCATGCCTTTGGACAGGTTGCTGATATACCCATTGGCACGATCGCTCCATGTGGACAATCTCCAGCACATCATCCACGCGCTCATCGGCGTTCTTAACACTGCGCAAATCGGCCATGTATTTCAGGTAATCAAATACAGACATATCTGGATACAGCGGCACAGTTTCAGGTAAATATCCAACACGTTTCCTGACCTCAAGGGATTGGTCCACCACATTAAAACCGGCTACCCTGGCAACCCCCATGGTCGGAGGCATAAAACCGGTCAGGATGCGCATGGTGGTGGTCTTACCGGCCCCATTCGGTCCCAAGAATCCCAGGATTTCTCCTGGTTTTGCCTGGAAGGTTAAATTGTAAATTGCTCGCCTGGGGCCGTAATCTTTCGTCAATCCTTCCACTTCGATCATAAACCTCTCCTGAAATACGAAGAAAAAGCACGGCAACCGACTCCCGGTGGCTGTGCTATCACCCTTGACTATGCAGTTAGATGCTTGGCATAATCCTTTTGAAAACTTATTCGTGTCACTGTGTAAGACTATACATTAATAAAACCAGCAAAGTCAAGTGGTTGACTGAAGTCTAATGAAACCCTAATCTGTGACTACTCCCCACGCCTAAAGGCGGGGGCTTCTAAGGCATAGCCCAAAGATTGTAGCCCGAATCTCAAAATATTATTTGCTGCATTTTCGTCTCGATCCATGACGAGACCACACACTGGACAGGTATGAACTCGATCTGCCAGAGATTTCTCCACCATCGTTCCACAGCCAGAACATATCTTGGATGTATTGCATGGATCAACCAATACGACCACCCGACCAGCATTCTCAGCTTTGTACGTGGTGTACTGTATCAGTTGGTTCCAGGCTGCATCCGAGATGCTTTTTGCCAGACAATGGTTTTGAAGCATGTTCTTGCTGTTCAACTTCTCAAAGGCGATCATGCCGAATCGATCCACCCAGGCACGGCTCAGTTGATGCGCAAAGTCCTTGCGTCGATTGACAATGCGTTCGTGGATGTGCTGAACAGCCTTGCGACGTTTCGCTCGTTCGGGGGTTTCTTTCCCGACCCGCGAGAGTTTACGCTGTGCTTTCGCAAGCTCTTTCTCATCCAGGCGAAAGAAACGGGGATTTTCGACCTTCACACCGTTCGACAATGTAGCAAAGCTTTCCAGTCCCATGTCTATCCCGATCGCCAGGTCGCTTGACGGCAAGTGTTCCTCTTCTACCTCACACGCAAAGCAGGCATACCAATTGCCAACTGCATCCCTGCGAATGGTGAGTGTTTTGATCCGCCCTTGGATGGGGCGATGCAAAACAACCTTCACTACGCCTATCTTGGATAGAAACAAACCGTTACCCAGAAGTTCAAAGCCAAACTGCTTGAAAGTGAAACTATCGTACCAACCAACTCCCCGAAAGCGTGGATAGCCAGGCTTCTCCCCTGCTTTCAATCTGCGAAAGAAGGCCTTAAAAGCCAGATCAACCCGATCTTGAACGTTCTGCAATACCTGAGAGTACACACCCTTCAATTCAGGATGTTCCTGCTTCCAGGTAGGGAGAAGCTTGTTCGTATCGTACAGCGAAAGACTTCTATGCTCTTGCTCCCAGGTGCTTTTGCGAGTGGCAAGTGTCTCGTTGTAGACCGAGCGGCATAGCTCCAACGTCTGCATCAGTTTTGTGCGTTGGCTCTTGGATGGATGAAGGCGATACTTGAAGGTTATCATTTAGACTGTCTTCTGGCTTTCGATGTACTGCTTCAAGATTGCTATAGGAGCACCACCCACCGTAGAGACGAAATAAGAATGTGTCCACAAGGTAGGCAGTTTGCTTTTCAAGTGCGGAAACTCCTGACGGAGCAAACGAGAACTACGTCCTTTGACCTGCTTCACAAATTTATGTACCCCAAACTGCGGATCGACTTCGCACAGCCTATGCACGTGATCTGGGATCACTTCAAGTTCGAGAACCTCGCAGGACAACTCTTTGGCCAGCTGATCAATAATCTCTTTCAGACGTTTATCCACACCCCCTACGAGCACCTTGCGGCGATACTTTGGGCAAAAGACAACATGGTATTTACACGAGTAGAGCACATGACGATTGCACTTAAATTCTTGTTTGTCGCCCATATGTTCTATTATACAATTGTGTTATATAATGTCAAGGTCTGCGCTTTATATCCCCATTGCTCAAGCAAGGGGCTTTACAGCGAAGTTTGGTAAAAATCTACCAGTCCGGTTTGACTTTTTCTATGGGATTAGGTAAAATATCGCCACCTGTACGGAACCTTCAACAAATGAATCGTAAATGAATCGATTAGACTACATTTCCTTTCGGGTTACCCAGACGCAAATGCGTGTGGGAATTTTGTTTGTTTGCATCTTAATAGGTGGAGTGGAGGAGAGATGAATATTTTATGGCTGGCCCGGCATGGTTTAAATGAGTTTGAACAGCTCGCTATTGTGGGTGTGGTGGTGGTGGCGATCATCAGCCTGCTCTACGCCTGGTACCTGCGCGGCATCGTGTTAGCCAAGGATAAAGGCACCGCAAAGATGCAGGAGGTGTGGAACGCCATCCGCATCGGGGCGAATAGTTATCTAAATCGCCAATTACGTTCAATCCTTCCCGTGATCTTAGTATTAACGGTTGTATTATTCCTGTCCGTTTATATCGTTCCTCCCTCCCTGGAAGCCCGCGAGTGGCATTGCATTTTCATTCAGGGTGTGGATGCCCGCAATCTTAATGCATTAACTGCCTGCGCCAATGGCATCACCAAGGAAGGCACTCCCCAGGCCTACCAGCAGATCGTGCTCATCATTGGGGTCGCCCGCATGATTGGTTTTATCATGGGCGCTTCGTTCTCGTTGACCGTGGGTCAGCTGGGGATGCGCATGGCGATCCAGGCAAATGTTCGCGCCGCTTCTGCTGCTCGCCGTGGCTTCAATGAGGCCCTTTCGATCGCCTATTATGCCGGTACGATCACCGGCATGCTCACTGATGGACTCGGTCTTTTGGGGGGGACCCTCATTTTCATGATCTTTGGTCGCGCTGCTCCTGATGCGCTGCTGGGGTTTGGCTTCGGCGGTACCCTGCTGGCATTATTCATGCGCGTTGGCGGTGGGATCTATACCAAGGCGGCTGACGTCGGTGCCGACCTGGTGGGTAAGGTGGAGCACGACATACCCGAAGATGATCCCCGCAACGCAGCCGTAATCGCCGACCTGGTGGGAGATAATGTGGGTGATTGTGCCGGTATGGCAGCCGATATCTTTGAAAGTTATGAGGTGACTATCGTCTCTGGTCTGATCCTGGGGCTGGCACTCGTAGCACTGACGGGTGACTTAAAATGGATCGTATATCCGCTGATCATCCGTGCCATCGGTGTGATCAGCTCGATCCTGGGCACCTTTACCGTCCCCATCTGGGAAAAGTTCCCCATCAAGTTCCTGCGTGCCCATGATGCCGAAGAAGCCATGTTCCGTTCCTATGAAGTATCCAGTGTCAATACCATCGTGTGGGCTTTCGCCCTGGCTTACTGGTATGCTCAAGATTGGAGGATGGCTGCATTGACCACCATCGGCGTTGGTCTTGCCGTTATCTACAATCCGCTCACCTCCTACTTCACCTCCACCAAGAGGGAGCCGGTCAAGGAAATCGTAGATTCTACCCGCGGTGGTCCGGCGACCACGATCCTGTCAGGCCTGGCTGTCGGGATGGAATCAACGGTCTGGGCCCTCGTGGTCATTGCGATCAGTTTTATCCTGGCATTGCTGCTCTACCAAAATGACGGAACAACTTACGTCTTGTATGCAGTAGCCATGATCGGTATTGGTATGCTCAGCCATACCGGCAACAATGTCGCCATGGACTCCTACGGTCCCATTTCGGATAATGCCAATGGGATCGGCGAGATGGCCTGGCATGGCCTGGAAGATGAGGAGACCCGCAAAGCCCGCCAGATCATGGCAGACCTGGATGCAGTTGGGAATACCACCAAGGCCATTACCAAAGGGGTAGCCATCGCCTCCGCTGTGATTGCCGCGGTCAGCCTGTTTGCCTCGTTCATCACGGATGTGGGTCGCGTCCAGACCCAGCTCGGATTTCCCATCATGGATTCCATTCGGGTATCCGACACGCGCGTCTTTATCGGATTACTCCTTGGGGGTGCCCTACCCTGGCTGTTTAGCTCGCTCTCGATCAAGGCGGTCACTCGAGCCGCAGGTCTCATCGTTGAGGAAGTCCGCCGCCAATTCCGCATCCCCGGATTAATGGAAGGCACCGTCCAACCTGATTATGCTCGTGCGGTGGGAATTTCCACCAGTGCCGCGCAAAAAGAGTTGATCCCTCTGGCTACAATTGCCGTGCTGTTACCCCTGGTAGTCGGTTTGATTTTAGGTGTAGAAGCCCTGGGAGGTTTCCTGGCAGGGATCATTCTCAGCGGTCAGCTATTGGCGGTCTTCATGGCCAATACCGGTGGTGCCTGGGATAATGCCAAGAAAACGATCGAAGATGAGCCTCGCAATCTCGAGGCGAATACCGGCAAAGGATCTGAGCGCCATAAAGCCGGTGTGGTGGGTGATACCGTGGGCGACCCGCTCAAGGATACCGCCGGTCCGGCATTAAACCCGATGATCAAGGTGGTCAACCTGGTCAGCCTGATCATGGCACCCATTATCGTGAAATATAGCCAAACCGCGGCAGTCTCTTATGTAATCGGGTTCCTTCTCCTGGTTGCTGTCGGTTGGGCAATCATGCGTAGCAAAAAACGCGCCGTTCCGTTTGAGGAAACCACTTAATCCCAACACTCTAAAATCCCTCCCCACCGGGAGGGATTTTTTTATAAACTGGCTCCACTCTTGCAACTTCTGCCAGAATAAGGCATACTTAACCTCGGGAGTCGAAACCTATGGCAATAATTTCATTACGTGCATACAATCGCGAGATCGAAGGCATGATCGATAACGGGCAGCTGGATGAAGCAGTCGCACATTGCCGTCATATCCTTGCCACGTTCCCGAAACATATTGCCTCCTACCGTCTGTTGGGTAAAGCGCATTTGGAACAGCAGCGCATCAGCGATGCTACGGATATCTTTCAGCGGGTCTTGTCTGCGATCCCAGACGATTTTATTTCCAATGTCGGTATGAGCATCATCCGCGAGGACGAAAACAACCTGGATGCCGCAATCTGGCACATGGAGCTGGCCTACGAAGCCCAGCCGGCTAATATTGCCATTCAAGATGAACTGCGCCGCCTGTACGGTCGCAGGGACGGCGTGCAGCCTCCCAAGGTCCGCCTCACCCGCGGTGCGCTTGCCAGGATGTATGCTAAGGGAGGCCTCTTCGATCAAGCCATTGCCGAGCTGCGGGCTGCAATTAACGAGGACCCTAACCGACCCGACTTACAGCTGCTGCTCGCCCTGATGTTTTTCCAGACCTCCCAACGCGTCGAAGCGGTTGACACGAGTGTCACCATTTTGAAGAAAATGCCTTTGTGTTTGGAAGCCAACCGGATCCTGGCCATTTCCCTGCCGGATGCTGAAAATTCAGAGGCAGTAAAAAACTCCCGCCAGATCGTCATCTCGATGGATCCGTACTATGCCTTCGCCGAGCCAGAGGCGATTACCTCCGAGCAGGTGTCTGAAGGCGCGGTGAACATTGAGCGGCTCGAATGGAAATCTGGGCTGCAAATTGCTGAGACTCCCAACCAACCCAATTGGGCCACTTCGCTCGGAATTTCGATGGATAAACCGGCCGAAGAAAATATCCCCGACTGGCTAAAAGCAGCCGAAGCACCTGCTGCGCAGTCATTAGATGAGAAGGCAGCCTCCGGTGTTTCCCCTTTCATCTGGGATACCCAGGAAGTGGAAAAAATAATCACCGATACTTCAAAACCAGAGGGCGAGCTACCTGATTGGATGAAAGATGCCGGCTGGAAACCTGCCACGGCTGAGTCTATTCAACCTACTGGAGGGGTGGTCACGCCAGATGAGCAGAGCACCCCTTCTCCCGCGGACGGGGCGCTCCAGAATGCTGACATCCCTGAATGGCTGCGAGGGATCGCGCCCAATGATTTCACTGGTGCTGAAGGACAGCAGCCCCAAGCGGAAGGAGAAACGCTTTCTAATCCATGGCTGGAGCCCCACCAGCCCGGTCCGACCGATTCGATCATCCAATGGCTCGAGGAAAAGCAGCCGGATGACGCCTCCACTCCAAAAGCGCAGGCAGACAGCTTTTCTTTTGCACCGGATGAAGAAGTGCCCGATTGGCTCAAAGACCTGGATATTCCAACCAGCTCAACAGCTGAAGAAAGCCCGGCCGTCCCCGCTGCCGCATTATCCTCCCTGCCTTCTGCCTTCCTGCAAGAGCCTGCAATCCCTGGACCAGCTGAAATTGGTACCGCTCCCACTCAAAATGCCGACGAGCCCTCCCAGCTGGCTCCTCCCGGGCAGCCTGAAACTGCCGCAACCCAGCAGAGTAGCGAAGGTGAGCAGCCGGCTGATTTAGCAGAAGAAGTACCTGACTGGTTAAAAGATCTCGCCGTCGCAATCCCTGCCGCCGAGGTAATTGCCTCCATTGCAGATAAGACGGCTGAAGAGACTCCTCCCGTGGTGGAGCCGCTGGTCGAGCCAGCAGCTGCACCCGAGCAGGCGGGTGTGATGGAAGCACCGCCTGTGGAAGCGGTTTCCCCTGAAAGTGTTGAGACAGCTCCCGTTCAGCAGCCGGAGGTAACTGAAGAAGCACCTGCATCGCATCTGCCATTGGTTGCAGGAGCATTGCTGGCAGCCGAAATGCTGTCAAAACCGAGCGAAGAACCAGTCACCGAACTGCCCGCTACATCTGAAGCGCTTGTACCCGCTGAGCCAGCCATTCCTGCAGAGTCACCTGCGCTAACCGGGGCAGCTACGGCAGCAGAGCTTGCAGCATTTGAATTACCCGACCAGGTCGAAGAATCACCTGCCGGGGGGCTCTCGCCTCAACCAACCGATCAACCTCAAGTCGATCAGCTCATCCCGGAAAACACCGAAATCGCCGTGACTGAACCCGGTTCGATGAGTGAGGCCGATGCTTTTGCCTGGCTGGAAGGCCTGGCGGCCGAACAGGATGCGAAGGAAGAGGGATTGGTCACTGCACCTGGTGAGGGAGAGCTCGAACCCCCTGAATGGGTGAAGCTTGATCTGGAACCCATGACCGAAGCCCCAATTTCAGCCCAGGTACCTGCTGCAGACGAGCAGGCCCTGCCCGCCGAAGTGATCCCGGATTGGCTCAAAGGACTGGGCGAAGAGCCGCAAGGCGCGCTTGTTTCTGAATCTACGCAGCCATTTGCAGCACCCGAACCCGAACCAACCTTACCCGAGCAAACCGAAGCTGAGCAAACCGAAGTTGAGCAGGAAAACCTGGAAGAGCTGCCGGCCTGGATCCTCGACATGGAACAACCGGCCGCGGAAAAAGACGTCCCAGTTCCGGCTGAAGAAGAGTTGGAATGGAAATTGGAAGAGTTGCCCGACTGGCTTAAGGAAATCACCGAATCAGAAGCTGGCGAAGGTACCGCGCCCACCCAAGCACCCGTTACGGCTGCAGAAATCGGAGCTGCCGCTGTGCTTGCTGGCATGCCTGAGACTGGGGCACCTGCCGAGCAGATCCCGCCGCCACAGGCGCCCATTTCAGCGGCAGATATCGCCGCTGCTGGCATCATCGCCGGATTGGTCCATACCGAGCAGCCCACTCCACCGGTGGAGACGGGTGAGCAGGTTATGGAAATACCCCCGCCAGAAACTCCGATTTCGGTATCAGCCGAGCCGCAACCTGTCGCGGTGGTAGAAGAGATCGTCCCGCAGGAGCTTGAGCTTGCTCCGCTTGAACCCCAGGAAGCGCCGGTGGTCCCGGCGGAGGTCGTGCCAGACCCTGCCGATACAGTATTATCCGATGCCCGCAGTGCACTCAGTCAGGGCCAGCCCACCCAGGCAGTGGGGATGTACACCAGTCTGATCAAACAAAACTCGCACCTTGCCGAGGTCATCAAGGACTTGCAGGAAGCTGTTTACCGCTACCCGGTAGATGTGGATCTGTGGGTGACACTCGGAGATGCACATTCCCATTCGCATGACTTGCAGGATGCGTTAAACGCCTACACCAAGGCGGAAGAGTTGGCCAGGTGAAACGCGCTTTACTATGGTAAGATATCGACGTGAAACGTGTCCCGATACGTTTCACGTTTCGCGTATCATCCAAATTCGGAGGTGGTTATGGAACGCTCCTTAGTGCTGGTTAAACCAGATGCTGTACAAAGAGGCTTGATAGGTGAAGTGATCTTGAGGCTCGAGAGGCGGGGTTTGCGCCTGGTTGCCGCCAAATTTATCGCTGTCAGCCAGGAATTAGCCCGTACGCATTATGCCATGCATATGGGTAAACCTTTCTACGAAGGACTAATTCGGTATATCACTTCCGCTCCCGTCATGGCAATGGTCTGGGAAGGTCCGAATGCGATCAGTGCCATCCGCCAGACGATGGGGGCAACTTCTCCCACCACGGCTGCGCCTGGTTCCATCCGCCATGATTTCGCCCTCGAGATTGGTCGCAACCTCACCCACGCCTCCGATAATATCGAAAATGGCGAAAAAGAAGTGGCGTTATGGTTCACTCCCTCCGAGCTGATCACCTGGCAGCGCTCGATCGACCAGTGGGTGTTCGAGGATTAATTCTTCATTCGTAAAATACAAAACACATCTAACATTTCCATCCCGTGCCCCTTTACTCTTGGGAGTCTCTCTCTTTGAGTCTCCTGGTGAGAGGCACGGGTTATTTTAAGATATAATCTGACATTCTGAAGCGAAATTAGTGGTATTCTGATCCCGATTAGAGGAATTAATGGTCCTGACCCCGGCTGAGATAAACTCAAAACTGGAACGCATTCTCCCCACGGTACAAAAACCTGCCCGCTATGTCGGCGGTGAGCTGAACCAGGTGGTAAAAAATTGGGCCTCAATCGAGACGCATATCGCCCTCGTATTTCCAGATATTTATGATATCGGAATGTCCAATCTTGGGCTGGCGATCCTGTACGAGCTGATCAATGATCGCCCGGATGCGCTTGCCGAGCGTGTCTACAACCCGTGGATCGATATGGAAGCGGAATTGCGCCACGCAGGGATCCCGTTATATTCACTTGAGACGACCCACGCGGTAAGTGCATTTGACATCGTTGGATTTAGCCTTCCGTATGAAACGCTTTACACCAATATGCTCACCGTACTGGATCTGTCAGGGATCCCGCTGCTGAGCGCCGACCGGCTCGTTACGGATCCCCTGGTCATCGCCGGCGGGCAGGCAGCTTATAACCCCGAGCCGGTGTATAAGTTCGTCGATGCATTCGTCATCGGTGAAGGCGAGCAGGTGATCCACGAGATCATTGCTGTCTATCAGGCATGGAAGCGCGCCTGCTCATCCCGCCAGCAGCTGCTGATCGAATTAGCCCTCATCAGCGGCGTTTACGTCCCCAGCCTGTACCAGGTGTCCTACCATCCTGACGGCACCGTCAAACAGGTTGAAAATCTTGTTGAGCAGGCCTCCATCCCGATTTTAAAACGGATCGTCCCAAATCTTCCCCCTCCTCCCACTCGCTTCATCGTTCCCAATATTGAAACTGTACATAACCGCATCCCGATCGAAATAATGCGCGGCTGTACCCGCGGCTGCCGATTCTGCCACGCCGGGATGGTCTCGCGACCCGTCCGCGAGCGCAGCGTTTCGACTATCCTCGAAGCCATCGATCAGGCTTTGAAATATACCGGTTTTGAAGAGATCGGGCTGCTCTCCCTCTCCTCCTCCGACTATACGCATATCTCTGAGCTCGTCCAGGCGATTACCGATCAATATTGCGGCAACCATCTCGGGATTTCTCTCCCCTCCCTGCGCATCGCCTCTTTCTCTGTCGAAATAATGGACCTGTTGAAAGATTCCCGCCATGGCGGGTTTACCTTGGCGCCGGAAGCCGCCACTGAGCATATGCGCAATATCATCAATAAACCGCTCACCACCGCCCAGCTGCTCGAAACTGCCAACCAGATCTACTCGCACGGCTGGAGCACGATTAAACTCTACTTTATGATCGGCCATCCGGATGAGACTCTCGAGGATGTGAGTGCCATTGTCGATTTGTGCAAGCTGGTCCTCGCCGAAGGGCATAAAACCATCGGTCACCGGGCCAGGTTGAATCTGGGGGTTTCCACCTTCATCCCCAAGCCGCATACGCCATTTCAATGGGTGGCGTGTGATTCGGTCGAGCAGATCCAGGCCAAGCAAGCCTTGCTGAAGCAGGGGCTGCGCAATAAGGATATAAAACTCACCTGGACCAATCCTGAGGTGACCATGTTGGAAGCCTGGCTCTCCCGGGGTGACCGGCGCATGGCAGATGTGGTTTACCAGGCCTGGGCAAACGGTGCCAGGTTTGACGCCTGGCAGGAGCAGTTTAATTTCTCCGCCTGGACCAGAGCGTTTGAAAGCACACAGCTCGATCCATCTTTCTACACGCATCGCCCCCGTGCACAGGAGGAGGTCTTCCCCTGGGACCATATCAGCACGGGTGTGCGCAAGAAATTCCTGCTCAAGGAATATCTGCTCAGCCAGGCTTCTATCACCCGCCTGGATTGCCGTGAGCAGTGTTTTGCCTGCGGGATCCTTCCCACCTTCGCCGATCTTCGCCGGAATAACCCGGGGTCTACCTGGTCATGCCCGGAGGTGACGTCTCCTTCCCGGGTCAATATCGCCAGTCCGGCTCCAGATGTGAGTACATTGCAAGGTACCCCGTGACCCTGCGCATCCGGATTACTTTTTCGAAGGCGGGCGCAATGCAGTACGTCGGACACCTCGACCTGCACCGGTCGTGGGAACGCAGCTTCAGGCGCTCTGGTCTTCCTTTGGAATACAGTCAGGGTTTCCATCCTCAGCCCCGTCTTAACCTCGCCTGCGCCCTGCCGGTTGGGTTTACCAGTCAATGCGAAATTTTAGACGCCTGGCTGGATCAAGAGCAACCCCTCCCCGAGATTCGGGCAGCACTCACTCAGGCTTTACCCCCGGGTTTGGAAATTCTGGCGATGGAAAATGTTGATCTTCATGCCCCTGCCTTGCAGACTCAGGTTCTTTCGGCGGTGTACTGCATCCGATTTCTGGATGATATTCCGGACCTGGCTGAACGCCTCCAACGGATCCTTGCCGCTGAGCATCTGCCTCGTTTACGCCGGAATAAGCCCTATGACCTGCGGCCACTGATCGAGGATGCGGCTTTGGTACCTTCAAATGCTGCTGGAAAGGTCCAGCTTCAAGTTCAGCTTTCCGCCCGCGATTCCGCCACGGGTAGACCGGAGGAAGTACTGTCTGAAATGGATGTGCGTTTTCAGGATACACGCATCCAGCGTGAAATTCTAAAATTAAGCGGCCATTAGCATCGCTTGCACAGCATTTCCAATGATGTTAAACTGAAGTAGACATTGATAGGCGGGAGACTACCTTGCAGAGCACGGGCATATTCTTATCCTTCATATTTGGCTTCCTGCCGATGTTGCTATTTGCATATCTTGTCTATTGGGTTGACCGGTATGAAAAAGAGCCCGTTGCCTTATTAGGGGGTGTCTTCTTGTGGGGAGCCATCATCGCTGCAGGCGCAGCCTTTGTGGTAAATTCTTTTTTAGGTTTGGGGATCTACATGTTCACCGGTTCCCAGGCCTTCACCGAGCTGTCAACGGCCTCGGTTTTTGCCCCGATCATCGAAGAAACCCTCAAAGGGATGGCGTGCCTTTTCGTCTTTCTTTTTTTCACCCATGAATTCAATTCAGTCCTCGATGGGATTGTTTATGCCTCCATCACTGCCATCGGTTTTGCCGCTACCGAAAATATTTATTACATCTATACCTATGGTTTCCAGCAAAATGGATTGCATGGCATCCTGTATATGTTCTTCGTCCGGGTGATCCTGGTCGGTTGGCAGCACCCGTTTTATACTGCTTTCACCGGAATCGGGTTGGCAATCTCGCGCCTGAACCGAAATATTTCGATCAAGGTGATTGCTCCGATCATCGGATTAGGGCTGGCCATATTTACCCACTCGATGCACAACCTGATTTCCACCCTTTTTCAGGGTATCCAGAGCCTGGCAGTCGGCCTGGTATTTGACTGGTCGGGTTGGATCGCCATGATTATCTTCGTCGTCTGGGCGCTTGCCCGGGAGCAAAAATGGATCGTCACCCAGCTGCCAGATGAGGTTGCTGATGGGGTGATCACGGTGTCCCAATATAAAACGGCCTGCTCAGCTGCCGGACAAACAGTCGCCCGCATTAAAGCGCTGTTTGCTGGTAAATACCGCCTGACCGACCGCTTCTATTTGTTGACCGCGGAGCTGGCGTATAAGAAACACCAGGCTTATGCCCTGGGAGAGCTGGCCCAGAACCAGGATGAAATCGACCGCGTGCGCTCAGAGCTGTTGCAAATAAGCGCTCAAATTTGTTGATGCTTGCAGGCTCGCTTCCCCATAATTCAGGGGGGAAATAAAGCATGGTAAAATAAAAATTCGAGTTTTGTTCCCGTGCCCCTGTAGCTCAGTGGATAGAGCGTTGGCCTCCGGAGCCAAAAGCGACAGTTCGAGTCTGTCCAGGGGTACTGACCGTTTAATCAAGCCCTGGTGTTGACACGCACCAGGCTGGTGACCACCCCCAACAGGGTGATCATCGAAACCACCAGGAAACTCGCTCCCAATGCGTCATAGAAAATTGTGCTCTGGATGGGGGCGCTTGCCGAGAGCAAGCTGGTGCCCCCCCGCGCAGCCACGGTGGTAAAAATTGCCCCGGCAATCCCCACCCCCAGTACCATCCCAAAGCTTCGCCCGGTGGCTAAAATTCCTGCCGCGATTCCTTGCCTGCTCCGAGGAGCCGACCCCATCAGCGCGCTGTTGTTGGGCGAGATGAAGACCCCTGTTCCAAACCCTACGACCGCCAATGCCAGCATCATCGCCCGAATGGATGACTGACCGGTCAGGTGCGATAAAAGGTACAGGCCGGCTGACAGGACTGCCATCCCAAACACCGCCGGGATGCGCGTCCCAATCCGGTCAGACAGGGTGCCGCTGATCGGTGCAATTACCGCCATGACCACAAATTGGGTTGCAATGATGAGCCCTGCCTGTGCCGGAGAAAACCCCCTCCCCTGGATCAGGTAGTAAGGCATCAGGAAGATACAGCTGTAGACTCCGATGTAGTTGATGATGGCGCTTATCGTAGTGAGCGAAAAAGGCAGCTTCTTGAACAAGCTGAGGTCCAACATGGGGGACTTTACGTGAGCTTCAAAATAGATGAATAGCGAAAGGAAAAGGATCGCTGATACCAGAAGCGCGATGATGGGCAACGAAGACCAGCCCCATTCTGCACCCTGGTTGAGACCCAGCAGCAAGGCTCCAAGCCCAAAAATGAATGTCACCGCACCCCGGAAATCGAATTGTTCAGAACTAGAATGGTAACTATCCCTGGGAATATAGCGCAAGCTGAGCCAGATGGCAACCAGGCCAACCGGAATATTCATATAGAATACCGCTCGCCAACCAAGCAGGCTGGCTAACCATCCACCCACCAACGGGCCTGCCGTTAGCCCCAGGTAAGTCATGGTCGCCTGCAGCCCCAACGCCTGGCCGCGTTGTTCCACAGGAAAGCTTTTGGTTAAAATCGTGGGAGAATTGGCTGCCAGCATCGCTCCCCCCAGGGCTTGCAGCCCGCGCGATGCAATGAGGATTGCCACACTTGGTGCTGCACCAGAGAAGAATGAGCCACCCATGAAAATCCCAAACCCTATCAGGTAGATCGCCTTGTGCCCGCGCATATCCCCCAGCCTGCCAAAACTCAAGAGCAGCCCGCTCAGCACCAGCAAATAGATCGTAACCACCCATTGAACCACCGTGATCGGTTGGCTAAAGTTCTTACCGATTACCGGCAGCACCGTATTGACCACGCTGGTATCCAATGCGGTCATGAAGGTGCCGATCCCAACTGCCAGCAGCACCCCCCATTTTTGAGTCGAATCCAGTGTCGTCTCCATTATTTACACTTCAAGAATTACCGGCTTAGGGTGGTCTTTCAAGATGAAGCTCAGCACAAATACCGTCGCCGCTGCCCCAAAGGCTGTCACCATGAACGTCGCCTGGTATCCTACCGTATCCGCCAGCCATCCCGCGAGCAAGGGGATAATAAAAGCCGTCGGCGCGATCAAGGTATTAGCCAATCCAATGTAAGAAGGTTTCTCATGCGGTTGGCCGAGTTCCTGGATCATCGCCAGCGCGATCGTCCATACGCCTACAATTGCGATTCCTTCCAGTGCGAATGCCAGGTAAAACCACCCCAATGACGGTGCCCAGATGATCATTCCTGCACTCACTGCAGCAGCAACCATCCCCAGCGCCATCACTCCCCGGTGGCTCCAATGATCTCCCAGCCAGCCCATGATTGGGTTGAAAATGGTTTGTGAGATCAACAGGATCCCGGCCAGGAGACCCGCCGTCGCTTCATCCACCCCGTAAAATCGCACCACATAGACGGTGTAGAAGGCAAAGCCGACCGTCCCAATCTGTGCCAGGATTCGCACCACGATAAACCACCTGAAGTTCACATCCCGTTGTAATATCGACCGTAAATCCCTCCAAAAGTCTTTCCGTTCAATTTCGCTCGCCACCGCCGGGGTCTCAGCTTCGCGGGTTAACCCAATAGCGAAAAAGGAAATCGAAAATGCACCCACTGCCAGCAGGAAACACAAGCTGAAGCCTACATTAGGCACATTATTTTGCAAAACCAGTCCGGCGATCACCACCCCCACGGCACCCAGCAGTGTGCTGGCTGCCGATTGTGAGCCAAAGAATATTCCCCAGCGCTCCCGTGGGATGATTTTTCCGATCATATTTTGCCAGGGGTTGGCAGCCAGTCCGCCACCAAACCCCTGCCAGATCAACAGGATGAACGTTAATGTCAAGGCAATGCTGGGGCCAATCCTGGGTACAAACCATGCCAGGATCGCCAATGCTAAAAACGGTACCCGTTCGTGGATGGTCCAAAACATCACCATGGGCTTATAGCGCTTCAGCTGAGACACGCGCTGGGCGGTAAAGACTTGCGGCAGGAACCATCCCAGGGTATGGATCGCCGGGATCAGGCCGATCAGGACGGCTGAATGAGTCAGGGTGCTGACGAACAGCGGTAAAATTGTGGAAAATGAGGCAAATCCCAGCGCAAAACCAAAAAAACCGCCATCCATCACGTTGACGGCAAAGTTGAACGGTAGATCTTTAGCTTGTTTGAGTAATGCAGGGCTCAGGGTTGCCACTTCTTGGGAATTCTCCAGCGCTGAAGTGTACCATAGTGTATCTCGGCCTTGAGTGCGTAAATCAGCTCAAAACCTCGATCGGGTTGTCAAAAAATACTGATCTTATCCCCCCCAGGGCATTTTGGAATATTCTTCCATCGCTCGGTCGTAGAAATGTTTGAACAATCGCTCATGCCTGCGTTCCCATTGCGATAACATCGTCAATACCTGTTTTGCTTCCCCCACTGCCTGGGCCGCGCTGGACTCGTAGAATTCGGCAAAATCCCGCTCGATCAGGAACGCCATGCGTAGCACCGGCAGGTCTGGCACCATCGCTTCGGCCACTTTCTGGTCGATGATTTCCGATTGCGCCCGCTGAGAAAAAAATCCCGCCTGCTCCAGCTTCTCACCCTGATCAATACTCCCTGGCTCACCCGCATCCAATGCGTCGATCTGGTATTGGATGAAATCGATGTGCTTCTGTTCCTCCCCCGCCAGCTGCTGGAATGCCTCCACCGCGGCAGCTTCGCTCAGCCGTTTGGCATTCTCCTCGAAAAATCTTTTACCTTCATATTCGCGAACTAAAGCGTACTCAAATACTTTACGCGTCTCCATCCACACCTCTCTATAGCCCTTAAACTACGCTTACTTTTACTGCGCACACTTTATATTCAGGGATCTTGGAAATCGGGTCGAGTGCCGCAATGGTCAGTTCATTCGCTGAGGCCTCAGGGAAATGGAAATTGGCGTACACCATCCCTGAGGGTACCCGCTCGGTGACCCACGCCTCGGCCTCGATGCTGCCCCGCCTGGAGCTCACCCGCACTCGTTTGTGCCCATCCAGCCCGAGCCTCACCGCATCCTCCGGGTTGACCTCGATCAAGGCTTCGGGATATATTTCTATCAATCCTTTTGCGCGCCGGGTCATCTCGCCCCCATGCCAGTGGTACAACACCCTGCCCGTGCTCAGCACCATCGGATAGTCATCATCGGGCATTTCCGCCGGGGGGATATGCTCGATGGGCGAAAATTTCCCCAACCCGCGTGCGAACTGTCCAATATGCAGGATCGCCGTACCAGGATGGGTCAGGTCCCTGACCGGCCAGTGTAATTGCTCACCTCGTTCCAGTCGTTCATGGCTCACCCCCGCATAGCTCGGGGTCAGCGCAGCCAACTCATCCATGATCTGCGCCGGGTCGGTGTAATTCCAGCCGGAGTGAGGTGCCGGGCTCACTTGCCGCTCGCCCGATCCCAGCACTCGTTTTGCCAGCTCGCCGATGATCCACCAGTCCGGCTGCGCCTCGCCCAATGGTTCGATCGCCTTGTGCACCATCTGTACCCGACGTTCAGTGTTGGTGAATGTCCCCGTTTTTTCGGCAAAACTTACCCCCGGCAGAAGCACATCCGCATATTCGGAGGTCTCCGTGGGAAAAATTTCCTGTAAAACGATGAATTCACACCTTTCCAGGCAGTGTCTGATGTGGGTGCTATCCGGGTCGCTCATCACCGGATCTTCTCCCAGGATGTACAGCGCCTTGATTTTATCTTCCCCTGCCGCGGGGATCATCTCGGTCACCGTCATCCCGATTTTTTCGGGCAGGCTCACTCCCCAGGCTGCCTCAAATTTCCTCCTGGCGGCCTCCACGGTCACGGTTTGATAGCCCGGGTAGACGTTGGGTAATCCACCCATATCACAGGCCCCCTGGACGTTATTCTGCCCGCGCAGTGGGTTCACCCCACCTCCCGGTATCCCAATATTGCCCAGTAGCATCTGCAGGTTGGCCAGGTCCATCACGTTGCGCACACCCACGATGTGCTGGGTGATGCCCATCGCCCACAGTACCGCCATGGGCTTATTCAGCGCCAGGATTTCCGCCGCCTGGTACAGCTGTTCGGCGGGCACTCCCGTGATCGCTTCAGTTTTGTCGGGTGTGTAGC
The DNA here is from genome assembly GCA_963809615.1 of uncultured Chloroflexia bacterium. Lineage (GTDB taxonomy): Bacteria > Chloroflexota > Anaerolineae > Anaerolineales > UBA4823 > FEB-25. Next base: position 52,045 of record CAWEKR010000002.1, read on the forward strand.
TTCCCACCACGGCTTTGAATTCCTCAAAGCCTTCGGTCCTCTCCTCGATGAACGGTTTATCTTCCCAGCCTTTCTCGAGGATGATATGCATCAATCCGTTGAGCAGAGCGATGTCCGTTCCGGGTTTATGCCTGAGATGCAAAGTGGCAAATTCGACCATGTCGATTTTGCGCGGGTCGGCTACCACCAGTTTCACCCCTCGCCTGAGCACCGCCTGGCGGATCATCGTGCCGAACACCGGGTGCTGCTCGGTGGTGTTTGAGCCGATGATCAGCATCGCGGCTGCCTGGTTGGCAACGTCTTTCATCGAGTTGGTCATCGCTCCGGAGCCATAGGATGCGGCCAGACCGGCCACGGTGCTGGAGTGTCAGAGCCGGGCGCAGTGGTCGATGTTGTTCGTCCCCAACACCTGCCGGGCGAACTTATTCATCAGATAGTTTTCTTCATTGGTGCATTTTGCTGATGTCAGCACGCCCACACTGTCTGGTCCATGGGTATCCCGCATTTCCCGGAGCTTGCTGGCAGCGATGTTGAGCGCGGTCTCCCACTCCACCTCCACCCAGCTCCCGCGCTCCCCATTTTTCCGAACTCCTCCCTCCAGGAGGTATTGGCGTACCCGTGGTCTCGTCAGTCGGTCGGCATGGTGGATATAATCGTAGCCGTAACGCCCTTTCACGCACAATGCCATCCCATTGACGGGAGCGTTCGGGTTCGAGCTCACCCCGATCACCCGTCCATTCTTTACGTTCAGATCGAACTGGCACCCCACTCCACAGTAGGAACAGGTGGTGATCACCTTGCTCACCTGGTGCGCCCTCCCCATCCCATACGCTAATTTGTCGCTTAATGCACCCGTTGGGCAGTATGCCGAACACTGCCCGCAGCTCTCGCAGCGCGCCTCGAGCAGGGTCGTGTCTGCCCCCGCCACGATTCTTTCTTCAAATCCGCGCTGTGCCACGCCCCATACGAACCGTCCCTGCACCTCGGCACATGCCAGAACGCAGCGCCGGCACAGGATGCATTTGTTAAAGTCAACCCGCACGAATGGGTTCGGGTCGCTGTCCACCTGGTAGCGCTTGCCCTTGCTGCCCCATTCCGGCACTTCCACCTGGTAGTCGTAGGCTAAATCTTGCAGCTCACATGCTCCGCTTGAATCACACACCAGGCAGTCCTGCGGGTGGTTGGCCAGCATCAGCTCAAGCGTCATTCGCCGGGCTCGCACCACGCGCTCGCTGTGCGTCTCTACCACCATTCCCTCCCACACGGTGGTCACGCAGGCTGCCTGCAGGAACCGCTGTCCCTGAACTTCGACCACGCAGATGCGGCAGTTTCCCGTCGGGGTCAGGTCGCGGTGGTAGCACAGGGTCGGGATGGTCACACCATTTTGCCGCGCCGCCTGCAGCAGCCCCGCTCCCTCGGCCGCCTCGATCAGTTTCCCATCAATTGTGAGCCGAACAGTCATAGGTATCATTCTCCTGGCAATTCAACCGCTAAGCTGACTTCTCTGCGTCCCGGAATACCTGGGTAAATTGGTTCAATGCCGAGCGTATCGGCGTGGGGACGGATTGCCCCAGCCCACAGAAAGACGCATCGAACATCACCTCCGCCAGCGCCGACAGCTCATCCACATCACCCGGCTTCCCAGTGCCCCCTGCCATCCTCGTCAGGATCTCATGCGCCCGGTATGTCCCAACACGGCAGGGCGTGCATTTTCCGCACGATTCATTGGCGAAGAAATGCAGCAGCTCGCTGAGCAATGCCACGGGCGATACGCGCTGGTCGCAGATTAAAAACGCACCCGCCCCCAACGACACGCCCCTGGCGCCCGAGGCATAATCGATGGGGAGATCCATCAGCGTCTCTCCAACGATCGTGCCTGCCGCGCCGCCCGTTAGTGCAAAGTGGAATTTCGATCCGTCCTGCATCCCTCCGCCGAAATCATCGATGATCTGGCGCAGGGTTAGTCCAAAAGGTGCTTCGAATAGCCCGGGTCGCTTGATGTGACCCAGCAGCATATACAGCTTCGTCCCGGGTATTGCTGCTCCCGAGAGCGACCGGTACCAGCTCGACCCGTTCAAAATGATTGCCGGCACCGCCGCGTAGGATTCGACATTGTTCACCAGGGTCGGCAGCCCGTGGTACCCGTATGTGGGCGGGTACGGCGGGCGTGTACGCGGCTCCCCCCGCTGCCCTTCCAGGCTCTCGATCAGGGCCGTCTCCTCACCGCAGATGTACGCTCCTGCACCCATATGCACGTGGATGTGGAATGAGAAGTCGCTCCCCTGGATTGATTCTCCCAACCAGCCGACTTGCTCGGCGTCCATGATCGCTCGTCTCAATCGTTCCGCCTGGGTCACGTACTCCCCTCGGATATAAATAAATGCTTCCCGCGCCCCGCAGGCGTACCCAGCCACTGCCATCCCTTCCAGGATCTGATGGGGGTTCGTATCGATCAGCACCCGGTCCTTGAAGATCAATGGCTCTGATTCATCCGCATTACACACGATATACTTCGGAGTCCGTTTAGCCTGGGCCACGAAACGCCACTTGCGCCCCACCGGGAACCCTGCTCCGCCCCGCCCGGACAGGCCTGATCCTTCGACTTCACTCAGCACCGCCTCGGGAGCCTGCCCAAGCACGGCTTTCATCGCCTGGTAAGCTCCATGCTCAATGGCAGATGCCAATGAATCTGGATTAATCTATTCCGGCCTTCTCCATCATCACCCGCAGCTCCCCCTTGCGTGGATGGCTGTAATCTGTCGACTGCCCTCTCCAGCCGCTCTCAAGTTGACCTGCGCTCCCCACGCCTGCCGGACCAGCCTGCTGCCCGTTGACCAGCATCGCCGGCGCCCGGTCGCACAACCCCAAACAGCTCGTACGGCTCACCTTCCAGCCGGATTTCCCACGAAAAGCCTGTTCAACCTCCTGCCGGGCATCACCCCCTGCACACAACCAGCATACCGGTCCATCGCACACTTTGATTTCGTAATCCGCTTTTTCCTTCAGGTTCAACATGGAATAGAATGAAGCCACCCCATATGCGGCTGCCGGTGGAATCTTGGTGGAGCGAGCAATGTCTGTGATCGCTTCAGCCTCCAGGATGCCCCGCTGCTCCTGCAGCTCGCTCAGCATCTCCAGGATCGCTTCGGGCTTATTCTGGTGCTTGCCTGCCAGCTCGCTGATCTTCTCATTGACCGGTCTATACTTGATGATTTTATTAGTCATCTTGCCTCGCTGATTAATTTCTCATCCGTTGGGGCTGAAAGGATCCTCTCCGCATGGGTGTAAACGGTAAACCGGTCCCGCCGTGCGTACCCGATCAGCGTGATCCCCAGCTCATCTGCCATTTGCACCGATAAACTGCTTGGCGAAGTGCGTGAGATCACCATCCCTGCCCCCATTCGTCCGGCTTTTTGGATCATCTCTGAGCTGATCCTCCCGGTGGTCAGGATGATCTTCCTTACCGGGTTAATCCGCTCCTGAAGGTACCGTCCGGCGATTTTATCCAGCGTGTTGTGCCTGCCGATATCCTCCGCTGCGATAATGATCTTATCCCCATCGCTTAGGGCGCTCGTGTGCACCCCGCCTGATTCACGATACAGATCCTGCACCTCGCTCAGCAGCTCGATTAATTCTCCCACCCTATCTGCCGGCAGTCTGGCACCATCGTGTGGCACCACGCTTCCCCCTCGCGGCGTGTCAGGCTGCACGGCTGTTTCACCGCCCGAACAGCCGGAAGTACGGGTCCAATTCTCAGGTTTTTTTACCGACCGGTTCAGCCACACGTCGATATTGGTTTCCTCCGGGCAGACCCTCACACTGGCTACCTCGTCCATCGTGTCAATGATCGCTTCATTAAAGAGAAACCCAACTGCCAGTGCTTCCAGGTCGGTGGGTGTGCACATGAATGTCAGCCACGCTTCATTATTTACCGTCAGGCCGATGGCTTTCTCTTCGACGATCTTCTTCCTGCTTTCTTCCCACTGACCAGCTTTGTAAGAGAGCGTCTTCAAGGTGTTCTTTTGCTCCACAGTCATTCCAGGTCCTTTACCATTCGCCAGGCAGGCTCGTGCATATCGATCCGCCTGCCTTTATCGTCAATATACGACCAATATCCCGGGTCCGCTCCTGCCACCGTGTAACCCAGGCGTTCGTAGAACCGCCGGGCAGCATGGTTATCCTGTCCCACATTCAGGGTCACCTGCTGGAATTTACGCTGGAACAAGTCAGCTTCAATCTTGCGCATGATCTGGGTCCCAATCCCAAGGTTTCTGAATTTAGGTTTGACTCTAAATCCGTAGATATAAGCCCGCACTGCCCCATCTGCCAGCTCTGGGCGGTTCCTTTTAAGCGACACAAAGCACTGGCCAATCAAACCGCTGCCATGGATTTCCGCGATCCAGATTAAAGCCGCCCCCTGCTCAACCATCATGTATGTATCTGCGTACAGGCGCCTGAAGTGTGTGTATTCCCCGTCCCATTCAAGCGCAGCCAGGTCAGCCCTTTCAGCTTGACGGATGAAAACCGGGTTCATTTTTTATCAGCTCATCCAGGTAGGCTTGTTCTTGTTCATTGTTTTCAATTTTACCATCCAGCCATCCATCACGGATTGCCCCCAAAATGCGCTTGTAGATCGGTCCGGGTGGCAGTCCCTGCCTGCGCAGGTCTTCCCCCGTGACCTTCGGCGTGATCGTGTTAAGCCGGTTCAGGTAAGCCTGGAAGTTGGTACAGATAGTTTCATCCCGTGCCGCCAGGAAGTTGGCGTAAATCGCGATCGGCGGCACATCTTCCAGCCGGTTGGCGATCATACTTAGCCTTGCGTTCGCCACCCAGGGCAGGTCTTTCCATAATTTGCATGCCGCCAGCACGTCTTTTACCTGGGTGGTTGGGTAGCGCAGTTTCCTCAAAATGACCTGGGTTTTTTCCACCGGTTGGTGGATGAACCATAAAATATAAGCCAACTTCCTCAGGTTGTTCCCTTTGGCAAGCTCCAGCTTGATCCCGTAGAGCGGTTTTATATTGACCAGGTTCAGCATTTCGAGATTATCATGGCTCACAGAATCCCATGCCAAATTGGGGTGGATTTCAATCAGCAAACCCAGCTCAGACAGTCTTCTGAGGATGCTCACCCTTTGGTCCTGGTCCAGGATATGGTCCAGCTCATGCCTGATCCGGTCTCCCGACACCTGCCCAATCAAAGGTCGTGCTTCCATCAGCAGCTCAAGCGTGCGCGCCTCGAGGTGGAACTCAAGCCGCCCTTCGAAGCGAACAGCCCTCAGCATCCGCGTCGGGTCATCCACGAATGATAGCGGGTGCAGCACCCTCACCAGCCCTTCCTTCAGGTCATTCAAGCCCCCCCAGTAATCCTGCAGCTCTCCGTAATGTTTGCCATCCAATCGCAGAGCCAGGGTATTGATGGTAAAATCACGCCGGTGCAGGTCCAGTTTGATGCTGCCGCGCTCCACTGTCGGCAGGGCTGACGGGTGGGTATAGAACTCCGTCCGCGCAGAGATTAAATCCAGGAACTCAGGCAGGTCTGTGGCATGATTGGGGTATTTAAGCTCCCCTGCCAGCCTGTCGCGGATATTCGTGATCATCCATTTCGCCGTGCCAAACCGTGCATGTGTGGTCAACCTGCCGCCATAACGCTCCTGCAGTTGGCGTGCCAGGGCGATCGCCTCCCCTTCCACCACCAGGTCGAAGTCCTGGCTCGGTCGCTCCAGGATCAAATCACGCACGAACCCCCCTACAATATACAGGGCAGCTTTTTGATCATACGCAATCTCGGCGGTCACCCGCAACAATGCCAGGCGGACTTTCGGCATGGCAGCTTCAAGTTTCTCCGCAAAGTTGAGATGCCCAGGTCGGGCTTCCTCGGAGGTAAGGATCTTTAACAGGTCGGTGCGGGTGACGATGCCAATGACCTTCCCCTCCGCCTCGTCCAGCACCGGGATCTGCCCCCACCCGGTATCCGTCATCAGGTGCTGCAGCCGGTCGATCGAATCGTCCGGATGGATGATCACCTCGCCGGCATCCATCAAGCTCGACGCCGTCAGGTTCAGCTTATGCGCAATGGCTCGGTCCACCGCCCTGCGGGTGAGCAAGCCGATCACTTTTCCGTTGCGCACCACCGGGTAGCCTTCGTATCCGAAGCGCTGCATGCGGTCCGCCGCATCCTGGGCCGGTGTTTCTGGAGACAGCACCTGCGGGCTGTGTGACATGATCTCGGCAACCGTGATCGCTGGTCGCACGTATTCAGGCAGTAGCGCGATCAATTCATCATGCACTTCCTCCAGCTCACGCCCCTTGATCAGGCTTGCCGCCGCTCGCGAATGCCCTCCCCCACCGAAGCGCGCCGTGATCTCCGCCACGTCGATATTGTCACTGGTGGAGCGCCCGATCATCTGTACGCCTGCCCGCGTGGTGATCAACATGAACAGTGCGTCGGGGTCGAGCAGATCGCGCAGCTTGTGTGCCACCGTGGATAACTCCTCGTCCAGCCCGAAGGCGCTTCCGCACCCCACCACCACGGTATGCCCATGCACCGGGTAAGTCTCCAGGTTGCTGCGCAAAGAATCGTACAGTTTCTGCTGTTCACTCGATAATGGGTGGTTCAGAAAATCACCTGCAATGCGTAAATTTGCCTGCTGTTCCAGCAGGTAGGATGCTGCGTGCAGGTCACGCGCCGTGGTCCGGGTATACGTTAGCGAGCCGGTGTCCTCATAGATTCCAAGCAGCAGCGTAGTCGCCTGGATCATGCTCAGGTCATCATCCCGCTCCTGCATCTCCTCCACGAAAATGGTCGTGGTCGCTCCCACATCTTCGCTGGAGATCGTCCAAGCCGCTGGAATATCCGCCCGGATGGGATGGTGGTCCACGATGTGTACCCGTGTCCCCGCGCTAACGCCACGCACGCTCGCCATCGATTGGGTATCCACCAGGCATATCGATTCGACCGCTTCACTCGGCAGATCGTGCGGGTCGACGAATGGCAGCTCTGCCCCGTACAGCGTGACGAACGCTCGTACATTGCGGTTCATCCGCCTGGGCAGCACCGGGATGGCCGAATCATCCAGCAGATACGCCCCCAGCAAGGATGCCAGGGCGTCGAAATCAGCTTGTTCGTGGGTCACAATAATGCGCATGGGTCAACCGACCAATCTTAAAGCATAATTTTAATCGACATTTCAATTAATGAGATAAAATAGGCGCATTCTATGCACGATGCTTTGGAGCAGCCTGAACAGCTATGGGAGGATTTGCTTTCCCGCCAGCCTGGACCTATCAAGGCCGCCTTTGCCTCTCTGCAGCAATCCGACCAACAAGCGGTCCTCGCCCACTTGCAGCGCATGGTGAGCGAGACCGGCTGGCAGCCTGAGCAGCGTATCTCCGCCAGGGCTGCCCTGGAAGTATTATTATCAGAGGAAGATGAAGATAGCTATGGATATCACCGAGCTGACCCAAGCGATGCATGATTTCGTCCGCAGCATGGGCTGGTATGAACCCGACAGCCCCCGCCCCCAGACGCTGCGCAACCTGGCAGTTTCCCTCAATTTGGAAGCAGCTGAAGTGCTCGAGCATTTCCAATGGGACGAGAGCTTGAAGGACCCACAATCCTTTTCCGATGAGCTTGCTGATGTCATGCTCTACCTGCTCCAGCTCGCCAGCATCGCCGAGATCGACCTGGAAAAAGCCGTCCTCGTCAAGCTTGGTAAGAACTATCACCGCACATGGGATAAGCCTAGATCACTATGAATACTCACATCACCATTTTCGGTGGCTCACAGCCCCTTCCCGGCGACCCGGTTTACCAGGATGCCCTGCAGCTGGGGAAGCTGATCGCTCATGCTGGCTACACCCTGCTCACGGGCGGTTATATCGGCACTATGGAAGCCCTCTCCCGCGGCGCAGCCGAAGCCGGCGGGCATGTGATCGGGGTCACCTGTGACCAGATCGAAGCCTGGCGCCCGGTGAAAGCCAATCCATGGGTGACCGAAGAATGGCATGTTGCCACCTTTCATGAGCGCATCTTCTCCCTCATCGAGCGCTGCGATGCCTGCCTCGCCCTTCCCGGTGGGGTCGGCACGCTTGCCGAGCTGGTGCTCACCTGGAACCTCCTGCTCACCCGCATCCTGCCTCCCCGCCCGCTGATCCTGATTGGGCTGGGGTGGCAGAGAACGATCACAGAATTCCTGGCTGAGCAGGGTGATTTTGTCCCTGACGTGCAGCGCCAGTGGGTATCCTTCTCACCCGATGTCGACTCGGCTTTCGAGCTGCTGCAGGAATACTTATCCAATGATAAATTAGCATTCACGAGGAATAATCCATGACCGAAGATAAACTCCCTACCCGCTCTGAAAATTTTTCTGAATGGTACAACCAGCTGGTACTTAAATCTGAGCTCGCCGACTATGCCCCGGTGCGCGGTTGTATGGTTGTGCGTCCCTACGGCTGGGCAGTGTGGGAGAACATGACCGCTGCCCTCGACCGTCGCTTTAAAGCCACCGGACACGTCAACGCTGCCTTTCCCCTGCTCATCCCCATGTCTTTCTTCGAAAAGGAGAAGTCACATGTGGAAGGCTTTTCCCCCGAGCTGGCAGTCGTCACCATCGGTGGCGGTGAGGTGCTGGAAGAGCCGCTCGTCATCCGCCCCACCTCCGAGACCATCATCGGCACCATGTACGCCAAGTGGATCAAGTCTTACCGCGACCTGCCTGTGCTGATCAACCAGTGGGGCAGCGTGGTGCGCTGGGAGATGCGTACCAAGCTGTTCCTGCGCACGCTCGAGTTTTTCTGGCAGGAAGGTCACACCGCTCACGCTACCGCCGACGAAGGTCAGGAGGAGACCCTGCGAATGCTGGAGGTTTATGCCAACTTCGCCATCGAGGATGCTGCCATCCCGGTGATCAAGGGTCGCAAGAGCCAGGCTGAGAAGTTCGCCGGTGCCGATAACTCCTATAGCATCGAAGCCATGATGGGTGATACCAAGGCACTTCAAGCCGGCACTTCGCACAACCTGGGGCAGAACTTCGCCAAAGCCTTCGAGATCCAATACCTGGATAAGAACAACCTGCTTCAGCATGTGTGGACCACCTCCTGGGGTCTTTCCACCCGCGTTGTTGGTGCCGTTATTATGACCCATGGTGATGACCAGGGGCTCATCCTGCCTCCCAAGCTGGCGCCCTACCAGGTGGTTATCACTCCCATATACAAGAATGACGAAGAGAAGTCCCTCGTTATGCCGGTGGTCTCAAAAGTGGAGCAGGAGCTGAACAGCTTCCGCCTCAAGGTCGACCGCCGTGAAGAGGTCACCCCGGGCTTTAAGTTCAACGATTGGGAGATGCGCGGTGTCCCTTTGCGCATCGAGATCGGTCCCAAGGACGTCCAAAAGGACTCGTTGGCATTTGCCCGCCGTGATATGCCGGGTAAAGCCGGTAAGACTTTCGTCCAGCATACCCAGATCGAAGCCCAGGTGGCAGAAGTGCTGCAATCCATCCAGGCTTCCCTGTTCGAGCGAGCCCTCGCCTTCCGCCTTGCTCACACCTTCGACCCCAAGGATTACAACGAGCTGAAATCCGCCTTGGAAAAAGGCTGGGCTTTCTCATGGTGGTGTGGCGACCCTGTATGCGAGACCAAGGTCAAGGACGAGACCAGGGCTTCCACCCGCTGCATCCCCCTCGACCAGGAGCCGGGTCATGGCACCTGCATCGTGTGCGGCAAACCCGCCACTGAAAAAGTCATCTTCGGAAGAGCCTACTAGTATTCTGTCATTGAAGAATCCCCCCTGTTCTTGGGGGGAGAATCCTTTGCGTTCTTGGAGGAAGAGACCAGGTTTTTTCCGGTCTCGAAGCGATCTTCCTCAATCACTTTATGTCCATTGTCGAGTGCTAGATATAAGTAGAGGCGGCTCGTGGGCCGCCCCTACAGGAAATATCCATCGACTATTAGGCTATGCGCATCGAATATTCCCGTGTACCTCGTTTTCTCCGTTCCATGATATAAATATCCTTTCGTCACTTGATTATCGATTATGCCCGCCATCCAACCCGCCCGCCTCAAAATTCAGGTCGCTGACCTGGTCTCCCACTGCGACCAACCGGAGATCTTCGTGCGCGAGCTCCATGCCCTGCTCGAACTCTACTCCGACCATACCCAGCGACCCGGTCAGGCTGGCATTCCCTCCCCATTAATGGATTCATATAACGCTCCTCCGCCCGTGATGCGCCTGGTCTGGCATGAGCTGAACAATACGATCCGTTCCCATCCGAATGCCGCCCTGCACCTGAGCGATGCCCTGTGGGCTGTACCGAATGTCGACCTGCAACTGCTCGCCGCCCGCCTGCTGGGGCAGCTCCCCCTCGTCCCTCTCGACCCGCTGGTTGACCGCCTGCAATCCTGGGTGCACTCCAATCCGGATCGTCGTCTGCTGGATGGTTTGCTGAAGTACGGTCTCATCAGGTTCCAACAGGAAGCCCCCGACCAGCTGCTTGAGCTGATCTCTTCCTGGCTGTCTTCCCCTGACCTGCCTGCCCAACATGCCGGTCTGCGTGCCCTTCTGCCGCTGGTCTCAGACCCCGGAAGTCCCCACCTTCCGGTCATTTTCCGCCTGATCACGCCCTACACACGCATTGCCCCTTCCCGCCTTCGGCCCGATATCGTTGGCGTGCTCACCGCCCTGGCGCGATGTTCCCCCTCGGAGACGGCTTACCTGCTGCGCCAGAACCTCACCACTCCAGACAACCCCGATACCCCATGGTTGATCAGGCAGGTGCTGGGTGAATTTCCCAATGATACTCAACTAGGACTCAGGGTAGCTATGAAGGGAGACGTGTAAATCGACCTTTGACTCACCATATCTCCACTCACATTGGATACCAGTGACAATTTCTTGTCCGCGAGCATCTACGGTTAGCTCCACCCCATTCTGATAAAATATTAATAGCGCATTCCCCATTCTCTGTTATAATTCCCCCGCTGACTAGACCGCCCGGCGGCATGTGCTGCCTGGTTGGAGACCTGCTAGAAGCAAATTTAATCACCTGGAGCAGAGGTCATGGATAAGGACACAAAAGCAAAAACAATGGATACATTCGCCCGTCATGAGGGCGACACAGGTTCACCCGAAGTGCAGGTGGCAATTCTTTCCGGCCGCATTTCGGAGCTCACCGAGCATCTCCGTGAGCACAAGCACGATGAGTCCTCTCGTCGTGGATTACTCAAGATGGTGGGGCAACGCCGACGACTTCTCGCCTACATCAGGCGAAATGACTACCAGCGCTATATGGCACTGACAGACCGGCTGAACATCCGCCGAAAATAGACCCACCCTTGAGTAGATGGGACCAACAAGACCCCATCTACTCTTATTAGGGAGAAATTAAACCAGCCTCAGGTTGGGAATTGATGGATAACGACAACATATTTTATCCCAGGCGGCTTTTCGATGCCGCCTATACTCGTTGTCGCTAACTCTCAGTTTCTAACCTTGAAGGCACCATTAAATTAGGAGAAACTGAATAATGAAACCAGAATCAAAAAAATATACTGCGATGGTCGGTGGCAAGCCCATCACCTTCGAAACCGGCACGCTTGCCGGTCAGGCCGGCGGTGCAGTCACCGTCAGTCTTGGTGACACGATGATCTTCGCTGCCGCCACAATGAGTTCCGAGGTCCGCCTCGGGATCGATTATTTCCCCCTCACCGTGGATTATGAAGAGCGTATGTATGCCGGTGGACGCATCCCCGGCTCGTTCTTCCGTCGTGAAGGTCGCCCATCTGAGGTAGCTATCCTCATTGCCCGCCTCACCGACCGCCCCCTGCGTCCACTTTTCCCCAAAGACCTGCGCAATGACGTCCAGGTGATCCTGTACTCGTTCTCGGTCGATGGTGAAAACCCAATCGACGCCTTGGCCATCAATGCAGCTTCCACTGCCTTGATGATCTCCGACGTCCCCTGGGGTGGTCCGATTGCAGCCGTGCGCATCGGTCACATCAATGGTGAGTTTGTGGTTAACCCAACCTCCTCGGAGCAGGACAGGTCTGACCTGGACCTGCGCATCGCCGGCTCGCGTGACGCCATCCTGATGGTCGAGTGCGGCGCTCAGGAAGTCCCTGAAGCGGTGATGGTAGATGCGTTGAACTTTGGTCACCAATCTATCCAACCCCTGATCGATCTCCAGGATCAGATGACCCGCGAGATCGGTAAAGCCAAGCGCCCTTATGTGTCCTACAACCTGGCGGAATCCGTCCAGGCTCCGGTCAACGAGAGGGCAGCCTCTCGTCTCAAAGATCTCTTGAATGCCCCGCATACCAAGGCCGAGCTGGATGAGGCTATTTCAAAATTGCAGAAGGAAATCGTCACCGAGCTGACCGCCGAGGATGCATCCCTCGCCCCCAATATTATCGAAGCGATTGACGAAACCTTGAAAGTGGTTGTTCGCCGGCGTATCACCGATGACCAGGTCCGCCCAGACGGTCGCGGCCTGACCGATATCCGCCCCATCTGGGGTGAAGTTGGTCTCAGCCCGCGTGCCCACGGATCAGGTCTGTTCACCCGGGGTGAAACCCAGGTGCTCACCCTGGCGACCCTCGGCACCCCGCGCGATGCCCAGGAGATCGACAGCCTGACGGGCATGGAAGCCAAGCGTTACATGCACCACTACAACTTCCCGCCCTTCTCCACCGGAGAAGTTCGCCCTTTGCGCGGTTCCTCCCGGCGTGATGTGGGTCACGGCGCATTGGCAGAACGTGCCCTCGTGCCGGTTCTCCCGTCCGAATCCGAATTCCCTTACACGCTGCGCCTGGTGTCTGAGGTGCTGTCTTCCAATGGCTCCACCTCCATGGCATCCGTGTGTGGTTCCACCCTGGCATTAATGGATACGGGCGTTCCGATCAAGGCCCCCGTCGCCGGTGTTGCTATGGGATTAATCATGGAAGGCGAAAAATATTCCATCCTTACCGATATCATGGGGATGGAAGACCACCTGGGTGACATGGATTTTAAAGTCGCCGGCACCCGTGATGGCATCACCGCGTTGCAGATGGATATCAAGATCAAGGGCATCACACCTGAGATCATGGCGAAAGCCCTCGAACAGGCCCGCGTGGGACGCTTGTTCATCCTGGACAAAATCCTGGAGATCATCCCCGAGCCACGTGCCGAGCTGAAGAGTTTCGCCCCCCGCATCACCGTCCTTCACATCCCCTCCGAGAAGATCGGCGCAGTCATCGGACCAGGCGGCAAGATCATCCGCAGCATTCAGGAAGAGACCGGCGTCAAGATCGATATCGAAGAGGACGGCACAGTCTATATTGCCGCTACCGATGGTCCCGCAGCAGAGCGGGCGCGCGAGATGGTTGAAAGCATCATCGAAGTGCCGGAAGTTGGGCGCATCTATACCGGCAAAGTGGTCCGCATCACCGACTTCGGCGCTTTCGTCGAGATATTGCCCAACCAGGATGGTCTGGTGCACATCTCCCAGCTGGACAGCGAGCGCGTGAACAAGGTGGAAGATGTAGTCTCCATGGGAGATGAGATCACCGTCATGATCACCAACATCGATGATATGGGCAAGATCCGCCTATCCCGCCAGGCAGTCCTCGAAGGCTGGACCCTGGAAGAAGCCAAAGAGCACGACCGCCCATCCGGAGGTCGCTCAGGTGGCTCACGCGGAGGTGGTGGCAGCGGCGGCAGACGCCCTTACAACCCCAACGGTGGCAACCGCGACCGACGCGATAAGCGCTAATTAACCTCAAGGACCCGTTTTCGAACAGAAAACGGGTTTTGTTTTATTTATGCTAAAATCAATCCGATGGCCAGGTTTTCCACCACCGCCTATCGCTACCCATATGAGTACCTCATTTTGCTGGTGACCATCGGTGTCGTCCTGCTGGTGATTGCCTTCACTGCTGCTGCCACCGTATGCGGTAGTGCCATCTTTATCCCCATCGTGGTCGCCGTCGGGTATTTCGCCAGCCGCAGCAACCACCGGGCACTGCTATCCCAGGCACAGCTGGTCACACCTCAGACCGTGCCGGAAATGGTCCCTTTGATAAAGGAAAATTCCTCCCGGCTGCAGGTGGAGCCGGTCGACGTCTTCATCGTCCCTTCCAACCGGCTAAATGCCTATACCTTTGGGATAGACAGCCCCAAAGCCATCGTGCTCTACTCGTCCCTGTTCAAGATCATGGACCAGGACGAGATCCAGTTTGTCCTGGGGCATGAAATGGGGCACGTCAAGCTGGGTCACACCGTGCTGAACACTTTGGTGGGAGGGTTGGCGGGTATCCCCAGCTCCTACGGTGCCCTGGCCATTATGGAGCTGGCATTCCGCTGGTGGAACCGGGCTTGCGAGTATTCCGCCGACCGGGCAGGTGTCCTGGCATGCGCCAAGCCTGCCAAGGCGATCACCGCCCTGGTCAAGCTCGAAGCGGGTCCGGCTGCCCGCACGCAGGCTGGGATGCAGGCTGCTATCCAACACCTCCAGTCGGAAGATGATGATATCATGCAAAATATTACCGAGCTGCTCGCCTCCCACCCCATGGTCGCCAAGCGTGTCGAGCAAATCCGCCAATTCGCCAGCTCACCGGAGTACCGCACTTTGCAAGCGAATATGGACCAAAACCTGTCCACATGATCCGGTCCTCACCAACCTAAAAACACATGGATGTATCCGAATTTGCCCTACGCATGCCCAAAGCCGAGCTACACGTCCACCTGGAAGGCTCGATCCTGCCGCGCACCCTGCTCAGGCTGGCACAGCGCAACCACATCAGCCTTCCTGTAAACAATGAAGCAGGGTTGAAACAGTACTATCGCTTCCGCAACTTTGAACAGTTCCTGCAAACCTACCTGATGATCACCGGGTGCCTGCGTACCGAAGATGATTTTCGCCTGATCGCTTACGAGTTCGGCAGTGAATGCGCCCGCCAGAATATCCGTTATGCTGAGGTTATTTTCACTCCCTTCACCAGCATGTCTTTGACAGGTATGCCCTGGCAGCAGATCGTGCATGGGTTGAACGCCGGTCGTGAACAGGCAGGGACTGATTTTGGAGTCAGCTGGCAGTGGGTCTTCGATATCGTGCGCAACGAGCCTGATACCCAGGCTGCTGCCTTGGAGCTTACCCTGTCAGCTCGCGACCAGGGAGTGGTTGCCCTCGGCCTGGGTGGCCTCGAAACAGGCTTTCCTCCGGAGTTATTCATTGATACGTTCCACCGTGCTGAAACCGAAGGCTTACACCGCGTGCCGCATGCGGGTGAGATCGCCGGTCCTGAGAGCGTGTGGTCTGCGATCAAGCTGCTGCATGCCGAGCGTATAGGGCATGGGGTGCGCAGTATTGAAGATCCGTCGCTGGTCGAATACCTCCGCTCAAGCGCCATCCCCCTGGACGTCTGCCCAACCAGCAACATCTGCCTGAACGTCTATCCGAACTACGCCGCCCACCCATTGCGTAAATTGTGGGATGCCGGATTACTGCTCACCATCGGCTCAGATGACCCGCCCATGTTCGATACCGATTTAAACCATGAGTACCAGCATTTGATTAAGGATTATAATTTCACCCAGCCTGAGCTGGGGCAGATCAGCTTGAACGCCATCCAGGCCAGTTTCCTCGACCCGGTGGAAAAACACCGGCTGGTGCAGGAATTCCAGGCTGAGTTCAATCGATTATCAGCTACTTAATGGTAAATAGTGTGAGGTGAATATGACTGCTGAACATGATCCATACAAAGCATTAGCACTCCGGTTGGACAGCCTTCCGAACGGCTTCCCCCCCACCGTGGATGGGTCCGAGATAAGAGTTCTAGCCAAGATTTTTACCCCTCAAGAAGCGGAGCTCGCTTCACAGCTTTTGATCAGGCTGGAAACGGCGGATGAAATCGCTGAGCGATTACAGCGCGAATACAACGCCACGCGCAGCCTGCTCAAAGGAATGGCCTCCCGGGGGTTGATCAGGGGCGGCCGTACGGAAGGTGGGCTGGGCTATGGTCTCCTGCCGTTCGTGGTGGGTATCTACGAAAATCAAACCGGTGATTTACTGGACGCGGAGCTGGCCGGTTTGTTCGAGGATTACTATAAGCGCGCATTCGTCAACACGTTAGCAGTACAACCTGCCGTGCATCGCGTCATACCGGTGGGTGAAAATATAAAATTGGATATGCAGGTTGCACCCTTCGAATCTGTCGTGGGGATCATTGAGAATGCCAAATCATGGGCGGTGCTCGATTGTATCTGTCGCAAGGAAACCGCCCTGGTCGGAAATGGCTGCAAACACTCCATCCGCAACTGCATGGCAATGAGCCCCTCGCCGGAGGCCTTTCATACTACCGACGAAGTAGAGGCAATCACGAAAGAAGAAGCCTATGCCGTACTGCGGCGCGCAGACATGGAAGGGCTGGTCCACACGGTCAGTAATAACCAGCAGGGCAACTGGTATATCTGCAACTGCTGCACCTGTTCCTGTGGCATCCTGCGGGGGATGGCGGAGCTGGGGATTGCCAATGTGGTCGCCAGCTCGGCTTTTGTAAATACGGTGGACGCGTTCCTGTGTAACGCCTGTGGACTATGTATTGATAGTTGCCAATTCGATGCCCTTATTTTAAATGACGTTGTTGGGGTGAGCCAAACGCGTTGTGTCGGATGCGGGGTGTGCGTCGCTGCCTGTCCGGACCAGGCACTGATACTGGTACGCCGTCCTGAGAACGAGATCAAACCCGTACCGGTCAGCATTACTGAATGGGGTGAGCAGCGAGCCCAGGCAAGGGGCATCGATCTGACTCCCCTGCTGTAAGGTTTCATTGACTGACTAAGACTTATGCAGCCAGTTTATTGACCTTGGGTGGGTAAATATGGCATTTTGGGTCCGGGTATCGCCAGGCGTTCGGAGAGCGCTGCGCGCATGGCCACCCGGTCATCCCACGGGTATTCAGTCTCCCCGAAGCACATCGATTGCTCGTGCCCCTTGCCACAGGCGATCACCACATCGCCGGGGCGTGCCTCCGAAATGGCATAGCGTATCGCTTCACCCCGGTCGGGTATCCTCCAATAATTCTGGCCTTCGATCCCGCCCTTCAATTCGGCTCCGGCAGCCATCTCATCCAGGATATCTTCCAGCAGCTCGGTGCGCGGGTCTTCAGCTGTGAGGATGGTCAAATCGGCCAGCTCAACCGAGGTTTCGGCCATCATCCTGCGCTTCTGCCGGTCCCGCAGCCCGGCCGATCCAAAGACCGCAATCACTCGCCCGTGGGTGATCTGCCGTACGGTTTTGAGCGCATTGAGCAGTGCATTGGGCGTGTGGGCGAAATCAATCATGGCGGTGAAGTCCTGCCCCAGGCGGATCTTTTCCATCCTGCCCGGCACGGTTTGGACTGCATCAATCCCCGCCTGGGCATGCTCCTTGCTCAGACCCAGGCAGAAAACAGTGGTAGCGACCGCCGCCAGGCAGTTGGAGATATTAAAATCGCCTATCAGGTGGCAGTTAATGGGAAATTGCTGGCCCTTTCCGGCTACCTGGAAACGGATCCCATCCACGAGATGCTCGATCTGTTCAGGGCGAATATCCGCCTCAGGGTGGAACCCGTAGCTGATCGGCGTGCCGGTCGATACCTGGGAAAGATAATCATAGGAAGCATCATCCCGGTTGAGCACCGCCGATTGCAGGTTACCCTGCAGCTTGGGCAAGGTTGTGCTCAAGTTAATGAAGAGACGTGCCTTGGCCGAGCGATAGGCTTCATAGGAGCCGTGATAATCCAGGTGCTCGTGGGTAATATTCGTTACCACCGCCGCATCGAACTCACAGGCATCTACCCGGTATTGAGCCAGTCCATGCGATGTGACCTCCAGGACGACGTGAGTTAGCCCCGCACTCACCATCTGCGCCAGGTAGCGCTGCACATCCGGCGCATCAGGGGTGGTCACATGGAAGCCGGTATCCAGCTCCCGGTCACCGATCACCGCATTGATCGTGGAAACCATCCCTGCTCTTATCCCGGCTGCCAGCAGGATCTGGTAAATCATGTTGGTGGTGGTGGTTTTGCCATCCGTCCCGGTCACCCCGATCATGGTCAGCTTGCGCGCAGGGAAACTATAAAATGCGGCGGCAAGATGGGGAAGGGCTTTCCGGCTGTCTTCCACCTGCAGGTAAGGTACCTTCAAGGCATGCAGCGTTTTTGTACCCATGACTGCTGCGGCACCCGCTTGGACCGCCCTCGGGATAAACCTGTGACCATCCACGGATCCACCCTCGAGGGCAACGAAAAGATCTCCCGGGTGCACTGTCCTGGAATCGGAAGCCAAACCTTTGATGTGGGCATCACCGTTCATCAAGGTGTGAGGGTAGGGGAATTCATGCAGCAGGTCAGTCAGTCTCATGCTAAATAAAACGCCCGTGGGTAGCGACCCAGGGCGTCTCCAAAACGAATCTAAAAGCTGGAACAACAACGATCAAAGGTAAATCGTAAGCCAACGTACCTTCTTCACCAAGTAACAGCGCTTCAGGAGAGGGATTGGCGCAGTGACTCCAGCTGACCTGCCACAGAGGCATCTAAAACTTTACCTCCCACCCGGATGACCAGGCCACCCAGGATGCTTGGATCGACACGGAAGGAAACGGTTGCCTGGCTGCCGACCTTGGATAAGACGTCATCTTTGACTGAAGCCATCTCTTCTGATGAAAGCGGCAGTGCACTGGTGACTTCAGCCGAGGTCCCACTGATCGAAGCGCCTTCCAGGACTTCCACTTTACCGGCTCTGACGCCTGAGAAAAATTCATTGATCAAAGTATGCTGGCGTTTTTCATCCAGCAATTCACCGACCAGCTTTTGGGCTGCTGCAATCGCCAGGGCGGCAATTTGACTGCGTAAATCACCCAGCATGCGGTCTCTTTCCGCCTCAACCTCCGCCAGGGCAGCTTCACGCTCCTTGATGGCTTCAGCTTCGGCTGCGGCACGGATCTCGATGGCGGCAGCTTCTGCCCGGTCGGTCGACTCTCGCACGACCTGGTTGGCTTTATTTTGGGCTTCAGCCATGATCTTCGCTGCGTCCTGCTCTGCATTCGCCCTGGCTTCACCAGCAACGCGCGCATCTTCCAAACCCTGGGCGATTTTCTGCTTGCGATTATTCATCATTTTCAGGATGGGTTTATATGCCCAGGCATACAGCAGGATACACACGATGCTGAAGTTCAAAATCTGGAATATTAACGTGCCTAAACTAATACCGAGTTTTTCCATTTTGGCTCCGGTTATATTTAACCGACGAAGATAATGATCAGGGCGACTGCCAGGGCGTAAATAGCGACTGCCTCAGCGAAAGCCATACCCAGGATCATATTCGTCTGGATGATACCCGCTGCATCAGGATTGCGTCCCATGGCCTGTACACCACCCGAGGCAGCCAGACCGACACCAATACCTGCACCAATGGCACCCATCATGGCGATACCAGCGCCTAATAATTTCAAACCTGCTACAAATGCTATCGGATCGTTCATCTCAATTAACTCCTCTTCTCAAGTATCTAATTTTATTAATGCGACTCTTCACCGTGATGCGCGGCAGTGGCACCGCTGATAAATACAGTGGCTAACAGGAAAAACACATACGCCTGGATAATACCGAAGAACATTTCAAACAAGTACAGACCCGCTGGAAGTACCACCGCAACCAGGATACCAATAATTGAAAGCAGCAGAGCTCCCGCGAAAACATTACCGAAAAGTCGGAAGCCAAACGAGAGGATTTTGGCGAATTCAAGAATAATCTCAAGGATACCGACGACAAAGTCTATCATGCCAAATAATCCCCCATAGATAAGCTTCTTGAACGGCAAATATTTGGAGAAATAACCAGGACCCAAAGACCAGGCGCCATACACCTGAGTCAACACCACTGTCGTAATGGCGAGTGCAAAGGTGAAGTTCAAATCGGTAGCCGAACCACGCAGGAAGCCAACAACAGCACACGAGGTGCACATTGCTTCTCCTGCTGCACCTGCGGGCTCACCTGATGTAGCTGGCTCTTCACTCGCGGTTGTATTTACCACAACCGGCTGCCCCTTATCTACCGTGTATACTTCCAGGCTGCCTACCTGGAACAGCTTGACCGGGGCATAGCCTTTTCCGCTCACAGATTGCTCTATCAGACCTATGGTTTCAAAACCAGGTACCATCCTAACCAGGTTAGCGACGAAAATGAGCAAAAATATCGTAGCTGGTATGGGGAAAATCCGTTTAGCCCATTTACCGGCACTGCCTTCAACGCTGTTCCACATGAACTCGAAGATGGCTTCGAACATATTATAAAAACCGCTGGGTACGAGCTTACCGCTCTTGATAAATCGATAGACTCCGATGGCCATGATGATCAAGATCACATCGGCTAATAAAGTCGCCATGATCGTATTTGTGATCTGAAAGCTTCCAATGGAAAAGCCAGTGTTTTCCGCAGCTAATGCAACCTCCGGGCTGATTGGTTTTAAAATCGAAGGCCCGATGAAAGCAGCGTAGATGCCTATTCCTACCAGAGCCAGGATGATCCAACGTTTCACGCCGAACCGCCGTTTGGGTTTTACCTCACTCACTTTTCTCTTCCTCCTCCACCGGTTCGGTCTGTGTGACCTCCGGTACCCGGGGGGTCGCACTTTTCACTGCCCGCATGGCTAATTTATAGGTAATGAATATCGAAAGCGGTGCAGAGCCCAAGGTGAATAAAATGATAAAAACTGGTTTTGTGCCTAACAACTTATCCAACCCAATGCCAACAAATAGCGCTGCAAATACGATGATGATGGTTGCACAGCCAACCTCGGCACCAACCGAAAATACGGCCAAATTATTTACGCTTTGGCTGCCTTTCGGCGCCTCAGGTGATGGGTTGCTTTGGCTCATGGCGGGCAGATTTTATCATATTGGTGTAACTGACGTCAACATTATACTAATAATCACTGCTTTATTGAGGCATTCATCATGCTCAGAACAGCGAAGAGGCGATCTGGGTCGAGAGATTGAACCACGGACCAAATAGCGTCCCAACCAGGATAATCCCAAAGATCAGGATGGATAATGCAATCGTGTAGGGCTTTGAAATCGGTAACGGTTTGTCTTCATCATCTGAGCGGTAGAGGTAGACATATTTCAATACCGTAAGGTAATAGTACAGACCTACGATGGAATTGAGCACGCCCACAAAGGCCAACCAGACGAGATCGGATTTGACCGCAGCAGCGAAAACGAAGATTTTGGCAATAAATCCGGCCAGCGGCGGCATGCCCGCTAATGAAAGGAAGGCCACCAGCATCGCCAGCGCCAGCCAGGGCTTTCTCCTGCTCATCCCCGAATAGGCCGCGATTTCGTCTGATCCAACCACCGCTGAATAGGTCATCACCACCCCGAAAGCCGCCAGGTTGGTGATCATATAGGCGATCAAGTAGAAAACCACGCTGGTCATTCCCAGCAGTGAAAATGCGACCACACCGATCAGGATGTATCCGGCATGAGCGATGGATGAATAAGCCAGCATGCGCTTGATATTTTTCTGCGCCAGCGCCAGGACATTCCCAACGGTCATGGTGAGCACCGAGACAATTGCCAGCAAGGTGGTCCAGTCAGGTTTTGCGGATGGCGTATAGACTGCGACTAAGACCCGGATCACCACCACGAACCCGGCAGCTTTGGAAGCAGTGGAAAGGAACCCGGCAATTGGGGTGGGTGCGCCTTCATACACGTCCGGAGCCCAAAAATGGAATGGGAAAGCAGATATCTTGAAGCTGAAACCGACCAGTATGAGCAGCAAGCTACCCAGGAGGGCAATTTTCGGAAATTCAAGGCTATCAAAACTCAGCGCAATTTGGTATAAATTCGTCTGCCCGGTGAAGCCGTACAGCAGGCTGAAACCATACAACATGATCGTTGAAGCGGCCGCGCCGAACAACAGGTATTTGAAACCCGATTCAGTGGATTTATCATCCCGGATGATAAATCCGGCCAGGATATACAAGGGGATGGAGGTGGTTTCAATCGCCAGGTAGAGCATGATGATATCGGCAGAAGATACCATTAAGCACATCCCCAGGGTTGAGATCAACATCAAAACGTAAAACTCACCTTTGAGCCCGATCGCTTTCAAATCCATGGCAAATAATGCCGTGATCGCAGCCGCGAACATGAAAATAATAATGAAAGCGAATGCCAACCAATCTTGCTGAAGCATGCCTCCGAAAATCAACCGTCCCTGCCCTTGAGGTGCAGATACGAGAAAACTCACCACCATCGCCACTAATAATCCACCTGCGGTCAGCCAGCCCAGGTTGCGCTTATTCTCAGGCTTCCAGGAGGCATCCAGCAGCAGGATAACCCCGGCCAAGACAACCAGGAGAATCTCCGGCAGGATGGCCAGCACCATCGTCGGTTCGAAGCTCTCGATGACCATTTATGCACCTCCGAACAGACTCAGGATGTTGTTGACCCCTGAGGAGACCAGATTACTCATGATGGACGGGAAGACCCCGATGGTGATCATGATGACACAGAGCAGCGTCAGGACGACCTTGTCCTTGACGGTGACATCACCGACATGATGGTCGAATTCCTCACTCATCGGACCGAAAAAGACTTTCCCGATGATGCGGATAATATAGGATGCGGTGATCACAATGGAGATCGAAGCAATAATGGCGATGATTGGCTGCACCTGCCAGACACCCATAAAGATGGGGAACTCTGCAATGAAGCCTGAAAACCCGGGCATTCCCATGGAGACCAGACCACCGATGATAAATGCAACCGCCACCCAGGGCATCTTCTTCGAGAAGCCCCCCAATTCACCGATCTCTCGGGTATGCGCCCGGTCGTATACCATTCCGACGACAGCAAAGAAGAGAGCCGTCATCACCCCGTGGGAGAACATCTGAATCCCCGACCCGGTCAAGCCATCCTTGTTCAGGGTGGCAAATCCGAGCATGACCAGCCCCATGTGCGACACCGAAGAGAAACCGATGACATATTTGAAGTCAGTCTGGACCATGGCAATGAAGGCGCCATAGACCACGTTAACCAGCGCCAATAACATGATCAGCCAGCGCCAATACTGCGCACCTTCAGGCAGCAGCATGATACCCACCCGCAGGGCAGCAAATGCTCCCAGCTTCATCAGCACCCCCGCATGGAACATGGAGACCGCCGTGGGTGCCGCCACGTGACCATCGGGGCTCCAATTGTGGAAGGGGAATATGCCTCCCAGCACCGCAAAACCGAAGAATACAAATGGGAACCACAAGATCTGGAAATTCGGATCGAAGTTGGCCTTGGCCAGCTCAATCATATTAAAGGTATTCAAGCCGGAACCAAAATACAATGCCAAACCGCCAACCAATGAGATCACAGAACCGATAAACAGGTACAGCGTGAGCTTCATGGCGGCATATTCACGGGTTTTTATCCAACCCCAGATGGAGATCAACAAGTACATCGGGAAGACCGCAATTTCGTAGAAGAAAAACAACATGAACAAGTCTTGGGCAACAAAGACACCGAAGACACCACTGGCTAAGATGAACAGGAAGGCAAAGAACTCACGAGGCCGGTCTTCCACACTCCATGAAATCAGCACACCGGTAAACATGACCACCCCGGTGAGCAGCACCAGGGGAGCGTTCATCCCATCCACGCCTACATAATATGAAATTCCCAGCTGTGGCAGCCAGTTATATTGCTCCAAGAATTGGTAACCGCCGGTTGAAATATGATAGCTGAAATAAACCACCGCCGAAAGCAGCAAGTCGATGCTCGCGGCAGCCAGGGCAATATAACGCACGATATTCTTGCGCTCCTTCGGGACCAGCAAGATGATCATTCCTGCGATAATCGGCGTGAGAACGATGACGCTTAGAATTGGAAATTGCATACTTCACCTCAAAAGCAGGTTGCCGTAATTCGAGCCAGGCATTATAAACCCGATCACCATCCTAGCCCTTGAACAACAGCACCATGGCAGAGTTAATAACGCCCAATATCCAGGCTGGCCAAATGCCGATGGCTAACATCAAGAGCATCAGTGGACTGATGACGATAATTTCGCGAAGATTGATTTCCGTGATGTGACCCACCCAATGCTCATTGGTAGGTCCATGCAGTACTTTCTTGATCCCCTTGAGGATATATGCGCCGGTAAAAAATAACCCTACCATCGAGAGGGCGGTAAAAAGGGTAAAGACAGGCCAGGAGCCGCGTAAAACCAGGAATTCAGACACAAACCCATTCAGACCTGGCAAACCCAGGGAAGCCATCGAGGTAAAAATCAGGATTCCACCATACACCGGGATCAGCGGGAATAACCCACCAAAATCATTCAGGTTGCGCGTGTGGGCGCGTTCATAGATAACCCCCACCAGGAAGAACATCCCGGCCGCCGATAAACCGTGGTTGAACATCTGCAGTACCGCTCCGTTGAGCGCCAGGATCGCGCTGTCAGTTCCAGCCGCATAGGCTGCCGCCGCGATCCCCAATACGACGAAGCCCATGTGGTTGACCGATGAATAAGCCACCAGGCGTTTGAAATCGTCCTGTCCGTAAGCCGCCAGGGCGCCAAAAATGATCCCCATGACTGCCAGGAACGCCAGCGCACCTGCATAGCGATGGGCTTCCTGGGGGTAGAGCGGAAGAACCAGGCGCAGGAAACCATACGCTCCCAGCTTGAGAAGGACACCTGCCAGGATCATCGAGCCGCCAGTGGGTGCTTCGGTATGGGCATCGGGCAGCCAGGTGTGAAACGGCCAGACGGGAACTTTAATCGCAAAGGCGATCACAAACGCCCAAAAAGCAATCGCTTTGACCGTTTCCAGGGGCAGCTTGAACGGAATGTTGGGCAGCTGGGTCGCCGCTGGGAAAGTGGTAAATAATAGCGTCAGGTCATAGGTTTGGAAAGCCACGCCGATCATCTGGATGGCGAGCAGCAGTCCCAATGAGCCGGCCATGGTGTAGATCATGAACTTGAAGGAGGCGTACGTGCGTGCCGATACCTTCCTGCCGCTCCATAATTCACGCTCACCTTTCTCACTGCCCCACTGGTTGATCAGGAAATACATCGGCACCAGACCGACTTCCCAGAAGACGAAAAACAACAGCAGATCCAGGGATAAGAACACCCCCAGCATGCCCGTTTCCAGGAACATGAACAGCATCATGTACGGTTTTACCCGTTCGGTTATATTGAAGGAAGCAAGTACAACGATGGGCGTCAGCAAGGTGGTCAACAAGACCATGGTCAGCGAGAGACCATCCACGCCCAGGTGGAATGAGGAACCCACAACCCCGTACCAGATCTTTTGGGTTTCAAATTGGAACCCGGGAGTACTGGCATTAAAGGACAGCCAGATATATAAAGACAGCAGGAACGGGACCAGGCTGCCAATTAAGGTGACCCACCTGAGGACCTTAGTTCGATCCTTGGGAATAAATAGCAGGATTAAAGCCACCAGAATTGGTGTAAATAAGATCGTTGCCAGTATATTATTCGTGAGGAAACCCATCATTTACTCCTGGGTCCCTGCGAAACGAGCTGCGCAGAGTAAGGTTTCTAATGTTGAATATACGTGAAAAAAATGTAAAACATCGCTCCGAAAGCCAGGATCAATGCCATCAAGAGATACTGCTGGACTTTACCCGTTTGGATGACCTTGATCGTGTGGCCGATCTTCTTGATCCCTTCGCCAACAAAATCACCGAAGCCGTTCACCACCGGCTTGTCGAAATAATTGCGGAAAACATGACCGACATTGGAGGATACCCGGGCGATAAAATGCAGAATCCCGTCGATGATTCCCCGGTCCAAAATTTGATTGGTGAAGTTATCCGCGACCCAATAAGCAGGCCGTACAAAAATCAGATTGTAGAGCTCATCGAAATAGTATTTATTTTTAAGCACCGTATGAACAGGTCCTAGAGCAACCTTTATGGGATCCTCGGCGCCCGCTTTTTGATCGCGATATACCAACCATCCCAGGGAAAGCCCGCCCAGCGCCGCTACCAGAGACACGATCAGCGGCCAGATATTGAAGGGTAATAATTCTGGTTTCTCGAGCAGCGTGCTGCCAATAAATTCGTGCACAAAGTTAGCGATTTTTCCACCCAGGATTGGGAATGATTCTGGTATGCCCGCCCAACCAATCGCAACCGCAAAAATCGCCAGGATCACCAGCGGCAGCGTCATGGTCCACGGGGTTTCCTGGGCGTGATGAGCCGATTCTGTCCGCGGTTTCCCCAAGAAGGTCAGGGTGATCTGCCGCATCGTGTAGAAAGCGGTTAAGAAAGCTGCGACTGCCAGTACAGCGAATACCACCCAATGCCGGTTACCAAATGCTTCGGCTAGTATTTCGTCCTTGGACCAAAATCCTGCGGTTAAGATGGGGAAACCTGAAAGTGCCAACCCTCCGATCAGGAAGGTCCAAAAAGTCACGGGCATTTTCTTGCGCAGTCCACCCATGTTAAACATGTCTTGGGGATCGACTTTTTCTCCGGTATGCAGCACACCATGTTCAACCCCATGGATCACCGAGCCCGATCCCAGGAATAACAGCGCCTTGAAGAACGCGTGGGTGATCAGGTGAAACGCTGCTGCAACGTAAGCCCCAATCCCGAGGGCCGCAATCATGTAGCCAAGCTGTGAAATCGTCGAATACGCCAGCACGCGCTTGATATCATTTTGAGCAACGGCGATGGTCGCGGCAAAGATCGCCGTAAATGTCCCAATCACCGCCATCAAGCTCATGACCGGAGATAAGTGCCCGGCCTCGCTCCCCACCCTGAGCAGAGGGTACATGCGGATGACCATGTATACACCAGCAGAGACCATGGTGGCAGCATGGATCATGGCAGAGACAGGGGTCGGACCTTCCATCGCATCAGGGAGCCACACGTGCAGCGGCCACTGGGCTGATTTGCCGACCGTCCCGATAAAGAGCAGGATGCCGATCAGCGCCGCGGCAGACAAGCCGAGGAAACCCCCCACCGCAGGCGTCGCACCCAGCATTTGCAGCGTCTCAGGTTTGAAGATATCGGTGTAGCTCAATGAGCCAACCGCCGTATACAGATACGCAATCCCCAGCAGCATGAATACATCCCCCACACGCGTGGTCAGGAAAGCCTTGATCATCGCTGCCCTGGCGCTTGGTTTCTGGTACCAGAAACCGATCAACAGGTAGGAGCACAAGCCCATGATCTCCCACCCGACGAACAGCGTCAGCAGGTTGTTGGACACCACCAGGGTGTACATCCCAAAGGCAAACAAGCCGATGAAGGCGAAGAAGCGAGAATACATCGGCTCGATGGATGGCACAACATGGTTGTGCCCGTGCTCATCATCGATCGTCACCCCGTGGGGTTGGAGACCCGCTTTATCATGGTCACCCTTGGGCTGGCCAAAATTATGATAACCGATGCTGTAGATAAAGATCATCAGCACGGTCCAGGCGACAAAAAATAGGGTTGCCGCGGTAAGTGGGTCTACCCGCACACCGATCTGAAACCAGGTGCTCCCCGTTGGAAACCAGTTGATCACCGATTCGAAGGGGTTAAGACCGAGGTGTTCGGTATTAATTGCCCGGAAAAATATCACCATGCTACCAAGCCAGGAAAGCAAGGCTGCCCCCACCGCCAGGCTGTGGCTGAGCGCTTTACGCCGGTTGGTGAACAATACAATCAGAAAGAATGCCAATAGAGGTGGAAGGGGAAGTAGCCAGATTATTGATTCCGTCGACATAGCAATCCTTTCAGCTTACCACTTCATCAGATTCATATCATCCGCCACAACCGAGCTCCGGCGACGATAAATCGAGATGATCAAAGCCAAACCTACCGCTACTTCTGCCGCCGCAACAGCAAAGACAATAATAGCAAATGCCTGCCCGGCAATCCCCTCCGAAGACCGGAAGCGCCAGAAGGCAATCAGGTTGATGTTGACCGAATTGAGCATTAATTCGATCCCCATCAGGATGGCGATGGCATTTTTTCGGACCAGGACACCGTACAAACCGATGCAAAACAGAGCCGCCGCAAATAATAGGTACCACGAGAGAGGGATCATTGCTTCTTTTCTCCAGCCACGAATATCGCCCCGATCATCGCCGCCACCAGCAATATTGACGCCAGCTCAAAAGGAATGAGATACTGATCCGGCGAGACGAGCGCCAAACCAAGCTGGACGATTCTCCCGCCCGGGTCTGCCAGTTCGGTCGCTGAGGTGGTGAAGCCCGGCCAATTTAGAAACACCACGACTATCCCGGCAAATAATAATAACGCGATCAACGCACCAAGCCACCAGGAAGAATTGGATTGTGGACCCGTATCCTGCATCACGCGCCGGGTTAACATGGCGGCAAATATGAACAGGATGGCGATGGCGCCGATATAAATGATCACCTGGATAACAGCGAAAAAACCAGCGTCAAGCAGCACGTAGAAGATTGCGATTCCAAATAACGCCAGGATCAGCCATAACGCCGAGTGGATCAGGTTTCGGCTGGTTACCACCGATAATCCCGCCCCCAGGGTAACTGCTGCTACAAGGATGAAAATGATTTGCTCGGCTGTCATAAGCATCACTCCGTTTTACGATATCACCGAAGCGGGAGGTTCTGGGGCGACTGCGACTGGGCGTGGGTTTCCCACAAGCTTAACCGCTGAAATGCTGTGACTTTTCAATATCTGGATCGTGACCAACACGATGATGCCGTTCATCAACAGGTGCACACCTGCCCGCACCCAGGGAAATAGGCCTGCCGGTATATTAAATCCAGGGACAACCATATAGAAGACTTTGTCCACCACTGCTGTAGCGATAAGCAGGACCAATGCCAGTGGGGTCAGGAATTTCCAGTTAAAATTCAACATCTGGTCGATCCTCAGGCGGGGCATGGATATCCTGATCAGGGCAACCACAAAATAAACCATAAATGCCTTGATGAAGAACCAGGCTACCCCGAGGATGGGGATCTGCTCAGCCCCAGGTCCTCGCCAGCCCCCCAGGAAGAGGGCTGCGGTAAGCGCAGAGATGGTAAAGGCATGCAGGAATTCTCCCACATAGAACATTCCGAATTTTAAGCCTGAATATTCGGTCTGATAACCCGCCACCAGCTCGGATTCTGCTTCCAGCAGGTCAAAAGGAGCCCGACCTGTCTCGGCAATTGAGCTGGTGAAAAAGATAAAGGCCGCGATAGGTGACATAATAATGAACCAAACGCTCTGTTCGTTGACCAGGCTGTTTAGTCCCATCGTTCGGCCTAATAAGACCGGCACAAGCAAGGCTAAAACCATCGGCACTTCATAGGAAACGATCTGCGCAACCGCTCGAAATGCACCCAGTAGCGAATATTTATTGTTGGATGACCAGCCCGCCAGGATTATCCCCAGCGCGCCGATCCCCCCCACCGCCACGATATACAGCACACCGACGTTCACATCTGTGCCAACAATCGTTTTGGCAAAGGGTAAAACCGCCCAAATCAGCAGTACGGCGGACACAGATAGTATCGGTGCCAGGTTGTAAGCCACTTTATCTGCCCCATCAGGGGTAATGTATTCCTTGGTGAAGATTTTAACCATATCGGGGAAGGTCTGGAAAATCCCCCAAGGTCCTACACGGTTGGGTCCCAACCGGTCCTGGATGCGTGCATACAGCTTGCGCTCCAGCCAGATGGTGAAGATGACTAGGGAAAAACCAAACATTCCCACCAGTCCAGCTGCGATAAATGTGATGATCACCGTAACCGCCGCCTGGGATATTCCCAGGCCAAGCAATAGATTCCCCAGCCAATTTCCAATGAAGGTAATCGGATCGCTTAAGAAATTCATCCTGCTCTCCTATATAGGATAAATAAATCATGACCGGTTAAGCGACAAATAAAAGGCTGAGGAAACTTTCCTTCAGCCTTTATATTTTTCCCAGCCATAAATACTACGCCCACTCCAGAACGCCTTTACGCCAGGCAGCTAATAATTCAGCAAACAAAATGAGGATAAACATCACCCCAGAGAGCACACCAAATAATGAGAGCTGCCCAAAAGCGACAGCCCAGGGGAAAAGAAAAACCAGCTCGACGTCAAATACCAGGAAGGTCAAGGCGAAAATGTAATACTGCACCCTGAACTGGACCCACGTTTCCCCGACCGTTTCTATTCCGCATTCATAAGTTTGTGATTTTGCGGCGCTTGGTTTACGAGGACCAATTAAACCTGCTAAAATAATTGGTGCTCCAGGAAATAAGGCAACGATGAGCAGAAAGAGACCAATAAAAAGCCAATCACTCTGCATGATTATTCTCCTGACTGTGGGAATGGTTATCGTGCTCCCAATACAATTCAATAAATAAGTGCTTTGGAACTGTGGGTTTAACGCGGTAATTTTACCATAAGTAAAAATCATGTCAACTTGTCTCAAATCACAAGTTTTAGATGATAACATCCTGATAAAATGGCTGATGGATTTGAATATATTCCTGTAGGATGTATAATTTCGCCAGAGGACATGTGCGATGAGGTTCGAAGACTGTTCATGGTTTGATGTGGATAAGTATCTGCAAGATGAAGACAGGTTGATCATCATTTTGGGAGCGTGTGAACAGCATGGCTACTTGAGTCTCTTGTGTGATTCCAAAATTCCCCTGGCACTCGCAGATGCTGCCAGTCAACAAACTGGTGTACTGGTAGCACCCGTGGTCAATTACGGGATCTCCCCTTATTTTCTTGAATATCCAGGCAGTTTCAGCTTAAGGGCTACTACCTTGTTAGACCTGGTGGAGGATATTGTCCGCAGTGCCTGCCACCAGGGTTTCCGCCGAATACTCTTTTTAAATGGCCACGGCGGGAATGATCCCGCCCGCGCCAGGCTCTACGAGGTAGCAAACACGATACCCCAGCTACAACTGGCCTGGTATGCCTGGTGGCAATCCCACAGCATTGAAATCGTGGCGACGAAGCATGGGCTGCGTTCGGCGCATGCCGCCTGGATCGAGGCGTTCAATTTTACCCGTGTGGGAGATCTCCCCGAGGGAGAGAAGATCCCGCCGCACATCCCGGGTTTGCTTAATGCTGCTCTCGCCCGGGAGCGCTACCAGGATGGTGTATTCGGTGGACCCTACCAGGTAGATGAGGGCATCATGGCTGAGGTATTTTCCGCTGCTCTCGAAGACATATTACAATTATTGAAGTTTGAGTAACTGGATCGATTAAAAGCTTAACTGCATGTAGTTTATGAGGAGTTAAAATGCCTGACCCTATCAAAGTTATTATCAAGACCGATCGAGCACCCAAAGCGATCGGACCTTATTCTGCCGGGGTGAAAACAGGGGGTTTCATCTTTACCGCGGGTCAGCTGGGCATCATTCCCGAAAGCGGGAATATCATTGAAGGGGGTATTGAGAGCGAAACCAGGCAGGCTCTGCAGAATATCCACCACATCCTTGAACAGGCCGGCTCATCCCTTGATTTAGTCGTCAAAACCACTGTGTTCCTTCAGGATATGGCTGAATTTACCCGCATGAATGCGATTTATGCAGAATTCTTCAAATCTGACCCTCCTGCTCGATCGACGGTTCAGGTGGCTGCCTTGCCTAAAGATGCCTGCATAGAAATCGAAGCCATCGCTTTGTGTGGCAGTTAATCTCTCCATCCTCAATTGCAAATCCTTCTAATTCTATTTACCTGCTGGTAGCCTGAATTGACTGACTTGAAACCTGTTCCCATGATCGAAGTATCGGTGATCGTGCCTTGTTATAACGAAGAAGCGACCATTCGCAAGCTTCTGGAAGCGATTTATGCTCAGTCCTACCCCAGGAATAAGGTTGAGGTGGTGATCGCGGATGGCCTGTCGACCGATGGAACGCGGGCGGTGATAGATGAATTTAAATTGACCCACCTTGACCTGGAGATCAGGGTGGTTGAGAACACCCTGCGCGTGATTCCCTCTGGGCTGAACCGTGCAATCGAAGCTGCAAGCGGTGCTTTCATTATCCGCATGGATGCACATTCAATTCCCTGCCGCGATTATATCCAAAGCTGCGTCCACGGATTAGAAAGTCACCTGGGTGATAATATCGGCGGTATCTGGATAATCCAGCCCGGTGAAGACACATGGATTGCCCGCTCCATCGCCATCGCGGCCTCTCATCCAATCGGCGCCGGAGATGCCCGCTACCGGATCGGTGGTGTGGCGCAGGAGGTGGATACGGTCCCTTTCGGGGCGTTTGAAAAAGACCTGTTCAACCGGATCGGGAAGTTCGATGAAACCCTGCTTACCAATGAGGATTATGAGTTAAATGTCCGCCTCAGACAGTCAGGTGGCAAAGTGTGGTTGGACCCAACGATTTCCTCCGTTTACTACGCCAGGTCAACCCTACGGGAACTGGCGGCGCAATACTGGCGTTATGGCTATTGGAAAGCCCAGATGGTGCGCAGATACCCCAAGACGCTACGATGGCGTCAGATTTTGCCTCCCCTTTTCGTAACCGCGCTACTGGGCCTGGGTGCCTTAGCCATCCTATGGGATCTCGCACGTTGGTTGTTGGCAATTATTGTGTTACTATATACAATTATTATCTTCGGCATTGGTATCCAAATGAGTCTAAAACATAGACAGCTTTCATATGCCATTGGTGTCCCATTGGCAACTGCGACTATCCATCTATCTTGGGGTACGGCTTTCTTACGGGGATTGATCGGTAAACCCCGACCTAAACGAGCTTGAGCGATGATCGCAGTTAAAACCACTCCCACTTCAGCAAAGTGGCGGCTCAGGCCGCGTGAGCGACGGACCCTCCTGTTGTTAGTGGATTTCCTCATGGCAGTTATTGCCATGCTCATCGCCATCTATGTCTGGTCTATAGCTGATATTTACCAATCGTTATCGCTTCAGTTTGTCCGCAGCCTGCCGACCTGGTTTTTCTTTCTCCCTTTTATCTGGCCATTCCTGATGGCTCGCCTTTACGATGAACACCGCGCCAGAGACCCAGTTGGTACCTTACGGAATATTGCCTTTTCAGCCCTGATTGGCCTGGGCCTTTACATGGTGTTCTACTTTACCTCTTCCCCTAAATCACTGCCAAGGATCAGCGTCGCTTCATTCATTATCAGCGCGTTTATCCTTACATTAGCCTGGCGGCTGTTATACATCCGCATCTTTACCGCACCTCAATTTATGCGCCGGGTGCTGCTGGTTGGAGCCGGTGATACGGGCAGGATCATGCTGCAAATTATCAACCAGCATAAGCCCCATCCGTATATTATGGTTGGCATCATCGACGATGACCCGGATAAGATCGGGAAGATGATCGAAGGCTATGAAGTGTTTGGCGGAAACGACAAGCTCTTAAAGGCCATCTGTGATCACCAAATCACCGATCTGATCGTTGCCATCTCCGGGCAAATGCAGGGAGGTATGTTCCAGGCGCTTTTGGATGCCCAGGAATTAGGGACGGAGATCATCCGCATGCCTGTCGCCTATGAAGAGCTGCTCCATCGCGTGCCGATACGCTACTTGGAAGCCGAATGGATCCTGCGCTCTTTCGTCGATAAAGCCCGCTCGGAAACTTTTTCCGAGATGGGGAAACGCGGCTTGGATATTCTGGGTGGCCTGGTGGGAATGTTCTTTTTGCTGCTCCTATTCCCCTTCGTAGCGGTGGCAATCCTGCTGGAATCTGGCAGCCCGATCCTCTACAAGCAAATCCGAATGGGGCGAGGCGGCCAGCTATACAATATTTTTAAATTTCGGACGATGCGCCAGGATGCAGAACCAGACGGTCTACCACAGTGGGCGGAGGAGAACGACCGGCGGGCAACGCGGGTGGGTCTGATTTTACGGAAAACGCATATCGATGAAATTCCCCAATTCTACAATGTGCTGCATGGCGAGATGAGCCTGGTAGGACCACGTGCTGAACGTCCAGAGCTGGTAGAGTGGTTCCAACAGCATGTGCCATTTTATCGCGCCCGTCTACTTGTACGCCCAGGCATGACAGGCTGGGCACAGGTAAACCAACAGTACGCTTCCACCATCGATGAAACCATTGAAAAACTTGAGTATGATCTCTTCTATATCATGCACCGCAACTTCCTGATGGACCTGCGCATCATCGCCCAGACGCCCAGCCTGGTGCTAAGTTTGAGGGGTCGCTAACTTGAAACCCCATTTCCTTTCCAGAAATCGGATCGTCCTGGTAGGTGATCTGCTTTTAATTATCGTCTGCGTGCTCGGCAGCATCATCCTGCGCATCCCATTTGGGGCCAGGTTGTATGACTTCAGGTTCCAGATCGTTACCATGTTGGTCGTTGCGCTGCTGGTTAAACCCGTCGTTTATTACCTGTTCGGCCTGTATCGGCGGTTGTGGGAGTATGCCAGCATCCGTGAGCTAAAACTGATCGCCATCGCCGTTACTACGGCCTCGATCCTGGTCACGGTCATCGTGCTCATTGTTTCCTTCCTAAATCCACATTGGGAATATTCACGTGGGGTGTTGGTGATCGATTACGTCCTTTCGCTGCTTGCGGTGGGAGGATTACGCTTTTCCTACCGGGTAATTTCGGAAAGCCAGTCGACCGCCCGGCAGTCTGAGAGTCGGCCCAGGCGGGTTTTGATCGTTGGTGCGGGAGACGCCGGTGCGCTGGTCGTGCGGGAAATGCAGCGCAATCCTCAAGCCAACCTGAACCCGGTTGGATTTGTGGATGATGACCCTGCCAAGCAAAAGCAGGAGATCCACGGGACTCCGGTGATTGGAAAATTGGACGAATTACCGCGCTTGATCGATGCCAAGAAGGTCGAAGAGGTGATCATTGCCATCCCAAGCGCACCCGGGCAGGTGGTGCGGAAAGTCGCCGACATCTGCCGGATAAAAAACATTCCTTCGCGCACCATGCCGAGCCTGCACGAGCTGATTGGGGGGAAAGTCAGCGTCAACAGGCTGAGGGAGGTCGATATCACCGACCTGCTGCGCCGCGCTCCGGCCTATATCGATAGCGATTTGGTCGGGTTAAGCCTGGGTGGACGGCGTGTGTTGGTTACCGGGGCGGGTGGTTCGATCGGGCGGGAATTATGCCGGCAAATCGCGCGCTGGGAGCCAGCGGAGCTGTTTTTATTAGGACACGGCGAGAATAGCATCTTTGAAACCGTGATCGAGCTCGAGCAGAGCTATCCACCTTTAAAACTTCACCCTCTGATTGCGGATATCCGTGACAAGGGACACATCGATCATATCTTCTCCACCTGCCAGCCGCAGGTTGTTTTCCATGCAGCCGCCCATAAACATGTGCCCCTCATGCAAGCCAATATCGAGGAAGCGATCAGCAATAACGTCCTGGGCACCCGCACCATCGTCGATGCCTCGATTGATCACAATGTGGAGAGGTTGGTGATGATCTCCACAGATAAAGCGATCTGTCCCACCAGCGTATATGGTGCAACCAAACGAATCGGTGAGATGATCATCCTGGATGCGGCCCGCAGGACGGGTAAATCATTCTCGGTTGTGCGCTTTGGCAACGTCCTGGGAAGCCGCGGCAGTGTCGTGCTGCAGTTTAAACGGCAGATCGATTATGGCGGTCCGGTCACCATCACCCACCCGGATATGGAGCGATATTTTATGACCATACCTGAGGCAGTACATCTCGTCCTGCAGGCCTCAGCCATGGGAAAAGGCGGCGAAGTATTCGTGCTTGATATGGGTGAACAGATCAAGATCCTCGATCTCGCCCATGATTTGATCCGCCTGTCCGGGCTCGAACCGGGCAAGGATGTTGAAATAGTGTTTACCGGTATCCGGCCGGGCGAAAAACTAAGCGAAGCCCTGTGGGACGAAGGGGCTGATTATCTCCCGACCATCCATCCGGATATCCTCCGCTTGAACGAGAACGAAGTCTTGGCCAGTAATGATCTTGATGCCGTGATAAATTCAATCATCGCCCTGGGAATAAACGGCGATCCTGAACAGATCGTTAATATGTTGAATAAAACCGTCCCTGGAGCGGTCGTGAGCAGCACTCCAGCTCCTGATTTAACATCGATGATCTAACCAGCCATGGTATCGATGAGCCCGATCGAGTGGGATGCATTCATCTCTCGATTTCCCAATCCTCATATCCTGCAAACATCTGCATGGGGCCAGTTAAAAGTTGATTTTGGCTGGCGATTAGCCCATCTGGCAGGGCAAAGTTGTGGCGCCCAAATCCTGGTAAAAAGGATTTTCCCTGGGATAAATTTTGCCTACATACCGAAAGGACCGCTCGGCTCGGATTGGGACCCGTTGTGGCCTGAAATTGATACCCTTTGCCGGTCGCTGCATTGTGTTTTTTTAAAGGTTGAGCCAGATCTATGGGAAGGAGCTGATGGTAATACAGGGACTAGCAATGGCCACATTCCCAGCGGTTTTACCCCGGACATCCATACCATCCAGCCCCAGCGCACGCTGCTGGTCGATTTAACCGCTGAGGAATCACAAATCCTTGGCCGGATGAAACAAAAGACGCGCTATAACATTAACCTTGCGCTTAAGAAAAATGTCGTTGTCCGACCGCACACGGATTTAACTGCCTTCTACGATTTGATGAAGATTACCGGTCAGCGCGACCAATTTGGCATCCACAGCCCGGCGTACTACCAGCGCGCGTTCGACCTGTTCCATGCTCACGACCAGTGCCAGCTGCTCCTGGCGGAATATGAGCGGGAGCCAATCTCCGCCCTGATCGTGTTTCGGGTTGGTAATCGTGCCTGGTATTTTTACGGCGCTTCCTCCGATTTGCAGCGGGACAGAATGCCCAATTACCTGCTGCAATGGGAAGCGATGCGCTGGGCAAAATCCCAGGGCTGTATAGAATATGATTTATGGGGTGTTCCAGACGAGGATTTGAGCACCCTGGAAGCGCATTTTGCCACCCGCAGCGACGGCTTATGGGGGGTCTACCGTTTCAAGCGTGGGTTCGGCGGGGTTCTAAAACGCTCGGCCGGATCGTGGGATCGGGTCTATAATCCCTTCTTATATCGTGCATATGCGCTGTGGCAGAAATATCGCAATGTCGCTGATTGATGGATAAGAGCAATCCAATGCTTCCCGTTACCCCACCCAGCATCAATCCCCTCCAATGGAACGCGGCGATCAGACCGCTTCCAGGGTCGCATATCCTACAGACCTGGGAATGGGGCAAGCTCAAGTCACACTTCGGCTGGCAGCCATCCCATCTGCTTTGGTACAAACAGGGTGACCGGTTTACAATCTCAATCAATCAAATTTCCGATCATAAAAACCAGGCCCAGCCGGTGGCCGCGGCGCTGCTCCTTCAGCGGAATATCAGGGCAGGTGGATTTTCGTATAAAATGGGGGTGATCTACGTTCCGAAAGGGCCCTTGCTCGACTGGGATGATGTTGCCTTACGCCAGCATGTCTTGAAGGACTTAAAAGGATTCGCCCAAAAACACAATGCCATATTTATCAAAATCGACCCCGATTATAAGCTGGGGGAAGGAATTCCTGGAAATCCTGGCGCAATTGAAAATCCAAATGCAAAAAGTATTCTGGATGACCTAACTGGGGATGGATGGCTGTTCTCCCAGGAACAGGTCCAATACCGGAATACGGTTTTAATTGACCTGACACCCGGAGAAAATGAGCTACTCGCAAGGATGAAGCAAAAAACCCGCTACAACGTAAACCTGGCGTTGCGAAAAGGCGTGGTGATGCGCACAGGCAGACCTGGAGATATCGATCAGCTGATCCAAATGTACGCTGAAACATCTATCCGCGACGGCTTCGTCATCCGCAGTGATGGCTATTACCGCGAGGTCTGGAATTCCTTCATGTTTCAACCAGGAGCGATGCGCTTCGATCAACCGGTTGCAGAAGCCTTAATCGCCGAAATGGAAGGCGAACCGATTGCTGCTGTGATTATTTTTCGCTTCGCTGCAAAAGCATGGTATTTGTACGGCATGTCTCGAACAGCCCATAGGGATAAAATGCCCAATTACCTGCTCCAGTGGGAAGCGATCAAGCGTGCCAAGGCTGCCGGGTGTGTTATCTATGATTTGTGGGGTGCTCCTGACGAATTCGTTGATTCCGATCCCCTATGGGGCGTGTACAGGTTTAAGGAGGGGCTCGGCGGGACGGTCCATCGTTATCTGGGCGCGTGGGATTTGCCCCTCAACCGGATGTTATACCGGCTATATACCAGAACGCTGCCAGGTTTGTTGGATATCATGCGCAAACAAGGGCAGGCCAGCACAAAACAGGGTATCGGACAATCAACATGAGAACAATCCCGCGGATAAAATTTGCACATCTCCCCACGCCAGTCGAATCCCTTCCCCGGCTCACCGCCAGATTCGGTGGACCCAGGCTAGCGGTAAAACGAGATGACCTCACCGGCCTCGGGTTTGGAGGGAATAAGACCCGCAAGCTGGAATATTTATTAGCTGAAGCACATGCGAATGGCGCGCGCACGATCATAACGGCAGGAGCGGTACAATCTAACCATTGCCGTCAAACTGCCGCAGCCTGTGCTCATCTCAATTTTGACTGTATCCTTGTCCTTAGTGGTGAAAAGCCGACCATTGCAACCGGCAACCTGCTGCTTGACCAGCTGTTTAATGCGAAATTTGTATGGACTACGCTCGAAGAACGCGACCAAATCCTCAACCAAACATTTAAAGACGCCTGGAGTTCGGGGAAGCGGCCTTACCTGATCCCTTACGGAGGCTCGAATACCACTGGGGCCTGTGCCTATGTTTTTGCGCTTAAAGAGCTGCTCGAGCAAGGTTACCAGCCTGATTGGATCGTTTTTGCCTCATCATCGGCTGGCACCCAGGCAGGCCTGGTGGCTGGAGCGCGACTCTTCAACTTTAGCGGCAAGGTACTTGGCATTAGCGTAGATGAGCTAGAAGAAGATCTTCAAGCGCATGTAGCCTCCCTGGCAAGTGAGACGGCAGATTTCCTGGGAGAAAAAATCACTTTCCAACCCCAAGAGATCCTGGTTTGTGCAGACTATCTCGGGGGTGGTTACGGGGTGATCGGGCCGGGTGAGATTGAAGCGATCCGCTTGTTTGCCGGCGATGAGGGACTTTTGTTGGACCCTGTCTATACCGCCAGAGCCGCGGCTGGAATGCTCGACCTTATCCGCAAGGGCTACTTCAAAGCAGGTGAGAGCGTGCTCTTCTGGCATACCGGTGGGACGCCGGCTTTATTTTCTGAAAAATATAGCTCTCTTGCCGAACCGATTTAGATTGGGTGTGGAGGGTAAATGCTTTGCCGGTGTAATCGATCGTCACACCACTAAATATCCATTCCAGTTAATATCAACTAGAACAACCGGTGAGCGTTATCACTCACCGGTTTGGTTGTTATCACACTGCGTTCTTTATTGGCGTCTACCTTTAATTCTGAACCTTGCCAGGTACTTATTAATCCATGCTCTCCAGGAGATTTTGCGGATTTCTACAGCAGACATCCTGGCGATCTCGGCATTTCCTGGCCTCGGGCTGTACACCGACCTCTGATATTCAGTCAATAACTCTTCTGCCGGTGCTGTTGCGGCAGGGATAGCTGAAATGAGCAGGTTGGTCCGTTCGGTGGGTGTATTGTAGGCCTCAGGTTTTTTACCCACACGATCCAGGGCATGGTTGATCTCCAGATAGGAGCGTGAAGTAGCCGGGAGTTTCATGTAATAGATCCAATCGATCAGGAAACGCGGTGGCGTGATTCCCAATCGGCGCAAGCTTTTTTCCAGCGTTTCAGGCACTTGGACCGAAATTCTTTCCAGGAATGGATAAATTCTGAACCCGCGCAGGAATTGAACCAGCAGGATGATCGAAGCACCGATCATAATTTGCGCAAAGATAAATAAAATGATATTCCCGGTGGTCCAAAAGCTCTTCGGTCCGTTGGAATTTGAGCTGCCTCCGGGCAGCTGCGGTCCGGAACCTAGCTCTTCCCGTGTAATCGGATTCGGATGCCCCCTGCCCGATTCGATCAGTCCATAACTTGCTGCATCCTCACCCGAAGGTCGGGATAATGCCGATTGGGCTGCAGTTGGCTCAAAGATTACCCAACCGATTTTTGGGAAGTAAACTTCAGGCCAGGCGTGCGCATTATTTTGCCGCACGACATAGGTGGAAGTTTCTCCCACCTGGGACTGGGTGATATTACTGCTTGCTCCAACCGGCGTTTGCGCAGCCGGATTACCTTCGCGCTGCCCCTGCACAAAACCAACCGCCATCCGTGCAGGGATCCCTAATGAACGCAGTAGGATGACCTCGGCTGTGGCGTAATAATTACAAAACCCTTTTTGATAGTCAAATAAGAACCAATCGATCCGTTCTTGCTTTCCTGGGGGTTGGCTGATCGCCAGGGTATATTGAATATTTGCTCGCAGATACTGCGTGACTGCATTTGCGATATCATAGGGATTATTTAACCCAGTGGAAATACTGTTCGCCAACTCCTTCGTGCGAGGAGTGATGTTATTGGGAAGCTGCAAGTATTCATCGGTTACCCATGCAGGGTAATCACTCCCCGCTACCTTGAGCTGTTTTACCGTCACCGT
Source organism: uncultured Chloroflexia bacterium (assembly GCA_963809615.1). Taxonomy (GTDB): domain Bacteria; phylum Chloroflexota; class Anaerolineae; order Anaerolineales; family UBA4823; genus FEB-25. The sequence continues at coordinate 92,610 of CAWEKR010000002.1, forward strand.
GTCAAGCGCAGAGCGCACAGTGTACTGTTCTCCAGGACGGATAAGTTCCTTGCTCATCAGTGCGCTCAGATTTACCGTTCCATCCGGATTGATGTTCATGAACGCCTGGGTCGGCACACTGGTCCACAGGGGTTCGGAGGCGGTATAGATATTTGAGATCGGCTGGAATGGAAAAAATGTAAAAGTCACTGCAGTTCGGACATCTACTCCAGGCTGGTTTAAATCCTGGCTGCCGGCGGTCAGGTTGTGGGGAGTTTGTATCGATGAAGACCAGGTGAAATTGTTATAGGCATCGTATGTCCGTGCCTCCCAGTAATACCGGCTTCCTTCCGGAGGATTGGTGGGAGCCTGGACTTCCATCACGACCTGATCACTCAACGGGCTGCCCAAACCAAGCGGCAAGGTTGAGCCGTAAAAGTTTTGCACAGTCGTCGCCGAAGCCGACAGCGAGGCAAACATATAACTAAACCGGTCCTTAAGTGAAAGCCACGGTTTCGACGTCGTCTGCCACAGATCCGCGGCTGGTCTGAAAGTGTCTGCAATTACCGGAATATTCCAGGCGAAGAACACCAATACGATCGATAAAACCAGCGCTACCCGCGATAATTCGAAACCCAGATCCGGCGGCGTATGGGTATGGCTCTCACTCCATTTTGCTTTATTCTTAATAAAGACCAACCGTGCGACCAAAAATAACGCAAACAGCAGGTAAACCGCCAGGTACAGCGAACGGACCAGCAGCAGCTGGTCAAAGGAGTTGATCACAAATGCCGCGATCCCTGCCGGGATGACCACCTTCCATGGGTTTCCTTCGCGGATCAATACAACGCCGGCATATACTGACAGCGCCCAAAACAACATCGCCATCAATAACAGGAACAGGATGCTATCCGTGACGGGTTTCCTGGATAGTAGCTCCTCGATGACGATATCCAATCTTCCCCATAAATTGACCAGGCGATCACGCCATCTCAGATCTGCATCCAGGGTTAATCCCAGCTGCCACGGGATCAGGATGGCTCCATAGGCTACCGCAAAAATGGCCACCCACGAGCGTCGATAAACGCTCTTTCCCAGCGCCAGCCCTAACACCGTCCCCAAAAAGGTGACCAACAAAACCAGGCTCAAGTCCAAAGTCCATAACGTCGCCACCAACCGCGCCGCCGCGATCTCCATGATGAAGATCAGCAATACCACCGATAACCAATCCCACTGGCGGGTGGAGGTTTTATCGAGAATCAGTTTACTCATACCTCAATCATTTCTGGAGTCCTTAAGTATTATTCTATCAAACTACCCTTAATGGAAGATTATGGTTCACCACAATTATGGTCAGGGTGCGAGTAAAAAATCAGGGTGCACTCTTTTCGAGTGCACCGTGGTTTCACCTGACAATATTTACCAATCGTCCCGGTACAACGATTACTTTCCTGGGAGCAACACCTGCGAGGAATTTCTGGATAACCTCGCTTTCCAGCGCTGCCCTCCTGGCATCTTCTTCGCTTATTCCTGCAGGCACCACGATCCGGTCACGCAGCTTGCCATCTACCTGGACAATTAGAGTGACCATATCTTCAGCCGCAGCTTGCAGGTCAACCTCCGGCCAGGATTGCTGGTGGATGGAATACGGTTTTCCGAAGAATGCCCATAACTCTTCGGCGATGTGGGGCGTGATCGGAGCCATCATGCGGATATAGATGTCCACCGCTTCGTCCCATTCAGCAAATCCAGCTGCGCCTTTCTCGCGCGCCTTGTACATCTCGTTGAGCAGCTCCATCAAGCCGGAGACGATGGTATTAAATTCAAACACTTCAAAATCGTGGGTGACCTGCTTCAACGTCTGGTGCAGCTTGCGGCGCAATTGGCGCAGCACGTCTGAATCAGGATTACCTTTTTCGACCGGGTCGGTAAATAACGTCCAGGCACGCCGCACCCAGCGATAGGTACCTTCGATGCCATTGCTGCTCCACGGCGCACCCATGTCCCAGCGGGCATAGAACATCAGGTAGGCGCGGATGGTATCCGCCCCATATTGGGCTATCAGGATATCGGGTGATATCACGTTACCCTTGCTTTTTGACATCTTATCGTTATCCTCGCTGAGGATAATTCCCTGGTTGCGCAGCTGCAACATGGGTTCTGGTCCTTTGGTAAGACCCATATCCCGTAGCGCCTTATGGAAGAAGCGGGTGTACATCAAGTGCATGGTAGCATGCTCAATACCACCCGTATAGGTATCCACAGGCATCCAATAGTCATAATCTGTTTGATCAAATGGTCCCTGATCATAATTGGGACTTAGATACCGCAAGTGATACCAGGAGGAACACATAAATGTGTCCATCGTGTCAGTTTCTCTGATAGCAGGTTTAGTGCAAACCGGGCAGGTTGTATTCTTCCAGGTTGGATGGATGATTAGAGGGTTAACCCCGCTTGGCTGCCATTCGACATCGTCCGGGAGCATCACCGGCAGTTGATCTTCAGGAACTGGGTTCCATCCGCAATCGTCGCAAAAAATCATTGGGATGGGAGCACCCCAGTAGCGCTGGCGCGAAATCAACCAGTCGTGCAGCTTATAGTTAACCGCCGCCTTCCCTACCCCTTTATCACTGATATATGCAACGGCAGCGTTGAAAGCCTGATCCGCAGCAGTGCCGGTCAGCGGACCCGAATTAACCATGGCTCCAATTGCCGGTGCAGACGCGTCCATCGTGGCGCCAACCAAAGGGGCAGAATCCGGGGATTGGATGACTACACGCACTTCCAGGCCGTACTTCCGCGCAAATTCAAAGTCACGCTGGTCGTGGGCTGGGACTGCCATGATCGCTCCCGTACCGTAAGTCATCAGCACATAATCTGAGATCCAGATGGGAATTTTCTCGCCATTCACCGGGTTTAGCGCATAACTTCCGGTGAACACACCGGTTTTTTCCTTGTCCTCGGCTGTGCGATCAATATCAGCCTTTCGGGCAGCCTGCTGGGTATAGGTCTCGATGCCCCAGCTCATCGCTGGAGTGGTTATTTTCTTGACCAAAGGATGTTCAGGTGCCAGGACCATAAAAGTAGCTCCCCATAAGGTATCCGGTCGGGTGGTAAAAATCTCGATCGGGTCCCCCTGCTCTGTCTGGAATGTAACCATTGCACCCACAGATCGACCGATCCAATTCGTCTGCAGCGTGCGAACACGCTCCGGCCAATCGACGGTGGAATAATCCAGCAACTCATCGGCGTACTTGGTGATCTTAAAAAACCATTGTTCCAGCTCCTTCTTGATCACAGGTGTTCCACATCTTTCGCAGTGGCGGTCATCTCCAATAACCTGCTCGCGTGCCAGGGTGGTTTGATCTTTTGGGCACCAATCCACCGGAGAATATTTTCGGTACGCCAGGCCTTGCTTGTGAAGCTGAATAAAGAACCATTGCGTCCAGCGGTAATATTCGGGGTCACACGAGATCATTTCCCTGCGCCAATCCCACATCGCGCCCATACTTTTCAACTGCTTTCGCATGTGGTCAATATTGGCATAGGTCCAGATTTTCGGGTGGATCTGTTTATTAATCGCCGCATTTTCTGCGGGTAAGCCGAAGGCATCAAATCCGATTGGGAACACCACGTTGAAACCCTGCATCCTTTTAAACCTTGCCCGTGCGTCGGGAGGTGTCAGCGCATACCAATGTCCAATGTGCAGGTCGCCCGAAGTATACGGCAGCATTGTCAGGGCATAATATTTGGGAACAGAATGGTCGATCATCGCTTGATAGAGCTTATCGTTCTCCCATTTTGCCTGCCACTTTGGTTCGATTTTTGTTGGTTTATAGACTGGTAAATCAGACATTCGGTTCTCCGTTTTATCAAAAGAATCCATTTTCAATGCAATAGCCCGTTCAGGTTTACGGGCGAGTACCACCATTCGACGCGATTCTGAGGTTAAATCATCCCCCTCCCAACCTCCGTAAATCTGCTGCAGTTCCAACCCTGCCTGTTCGAGCATGGCTGCGATCTCATTGGGGTTATATAGACGTATAAAATAAGGTTTATCCTTCCATTCTCCATCGCGGATCACAATCCGCTGATTGCATAACTTTCCGTGGAGGCTATCGAAAGACAGGCGATCGATCATCAGGTTTCCTTCCTTCACAGCCACCCAATAGGGGTGCATCTGCTTCAAGAACGCATCCCTGTTAAGCGTATCAAAGATCAGACTGCCGCCTGGTTGTAAAGCCTTCTTGGTGTTGATCAACACCTTCAGGTTGTCCTGATCACTAAAATAACCAAAGGCGGTAAAGAGCAGTATAACGCAGTCAAATTCGTCCTCGAATGGTATGGACCGCATATCACCCTGCTGATAATGCACCTCAATATTCCGCTGGAATGCATCCAGGCGGGCAATCTCCAGGAAGCCTGGCATCAGGTCGATGCCTGTCACGGTATGCCCTAATGCTGCCAGGCGGTTGGCATGCCTGCCGTACCCGCAAGCCAGGTCGAGGATATGTTTTGGAGCGTCCAGCTCAAGCAACCCGATCAGTGCTTTTACTTCACTCTCTGTGCGCGCGTCGGTTAATTGCTCGCTATAGAAATACATATAGTCATCCACATCAAATACAGACTTAATATCGATCTCTGCAGGCGAAGGTATCTCGTCCCGCGCCCCAGGCTGCATTGTTCGGCCAACTTCTGCTTCGGTTTGAATATGACTGCCCATTTTACATTTCCTCAACCAAGCTCATCAAATACCACATAATTGCCTTCTATTGATCAAGCTGGTACAGATTTTGCATCCGTACAACCAGAAATCATCTCATTGAGAGAAGAGACTTTATGACCAACTCACAAAAGCAGGCGTTATGGCTTCAGTTATTGATCAGCATCTCCAAATTCGTCGATCGGCGTGTCTCAAAATCCGGTGAGCACAGCGCAAGGGTGGCTAAATGGGCCAGCAACACAGCCCGTGAGCTCAAAATGAGCGATGACGAAATCGAAAATGTTTATTGGGCCTCTATCCTTCACGACATCGGAAAAATCGGTATTTCCGATCGCGTGCTGCGGAAAAAATCAATCCTCTCCGATGAAGATTGGGTGCTGATTAAAATGCATCCCACCATCGGATCGAACATCGTCAGCTCCATTGACGCCTATCCCTCGCTGGCGCCAACCATCTCGGCCCATCAAGAAAAATATGATGGCACTGGTTACCCTAAAGGACTGAGCGGCAAAAATATTCCTCTCGGCGCTCGCATCCTCGGTATTGCCGATGCTTATCAAGCGATGGTCGAGGAGCGTTTTTACCGCCAGGCTCGCACCCATGAAGAGGCTGTCGCTGAATTACGGAAGGTCAAAGGCACCCAGTTCGATCCTGAAGTCCTGGATGTATTTTTAACGGTGGTCAATTCAGAGCTCCCGGCCTGATCCATTTGCCAATCACGCCATTCCTGGTTGTTAAAGAACTAAAAAACCTTCATCCTGTCAGGGACGAAGGTTCTCTCCGCGGTACCACCCTGGTTGCTCCATGATCCCCTTAGAAATGGATCAGTAGAGCCACTCAGATTCGCAATAACAGGCGAAACCTGCCAACAGCTAACCCATAAATCATGGCTTTCACCGTTGAAGTCTGCCCTGATCGCTCAGGACGGCAGGCGAGTTCAGCCTTTTTTGTGCTCCTTGGGCACCTTACCGGGTTCACACCTCGCTCTCCCAGCTCGCTGAAGGATGGCTTATTACTCCTGCCATGACCTTTTAGTGGACCCAGAGGGATTCGAACCCTCGGCCTTCTCAATGCCATTGAGACGCGCTCCCAACTGCGCTATGGGCCCAAAAATGTAGCCAGAATTGTAATCCCTTTCAGGCAATCCGTCAATCAAACATCGATCTACGTGCAGTGGACCAGGAGGGATATGCACCCTCGACCTCTTCAGGTCGATTTCGGGTGCGAGGTTATCGAATGTGTCCCCTAACCACAGATCGTGGTGAAACATCAAAATAATCTTCACAAGTGGGGATATAAATCTCCATGATGTCCTAATTTTCCACGCCATTGTACCGCCTTTGCATCCGGTTGCAGCAAGATCATCAATTCGCGCTATGAAGGAGAGCGAGCAAGCCTTTGTCCAATTCCGAGTTAGAAAGGTGTGAGGGGATTGACAATCGAATTCATCCCTATCATCCCTCTCCTGCAGCAGATATTTCTTGAACCTTACACAGAGCTATGGTCCTGGGGTTGTATTTCACCAACTGACCATCTTTCCAATCTGTCGTAGTGTGAATTGACAAGTGCATTGAATGGGTAAACCACCATCGCCTGGACAGCTTGTTTTTTCGGATTATGATGGAGTACATAATCAAAGATCGTGAGAAAGACTGTGGGAAATAATAAACACCCGGCCTCTTGCGAGTACCGGGCGAATTTTAGGATGCTTATCGTCGTTAATTCCTTTCTAGCGGAGGTCAAAGCCCAGATAAGGATTCCCCTTCATTCCTTCAATTTGAACGAGATATCCCCTAATTTCTAGCTAACTGACGTTTAGCAATAGGACGATATTGACGACACATTAAACCATCATGGTTTCCACATGATAAATTGCAGGTCTCTGTTGCTGTGGTGGTAATAAGCGATATAGGGTACTCCGTTATAAATCGCCAGTGAGTTCTGCTCGCCATTGTCGCCATTCGCATCCACAATATCTGAAATCCAGCTGCCGCCGAACGGATGCAGAATCGCCAGGTGGCGGTTGATCTTGCTGAAGTAGCTAATATACGGCACATTCCCACTTCCGATCTTGATCGAGCAGATCGAATCGCGCATATCCGCGTTTCCCGGGACTGCTTCGGTGAGCGATTCCACGCTCCACTGGCTGCCATTAAACGTGGCGAACTTCACAACATAGTTGATTTGATCCGAATAGCAGATGTTTGGGTGGTCAAGGGAGTCAAGGGCCAGCGACGTGTAAATTCCGGCATAATTGCCACTGTCGACCTGCACCTTGTCCCAGGCTGAGCCGTTCCAGCTGGCGTACCACAGGCTGCTGTCGTAGTTATTGTAGTAACTGATGTGCGGTTTCCCGCTGGAATCGATCGCAATCGAGTTATACAGCCCGGTGATACCCACCGGGAGTACATCCACCACGCTAACCGTCCAGATGCCAGCCGCTTTATAGGCGTATTGTAGGTTGATCGCCGTATACGACGAGTCATGGAAACTGATGTGCGGGTCATCCGCTCCATCGAAGGCTAATGAGATATATTTTTCAATGTCCGGACCCGTGTCGTCGGCAACCACTTCCGCCGTCCAGCCGGAAGGATTAAGCGTGGCATACATGATCTTTTTTGCGCTGGTGTCGGAATACGCGATGTGCGGCGTGCCGGTAGAATCGACCGCCAGAGCGTGCCCGTGCGCCGGTTTCATCCCGTCCACATCAACCACCGATGTCTGCCAGGTCCCAAATGACTGGGTGGCGTATTTCATGATCCTGTTGGTTAGGTCCATGTAGGCAATGTGTGGCTGGCCAAATCGGTCCATGGCGAAACTAACGCCTTGGCCGACCTGGGCGCCCGAATCGATGATCGTGTTCATCCAAGTGTCCGGACCCCAGGAAGTCAGGCTGGCGTAGTGCAGCTGCCCGGTGTTATAGTCGAGATAGCTGATGTGCGGTTTACCACCGGTATCTGCCGCGATCGAGGGCCAGCGCGCCCCGCTGCTGCCCACGATATCGTAATTTTGATCGTGATACCAGACCCCTCCAGATTTATAAGCCAGCCAGGTCAGTGTTTCGGCGGGATCGCTGCCGAGCGATATCGCGATCATGGGCATGTCTCCACTGCCAAAGACGAGCGAGGTGGAGTTATTTTTATCCATTGCTAGGCCATCGCCAAATACCGCCTCGGTCGTCCAGACGCCATCATTCAGGCTGGCATAACGCACTAATCCGTCCCAATCGTCGAAATAGCTGATGTGCGGGTTATCTTGACTGTCGAATGCCAGCGAGTTATCCCGACCGATGTAGCTGTCCTCCTCAATGATTTGCAGTGTCCAGGCATTACTTATCCAGCTGGCATAAATCAGCCCGCCGCTGACCCCATAGTTATCCCGCCAGTAGCTGATGTGGGTTTGCCCGCTATGATCCAGTGCCAGCGAGAGGGTAGTACCTTGATAATTCTCGGTTTGGTCAATGACTGGGAAAATATTCCAGGCAGTCCCGGTCCATTCTGCATATTTAATCCTAAAAATATACTGTTCTGAATCGTAGTCCTCGTAAGCGATACGCGGTTTGCCCGTGCTGTCAAAAGCCAAAGAAGAGGTGAAACCCGCAAACGGCGAGCTGTCCACCGTCTGCAGCGTCCAGTCAGTCCCACTCCAGAACGCATATTTCAGACTGTGGTTGTAATCGTCATAGTAGCTGATTCCCAGCTTGCCAGAGTCATCGAAAGCCAGCGAGGCAGCGTAGCCCACCCCCGGCGCCGGATCGACGATCTCTGTTTTCCAGCTCACCCCGTCATTCCAGGTATGATATAGGTGATCACTGCCGTAGGCGATATGCGGTTGGTTATTATTATCCAATCGCAGGCTGTGGGCGGTCATGCCTGAGATGTTGCGCGGGCAGTCCACGCATTGCGCCTTCAGTGGGACAAGCCCCGGACCCAGGTTCATCACCATTGGCAGGTAAACATTGTAAGTCGCTACGGGGTCACTATCGGCGCTGGATTGAGTAATCGAAATACCCGTCGAAACCAACACGACCAGAATCAAAAATAGGCGCACCATCCACTTTGCAGAGTTAGCAATGGAACATTGCTTCATGGTTTCCCTCCCTTACTTGCTGGTGTGCAATTGGTGTATAAGCTTAGTTGTTGATATCGATTGCTTTTTGTGTCCGACTGTCATCAAACCATTTCTAGAATTTAATTATACATTAATAATTGCTGAAAGATGATCAAACAAAGTGCACATGCGAAAGAACCACAGATTCCAACCTGTGGTGTGATTTCCACTGCCTGACTGAATAACCTGACGGGAAGATACCATTAAACCATCTCGAATGGAATGATCCATCCTGGGCTTTAGGATATACCCACTAGTGTCTTTATCGTGGACAGGTTTTCATATCCCTCATCTGCAAAGATCCCTTTACGGTCAGTCTTCGAGCTTTCCGAACCAACCACGCCGCTCCATCCACTTCGCTGTTTCCAGCACAGGCACAATCGTCATTGCCAGTCCAGCGATGATCAACCAATCCACCAATGGCAGGTAATAAGTGCCGAAGGCTTTATGCAAGAAGGGCACATAAATGATCACCATTAATAAAGCCATTTCCCAAAGGATGGCGGCATTCAACCACTTGTTGGCAAATGGCCTATCCAGTACCGAATGCCGGTCGGAACGGAAGTTGAAGGCCTTGAAGAACTGGATCAAAACCAACGAGACGAAGGTCATGGTCATCGATTCCTCAAGGCTGCGACCCGAATGGAGCGCCCAGGCAAACAACCCAATGTTCACCAAGGTAGACCACAGACCACCCAACGCCATTAAAATTACCACAGGGCGGGTGAAAATGCCCTTACGTGGGTCGCGAGGTCTGCGTTTCATCAGATCTTTTTCGGGTGGGTCGACCGCAAGTGCCAGAGCAGGCAAGCCATCGGTAGCTAGATTGATATATAGAATCTGCACCGCCGTTAAGGGTAAGGGCAGACCCAGCAGCGCAGAACCAGCCATTAAGCCAATCTCGCCGATATTCGACGAGAGCAGATACATTAGGTATTTCTTGATGTTACCGAATACGCCGCGCCCTTCATCTACTGCCGCCACAATCGATGCAAAGTTATCATCGGTCAGGATCATGGCGGCTGCCTCTTTGGACACATCGGTGCCGGTAATGCCCATGGCAATACCAATATCCGCTTTTTTAAGTGCTGGGGCGTCATTCACACCATCACCCGTCATGGCAACGATATCTTTATGAGCCTGCCATGCCGTTACTACCCGTAGCTTGTGCGTGGGTGAGACACGCGCGTAGACGCTGATGTTTTCAACTTCGCTAATCAATTGCTCATCGGTCATCTGCTCAAGCTCTGCCCCGGTCAGCACCCGCCCACCGTTCCGTAATAAGCCCAATTCTCGCGCCACTGCCTGCGCCGTCAACGGATGGTCACCCGTGATCATCACGGGACAAATACCCGCCTCCTCGCATATTGCAATCGCCGCTTTTGCTTCAGGGCGGGGTGGGTCAATCATGCCAACCAGTCCCAAAAATGTCATACTGCGCTCGGCGCTATCAAGTGCCGTATTGGGTTTATAAGCCACTGCCAGCACTCGCAATGCATTGCCCGCCATCATTTGCGCTTGAGCAAGAATTTGTTCTCTTCCAACGACATCCAAAGGTTGAACATCATCTTTACTAAGCTCAAAGTCGCAACTCGTCAGAATCATTTCGGGTGCACCTTTAGCATAGGCTGTCAGAGTGTCGTCGGTCTGGTTGAGCGTCGTCATGCGTTTAGTTTCTGAAGAAAATGGGATTTCGGCCATGCGGGGATTTTTGGTGTCGAGTGTATTCTTTTGAATCCCGGCTTTAGCTGCTGCGACCACCAGCGCCCCCTCAGTTGGGTCACCCTTGATATCCCAGCCCCCATCCGGCAGTTGTATCAGCTGTGTATCCGATGCCAGGGTAGCGGCGGTGAGCATGTGGAGCAGGGCGACCGTAGGGGAAGTAGGCGTTCCACCATCTGTGGAGAACTCACCTTCTGGAGTGTATCCTGCTCCAGAGACACTAAACAACTGCCTAGCGCAGTAAAGGCTGCGGACGGTCATCTCATCTTTGGTGAGGGTACCGGTTTTGTCGGAGCAAATCACGGATGTGCTGCCAAGCGTCTCAACAGCATGCAAGCGACGGATGAGGGCGTTGCGTTTGACCATCTTTTGTACGCCGAGCGCCAGTGAGATCGTGACCACTGCTGGCAGCGCTTCTGGTACGACCGCCACCGCCAGGGCGATGCCAAAAAGGAGCATATCCATAAAGGGCTGCCCGCGCAGCAAACCCAGCCCGACGATAAAGGCGACGACTACGAAAGCCACCCGCGCCAGCGCAGTACCAACTTTGTCCAGGTTCTGCTGCAGCGGCGTGCGGCCGGTCTCGACTTCGGCGAGCATCTGAGCAATTTTGCCGAATTCGGTCTGCATAGCAGTAGCCACAACCAACGCCCGCCCGCGACCATAAGTAACGGCTGTACCGGCATAGGCCATATTCCTGCGGTCGCCCAACGGCAGATCATCCTTTTCCAGGGATCGGATGGTCTTATCTACGGGTACCGATTCACCGGTGAGAGCGGCTTCATCCACTTGCAGGTTAACTGCTTCCAGCAGGCGCGAGTCAGCAGGGATGCGGTCCCCGGTATGCAAGAGGATAACATCACCCGGGACCAGGTCGCGCGCCGGGATTTTGATCTCCACCCCTTCTCGCAGAACGGTTGCGGTAGGCGCGGCCATCTGCCGCAGAGCTTCAATGGCGTGCTCAGCGCGGTATTCTTGAACAAAGCCCAGCAATACGGCGAAAAGCACGATGACCCCAATAACGATAGACTCCACCCCATGACCGAGTATCAGCGAAATCGCTGTCGCAATAAGCAGGATCAGGATGAGCACATTTTTAAACTGTTCTACTAATATTTCCCAGGGCGAAACCCGATGGGCTGCCTGTAATTCGTTAGCGCCTGTTTCCTGTAGGCGTTTTGCCGCCTCTACGCTGGTCAATCCATGAGGCGTGGTATTAAACTTTTCGTAGGTTTCATCCCGTGTCAGGGTGTGCCATGGTTTGGTTAGCATTTATTGGTTAACTCCTCTGTCGCTCAGATTTTTCAAGTCCTCGCCTTTCGGCATCCGGGATTTGAATATAAAAATATTTAACAGGTAGATGACCCCTGCCATGATCGGTATTAGAATCAATGCCAATATTTCCTCGAGATACAATAAAATTTCTTCGGACCAAAAAGCAACTGCCGTTGCGCCCGCTCCGGTTACTGCAGCGGGTTTCCATAACTTTCGGTAGATAGATCTTCGGCGGGCGTGATACATAGATGACTCCTTTCAAGTTCAAGCAAACTACTAGGGAATATTTATTTTTTAGGATCATCGGATTGAACCGGGGCGTACATCGGAGACAGAGAACGGCGAGTAATCCAGAAATAGAATGCGAGTGCGATCACGCCTGTTCCCAGCAGAAATGGCAAGGCCTGTTTTAGATATACGCTGATCAACGTCCATTGATGGCCCAAAATATAGCCTGCGCCGATCAGTAGGGTACACCAGACATAGGCGCCAATAAATGTTGCTGCAAGAAAAGTGATGAATGGCATACGCGCCAGCCCCGCCGGGATGCTGATAAGCGTACGAATGCCAGGAATGATCCTTCCAACCAACACCAGCCCCACTCCCCAGCGGTGAAACTGGTTTTCAACCCGGGTGATATAGCCAGGTTTAATCCGCACCCAGCGAGCGATTTTCTCCACCAGAGGGCGGCCGCCCAGGCGTGCTGCCCAGTAGGCGATGGATGAGCCGATTGTGCTGCCGATGGCAGCATAGAATCCGCCCAGGAAAATCATCGATGGAGATAATCTGTGTTCTGCGATGAGCATCCAACCTGCCAGGCTAAGGATTATTTCGCTGGGGGTGATGCCGGTCGCATTTTCAAAAACCAGCAGCAACGCCACGCCAAACCAGCCCATGGCATCATAAATGATTTGGGCGGCAGAAAGTATGATCATTTCAAGCTCTGCGATCAATTGAACCTCTCTCGAATATTCAAACTGTTCGATCTAAATAGGTTAGACATACAACCATTTTTTATCCCACACTCCAGATAAAGAAGTGTGTTGGCAGTCTACGGTGATCCGCAACGAGTGTAATTTGCTTTTTAGTCTACGATCATTTCGCATTAATGGTAATACTTTGCTCCTCAAACATGCTGTGTGGAATAACATGCCCCACCGCTCTTTCGTTGATAGAATTCCGGGTTGGATACTGGACCCAGGAATGATCGTCTATATCGTGCCTTTTGTGATCATCATCATGTTGTTTTTTCAGGAATTCCATCTAGCTGCCTTAATTTTTATGCCCGATTAGGCCATGACTTTCTATTGAACAGGTACCTATACAAATGTGCCTATTGCAACATAAAACGTTAAACCATATCCTTGCAGCAACCTACCACACAAGCACCGCTTAAGGCCCACTGCCAGAAAAGGGTAAATATTGAGTTATGCGTATTTGGGAGGGGGAGAAATAGGCGATAAGTTAGCAGTTTGAAAATCCAGATGGATTAACCTGGGTTTCAAGAAAAATAGACAGGCAATCACTGTACCAATCTTTGTTCCAAAAAATACTTCTTCCTCAAATTCAGCCTGATCGAGGAAGCTGTAATTCCCAAACTCAACCCAGGAAAGCTCAGGCGCTGACAGTTCAATCACGTTGAGCATAGGCAAAGCCACCAGGCTGCCTAAACAAAGATACAGCAGCAGGGTCACCAAAGAGATTCGTGAGCTTCGCGGTTTTATCATCGGATGTGCAGCATAACCTGTTGAAAAGGGTCAGGGAACCTCAATTGGTTTCTTTGAATTTGCATCATCAGGCAAGCAGGGAGGTTCTTGACGCCTGGTTTTGATCATGCTCAAGTGGATAGTTACGCCCAGCGCCACGACCAACAATAGAACCTTCAACCACCAGGTAGAAACCACAAACCCGACCGCAAAACCGATCGTCAGCCATAAGACCGCAAGGGCTAACAACTTCTGCCATATTGGTATTCCTCGTCCTTCGCGGTAGCTTCGGAGAAAACTACCAAACCACGAGCGATACATCAGCCAATGGTAAAAATGAGCCGACCCGCGGGCGTAACAATATGCCGCCAGTAACAGAAAAGGAGTGGTTGGTAAAACAGGTAGAAAGATGCCCAGGATGCCCAGTCCTATACATAGCGTACCAGCAATTACCCACAGGTTCTTTTTCATTCTCGTCTCTCGTTCCATAAAAAACTCGAAAATTATATTCTTGATGATGGTTCGCCTTATCTGCCTAAACCACACTTGCAAATAACTGGTCTATAAAATAAATCTAAGCCGAGACACAATCCATGCATATTGAATGTCAATATAAATAAAAAAAGACCATAGCATTGTATGCGATGGTCTTGCTCTTTCGTTCAGACAGCCGGGAAATTACTTTCCGTCTTGACGACTATCCAACCCGAACAACCGGGTGGCTACTCCCCATCGGAGTGCTTATAGTGTACAGGATTAATCCATCTTCGTCAATGATGTTATGAAGTGAGTTCGTTTATTTCTACATTGCATCAGCGGTAAGATCGATCACGACAGAGAAATTAAACGGAGTATACCCTGCTGGATCACAAATCATAAAGTGAGGCCCCCTCCGGCCTCTACTTGATTACGAGCGCATGGAACGTCAGCACCAGCAGAAAGCCTCGGCTGGCGATCGCTGGTAGCACCATGACCTTACCTCCCCCTCGTGTAGGGACACCTGGAATTCAAGCAAATTTGCATAATGATTTTCTCAAGCACCTCGGAAAAGCTGAGCTGCCAGGCATAGGGTTCCATGACTGAGCCATACGGCTGCTTCTTTAATACATAACAGGATGTACCCGTACTTATCGACCCAAAGCGTCTGGTTCTTGCCGAACCAAGCACGTGTAGTGCTATTTACGGAAACTGGTACGAAGAGGGTCAGGGAGTAGCCGCTCGGATTATGGACGAGGTCTTCATTCCTACCTCGCTCCAACTTCCTCAGGTCATACAAGGTTAATAATCTACTCTTTCCCATCGGGTCAAGTATGATTATTGGCATAGTATTACACCATTAAATCAGAACTTGCACGAGCTCCGCAGGCAGATCAACCCTGTGAATCCAAATCTATGTAGAACACCGAGGGTTTAGTCCCCTGGTCTTCCAGCCTGGCGTGAGCTACCCCGCTTGCCACGAGCAACGAGACCTCCGACTCTGGGTCGTCCAGGTCGCCGAAGATCCTGGCCTGGCTTGGGCACGTGACCACACACGCCGGTTCTTTGCCTTCCCGAAGTCGTTGAACGCAAAATGTGCACTTCTCGATCGATCCCTTAGGGTGTTGAGGGTAGCCCACCTGCTCGTATTCCGTCAGACCCCGGTCCGTGTAGTACGCATGCGGGCGGCTGGAGTTATAGCTGCGGGCTTCATAAGGGCAAGCCATGATGCAGTAGCGGCAGGCGACACATTTGTCGTCGTCCACTAGTACCAATCCACCCTCGGCGCGGTATGTGGCGCCCGTGGGACAAACCTCCAGGCATGGTGCCACCTGGCAATGCATGCACAGCATGGGTAAAAAGCGTAGGCGTGCATCTGGGTATTCGCCCGACTCATACTGAAGCACCTTGCTCCACAAGACCCCGGGCGGGGTGGCATTTTCCTGTTTGCAGGCTACCGCGCAGGCATTACAGCCCACACACTTCGACAGGTCGATGACCATGGCGTATCTCATGAGCCTTTCCCTCCCAGGCGATACACCCTAACGCGAGGGTTTCGGTCAATGCCGCCATGCAGAGGGTCGAACGTGCCTTCAGCGCTGTTGAGCAGGGAATTGAAATGTGGACCTTTGCGTGTCGCCGGGTTGCGGAAGGATGACTTGAAACCATGGTTTCCCGGAACCCCCAGCGCGTCCGGGTGTAGCAAGCTGGTGACTCGCAGCACTCCCTCGGTGCAGCCGCCCCAGTAAGCCTCTACCCTCACCTCGTCGCCATCATGCAGGCCCTTGCGGGCAGCGGTTTCCCGGTTCATCAAGATGACGAACTGGTATGGATCGGTTTCATCAACCAGCTCATTGAGTAATGGGTTGCCAGTCTGGTCTGAGTTGTGCATGCGGAACTGCGGTGTGGACCAATTCATGGCAATAAGATCATACTCAGCGGAGGCAGCTGCATCCGGTCGCCCTACCCATTCTGGGATCGGCTGGTAGAAGCACCATACTTTTGCCATGTCCTGCCCGGGAATGGTCAGGTTGTGCTCGCTTAGGTCGTGCTGGAGTGTGTCACCCGTCTTAAGCAGGTGCTCGAAATAGAAAGCATAACGCGTGGTCCCCTCGGGATAGTAGTAAGAGTTATACGATTCCGCTTTGCTGCGCATCTTGTAATAGATGCCCGCATCCTGAAAATATTCGATCCCATTTTCCACCCCGAACTTGGATTTAAGGGTCCTATCCAGGATGTCAGCAGTGGTGTAGCGTTTATCCAGGTCCAATTTATGAGGGTCTTGCAGCTTCCAGAAGCGGTTTAAATGGTCGTTCAGCCCGCCCTCGCCATACAGGAAACCCACGCGCTCGGCCAGCTCCAGGTAGATCTCGTCGGCCTGGCGGGTCTGAAACTGCTTCGGCACCACAGGTAAGCGAGCCAGCACACCCGTGATCTGCAGCATATTGGTGTCCTGTGCCTGGACAAAGTGACCCGTACCTACCTCCTGGATGCCGTAACGTTCGAGCAGGGCTGGCTCGGGGAGCAAAATATCTGATAATTGGGCGGCCTCGTCGTAAATATAAGCGATGGTCACGATAAAGGGGATCTTGCACAGGGCAGCGATCGCCTCATCGGGGTTGGAGTTATTGGTAATGGGATTGCCCCCATAGATCATCAGTGCTTCGAGGTCATAGGGGATATTATACTTAGCCGGGTCGAGCACCACCTTCCATGCCATATGTGGCAGTGTGTGGCGGTTAGGGTAGAATTGGGCCAGGTCGATATCGGGTGGGTACTTGAAGGGTACCGGTACGGCTTCCTTCTTGGGCATGACCACACCGTCTGGTCCGGGTTTAAGTGCCGGACCGGTCTCGGAGCCCTGGTCGCCGCCCGGGACATCCAACGAGCCGACCAGCATGTTGAGCATCTTATGCACCAGGTGCTCATACGCTCCGCCCCACTTGCCCAATGAGCCGCGTTCGCCCTTCACCAGAGCCGGCCTGAACGGGAAGACCACTCCATCCAGGGTGATGGTCTCGCCGATGTGGGCAGCCTCAACGAATTCATGCGCAATACGCCGGATTGTTGCGGCGGGGACGGTCGAAATTTCTTCCGCCCATTCGGGAGTATATTGACGCAGCGCCTCCTTGATCAGGGTAAAAGCGGTCGGCAAAGCCTGCCCTTCGATCGGAAACCTGCCGTCGAGGGCGAAATCTTTGATCGTGGGGTCATCGAATGTCTTGGCGATATTATCCACTGGATCCCAAATCAGCGGCTTAGCGGTGGAGGAATCCTTGGCATACAATCCATCCACACCGATCAGGTAAACCGCATTGGTGCGCAGCTTCATAAACCGCTCATCGAAGATGCCATTCTCATTGATTACTACATTGAGCAGCGCAAGAGCAAATGCCAGGTCTGTGCCTGGCTTGATCGGAACCCACTCATGGGCGATGGAAGCTTCAGGGCTGCAGCGGGGGTCGACGACCACCAGCTTGATCCCGCGTTCACGTGCAATGGACAGCGCACGTGTGGAATGGGCGCTGCCGATATTGGGACCGAGCGAGCCCCCGATGGTGAGCAGGTACTGGCAATATTCGACGTCCTGCTTGTCCAGCATCGTCCCCTGGACCAGCGAGCAGCCGTAATGTACCGGGCAAAGCACGCCATGCGAGCGCAGCAGGTTGGGCGTGCCGAATGCGGGCAGGAATGCCTCGTGCTGCACGATCCACCAGTCGCCCCCGAACCCCCACATGTGGGCAAATTTCCGCGGGTCATCCTGCCGGATCCTTCGCAGCTTTTCGGTGACGGTGCTGAGGGCTTCCTCCCAGCTAATTTCAACCCAACCCGGGTCCTGGTCCAGTCCTTTGCGTGGGTTGGTGCGTTTCATCGGCGCTTTGACGCGGTAAGGGTTGTACAGGTTGAAGATCGCCGCCTGACCGCGCGAACACAGCTTCCCCTGGCTGATTGGGTTCGAGGGATCGCCCTCGACTTTTACCACCACCCCATCCTGTATGGTCACAATGACAGTGCACCAGGCTTTATTACCGCACATCCGGCAGGCAGACACCCTGGTCTCGACCCGAGGGGCAGTGGTGTTCCTGACCTCGCGGGTCATGACCCCGCTGGAGCGATTGAAGATGCGCTGGATTAGGCTGGCCAGGTCAGTCACCTGGGTGTGTTCCGTCGGCATGCTCGTTTTGCTCATTGTTCCAATACCTGTCCGGTGCTTCCGCTATGAATTTGGATTTCTGTTGGCTGAAAGGTGACCATGGCTGCCTCGGCTTCAAGGAAGCCGAGCAGGAGCTGAGCCACTCCATGGTAAAAACCAGCTACAGTTTGGGATATTAATGACTCACACAAGCCTGGTGCCCACACCAGTAAATGTTCGTGTAAAAAACGCTCCTGCAGTTGTGAGAAATGCCCTGCTTGAGTTGTATCGTCCCGATCTGCGGCTCGGTTTTCTTCCTCGCACAGCAGGCGCATGAAATCCAGCTCGATACCAAGATAGTCAACCCGCTCGGCATTCTCTGCTTGCATCGCTGCCTGAGCCTGTTGGTAGAACTCCGTCAGCTGCAGCAGGAATGCATTATCCTCCCCCGCATCAAACGATCGGTAGAGAGTCTCATACGGAGGCGGCGGGTTATCCATCCTTCCAATACCCCGAAAGTAACGTGTATATTCCACTGCAACCGACAGGCAGATGTCTTCTAATGGGCGTGGACCCCTTTCCAAAAGGGAAGAACGCATTTGTTTCAATCCATCGACCATCCTGGATGTTGATCCGGATCCGAAGGGGAGGATGGCGAGGCTATCCTGGAAATCGTTTGCCATCAGCCGGGTAACGAGCTCAACATCGGGCGGTTTGAGGAACAGCCAGGCCAGGAAACTGTAAATTGCCGCCCGAGATTGCGATTGATGTTGAACCCCCACAGGGGCGGCGCTCATAAGTACCTGCCTCGTAGCGTGACCGGGACGACCGTTTTGAAGAACAGCAGCCGGTCGGCAAAATCCCCCAACAGGGCTGGTATCCAGGCAAGATACTGCGCTCCACCACCGATGCCGATTAAAACCAGTACCGCTGCGCCAGCAATCACCCGCACCACCAGCAGCCATAAATAACTCCCTAGTACCATCCTCCGGCTGAGCTGAGATTCAGGGCTGTCTGGATTAATAAGAATTGAGCGTACCAAGCTCGTTGCCAGTGAAGCCAGCACGAACACTGCGGCGATCACCCAAGCGTAAATTGTTACTTCGATCCCGGTGAATTGATAGGCAGCGAAAAAGCCAAACAGAAGGCCGGTGGAAAATGCAGCTAACGGAAAGGAGACGATCGTCAAACCCTGGTCCCAGCTGGGACGGGCGTGCAAGCGGTAAGTCTCACCGGTAGCAACCGTACCCGCCAGGCCAATGACCGCGCCGATCAGACCAATTAAATTCAGCGTTGGCCCGCTGAGATGGAATGCAGGCAGGATGGCATAGGCACCCAGGAAAACCAGGAACAGTCCAAAGAGGATCACCTCACGGCTCAACCAGGAGCTGGAAAAACGCAGGAGTGCCAGAGGTGCCCGCCAGGGCCTGCCCAGGTGGAACAAGGAGATCACTAATGCCAGGATACCGACCGCGAAAACCAGCATGGCTGCTGGGTCGATCCCAGTTACATCACTGGGGTTGCGCGCCACGAGCAGCCCCACCAGACCGCCAACGGACAAGGGTGCCAAGGCGGTGAATGCCACCAGCGTGCCCGATTCCTCGCTCCTACTCATAACTTTGGTCATTGTACCAGACCTGTATTGGTAAGTGGGGGATGTGTTTAGGCGTATTGCCGGGCGGGAGCGAATATGACGATGAAGCTGACCGGTTCGTCGCCCACCACTTTCAACCCGTGAGCCGCCTCTTTGTCCATATACAGGCAGCTGCCAGGCTTCAGGTCGTAAACCTGATCTTCGACCGTGGCTTGCATCCGGCCAGAGATAACGTAGTAGGCATGCTCAGTGGCATGCGTGACGATCTCCGCCCCGCCGCCCGGTTGGACGGTGGTGAGCATCAATTCGAAAGCCCGGTTGTCCTGCATCTTGGGAGTGATGAACGTCCAACACAGCGCTTTTGTATGCTTGGGCGGCTCGACACAGGGTGCATCGGCGATATTGATCTGGATCCCTCTTTTTATCAACTCGGTCATTTTTGGTCTCCCTTTTAGTGGGTTAGTCTATCATCGGATAGATTCGTTCAGGGGCTGCGGCTTGCGAAGCAGGCTGGATCAGCTCCAGGATGGTGCCGATCATTTTTTCTGTGTCCAGGTAAGCGTAGCGACCATCACCGCTCAAACCGAGGCCAGCCCCCTGCTGGAGGATTCCAACCCCCATGTCCAGGTATGGCTTCAATGCCTCTTGAAGGTCGGGCACGAAGACCCCTACGTGCTCAAGACCTTGGCGACCGGAAGCCAGGAAATCCCGGTGGATGCTGTCTCCCTCGAGATATTCGATCAATTCCATTTGCACCTGGCCAGACCTGGCAATCGCCACGCGTACCTTGTAATTCGCCGGATGGCCATGATACAGACAATAGAGAGGCGGTGCGCTGTTCGTGTAGATATTCCACGGGCCAATTCCAGCTGTACGCATATACCCGTCCATGGCAGTCTCAAGGTTCTTAACCACAGAACTCACCTGGCCGATCGTATATTTTCCCAGCACGGAAGTCATGTCTCTCGTTAACTCCTCACCCTTCATCCGCAATCTTCATCCAGGCTGATATCAGCACTGGGCATCTCCGGTCGATTACGACAGACTATAGATATATAATACCCCTGTTGCCGATCAAACTGGATTGAGCAGATTAATAATAATCACAAAAATGAACCGGCGTTCCATATTTATAAATAGTTTAGCACAGGGGATAGCGCTTGTCAATAACATAAATTGACCATTTTTTCTCTGCATGGGGTCGAAATTGGCTTGCAGATCGGCTGGATCAGGTCATATTCCCCTTTTTGAGCGTATAATTGGTGGTTGGTAGTATTGACAAGCGGGTATTGGTTGTGCTATCATATCTATCAAGCCTAATAAATGAGACAGCATTCCGTTTTTTATTGAATTTAGTCGGATAAAATTGCCGTATAAATGGAATACTTTGTCACAACTTGCCGACACCTTCATACTATAGCAGCGAGTTATGAAGAGAAGTAACCTGTACCTGCTTGCGCTGATGCAATAACTGCACGTATTCGAGGAGAATGACGATGACCCATGAAGTACGCATGCCGGTGCTGTCCCAATCCATGATCCAGGGGCGGGTGGTTGAGTGGCTTTTGAACGAAGGCGACAAAGTCAACAAAGGCGCCCTGCTGGTAGTGGTGGAGAGCGACAAAGCCACCCACGAGCTGGAAGCGCCCCAGGAAGGCATCCTGCGCAAAATACTGGTGGAGGCGGGAACCGAAGTGGACGTCGACACCCCCCTAGCAATTATCGCTGACGAAGGAGAGCTGGAAAACGGAGTGGACACCCCAACTCCCAACGCAGCCACGCCAATCGTGACCCCTCGAACAGCCGCTACACCTATCCCAGCCGGGCGGAGACCAATCTCTCCAGCAGCCAAGCGGGTAGCCCAGGAACTGGGAATTGATATTACACAAGTGCCAGGTTCCGGGGAAGATGGGCTGGTCACTGAGAAGGATGTGCATGCCTTTGCCTCAGAGCAGCCTGCAGCTGCACCGGTTGAGAGCGAGGATGCGCAGGTGATCCCGCTCACTGGCCAGCGGGGCAGGATTGCCGAGCGCATGGCACTCAGCCGGCGCACGGCTGCCGACGTGACCACCGTGATGGATGTGGACATGGCCCAGGTCGTGTCAATTCGTACCAGGACAAAATACTCCTACACTGCCTATGTTGCCTGGGCAGCCGCGCAGTCGCTGCATGAGTTCCCCCTGCTCAATGCCTGGGTGGCTGAAGACAAGATTATCGTAAAAAGTGCAATCCACATGGGTGTGGCTGTTGCTATCGAAGGTGCGCTGGTGGTGCCCGTGATCAGGAACGTAGAGCGCAAAGGTGTGGGAGAGATTGACCAGGAGATAAATGCTCTAAGCGCCATAGCCAGGGCAGGCCGGCTCACCCCAGACGATATGAAAGGCAGCACCTTCACTGTAACCAATTCAGGCGTCTTCGGCTCGCTGTTCTTCACTCCCATTATCAACCTGCCCGAAGTGGCTGTGCTCGGGATGGGAAAGGTTGCTGATGCGCCAGTGGTGCGGGAGGGTGTCGTTTTGGCTTCGAAGGTGATGTATCTGTGCCTGTCTTACGACCACCGGGCAGTGGATGGCGCTACTGCCGTACAATTCCTCCAGGCTGTCAAGAACCGCCTGGAAAATCCAGGATAATATTATCGATATGGAGCGGGTCCACAGTGTTCCGCCCAGTCAAAGGTGAACCGGCATGGCATATATTGAAAAATTACAACCCAAAGACCTGCTCGAGATGTACCGGCTGCTAAGACTGACGCGTGAGTTCGAAGACCGTCTGTGTGCGCTGTGGGGTCATGGCGGCGTCGTCGAGCTGCCCCACGGCAGCCAGGGACAGGAGGCCATCGCCATCGGTGCCTGTTATGGGCTACGACCGCAGGACCAGGTGATGCCTTCCCTGCGCACCCGTGGAGCGTTTATCGTCAAAGGCGTGCCCACCAGCCTGCAGATGGCAGGCATCTTCGGTAAGGCCACCGGACCAGCGCGCGGCAAGTCCACCACCCACCATATGGCTGATCCTGAACATGGTGTGCTCCTGGGGACAGGACTGATCGGTTCAGATATCCCTGTTGCAGTGGGGGCAGCCCTGGCGTTCAAGCTGCAGAAGAAAGATAACGTGGTGATCAACTTTTTCGGTGATGGAGCCGCTCAGCGGGGAGATTTCCACGAAGGGCTCAACTTCGCCGGTGTGTTCAAGCTGCCGATCGTTTTCGTGCTTGAAAACAACGGCTATGCCGAGTACACCCCCCTGGAAAAGCATTTTGCCGGAGATAACTTTGCCTGCCGGGCAGAAGGGTATGGTTTCCCGGGTGAGCGCATCGATGGCCAGAAGGTCCTGGTGGTGTATGAGGCTGTGCAGCGCGCCATCGCCCGTGCCCGGGCTGGTGACGGACCAACCCTGCTCGAATGTATGACCTTCCGCTATCGCAGCCACTGCGAGGCAAGAGCTCCGGAGTACCTGCGCGATCCGGCGATGGTGGCTAGCTGGCATGAAGAAGACCCATTGTGCCAATTTGAGGCTTACTTGATGGGATGCGGGGTGCTCGATGAGTCCGGCAAGGAAAGCGCAGCTACGGCGGCGCAGGCTGAGATAGCAGCTGCCGTCCGCTACGCGGAAGAGAGTCCATTCCCGCCTGCCGAAGAATTAACCGCAGGGGCGTATGCACCCGAAGACCCAACCCTGGTTGGTGGGAGGCGAATATGAGAGAGATCATGTACCGCGATGCCATCCGCGAGGCGATGTCTGAGGAAATGCGCCGGGACCCAAGCGTCTTTTTGATGGGTGAAGATGTCGCCGAGCACGGCGGAAACTTCCTGGTCACCACCGGGATGTACGATGAGTTTGGAGAGGAGCGCGTCTTTGACACTCCGCTGAGTGAATCAGCTCTAGTCGGGGCAGGCGTGGGAGCAGCCATGATGGGCATGCGCCCGATTGTAGAAGTGATGTTCGCTGATTTTGTCACCATCGCCATGGACGCCATTGCCAACCATGCCGCCAAGGTCTACTACATGTCTGGCGGTGAAGTGACCGCACCGATGGTGATCCGCCTGGCGGCTTACGGAGCCGGGCGGCGTTCCGGTGCCCATCACAGCCAGAGTGTTGAGTCGTATTTAACCAATGTGCCCGGGCTGACCATCGTGGCGCCTTCCACAGCCTACGATGCCAAGGGGCTGCTCAAGTCAGCTATCCGCACACCCAACCCGGTGGTATTCCTCGAGCACAAGATGCTATATGCCAAGAAGGGCGAGGTGCCGGAAGGCGAATACACCATCCCACTAGGTGTGGCGGATATCAAGCGTGAGGGAACGGACCTCACCATTGTCTCCTACGGTCGGATGGTAGACGTCTCGCTGGCAGCCGCCAGGACTCTCGAAAAGGAGGGAGTAAATGCCGAGGTCATCGACCTGCGTTCACTGCAGCCGCTGGACGAGGAAACCATCCTGGCATCGGTTCGCAAAACCGGTCACCTCGTGATCGTGCATGAAGCACCTTTGCGCGGGGGCTTTGGTGGTGAAGTGGCGGCAGTGGTGGCTGAGAAAGCCCTGGGCTACCTGGATGCACCGATTAAGCGGGTGGGCGCACCCTGGGTGCCGGTGCCGTTCAGCCCGACGCTCGAAGATGCCTACGTGCCTCAGGAAGCCGATGTGGTCAAAGCTGCCATGGCGGTGATGGCTGGCTGAGCCGGTAATTCGGCGATCGCTATCTCGAAAGCTGCTTGCAGTGATTTAATCAAGTTTTCCGGGAATTTTCTTAGGAAACAGAACTAAATCCCCCAGTCAAGCTATATACAAATTGCTACAAGTGAATAAATCACCATCGCCGACCCAGGCGATGGTTTTTCGTTCACTTCCCCAGGTAGGCTGCCTTGACCACCTCACTGGTCTTGAACTGCTCGATATCCCCTTCCAGGACGATCCGCCCGACTTGGAGTGCGTAGCCTTTGCTGGCGACGCCCAATGCCAGCGACACATTCTGCTCCACCAGCAGCACGCTGATGCCGCGGGCGTTGATGTACTTAATCACCGGGACCAGCTCCGCGACCATCAAGGGTGCCAGCCCCAGTGATGGCTCATCCATCAGCAGCAGCTTCGGGTCTGCCATTAAGCCCCTCCCGATGGCGACCATTTGCTGCTCCCCTCCACTCAGCGTACCAGCTTTCTGGTTGCGCCGCTCAAACAGGCGCGGGAAATGCTCGAAAACGTTATCCAGATCGCGTTTAATCGCCTGCTGGTCCTTGCGCAGGCTCGCACCCAGCTTGAGGTTGCTGAGCACGGTCAGATAGGGGAACAAGCGCCTGCCCTGAGGGATGTGTACCAATCCCAACGCAACAATTTTCGGCGCTGACAGCCCTTTGATCCGGGTGTCTCTGAACCAGATTTCACCGGTTGTGGCAGGGATCAACCCCGATATCGTCCTCAGTAGGGTGGTTTTACCCGCCCCATTAGCCCCGACCAGCGTCACAACATCACCCTCAGCGACTTCTATCGAGACATTCTCAAGCGCCACAGCTTTACCGTAATGGACTGTCAGGTTGGATACTTTAAGGAGCACTTTGCTCTCCCAAATAGGCTTTGATGACGTCGGGATTGCCACGTACTTCTACGACGCTACCCTCCCCAATTTTTTGCCCAAAATTGATCGCCACCACGTGGTCACACAGGTCCAGGATCTGCATATTGTGCTCGATCACCAGGATGGTCATCCCCTGCTGCCTTACTTTAGCCATAATATCCATGGTGAAGACGATTTCGTCCGTGTTCATCCCGCCCAAAGGTTCGTCGAGCATAAGCAACCTGGGCTGCACTGCCAATGCCCTGGCAATTCCCAACATCTTCTGGTAGCCATGCGGTAAATTCTTGGCGCGCTCATCCTTTACTTTGCTCAGTCCAACCAGGTCAAGGATTTTCAAGGACTGCTCCATCGCGTAGCCTTCATTTCCGCGGTATGTGGAGCTATTAAAAAAGGACCCCCAGAAACTGGAGCGAGGGTGCAGATAATAAGAGGCAACCACGTTTTCAAGGGTAGTAAATTCGGTGAAGAGCGGCGTCAGCTGGAACGTGCGCCCGATGCCAGCGCTCGCCAGGACATGAGGGCGCTTTCCAGTAACATCCTTTCCGTCGAATACTACTTTACCAGCAGATGGTCGGATGACGCCGGTGATCAAGTTAAAGACGGTGGTCTTGCCGGCGCCGTTCGGCCCGATCAACCCGACGACCTGGCCTTCAATGACTCCCATGTTGAACTGGTTGACCGCCATCAGGCCACCAAAATTCTTGGTCAGGTTCTGGATTTCAAGCAGCACGCTTGGCCACCTCATCTGCAGGATCAATCCCCTTGACTTTCTTTGGATGCTGCTCGCGCCAGCGCCTGACTTGATTTGGCAACCCTGCCAAACCTTGAGGCATCAGAAACAACACCAGCAGCAGGATACCGGCAAAGATGTACGGTACGTATTCCTTGAGATGGCGGAACAGCTCCGGAATAATAATAAGTGCTGATGTGCCTACGATCGGCCCGGCGAACAAACCGGCACCTCCGACCGTCATATAAACAAATACGTTAATGCTCGTGCCAAAGCTGAAGGTCTCTTGGGTGAGCAAAGCATAATAGTGCGCATACGCCACCCCGGCAACACCGGCAAAGGTGCAGGCCACACCGAAGCACAAGATCCTTTGCCAGGCTTCATTTATGCCAATGCTGGAGGCCACAATGTGTGATTGGGCGACGGCTTTCCAGGTTAAGCCAATCCGGCTGTGCTCCAGGCGGTACATCAAGCCGAGGCAAATGAGCATCAATGCCAGGTTGAAGTAGTAGTAAGGGATTTTGTCATAGCCGAATAGCATCGGGATGGTGCCAATGCCGGAGTAACCACCAGTGTACTTGCTAAAAACCTGGTTGACCGCCAGCACGCCAATACCGAAAAACAGGCTGACCATGGTGAAATATATGCCCCTCACACGGGTGAAGGGAATGGCTACCAGGAAGGCGATGATGATGGTCACTCCGATACCAATCAGCATGGTGATCCATGGGGACCATCCCAGATATTTCGTTAGGATTCCCGAAGTGTAAGCCCCGATTGCCATGAAGGCCGCATGACCGATCGACCCCTGACCCGAAAGGTCTAATACACGCAAGGAGCTGGCTACGATGATCCAGATGAAAACCCCAATTAGGATGTGCATGTAATAGACTCGCAAACCTAAGATGGGCAGGGCGAACAGTAAGCCTATAAACAGCACAAGAATGGCGATCGTGGTGACCCCCTTATGCTGCCCCAGGAATGACTTTATGCGCATGCCTGCCTCCAGCCGCTAGAACAGCTCATACCCAAATAATCCCTTGGGACGGATCAACAAGATCAAAATGACGATCAAAATGGTGATCAGCTCGCCAATGGAGGCCTGGGTAAACACGGGCAAAAATGCATTCAGCATTCCCATGATCAGACCGCCGGCGAGAATGCCGCCAATACTGCCAATACCACTCAGGATGACCACCTGGATGGCTTTCAAAAGGATGTTATCCCCCATGAATGGGTTCATACTAAATATGGTTGCCATCAACGATCCGGCCAACGCTGCTGTAGCACAGGCAATCACTGTGGCTGTGGCGGCGATGCGGTGCGTATCAATGCCCTGCAGCGCCGCCCCTTCCGCATCCTGGGCCACCGCCAACATCTGCTGCCCGACCTTGGTCATCTGGATCATATAGGTTAGCGTCATCAACAGGACTGCGCCAATTCCGAAGGTGAGCACCCGCTCGGCGTCCACCGCAATGAAGCCGGCGCGCAATATCCCCGGGACAAATGCCGGTAGAGCCCGGGTGACACCACCCAGAGTCACCTCCACCGTCGTCTCGAGGATGATGATCAAGGCGATTGCCATCACGATCATGCGAGTGGGGATGGATTTGAATGGTCGGAAGCAAAACCTCTCCAGGAACAATCCGGAGGCTCCGACCAGGATAACCGAGAGCACCAGTGAGACCCACTGGTTCAGCCCCAACCCGACCGAAAGCCCGTAGGTAACATACGCGCCGATCATATAAACTGCACCATGGGCAAAATTGAATATGCCCATGATGCTGAGCTGGAGGCCAAATCCAAGCGCTACCAGGATATAGATCGCTGATAATACCAGGCCATTCACCGTGCACGTTATGAGTGTATTCATGAGCGAAGGTCTATCATTCCACAGGTTGCAAGCTATGACCTCAGCGGGTCAGACCGCCCCCTCGCGGTCTGACCCGCTGCGAACGAACGTTTCTGCAATCTTACCATTGGAGGATAAGGTTGTCAGATGGGTTCCCTTTTAGAGTAAAGATCACGGCATAACAATGCCTTTTTCCCACGTACCCCACGACAACACATTGTTTTCAAGCTTCAGGATAGGCAGCTGGGTATATACACTATGGTTAATACCATAGGTTTGAAGGCCACCCATCGTTCCGGGTCCAAACACGGTGTCGATGGTGGTCATCTTTTGCCAGGTGTCTGCGACAACCTTGGGGTCCAGGCTCTGGGCATTCTCAATTGCCTGTACCATCGTATAGATGGCGTCGAAGCCCTGGGCCATCATCATATCGAAACGACCGATCTCTGGATCTGCGACCGCCATGGCGATCACCTCTTTGGTGATTTCTGGTGCATCAGGCACTGCAACCAGATCAGAAATGCCGTGACCAAAGAAGTTCGTGGATGCTTCGGGACCCGCGATCTTCATGATATCCTGCGGTGGGGTCATCGAGCAGACGAAAATGGGTCCGGTGAAACCCATCGTGCGCAGATTTTTAAGCATCTGGCCCATGTAGTCGGTGGGACCATTACCGAGCATGACCGAATCTGCTCCGGTCTCCATTGCCTTCTGTGCAATGGGGGTGAAATCTACCGTGGGAGGAGCGAAGCCAATGATGTCACCGACGATGGTGAGTCCCAGCTTCTCGGCTGAAGCCTTTACCTGAGGCGTGTTGGCCTCAATCTGACCATCATCGATCAATACATACGCAATGGTCTTAACTTCAGGGTGGATCTCCTTCAAATAGGTCATGGCACTGATTTGACCCGCAAAACTGTCCGGATTAGCAATATAGGTAAATTTCCGGTCCGGGTTTTGCTCAGCCGTGGTGCCGTTGTTGTAGATGCTGGCGTAAAGCACACCGGCTGGCTCAGCTACCTGCCCAATGGCGGCAGTCAGGGGAGGAGGACCACTGCCGGTAACAAATCGGACACCCTCGTCCTGGATCAGCTTCGTGGCGGCAGCAGAAGCCCCATCTGCCGAACCCTTGTTATCTTCAAGCTTGATTTCAACCATATAGGTCTCACCATTGATGGTGATACCGCCGTGTTTGTTGACGTACTGCTGTGCCAGGTAAGCACCGCTGGCAGCGAGCTTGAGATTATCGGATGAAGCCCCGGTCAGGGTCTCTATCTCGCCAATGACCAACGATTTGGGCGTGGGAGTGTTCGCAGCCGCGGCTGGCGGATCGATTGGTGCTACTGTCGGTGATGCACAGGCGACCAGGAGCATGGTGAACAGGACGAAAATGATCGTCGTGCTGAAAAATCCCTTTCTTAAGGTTTTCACTAGGTTCCTCCTAATAAAATCTTATCGAATGTTGGAAGGATTTTGGTTAAATCCTTCGCCGATTACAAGGAAGTGCATTCTCCTTACCGAATACTTGCATTGCTTTGGTTTTCCGCTACATCCTGATCCTCACTCTGTCAATCTTCCGATCACACCTCCATTCCACCTTCTCCACAATAAATCCTGAGCCCGATAGCTGGTTTATGATCATATTTTTAGGCAGGAGTATCCAAATCTGTTACCAGTACACCGGAACCCCGCAAGAAATAAGCTCTTCGCAGGGATACTTGGTGATCACTTCGTGCCCGTCTTCCGTTACCAACACCTCTTCCTCAATCCGCGCCCCGTGTTTCCCGTCTGGGGTTTGGGCGTACGTTTCCATGGCGATCACCATCCCCTTTTGTAGGGTGAACGGGTTTTCCAGGGAGCACATCCGGCTGATGAACGGGCGTTCGTGGATGGACAAACCAATGCCATGCCCGATGGCCATCCCGATCGCCTCGGCTTCCGAGCTCAGGCCCCAGGTGGTGCATTCTGGCCAGCTCAACGCTATTTCCCGCGAGGTCACCCCCGGGCGAACCATGTCAATCGCCTGGTACAGCCAGTCGTAGGCCTGATGGTAGGCGGCTTTCTGATCGCTGGTCGGTCGACCACAGATAAATGAGCGGTAATAGCAGGTACGGTAGCCGTTAAAAGAATGGATGACATCAAAGAAGACAAAGTCACCTGGCCGGATGATCCGGTCTGAAAAGACGTGGGGGTGTGGGCTGCTACGCGGTCCTGAAACGACATTCACGCATTCCACGTCATCAGAGCCCAGGCTGTACAGGGTCTGGCAGACCAGACCGACCAGCTCGTTCTCCTTGATCCCAGGTCTGATCGAGCGCACCAGGGTGTCGTAAGCCGCATCTGCCATCGAGGCGGCGGTTTTTAGTAGCTGCACCTCATCGGGAGACTTGATCAGGCGGGCGTCCAGCAAGCTGTCCTGGGCATCGATGATGTTCTCGATGCCTGCTCTGTGTAGGGCATCCAGCAGGACAATGTCGGTTATGTCGATCGCCAGGGGCTCATTCTCCACCCCGTTCTCTTGCATGATCTCCTTGACCGTGTTGGCCAGGATATCGGCAACCCCGTCGCAATTGGGGATGCCACCGCGTGACCAGGTTACCGCAGGACGCACACGATCGGCGATCCACGGCGAATACAACCGCCGGGCGGCTCCCGCGGAACCCGACTCGAAAAGGATCGGCTCGCCACCGCGGGGTAGAACCGCATAGCGGTGCATTTTGTCACGTGCCCACTCTCCTATATGAACCCCGGTAAGATAGCGTATGTTGTTGAAATCAAAGCAAAGGTATGCGCCGATCTGCTGCTGTAATAATTGCTCTTTGGCGCGGTTAAGCCGGTAAGTACGCAGCCTGTCGTAGTCAACTCTGGTTTCCCAATCGACACCCATTACTCCCCAAGACATATGTAGCTCCTTCCTGATGCGTTCATGGTGAACTCGGTAGGCCAGTATTTTCGCTAACAGCCAGCCTTGTCGAGGCTGGTGGGCCTACCTGGGTTTTCAACAGCATTTCGGCTGTGTAACTTCCATTGAGAACAATTCTGCTTCCAGCTAATTATTGGCAAATACTGCCACAGGTGTCACCTGCGACGCTCCCAGCTCGCGAGAAATTTGGCAAGTCGCTTCGATCAGCTTATTTAATAGGAAACTTACCCGGTCATCAGGCACCCGATGAGTGGGGGCAACAATGGCAGCTGCAGCCACGACTTTCCCCTGGTGATCGAAGATTGGCGCAGCCATGGCGGTCACATCGGGGAAGGCTTCACCTTTCTCAATGGCAAACCCGTGCTCGCGTATGCTGTATAAGCGCCGCCGGTAGTCGGCAGAATCTGTAACTGACCAGACGGTGAAGGCCTCTAGTTTACCGGAGGGCAGGATTTCGTCCAGGACCGCGTCAGGCTGATAGGCAAGCAGCACCAGACCGGCAGCGCCAAAGTAGCACGGCCGGCGAACACCGATTGTCGTTGTGACCCGCACAGGTCTCTCGGGCTCCACCACCAGCGTGCACACATGGTGGTTGCCATCGAGACTGGCTACAGCCACCGTCTCATCGATTACCGGCACCAGCTGCTGGAAGATCGGTTCTGCCTTATTGAGATAATTGATCTGCCTGCGAGCAATCGCACCCAGCACCAAAAATTTATGACCCAGCCGGTAAACACTGGTGTCAGGATCCTGGACAATATAGTCTGATTGTGCCAGGGTAGCCAGCAAACGGTGAACGGTTGCCTTGGGAAGGCCTGTCTGGGCACAGATCTCGACTAAATTCAACTCAGGCACCTCCAGGGTAAAGCAAGACAAGACATCCAACGCTCGCTTGACAGCTTTTACTCCCGTTGTGTTATCGCTTAACTCATCCAATGGATATTCCTCCTGAACGCACCTATCACAATATGGAACAAGAAACCGAACTATATTCCAAAATACCACTAATATTCACTTGAAAAAATGAACTGTTGTTCCGAATTTATTGTATAATAGCATGTGTCCGGCGCGCTGTCAATACCATAATAGGGATAATTATGCGCAATTCATCTTGTAGTATCGCCCTTGTTACGCCATTACCCATAAAATTGGGCCAATCCATGGCTTATCCAGGCTGTTTTAGCTGTTATTGGTCAAAATCCGAGAGGAATAAATGTAAATCATTCCAATAATAACGAGATGATAGTCTATTTCTGGTATATAATATTCACATAAATCTCAGTAATAAGTGGAACGCTATTCCAATAATTTGATATTTTACTGGCTGGCTCACTCGAACATTCATTGGAGGAGGTGTTGATTATGTCTTGGGGAACGATGGCAGTAGATTGGGAAACCAGGGTCGACTATGATCGCCTGCGGAGTTACCGGCTCGCCCGTGCCAGTGAACAGCTGGAAAAGAATGAAATCGGTGCTTTTCTGTGCTTTGAATTCTACAATATCCGCTACCTGACCGGCCTTCACATTGGTGAATGGGCCAGAGATAAGATGAACCGCTATGTCCTCTTACCCCGCGGGCAAGACCCCATCATGTTCGAAATGGGAACGGCAGCCCAGGCCCACAAACTGTATTCTCCCTGGATTGCTGACCATGTCCGTTATGCTCTGCCCACCTGGACCCGGACGGACAGCCTCAAGGGTGCGGAGATCGCCGGGAACCTGGCCCGCACCATCAAAGGCATCCTATGCGAGTATGGGTTGGAGGGCGAACCGCTCGGTGTTGACGTTGCCGATGTAGTGTTCCTGGATGCGCTGCACCGCGAAGGGTTGGAAGTGGTTGATGCCCGCTCCCCCATGCTGGATGCCCGGCTAATCAAAAACCAGGATGAGATCCAGCTGCTCAAGGTGGCTGCAGCAATGGCTGATGCAGCCTACGATACCATCGTCCAGGCCATCCGGCCGGGTATACGGGAGAACGAGCTGGTGGCAGTGGCGAATGAAAAGCTCTATCGCCTGGGGTCGGAGGACGTTGAGTGTGTCAATGTGGTCTCAGGACCACGCAGCAACCCCCATCCGCACGTCTTTTCGGACCGCATCATCCGTCCGGGTGACCTGGTCTATTTCGACCTGATGCATGCCTACAACGGTTATCGCACCTGTTACTACCGCACATTCATCTGTGGTCGCCCGACGCCTGAGCAGAAAGCCGCTTACCACCAGACCTACGACTGGCTCTACGAAGCGGTCAGTGTGGTACGACCGGGCATCACATCGGCTGATATCGCTTCACGTTACCCCACCTATAAGGCCTGGGGATTGAACAGCGAGCTGGAAGCCAGAGGATTGGCAACGGGACATGGTATCGGATTGTCGATCCATGAGAAGCCGGGGATCAACCGCATCGAGTCGCTGTCGAGCCCCTTCCCCATCCAGGAAGGGATGGTATTCGCCTTGGAAACGTACGCCCAGACTCCTGATGGACGTCAGGGTTGCCGTATCGAGGAAGAAGTGCTGGTAACCGCCACAGGCTTTGAAATCCTCACAAGATACCCATGTGAGGAGCTGATCTCCTGTGGGGTGCCAAAATATTGGTAGAGGAGGATGAGATGAAAGCAATCGTACTGCGTGAATACGAGCAGCCGATGTTGCCCGAAGAAAGACAGCTGCGCGACCCGGTCGGTTCGGAAGTACTTCTGCGAGTGCGGGCTGCCGGAGTGTGCGGGACAGATCTCAAGCTGTATCGAGGCAAGAATCCCCGGCTTAAGCTGCCGCTTGTTTTAGGGCATGAGTTCGCCGGTGAAATCGCTGCTCTTGGACCTGAAGTGCGCCAGCGCCAGATAGGCGAGCGGGTGGTGGTCTACATGTACATGAACTGCGGTCAATGCGAGCCGTGCCTTACCGCTCATGAAAACCTGTGCAGCAACCGGCGCGGTTTTTTTGGCTTTGACCGCGATGGCGGTTTTTCCGAATATGTGGTGGTGCCCGAAAGCAACCTGGTGCCCGTTCCAGATGAAGTCAGCTTCGAAGAAGCTGCTATTCTCGGCGATGCGGTGGCAACCAGCTGGCACGCTGTGCGTACCCAGGCAGACCTCAAGCCTTCACAGACCCTGATGGTCATGGGTTTGGGTGGATTGGGCTTGCACGCCGTCCAGTGTGGGCGTGCCTGCGGGGCGGAGGTCATTGCGATCGATTCGGTGCAGTCCAAGCTGGAGATAGCCAAGGAAAATGGCGCTCAATACACCGTTAACGTCGGTGAAGGTGACTTTGTCCAGCAGGTCCGCAACATCACCGGTGGTAAAGGGGTGGACGCCGTGGTGACATTCCGCCCGCATGCTGAGGACATCGAACCGGCGATAAAATGCGCCAGGCCCGGCGGGGTTGTAGTGATGGTGGCGTATATCGACATTGGCAAGACCCTCAACCTTGACCAGCGTTTCGTGCAGGGTATGGAAATACGCCTGATGGGGGCGCGGGGCAACACGCGCCAGGAGCTGGCCGAAGTTGTCCAGCTGGTTGCCAGGAAGCAGCTGCGTCCGCTCATCGCCGGGAATTACCCGCTGGAGCAGGTCAATGCCGCCCTGGACCAATTGGCAACTGGAAAAGTGACCGGACGGATCGTCCTTATTCCTTAACTGCTGCATGTCACTTTATTTATCCTGCGTAAAGTCGTCACAGCGGATCAACATAGATAGTCGGTGAAACCGAACAGCAATATTGCCTTCAGGAGATACCAGTTCCAACGGAGAGCTTGATCCCTTGGGATAACGGTGGTACACACCTAAAAAGGAAAACCTGCCGTTCAGGCAGGCTTCCATCGGTATGGTTGCACGTCATCAGGTAAAAAACCCCTGTCCTGGCTCCATCACTCATCCATCGAAGTTCTGAGGTCTTACTCTAGAGTTAGTGAGATTTTGTTGTGCATTGTGAATGGACGGAATATTTGCAGCGTAGATACATTTTGTGCCGAAAAACTGTCAACCTTATATAGGAAGGGTCACCCTACCATAAACCGGGATATCCTTCATGATTGACAGTTACTATTCAACTTCGATCCTGTCCACCTGGACCTGAGAGCCGTTGTAGTCGGGCACATTACTGAATAATGTACCGTAAAGATGAACGATCTTGTTGCTGTCGCGTAGTGCCTTGATCTGTTCTTGTAACGCCGGGTCCATTGAATCGATGCCAAAGTAGATGATCTGCCCGTTGGTCCACAACTCAAAGTAGTCATCATACTGTGCGCCGGACTCGGTACTCTTGATGACGCCCCGCCAGTCTGCTATTTCTTCTGAAGTACCGGGTGGCATGTAACCGCCTGAGGCTTGTTCTTCAATGCGGTCCACCTGGATCTGCGAGCCGTTGTAGTCGGGCACATTGCTCAGTAAGGTGCCATAAAGATTAACAATCTTGCCACTGTCGCGGAATGATTCGATCTGGGACTTTACCGCCGGGTCCATAGAATCGATGCCAAAGTAGATAATCTGCCCGTTGGTCCACAACTCGAAGTAGTCATCATACTGCGCGCCGGGTTCGGTACTCTTGATGACGCCCCACCAGCCTGCTATTTCTTCTGAAGTACCTGGCGGCATGTAACCACCCGAACCATCTCCTACCGTGCCACCGCTTCCTCCTGGGCCACCACCACTTGCATCTGCGGTTGCATCAGCAGTCGGGGCAGGTGTTGGGCTTTTTTGCGATGCGGGACCACACTCACCTCGGAAGTAGGCCCACTCGTCACAGGTGCTGCCATCCGGAAAAATACATATTCCGCTTTGGCTGCCATCAGAAGCCATGCGAATTTCGTTTTTGTTCCCTTGCTCATTGCAATAGACCGAGGCAGGATTTGGCATATTCATCTGAGGCTTGGTCGTCGCAGTAGGTGCATGTGCCTGGACCTGCGGCGCTCGTGCAGGCTGCCAGTGCTAACAAAATGATTGTGAATGTAAAGATTTTTTTCGTTTTTTTCCTTCTTTCTGTTGTTTCAGGTTTGGTGTAATTTGTCTTTTAGCTAATTCCGTACAGTGATGACCACATTTCCTTTTTTGTGTCCTTTTTCGACATACTTGTGAGCCTCGGCAATTTGTTCCAACGGATACAATCTATCAATGACCGGTTTTACCTTTCCCGCTTCAACCAACTCCTTGATTAAAAATAAATCTTCCAGATATAACTTTGGTGTCCCCTCATCGACTGATAGGTATTTCCCGGTCGGAGTTAGCGCTTTTTTGTACTGTAGTTTTGAGCTATATCTTTTTCCAACGGCATCAAAGATAAAATCATAAGATTCTCCTCTATTCGTAAAATCCTCTTTTGTGTAATCAATTACCTTATCGGCTCCCAGAGATTTTACCACTTCTAAATTTGTGCTACTGCATACTCCGGTAACTTCCGCCCCAAAGTACTTGGCAAGCTGTACTGCAAAAGTACCCACCCCTCCAGAAGCTCCATAAATAAGAACTTTTTGTCTGTTCTGTATATTTCCTTTTCTAATAAAATACAATGCTAAAGTTCCCCTTGAAGGAACACCGGCGGCTTCCTCATAGGTCATATTGGACGGTTTTAACGCCAGAATACAGTCATTCGGCATGGACACACCGTCTTCCGTCAGACAAGCGTACTCGGCATATGCACCAAACCGATTGCCGGTAAATGCAAAAATCTGGTCACCTTTTTTAAATCGTTTTACATCTTTACCTGCTGCATCAATTTCTCCGGCTAACTCTAACCCAAGTACAGGTTTTCTTGGTCTTCTGAAACCAATAAATATGCGCATGGGAATCCATAGCAAGATATTTACTTTACCACTTCGAACTATACAGTCCGAAACTGTCACTGCTGCTGCATGAATTTTTATCAGTACTTCATTGTCCTTGGGAGTAGGTTTTTCCACCTCTTTGAGCTGAAGAACCTCCGGCGGTCCGTATTTTGTGCATACAATTGCTTTCATTTTTGTACCTTTCCTTTTTACTTGATAGTATTCATTTTTATTTCTGACCATCAGCTAGGGTTGGTTTCTGATCCTTTACACCCTTAATCAAAAGCCACAAAGTAAGAGAGAGTTCCGCAATAAAACTAACCACCATACATGGGTACGATATTACTTCGTAGCCCGGCAAAAGGAAACGCTGAAAAACATATATCAAAAGACCAAAACCATCGGCAATCAACAGTATGCCCAAGATCTTAGGAAGAAAGCCCGACTTGAAAACTAGATAACCAAGAGGAAAGAGCCAGAAACCATAGGGTATCTGGGCGACAATATATCCATTTTTGTATAAATTGACGAATAATATCGCTAGCGCTTGTAGCTGATCTGGCTGGAATACTTTCAAATAGTCAGCTCCGCTCAAAAGCAACAGGCTGGCAAATAGATTAAGCATACCAAAACACCATATAGCAAACCCACCCAAGTTTAATAACAGGAACAGTAAAGCTATGTTTTTGTCCACCGGTTTTAATAACACGTACAAATACCAGGCCGCCAAAAGAAAAAACACAACTGAGAATAGACTGATCACAAATCCGATACGAAATAGCGATTCATGAGCCATTATGTGATTGACCGTTACTAGAGCATCCACGGATACAAAGCGACCAAACTCATTTGCAATGATCGAAGTTACAAAATACATGAAATAGAGGAAACCTGCGAGTTCTTGCGGTCTTATTGATTGAATTCATTTTTTATCTCCCTTGAATAGAGAATAGCCCGATAGGCCAATGCCTACCAGGTATAAAACGCTCTGAACAACATTCACCTGCCAGCGTGCGTTTCCGACTCCTGCGGAAGCGACAAAGGCCATCACTTCCACGAAACCGATCACGAACAGCAACACCCAGAAGGCCCATTTTTGACCAGTGATCAGGCTTTTACGGATGATCAACCACACCAGCACCGAGAGACCCACCGAGCAAGAGTTGTACAGGATCGTCAAGGCATTGAGCGATGCAATGACCTTGGCATCCAGGCTGGCGATTTCATATTTTTCAAACACCATCACCAAAAGTGGGGAGTTTGCGTTGAAAATAACGACACTGGTCAATATCGCCGCAGCGAGGAGGAAATTGATGCCGCTCCAGATTGAGAGAACTATCGAACCTCTTTTTAACATTTTGCTTTCTCCTTGTGATGTGTGGTGCCCGCTGTTTAAGGTCTGTTTCACGAGCATTACCATGGTGCGTAATGGGGAGAAGGAGAATCTTCAGTCCTCCCTCTCCCCTATAGTGCAGATCTATGCCAAGCTCAACAGCTCGTTCGTTTCCGATTTCCCAAACTTTGAAGCAATTACAGACGGATTGAATCCCTTAACGATCAGCCAAACTGCCAGAACCATTTCCTGCAGAAAAATGGGAGCCGCCAGGGGAATGTAGCTGGTAATACGGTTTCCGCTGAACAAGGCCAACACGCAAGCTACCATCATCAGGATGATCGCGACGATACCAAAGCCAGACAGCCATCGGGGAATGAGCCGGGATTGGAAGAACAGGTAGTAGTACATAAATACACCCAGGCAGAAGGCGAATACCGCGAACAACGCAGTGTTGTTGCGAACAATCACCAACAAATTACCTATAGCCTGAAGCGACGTACGATCGGCTGCTCCAGCTGTTGTGTATTGCTGTCCGAGTGTCAACAGGGATAGCAGGCTCACGAGGCCGATCATATAAAAGGCCGTCTCAATAGTCCTGAAGATGACAGATCCAAGGGCCAGACCCGTATCCCACTTCTTCAAGACCGGATACATCACGACGGCTATGCCGGCACATGCGAAGTACCCGATGAGAATGAGCAGTACTCCTGCGGCCACCTGGTTCGTGTGTGTAGAGAACTGAGTGAGGTAATCCGCACCAGTCAAGTCAGGTACGAGCGACGAGGCCAGGATGGGCAGGACAGTAGCAATGATGAAAATCACGCCTGTAATCACGGCAATCTTTCGAAATGAAAGTTTACCTTTTGGATCTATTCCGGTAGTCTTTTTGTTTGTGTTCATTTCATTCTCCTTTTTTGAACGATATGGATGAGTTTCATTTTTTGCGGTCTTATTGAATTAATTCATGCTTTATCTCTTTTGAACAAGGCCCAGCCCGACAGGCCGATGCCCACAAGATATAAAACGCTCTGAACAACATTCACTTGCCATCTCACGTTTCCGACTTCTGCGGAAGCGACAAAGGCCATCACTTCCACGAAACCGATCACGAACAGCAACACCCAGAAGGCCCATTTTTGGCCGCCGATCAGGCTTTTTCGGATGATCAACCACACCAGCACCGAGAGACCCACCGAGCAAGAGTTGTACAGGATCGTCAATGCATTGAGCGATGCAATGACCTTGGCGTCAAGTCTGGCGATTTCAGTTTTTTCAAAGACCATTGCCAGAATCGGTGAGTTTCCATTGAGAAAGACAACAATGGTTAGTATTAAGGAAGCAAGGAAAATGTTGATACCGCTCCAAATTGAGAGAACTATCGAACCTCTTTTTAACATTTTGCTTTCTCCTTGTGATGTGTGGTGCCCGCTGTTTAAGGTCTGTTTCACGAGCATTTACATGTAGCCGGGCGGGGAGGGTTTTAGGGAGGGACTTCAGCCCTCCCTTTTCCCTATATCGCAAATCTATGACGCGCTCAAAGTCTCGTTCGTTGCTGTTTTCGCAGACAGAGAAGCGACTGCAGATGGATTGAATCCTTTAACGATCAGCCAAACCGCCATCACCATTTCTTGAAGGCCGATTGGAAGATTCATAACCGCATTGATTGTAGAAAAAGGAACCATAAGATGGAACATAATTAAAAAGCCCGTAGCTAGATGCAATAGGATTGCAATGAAACCCCAACCTGAAATCCATCGAGGAATGAGTTTGGATTGATAGAGAAGGTAATACAGCATTAGAGCGCCCAGACTGAAGACGATTATCAAGATGTTATTGATCGCATCATGACCGTCCCTCAATAAAGTCCCCATAGTTTGAAAATAGGCAGCAGCCGGGGTTCCTCCTGTTATGTATTCCTGACCTAGGACTACTAATAGTAGCCAACTGAGTAGCATCCCAATGTAAGCG
Organism: uncultured Chloroflexia bacterium; assembly: GCA_963809615.1. GTDB lineage: Bacteria > Chloroflexota > Anaerolineae > Anaerolineales > UBA4823 > FEB-25. The sequence goes on from CAWEKR010000002.1 coordinate 132,457, forward strand.
ACAGTCTCAAGCGCTCCCCTAAAGACAACATACCCCATAGCCAAGACTTCATTGATCTTCCTGAAGATTGGGAAAAGCATGACTGGAACCATGGCTAGTGCCAGAGCCATTATCAGCACAAGCAAGGCACCTAACGTCAGCTGATTTGCATTTGCAGCGGCTTTAGCAAGATAATCTGAATCGCCGAGAACGGGCGTTGTAACGACGACACTTAGTATGCCTGAGACCGTCCCGATTATGTATAGTACTCCCACAATTATTGCGGTCTTTCTATAGGTATTCATTTCTTTCTCCTTTATTGAACGATATAGATGAGTTTCATTGAATTGGACTTGAATAAAATTGTGTTCCCTACCCGGCTACCGGGGATTGAAATGGGCTGGAAATGTCATCAAAGGCAAATCTCCTTTCCAAGTAGCTTAAATCCATTTTCTATTTAATGTCTGACTGATTCACCTAGCCAGCCATGTAACCGCCTGAGGCTTGTTCTTCAATGCGGTCCACCTGGATCTGCGAGCCGTTGTAGTCGGGCGTATTGCTCAGTAATGTGCCATAAAGATTAACAATCTTGCCACTGTCGCGGAATGCTTCGATCTGGGACGTTATCGTCGAGTCCATAGAATCAATGCCAAAATATAGGCTCTGCGCTAAGTCTTGCCGCTCGAAGTAGTCATCATACTGTGCGCCGGGCTCCGTACTCTTGATAACGCCCCACCAGCCGGTTATCTGTTCTATAGCCCCGGGTAGCGTGGAATTGCCCGGTTTATCTCCTCCTGGGTTACCACCACTTGCTTCTGTTGTTGCCTCAACAGTCATGGCAGGTGTTGGGCTTTCTTGTTGCGTCTGGCCACACTCTCCGCGGAAATAAGCCCACTCTTCACAAGTGCTGCCATCCGGAAAAACACATATTCCGTTTTGGCTGCCATCGGAAGCCATTTGAATCTCATGTTTGTTCCCTTGCTGCTCGCAATAGGCCGAGGCAGGATTCGGCATATTCACCTGAGGGTTGTCCGTCGCAGTAGAATCAGATGTCGCCTGAGTAACAGAAAAGTACTCAATAATTGCCCGGACCGCCACGGTGCAGGCTATCAGTGCCAACAATATGATTGTGAATGGAAAGATCTTTTTCATTTTTTCCTTCTTTCTGTTGTTCCAGATTTTTGAAATATCAAATTTTCTTTGATTTCGCGTGATTTTGTCCAGGTCAACATTATGCTGAACATGATAGCAAAACTGAATGAGGTTTCCCAGTCTACGGTTCTTTCTCCGTGCCCAATGAGGTTCCATAGAAATGTCACCAACGCAACAGACACCAGGGCTACTGCGAATACGGTACCAAATTCAATGGCCAGTTTCTTAATGTTCATATTTTTCTCCTTGTGTTTTGTGATTTTCTTCCACAGTGATGACAACATTTCCCTTTTTGTGCCCTTTTTCAACGTATCGATGAGCCTCAGCCACATGTTCCAATGGATAACGCCTATCGATGACTGGTTTTATCTTCCCTGCCTCGATCAGCTCTTTGAGGAAGACAAGGTCTTTGATCTTCTCCCTGGCCGGCCTCAAACCCGTAGCCGCAAACTTTACCTTTTTGCTGCCGCGCTTTGCAGTCCATAACGCTTGAAGCATAATTACAGGCGTTGGGACCGTAGAAAGATAGATGCCTTCATCCGTTAACGAACCTTTGCACTTAGAAAATGAACACTTGCCTACCGTGTCAAAAATAATGTCATAGGTCTTGCCATTTTCGGTAAAATCTTCCTGGGTGTAATCAATTACCTGATTGGCTCCAAGGGAGCGCACTATTTCCAGGTTCGCGGTACTGCATACGCCGGTCACCTTAGCTCCATAGTACCTGGCAAGTTGTACCGCCGCCGCGCCAACCGATCCAGAAGCGCCATAGATCAGTACGGATTGTCCACTCTGGATCTTGCCCTTATCTCTCAGAAAAGGCAGTGCGGTTAATGCCCCGTTCTGAACGCTGGCCGCCTCCTCATAACTCATGTTGGTCGGTTTTATGGCCAGCGCCCCGTTTTCAGGCATACATTTGTATTCAGCATACGCGCCAAACATGTCTATGCCAAATACCTGGTCGCCCTGCTTAAATCGGGTCACGTCTTTACCTGTAGCTTCAACCTCCCCGGCCAGCTCTTGCCCCAGGATCGGATTTCTGGGTTTTAGAAAACCGTTAAAACCTGGGGAAGCTCTCATTTCTGGGTCTTCTTTTACGACCGTGGTCGCAACTACTTTTATCAGCACCTCATTCGCTTTCGGGGTGGGCTTTTCCACCTCTTTGAGTTGAAGAACCTCGGGTGGGCCAAATTTTGTGTATACAATCGCTTTCATTGACATTTTCCTTTTTAGTAGAAAACAATCCTTATAGTGAAAGAACAGATTTCACGATGACCCACAAGTCAGTCGGTTTTGCACTAAAACTATTGTTAAACAAGATCGCTGCTGCTATCACATAAGCAAAAGATCCAATCACAACACCTTTTTGCAGTAACGACGTTTTCTGGATCTCCTGTTTTGCCTTAACCTCACAAATTTCACCTGGGCAGTATTGAGTTTTTTCTTTATGGAACAGTGGATAAAATTTGCATCCCAAACAAATGCCGAACACAGCTTCGAAGAATAAGAATATCAGGCAGATTTGACAGATGATCCCTGTAATGAAGCTAGTTGAATTCATTACAACCAACAGCAGGAATATGATCGTGGCTAACACCAGACCGATCGTCCAGGCAAACTTTTTTTGAGCCGCGCCGACATATTCGGGGGTTTGACCACCTACGATCAACCTCCCGATTATTAATGAAGGAGAATACTTGGGACTGATCAATACCCGTATGATGAAATCTGTCAGGAAGATCGTGTTGACAAACTTGATCAGAAAATAATTCTCATTAAATATGACCAACATCCAGGCCAGGAACATAAAGAAATACAGGATCCCTGCCGATGCTCTTATTTCCCGTTCGTTTAAAACCGGGATGTTATATCCTTCGACGGTTTCTCCGAATTGTTTAACTTTTCTCATTTTTCTCTCCTTGTTCTGATCCATTTTGGTGTAAACAAGCCGCCTACGTCTGATTAAGTTTTATCATGGAGGGGGAGGGTCTTCAGCCCTCCCTCTCCTCAGACACAAATCTATGCCGCGCTCAAAAGCTCGTTTGTCGCTTTCTTGCCCGGATTGCTGCGCAGCAGCATAATCCCCAGCCAAATGAACCACACAATCTGACCCAGCGCAAAAATGTAAATAAATATATCGAGAGCCGGGACAATCGAGATGATGCCCGCTACACCGACCAGTACGCCAAGATAGTTCAATACCTTGGAAAGTTCTCCTGTCCGCAAAGCTGCCCAACTTAACAGTAACATCCATATGCCGCCTATTATTTCATTACTGCCGGCTAATCCTCCAATCACAGAGTCAATCGTTAACCAGACCGTCCCAGCTTGAGTCGGATCTTTACCATAGAGATCGACGACAGTTTGCATGCCAACGTTTTGGATCATGCCGCTAATAATGATCACGCAGCCCCAGAATATCCCGAAAACTGTCGCTGTCTGCATTATTGCTGGTGAGCCGGTCTTTAGCCGCTCGTAGAGTGCTAGAGCCAGAACAACCATAAAGATGCCCCATACCACATAGACAATTAGGTGCAGTATGGACAGGAAGGTCAGGTTGTCCGCCATTAAAGCCACCTTCTGGATAGGGTCAGCAACACTAGAAACGTCCACTACGGTGAGAAAACCAATCATACCCACGATGTATGCTGCTGCCAGGTACAGCCCGGCAATGCCGCCCATCTTTTGTAAATTTTTCATTCTTATCTCCTTATTTGAACGATATGGATGAGTTTCATTGAATTAAACTTGAATAAAATTGCTGTCTTCACTCTGTTCCCAAGGGCTGAAATGCGCTAGAGATGTTATCAAAGGCAAACCTCCTTTCCAGGTAGCTAATATCCATTTACTATTTGAGGTCTGACTGATCCGCCTGGCCAGTCCCGCGCATAGTCGCGGGTCCGGGTTCAATAGGACAGACCGA
>CAWEKR010000003.1:0-198911 GCA_963809615.1 uncultured Chloroflexia bacterium
AGGTTTTCGGTTAACACCAATGAGCGGCGGATATCAATGATGTTCGCGCATGGGTTCATTATTTACCGGGCAAATATCAATGCATGCTCCACAGGCTGTGCAAGCCCAAATGGCATCTTCCGGAATTGCGAATTCGACCATTCTTTGAGGGCTGGACTCCCCCTCGGGCAATTTTGGCTCCAAAATAATTGAGGAAGTAGCGCTTGTTGATCTCAAGAGCAGCGGGGGATAAACACCTTGCCGGTGTTATAAGCCGGGCAAACCTGCTGGCAGCGGTTACACATAATACAGGCATAGGCATCCATGAGCTGTTCCCACCCGAGATCTTCCAAATGGGATACACCGAATAACTTTCAATCTTCTCATCAGCAAAGTCCAAGCGACTCGGCTCTCCGATGGATTTGCGTTCTGGTTTAAGGAGAAAGTTAATCGGTGCAAAGAAGAGGTGGATGTGCTTGGAATACAAAAAATAAGGCAGGAAGGCAAGATAGCACCTAAAGATCACCCAGGAAACTGGCATGCACGCCGATCGTCAATATGGTAGTGCTCGCACCGAGCCACAGACGGACTACAAGCGAAGCAAATGGCTGCCAGAGTCAGGCCCGAGCTGAGCGAGCTTGAATAATTCACCGAGAAACCGGGAGCTGACGTGCAAGGTAACGAATGCACCGACGATGGCAAGATCGCGTAAAATTCCGAAGCGAGCTTTCGGATGGAGCAAGATATCCGAACGGGCTGTGAGCACTTTTGACTTGAGGATAAATCGGCGGATGATCATGGCAGTAATGCCGACCAGCACAGCAATGCTGAATATATCGGCTCCCAGGCGGTAAAGATTGCCAATCATCCCATATCCAAGGAATTGAAAACCTGGGATATACGCTTGAAATAAATCGCCAAGGTTAACGATCACAAAATATAGAAACCCCCACCCGATGAGTGCATGGAACAGGCTGGGAATAAGTCGAAAACGGAAAACCGGCTGAAAGGAAACGATACGGAGGAATCGTGATAAGGCGTCGCCAGAGGACGCTCCAATCGGGTCTGCCATGACCACGCTGGATGATGCGAAGGATACGCAGTACAGCCCGAGAGGTTAGATAGAGCGAGAGCAAGACTGCCAGTGCGAAAAATCCCGTCTCCGGCATTGTCAGCATGGTAATTGTTCTCCTGTGCCCCGACCCTACTGTCCAGATAAGTATTCGAGGGCAGCCAAAACTACGGGATCGTTTTTCATCGAATATTGGTCAAATTCGCCAGAAACTGATAAATCGGGGATAATGCCAGATTTTTCCCAGTCGTGTTCTGGGTGATTAATCGGCTGGAAGGTTTCATTTGCCAGCCATAACTGTGAACCATCTTCAAAATCATATCCCCCATAAAACCTCGACATTCCCATCGGTGGTTGTGCCGATGATATAAGCACGACCGATATCTTGAGGACTCCGCAAAAATCTCCCCGAAACTTGCAGTACCTGACCCAACCAATACTACTAGAGGTATCGTTGAGGATCCATTGATATCGTTCAGCTTAATTCTCATAGGATCACGCTCGGAATGATTTACGTAGGAGCCTAAAATCCCTGCTGAAAAAAAGCCAAGCATTGGCTCGAGCACCAGGCTCGAACCCCCTCCATTCATCCTGTTGTCCAGGATCAACCCATCCAGGGGAAGATCAACAGTCATTTCTTTTAAAATTTGTGCGACCTGGTCATCGACTGTGCCGTCCATGAAGGTGACTAAGAAAATATAGCCGATACGTTCACCATCAGGTGTGACAAATACCTGATGAACAACAGGGTAAGAACCAGTAATTCGCTGGCGTGTAAGGTTAATCGAACGAGGTGGCTCTCCGGGTGTTTGCACGGTTATTACGAATGAAGTCCCTTCTGGTCCACGAACGAGGTCACGCGCATAACCCTGCTCGTCCAATATCGGAATTCCACCTACTGACAGGATGCTATCGCGGGGCTGCAACCCAGCGGTATCGGCTGGACTACCTGAAACTACAGAAATGATCACTGCCCGCTGCCTGGCAGGAACAGCGTTTACCATTACCCCAATCCCGACATAATCGTGATTACCCTGATATTCCGCTTCCTGGTCAGCGACTTGCTGGGGGTCGAGGAAGTAGGAATGGTCATCTTCAAGGTTGAAGATCAGATCAGAAATGCGCGTATAAAACTCTTGATTAGTCAGACCCGCGGAAATTATTTGCCGGTACTGCTCATGGATGGCGTTCCAGTCTAATCCATTAAAATCGGGATAAATGTAGGTATCATTGACGATTGACCATAGCTCATCAAAGATGTGCAGCTGTATATTTGGAGGAATTCTAGTTGGGGCAGGAGAGGTAGTATATACCGGAGTTAGAGCCAGTCCTGGAGAGATTGAAGTGGGAGTGAAGGTGATCGACGGAATAGGGGAAATTATTGAGAAATTTAATGGAGGAAGATTTCTCACGGAGGAGTTTTACTTCAGGTGATTGAGGGGGAATTGGGGATGATAAGGGGAATAGCGACCGGCAGGCAAGCAGGATAAGTATGACCGGGAATAGGATGAATGTGCGAATATTGATGTTCATAAATACGATCAAATTCGGTGATAGCTCGTTTATTGATTATCCCATCTTATAAATTCTATTCCACAGTACCGGAACCGATGCTTCAAGCTCCACCATCTTTATAGTAATTTGGATCCGTAGGCGTACTGCCGGAGGGATCCCAGACGTAGACCCAATCACTAACATTCGCCCAGTCGTACAACCAATGTGAATCTTCTGGAGAGAGATTTATACAGCCGTGTGATTGAGGATAACCGAAAGCTGTACGCCAATAGGCTCCATGTAAGGCGCGGGCATGATCGTAATACATCGTCCAGGGTACTTTTTCCAAATAATAGTAGTCCGAGCGATCAGCTTCGAATGCGCCGGACATCGTAGTTGAATCCAATTTTGTTTGGATTTGAAATAGGCCTGGCTTAGTAAAGAATGGTTCCATACCTGAAGCAATGAGGGTGGCAAAGACCAGTTTATTCTGGTCATATACTGCGAGGGTTTGCTCGAACAAGTTCACTGCAATCCAGCGTCCATTTTCAACGCCGGGTGGGGGTGTGGAACTTGGCGTCACTTTGCCGATAAAGCGACCCTCGACCCATTCATCAGGGGCAATCAATTCCCATTCCTCACTATTTACCACCTGGGTTGCATATACCTGAACAAGTTGATATGGTGCCAGGTTATACCCTGTATAATCGTCCGTTGAGTTGCCAGGAGTGCGTTTGGTGGCGATGTTTGGAGCGAACGGAAGGACCCATCCAAAGGATTGGTTGGGAGTGCGGGTAAATTCAATTCCGCCAGGGTAGCTGTGTGGGACTGAAACACGGCTGCCGACAGAGACCCAAGTATCGTCTTCCAATTGGAAAAAACGCCCGTGATCCGTTTCCTTAAAATCTATATAAGCTACATAGCGCAGCCTGCCAGGGTCAATCTTTCGGATTTCATTCCGCCCTGCCATGGCATCTTCCAGAGATGCATAAACTGGAGTCGCTCCTTCACCGAGGGTGGCGTAAGAGAACGGCAATTCAGCCAAGTGGCTATCAATCGGGCGGGAGGGCAGGCTGATCAAGGGTAAATTGAAACCATCGCTTGCCATTTTCGTTAGATAGGTTGATGGACCAAGAGGCAGACAATCCTGAGGATCGGACATATAAACCCCGGGCATACATACCAGGTTTGTTGCACCCTGTGAAATGCCTGCCTGTGCGGGCATTGCCTGGGGTTTAATCAGCCATGAAAAACCTTGCACCAGGATTAAAGCAGAAATAAATAATCGCATCATATTAATACAGTCAAAGATTATACCAGCGTAAGGAAGTTCGACGATCTATTTTATGTTTAATATCTCATTAGCCTTTTCGTGTAGATATAATGGACTTATACTATGCTGATGAAATCACAACCAGACATAATAAGGGTTGGATGCGAGGTGGAACTTGAACTCGTTGACAGGACAGGTAAGAAGGAACGGATGAAAGTTGTAATTGTCGACGATAATGCAGCCGATTTTACCCATGGGTACTTGAGTGAAAATACACCGATTGCCAAGGCGTTAGTGGGTGAGAAGGCGGGTAACATCATCCCGTACCTCAAGGAGGATATCCTGAGTATTCAAATTTTATCGGTAACCCAACCCACAAACAAGCCTCCTGAGGATGCGGCGGAAAAACGAGAAGCGAATATGAAGAAGACCCTACGAGAAGTTCAGGACACGAATGCGATTGTTTTTGCATCATCGTTTAGTGGTAAATGGGGAGATTATGACCCTGACAGCATCCCCAAGGAAAAAAAGTCAGAATAGTGAGGGGTAATTCGCTGACACTCTTTGGATTAGAACCAGGCGTTTTTTTGTTATTATTATGGTATTGAAGTTGCATAGCTAGTGAATGTTTGATGACATGTGTAAAACAAAATCAGGACAAAAGAATCGACTTTTGAAGCATAGAACTCAGAACCGACGTGCCAGAATGAACTGGAGCTCGCATTGATAAAAACACGCTCACAACTCATCATTGATCTTCTGCGGGAACTGCAGTCTTCGTCCCCTGATATTGAAGCATCTGCGGTAGTCAGCTCAGATGGACTTGCAATTGCTACCGCACTGCCGCATAACGTGGAAGAAGATCGGGTGGCAGCAATGTCGGCGGCAATGCTATCACTGGGTGAGCGCATTGCGTCTGAGTTAGGACGAGGTGCGCTGGAACAAGTGTATATCAAAGGCGCTGACGGGTATGTAATCATTATGTCTATAGGGTATGAAGCAGTATTAACAGTGCTTGCACGTGAGAATGCCAAACTGGGATTAATCCTGCTCGACATGCATCGATCCGTTCAAGCCTTGTACAACCTCCTGTGAAATATTGATATGGCTGCGATAACAAAAAGTGGTCTTTATTACCCAAACAGGCTCGTCCTGGCGACTTTCAACGCGTTGATCGAAGTTATGGGGGAAAATGGTTTGAAAGCTATCCTAAACTATGCACACCTACGGGAATTTATTAACCATTACCCGCCAGATAACCTGGAGCAGGAGATTGACTTTGCAGATTTTTCCGCAATACAGCTCGCCATCACAGAGATGTATGGTGATAAAGGAGGGCAAGCGTTCAGAAAACGGGCTGGTAGGACAACCTTCAGCACATGTTTGCGTAAACAAGGCGCATTAGCGGGAATCAGCAGCGAGACTTTCAGCAGCCTGCCATTATCGACCAAATTACACATAGGACTGCCGGCTATGGCAAAAATATTCTCCCAAATCAGCGACCAGGCAACCAACATCGAGGAGGATGAAGATAACTTCAGGTATATCCTGCATCAATGCCCTGAGTGCTGGGGTTGGGAAAATAGGGAGAAGGCCAACTGTTTCTATGGGATTGGTCTGTTGGAGGAAGGACTGAAATGGATATCGGGAGGGAACGAGTTCCAGGTGAATGAAACGAAGTGTGTGGCAAAGGGGGATGAGACCTGTGAGTATTCGATCAACAAGGAACCGCTCCTTATATAACAAAATTGGAATATTTCTACCTTCAAGATCATGGCGGGGGCAGCGCCTATGTACTGTACTTAAGCGCTGATTTGAGTGAGCACCTACCGAAAAGGTTGATAGTATAATTAACTACGACAATCCTTACCCTTTGCGGAGCGCCAGATTGGGGTGGCCTCCGCATTTTTCTGTAAATGACTACTGAACTTTTGCACGTACCCACGACCACATTAAAGTGGAACCTACGCCAACTGTATTGGGACGTACTTTGGTTTGGAATCCTGGCGGGGAGCACACTGGCTTTTCAATCGGTTTATGCCGTTCGCCTGGGGGCAACTGGGCTGCAAATCGGGTTGATTAGCGCCGGACCAGCTGTGATCAACTTAATGTTCACTCTTCCATCCGGGCGGTGGATGGAGGGAAAATCTCTGATAAAAGTATCCTTTCTATCATCAATCTGGCAGAGACTGGGATACCTTTTCCTGGTAGCACTGCCGTGGTTTTTCCCTACACCTGGAGGGCAGGTATGGGGCTTGATCTGGACGACGCTGGTAATGTCTATTGCTGGGACTGTGCTGGCAATCTCCTTCAATGCCATGTTTGCTGAAGTGCTACCACCGGAATGGCGGGCGCATGCCGTTGGAAGGAGAAATATCCTTTTAGCCATCAGCATCACATTAACTACGATATTGAGTGGCCAAATCCTGGACCGGATGGCGTTCCCAACCAATTACCAGGTTGTATTCCTGGTGGGTGGTATTGGAGCGCTGATGAGCAGTTATCATATCGGGAGAATCCGCAAACCTGAACAGGTGATCAATACGGCTGAGGTGGAATTGCAAAAAGCTGTAGAGGTGAAGGCTAAGGTAAAACGTAAATCACTGGTGAGGCTGGATTTACTCCTTGGACCTTTCGGGATATTTATGCTTTCTTACCTGGTGTTTTACGCGTTCCAGTATTTCCCAGTGCCACTGTTCCCGATCGCATATGTCGATAAGCTGCACATGACAGATGGAATGATTGGCGTGGGGACGGCCATTTTTTATGGAGCGATGATGGCAGCTTCCTTCAGGTTGGGTTACGTGAGCACGCGTTATGGACACCGCAGAGTCTTAATTGTCAGCGCAGCATTATTCCCGATATTTCCACTCATAATGGCGTTAGCTACCGGCCCGATATTGTATTACCTGGCTTGCCTGATCGGTGGGGCGGTGAACGCTATGCTGAGCGGCGCAGTGATTAACCGCCTGATGGAGCGCGTTCCAGCAGGCGACCGACCGGCACACATGACACTCCACAACCTGGCGCTGAACCTGGGAATCCTGGCGGGATCATTATTGGGGCCAGTATCAGCCGGGTTGTTCGGACTGCAGCCCTCGCTGTATATTGCGGCAGTCCTCAGGCTGCTGGCGGCGGGGCTATTCTGGTTATGGGGTTGAACCCAATCGGGACACTTGAGAGCCTTGATCTTTATATTTAAGTACCAGCTGATGCCATTCAGAGATGCTAAGGGTTTCAGCTCGGCGCATGGGATCGATGTTAGCGCTTTTCAAAAGCCCTTCGACATCTGACGGAGGTAGGTGTAAGCCACCGGCAAGTGCATTGCGCAAGGTCTTGCGTTTCTGGCTGAAACCGGCTCTGGTGAGCTGAAAGAACGCATCGAGGTGATCCGGCGGGATGAGCGGGGAAGCGTACCGGTCAATGCGGATGACAGCCGAGCTCACATTGGGTGGAGGATAGAAAGCACCGGCAGGGATATGAGCGACGATGGTCGGGAATCCGTATACCTGCACACTGAGGGCCAACAAGCTCATGTCTCCCGGTGCGGCGCAGATGCGTTCAGCAACCTGTTCCTGGATGGTGAGCACCAATCGCCGGGGCGGCAGACTGGCCTCCAAAAGATGGCGGATGAGGGCAGAGGTGATGTAATAAGGGATATTGGCGACGACCAGATAGTCTGGTTGCGAAACCAGCCGGGAAGGATCAAGGGTGAGGATGTCCCCCTCGACCACACGTACGTTCGCAAATTGACCAATCACCTGGGTAAGGGCTGGGATCAGGCTGGAATCAATCTCGACTGCGACAACATTCAGGGCACAGACTGCCAGGTGACGGGTGAGGCTGCCCAAGCCCGCACCGACCTCGAGGACTTCATCCGGAGGGGTGACCTTCGGCAGCATCCATCACCTGTTGCAAGGCATACTCATCAACAAGGAAATTCTGCCCCAAGGACTTGTGAGGATGGAGCCCATACTGGTAGAGCAGGTGGGGGACATCCAACTGAGGCAAGTTCAAGGGACGACCCAGACGATATTATCGGGGGGAGGCCAGAGCAAATATACCGTCACCCACGAATGCCAGGGGACGTAATCACTATCACTGTAACCGAGATCGATCCAACGGCCGATCACTCCACCACCAATATCGGCGGCAACAACCTGACCGTAACCTGGGACGAACATCTGGGTGTAGAAGGGGATGACGCTGGTATCGACTGCGGCAACACCTTTCTTGAGCGGCAGACCGGAGGCGGTGGTATCCCCGACTTCCGAAGGATGGTAGGAGGTGGCATACATTTTCAGGGCACGCCAATATTGGATGGTCACACCATCAACCGTGGTGGTTTGCATGACGATATTGGTGCCATACCCAATGATACGGGGTTCAGGCTGGAGAGCGACCCACTGGCTATCCGTCTGGCGGGAGGCTTCCTGCCCATCCTCATAACGCACACGGACACGCTGAGCGGAAAGCCCATAAGCACCTTCCTGGAGGATGGACTGAGTGTCAAGCGCCAGGTCGGAGACAGGCTGGAACTCCTTTTCAAAAGGCAAGGGGGACTGCTCGATAAGGACCTGTTCGGTGACGCGGACCAGGCGGATTTTGTCGCTGGATGGAATGAGCTCGGCAGAGGAGGGCATACTATAATCGAGACCCTGGGGAGCCAGGTGGGCATCTGCGAGGGCTTCTCCGACCGTAACAGCAGGCGTGCGAACAGACACATCGCCATATTGCGTCTGAATTGTCACCGATCGGGATGAAGTGAGTGTGGCAGACAAACCCGGTGTAAGAGGCGTGGAGGCACCTGGGACCAAACGATCGGCTGCATACAGGGGGTGATCCTGCAGCCCATAAAGCCGAGCCGAGAGTCGGAGCAGCTGAAGTGAGGGTTTGGGATCGACCATCAGCCGTCAGGGTAAAACTGATCGACCTAACCACCTGGAGGGGAATTGATTGACTGCCGGAGGGGAAGGATTGAGCCGGGACGACGGGCTTTCCGTTGGACAGGAGCAAGTCACCTGGGTAGAGAGTCACCCTCGCCTGGGCAAGCAGGCTGGACGGGGTGCGATCAGCGCTGATGATTGATACCAGTTTTCCATCTGCCAGGACCTGTACCGGAATGGCGTGCAGCAAGGTAATCGTCTGCCCATTCTTCAGCCAGGCATCCTGGGATGGAACCAGCTGGTCTTGGGCTGATAGGGGAATACCCTGGGAATACAACAGGTCACCGACTTTCAAGACATAGGTGGTGAGCTGCCGGGAGGCACCGTCGATATTCAAGGTGACGGTTTTACGCAGACCCAACAGCAGGGTAATACTCAGCGGGACGAGCACCGCAAGCAGGATGAAGGGGAAGCGGAACTTACGCAGAAAAGACTTCATGGGTGGGTAATTATACCTGAACCCCAGAGCAGAGCTAGGAAAGTAATTTACGGGCTATGACCATGCGCTGGACTTCGCTCGTGCCTTCGCCGATGGTCATGAGACGAGCATCGCGATAGGTGAGCTCGACCGGGTATTCACGGCTGTAGCCGTAGCCGCCGTGAACCTGGATGGCGTTGCGGCAAACACGCTCGGCCATCTCGGTGGCGAACAATTTACCCATGGAGGCTTCCTTGGTAAAGGGGCGTTTAAGTTCCTTGAGCCAGGCGGCATGGTAGATCATCCAGCGGGCAGCCTGGATCTCAGTAGCGGCATCGGCGAGCATCCACTGAATGGCTTGATGCTCAGCAATCGGTTTACCGAAGGTCTGGCGTTCTTTGGCATAGCGGATGGCGTCTTCCATGGCAGATTGGGCGAGACCCACCGAAAGGGCACCGATACCAATTCGCCCGCCATCCAGGGTGGTGAAGGTTTGCTGGAGACCCCGCCCCAGGGTGCCGAGCAAATGGTCATCGGGGAGGCGGACATCCTGGTAAGTTACGGCATTTGTGGGTGAGCCCTTAAGGCCCATTTTCTTCTCTGGGGGAGCGATATGCAGACCGGGGGTACCGGTGGGTACGATGATCATGCTGAGGGAATGGGGACCACCGGAGGGGTCGGTGCGGACGAGGGTGATGATGTAATCGGCAATGCTGGCGTTGGTACACCAGGCTTTGGAACCATTGATGACCCACTCACCATTGACAAGTTCGGCGTGGGTGCGGACCCCACCCTGGATATCGGAGCCGGCACCGGGCTCGGTGAGAGCGAGCGAACCCAGCTTGCCTTCTTCCCGGAGGCAACATTCGGAAGGTAGGTGTTTTTCTGGTCTTCGGTGCCGAAAAGCACGATGGGGGAGGTGCCTAGACCATTATGAGCGGCGATGGCAAGGGCGGTGCTGCCGCAGCCCCAGCCGAGCTCTTCGATGGCGATGGCAGCACTGAGTGCGTCGACCCCGGCACCGCCGTATTCCTCCGGTATGTTCAATCCGAGCAAGCCCAGGGGACCCATCTTGCGGACAGCAGGCCAGTTGAATTCAGCGGTCTCGTCCACTTCGTGGGCTTTGGGTTTGACTTCGCGAGCGACGAAATCATGGACAGTAGTGCGCCACATGCGCTGTTCATCGGTCAAGTCAAAGTTCATGGCAGGCATCTCCTTTGAGATTGGTCAAGGCGGTTTCCATTGGATGATCAGCAACCGATCGGCACCAATAATAGCGAATAAAGGGAGCAAATTCAAAAGATGGTATATAAATAGAGAAGGAAGGGATATTTATACTGCGGCTTGAGCGTATTGGTAAGAACGGTATATTCCTGATCAGACGAGACTGACCTGCAGGGAGGATGAGATAATTCAGGTTATTGCATAATGTGTGCATTCGCCAGGTACCCAGGAACCATTTTACCCGCGATGGCAATTGTACCCTGAACTTTTTCAGTGCAACAGGTGGCAGACAGCGCAATGACGATCTACGGATGGGTGCCGAAATAAAATGCAGGGAGGATGAGCAGGGTGTAGCTGGCAAGGTTGGCAATCAATACGAACAGGCTGTTCTGGCGCAGGGCATCGCGCTTGAAGTAAGTGAGAATTATGCCTTCAACCAGGAGGGAGATGGCGAAGGAGACGGGCAGCCAAACCAGGGGATTGCTCTGAAGGAGGATAAGCAGGACGCCGTTGATGATACCGGAAATGAGGTTCATCAGAAAGGAAACCTTGATGCAGGTGCGGGATGGGTTCCAGCTGAGGAGGGTCAGGACGACAGCCTCGATGAGACCGAGGAGGAGATCGACGACGAGCAGGGCGAGGAAACCGAAGATAGCCAGTATGTAGGGGGCAGCAGGACCGGTGATGGCGGGGAGAAGGGTGGCAGGCATGAGGCAGGAGCAGTAATCAGGAAGGATGAAGCATAGATTTGATGGATAAAATGATACGAAGGTGTGATGAGGAGTATACACTATTGTGATGATTTTTAATTGGCGATCATCCGCGAAGCTGGAGAATTGATTTAATAAAAAATAAAAGCATTCAATTGGGGTCTGGGAAATAAGACATTGCATTTATTCGCTTTATTAATTTTGAATAGTTCGATCGAGTGGTTCCTCGAAAAAACGAAGAGGAACGAACAGGCTGTTCGTGTAAGAATGGCGAGAGAAGTGCAGCGGCAACCTCGTGCATGGAAGGCCGCGAGAGAATTGAAGCAATAAAAATAATTGCATTCAATTCGGTGATTCTTGAGGGTGATTAAGTTGTTAAGGTCCAAGGATTGGGATGAGGATTAGCGGTAAAGGGCAACCGGTTGGAAGAGCACCAATCAACCGGTACAGGAGAACACTGACCGGTATACGAATGCTTTCATTGAAATTAGCCATAGAAAAGCATTCTGCATCGGGTAAAACCTCCCGATGTACGGGTGCGTTCATTTATTAAAAACATATCAGATCTGAACGCACCCTATACAGATGAAAAGCGATCTGTACAGAAGTGCACTGATGTAATTACCACCGATTGACAATTAACCTCTACATATTCAAAATGTGAGGCGTTCATTCCAGTTAGAGAGACGTATAAAAAACGGAATCCCCCCTCCACCTCCCCCAAATAAAGGCCATTTGGGGGAGGAGTATTGAGGTAGGGACTGTGTGTGGGTCGAATTGATTTGAACATTCACAACTTGGCTAAGTAGGTACGCTCTAATGTAATTACTCACCATAACTGGCAATATCCAACTTAACGTACAGAACAAAGAGCAGATTGCTTTGTCGGGCTTAGGAGAATGGGAGAAACATTGGATTTCCAGAGCGCCCTCCTCGCAATGACGGTTAAATTGCCTGATTTTTCCAAATTATGGCTATGGTAAATGTTAAAGTGAACTCGGTGAGTAATTACGCTCTAATAATAGCACAGATGTTCTGATTCCACAAGGGGTTTAAGAAGATTTAAGGAAAGCGTAGGGTAGCGGAGAGCAATCTGAGTATGATTCTTTCGATATTTTACCAATGGGAATTGCCTGATTTGTGCTATATTTATAATTATCGTCTAAGTTTGAAATAAATTAAGCGCGGCTGGCAGCACGGATACGCCCCGCCGGAGCGTATTTACCAGGACCAAATGGAAACCGGGGACACCAGGAGCGATCATCAACCAATTTAACTCGATGTGTACAAAGCGTATCCGGGCGGCAGAATACAAGGATTTTGCGTGGCAGGCGAGGTTTTATGATCACATTATTTTTCAAGGTAGCGAATTAAAGAATATTGAGGGTTACGACAGAGAAAATCCAACAAAATGGGCTGAAGATGAATATTTTTCAAATATGTAGTTATGATAATTAGTGATGGTCGATTGGTGTATATTAAAAACAGTTGGGTTTCGGGCGAGAGATCATCGCCCTCTACCCTACCTACATGCTTGGCGGTGATGCTCTATGACATATGAATATTTATCATGAAGTCGGACGTTTGATTGATTTTCGTTCGAATAATAAATATACAAATGCTGTCACCAACGAAGGTGACCCAAGTTGGGTTTCAAGTGACAATAAAATTAATCCTGAAGCTTTGAAATCCCTTAATATTACGAACGACCCCAATTACTCATCTTTGCAAGCAAGACAAACATATCGTGATTTTGGACCATCCGAACAATGGGCGGATGCCTTTGGAAACTTTGTTGCAGGCAATATTGATTTGAGTACCATTGGAGGCCCTGGAATAGCTATGTATAATTTCATAAATAACAATAAGTTTCCATAAACTGGTGTCCCTTTATATCACCAACGAGAATAGGAAGACTACTGTGACGAATTGAAAATCCTGGCCATATATATTCTTTATCCTCACTTTTGTACTGGATGGATGTGGGCGTATATATCCGACAGTTCAGTACACAAAGATTGAACAGATTCGAACTTTTACAAATATTTCACCAACCTCTTCACCTATAAGTACACCCACTTCGATCATAACACTAACACCTTTAGGAACGATAGAGAAGCAACCATCATCAACACTTATCCCTACAATGACGATGACACCGCTCAATACCTTGGAACCTGTGAAAGCAAATGAGGTGATAAAAACTCTATTACGAGAACCTGCAGATTGCTCTTCCCCGTGCTTCTGGGGAATAATTCCCGGACGAACTTCAGCCGGAGAAGCAGGAAGTATTTTCAGCCAACTCGGCCTACAACTGGTACGCGGGACATATGAGGATAAAGATTTCGCTTCCATTGAATACGTTCTAGATACTGGGCTTGATCTCGGGGTAAGTCTAACGATATTAGACGATATTGTGGAAAATATTCGAATAAAAATTTCTCCTGAGAAACAAAAAGCAGGAATTCCGAGGGATTGGTCAGCTTATTCTCCTGAGATATTGATCGAACAATACGGTATACCTTCGCGAGTTGATTTTTCTGTAGATCCGGGTCCTAACTTGTTTTTTGTGATGCAGATATATTATGATGCTTTAGATTTAATCATTCAGTATACAGGAACCAGTACTATCTCAGTCCAAAATGATTCATGGGAGGTGTGCCCACTGACTGCAGAATTTGATACTGCCTGGATTTGGATAGGTAAGAATCCCCAATATCCACCTGTACCGGGTGTTCCGCTTGAAAAAGCTACTTCACATACATTAGATGAATTCTCAAAATTAATGGCAGGAGATCCGGATAAAGCATGCTTCCAGATAAAACCTGATATGTTTCCGTAAAAATCAAACCATGATCGATGTTTACGAGTAGCGATACTAAGAAAATCGAGGATCCGACTGGACCTAGGCAAAACAATTGATCACTGGCAGCACGCGCGTGGCGATGCGCACCGGCAGCAGCCCGGTAGAGACGCAGCATGCTGCGTCTCTACTGGGTGATCAGTCCCTCGTGCATCGGGAAAGGCTGGGGAGCGATGCGATCACGACCAACAACAGAGAGGCGATGCGAGCAGAGGTGAAGTATTATCTGTAGGGATGATGGCGCTGTGACATCGTTACGTCTTTACAAATGGTGATTTTTGTCAACAGATACCGCTAATTAAAAGAAATGGATGCTGCAAATGCCAGGGAGGAATGCCAGTAGAGATTAGCAATCAAGCTGAAGACAGCCTGGCTTGAAGTGCAGCTTTGACCCGATCGGGGGTGAAGGGGACCTGGCGGAGGCGAATGCCGGCAGCGTCAAAGATGGCGTTGGCGACAGCAGCGGCGGTGGTGCAGGTGGAAGGCTCGCCGGCACCGAGGGCAGGCTCGGTGGGGCGGTTGATGAGCACGACCTCCACCTGGGGCACTTCGGAGAACTTCAGGATGGGGTATGTATCCCAATCCACGCTCTTGAGGCGGAATTCATCGAATTGAACTTCTTCTTTGAGGGTGCGGCTGAGGGATTGGATCACATTGCCCTCGATCTGGTTCTGCAGACCATCGGGGTTGATGATCAGCCCGCAGTCGTGGGCGACAACGATGCGCCTGACGCTGACCTCACCAGTGGCAGGATTGACCTGGACCTGGGCGATGCAGGCAACCAGAGCTTCTTCATTTTCATAGCGAGCGAAGGCGACTCCTTGACCTTCCAGGACTTCACCAGGCTTGACCAACGGTGCTGCGTGCGGGTTCCAGTGTGCTTTTTCGGCTGCGGCGTGTAATACATCAACGGCGCGGGGATCATCGAGGTAGCGCAAACGATATTCAAGAGGATCGACACCGGCAGCGGAGGCCAATTCATCGATAAAGGATTCGTTGGCGAAGGTATTTTCGGCTCCGCCCAGACTGCGCATCGACGAAGCATGCAAGGGAGAACGCGCCAGGTAATGGACGGTGACACGCTGGCGAGGGAGGGTGTAATTGGTGGGAGCGTTGCGCTCAGCGCCAAAAGAGAAGCGACCTGCGGGGGCAGGCTGCCCGGCAACGAGCTGGGCGGCGACGAGCTGTCCGGCGAAACGTGCCCGGGCGACATGCGATGGTGACCAGACGTGGTAATCCCAGGCGGTGATACTCCCGTCTGAATCCAACCCGGCGCGGACTTGCATGACCATGGCGGGGGCTTTCGGCTCCCAGACGAATTCATCCTGGCGTGACCACTGCACGCGCACCGGTCTACCGACTTCCTTTGAGAGCAGGCAGGCATCTGCGGCGGCATCATCCGATCCGTTCTGACCATAGGAACCGGCACCTTCGACATGGATGAGATGAATTTTTTCGATGGGCATGCCGATGAGCTGTGACAGTGCACCGCGTAAGGGGTGGGGACCGGGGGAGCTGGCCCAGATGGTGGCATGATCAGCGGTGACATCGGCCACGGCGCAGGAAGGACCAATCGAGGCGTGAGCGTGGTATGGCTGGTGGTATTCGGCGGAAACCTGAGTGGGTGACCTGTCGATCACACTTTCAACATCTCCATCGTCGATCAAGACGTGATCGTCGGTGGGCTGGGAACGAAGAAATGTGAATAAATCTGCCATGGGTGGGAGAGAGGGCATCTCAGACCAGGTCACCTTGAGCTGTTGGGAGGCGAGAATGGCCTGTTCTTCGCGCTCGGTGATGACGCCAATATAATTCCCGTGCTGAACCAGCTTCACCAAGCCGGGTACGTTTTTGATCGAATCTTCATCCAGGGAGGCCAGCATGGCGCTGGGGCTGGGAGGACGAACCAGGCGGGCATGCAGCATGCCAGGGATGACCAAATCGTGGATGAAACTCTGCTGACCGGTGAATTTACCCGGGATATCGACACGCGGGACCGAGGTGCCGACGATGCGGTAGGAGTGGGGTGATTTTAAGGGGGCAGCGTAGCTGACTTTACGCCTGAAGCGCTTACCCCCCATCAAAGTGGCGTAAGAGACGGAACGTGCGGGATCGCGGAGGACCGAAACCACCCCATCATGGATGACGAGGTCGGACGGTTCAGCGTCCAAACGGTCGGAGGCGAGCTTTAGAAGCACACTCCTGGCTTCAGCAGCGGCATGGCGCAAGGCATCACCGCTGGAACTGATGGTCACACTTCCGGCAGTATAGCCTTCATCTGGAGTGCGGGCGGTATCTCCCATGACCAGATGCACATGCTCGAAGGGGACATCCAGCTCCTCGGCGACAATCTGAGTGAGGGCGGTGCGTGTGCCTGTGCCCAGCTCGACCTTACCGCTGAAGGCAGTGATGGTGCCATCCGGCTCGATGTGAAGCCAGTCATCCAATTGGTCGGTTAATTCACCCCAGAACGATTCTCTACGCCCGGATGAAGCAGACTGGTCTGACATTATGATTCCGGTCCCCACATCAGTTCTGAAGCCCGATGGACGGCACGCAGGATGCGGATATGCGACCCGCAGCGGCACAGGTTGCCATCCAGGGCTTCACGGATGACACGCTCACTGGGATGATGATCTTTAACCAGAAGGGCAGTGGCAGCGATGATCATGCCGTTAGTGCAGTAGCCGCACTGGGCAGCCTGCTCCGAGATAAATGCCTGCTGAACCGGATGCAG
The DNA here is from genome assembly GCA_963809615.1 of uncultured Chloroflexia bacterium. Lineage (GTDB taxonomy): Bacteria > Chloroflexota > Anaerolineae > Anaerolineales > UBA4823 > FEB-25. The sequence goes on from CAWEKR010000003.1 coordinate 16,717, forward strand.
CTCACCAGACTCCATCAATCCTTCCAAGGTGATTATTGGGGTCTGGCCGACCTCTGCGACGGTGATCTTACAGGATTGTTTAGCCTCATGACCATAAATCACCATGCAAGATCCACACTGTTCCAATCCGCAGCCAAACTGGGGACCATGCAAACCCAGCTCATTGCGTAAAACGTACAGCAAGGGGGTATCAGGCGGTGCCTGGACGGTATGCGGTTTCCCATTTACATTGATTGTGATTTGATCTGCCATATGCAGCCCAGTATTGCTTTTCACCCAAATTGTGCTCTCTCGAAGTAAAAAGTCATTCTAAAATGATCAGCATCCCCTCAAAAAATTAACTAATCGTAATTACTCACCCAACCCCCCTTTGTCCCCCCTTCCCATTTTTGGGAAGGGGGGAAAGAGGCCTTAAAATAGGTGTCTGCAGGAAAAACCACCTGCAGACACCTATTTTAAGTATATGATTCATTGAAATGTTTGCAAGTGATGTGAAGTGCGTAAAAGAGTTAGAAGACATATATGCTAATGACCACCTTGATTACCACTGTAGCTTTGCGGTGAGTAGTTACAACTAATCAATAGAACATCCTTCTCAAGCTGAACGTTTAAACCCGGCTTTACAGACGGCAATGTGATGCCATCTCCCTTATTATAATATTCAGGAGATGCATAATCGGATATTTGGAAATTAATATCTTGTGAGACCGTTCAGGAAATATGCCAAAATATACAAGTCATTTATGCCGGGATTGGAAGCGGAGGAGAAGCGGACCCAGTCGATCGATGAGCCAGCCGAATAAGCCTTCTACATGGGGGGTGATGCGCAGCCAGAAGGGGACATAGACTACCCGACGAGGATGCTCGAGCAGCCTCCAGATATGGTTGGCGACGGTATCGGCGGTTACACCGATACGCTCGGTAGGCAGGTGGAGACCACCCTGCATGGCGGAGGCGGTTTCACTGAATTCGGTCAGGACGGGCCCGGCGCGCACAACACTGACGTGGAGGTGGGTGCCAGCAAGCTCACGGTAAAGGGCAGTGGTAAAGTTATCCAGGAAAGACTTGGTGGCACCATAAATTGCGACTCCCTGACTGGGCAAGCTGCCGGAAATCGAACCGATGTTAATGATATGCCCAGAGCCGAGGGAACGCATGGTCTTCAAAAAGAGCAGGGTGAAATGAACCGCAGCGGCAATATTAACCTGCAAAATTTCGGAGGCAGTCGTCCAGGGCATATCGGTACTATATCCGTACCAGCCCAAACCGGCGTTGTTAATGAGGACGTCTACCTGGCCATAGTCAGCTTCAATCTGCGAGAATACCCGTTCGCGTTCGGCTTCGACGGAAAGGTCGGCAGTGATGAGCTCAGCATGACCACCGGAGTGGTGGATTTCACCGGCAAGCTGTTCGAGGCGGTCATGACGACGGGCAACCAGGATCACTTTGAGACCCTGGTGAGCGAGCTTGCGAGCAGCGGCAGCACCGATGCCGCTGGAAGCACCGGTAATGACGGCAGTTTTGCCGATCCAATTTGACGGGTACCTTTTTGACACGAAGAAGACCTTTTTTGCCGAAGACTACTTGCGGATTTTTTGCTTTTTTATCTGCTTGTCTTTGATGAACCATTTAACGGTATCCGCCAAGGACTCGCGGAGGGGACGGGGGCTAAACCCTAATTCGAGATGGGCTTTCGAATGGCTGATATACGAATTGGCACTGATGGTCGCCAAAGAATAGGCGGTGAACCTCGGTTTTATATGAGTTAGGCGATAATATAGCGGGGTCAGGTTGGCAGTGAAGCGGGCGAGTGAGAAGGGAATCTTGAAGCTGAAAAGGCGTTTGCCCAGGACTTCCTGGACAATTTTTATGATGTCAGGCACTTCAATCCGTTCACCAGACAGGATATAACTTTCGCCACACCGGCCCTTTTCTCCGGCAAGGATAAGACCCTGGGCAACATCGCGGACGTCGACAAAATCGTAGGCACCGTCGACGTAAAGCATGGGCTTTCTGATCTACACAATCCAGGATCAACTGACCCATTTCGGAACGGCGGAAGTCATAGGGACCAATCACTCCGGTGGGGCAAACGATGACTGCATCCATCCCAGCCTCAACGGCACTCAAGACCGCCATCGAGGCGCTGGCTTTGGAGGAATCATAACTGCTGATGGCATGTTCGATATCGAAAGGAACTGTCTCATCGATAAGGATGCCTTCAGGGACACGCTTAAGGGCATGGATTGAGCTGGTGTATACCAGGCGACGAACGCGCAGCTACGGGCGGCTAGGATGACATTGCGGGTACCGATGACGTTGACCGCCTGCACCATATTATCCTTTTCCGGGTAGGATCGAGATAATGCCGGCGAGGTGATAAGCGACGTGGATACCATCGAAGGCCTTCAGCAGTGACTGATAATCGAGAACATCGGCCTCGACCACTTCGACATCGAGACCATTCAAGGGTGAGGGATCTTCCCCCGGCATGAGCATGGCACGGACTCTTTCGCCGCGTTCATTCAAAATGCGAACAAGGACATTACCTATATGACCGGTAGCACCGGTGACTAAATTCATTCTTTTCTCCTTGCGATACCGTTCATCAATAATTCCATACTCTGGGTGGCTTCAGTTTGCCAGTCGGTGATTTGAGGGTCGAAAAGGGATTGCATTAGCATGCCCAGCGCAAGAGAAACCAACACTCGGGCGGCGAGCTCAGCATCCACGGGCTGCAAGGAACCTTCGTCGATCCCTTCCTGAACCAGGTTTGCAAAATATTCCTGGTAGCGGCGGTAAGGTGCGATGGCAGCTTCCCAGATCAGGGGGTCGTGGTTGGCCTGGGTCCAAAATTCCAGGAAGATGGACAGGTGGATATCAGCAGACTGAAAAAGTGAACCCGCTATGCCTGCCATCTGAAGGATGGTTTGAGGCACGTCAGAGACACCCTGGCGCATGAGCTTAAAACCAGAATCGATCCCGTTGAGGTAGGAGTTAAGCAACTCCATAAAGACAGCCTGCTTGGATGGGAAGTGGTGGTAAAAAGCGCCCTTGCTCACACCGGCAGCATGGCAAATTTCGGCTACTCCCGTGGCGTCATAACCGGTCTTTGAAAACAGGTGGGCGGCAGATTCAAGGATATGGCCACGCGTTTCTTCACTGCGATGCTGCATTTTAGATCCTTTACGGATAATCCGATCAATGGGTAACTATACCGACCGGTCGGTATGATTCTAGTCTAATGGAGTGATTATGTCAATAGATATAGACAGGAATCGAAGGGATTAACACATCCCGCGATTTGAGTTATTTTATAGCGGGGATTTTTTCGGAGAGGATTTGATCGATGGCATCCTGAAGGGAGGTGGATTTGCCCCAGCGGCGGGCATCCTCGACTATATCAGGCGGGGAGGTGGCTTCGAGCATGGACATAGTGACAATCACACGCTTACGGGTATCCGGGTCAATTTGCGGATGTATACCTATTAAATAGCATAACCGTAAAGCACGCTCGGGTTGGTGGTTTTTTGCGAAGAGATGAGCAAACCCATGTAAGGCATGCAGGACCAAGGGGATACTATCCAAGGTCATCGAAGTATTTAATGACTGAAGGCAATAATTCCATGATTCGTCCAACAAGCCCACCTTGAGATAAGCCTTGCTTATATCATAGGTCGTGTAAGTTATCCCGCGCAAATCACCCAGATCGGAAAATATTCCCAGGGATTCGTGGTACGTCCGAATGGCTTCTGCAGGCTGATTTAAAAATCTAGACTGCTCGTATGCCAGATTGTTCAGGATGAGCGCAGTCAGGCGACGATCGCCGGTTTCTTTACACAGTTTTAATGCGGTTAATATGTGATGAAGTGATTCAGAGTTGTTCACGATCACCTCTGTTACAGCACTCAGGTTATTGTGAATGCGTGCCATGCCACGATGATCGTAAATATTAGTTGCCTTTTCCAATGCCTGCATGTACAGCTCTCGAGAATGCAGGAATTCTCCCTGGTGGAAAGCCAGCATAGCCAACCCCATGAGAGGTTGAATGGAACCGTAATGGGTCCCAATCCTATTATGGGCTGCCAGGCTGGTGTTGAAATTAAGACGGGCCTGATCATATTCACCCAATGACATCAGAGCCGTTCCCAAAAGGGATTGACAGTGGGCGATCATGGAAGAGACATAATTTGAGCGTGGCAGGTCAGCTGAGCACATGAGGGAAAGCGCTTCGTCGAGCAGGATTTTCGCCTGGAGCGGATTACCCGAGCTGATATATCCATCTGCCATATAAAACAAGGTAGTGGCAATTTCCCAGCTGGCTTCCTGTGAACGAAATATTTCCAGGCTTTCCGATAAACCCTGGAGACCTTCGGTGATAAAACCAATGCGGTAAGTCATCCATGCGGAAAGCTGGCGCATCGCGGCGCGAATAAGCTCCAAATCGGGGGAATTTAACCGGTTCAGCTTCAAAAGTGCATAGCGATAAAACTCACGACCCTGAACATAATTGCCCAGGATAATATGATAGGCTTGCAGTGGCTGTTTAATTTTTGCGATAAGATCCCAACGGTCTGAATCGACCATCCAATTCCAGGCGATACGGATATTTTCGATCTCCGAAATCATCTCGACGATTGCACTGCGTTGGATAGGTGTATTCATCTCAATCTGCTTTTTAGCACAAAAATCTGCGTAGTATTCGTAGAATTTTTCCCTGGTGGCGATCAGCTCATCTGAAACTTCACCGAGTTTGCTGGAAGCGTACTGGTTGAAGGTTGCCAGCATTTCGAAGCGACCGTCGGGGCGTTGATAAAGCAAGGATTTATCAGTGCAGATGGAAAGCATGAGGGGAGTGGCAGCACAAATTTCCCTGGCAGCAATCGAGGTGAAGGCAGATTGAAATATTGAAAGCTTACGGATTAAGCTACGCTCCTCATTGGAGAGCAGCCTCCAGGAATTGTCAAATACGGCACGGAGACTGCGATGGCGAGGGTCGAGATCTGGTGCAGTGGTGGTTAGAAAATCAATATTTTGTTCGATCTCCGATGCAATCTCCAGGCAGCTGAATACCCTCACCCACGAAGAAGCCAAGAGTATGCCCAGCGGGATCCCATTGACAAGCTGGCAAATTTGGATGATGGCGTCACTGTTCGGTCCATAGGAAAACTTTGGTAAGATCCTTTTAGCATTGTGGAGGAACAGCTTTATCGAACTGTAGGCCTCTGCACTTTCGACGAGGCTCGAAGCGGGCACTGGCAGCCCATGAACATCCAAGACCGTTTCAGCGATCATATTCAAGCGTTCACGCGATGTGACCAGAATCTTCAGGTTATGCGTATTGGCAAGCAAAACTGCCAGGAATTTTGCACCTTCAGATCGCAAGTGCTCAAAATTATCAATCACGAGAAGGATTTTTGAGCGGTGAAGGTATTTACCCAGCTGCTCGATATGATTGGTGGGACCGTAAAAGCTAAACTTCAGGACGTCCGCCAAAAGAATAGGCATGAAATCCGGATCCTGGATGGAGGAAAGCGAGATAAAGAAAATGCCATCCGGAAAGGATTCGGCGATCTGAGAGGCGAACTGAACTGCAAGATGGGTCTTGCCAACCCCTCCCGGGCCGATCAGGGAGATGAGGCGGACCTGAGGAGAGGGAATTAAGCTGTGGAGGGCTTGTAATTCGGGCTCACGTCCAATAAAAGGCGGATCCAGTATTGGAAAATTGAACAGCTGCTGGTTGATGGACAGTAAAGGTGGATGTTCAACCGCGGGGAGATGGGGGTGCAACAGCTCGTAAATATGAGCAGGTTCTTCAGATTCATGCAGGAAATGAAAACCGAGGTCTTTTATGTTTGATCCGGAAGGTATATCGAGTAATCTCAATGTCTGATCGGAAAAGACAACCTGACCACCCCAACTGATCGATAAAAGTAGGGAGGCCGTGCGTGTGAGCATAGCAAAGTTTCCGGGACTGTTTTCTTCTTTTATGGTCGAATACAATACCATGCGAATATTTGGGGGACCAGGACTGCCCCAATCAGTTTTCTTGAGCATCAGATGCAGGGTGACGGCACAATGCAAGGGCTGACCGTTTTCAAACAGCAAGGTTATGTTATCTTCGGTCTTCTGGAGAATGATTCCACCGAAGCGACGAGCTGTTTCCTTGAAAATATTAGTATAGGTGGCAAGGATATGATCCTTATTCTCACCCACCCGTGCCCAATAGAGGGCGCCCTTTTCAATATCTGCAATGAGGAATACGGGTGTATTGACCTTGTGCTTTGCAACGGGAGCTGAATTTCCACTGGCGATCTGCTTATACAAGGCGGTAAATTCATCGGTTGGCTCAACATCCAATTCGCGGGAGAGCATATCCTTGTAGTGTCGATAGAGCGAGATCGCGGCGGTGCGCTGACCAGTGATTGAATAGAGCTGTAAAAGCTGGGTATGGGCATTCTCGTTTAAGCGGTCAACGCTGAGCCAAATACGGGCATACTGGATGGCGAGATTAAAATCGCCAAATGTGCGGTGGCAGCGCACGAGGCGCTCGAGGGCGTTAAGATGGAGTGATTCTAGCGTTTCGCTCTGCTGCATGCGCCAATCGTCGAAAGTGAGAGCTTTGGAGATATTAAACCCCTTCATGAACTCGCCGCGATATAGCTCAATCGCCCGGGTGAGGGAGGGGGTGCAAAACAAACAAATATGAGACGGTGGATGACCATGTTCATTGCACCGATCGAGAAAAGACCTGAAATTCACCACATCAATATCTATACTTCTAAGCTGATTCAAAGCGATTTCATTTCGATCCAATGTAATCCATTGTTCCAAACCGGCACTTTTAAGCCTCCAAATTGTGGTACGCAAAGCTGCCAGTGCCTGCTTCTGACTGCTATCCGTCCAGAGCAAACTTGCCAGGGTCTCGCGATTTTGAGGTTGCGCACTGAGGGCCAGATAGGCGAGCAGAGGCATGGCACGGGAGGTTGGAATTTTAACAGGGACTCTGTCGAGGGTAAGCGAAGGGGGTCCGAGAAGTGAAATGGAGAGACTGGACATATCATTAACCTAAGATTAATTTTACATAATAATTGTGAAATAGGCAATATTGGTGACGTGATTGGTGACGGTGTTGTAACGGCGAATAGCTATAATAATACCAGATAAATTCCCAAGGCCAGTATTTGAGGGGATGAGCTGGCCAGGTTCACATCTCTGCCTCTCCTATACAGGGCGGCTTTATGGGAGAGGCAGGGATGGGGGTTGAGGCAAGTCCAAAAAAACTAGTGAGTGGCAAAGACGATGCCACTCACTAGTTTTTTTTAAAAAAAGGATGACGAGCTATTCTTCTGGTTTTGGTTTTTCTTCCTGGAGTGTGCGGATGCCATTGCGTACTTGATTCATGGCGCGTTCCATTTCCATCTCAAGGTTGCGTAATGTTTCGAGTACATAGTTATCTGCATCGAGGCGAATGGCATCACCATCTAGGCGAGCTTGGGCTTTAATCTGCTCAGCCTGGGCATAGGCAGCCTGGACGACCTGGTCTCGCTCCACGAGCTCGGAACTTTTATCACGGGCAAGGTTGACAGTGCGGCTGGCTTGTTCCTCTGCCTGGGCAATCAAGCGGTCCCTTTGTGCCAATAATTGCTGGGATTTCTTTACTTCCTCAGGAATCGATACACGCATTTGGTCGATCAGATCCAACATGCGGTCTTCGTCGACGATGACATTATGGGTAAAAGGAAGAGGGCGACTTTCGTTTAGAAGCTCCTCTAACCGGTCAATCATTTGCAGGATATCCATAGGTTTACTCCAGTTTACCCGAAATATTCAGCTCCTCATTCGGTGAATGCGGAAGCATTATCAAGGAGGATCAAGACTAGTGGTGCAAGTTCCATGCACAAGATTACATCGAAATCCAAAAAACGTCAACTCTTTCAAGGACGGCAAACAATTTTTGGGTTTAATCGCGCATCGATGTGGGAGGGACGATCTGGTCACTCTCACCCAGCTCAAGCAAGCGGCGTTTAAGCGCTCTTTCCACATGGGGGGGAACCATACTGCTGATATCGCCTTTGAGGGCGGCGATTTCACGAACAGTGGATGATGACAGGAAGGTGTGTTCTTCATTAGTAATCAATGACACCACCTCAATGTCAGGCGCTAATCGGTGATTGGCTAGAGCCATACGAAATTCATACTCGAAGTCAGAAAATACACGCAGCCCGCGTACGATAACCTGTGCGCCAATCTTGTGGCAGAAATCGACGGTTAAACCGCTGTAGCCAACGACGTTTATCTTGGGATCATCGGCGATCGCCTCGTGGGCTAAACTGATACGATCTTCGGGTAGAAAGATCAAGCTTTTCATCGGCCGGTCATAGACGGCAATAACCAGTTCATCGAAGAGACAGGCAGCCCGACGGGCAATATCCAAATGGCCATAATGGATCGGATCGAACGTACCGGGAAAACAAGCTTTTACAGTCATTGGGGTGTTCAATACTCCTTGTTCTTGATCTAAACGGGTTAACTAATGTCTCCCTGACCGTGAGTCCAGAACCGGGATAGGGCTTGGGCAAGCAGGAGATGCTCGGGAGCTTTCAGATCGGGATCGGTTTCAAATATAGATTGGGCGTGGTGCCTGGCTTTCTCGATCAGGTGTACATCGGTCAGATTTGCCAGGCGCAGCTCGGAGTAGCCGGATTGACGCGTACCAAGGAACTCTCCGGGGCCGCGCTGTTCGAGATCACGCTGGGCAAGCACGAACCCGTCATTCGTCTCAACCATGGCGGTCAAGCGCTCGTTCTCGGCGGCATCGGGTGTATCAGGGATGAGGATACAGTAGGACTGGAATTGGCTGCGCCCAACCCGACCACGGAATTGGTGCAGCTGGGACAAGCCGAAGCGGTTAGCGCCCTCGATTAACATCACAGTGGCGTTGGGCACGTCCACACCGACTTCAACCACGGAGGTGGATACCAGGATTTGAATCTCGCCGGAACAGAACCGCGACATGGTGGCATCTTTTTCATCGGGTTTCATGCGCCCATGCAGCAAACCGACCGTGTATTGGGGAAAGACTTCCTTTTGCAGGCGCGACTGCTCTTCAACCGCCGCCAGGGATTCGGTGGTCTCGGTTTCCTCCACCAATGGATAGATGATAAAACATTGGCGTCCCTGATCGATCTGACTGCGCACAAATACATAGGCGCGCTCACGCTCACGTGGAAAAAACACCTGGGTTTGGATGGGCTGGCGACCGGGGGGCATCTCGTCCATCACCGAAAGGTCAAGGTCGCCATACACGGTGAGGGCCAAGGAGCGGGGGATGGGAGTGGCGGTCATGACCAGCAGGTGGGGGTTTTCACCTTTCGAGCGCAAAATGGCACGCTGATCGACACCAAAACGATGCTGCTCATCGATAACTGCCAGTTGGAGGTTGGAAAAGATGACCGGGTCTTCCAGCAGGGCATGGGTGCCGACAACCAGCTTGATCGAACCATCGGCGAGACCAGCGCGGATTTCCAGTTTTTCTACTTCGGGGGTGGAGCCTAAAAGCAGGCGGATTTCTTCAGGCTGCAGTGGAGAGGCGGAAGCGCCAGTATCATCAGTGGAGACTACAGCATTCGCTGCAAGCAAGCTGAGCATGCTGCGATAATGCTGCTCTGAGAGAATACTGGTGGGGGCAAGCAGGGCAGATTGGGCGTGATGATGAGCGAGCATGGCGATTCCAAGTGCGGCGACGACAGTTTTCCCTGAGCCCACATCTCCTTGCAGTAAGCGGTTCATTGGACGACCCGAGGCGAGGTCTGTTCTCACATCGCGCATGGCATTTTGTTGGGCGGCAGTCAACTGGTATGGCAGCCTGGCAACCTGGGCTTCCAACCATTCATCCGGGATGTCATATATACGGGCAGATCGATTCTGCCAGTTGCGCTTTTGGCTCATGACACCCAGCTGGAGCATCAGAATTTCATCAAAGGCCAGCCGGTGGCGCGCAGCCCAGAGCTGCTCGGTGTTGGTGGGGAAATGAGCCTGGAACAGGGCGGTAGGGAGGTCCAGCAACTCTGCAGACTGCCTGAGGGGGTCGGGGAGGGGATCGGCAACGCGGGGCGACCAATAGGTGACGACATCGTACATCAGGCGGCGCAACCAGCGTTGCGTGATATTGGCGGTGAGCGGGTAAACCGGGACGATACGGTTGGTGTGCAGATTTTTCTGCTCCAGGGGCTCCCACTCAGGACTATTCATAACCAGCCGGCCGAGATATTGATCGATTTTCCCCGAAAGGACAATCTGGGCGCCATCGAGCAGGCGCTTTCCGATCCAGGGCTGGTTGAACCAGGTGACGCGCAGGGAGCCAGTCCCATCCGTAATGACAGCCTCGGTGATCTGGAAACGACCGCCGCGAACTGAACGCGTGTTGACCGAATCAACCGTACCGATTACGGTGACTTCTTCTCCATAAGCCAAGCGACGGATGGGCTTTAGCTGGGTGTAATCATCATAACGGCGGGGAAAGTTGTAGAGCATATCGCCAAGGGTGTGCAAGCCCAAACGGGTGAGGGTCTGGGCATGCTTGGGACCGACACCCGGCAGCACCGTAGTGGATGCTGACAATGCGGCAGGCTGAGACACGGGCTTGGCGGGAACCGTTTTTTGCGCCGGGGGATGAACCACCTGATGAACCGGTTTCGCGGGTGACGATCGATCCTGTGAAGGGCTTTCTGCGGGGGATGGCTTTGGAGCGAAATCTGGAGGTAGAGGCAGGGGAGGAAAGGTCTGTTCCGTTTCACGCTGAAGACGGTTCCAAAGACCGGTAAGGGTTTCGTAGCGCGATTTTGGAGATAGGCTGGCATAATCATGCAAGCGATTATGGACGGCAGAGATGAAATCTGCAGGTATGGCATCTGCCTGAGCATCGGCGAGCCATGGCTCAACCATGCGCTCAAAACCACCGATGACTGACCGGTTATCGTAGTTATGTTGGGCTTCGAGCAGGATGAATTTTTTAAGTTTTTGAAGGGACGGTCTCATTGATGGTTATTTTACCATCAGCATGAGTGAAAAACGACAAACAGAGGGAACTAAAGCGGCTAAATGTCCATATACGTAGATCATTCGGGTACAGCAACGAAACCCAAGCCGTTTGGTCCGACATGCACGCCAATGAGCGAGGTCACATTGATGATCAGGGGATGGTTATTTACAATCGATTTAAAATGCTCCACGACCTGGATTGCGTCGGCTTCGGCATTGGTATGCAAAACAGCCAGCTGGTCGAGGGCACCCAGCTCGGCGAGCAGGTTGTACAGGCGCTCAATACCCTTCTGGCGGGTGCGTGCTTCACCCATCCGAACCACATTGCCATCGAGGACACCCACGAACGGTTTGATACGGAGCAGGGTACCGATGTTCGAACGGGCCCAAGAGATGCGACCGCTGCGGTAAGCGTATTCGAGGGTGTCCAGCATGGCGACCAGATGGATGCGCTGGCGAAGATCATTGAGTATTTTTTGGATTTCGGTGAGTGTATGACCTGCCCGGGCAGCCTGGGCAGCTGCTAGGACCTGAAAACCCAACCCGAGGGTTACCTGACGAGAATCGATGACATGAACCTGACGACCGACAGCTTTAGCAGCGATAACGGCAGTGTTGTACATACTGCTCAATGTGCTGGAAACATGAATGGAGATAACCTGATCAGCGCCTTTTTTGAGAACCGTCTCATAAGCCTGTTGGAACGTCCCGATGGAGGGGGCGGCTGTGGTTGGGGAGACCTTCATATCGGGTAGCTGGTGATACAGCTCATCCCGCGAAATACCACTCCCATCTTGCAGGCTTTTCCCATTCACTACCAAAATGGCCGGGACCACGTAGATATCGTGCTCAATGGCGAGGTCTGGCGGAACGTCAGAGGTACTGTCGGTTACAATGGCAATCACCTGGCTCACATATCCTTGGGGAAGTTTTCCATGGCAACCAGGCCAATACTATGAGGACCGAGTGTAGTTGCCAACGACAGGCTCAAACCATGCTCACATAGGGGAGTGGCGCGCACATTCTGGCTGATCCGATCGCGCAAATTACGACTTTCCTGCTCATAAGTGGTGATCCCCTGGAGCAAGGCGAGGTATTTTAGGTTCTCAAACTCTGCCACGAATTCGAACATAATATCCACCAGGTGGCGTGGACTGCGGATTTTTTGTGTGTGGACAAGCCGACCGTTTTCAAGGGTGAAGAATGGAATCACTCCAAGCATTTCTCCGACAACAGCCTGCGCTGGATCTATTTGACCAGAACGATAGAGGTGGGACAGGTCGGGCAGGCAGAAAACGGAATAGATATGATTGATCATGCCTCGCACAAGACGGTTGATCTCAACCCCGGGATAGCCGCGATGAGAAAGCTCGGCAGCAGCCTGGACGAGTAATCCCAGACCGATGGCTGTATTGAGAGAATTGATCAGGAAGATATTCGCCGGGCTTTTGCTTGCTTGAACTGCCTGGTGGGCATTGGCGTTAGCCTGACTCAGATGGGACGAGAGAAGAATAACGACAATTTCCTTATATTTCATTCCCAATGAGGCAAACGCTGCCTGGAATGCTTCCACGGAAGGAGGGATGGTTATGGGAGAAGCTTTACCACTGGAGGATTGAGTGTAGAGGGATAAATCCTTGCGATCCTGTAAATACTGCCCATCAGACTGGATATAGTGAGGAAGGATCGTGACGAGCTCTTGACCGGCGAAGGCTGGTTTGGTGAAATAAGCGGTGCTGTCGGTGAGGAGGCAGGTTTTTGGCATAAATATGGCCAGGGATTTTCCTCATTCAATCGAGATGATGAATTGATAATGAGGCTGACCACCATCCTGGACCTCGATTTCCTGCTTGGGGTATTTCTTACGAATGGAATCTACTACTGCATCCACTTCCATGCGGGTCACACCAGCACCATAAAACAGGGTAATCAGCTCGAAGTGATCGGCGTGGGCTTTTTTTAATAAGCCAATGGTGGCATCTTTCAGGTTATCACAGGCAAAGACCAATTTCCCGTTGAGCAAGCAAATATTTTGACCTTCCTTGACATTTACTCCTTCGATCTCCACGGTGCGGGTGGCGGTGGTAATCTCTCCGGTTTCTACGTCACCCATGGCGGCGTTCATATCGGCGACGACTTCCTTCATATTGCCGGTGGTGATCAGCCGCATCATGGCAGCCATTCCCTGGGGAATCGAACGACTGGGGACAACGGTGACGTGTTTGACGGTCAAATGGGCAGCTGACTCGGCGGCTAGGATGATATTTTTATTATTTGGAAGGATGATAACCTGATCGGTGGGGAAATTCTCAAAAGCATTCAAGATCTCATGAGTAGAGGGGTTCATGGTTTGCCCACCCTCAACAATGGCTGAAACACCCAAGCTGGCAAAAACACGGGCAATACCCTGACCGGGAGCGACGGCTACCGTAGCAATCTGACCAGGCTCGACGGGGGTGAATTGGATCGAGCTGAGACGGTCATGCTCAATTTTCTCCATTTGAGCCTTCAGGTTCTCGATGGCAGCCTTGGTCACCACGCCCAAAGATTCGGTATATTTGATCGGCTCATAGACCTTATCGGCAGGTACATGGATGTGCATGCGGTAAATTCCATCACCCTCACCTAACTGGATGGAGGTACCGATCTGCTGCAGGTCTTCGTAAAACTGGAGAATATTCAGCTCTTCATAAGGGTGGAAATCTACAACTACCTCGAAATCCTGCCCAGGCTCGATACTATCGAAGGTATTTTCCATTTTCATGGCTGACAGAGGCTGGACACTAGCAGCTGCCACATCCAGGGGCAGACCTTTAATATAGCGCAGCATGCCATCCAGGATGAAAAACAAGCCTTTCCCGCCTGCATCGACGACCCCGGCATCCTTAAGCACCGGCAGAAGATCGGGCGTCCGAAGGACGGAGGCATCAGCCGCGGCAACGATGCGCTCGAGGATGTCATACGGGTCCTGGGTGTCTGCCAACGTGCGAGTAGCTTCGGCATCGATATCTTTTGCGACGGTCAAGATGGTACCTTCCACCGGGCGGACGACTCCTTTATAGGCAGTATTCCGTCCCTGGTGGAGGGCAGTAATAAACAGCTGACCATCCAAGGACTCAACATTATCCATGGCACGGGCAAAACCACGCCAAAGCTGGGAAAGTATGACCCCTGAATTCCCACGTGCACCCATCAATGCTCCATTCGAAACCAGGTGGGTGAGCTTGCCGATATTACGTTCGGGAGAGTTGGCGATCTCATCCCAGGCAGCCTGCATGGTCAGAACCATGTTCGTGCCCGTATCACCATCCGGAACGGGAAAAACATTCAGCACATTGACAGCCTGCTGATTCGTCCGCAACCAGGTGAGACTGGCATCGATCAGGTTTTTAAAAACCTGACCATCGACAGGATATTTTTGATTGGGATAAAGTTGTTTCGGAGTCTGGAGGTCTTGTTCTTCTAATTCCATACAGTAAGCTCCTGGGAAGGACACCAATATTGAAGATGGGGATTAATCTGTGTCACTGACGCGTAACCCACGAACGTGGACGTTCACATGGTCAACCGGCATTCCCAAGGCTTTCTCGACTTTGAATTTGATGGAATTGCTCACACTAGAGGCAACGGTTTTAATGCGCGTTCCGTACTCGATGATCACGTAGATATCGATTGAGATCTTATCATCGGCATGTTTTACTTCGATCCCATGGGTGGGGTCTTTAACGATAACCTGAGTTATCCCTTCCATGAGATTCTTCGAGGTCAGTCCGACGACGCCATAGGATTGCCGGGCTGCCTGGTAAGCAATCGTGGCAATGGCGCGCGGTGAGACAGTGACGCGACCAATGGGGGTATTTTCGTTTGTCATAACAGGCCTCACTGTAAAGGTTAGATTTCCGTGTAAATTTTACGGCTTGTATTCAAATTCAATGTGTGGTAATATTGGCGGGCTTAAGAAAAGCGTCACCCGAAGTAATTGAGACGTAATTATAGCGTGAATTTCATCATATATACGAGCAGATTTATTAAGAGTGCTCCGGCCTGATAGCAGGGCGGAGAAGCGGAAAAGGATGTGAATTATGGCAAAGTGTGCACATTGTGGAAAGACGACCAGTTTCGGACGCAACCGCCCTTGGTCTAATAAGAGCACCCGGCGGACATTTCGCCCAAACCTGCAGTCTGTAACTGTCTACGAAGAAGGACGGAAGATTCGCAAAGTGCTATGTGCAAAGTGCCTGCGCACGCTGGTTAAGACATCCTAGATTAATAATCAACTAATCAACACTATAGTCACGGTACAAGCCGTGACTTTTTATTTAACTGGGGAAATAGGAACGCAGCTGCTGGATGCCGGCAGCGATCCCGGCAGGGTGATCGAAGATGGCGTGGGCGGCGACAAATACATTCGCACCGGCCTCCACAACCAGGGGCAAAGTTTGTGTGTTGATACCGCCATCCACCTCAAGCCAGGCAGTTGGATTTACCCGTTCTAGATCCCGGCGGAGGCTGGAAATTTTTTGAAGCACTTCAGGTAAAAACGTCTGACCCGAATACCCGGGATTGACACTCAGCACCAGCACAAGGTCAACCATATGCAAGACAGGCTCAACAAGAGCCACCGGCGAGGCAGGATTAATGACCACACCTGCTTTGCAACCCAATTCACGGATGGTCTGGAGGGTGCGATGGAGATTGGGACAGGTTTCCACGTGCACGGTGAGGTTGGTGGCTCCAGCTTCGGCGAATGCCTGAAGCAGGTTCTCAGGCGATTCGACCATCAGGTGCACATCCAAGGGCATCCGGGTGACCTGGCGGCAGGCTTTGACAATGAAAGGTCCCATGGTCAGGTTGGGGACGAAATGTCCATCCATCACATCCACATGGATCCAATCAGCACCACCTTTTTCAGCCTCGGAAATTTGCTGACCCAAGCGCGTGAAATCTGCCGATAAAATGGAAGCTGAAAGCAAGTAGGGGGAATTCATGGGTATCACCTTCCTGGCGGGTTATAAAGGAAATAGATCCACACCCAGAGGGGTATCAGCCCACCCAGGGTAAGCACCATCAGCAGGACCAATGCCCAAGTTCCCCAATCGAGATCCAAAGCATTTTGAGGGCCAGGAACGATTTGGGTGGGATTTGTACGTGGCCTCGACTGTGCTGGGGAAGGCGAAATTGGGTCTGGAGGAAAACTTGTTGGCAGCAACGCTGGGGCTGCCTTGGTAGGAACAGGCTGCAGCGGAGTGTTTAAGGGATTCGTCTCTCCAAGGGCGGAAGAGATGATCACCGGAGCGATGTTGGGAGAGGCATAGATCGTCGGGCTCAATGAGATCAGGACGCGACCAAATTGATCGGCGGTACGGTAGCGTGAAGAGGGTTCCTTAGAGAGGACTTTCAGGCAGGCCTGTTCCAGGTTGGCTGGAATGAGGGGATTTAGTTGGGATGGAGGAATGGGGGCTACTGAACGGTGCATGCGGGCAAGCTCAGCGGCAGTATTGGCGATAAACGGGAGTCGACCGGTGAGCATTTCATATAAAACCACGCCCAAACCATAGACATCGGAGGCGGGGGAAGGGGGATGCCCGGACGCCTGTTCGGGGGAGAAATATTGGGGCGATCCCCAGACTACATTATTTACCTCCTGAGGATGGATGGAGGCAAGGGCACGCGCAATCCCAAAATCGGTGACTTTTAAGCGCTGGTCGGGGGTCACGATCATGTTGTGAGGTTTTACATCACAATGGATCAGACCAACGCGGTGGGCATAACCCACGCCTGCACAGGCTTGAATGATCAAGCGGAGGGCTTCGTCAACATTCAACTTTCCCCGACTTTCGAGGATGGTCTTTAAATCGGTGCCGGGGATATACTCCATGACGATGAATATCTGCTGATCATCAAAACCAAAATCATGAATGGTAACAATATTTGGGTGTGAGAGATTGGCGGCAGCCTTGGCTTCCTGCCTGAAGCGCTCGCGGAAAGCCGGGTCTTGAGAGAAATCTTCGCGCAGCAGCTTGATTGCCACGGTGCGCTCGAGCATTAAGTCACGGGCACGATATACCTCTGCCATGCCACCTGAGCCGATGCGACCTTCGATCTTATAGCGGTTATTCAAAAGACCCGGGGTGTTCATACTGCTGACAATTCTAGCACGATTATGGATGACAGAAAAAATTCGGGTAAAATGATTGGATGCAATTTGCCGATATGATCTATAACCCGAATGCGGGGAGGTTCCCGTCAGGCATGCTGGCTGAACGGGCTGCAGCTGTGCTGCGTCTGAATGGTTGGACCATCCGATTGATCAAGACACACAGCTCAGAACACGTCACCGAGCTGGCGAGCCGGGCGGCAAAGGAAGGTAAGGAGGCGTTATTCGTAGTGGGCGGCGATGGCACGATCAACATGGCAGTGCGTGGGTTGGCAGGCAGTGAGACGGCACTGGGGGTGATCCCGGCAGGGACGGGAAATGTGTTAGCCCAGGAATTAGGTTTGCCAGGCTTATCCTGGACACGCTGGATGGCCTTGGAAGAGAGTGCGCGCATGTTGGCAAAAGCGAAGGTGCGCCAAGTGGACGTAGGTGAGTGTGCGGGCACACCTTTCCTGATGTGGGCGGGTGTGGGACTGGATGCTTTCGCGATCCACCACATCGAACCTCGTCCGAGGGGAGAAAGGTTATTTGCCAACATGGCATTTGCTGCCGCAGCAGCCTGGCAGGCAAGCCTATGGCATGGGGTTAACCTGAGAATTATAGTGGACGAGACCGAAATCACCGGGCATTATCTGTTAGCTTTAATCAGCAACATCCATCTATACGCCGGAGGACTGGCAATGATATCCCCGCATGCGGTATTGGATGATGGCGCAATGGACCTGTGGTTGTTCGAAGGTGAGACTTTTGGAGATACAATCCTGATGGTGTGGGAATTAATTGGTGGCAGGCATGTAGACTCAGAAAAGGTCCGGCATGAAGCCTTTAAGCATCTCATGATCGAATCGGATTCGAGTTTGTACGTGCAGGTGGATGCCGAGCCACTGACTTCGAATGACCATTCAGTGGAGATCAACGTGATTGCAAAGGGGATCAGGTTATTAACTCCATCTGAAACACCGCGGGAACTTTTCAGCAGCAGTGAACCTGTATAACACGTAGGTGATATGAAGCGAATTATTGCCATCGTCAAAAGAAACCCCCTGGGTGTGCTTTTGTTAGCACTGCCCTTTGCAATCGCGGGAGACCTGCTACATTGGTCGCCGGTGGCGGTTTTCGGACTGTCAGCGATCGCGATCATTCCCCTGGCGGGATATATCGGTGCGGCGACGGAGGTGCTGGCGGCATATACAAACCCACGCATTGGGGGTCTACTCAATGCAACCTTAGGTAATGCTGCCGAGCTGATCATAACCATCACCGCCATCCGGGCAGGATACCTTGAGCTGGTGAAAGCCTCGATCACCGGATCGATCCTGGGAAATTTACTACTGGTACTCGGGATGTCGATGCTGTTTGGTGGCTTGCGTCATGGTGTACAATCATTTAACCGCAAACAAGCCGGCAATAATGCCATTATGCTGGTGCTATCCGTAGTGATCCTATTAATCCCATCGCTGCTCAGCCAATATATTGGGAATGTTACCACCCCGGAACCTAAGGTCGAGACGTTGAGTATTGGGGTTGCAACCGTGATGATCATTTTGTATGGGCTGGGACTGTTCTATAACTACAAAGTGGCCGGGGGACCGGAGTTAGGTGACCAAGCAGATGATAAAACGGTAAGAAAGAGATGGAGCCTTAAAGCAGCATTGCTGATCCTAGGTCTCTCAACCTTAGGGGTGGTGTATTTATCGGAGGTGCTGGTAGGCGCGGTTGAACCAGTGGTGAAGGCTCTGGGATTATCCGAATTTTTTATCGGCTTGATTTTCATTCCTATAATCGGTAATGTGGCCGAGCATCTCGTGGCAGTGCAAATGGCGATGAAAAATAAAATGACGTTAAGCGTCGAGATCGCCATCGCCTCAAGCCTGCAGATTGCATTATTTGTTGCGCCTTTGTTGGTATTTATCAGCCTACTGATCGGAAACCCATTGACGCTGGTTTTTAATCCGCTCGAGCTGATCGCATTAATTGCGGGAGTATTGATCGCGGCCCTGGTATCAGCAGATGGAGAGTCCAATTGGATGGAAGGGGCTGAATTATTAGCAATCTATATCATCCTGGCTTTAACCTTCTTTTTAATGCCGTTATAGGGATCTAATGTCAATGAACATAAGAAGCTTGTTCAACATCAAGGTTATCCTCGGTGCGATCATTTTCGCTGGGGTAGTTTTCGCTATTTTTATCGGAATTTTATGGTCTGCCAAGGCAAACATTATCTCTGCGGTACCAGCCACAGCCATCTTGAACGTGATCGAGGCGCCGACAAGAACGCCGATCTCCGTATTGAGAACGCCAACAGCGATTGGCACACCATCGTCAACGCAGCAAGAACCCCCACCGGGGGGTGAAATTGCAATTGGGGATTACGTGCAAGTAAGCGGCACGGGGGGTGATGGTTTGCGTTTGCACGATTCAGCGGGCGTCTCCAGCAAAGTGCAGTACATCGCGATTGACACGGAAGTGTTTAGCGTGAAAGAAGGACCGGTTGAGGCGGATGGTTATATGTGGTGGTTAATCCAAGATCCTTATACACAAAAAGCAGCAGGGTGGGGGGTTTCAAACTACCTGGTGGTGGTGCAAAACCCCTAACTAAAACTAAACCCAGCGATTTGCGTGATTGGAAAATCAGGTATATAGTAAAGACATGCAGAATTTCCATGCATTTAATACATTCCCGAAAGGGATAACAGCGAACAAGAAGAGCAAGGAACTCAGCGTTGCATGGAGTGACGGGCATACGAGCGTATATTCATTTTCGCTGCTGCGAAATGCCTGCCCGTGCGCAGAATGCAGGGGTGGACATGACCAGATGAGCGATAAACCTCCCCAGGAAGCGTTTTATATGCCGATTGAGGACAGCCCCGCCACACGATTGAAAACCATCGATGAAGTAGGAGATTACGGAATCACTATACGGTGGGAGGATGAGCACCGTTTTGGAATTTATAACTGGCATTACTTGAGGGCGTTGTGCCCATGCCCGATTTGCCGCGAGATGGAGATATATGGGCAATAAACCGGCAACGTCAATCTACTCCATTGTAGAAAAGGCATATTTCCACCTGCAGGCTGGAGATGTGTTAACTCACTGCATGGAAGATGGGACAACCGAACCGATCCATGAAATGATCCAGGAAATGGTGCTGGCAGGACCACAAAGCCTGGAAGCAGTGCGGGAGATCCTGGCTGAAGCTGTGAAGAGAAAGTCACAAGTACATGACGACCTAAACCAGGTGATCAACCAACTGGCAATCATCCTCAAAGGTTATGGGATAAAACTGGAAGCATGTGGAGGAAACCAGCTCCTCCAATCCATGGATGAACGTCAATTATCAGACTTAATGGATGCGCAGGATATTTGTGAAGCCGAAACGCGCTCGGGGTGCGTGCAGGTGTTGAGGGACAGCCGAGAGCTAATCAGCACCTTGAACGGCAAGATCCAGCTGCTGGATACGATTGAGAATTATTTACGCGACTGGTTATGGGGCTTGACCTATCAATTTATCCGGCAGGGTGAAGATGATACGAATATTAATTTAATGAGTGAAGGAATGATGTAAGGGACGACGGAGCTGATGGGGAAATAAGCTTTAGCGGACGAAAGCATAGACACCAACCAGGGTCACCAATCCAAACCCAAGGATAACCAAACCGGAGACCCGGTTGACCCAAATCAGAGCTGAGGGTTTGATCCGGTTCCTAAGGAGATCAGTGACGGAGCTTAGGATGAACCACCAGCAGGAAGACCCCATGAAAACGCCTAATACGGTGATGCCGGCGGAAGAATAACTACCGCCCAGACTGACCAAGCCAAGGGCTGAAAAAATTGCAGTAAAGGCTAGAATCGTGATGGGATTGGTAAGGGTGAGGAAAAAAGTGGAACCATAAGCGTTCCACATACTGATCGGATTGACCTGGATGGGTCCTTCTTTAGACTGCGAGAGTATGGTACGCGCGCCCAAATAACATAAAAAAATACCCCCGATCAGCCTGAACCAAATTTGGTGCTGAACCAGGAAAACTGAAATAAACGTCAACCCAAAAGCTGCGATGCTCCCGTAGAAAGCATCAGCAGTGGCGGCACCCAAGCCGGTAAGCAGACCAACCATCCTACCCGAGGATACCGTCCGATGAATGCAGAGAATGCCGATCGGACCAACAGGGGCGGCGATGGAGAACCCGATGATCAATCCTTTAAAAAAATAAGCAATATCCATGGAAGAATTTGTGTAATTGATTTAAGTATGATCGGATAAAATTTTAACAGATGGGGCAGATTATGTATATGGCAGCTTACCTTTAAAAATGTTCCACGCCTGAATATTAAAATTTTCACAGCATCTCGTGGTATATTGAGTATATGACGACTCTAACGAACCAAGACCTGGCAAATATCTTCAGGACAATCGCAGACCTGCTGGAGATCAAGGGAGAGAATATCTACAAAATCCTGGCATATCGTAAGGCTGCGGACAGTTTGAGCAACCTGGGTCAAGATGTCAACGAGGTATGGAGACAGGGGAAATTGACTGAAGTCGATGGAGTGGGCAAGGCAATTGCTGAAAAAATCGATGAACTGCTCACAACCGGACACCTGGCGTTTTTAGATAAGCTCGAAGCAGAGGTACCAGCGGGCCTGGCGGAAGAGCTGAAGGTGCCCGACCTGGGTCCCAAGAAAGTGGCGCTGTTCTGGAAAGAGCTGGATATTACCAGCCTGGGAGAGCTGGAAGCCGCGGCGAGAGCCGGGAAACTGCGCACCCTCCCGGGGATGGGTGATAAATCGGAAGCTAAGATCATCGCTGGAATCGAAGCCCTGAGCAGGCGCTCGACCAGAATCCCGATCGCGAGAGCCTGGCCATTTGCTCAGGAACTGATGGCGTACCTCAGAAATGCAGCGGGAGTAGATGCAGTTGAGCTGGGAGGGAGCTTACGCAGGATGCGAGCGACCGTTGGAGACATCGACATATTGGCGGCAGCGAAGGACTCGCGGGAAGTGATGGACGCATTCGTGAGCCGGAAAGATGTAGCGAGGGTTTTGGGAAAGGGTGAGACAAAATCAAGCGTCGAATTCACCCATGGATTGCAAGCCCAGCTGTGGGTACACCCACCCGAGCATTGGGGGACTGCGCTGGTGTATGCCACGGGATCAAAGGACCATAATGTGCGCTTGCGAGAATATGCCTTGAAAAAGGGTTACTCCCTATCGGAGCATTCTCTGCAGCGGAAGGATGGCAGTGAAGT
Organism: uncultured Chloroflexia bacterium; assembly: GCA_963809615.1. GTDB lineage: Bacteria > Chloroflexota > Anaerolineae > Anaerolineales > UBA4823 > FEB-25. The sequence continues at coordinate 39,164 of CAWEKR010000003.1, forward strand.
TACTGTGAGACCGAGGAGGACGTATATAAAACCCTGGGGCTGCCGTGGATCCCACCGGAGATGCGGGAGGACCACGGAGAGGTGCAAGCAGCAATCAAAGGTGAACTGCCTGAGCTGATCGAGCTAAAGGATATCAAGATGGAACTACAGACCCATTCCACCTGGAGCGATGGAAAACTGTCGATTAAAGAGATGGCTGAAGCTGCAATTAATCGCGGATACAATGTGATCGCCATTACGGACCATTCGCATAGCCTTGGAGTAGTACAGGGCATGAAGCCAGAGGATGTTATTGAGCAGCGCAAGGAGATTGATAAAGTAGCCAAAGAATTGGAAGATAGAATACATATCCTTCAGGGCGCCGAGGTGGAGATTAAATCTGACGGCAGCCTGGACTATCCCGATGAAATTCTGGCTAGCCTGGATTTTGTGCTTGCCGGTCTGCATACCAGCCTACGGCAACCGCGACAAAAGGTCACAGAGAGATTGATCAATGCAATGCGTAACCCGCATGTCGACATGATCCCACACCCAACCGGCCGGTTACTGCCTGACCGGGAAGGAGCCGATTTGGACATCGATGCCGTATTGGCGGTAGCCGCGGAGACCGGTGTAGCACTGGAGATCAATGCTCATCCATCCCGGTTAGACCTGGACGATGTGCATGCACGGCGGGCGATCGATTTGGGGATTAAGTTGAGTATCAATACAGATGCACACACTGACACCGATATGGACTTGATGCATTTTGGGGTATCTACTGCAAGGCGAGCCTGGGTGGAGGCGGATGAGGTGATCAATACATGGAGCCCGGCGAATTTGCTTAAATGGCTGAAAAGCAGGGGATGACAGCGCCCAGTCGCGTTCTATGTGAGCTGGAAAACCGATGAACCGGATACGGGCAGACTTCGTGCTGCTAACCGTCGCATTGATTTGGGGGAGCGCCTTTGCAGTCCAGCGGGTAGCGACACAATATTTTGATCCATTTACCTTCAATGGATTACGGTTCATTCTCGGGAGGCTGATCCTGTTCCCATTTAGCCGGTTGAACCCGTGGACTAAGGCGAGCCGGATTAAAAATGGAAAAAATCCAGCTGATGAGAAACGGGGAATGACGACTGTAATGGAACGAATATCCATCATCTTTATCTTCAGCGCAGGGTTGGTTTTAATTGCCGGGGCGAGTCTTCAGCAGGCTGGCCTAAAGTACACGACTGCTGGCAATGCGGGATTCATCACAACGATGAACGTAATTTTTGTGCCAATCATCCTGGTGATTTTTATGAGGGAAAAAATTGGCTGGATTGCCTGGCTAGGTGCCGGGATCGCAATTGCCGGTAGTCTGCTGTTGAGCACAGGCGGAACCCTGCGCCTTGCGCTTGGCGACAGCTGGGAAATGGCGGGGGCGGTGATGTGGGCCTTGGATGTGATCCTGGTGAGCAGGGCTGTACAGCATATGGATGTGCTAACATATTCAGTAGGGCACTAGGTCGTGGCGGGCGTATTATGCCTGCTGATAAGCCTGTGGATTACGGCACCTCTGGCAGGATTGTCAGGGGGATGGTGGACGATTATTTATATCGGCTTGGTTTCCACAGCGATCGGGTACACCCTGCAGGCACTGGGACAAAAATACGCTCCAGCTACTGATGCGACAATCCTGCTCAGCATGGAAGCCTTGTTTGCAGCTCTGACAGGATATATTTTCCTGAGTGAGACGATGAAAGCAGTGCAGATGGTGCGGTGCGGGATGATCTTGGTGGCGGTGGTGATCACGCAATTGAATGCAGCCAAATCCAGAGCGCCTGCAATGCAGCCTAACAGGTAGACACAACAAGGATAATCCAGGAAATTCTGATGACAGACCAGATCAATTGGAAGATGGCGACCGAGGAAACGGTGAAACACCTGGTGAATTTGATCAAGACACAGACGATCAACCCACCCGGGAATGAGCTGCCGGCGATCATGGTGATCAAAGATATCCTGGAGGCGGAAGGGTTTCCGCAGGAGGCGATCAAGATCGTCGAATCGGCACCCAACCGGGTGAACCTTGTGGCCCGGATCAAGGGTGATGGCTCTGAGCGCCCGCTCCTGTTGAGCGGTCACGTGGATGTGGTGCCGGTTGAGCGGGAGCAGTGGAGCCACGACCCATTCGGCGGAGAGGTAATCGATAGGGAGGTGTGGGGGCGCGGTGCAATCGATATGAAGGGTTTTTTGGCGATGTACCTGCAGATATTCATTGAGCTGTACAAGCGGAAAATACCGCTCAAGCGAGATGTGATCCTGGCGGCGATCGCAGACGAGGAAATGGGATATATTCATGGGTCGAACTTCCTGGTTGACCAGCACCGGGAGCTGATCGAGGCTGAGTATGGACTCACTGAGGCAGGAGGTTTCACTTACAATATTGGAAAGTACAGGGTTTACCCGATCCAGGTGGCAGAGAAGGCAGTAGTCTGGCTGAAAATGCGGGCACGCGGCAGGGCGGGGCATGGTTCGGTGCCCATCGCGGATAACCCAGTGGTGACACTCTCGAGAGCGATCGAAAAAATCGACCGGAGCAGGCACTTGCCAGTACATCTCAGCCCGCCGTTCTTGAAAATGCTGGAGGCAGCCGGTGCGCAGCTGCAGTTCCCATTGCGCACGCTAACCGGATTGGTTCGCTCGGCGGGTGTTCTCAACCTGGCGCTGAGCAATATCAAGGTAGACGGGATTAATATCCTGAAGGCGCTGGTGACGAACACCGTATCCCCCAATATGCTGCATGCCGGGACTAAACTCAATGTGATCCCATCGGTGGCTGAGGCAGATATCGACTGCCGCCTGGTGCCTGGGCAATCGCCTGAGGATGCGATCAGGGAGATCCACCAAATAGTTGGTAGCGAAATCGAGCTAGAGCAGATCTACACTACCGGTGGTGCGGAATTTTCCACTGAGACCCCCCTGTTCCAATTGTTGGAGCGCAGGACACGACTGATGGACGTGGGGGGTCTGGTCATCCCATTGTTGATGCCTGGGGCAACGGATGCTTGCCAATATCAGAAAGCCGGGATCATTACGTACGGCTTCACACCGGGGATCCTACCCCCGGGTTTGGCGATCTTGCAGCTAGCACACGGACATAATGAACGTATGCCGATCTCGTTCATCGAAACGGGTTTACCCGTGCTGTGGGATGTGGTCAACGAGTTTTGTGGGAAATAAATTGGGCGAAGGGAATTAACCGCCCCCAATGACAGCCAAAAGCTTCACGATATCCCCATCTTGCAACACATAATCCTTGGTCTGCTGGTCACCATTGACAAACACTCCGGCGACGAGGTCGGGGTTAATGCCAATCAAACCCAGAGCATCACGGACCGATACACCCGAATCAACGGTAGCCTGATTGACCTCACCGAGGTAGTCTTTGAGCATTCCAAGAGGTCGAATAATTGCACTCATGCAGTTTATTTGTAGGAAGCTTGTATTTTATTAGAAAGGCGCAGCGGGTTCCATGTGATCCATTATATGACAATACACCGCTGCGCCTTGCAGTAGGTAAATATATCCAGTTTATGCGACCATGGCAGTCAGGTTGAGGGTTTCCAGGGTTGCCTGGGTGGGAATACCGTTACCATCCCAACCGCGCTGCTGGTAGTACATATCCAACAACTTTTGGACGTCTTCGAATTTAGTGATCTGACCGGCGGTGACGCCTGTTTTTGGAGGCTCGGTGTAGAAGCGCTCAGCGGGTAAGTCCCACTCACGACCGAAATCACCGATTTCACGCACCCAGTACATGCGGGAGAGATTCCAGATGCGGTTGCCGACCGCTTCCAGGTCTGACCAGGAGCGCTTGACGCCGGTGATGGCTTCGAGGAGCGGGCAATACATGTCACGGTCGATACCCAGCTCCACCCACTGCAAGCGGCAAGAGCCCAAGACGTCAAACATCGGGCGGAAGTTCTGCAGCCAGATGACGCGGGCGACTTTTTCGGGGACTACTTTTTCACGACCGACCTGAAGGTCATAGGTGATGGCCCAGGAGCGGTTGTGGTGGGCACCCACGTCACAGGTCATGTATGCCAGCAGCATGGCAGTGGCGTTGTGGGTGGCATAAGCTGACTGTTCCATGCCTTTGACATGGATGGCAAATTTCTCGCTGCCTTTACCCACCTGCTGGGAAGCACGCTTGATCCCCAGGGCAAGGAGGTTACCGAGCTTGCCTTCACGGAAAGCAATCTTCTTGATCATGGCAAACACGGCGTCAATATTACCGAATTTCAGATCGAACCCATCCGTATCCGCCTTGGTGAAAATGCCTTTTTCGTAGCACTCCATCGCCCAGGCGATGCAGCCGCCGGCACTGATCGAATCAATGCCGAGGTCATCGGCGAGGCGGTTAGCTTCGGCGACTGCCTGGATATCTCCGATGCCCAGGTTGGAACCCATCAAGCCGATGGTCTCATATTCAGGACCTTCCACCTGGGTGTTATAGCGCTTCATGTTTGAATATTTTCCGCACGGAGAGGGGCAGCCGAAGCAGCCCTTATCGGTGACGACGATTTCCTTGCGCATAGCCTGCCCATTGATTGCGTCAATCCCCTCGAATGAACCGGAGCTGAAGTTGCGAGTGGGGAGGGCGCCAACTTCGTTGCACCAGCTGGTCACCACGGTGGTTCCGTAGCGCGACCACTCAGCCAGACCTTCGGCATCTTTACAGGCTTTGTATAATGCCATACCGGCTTTGCGATAGGTATCCAAATCGGCAACAGGGACCGACTTGGTGCCATGCAGGACGATGGCTTTCAGGTTCTTACTGCCCATAACGGCACCAACACCACCACGACCGGCCTGGCGGCCGAAATCATGGTTAATGCAGGCATATAGGACCTGATTTTCACCTCCAGGACCGATGGCAGCGACCTGGTATTCCTCGCCATATTTGTGCTTGAACTCCACTTCCACATCGATGGAACCCTTTCCCCACAGGGAAGAGGCATCCAGGAGCTGGATCTTGTCGTTGTCGATGAGTAAATAGACCGGCTTGGGGCTGGCACCTTCGAGAATGATCGTGTCTATGCCGGTATATTTCAGCTCAGCGGTAAAGTGACCACCCAAGGAAGCGTCGGCGTAGCCTCCAGTGAGGGGAGATTTGGTAGTCCAATCACATTTTCCACCACCAGGCGCCAGCATTCCTGAAAGTGGACCCGTGGAAATAATGAGCTTATTTTCTGGACCGAGCGGGTCAGCGTGTTGGGGGACTTCCTTGAAAAGGAAATAAATCCCAAAACCACGTCCACCGATAAAATCGCGCGCCAGCTGGGCAGGTGTGGGTTCTTTGGTAACCTTCCCTTCGGTTAGATTTACACGTAGTATTGATCCACCGTAACCATTCATATCTGCCTCCTAATTGGCGATCCACAGGGCGCTGGTGCCGCAGACATTGACGCAATCACCGCACAGGTCACATTTCCAGGCGGTATTGGCAAGCTCGGTGCGGACAAACATTACGTCTTCGGGGCACTCAGGGACGCAGGCTTCGCAAAGATCACATTCTGCAAAATCTACATAGTAGGCACCGCGATCATTTACTTTTATTGCCTCCGTCGGACAGACCTCAGCACAATCACCACACTGGGTGCATACTTTCATTTCATATACACCTGGGTTGGGAAAATGAGGAATTAGGTTGAGCGAGGCTTTTTTAGGGTTACTTTCCTGGAAGAGATTGAGTGAACAAGCCATAAGACAGGCTCGGCACCCGGAGCATTTGGCGCTATCGGCGTAAAGCCGCATAGGGGGACCTCCTATACCTGGGGGATGGAATTTTCCAATTTGTTGCGAACGAGATCGAACTGTGCATATAGATTATATCAAGAACCTGGATGGGGATAGAGACGTATGTCCTGTGTGTCATAGGACAGGTTTCCTAACTTTCTTTATTATTAATGGATGTGGATATCGGTTGGTTCTCGGAGAGATTCTGACATATATCACTTGCCCATATGGTTACAATTGGGTATAACAGGTTTGTTGTTTTAATACCCAGCAAAGGAGACACTCATGACGATTAGCCTGGTTGGAACGGGATTATCGATTGAAAAATTGATGCAGATCGCCCGCGGGGGGGAACAAGTTGAGCTGCACCCGGAAGCATTGGAAAAGATCAAAGCGTGCCGGGTGATGGTGGAAGAAAAGATCAAGGCGCATGAGACCATGTATGGGGTGAACACCGGGATTGGGGAATTCTCTGAGCGGGTACTAGATGACGAACAGGTGAAGCAGTTCCAGAAATATCTCATTTATAACCATGCGGCGGGGATCGGTGAACCATGCCCTGTCGAGCACGTCCGTGGGGCAATGGCGGGGAGGATTAACGTCCACGCGCACGGCAACTCGGGCTGCCGACCCGAGATCACGCTGACTTTGGTGGAGATGCTGAACAAAGGGGTAACGCCGGTGGTATGCCAGAAGGGATCCGTGGGGGCAAGCGGTGACCTGGCGCCAATGTCACAAATTGCGCTGTTGCTGATGGGCGAAGGAGAGGCATTTTACGAGGGCGTACGATTGCCAGGCCGGATTGCGATGGGGAGAGCAGGTATACTCATCCCAGGTTTACAGGCACGGGACGGGCTGGCAGCGATCAATGGCTCGAACCTGCTGACGGCAATAAGCGCGCTGCAACTATATGATATGAACCGCTGGTTAAATCAGGCTGAGATCGCCTGTGCGATGAGCCTGGAGGCATTAATGGCAAACCTGAAACCTTATGATGTGCGGCTGCATAAGGCACGCGGATTTTCAGGGGCCATCCGGGCGGCAAAAGCAATCTTGAAATGCATCGAAGGGAGCGATTTGACGACCGGAAAGGTGAAGACCAAGGTACAGGATGCCTATTCGATGCGCTCGTCTCCGCAGGTGATTGGGGCGGCAATTGATGCAATCGATTATGCCCGCAGCCAGGTGGAGATTGAGCTGAATGGCGTAGGGGATAACCCGATCTTCCTGCCCGAATTCCGGTTGACCCTGACCGGGGCGAATTTCCAGGGCTCACCCGTCAGCCTGCCGATGGATATGGCTGGGGCAGCCATCACGATGGTCTGCGTGCTTTCGGAGCGAAGGCTGAACCGGCTGACCAACCCGGCGCTGAGCGTGGGACTGCCGGAGTTCCTGACCAAAGGGGCGGGGATGTTCTCGGGGATGATGCTCAGCCAATACACAGCCGATACGTTGATCGTCGAACAGCGCATCCTTTCAATGCCGGCAAGCATTCAGTCCATCCCGGCTGCAGCCGACCAGGAGGATTTCGTCTCCATGGGGATGAATACAGCGCTCAAGAATGGGCAGATCCTGGAAAATGCCTACGGAATCTTGGGGATTGAATTTATGGCAGCGGCCCAGGCACTCGATTTTAGGGATTTCACGCCAGGGAAGGGTGTGCAGAAGGCACGGACGGTGATAAGAAAATATATTTCGCACCTGGACGAGGACCGGCCGCTGCATACGGATCATAACAAAATGAAGGACCTGGTGAAATCGGGCGAGATCCTCGATGAAGTGGAAAAAGTTATCGGGAAGATGGATTAGGATATAAACGGAAACCCATTCTTCACTAAAGACACAAAGTGCACAATTTGGAGTGTATTTTGTGTCTTTTTGGTTTAAAATTGATGTAAGCCAAAGCCATCAAGGCGAAGGAAGGGATAAGTATGGACAACCCAGTGCAAACCCAAGTTGAAATCCAAGCTGGCACCCTGGTGGAATCTCCAGTACCAGACCGCTGGCACCTTTATTCAGAGATGCAGCGCTGCCGACTGTTTGAGATCGAAGTGAAACGCCTATGGCAGGAGGGAGCCATCCCTGGGGAGATGCATTTAAGCATGGGGGAGGAAGGCATCATCGTTGGCATCGTCGACCAGCTGGTGGATGGGGATGCGATGGCGCTCGACCACCGTGCAACGGCAGCGATGCTGGTGAGAGGGGTGGACCCGGTCTTGATGTTAAAGGAATTCATGGGCAGATTGGATGGCCTGGGGGGAGGGATAGGCGGGCATATGCACTTATTCTCGCCTGAACACTTGATGGCTTCATCTGGTATCGTGGGGGCGTCAGGTCCGGCAGGGGTGGGATTTGCGCTCGCCAACCAGAGGCTGAGACCGGGAAAGATTTCGGTGGCTTTCTTTGGGGAGGGGGCGGTCAATGAGGGGATGATGCTGGAATCTTTCAACCTGGCCGCGGCCTGGAAGCTTCCGGTGATGTTCGTGTGTAAAGATAACGGGCAGGCGATCGTAACGCAGAGCCAAACGGTGACGGGGGGGGATTTATTAGAACGGGCGACGGGATTTGGACTGCGAGCCGTGGAGGTGGATGGAGGTGACGTCGAGGAGGTGTGGAAGACCGCAAATGAAGAGGTCACAAAGCTGCGGAAGGGGGAAGGACCGGTGTTTGTTCACGCTACGTGTGTGCACCTGGAAGGACATTTTTTGGGGGACCAGATCCTGCGACTATCCCATCCCTCAGTGAGCGAAACGATAAGGATGACGGCATCACTGGTGAAAGCACACACACAATCGAAAGGTGCGCCACTGCGCGAAAGGACAGCCAGCCTAAAAGAATTGCTGGGAATTTTAAGGGAAAGCGCGCGGATTCACCGCTCAAAAGAAGGCGACCCGATCCCACCTCTGCACAAGAAATTAGTCGGACTGGATGCGAACAAACTGCGTCAAATTGAGCAGCAGATTAAGAATGAAATCCAGGTGATCATCCAGCACGCAACCGATAGGTCAGAGCAGATGGGAGGACCGCGGCCATGAGAAAACTCAATTTTGGAGAGGCAATCGATGATGCAGTGATGCAGGCGATGGCGAATGATGATAGGATCATCATTATGGGCGAAGATGTGCATGGCCTGCGCCAGAACCTGAGGGTGCGCTACGGCCGTGACCGGGTGCTGCCGACACCGATCAGCGAGGCGGCATTTGTAGGGGCAGGGGTGAGCGCAGCGCTGGGCGGACTGCACCCGCTGGTTGAAGTCATGCTGGTGGATTTCATCGGTGTCACCATGGATGCTGTGCTCAATCATGCAGCAAAAATTGAGCGGTTTTCCAACGGTAAGTGGAAGGTGCCGTTGGTGATCCGAGCAGCTTGTGGAGGCGGTTACGGAGACGGGGGACAGCACGAGCAGAGCCTGTGGGGTTGGCTGGCACATATCCCTGGCCTAGTGGTGCTGGTACCCTCCACACCGTTCGATGCCGGCGGGTTGATGACGGCAGCCCTGATGTACGACGGACCGGTGATTTATCTTGAGCATAAACTGCTGTCGGAGGCCTGGCTGGATGCATTGGGAGGGGGCAGCCGAAAGAACGTCCATTTTGATGTACCTGCTGATGGGGCGCGTGGAGAGGTGCCGAAAGTGTGGGAGCCCATCGCCATCGGTGAGGGGGTGATCAGGCGGGTTGGAGCGGACCTGACGATCTTCGGCGTGGGTGTGTCGGTGCACCGGGCAATCGAGGCGGCGCAAAGGCTGGAAAAGGAAGGAATCTCAGCCGAGGTGGTGGACTTGCGGTCGGTTGCACCCCTGGATAAAAAATTGGTGATCGGAAGTGCTTCGAAGACCGGCAGAATGCTGGTGGTGGATGAGGACTACCAGGGATATGGCTTATCAGGTGAGCTGGCAGCTACGGCGCTCGAAGCGGGCGTCAGTATTAGCTATTCGAGGGTGTGCACCGAAGACACGATCCCGTTTTCACGCGAGCTGGAATACCAGACCCTGCCCAATGTTGAGCGAATTGTGAAAGCAGCGGTCAGCCTGGTGAAGCGCTGATGCGGATGTTTAGGAGGTGATACTGTGAAGGTCATCGTAGATTTCTGCCTGGTCCCAATCGGAGTGGGAGTATCGGTATCGAAATATATCGTTGAATGCGAAAAAATATTCAATGAAGCCGGCCTAAAAACCCAGCTCCACGCTTATGGGACGAATATTGAGGGGGAATGGGAAGAGGTGTTTACGGCAATCAAACAATGTCACGAAAAGGTGCATGAAATGGGAGCGCCACGCATCTCGTCGACAATCCGCTTGGGGACGCGCACCGACCGAGAGCAGACTATGGAAGACAAAATAAGAAGCGTACAGGAAAAACTTCAGAGCGGATAAAAAGTGCTCCCCCGGAACAACCACCGGGGGAGGTTTTTTTTGATATCAGAGGATAAACCGCTGATGAGCAACGATGGTGGGATGTGACCATCCAGTTTGATAAATTTTTACAAGGCAAAGGAGTGTGTCCTTAGTATTGGACGTGCAGCAGAAGTGCTAGAACCAGAAACATTGCTCTGTAGTGTAATCGACCTTGCCAGGCAGATCGTTGATTTTTACCAGGAAAAAAGTGGTGCTCCATAATGAATCGGAGCACCATTTGCAAAGGTGCTCCGATATCGTTACAACACAGTTGACTTCTACCCTTTAAGAGCTCCAGCCATTAATCCGCGCATGAAATATCGACCAAGGAAGATATAGACTAAAAGCGTGGGCAAGGCAGCCAACAGTGTTGCTGCCATGAGGACATTCCATTGGACAAGTTGCGAACCTGCCAGGTTGTTTAGGGCAACGGTTACCGGCCAATGAGCCTGGTTGGTCAAAATGACTGCGAAAAGAAATTCGTTCCAGGCCTGGGTAAACTGCCAGATGATTACGACAGCAAAGCTGGGACCAGATAGGGGGAACATAATGTAGCGGTATAAACCCATCAGACTGGCACCGTCAATTCGGCCTGCCTCGAGGACTTCCGTCCCAATGGTGGCATAATAATTACGGAAGATCAAGGTGGTGATGGGGATACCGTAGATAATGTGGACCAGGATCAAGCCAGGAATATCTCCATACAACCTGAGGGTCTGCATAAATTTTACCAATGGAATCAGGATGCTCTGGTAAGGGATGAACATCCCGAACAAGATCAAGGTAAAAACCAAATCGGCACCGCGGAATTTCCATTTGGAAAGTAAATAGCCATTAATAGAACCAAGCAAGGATGAGAGGATGGCTTCAGGAATGACCATGACCAGGCTGTTTTTTAGATTGGGGGCAAGCTGTTTATATCCGGCGAGGAAGTTTTCAATGTGGAGACCATTGAGAGGCAAGGCCCACATGGTCTTCAAGTCGACTTCGTTGAACGGCTTGACCCCGGTAAGCACCATGAGATAAATAGGAAGCAGGTAGAAAATTGCCAACGCAATCAAGATCAGATACAACAGGATATGCGTCCAGGTCCGGCGAGTCATCACGAAACGGCGGGTCATAACTGTGTCTCCGAGCGCATATTCTGGACCAGATAGGGCACAACGAGGATTGCCACTGATACGAGCATGAGAACACCGATAGCTGCCCCCTGGGCATAGTTGGTGCCATCAAAAGTGGTCACCCACATATAAATGCCAGGCACATCCAGAGCGATATTCTTGTTACCCAAGGCGACGATCAGGTCAAAGATTTTGAGCGACATATGACCGAGGATGATCACTGCGCTAAGCGTTACCGGCTGGAGCAGAGGAAGGATAATGTAGCGATAGATTTCGAATTCACTGGCGCCATCGACACGGGCTGCCTCGCGCAGGTCATCCGATATGCTGCGGATGCCTCCCAGGTATAGTGCCATGGTGAAGCCGGATAGCTGCCAGACAGCAGGAATCACAGTAAAAGCCATGCCCCATGGATAGGGTGTGGAATGCCAAAGGCTAATCAGCCTGTCCAATCCGAGGGTATGAAATATCAGATTAATCCCGGTGATGCGATTTCCAGTGGCAGGGTTCATCAACCAGCCCCAAACCACGCCGGAGGCAATAAAGGAGATCGACATGGGGAAAATAAATATGGCACGAAAGATGGCCTCACCTTTCAGGCGTTGATCCAATAAGATAGCCAAACCCAATCCCAGGATCAGACAACCCAGAATGAAGCCAATCGTGAATGTGACCGTATTGCGCACATCGTGAGCGAAACGTATGTCGTGACTAAACAGGGTTATATATTGTTGCAAACCTACCCAGGTATAATCGGGGTTCAACCCCTTCCATTTGCTGAGGGAAACCCGGATTGACCAGGCAATGAAGCCATATACAAAAATTCCTACCGCAACGATGGAAGGCATCAGTATTCCAACGGCGAGGGCTTTTTCGTCCTCAAACATCGCCACAATTACGAGCACGCCAGAATAACCGACCAGACCACTTATTATCATGGCAATGGAGGTAAAATCTTTCCCCCCAATGACAAGTTTATTGTTTGAGAGGATATAGATAAAAACGATACCCAAAATTATTAATATTATGGCTAAAATTAGGCGTGATACCTGGAGGTTAAATTTTCGAAACATTAACCACCTCAATGATGGACAGGCGTTAATTCAATTTTACGAGATATATTATTTTAGCATAAAGGATAAACCCTGCAAAAATAATCTAACGAGCCTCATCCCATAATTGTTTGATTGTTTCTCTATGATTCGAAATGGGCGGCTCATCGAGCCGCCCATCTAATATGAACGATATGGTTGAGACTTACTTGCAAGTCCCATCAGTCTTGCAGGCGCTAACCAAGGCGGACTGGAAATCAGCCGTCTTGGTAGTATCTGCCTGGAACAGACCGATAGCAGTGCCGATGGAGGTGGACCATGCAGGTGCAGCTACTACACCATGCATCAGGCTACCGACCACGACATTGCTGGTCCAATCCTTGGCAGCATCCTGAGAGTACTCACTGAAAAGGGATTGATTGCAGTCTGTACGTGCACAGATGGAACCCTTGAGCGGATTGAAGGCTTCCTGACCAGCCTTGGAAGCGGCAACCGTCAGCCAATCTATCGTCGCATCGGGATGCTTGGCACCGACTGGCAGGACGAAACTATCTGATAGGAAGTTGAAGACACCGTAGGTCCCGGGGGAAACTGCCCAATCGAAATCAGTGTGGGGGGTCAAAGCAAGGCCATTTGGCGGCTGGTTGGCGAAGTAGCCATATGCCCAGTCACCCATGATGTTAAAGGCGGCGTCCCCATCAGCAAGTAGCTTGGATGCTGGCTGCCAGTCAGACATCGTGGATGCATCTGCATTGGTATAAGACAAAGCCTTGGCAAAATTCTCAATACCCTTGGTAACGTCTGCACCAGCCCAATCTGTGGTGGGCGGGCTTGACCACAAACCATTCCATTTATCTGCACCGATGGTGCCGATCATGATGTTCTCGAACAGGTGAATTGCAGTCCAGGGTGCACCGAGAGAAAGGCAGGTCTTGCCAGCTGCTTTGACCTGGTCACAGACAGCAAAAAACTTGTCCAGGGTATCGAAATCAGTCTTGGGATTGGCGGTCACACCAGCTGCAGCCAGAACTTTGGGGTTATACCAAAGGACATTGGAGCGGTGAATATTAACCGGTACGCTGTAAGGATGGCCATCCTTCGAGATCAGTGGTATCAAGGTGGCAGGTAAAACCGCTTTGAGACCAGTTTGTGTGAACAAATCGTCCAATGGAAGTACCTGATTCGCAGCCACATAGTTGGCGATGGTTTCCTGTCCGGCGTGGGCCTGCCATGAATCAGGTGGGTCACCAGCCGCAAGGCGGGTTGCCAATACTGCTTTGGCATTCGTACCAGCACCACCCGTCACAGCGGCGTTGATGAATTTAATGGTTGGGTACTGCGCTTCGAAGATCTTAATCATGGCAGCCAGACCATCTGCTTCACCAGGACCTACCCACCAGGAAAATACTTCCACCTCAGTGCTAGCAGTTCCCGCGGTAGGAGCTTGGGTTGCGGGGGCTGCCGTCTTTGTTGCTGTCGAGGCACAAGCGGTTAAAATCATCCCCGCGACCACCAGGACAGATACGATTCTAATTAATTTATTCATTTTCTTCTCCTTTACATATTTTATTATTTATTTTCGTTATGGTATCAGGTAATGGTCATTCCTATAAGCTTATACTCACCTCCTCTTCAACACGGCTGGGATTTATGAGAATATCGTTGACCACAAGGGCAACTGCCCCGATCAAACTAGCATCCGACCCAAATTCAGAAATTAATATCTCAACTTGCTGGTAGATCTTAGACAGGGTATGCATCTTTACATTTGTTGAAATTGCAGGCAGGAGATAATCTCCGATGATGCTCAACGGGCCTCCGAGAATAACTTTCTCGGGATTAAAGATGTTGATCAGCGTGGCAAAACCCAACCCCATTACCTCCCCGGTCTCTGAAAAGATATCGATGGCTTCCTGATCACCTGAATCAGCTGCCCTTTTGATCAGGGAAATAGAAAGGGGCGCTTCTTCTTGCTGCATAAAGTCACGGATCAGGGTGTCACGTTTGGCTTCCAGGCTGGATTGTGCCCGATGGATGATGGAATATTGGTTGGCATGAGTTTCCCAGCAGCCGCGATTACCGCAGTGACATGGAATCTGCAAGGTAGGATTCATTAATATCGGTGTGTGCCCAATTTCGCCTGCAAAACCACTTTGCCCACGGTAGAGCTCATTATTTAAGAATAATCCAGCCCCAATACCCACACCAGCAAAAATAAACACAAAATTCCTGGTACTGCGGGCTTTACCGAAAAGATGCTCACCCAGAGCAGCTGAATTACCATCATTATCGATAAATACCGGCAGACCGGTGTGTTCGGTAACTATTTTTCCGAGGGGAACATTACTCCAATGCAGGTTAGGGGCAAAAACCAACACTTTCTCTTTCAGGTCGACAATCCCGGGGGTGGATACACCGATTCCCAACATGCGCATATTAAGCGAATTACAATGATGGATGGCATCATCAATCAGGTGGATCGAAAGATCGATGGCACGCTCTTTGCTAATATCAAGGTCAATTGTCTCTATCCTGCGCCATAATATTTTTCCTAAAAAGTCGGTAAGTAAGACTGAGATGAAATCCACACCCAGCTCGAGACCTGTGATACCGCCGGCATTTGGGTTAATTTCAAGAATGGTAGCCGGGCGGCCGGTCCCGACAGAATTCAGACCCGTTTCATAGATCAGCCCGCGATGAATTAAATCTTCAGCCAGACTCGAGACTGTGGATTTGTTCAGATTGGTCAGGTTGGCAAGCTGAGCCCTGGAGAGCCGGTTTTGACCATATATTAATTGAAGAACTGAGGATAAGTTCTTCTCCCTGACATAGGATTGATCTACGGTAACTGAGTATTCCATGATTTGGCTTTAATTAGTATGTTGTCCCAACAAACTAATTAAAGCTTTATTATTGTGTTTTGTCAACCCCCTCTAATCTGTTATTAATCCAGAATTTGTTATCGCTGAAGATTCTTTACCGGTTGATACTGTTATTTATATCTACCAGAACTATTTTCACAAGATAGTCCTGGTCGAGTTTATGAGATGCTCACGGAAGTTGGCGGAATTAATTCCCACCAGGTCCATCGCCAGGAGCACGCCCCCGACGACCGGCGGAGCTGAAAGACGGACCAGGCGGGCATGCGGAGCCTCTGATGTAATCACCTGGCGCATGGAGGCGATGATCATTTCGCCCATCTCATAAATACTGCCAACCAGAACCACCTCAAATTCCAACGCGGCGATGCCCAGCTGGCGGATGACGGCGAGGGCGGTCATGCCAAGCTCTGTGCCTGCCCATTGGATGATCGAATTCGCGACAGGGTCACCCTGGAGGGCAACCTTGTGGACCAGGGGGGCGTAATCGGAGCCGATGAAGTATTGACCCATCTCAATCCCTTCGATCAATGCGGGGATATCTTTTGCACCGGTTAATTGCAAGAATGCAGCGGTGAGCTCGGTTTGAGGTCCACGCCTGGTCCATTCATATGCAATGGAATCGAGAGCGCGGTCGACCAGGCAGCCGGCACCGCCATGTTCTCCAAATCCCACACCGGTGACGCGTCCAATGCGATGCCGTTTATCCCAACCCCAGCAGTTGGTACCGGTGCCGGCGACAACAGCCACACCCCATCCCTGCGACGCACCGGCTAATAATCCGACGATGGTGTCATTGACGACTTCAACACGAGCGTTCAAACCGATCGTGCTGATCGCATCCAGTGTGGGTTGGCGCTCGGATGGCCAGTCATATCCCGCAACCCCAAAACCAGCTGCAGCGAGTTGGTCTTTGCGCAGTCCAGCCATGGTGAGTGCTTCTTCGGTCACTGCCTGCAGGGCAGCCCGTAATCCTTCATATCCGACTACCTCATGATTGCCAGGCCCGAAGGTCCCGAATCCCAAGGCATTCCCGGCTTCGTCGGAGACGAGGGCATGGCTTTTCGTCCCACCAATATCTACCCCAAGGAAAAAGGAGGTCATAGATCAACCCACCATTACGACACTGCCGGTTCTGGCACTTTGGTATGCTGCATCGACGACTTTCATATTGGTCCATCCCTCGACGGCACCCGGGATCGGAGTGATATGATCGCGGATGCAATGGATAAAGTACGCTATTTGATCGTTGTATAGGCTTTGCTGGAATTGTTCAACCCGGGGGAAAGTGAATCCTGGATCTTCTTTATCAGTTTGTTCCTGGATATAGGTTGGAAATAACTGGCCAAAAGCTTTAACACCGTAAAGCTGAGTAGCGGGCAAAGGACCATCCGTGTGGGGCTGCCACCAGCCTGACTCGAGGTACGAAACCGCATCATTGTCCCAGTTGACGATTAAGATACCGGTGTCATCCACGTCCTGTTTGGTGTAATAGGTGCCGAGGCGGGCGTACACGGATACTGGCTGGGGGTCGCCAAGCAGGAAACGGGCAGTATCGAGGGCATGAATGCCGACATCTGCCAGGGCGCCACCGCCGGCATACCTGGCTTCGGTAAACCAACCTAATGGACCCCAAAGGGCATGGACGCCGTACCCTTTGGTGCGAATAATTTTCCCCAGGCGACCGGTCCTCGCCTGGTTGCGCAGCCAGAGCACCTCGGGATCAAAACGGAAACAGTGAGCGACCATTAAGAGCGCACCAGACTTTTGAGAAGCTTCCATCATATGATGAGCTTCGCGGGCGTTCATCGCCATGGGTTTTTCGACCATTACATGTAGGCCAGCATTTAATGCCGCAATCGTCTGAGGGGCATGCAGGTAGTTCGGTGAACCAACCACCAGGGCATCCACGGTGCCAGAGGCAAGTAATTGCTCAACTGTATCGAACGTTTGTTTAATTTTATATTTTTGAGTCAGGGCAGCAGTATGAGCCGAGCGTTTATTGACCACCGCGACGAGCTCCACACCCGCCTGCGCTAGTGCAGCCTGGGCGTGTACATTGATAATCCAACCAGCACCAGTAAATGCGATTCTAATCATTTGTTCACTCCCTATCGAGAGACTTTGCAACCCAATCACGGCGGCTGATCAAGGCAATTGAGGCGATCAACCCGGCCATGACCCACAGGTATGGCATGGCAAATGAATCAATGCTGAACCCTTCACCGATAAAGGCCAATAGCGAAAGCTGACCGGCGAAAGCTAACGTTTTCAGGGTTGGGTTATGGCTATGGAGAGAAAATCTCGTAGACTGGAATAGGACATACATCCAGGTGATAAAGACGGAAAAACCAATGATCCCGGTCTCTGCCAGTAAGCGGAACCAGAAACTTTTAACATTCGGTAATTGGTTCAGGTAAAAGAGGACATTTCGAATTTCAAACGTAGCCCAGCCCATGGCTGGCGCCAATTTTGGGAAGAAAAAACCGGCATTTCCCAAGCCAACCCCAAACCATGGATATTGGTTAAAAACATTCCAGCCATTCAGCCAATAAACCATGCGTTCCAGGAAAATGAAACGCTGACTCAGCCGAAGGAGGGTACTCTGGTCAAGGCTGAGCACCCCAACCACCTCTTGCGTCGAAGGAGGATTATTGACCAGGGCGGCAAGTCTCCAATCACGCTGGACAGCGAAGTAGAAGATAGCGGCCAAGACAAGGGTGTAAACAGCGAATATGGATAGACCTGTGAGAAGCTTGATCCAGCTTGTATGAACAGGGGTGGACCGGGCTGAACGTGTATTTTGCCGGTGCGAGAGGTAGGCAATAATTTTTCGGTAGATAGCCAGGGTTATGCGCACGAAGAGGTACAGGAGCATTAAGAGCACGGAAATCAGACCAATTCGAGGTGAGCTGAGGAAGAAAACACCAACTCCAAACACCAACAGGATGTTTTCTGCAGAAATTCGGAACAGACGAAATTTAAAAGCCGATGTCCGATAATACGTGGCTGCAATCCAGATCGGAAGGTACAGCATAACCATCTGATGAGCAAACCAGGAGGCTTCGTAGGTCAGACCATTGACCCGCCCGTACCTGGGGGAATATTGGGGCGAGCGCACAGAAATCCAGGATTGGATCTTGTTCATCCAGGAAGGGTACAACTCGGCGTGTTGAAAAATATAAAAGGCTTGGAGACTGGCCCAAGCAACGACCAAGATGCCACCGATGGTGATATACCGCCAACTATTTTGCAGTCTATCGATTGATTTCACCCAGCTGGTGGTCACCAGGTAGAATGTAAGCCCTACGGCAAGGGTGAACAAAGCTCGAATTTCCTGGGCGGGGATCGATTTCCCTTTGAAGCCGGGGATGAAGAAGAAGAAGGCAGCGGCACAGGAGATGACCGCCACCAGGAAAAAAGCGATCAGGGGAATGGTTTCCTTGGGGAGCTCTCCGCGGTGAAATACCAATGGCAGGGTGATGAGTACGAACAGGATAAAAAAGGGCAACAAGGAGAAAGGAGCTACCAACGCTCCTGTATAAGATGAGAACAGGGGGAAGGAAGACAGAGGGAGGAAGATCAAGGCAGCCGCCCAAACGACTTCACAAACCTGGTCGAAACTTTTTGCGAACCGGCTAGAAGAACCCATTACACGATCTTCCTGAAGAACAATTCCAAAGTAATCTCAGCAGTCAAGATAATACACTACCTAACCGAACCAGGTACCTTGGGAGGGCGGCTTATCAGGATGGATATGACAATCCCGGCGATAAAACCGATCAAAGCTCCAGCAAGGACCATGTTATTACGCCCATATAGCACCGGCTGCTGGGGAAGGAACGCCTGGGTTGGGGGCTGGAATATCACATAATCAGGTGCCTTTCCGGACGCCTGCCATGAAAGCATTGCCTGGTAGCCAGATTCCGCCCAAGCGTTGACGATTGCCTGGGCAGCAGCCGGATCATGACTACGGTAGCGCAGCTCCCAGATATCATGCTTACGCTCAATGGTGTAATTGTTTCTTAAATCTGTGACAGTAAGGGATTGCCCCACACCCGGTGCCTGGGCGACCACCTCATTCAATACTTGCGTAGAGAGTAAGGCGCCTTCAGTGGTGTTCAATGCCATGTCCTCGTTATATTGGATCAAGTCCTCCCTGACACCAAGGGTGGCAAATCGGTTTAGATCAAGGGTGACGAAATATGTGGCAGTTGCCTCATATACTGGTGGATGAAGCTGATAAAAGATAAAACCAAACGCTCCACCCAGAATGGTGGCAAGTAGGACGACCCACCAATAAGCCATTACCCGTGCGAAGTACTCGTATGGAGAGAATTCAGTTGAGGCCATAAAGGAAAGCAACCATTCCTGATGTAAATCAAAAAGGTATTAATCCAACAGATTCTAACACAAGCTATATTCATACAAAAAAGACCGGATGATTTTCGCATCCGGTCTTGTCTTCTTTCGTACGGAAACTATGGTACTGGGGTTGTAGGTCGGGTCAGCTTGGTGACGTCACCACCGATGTCGGCGATGCTATCATACAAGATTTGCAGCATATACTTGCCGTTGTGAGCGAATGCACCTGGATCCTTTTGAGCCCACTGGTAGTTGTAGGCGGCTTCGAGTAAGCGAGGCGTCCATGAGGCATAACGATTGGCACTGATAGTCTCATCAGGATCAGCAACACCGTTCCCATTGGTATCGATGAAGAAGTATGGGTTGGTGCCTGAATCGTAGACGATGGGGGTCTTGACCTTATCAGTGGCGTATTTCTGAATCGCTGCGTACAATAAGTCATCCATCGTGGTGATTTCGTCAGCCATGCCTTCAGTCGTACCTGCGTCACCATCATAGTCGGTGGGACTCATGCGGATGAGCTTCGGATCAGTCGTACCTGGGTGGCAGCCCTGGCAAAGCTGTGTATTGATTGACAAATCGTGAGCATTATGGCAGGTCACACAGGTTTGTCCGGCATCCACATGGGCATGGTGACCGAGGTAGGTCTTGCCGGTGTATTCGTAAGCACCCTTCGCTTCTGTCCCAAACACGGTTGCTCCAGCGCCGAAGTAGTGAGGATTTTTGAAGGTCAAACCTTCGACGACGGTATCGGGTGGAGCGGTCTTGACAGCAGCATTGATGCTGACGGTTGATTGGCGTCCTTGATGGCATTCCATACACAGGTTGGCGGGAGCGCCTTCACCAAATCCAAGCACTGCACCGCTGGGGAATTTAACTGCCGGCACCGATAAAGTGGCAGGGAAGTTGGCGGTGTCATGGCAGGTCGAGCATTCAAAGCCCTGCGATAACGGCTGACCAACGGTCACACCGGTAACACCATCACTGGCGGCTGCAGCTTCATGGATCCAGAGAGGCAGACCCGTGGCAGAGTGACACTTGGAGCATGTGGCAGGTACTTCACCATCAGCATCCCAATCACGGAAAGCCATCTCAGAGGCAGCGAAGTGACCTGCATCGATGCGTTGTAAGGCTGCCATGTCGATCGGGGTGCTTAGCTGCGTGTTCAGATCTGCAATGGAGTCATAAAGCAGCTCGATGACATATTTGGCATTGTGGGCGAAAGCGCCTGGATCCTTGACCGACATCTGGTAATTATAGGTTGCTTTCACCAAGCGGCCAGTCCAGGAAACATAAGCATTATCGGAATTTACTTCATCCGTATCAGCCGCGCCATTATCATTGGTGTCGATGAAGAAGTAAGGATATGTGCTACCATCATATACAATGGGTGATTTCGCAACCTGCTTCCCATATGCCTGAATGGCTTTAAGGAGCAAATCAGATAGGCCAGTTAACTCGGCATTGATGCCTTCAGTCACGTCACCATTGCCATTGTAGTCTTCAAGGGAGCCATTCATACGGATGTTGACCAGGTCTTCTTGAGAAGCGACGTTGGTATGGCACTCTTTGCAAGTTTCGACCTTGATTTCCAAACTATGCTGGTCATGGCAGCTGATGCAGGTGTTAAGACCACCAGCGTGCTCGAACTTGCCATCGTACACGTTCCCGGCATACTGGTAGCCACCCGCGGCGACACTGCCGTACTGGGTTGCAGCTGCGGTGAAATAATGCATATTAATAAAGCTCAGCTCGCTACTTACAGTATCGAGTGTATCTGTGAGGGCATTGGTAGCGATTGCCTGATCGACTGTGGAACCGGAGGCGCGACCCTGGTGGCATTGCATACAACGAGCTTCTGGGCCGAGATTATTAACCACTGCACCGGAGGGGAAAGTGACCGTATCGAGCGCTACGGCAGCCGGATTATGGCATGCTTCGCAGGTGATGCCATTGCTGACAGGCTGCGCTTTATCGACCACTCCAGCAGCTGAGCCGTCAGCACCTAAGAAATCCAGATAACCTGTGGGGGTATGGCATTTGGCACAACTGGTAGGCACTTCTTTCGGATCTGCAGTATCCCAATGGCGGAATGCTTCGGCTGTAGAATCTGCGTGACCCGAGCCAGTCCACTGGGCCTCAATTTCTGGTACAAGGACTACTGGCGTCGGGACGGGGGCTTGCGTTGGGCAAGGTGCCGAAGTTGGTATCGCTGGGCACGCTTGAACGGTAGGCACTACTGTGGGTGGGGTAGTTGCAGAAGAACATGCTGCGATGGCCAGGGCCAGGCCAATCAACAGCAACCCAACAAACAGATATTTCTTGTAATTCATAGATTTCTCCTCATGAGGGAATAAAAATACTTACAACACACATAGGAAGGGAAATTAATTTTATATTAGGAATATTGTTCCTCCTTTGGCGAAAGCCCGTACATTGTTTCCTTCCGGGGTCAACTTCAAGCCTGCCTAGGCAAGCTGAATACACCATTAATAATAGGTTGAACACCCTATATAATTCTACCACATAATTAGTGCGGTATGAGTAGATTGTATGAAAATTCTCAAATGGCAAGGGGGATTTCTTGTGTTACTAATATTACCAGATTAAACAAAAACCTTGCACCAGGAAATACGCAATTTTCAGCCCAGTGCAAGGTGTATGTTCAAATTGTGATGAGTATACTCAATTCGGACTGGTATTCTCTTCGGCTTTATTGGCATTCTGGGCGAACAGGTAGATGGTTAGAATGACGAGCATACCGATCACCATTCCGGCAATCTCAGGCCAGCGGGCAGAAAATTCGATGAATAGACCACGCCCACCAACAGTAATGTTGCGGCTGAACTCACTAATTGCACGGTAGATTATGGTGAGGTTTTCGGTGAGGTAAGCCACCCCGATGAGTGCCAATACGGTAAAAGGGATGGCGATAACAAGGGTCCAAAAAGATGCGAGAAATTGTACCTTGCGCATAGTAACCTCCTCAAACGAAGAAAACGACCTCATAAACTTCCACCTTAATCATATAGAGTCCTGAGCCTTACGTCAATAGGGGTAGCGTGGGATATTCCGATAGGGAATTAGTACTAAATCAGGGTGAAATTAAACCCTTTCGTATGGCATATTTGACCAGTTCGCTGCGGGAGTGCAGCTCTAACTTGCGCATCAGGTTTTCACGGTGGCGGGCGACGGTATGCTTGCTAATCTGCAACCTGTCGCCAATTTCATCGTTACTTAACCCTTCAGCCAATAAACCCAGCACTTCCTGTTCACGGGTGGTAAGACCATCCAAGGATGCTTTCACGTCACCCTGCGTGGGACGTCCCAGGAAATCAGCGACAAGAGCCTTGGCCAGGGAGGGATATATATATATTTCACCGGCATAGGCAGCACGTATTGAGGTGATCAGGTCTTCAGGGGCAGCACGCTTGGGGACGTAGCCGGAAGCTCCAGCCTGGAGCATTTCAAAAAAATATTGCTCATCTTCGTGGATGGTTAATGCCACTACGGCAATATCAGGCAGCGCTTCCTTTATCATTCTAGTGGCTTCGATGCCTGATATATCTGGCAAGGTTATATCCATCACGATCACATTCGGAGAGAGTTTTTTAGCCATCTCCAGTGCCTGGAGGCCGCTATCCGCTTCGCCGATTATTTTCATATCCGGCTGACCTTCCAAGAGCATGCGGAGCCCGGTACGAACCACTTGATGATCGTCCACGAGTAACAGATTTATATCATTCATGATTATTTTCTCCGATAATGGGTACATTCACCTCTATGAGGGTGCCTTTTCCTGGAACCGAAAAAATATTGCATGTTCCGCCTACAAGTGCAGCCCGTTCTACCATTCCTAATAATCCCCAAGCGGTCGGTTTTCCAGGTTTTTTTTTCAACACCACATCGGTATTAAAACCCTGACCATTGTCCTCTACCCGGAGATAAATATTATCCACTGAATAATCGAGCTGTACGTCTATAGCACTGGCATTAGCATGACGAACGCCGTTCGTTATTGCTTCTTGAGCAATCCTAAAAACAACTGATCTTACGTCGGAGGATAACTGCGGTTTTACACCATGGTTTACGATATTTACCTTTATCCCTGAGCGAGCGTTGATATCGCTTGCGTACCAACGCAGAGCAGCAAGCAAACCCAGGTCATCCAGCTGGGGTGGGTGGAGACCAGCGACCATACGCTGAAGCTCCTCTACTCCAGCCATGGCGAGCTGTTCAAGCTGATGAGCTTGTTCGATGGCCCGGTTGCGATTGGTTGAGATCATCTCAGACATGCCGCGCAAACCCATTCCCAATGCGGTTAACGTCTGACCGGTTTCATCATGCAGCTCGCGGGCAATGCGCTGCCTTTCAGATTCCTGGGCGATGACCGTCCGATGTAATAACTCTGCCTTCAAGGCATCCAGGCGTTCCTGCTCAGCCACCTGTGCATCGCGTAATTCTTCAATGCGTTGATTGCTCTCAACCTGGAAGACGCGCAGAGAGCGAGTGATGAAAACCGCAGCCATGGTGGCGCATCCAGCACGAAAGACCTGGACCGGAAATCCAAACAAGCGGATGAATACATCTGAGTTGAAGTAATAGGAAGGGAAAATGATACTTGAGGCGGAGAACAGCTGCCCTATCCCGTACAAGCCAAATGCAATCGCGGCTAGCAAGACATCGCGGCCAATACTGGGCATACCAATTTCGATGAACCTACGGCGCTGAAGAAGAAGACCCCAGACGGCCAAAGCAGCCCCGGGGATGGCTAACGCATAACGGGTATAGACATCGGCAGCTGCGGCACGCAACACTGGGGAGGATTGATTAATGACAACACCGAGCAAACCAATCACCCAAATCGCAGTGATGACGGCTAACATGCCGATATACAACCTGCGTTTTTCAACACCGGTTACAAGCCGAGCTCCGAAGGCGATTAAAAATAGAAAAGAAGCGGCTAGTGCGATCAGCCGAATGGGTAAAACCCAAGGGGGATTGGATGGACCATAAAGTTGAGTGCGGATGATCAGGAACATTTCAAACCACTCATGGCAGCCATGGATCAATCCGAACCAGATCAATGGGCGGAGGGCACGCGCAAAATCGAGCTTTGAGGAATGTCCGGATTCGAGGAGGATTGCCAGCCCCATTACAAAGAAGGACAGACCATAAAAAAAATATACGATAATGATATTGCGAGTAAAGATCTCAGCCATTAATCCTAATTCTCAGACATACTTCCCAGGCTACTTTCACAGGCTTATTTTTCAGGCGCACCTGTTGCAATCCATTTCAGGATGATTTGAATGGTTGCATCGGGCAGCTCACCGCCAGGAGGCATAATGCCACCAATTTTCGATACACCCTGGAGTTTTTGAGCCAAAAGACTATTGATTGGGTCACCGGGGATGACAACGGGTGCATGGTCACCAGATGTCATCACAGATTGGTAAGTGGCACTATCCCAGCCACCCAGATTACCGTGGCACACCTTACAACTCTGTTCAAATATGGGTAAGATGTTCGCATTAAAGGTTGGCGTAGCAGGAACAGGCTGAGTCGTCGGGGTCGGCTGAGATGATGATTGGGGAGGTGGGAATGTGCGGATCAGCGCGACCAGGTCACTTATCTGTTTATCCGATATTATGGAACCAAAAGCAAGCATATTTGTATTCGTGATACCTTGGCTGATCACCGCACCAATTTCCTGGTCGGTATCATCAGACAGGTCATTTAGCGTGGGTCCGACGGCTGTCCCTTCACCATTTTGCCCATGGCACTGCGAGCAGATCTTGCTGTTGATCTCTGCTGCTGGCATGGATAAGGGAGGAAGAGTAATCTGAGGTGGAGTAGTAACGGGGGGGTTTGCCTGCCATGAACGCAGGTAAGCGACGATAGAATTGATTTGATCATCTTCCAAAGTACCACCATTGGCTGAACCGAAGGGCGACATACCCCTATCAGGCTGCCCCTGGGTAATGATTTGGAACAAGGTGGAATCGTCGTGGGTGTTAAGGAATTCAGCTGTGCCAATGGCAGGAATGATTTGGTTAGGTTGAGAAGGATTCGGACCACCTTCACCGAAATCACCATGGCACACGGCGCAATTTTGCTCAAAAAAGGTCTGTCCACGCTGGACGGAGGTGCCCTGGGCAGAACCGACAACATAAGTTACCAACGCGTCGATTTGAGCCTGGGTTAGGACATCGCCCCAGACCGGCATGGTCTGGTGGGCACCGCCTGTAGATATGATTTGACGGGCTTGATCTAGGCTGGCAGCTGCCGGGATTTGGGATCCATGGCAATGGGAACAGTACTGCTTGAATAAATCCGGTGCACCTGGCTCTGAGGAAGGATTAACTACGAAATTAGCCAGGGTATCAATCTGGTCTGCGGTTAGCGTGCCCTGCCAGGCTGGCATGGTGAGATGCTGCCCACCCTTTTCGATCGTCTGGCGCAGTTGGGCTTCATCGCCGGAATAGGAAATCGATTGCCCGTGGCAAGAGGAACAATAAATGGTAAATAACCTTTGCCCGTCTGGTGCGACCAGGAAATTCAACAGTGCTATTTTCTCCTGTGAGGTCAGGCTGGTTGACCAGTCTGCTGCGCTTAGATTCGCGTGCGGAGTGAAACTGAGACCATTATCGATCGAATTTTTTAGGTCGAGAGGGTTGCCACCTACCAGGTCTTCCACTTTATGGCAGGAACCACAATTCGAATTGAAGACTTGGCTCCCACCGGGAGAAAGAATAAAGCCAGCGAGCTCATCAATTTGATTAGTAGATAAATCTCCATTCCAGGCAGGCATCCCGGTGTGCGAACCCTGGGCAATCAAGGTATGGAGATTTGTCCCGGGTGGCACGGTAATGGAGGCGCCATGGCAAGGAGCACAATTTTGAGTATACAGCATGGCAACCGGATCTCCTTGGGTAGCCTGGACAGGAGGGGGTGCGGCGCGCACTGCAAGGACAGTGAGGGTAACGATCCCGGCGACTGCGAAAATCGTGACTGCGGTAACAATCGGACGATCGCGGAAATGGCGCTTTGGGCTGCGATCCAGGAGAGGCAAGAAAAAGAGTACCAGGATAGCCACCAAGGGAATCAACACCACACCCAACACTTCAAGATTTCCGGGGAAATATTTTAAGAGCTGGAACAGGAACAGGAAGTACCACTCAGGGCGCGGAGTGTAGGTGGTATCGGCGGGATTGGCACGCGCTTCGAGGGGAGCACCCAAGATAAATGCCAGGGCTACCAAGATAAGAAAGATAATGAAAGCGACAACTACGTCCTTAAATATGATGTTTGGGTAAAATGGAACACCATGCTCTTTTTCCTCATGGTATTTCTCTAGATACTCCTGCTTTTCTTTCTCATTCATGGCTCACTTCTCCCTCTGAGGTACAGCGCTGATGCCATTTTTTATTACCAGGTAAAGATGAATCCCGATGAGTAGGAATAATGTGGCGGGTAAGACCCAGACGTGAACCCCAAAGAACCTTACCAGGGTGACTGCCGAAATATCAGAGCCACCCCTGATGATGCGGAGGAGATAATCTCCAATTAACGGTGGTGTGCCAGCTATGCGAGTGCCAACAGTCGTCGCCCAAAAGGATTTTTGATCCCAGGGCAAGAGATAGCCGGTAAAACCAAATCCAATCACCACCAGCAATAATACAACCCCGGTGAACCAGGTGACTTCGCGTGGGAATTTATAGGCTCCGAAAAAGATGACCCTCAGCATGTGCAGCACCACGATTACGATCATGAGGCTGGCACCCCAATGATGAAGACCTCGGATCAACCACCCCAAGGGAACCTGGGTGGTTATATATTGAACACTGTCGTAGGCATGATCTGGTGTTGGAACGTAATATAAGGTGAGCAGGATGCCGGTGATCGCCTGGTTGATACCAAGGAACAGGGAGGCACTCCCCAGGGTGAACCACCAATTAACCTTGGGAACTTTACGGAGAAAGATTGCCTCCCAAACCTGTCGAATGGAGGTGCGTTCATCAAGCCAATTCGTGAATTTTGATAGCATATCAACCTCCAACCAGGACATACAATTGATCATTCTCGACTTTTACCTGATAACGGTCGAGGGGGCGGGGAGGCGGACCGGAAACTACATTGCCGGTGCTGTCAAATATGCCGTTATGGCAAGGGCAATTGAAATGATTCTGTTCAGCGATCCAGCGGATATGGCATCCCAAATGAGTACAGATATTTGACATGGCAATATATGTGCGCCCATCTGTGGATAGGACATATACAGAGATATCCTGGGTACTTGAGATCCATCCTGTTTGGGTTTCCACTGTTGAGGTAAACAAGGTTGGTACACCCAGCTCAACCTTGGAGGTAGAACCAAGGCGCAACCAGGTTTGAGCCTGGGTCGTTTTTAGTGATGGTTTAACGACATAGGCGATAGCCGCCACTGTATACCCAAGACCTATAAAACCCCCAATTCCCCAGATGGCGACTTGCATAAAATTGCGCCGACTGAGCTCGTTCGATTCACCCATATGACCTCCTTTGGCTTAGAGGAACAAAATTTTATTTTTCTAATGCTCCAGCATTAATCCAATTAATTACCAAGGTTAGTTCATCCGACGTTAACTGACCGAAATGGGGCGTGGAACCGGATTGCTTCTGGACCAGCGGGCTGCCAGCGGCATTGCCCGGGATGATTACCGCACCATTTACCGAACCCTTCATCGCAGTCTGATACGTGGTCAAGTTCAAGCCCTGGAGACCATCCTCACCATGGCAGGCTCCGCAGCGAGACTTGAAAAGCGGTCCGATTGTGGCATCGTATGTCAGTGGACCAGTCAGATTCAAAGGAGAGGGGGTAGGGGTAGGGGGTAAGGTTGATAAAATCGTTTCACGCAGGGCGGGTGCATCGAGACCGGCATATTTCCAGTCGATCCCATGGCAGGCGCTGTTGGAGCAGAAAGACGAGTTATCGGTGCCGCCAGGGTTGCCGGTGGTATGGCAATCATTGCAGGTCTCATTGAATACCTCGTTGTGCATCGCAATCCAGTTGGCGTTGAGGTGCGACTGCGGTTCAGGCCCTCGCGGGATTTCTACATTGGCGACGAAATCAGAGGGACCGGCAACCTCAGGAATGGTATGGCAAAGGTTGCATTCCAGACGAGCAGCTTGCTGGCTTGAATCCAGATGCTTGCCATCATGGCAGCGAAAACAGCCAGGGAAATTCAGGTGACCGACATTATTGGGGTGCGTTGTCCAGTCTGACTTTTGATCCAAATTGACTGAATCGATGTATATCGTCTGGATATATGAGACAGCATTTTGAACTGCGGGTTGATTCGCAGCGTAATAGTCAGGATAATATGCCTGGTAATAATTAAATAACCCATAGATGCCGTTGAGACCTTCCTGCTGGGACGTATAGGTAGCGCTAAGAACTTCAATACCTTTCGAACGGATTTCAGGGATGGTTTTATCCATAAATCCGCGCGCCAAAGCAGCATCAATTTGATCTGCTGGCATGGGTACGAGGTGGGTAACGCGGTTATGGCAGGTGACGCAATCCATCTCCTTCATGTCGGCTTCGGTGATACTCGCCGGGTTGAAGCTGGAAGCGATATCAGTGTATTCGGCATAGGTGCCGTCAGCGTTATAGACACGGATATAGGGGATATTTTGTTGTAATTCATCGGTAGCGTAATACATCACCTTATTCTCTACGTGCCAGTGGATGCCTTTCCCAAGCCCCTGCCGAGATGTACCACCGCCAGTTTTCAAGCTCAGAAATATGCTGTAGGGAGTATTGGGTGGATCACTCTGAAAAGTCTTATTCTCAACCAGACTATCATCGGAAAATTTATCCGGGTTATGGCATTTCTCGCAAGTATCACGGGCGGGGCGCATGTTGGTAGCGTAGATGGGATAGGTATAGTTGTGAAACAAGGTGGCGGTGACGTGACGCAGGTCGCCGGCCTTGCGGGTGATCTGGGTGGCAATGAACCCTCGACCGATATGGCACTCAGTACAGTCAACCCGGGCGTGAGGCGAAGCAAGATAAGAGGTATATTCAGGGGGCATCGTATGGCAACTGGTACCGCAAAACTGTGGGCTGTTGGTGTATTGCCAACCATAAGCCGCCCCGATGAGAACGATAACCGTCAAAACGCCTAAGAGCGCGTACGGGAGCACCCTCAACCATGTTTTGGTGCCTTCAGGCGGAAGGAAGAAATTATGCAGTGAGGTGCCCAGGCGTTTAAAAAATATTCTCATAAGTTGTACTCCATTATTTCTCTGGCGCGTCAGCCAGTATCCACGCAATCACCTGGTTTAACTCATCAATTGTCAGCTGACCAGGGTGATTCCCTGCGGATTGCTTCTGAACCAGGATGCTTCCATCTGGATTGCCAGGGACGATGGCGGGGCCTGAAATGCCACCTTTGAGTGCATCCTGATATGTGGCGAGGCTCAAGCCACCGACTGCAGTCACACCATGGCACGAGCTGCAGCGGTTCCTGAATAGATTCGAGAAGTAGCCATCCCAGGTCATCGAACTAACTTCGGCACCTGGCAAAAGCGTCGGTGGAGCTGTCGGGGATGGTCGGGGTGTAGGTGTTACAGGCACATAAACCTGTGCGGTTTCACCTTGTGGAACCGTGGTAATTGCCGTAACTTCAAAGGTGATGAACTTAACAATACCGAAACCGAAGGCAAGCGTGAAAACCAGGGCGACCGGGAAGTATACCATCTGGCGGCGTCGAAGTACTTTCTTTACTGGTGGGCTTGCTGCCAGACCAGCATCGATTTGAGCGAGCTCGGCAGGATGTTCGTGCTTCATCTCTTCACGGGTCAGTTTGCCGTTGAGCATGCTTTTATTGAACTGCTTGAGGTGGACATTGTAGAAATGCCAAACGATAATTGCTAAAACTGCCAGGATAGCTTCGGCACCATGAGCGGCTTTGGCTGCCGGGATGAACTCGCCGGATAAGAATTTGGTGGTTGTGAGGGGGTTCCACATCATGAAACCCGTTATTCCCATGATCACGGTGCCCCAGACGACTGCCAGGTACTCCACCTTTTCAGCGTAGTTATAACGACCATAATAGCCGCGGTGTTTACGGAGACCCAGAAAGTATAGAATATCATTGATGAGGTGCTGCAGGTCTTCGAATACCGGCAGCATCGTCCAAGAGACGCGCAGGACGTATACTTTATATGCCATAACAAGGAGATGGTAACCGCTGACAATCATCATGATGATGGCGCTGTAATGGTGAATGAGGCGAACTCGCTCGATCCCACCTAACATGAAGATCAAGGTATCACTGAACTGATTGGCAGAGAATTTCTGGATCAGGCCAGTAAGACCTAAAATACTAAACGACAACAGGAAAACAATGTGCTCAATTCGGGCTGAGATATTGAAGCGCTTATAACTGATTTTGTTTTCAGGTAGAGCGGAATTCAAGGGAATCTCCTGGATGGTCTTATCCATTGGTACCCTCCCCGCCTGGCCTGTCTGCCTGGTCTGGCTGCCCAGCTTGCTCACCCTGGTCGGCTTGCTCGCTCTGTTCAGAAACAGGGGCGAGGTCCTGGTCGCTTTGGGGACTTGTGGAGGGCGGCTCAGCTTCCACGGTGGGTGGGGCAGGTTTTTTACCCCGGCGGGCTCTGACGTAGAAAGAATGACCAACATCCATTCCTACCATGGCAACCATAAAACCCAGAACCAATGGGATGAAGATTTTATAAAAGAGGTTGACATAATACACTGCCGCAAAATGATTGGGTGAGGGGATGTAATGAGACATCCAGGCGGTGGGGAAATTGCTGGTTGAATCGGGGTGGCAGACCTGGCAGCGCACCAGAAGATTCTGCTGCATCTGGATCCCGGTCTGAGGATCATCCACCCGTGAGATATCGTGGACGCCATGGCAATCATAACAAACCGGCTTATTGGTTTGGGCATCCGGAGACTGTTTTTCGAACAAGGTTACCGTGGTGCCGTGAAAATCAGCCACGTAGGTATTGACTACATCGGTCGAAATACCATATTTATCCATTAATTGCGGGTTGGTATGACAACCAGCGCAAAGCTCGGGTGATTTCAGGCGAAAGGCGGCAGTAGTCGGGTTGCCAATATTATGCACACCATGACAATCGATGCAGGTGGGGACGTCAGTATTTCCTTCCTGGGTGAGTGCCGCACCATGTACGCTGCTTTGATACTTTTGATAAATGGCGTTATGGCATTTGGCGCAGGTGACGGGTATATTTAAACGCGCCTGTGGAAGGAGAGTATGCGTTTTTGGGTCGGTCAGCTGCTGTATATTATGTGATCCATGGCAGTCGGCACAGACGGCAGCTGTCCGTGTGCCTGCAGCCTGGGCAGCAGCGTGAACGCTGTCCATGGTGAGGGTATATTGACCTGAGTGACAGCGGTCACAAACGCCAGTAAGCTTCAAGGTGACGTCACGCAAGTCGGTGGCGGCGAACTGGGGATGGGGGTACTCTCCCAGGTCGGTGTGGCATTGGACGCAGGCGTATCCATCCTGACCATGGATGGAAGAAGCATAAACCGCCGGGTCAACATATAAATCGAGAACGTCCCCATTCTCCAGGGGCATGGTCAACCCTGGCTTGCCATGGCATTCCAGGCAGGATTCATTGCTCACCGTAGGACCGGTGGAGGCTGAGGGGGGTAATACCTGGGCAAGGCGATCGGTGTTGGATGTACGAATTTCGGGAGCAGCGATACCATTCGATACGAGGTAGAAAGCTGAAAGGCTGCAGACGAGGATCGCACCGATCAGGTAAAAGAAACGATGCCTGAAAACAGACTTCATGACTTCGTCTCTCCTGGATCCTGCTTGGAAGCACCGGTATGAATCAAGCGGTCATATTCCATAGAATGATAGAGGCGCATATCGTCTTCATTTAGCCAGCCGGAGAAGATACTCAGGTTGAGCCGCTCTAGATGGACGTGGTAAAAATGCCAGATAACGATAAATATGGCAGTGGCAATGGCCTCGGTGCTATGAGCCATGATGGCACCGGGGATCACCCCGCCGGGCAAAACCCGGGTGACAAATTCTGGAAACCACATGACATACCCGGAGGCGATCATGATTGCAATAGAAAAGAACAGGAACCAGTAGGTGACCTTTTGCTCAAAGTTGTATTTGCCAAAGGCCGGTTTTTGCTTCTTAAGAAATACGAGATACAGCCCCATATTCCAGGCATCTTTTACATCCTGCACGGTGGGCAGCATATCTCCGGGGAGTTTTCGGCGGAAAATCAGTGAGACGGCTTTAACCAAATGGTATAAAACCAGAGCTGTAAGAAGCAGGGCAGCGATATGGTGAATAAACTGGATCGTCACCAATCTTTCAGGTGTAGAGATGATCGCCTGGCTCCAAGTGGAGGTATTATATTTCTGAGGTAAACCGGTGAGCAGCAGGATGGCAATACTTATGAGAAGAATTCCATGTTCCCAACGTTGGCTGACACTAAAACGAGGGAATGTCCGTACCAGTTTGACCGGAGCAGCTGGTGAGGATGAGGTGGGTAAAGGCTTGCTGGTCATAAGCTCCTCCTCACTCGATCAACCATGAAGCGAATAAACTGTAAAGCGACATAAATGCCACAAATCCACAGGATAACCGGGATAAAGATCGAGTAAAAAGAATCGACATAATATAGGAACGGCGTCCGTTCCAGGCTGACCTTGTAGTGACCCGTCCAGGCTCCCGTCCAATTCGGTCCAACACCAGGATGGCATTTCTGGCAGGTGACCAGCAGATTCTTTGGGTTGACCGATGAGTTGGGGTCATCTGGCTTCAAGATGTCATGGATGCCATGGCAATCAGTGCATATTGCTGAATAATGCTGAATGGTTGGCCATTGAGCTTCATAAACAGAGACATTCACGCCATGCCAGGAGAGGTTATACAAACTGTACACATCTGCAGACAGACCATATTTTGCCATCATCTCGGCGTTGGCATGACAGGTGGCGCATAAATCAGGCTCTTCCACTCTGAACTGCTGGGTGCGGGGATCCTGGATATTATGGACTCCATGACAGGTGGTGCACACGGGGACATCCGGGTTTGATTCCTGCTCCAACGCATTGCCGTGCACGCTTGACTGGTACACCGAAAATTCCTGGGAATGACAATTGCCGCAAGTGGCAGGGATCAATGTACGGGGATCACTCGGGGATTTGATATAGTGAGACCCATGGCAATCGGTGCAGACGGGTGCGTTGAGGTTGCCAGCTTCAGCAGCCTTGGCATGCATGCTATCCAGAGTCTTCGAGTAGTTATCTGGGTGGCATTTCTGACAGGCTGTGTAATACTCTCGGGTCAGCTCTCGTTTGGTCTGGTAATCAATGGCAGGATGAGGGTAGGTGGTGATATTGGTATGGCAGGCTTCGCACTCAATCCCATTTGGGCTGTGTACTGAGGTCATTAATTGATCAGGATTGACGTAGAGCGAGAGTTCCTCACCACTCGGCAAGGTCATCTTTAAGTCGGGGTTGGAATGGCAGCTTAAGCAGTATTCTTCAGTCTGCTGTTTCGGCTCACTGGCCTGAGAAGGTGAAGACCAGACAAGGCTCAGAAGTGTGATCAGCCCGACAACCAGGAGTATCCCCGGCAATTTAAGGATAGGAGAAAGTTTTATCATGTGCCGGTGCTCCTAATAGCCGTTATCTTCGTTTTTTTGGTATTCCTCGGGAGGAGGAGCAGGTTTGGCGACAATTCCAAATCTTCGAAGCAGGTAAGATATACCGAATAATACGATCAAAGGTACCAGGCAACGCGCGATGCAGAGCATGGCTACATAGATAGGATTGGCTGTTGCGTCACCCATAATATTATCCTCCGCTTGAGGTATGGACCCTTTCAGACCCACCCAGGCAAGCATGGATGATCTTTTGAACCCAAAAGCGACCATGATAAAGGAAATTTTTCACTATTAAGTATAACCTATCCGATAGCAGCCTGATCAAGTATGTTCCTCTTTTCCGAAGAGTGGTAGATACCTTACTCCCAGGGTAAGCATGGTAAGGGCGTACCCGATAATACCGATGGCGATACCCCATTCGGGTAGACCGGGGAAATATTTACCGGGTGGCAGCTGGTAGAGGGTGCCAGGTGAATAGCTTAATGGAACGAATAAGCCGCCAACGGTCACGTTCCACCGGTTCACCAGGATGCCAAGGACAGCAAAGAACGCACCGATGACCAGATAGGCTGGGTTACGGTTGAAGCGCGGGGCGAGGAAGAGTACGGCAGGTAAAAATATACCCAGAATGATCTCGAAGACCCAAAAAGAGAAGTTATACGGTGTTTGCTGACTCAGCATGTTAAAAGCTTCACCCACAGAGGGAGTGTGACCATAATAGGTAACGGCGGCGAGATCCCAGAAGCGGATATATCCATAAACCAAAAGGGCAAACCCGCTGAAACGGGCGATCGCACGCAGGATGTCATCGGGGATACTCTTCTTACCCGTCACCCATTCGACAATATAAGCGATCGCCATGGTCAGCGCTGGTCCAACAGCGACCGCTGAGAGGATGAACATGATGGGCATACTGGGTTTGAACCAGATTGGGCGTGATTTTACGATTCCATAGGTAGCGCCCAGGGAAGATTGGTGCAGCAGGGAGATCCCCAGACCAAGCAGGGCAAGCACCGGGGCAGCACGGTGAAGATATTTAGCAGCGACGCGAATCCAATTGTAGCGGCTGAAAAACCTGGACTCAGCAATGACTGGCGCAAATTCCACCAGCATGATGGTTAAGTAGATCGTAATGCACCAGGTAATTTCCCACAAGACCGAATGGATATTCCAGTAGATCCACGGGTGCCAGAAACGGTCAGGACGACCGATATCCATCACCAGGGTCAACAAGGCGCAGCTGTAGCCGATAAAACCGACGAATACGGCTAATGGGATAATGGGTTTAAAACGCTTTAACCCGAACAAATAGACCACTGCAGAGAGGGTAAATGCACCTGCGCCGAGGGCAATGGAGGCCAGGTCGATGGTGATCCACAAGCCCCAAGGGACAGCATCAGACATGTTGGTGATATATAGACCATTCCAGAATACCTCAAAGGCAGATACCAGACCGATAATGATGCACAAGCCGAGAAACCCGAACCAGGCTAATAATGCCGGGCTGATGGAAAACGGTTTTCGCTCTCCAAGTGTTTGTGTGGCCATCTTTACAAGCCCTCCTTGGGGATAACATAATAGACACCAGGCTCGGTGCCCAATTCTTCTCGCAGCCGGATGGTGGCTTCGGAAGCAACGGCCAGGGAAATCTTGCTGTTGGGATCATTGAGGTCCCCAAATATGCGTGCACCGACCGGGCAAATATTGACGCAAGCCGGGTTGGCTTCCATATCTTCACCCGGGGTAAAACCTGATTTCAGACCGGCATCGATGCGGTGGATACAAAAGGTGCATTTCTCAACCACACCGCGCGGGCGTCGGTCGACTTCTGCGATTCCCCAGGTGGGGATATACGGGTTCACATCCGTGCGAGCCTGCCAGTTAAATTTTCGGGCATCATAAGGGCAGGCAATCTCGCAATAGCGGCATCCGATGCAGCGGTCATAGTTCATTACAACCAGTCCGTCTGCGCGGTGATAAGTGGCTTGAACCGGGCAGACTTCCACACAGGGTGCATCACCGCAGTGGAGGCACGGGCGGCTGAAAAAGAAAGGCGTCCCGGTGGAGGTTTTTTCATCTACAACAATGTTCCAGGGTTTCTCAGGTGGATCCACTTTTTCGTCGACCCAGACATCATTGGTGGCAGAACATGCGCGCAGACAGTATTCACAGCCAATGCACTTATCCAGGTTGATCACCATACCCCAACGGTGACCGGCAGGATTTCCTGTCGTCTCTTCTACGCCCTCAACCTGCTCCTGTTTAAAGCTGGCAAAGGGTGAAAGCGGACCAGTGGTGAGCAGCTGGGCAGCTACGACCGAGCCGGCAGCTGTGCCACCGACGATCAAAAAATCACGGCGAGAAAGCTCGAGCTTGATCCTAGTCTTCTTTTTGCTCATCTTTTTTATCCTCAACAACACGGATGCCGCGGCTGACAACCCAGGCTGCTGCCGCACCGGTCATCAGACCAACAATGGCTCCCTGAGCCAACCCGATATAAAGACGATTTGTACTTTGGGCCTTCAAGTCATCGATTTGCTGCGACTGGGTCTGAACCTGCTGCTCGAGCGTGGCTGAATCGACCGTCTTCAGCTGGGTGACCTCACCGGAAAGCTTGACAATTTCATCGCGCGTATGCACTGTGTCTTGATGGCAGGCGATGCATGCATCCGAGCCAACGGTGAAGGTGTGGCCGGTTGGAACCAGACCCTGGATGGGGTCATTGGTACGCGGGCTGGTGTACATGTGGCAGTTACTGCATTCAAGCCCGGCGTTGGCATGGGTGCTGTGGGTGAAGGAACCCCCCCGCTCTTGATGGCAGGTTGTGCACAAGGCAGTGACCGAATCAGCCATAGGTTTCTGGGAGTGTGGGTTGTGACATGACTGACATTGGATGCCTTGCTGCCCATGCACGGAAGCACGCCACTCGTCGGTGGTCGTTTTGTGGCAGGAGCCGCAAAGATCAGCGTTCGGGGTGATGGGCATGGGTGATTCTGGATGGTTAGGCTGGAAGGGACCATGGCACGCTTCACAGGTCACACCCGTCTCGGCATATTTTCCGGTTTGAGGGTCATAACCTGTGGTATGGCATTCAAGGCACGAAACCTGGCTACCCAACTGCGTCCAATCGCGCTGGAAGATCGGGGCAGAAAATGCCTGGGCATGGCGCGTATTCTGCCATTCTGTATGAATGTTTTCATGGCATTGAGCGCAGGACTGAGAACCAGCGTAACCTGGAACCTGGTATGGCGGTGCAGCTGCTGGCGCCGCGATCACGGGTTGGGTGACGGCAAGCAAAGCTCCAACGATTGCACAAACACTAAACACAATGCCAAAGACCAGCCAGCTACGGTTTTTCCGAATCGCCTTCAGAATTTTCATTGCATTCTTCTCCATATATAGGTTATTCACCCTATTAATCTAACATGAGAATGTGGCTATTCTACCCTATATTTATGCTAGATACTATGGAAATATGTAGTCAAAAATGTCATTTTTAATGCTGGACAAATGTAATCGAAGCATCAGCCTAAAAAACAAAATTGCGGACATTTCTGTCCGCATTTGCGAATATTTCGGTGTGGATATGGTGTTTTGAAGGCTAAGGAACCTGAGCTGGTGCAGGGATATTATGGTATCCACCGGCTGCGGTTGATAGCTCGGCTTCGGATTTCGTCGCGCCGTGGCAGCGACGACAGGCATAGTCCAAGCTGATTTGCCCGGAGGCGAGGCTTCCATCTGCATTGAACTGGCTGGTGAGGCGTGGGTCGATGGCGACCACATGGGTAGTCATATCTCCCATAAAGCCCTGCGGGTTGGCTGAACCGCTCTGGATCAGGTGAGGCATATGGCAATCGGTACAGCCGACTTTATTTTCAAGGTGGGAGGGATTATTCTGGAACTGCGCTTCCTGCCAGTGGCAATCAGAACAAAGCAAGTTGGCGACTTGCTGACCAGCAAGCTGGAGCTGGACCACACCTGAGTGGGGATCATGGCAGGTAAGGCAATCCAAAATGTTATGCTTGCTCTGGCTGAGATCACCATACTGATCGCTATGCTGGATAAAGCCATTTTTTACATCCAGGGAGGCAGTGGGGACGCGTTCATGACAGTCCCTGCACAAGCTGGAGTCAGTTTCCACGAGCACGCGGACACCTTTGGGATTATTGGCGTGGAGGCTGCCGGGTCCATGACAGCGCTCACAGCGTACGCCAGCTTGCGCCCAGCTGCCCGAGATGCCGGGCAGGTTGTCCTGGTTGCCCCCTGAGCTGTAACCCGTGGTGTGGCAGGACCCACAGGTGAACGCCAGATCGGCTTCACCGGCATGAAAGGATGCCCAGCCTGGAGAGAGACCAAGCGCTGGATTGCCAAAATTATACTGGTTTAGAAAGGCGCTGTCGCCGGATGAGCTGGGTGGATTGGTAACAATATAGCCTTGAGAATTGACGAAAATAGCCTTCCAGTAATATCCCCCGATGATATAGCTGATATTGCTGAGGGAGTATCCAGCAGGAGCAGAAGCAAGCTGGGTAAATGGATAGCTTGGCGCTTTACCATCGGTAACCGGGGAAAGGCTCCACGGGTGACCGGATTTCATGTAGGTTTGAAATAAATCGTTATGGCAGCCGGAGCATACCTGGTCACCAATATATTCGGCGCCTGTGGGGCCGGGTTCACCAGTGGGGCCAGGTCCACCAGCCGGACCGGCTGGACCTTCTGGACCGGCTGGACCGGCGGGTCCGACTTGTCCTGGTTCACCTTGAGGTCCTGCACAGGCGGCCAATAAACCTGCCAGGATCAGTGTTAAACCAATAAGCAAGAGCCATTTCCGCGACATACACCTGCTCCTCACTAACGTTGTTTTAATCTAATCCGGCTATTTTACACTACTTTTCCTTCCCTGCTAACCTAATCTCGAGTATAATGCTGGAAATCTGGAGCTAGGAATGACACTTTTACCCTGGGCCTTTATCGCACGGAATGATAATGATAATCCAATCTGGCGTCGGGCGAGAGGCTGCAGGTTGCAAATAAGCTGAACCTGAATGGTCATCATCAATCGCCCGACGCTACCCGCGGAGGGCGATTTATTTTGCCAATCCAACTGCGGATGAGATAAATGGAGGCAAAGAATGTATAAGACGCATACATGTGGGGAGCTTCGTGCCAGTCACCAAGGGACGGAAGTCACCCTGGCTGGATGGGTGAACCGCCGGCGCGTGCTGGGTGGGATCAATTTTGTCGACCTGAGGGACAGGTTTGGATTGGTGCAGGTAGTGACCGACCCGACCAAATACCCAGATATCCACCAGGCGCTGGAAGAAGTCAGACCGGAATGGGTGATCCAGGTGCAGGGAGTGGTCAGGCTGCGCCCGGAAGGATTGGCAAACTCCAACATGCCGACGGGAGAAGTGGAAGTGCTGGCAAGTAAGGTAAAAATTCTCAACCCGGCGAAGACCACGCCTATTACAATCAGCAAGGAAGAAGGTGAGAATGAAGAAATCCGCCTGCGCTACCGCTACCTTGACTTGCGGCGGGAAAGGATGCGCGGTAATCTGGTTTTACGGCATAAGGTGATCAAATTCATCCGCGATTACCTGGACAGCAAAGGTTTCCTGGAAATTGAGACTCCCATTTTATTCAAGACTACCCCGGAAGGCGCCAGGGACTATCTAGTGCCATCGAGGGTTTATCCGGGAGAGTTTTACGCTTTGCCCCAATCACCCCAACAGTTGAAACAGCTGTTAATGGTCGCAGGCATGGAACGCTACTTTCAGATCGCGCGGTGCTTCCGGGATGAAGACCAGCGGGGAGACCGGCAGCCTGAGTTTACCCAGCTCGACTTGGAGATGTCCTTTGTCGAGCGTGAAGATATCCTGCAGCTGATCGAGGAGATGTTCACCAGGTTGGTGGTCCAGGTGGTGCCCAACAAGCGCCTGTTTGCCAGCCCATGGCCGAGGATCAAATACCAAGAAGCGATGCAACGGTTCGGGAAGGATAACCCGGACATCCGTTTTGGGATGGAGCTGCAGGATGTGACCGAGCTGGCTGGTAGATCGGGATTCCAGGTTTTCGAGAGTACGGTGGCTGGAGGAGGGCATGTACGAGGGATCAATGCACCTGGACTGGGAGAATACAGCCGGAAGCAGCTGGATGAATTGACCGAACTGGCGAAAAAATATGGCGCCAAAGGGCTGGCATACGTCGCCATCCC
The DNA here is from genome assembly GCA_963809615.1 of uncultured Chloroflexia bacterium. GTDB lineage: Bacteria > Chloroflexota > Anaerolineae > Anaerolineales > UBA4823 > FEB-25. The sequence continues at coordinate 79,642 of CAWEKR010000003.1, forward strand.
CACGGCTGGAGAACAACGCTCATCGTTCGCCAAATTTGTCAATCCAGAGGCCATGGAATGTATCCTGAAGACGATGGGTGCTAAAGCTGGAGACCTGCTCCTATTCATCGCCGACAAACCTGCGGTAGTGTTTGAGGTGTTAGGCAGGCTGCGCGTCTTGCTGGCTGAACGGATGGGGATCGTGGATAAAAATGTCCTGGGGTTCTGCTGGATCATCGATTTCCCATTCGTGGTGTGGAATGAGGGGGAGAAGAGGTGGGACCCGAGTCACCATTTGTTCACCTCACCGGTGGTTGAGGACATACCTTTTTTGGATACTGACCCAGGTAAAGCCCGAGGCCAACAGTACGACCTGGTGGTGAACAATTATGAGGTCGGTGGCGGCTCTATACGGATCCATGAGCGCGCCCTACAGGAAAAAGTATTCAAGCTGATCGGGCTTGACCCTGAGGTGGCACGTGAGCGCTTCGGGCACATGCTGGAAGCCTTTGAGTATGGCACGCCCCCGCACGGCGGGATTGCACCGGGGATTGATCGGCTGTGCATGGTGCTGGCGGATGAGCCGAATATCCGTGAAGTGATTGCTTTTCCAAAGAGCCAGACGGCACGTGATTTGATGGCGGGTGCACCTTCGCAAGCAGAACCAGGGCAGCTAAAAGAGCTGCATCTTAAAATTGAGAAAGATTAGCAGGGAGGTTAGTATGGCAGCCATGATGCGAGTAGATAAAATTGCGGATTATGTTGACCAGGAAGTGACGATCCAAGGTTGGGTATATAACCGCACAGATAAGGGAAAACTGGTGTTCTTATTGGTCAGGGATGGGTATGGTTTCGTGCAGTGCGTGGCATTTAAGGGAGACCTTGAGCCTGCCTTATTCGACCAGCTCGTGCGGCTGCCGCAGGAATCATCGGTGATTATCAGCGGGGTGGTGAGAGCAGATGGGCGGGCACCGGGGATCCCCGGTGGATATGAGATTGGCGTGAATGGTGTTCAAATCTTGCAGAGTGCAGATTTGGATTACCCGATGGCACTCAAGGAACAAGGGCCGGATTTTGCTTTGGACAACCGGCACCTGTGGATACGGATGCAGAGCCAATGGGCGATCCTGCGCGTGCGTGCAGTCGTCATCAGGGCGGTGCGCGAGTGGTTGGATACGAATGGCTTTATCGGGATGGACACGCCTATCCTGACGCCCGCGGCTGTTGAAGGCACAACCACACTGTTCGAAACACCTTATTTTGACGAAGGAGTAGCTTACCTGGCGCAGAGCGGCCAGCTGTATAACGAGGCCAATATTTTTGCCTTCAATAAAGTGTATTGCTTCGGGCCCACCTTTCGAGCCGAAAAATCAAAGACACGCCGGCATTTAACCGAATTTTGGATGGTGGAACCGGAAGCGGCTTTCTGTGACCTGGACCAGCTGATGGAAATTGAAGAACAGTTTGTATCGTATATCGTCAGCCGGGTGGTGGAGCAGTGTGCACCCGAATTGAAATCCTTGAAGCGGGATATGACGAAACTAGAAAAAATCGTCGCTCCATTCCCGCGGATTTCGTATGATGACGCCGTGAAGAAGGTTGAGCAGTTACGCGCTGAAACGGATGACCCAGAACAGAAGGAGCTGTTAAAAATCGAGTGGGGCATGGATTTTGGCGCCCCTCACGAGACGGCCCTGACCAACCTGTATGAGAAACCGATCTTTGTTTTCGGGTATCCAACAGAAGTGAAAGCTTTTTACATGGAACCCTGGCCAGGGCGACCGGAAGTATGTAAAAGCGTGGATTTATTAGCGCCCGAGGGGTATGGAGAGATAATCGGAGGAAGCGAGCGGATTTCGGACCCTGAATTGCTGCTTGCACGATTGAGACAATACAAATTACCCGAAGCCGCTTATAAGTGGTATCTCGAGCTGAGGCGGTTTGGAAGTGTGCCGCATTCCGGGTTTGGGATGGGCGTGGAGCGGACGGTGGCATGGATCTGTGGGATCGAACACATCCGTGAGGCAATTCCATTCCCGCGCACGATCAAGCGCGTTTACCCATAAGACGAATCGACAACGATACACCTGTCAGAGCTGTAAAGTAGTCTCATCAAAAATATCTACTCATGCGACTTTTTTTGTGGTATAAGATAGTCACCCTACTATGCACGTGTTGCTGCTTTTGCGTTCTGAGCCAACACTGATATCTGGGGGTCCAATCTCACGAAGGTGACGCGATAGGCTAGAGCCAAGGCGGATCCCTCTGGAAGGACCCCAACCTGCGAAGGCAGGTTCAGAACTATGCAGCACACGACATGGTGGGGTTCGTTTAACGAGTATGGCACAACTCTGGTGGGTTTTTTAACCCACCAGAGTTGCATTAACCAGGCACACAAATCCCGTTCATCCCCTTTCCCAGCTGGGAAGGGGGAATATTTGTCCGGAAAAAAGGTAAGCAAGGATGCAACCCCTGGCGAACCCCTATTTCCGATACCTCTCCCGTGTTCACTATTCGAGGTTTGGATCGAAGTGGGTGATGATACGAGTACTTATATTTATTTAACCCAGGTAACCAGGAGGAAACCGGCGAACAAGGATAGAACCGCCCCAAATACGAACGGAGCAGAAGGACCGATGAACTGCCAGAGGACGCCAGCAATCAATGAGGCAGGTAAGGCGGCAATCCCAATGGCGGCATTGAAGTAACCATAGGCAGTGCCGCGCTGTTCCTGTGGAATGGTATCCGCGACGAGGGCCTTCGCCACCCCATCAGTGAGGGCATAATAAATGCCGTAGAAGCCATACAAAAGCCAGATCTGGACACCGGTTTTGGAGAGGGCGAAGCCAAGATAGACCAACCCATAGATCGTCCAGCCAGCCAGCATCAGCCTCTTCCTACCCAGGCGATCAGATAATGAGCCGAGAGGCCCTGCCAGGGAAGCGTAGATGGCATTGAAAGTCATCAACATCCCAATGATTTGCAGCACGGTCAACCCACGGTTTTGCCCGAGCAGGATGATAAATGAATCGGATGAGTTGCCCAGGGTAAAAATGATGACCACAATTAGAAACAGGCGGAAGCGTTTAGCGAGGGCGAACCATCCCAGGGAAGGTTGGTCTTTTTTTTCTTTCCTGGCAACAGCGACCTCTCTAACACCCAGAGCCAGAACAAAGACCGCCAGGACAGCTGGAATGATGCTGGCAAGGACGATCACCTGGAAGGTGTGGCGCGTGAGCTCAGCAGCGCCGGCCTGGGTTAACCAGATGATCAATCCTGCGATAGCCAACCCAACGAAAGCCCCCGCAGTATCGCCGGCGCGGTGTAAGCCGAAGGACAGGCCGCGCTGGTCTGCCTTGGCACTATCTGCCAACAAGGCATCGCGTGGAGCTGTGCGGATGCCCTTGCCAAAGCGATCTGCAAACCTTACGCCCAACACCCATTCCCAGGTGGTAGCGAAATAAAGGAAAGGCTTGGATACTGCAGAAATGGCATAACCCAAAACGGTGAGCCATTTGCGTTTTCCGAGCCGGTCCGACAGTGTGCCCGAGAAGAGCTTGACCAGGCTGGCAGTTGCCTCTGCAATGCCGTCGATTAAACCGATAATGCTCGTCTGAACCCCAAGCACATTGTAGAGGAACAAGGGAATGAGGTTATTCAACATCTCCGAGGAGACATCGGTGAGGAATGACCCGATGGTCAGGAACCAAATATTGGGATTAAGACGGCGAAGGGATGATGGAGGTTTCGGTGAGGTCATATTTGATTGGTGTTCCTGCCTTGGATTTTAAGCCGGATTCTCTACGCCGGCATTCATCCGGCTGTAGAGATAATTCAGCTGTTTAATTTTTGCCTGCAGCTCAGGATTTAGAGAATTAGCGGGCATCCTCCACATCCAGTTCCCGCTGGGATTTCCGGGATAATTCATGCGGGCTTCATTACCGAGATCCAGAAAATCCTGCAAGGGCGCCAGGCCGAATATGGCTACGGATGCCCATACACCGCGAATGAAATCCCAGCTCACATTGCTTCCATCGCGGTCCAGATAATCTCGATAGACTGACTTTTCCTGGTCAGAGACGCGGTTGTACCATCCACGGGCAGTATCGTTATCATGGGTGCCGGTGTACACCACGCAGTTCACCGGGTAGTTGTGAGGCAGGAATGGGTCATCGGGTGTGCCGTCAAATCCAAATTGAAATATTTTCATCCCAGGCAGGTTAAAAGAGTCGCGCAGTTCCACAACATCGGGAGTGATCACGCCCAAGTCTTCGGCGATGATTGGCAGATCTCCCAGGGATTGGCGAATGCTGCGGAAGAAATCCTTGCCCGGTCCGGGCGTCCAACAACCTATCTCAGCAGTCTTGGCTGTACCAGGGACTTCCCAGTATCCCGCAAAGCCGCGGAAATGGTCGATGCGGATGATATCGACCATAGCAAGAGTCGCTTTGATACGCTCCAACCACCAGGAATATCCGGTTTGGGCATGGACGTCCCAGCGATACAGCGGGTTGCCCCACAGCTGACCTGTGGGAGCGAAATAATCGGGAGGTACGCCGGCAACGACGGTGGGCATACCAGTTTGATCCAAATAAAACAACTCAGGATGCACCCACACATCCGAGCTGTCATGGGCGACAAAGATGGGGATATCACCGATGATCTGGATGTTTTTTGCGTGGGCATGTTCACGCAATTTTGACCACTGGCGATAAAAAAGGAATTGCCGGTAGACCTGGCGCTGAATGGCGACAGCTAACTCCTTCCGAGCAGCTGCTAGGGCTTTAGGTTGTCTCTGCTGAAGTGATTTTTCCCAGGCAGGCCAGGGCGCACCTGCATGGGATTCTTTGAGCGCCATGAACAAGGCATAGTCATCCAGCCAGCTGGAATGATCCTGCTGAAATTTTGCCAACTCAATTTTTAGTTGGGATGATTGGGTATGCTGGAAGCGAAAAAAAGATCGGTCGAGTACGCCAAACTTCCAGGGGATTACCTGACCGAAATTAACATGGTCCTCCGGAAAGCAGGGACGGTCAGAAAGATCATCCGGATGGAGCAGATCTTCTCGGAGCAAGGCATCCGGACTGATCAGAAGAGGATTGCCTGCAAAAGATGAAAAACATTGGTACGGTGAATCTCCATAGCCAGTCGGTCCAATCGGCAGGACCTGCCAAAGCCCACAACCTGCCCCTGAAAGGAAATCCACCCAACGATGGGCGCGTGAACCGATGTCGCCGATCCCATAAGGTCCTGGGAAGCTGCTGGGATGCAGTAATATGCCAGAGGCGCGCTTAAACTTCATGGGCCAACCTCTTGGTGAGAATGTAATCATCCCCACGGACGATCGAGCCTAGATAGTCACTTTCAACCACATCCGTGCCAATCACTGCTCCGGGTTCAACAGTAAAACCCTTTGGGACCTCACTATTCTTGCCGATCATTGTGAGCACCGGCTCAGGACCATCTACCATGCCACCAACCCTGGCGTGGGACCTAATCTTGACCCGTTTATCGATGATAGCGCGTTCGATGACTGCATCGGATTCAATCACAGTATCGGTAAGTAGAATCAATTCTTTCACGACGGCGCCAGAGCGGACCATCACTCCAGGGGAGAGCACGCTGCGGATGATCCTGGCAGAAGCATCGATTTCACACCCGTCACAAATGAGACTATTTTCAATCACTGCGCCGCGAGCGATCCAAACAGGGGGTCGCTCTTCCGTGCGGGTGTGAATGATCCAGGAGCGATCGTTCAAATCGAAAGGAGGTTTATCCTCCAGGTGATCCATGTGGGCTTTCCAATAGGAAGAGGCAGTCCCCACGTCCATCCAATAGCCCGTATACGGATACGCAAAAACCCGGGCACCATCAGCCACCATCCGGGGAAGAATGTCCCTTCCAAAGTCATGGGAGGAATTGGATAGATTATGGTCATCCAGCAGATACTGGTTCAATATGTCGGTTTTGAATAAATAAACCCCCATATTGGCCAGGTTCGAAGGTGGCTCAGCTGGTTTTTCTACGAAGGAGGTGACGCGCTGCTCAGCATCGACGCCAACGATACCCAGGCGAGAGGCATCTTTTATGGGAACGGCGATGGTTGCCAGGGTCAGATCAGCGTGGTTTGCTGCATGGGCATTGACCATTTGGGCGTAGTCCATCTCGTAGATATGATCTCCAGATAGAATTAGCACGAGATCAGGATCTGAGTTCTTAATAAAGCGGAAATTTTGCTGGACGGCATCAGCGGTACCCAGGAACCAATCTGAAGCGCCACGGGCTTTATAAGGTGTATAGATACGTACGCCACCCGTGAAGTCACGGTTCAAGTCCCAAGGACCACCCGCACCGATATGCTCGATCAGGGAATGAGGCCGGTACTGGGCGATGATCATTACGTCAAAAATGCCAGAGTTTACACAGTTAGACAGCGTGAAGTCGATAATGCGATATTTGCCCCCAAATGGAACAGCGGGTTTAGTCCTCTTCGCCGTGAGTGTGCCAAGCCTGGAACCTTCTCCACCCGCAAGAATAACAGCCCTGGTTCTCATAATTACCTCCTGTAAAAACTAAAAACATTATACTAATTTTTTAACGTAATAACATGCGGTAGCACTGCAGGTATTCCTTTGCAGAACGGTCCCATGAGAAATCCTGAAGCATTCCATGGATACTCATCTCCTGCCACCGGCGCGGGTTATGAGCGTACACTTTTAACGCTCGCCGGATGCAATCGGCGAGTGCCTTGGAACTGGCTCTTTTAAATAGAAAACCCGTGTAATCATCTGAATCTGCCGGGTCTTTAATGGTATCAGCCAGACCTCCGGTAGCGCGGGCGATGGGGATACAGCCGTAGTGCATGGCGATCATTTGGGAAAGCCCGCACGGTTCATAGCGCGATGGCATTAATAAAGCATCCGCGCCGGCATAAATCTGATGACTCAAGCGGTCGCTGTATTCGATGCGCGCACAAATCCGCTCTGGAAAATCCTGTTGAAGATCGCACACCGCGCTTTCGAGATCAGGATTGCCTGTGCCGAGAAAGATGGCTTGAAAGTGTGGCAGGTTAGCTTCATCCGATTGCAGCAGCAGGCGGAGTGCCTGCACTGATAGGTCCACGCCTTTTTGAGGATCCATACGGGTGATCATAGCCAGCAGGGGGGTGAGTGGGTCAATTTCAAAACCCAATTCACCCTGGAGGAAGGTTTTATTTACTTTCCGTGTGGACAGATCCTTGATAGTGTACTGGGACGCCAGCACGCCATCGGAAGAAGGATCCCATCTACGAGTGTCAAGGCCATTGAGAATTCCGGTTATTTTTTCCGAGTGGGTGCTCAAGAAGCGATCCAACCCGGAGCCGAATTCTTTGGTCAAGATTTCTTTAGCGTAACCGGGTGAAACTGCAATGATGGAATCTGCACTCAGCAAACCCAGGGGTAAAGCCATATGCTGCGCCCAGGTCGGCAGGTCAGAACGAACGGCAGGAGGGAGGCTGAACGCTTCCAGGGCAGGTGAAGTCAGTGACCCCAGGTAGGGGAGGTTATGAACGGTCAGGACGGAGGCGGTGTGGTGGAAGAACGGATTTGTTGGGCGATTCAAGGCTAATGAATAGACCGCAGCGGCGGTGTGCCAATCGTTGGCATGTAAAATATCGGGTATCCATCCCAGTTTCTGCACGAGTGCCAGGGCAGCCATGGAAAAAAAGACGTACTTGTAACCATCATCTTCCAGATCCAGCGAGTAGACCCCCGTTTCCTGATCGATGGGTGGCCCGCTGATCAGATAGACGTGAAGCCCGTCAAGGTCAAGGGAGTAAGCTTTGGCCAGGATATCGCCTTGCAGCGTGCGGACAGGGAACTCAACCACCAGGCGGGGCGAATACATATCTCGATTGATAGCGGGGTGGAAAGGGATGACAAGCCTGACATCCAGCTCCGGAGGCGCATTGCCCTGTGCCTGATTCAAGCCACGTAAGGCACGCGGGAGTGAGCCGGCGACATCTCCCAAACCGCCGACCTTGACGAGCGGATCAGCCTCCGAAGCAAGAAATAAGACATTTATACGGGAGGGAGTGGGCATTTTATCACCAGGACGATTAATTTTACACGATTAAAGCATATAACCCGGCATCCTCAGGCGCTATTTATTAATGTTAAGATCAGCAAATTCCCCTTGCTAAATTATGAGATTTGAGTTAAAACTCAGGGCATGCGATTCTGGTTGCTTGCTGCCAGCCAGGGGGAAAACTAGATATCATGTCGGTGCGTGCCCTTTCAATCCACGGACACTTCTATCAACCTCCACGCGAGGATCCGGTCTCGGGGTTAATTCCCTCAGAATACGGAGCGTCTCCATACCGGAATTGGAATGAACGCATCTTTGCCGAGTGTTATCTGCCTAATGCAAAATTGGGGAACTTTGAGAAGATAAGCTTTAATATTGGTCCTACCCTTATCTCGTGGATGAACAGCTACGACCCATCGGCAATCCGGCTCATCGTGGCACAAGACCGGATCAACCTGCAGGAGCACGGGGTAGGGAATGCGATCGCACAAGCTTATAACCACACCATCCTGCCGTTGGCAACCTACGAAGATAAAGTCACCCAGGTGGCGTGGGGGATAGCGGATTTTGAGAACCAATTCGAGCGGAAACCGCTGGGTATGTGGCTGCCTGAGACAGCGGCTGATCTAGAAACATTGAATATCCTAGCGGAGCATGGGATTGAATTTACCATCATGGCACCGTGGCAGGCGGAAAGTTATCCGCTGGATGTGACCGAACCATACCGAGTTGCTTTATCAGCAGGGAAAAGCATCTCGGTATTTTTTTATCACCAGGAATTAAGTTCCGGGATCAGCTTTAACCCAAGTCTGACCAATAATGCAGACGAGTTCGTCAGGAATTTTCTGGTGCCAAGCTACCTGGGAGAAAAAGAACAGCGCGGAGAGCCGCAGATGCTGCTGATCGCTTCGGATGGCGAGCTATATGGTCACCACCAGCATTTCAGGGACCGTTTCTTGGCACACCTGGTCAACGGTGCAAGCTCGAGCGTTGGATTGGGAAAATCCTACCCGGCGTTATGGTTGCAAGAGCACCCACCCCAACATTGGGTGAGCATCCGCGAAGGTACGTCGTGGTCATGCCATCATGGGGTCGAGCGCTGGAGAGGGAACTGTGGATGTACCATGGGAGATGGACGGTGGAAAGGCTACCTCAGGCAGGCATTTAACCGCCTGGCGCACCAAGTGGACAAGGTATATGCCGACACGATGACAGGTTATCATATCGATCCCTGGAAATTACGGAATTCATATATTCACGTCATCCTGGGACAGACCTCGGCTGAGGATTTAATCTGCCAATCGGCAGGGAGAAGAATGGGGAGTGAGAAAATCACCCAAATCAGGCTGCTGCTCGAAGCCCAGCGTGAACGACAACGCATTTTCACATCGTGTGGGTGGTTTTTCGATGATTTTAGCCGGATCGAGCCCCTCAATAACGTGGCCTACGCAGCCCAGGCAGTGAGGCTGACAAATCTGGCAACCGGAGTGAACCTGGCGGATCAATTAAAAGCTGACTTACATTACGTCGTCAGTCAAAGGACAGGCAGCCGGGGGGACAAGGTATTTCAGAAAGAAATGCAAAAAACCTTACCGGTGAATTTATTTAAATAAATCCAACAGCTTCTCAAGCTTATAGCCTGAAGCCTGGGCATTGTTCAAAATATTTGAGATGGTGGTATAGCAGCGCAGAACGGACTTGCCGGGCTGATCTGCCTGGTCGGCTGCCACCGAGGATTCGACCGCAGCGATGATATACAGCCACCACAACAGGTCTTCCAGGGCTTCTTTATTGATCCAAAGGACTTCTTTATACCGATTCACACCCAGGTAGTTAATCGCATCGCTATCCGAGAAGATCGAAGTCAGGGTTCGGTACTCCAGCGAGCGGTTCTTTTTATCCTTCCCGCCATCCAACATGCTCCACCAAGCATGATGGGAGGTCAACAGCTTGACCAAGGTGACTGCACGCCAATTGGAACGGTCATCCAATCCGAGGTCATTCAACGTACTGACCAGGATCTTGTTGAGCATCCACTCGTCAATCCAACTGCGGCTGATCTCCTCGTAGCCATCCTTTGTGATGATTCTAGCCAGGTGCAAGGTAAATAACCACCCAAGGACCACACTCCAGGTGTACGCATCACCCGTTTTCCATGGAGAGGTCTTTAAATTTCCGGCGTGGAGGTATTTCATCGCCTGTTGATACTTCCGGGAATGGAGTAAGGGGTGCTTATCCTGAAATAAGGGCAGGTAGAGGATGGCAAGGAAATCTTTTTGGATCGCTTCCACAACCTCATTCACATCACCAGCTGAATGAGTGCTGAGGTTGACCTCCTCAAAAAGCCGGGCGTTTTTATCCCTGGTTTCTTGCACCAACTGGTCAAGAGAACCGGTTTCCATTCCTCCAAGAGTTAACTGTCGATTGGAGATCATCCAGCGGAAGAACCCTGAATTTACCAGCTCGCGATAAGCCTGGTGGATAGGCTGCAGGAAGACCTCCTTCATGGCCTCGTCCATGTTGGGGACGCCGCGTCCGTTTAAATAGCCGGTTAAATTCGCATATTGATGCCATTCATTGTCTGCTACTTCTCTGAAAGTACTGAACACCTGGCATTTATAGGCTTCCAGCTCGATGTAAAGCCCTTTATCGTGCAGCTCCTTGGAATTGCGGATATATTCCAGGTTGTTAATCGGGTCACGAAAGATACAGTAGGTATTGCCATCGTTCGTTAAACCGAGACCCTCCCCGAGTCGCTTTTGGACAAGCATGTGTTCGCCACCATTTGTTTTGACGGAATAGGCAGCTGAAATGCGTATCCAGCCCTTGGCAGTGGCGAACTTGTTATGATAAACGACCAGAGCCCGTTCATTGCCAGCCCGGTTGGAAAAAGCGAACACGTCCTCGTTGACATACCCTTCAGTAGCGTAAAAATCATACAATAAAAAGTCCTGGACCTGAGAGAACAAGTAGCGTTTCTTAAGCAAGGGGAATATCTGGCGCTGGTGACGATCAATCAGGTACTCATCCTGTTTTTCATCCCAGTAAGCGCGCCGGTATTCCATACCATATTTCTCGGTAAAGCCTTCCAATTGACCATGACCGAACATAGGCAGCCCGGGCAAGGTGACCATCATGGTACAAACCCCAAAGTATTTGTCTTCTTTACCGAATTGGTCTACCGCAGTGCGTTCGTCGGGGTTGTTCATGAAATTTACATAGCGCTTGAGGATCTCGGGATCGAACTCGAGGGTGTTTTTCATCACCAGGCGGTATTCTGCGTTTTTCTCATCGCGCAGCATATGCATGAATGCGCTGTTGTACACACGGTGCATCCCAAGGGTGCGGACGAAATAGCCTTCCATCAGCCAGAATGCCTCCGCCAGGAGGAGGGTATCGGGGACTTCTTGGGCAACCCGATCAACCACTTCGCGCCAGAACTCCACCGGTATGGCGGCATCAAACTGCTCTTTGGTCAATCCGTGCTCGGCGCGGGATGGAATCGCCCCTCCCGAGCCGGGCTCCGGAAACCACAGGCGCTGGAAGTGCTTCTTCGCCAGGGTCATGGCGGCATCGAAGCGAATTACCTGGAACTTACGGGCGACGTGCAAAATGGTTTGGATAACGGCTTCACGCACCTCGGGCTTAAGGTAATTCAGCTGGGCAGTGTCATTCCAGGGCATTGAGGTGCCATCATTACCATGGTAGATATATTTTTCCTGACCTGACCAGTAATCCACCCGCTTGAATACCACGGCGGCGTCGGTGTTGTTGAAATAATGATCTTCGACGTAGATGCCCACTCTCTCATCCGACGACAAGTTGCTGCCATTGAATGAATAGGAGGGGAAGGGGCTGTAATCCTGTGAAATGAACCAATCGGGATGTTCAATCACCCAACGGGAATCGATGCCCATGTGGTTGGGGACCATGTCTGAAGCCAGGCGGATGCCTCGTCGCCAGGCACGCTGACGGAGGTTTTGGTAGGCATCTTCACCACCCAGGTCAGTTGCTATTTGATAATCGAGTAATGAATAAGCAGAAGCGACCGCATCCGGATTGCCGCGCAGCTGTTTAATACGCCTGGAGGCAGCGCTGCGCTCCCATAAACCGATCAACCACAGCCCGGTGAAACCCCATTCTGCGAGGCGGTCCAATTCCTCGTCGGGGATTTGCCCCAGGTTCTGGATTGGTCGCTGATACACCCTGGAAAGCTGGTCGAGCCAAACGTAGGCATTCTTGGCGAGCAGCACCAGGCTAGGCATCCAATCTTTATCCGTGCTGTAGCGTTCAGGCTCAACTGCCATACCGGTAAATTCATAGACATGGGTGGGACCGGGACCAAGATATGCCCCCTTTTCTTCCTCTTTGATTAGGTCAAGGCTGCCGAGAAGGCGGAACAAATATTTGCCAAGCAAAGCACCCCAGCGCTGGCGGATGAATTCAAGCTGGGCGGTGAGGGATTGAGGCGCTGCGAGGGCAGGGCTGCGCAGCATGTCCACCAAGTTTTGATTATCAGGACCAAAAGGTGGCTGTGTTTCGAAGAAGGCATGCATCAGCGGGATCAGTTTTTCGTAGGCAGTATCCTTCACCAGGTGACTATCATCGAAAAGCTCGTGAAATGGTGAAAAAGCCGGATTTGCATTTGCCAGCCACAGTAACAACAACTCCTCCAGGGCAATCTGCCGATTGGAAATCCCATCGTGGGTGGTGTTTAAATACTCTTCGGCACTCATCGTATGGCGATAAACATCTAGAGGAGGAAATTCCTGAACGAACTGCAGCAAAGTATGGTCGATCTCGTCTATTCCGAGCATTCCCCCAACCCAATCGAGCGCTTCCTGCATCACTTTTGGATTGATTTGCTGCCGGTAGAGCTGAACGACCATGTGCAGGATTTCATCTATTAAACCCATGGCATTGATCTGCCCGGCACGGACTGCCTTTTCGGGAAAATTGATCATATCCCGCTTCTGGTTCATCTTTAAAGCAAAAAGACGGGCTGCATGGAAGTCAGCGAAGATAATATTTCCGGCCTGGCCGAAGAGCAACTGGTCAAATTGGTAGTGATCGCGTGCCTGGCGAGAAATATGGAACTCGAATATAGGTGATGTCCTGGTTGACATGCCTCTCCTGATCTATTTACACGTGAATATTCTCTTTACCAGATAGCTAGCTTATCGATATTTCAATCGAGCGGCTCCAGCAATCCGGCATCCTTCATAATTATATAATAGCCGAATAATTTATATATCCCATCCTGCAATGGGATTAATAAACGATGGTAAAGAGATTTGCATTGACCAGTCAATTGTAATACGTTATAAATAATCTGATACTTAAGTTACGCGTAGTAGAGAGGCGCTATGGAAAATAATATCCTCATCACGGCAGAAAAATTGATCAGGTATTTGGACGACCCGGATTGGGTCATCGTTGACAGCCGGTTCAAGCTCGCCAACCCTGAACAAGGTCGAATGGATTACAACAACGCTCACATCCCCGGGGCAGTGTATGCCCACCTGGACGAGGACCTATCCGGTCCAATTATCAGGGGAGTCACCGGCAGGCACCCGCTACCAGAGGTGGTGAAGGTATCGGCCGTATTTTCAAGACTTGGGATTGACGCCAGTGTGCAGGTGGTGGCTTACGATGATGTGGGGGGAGCATTGGCAGCTGGCAGGGTGTGGTGGCTGCTGCGCTGGCTGGGACATCAGCGGGTTGCACTCCTGGATGGAGGCTGGCAGGCGTGGTTGAGATCCGGAATGGCTGTTCACGCTGGGGATGAGAGGCGCGAACCACGCGTATTTATTCCACATCCGCGGAATGAGCTGATCATTTCCACTGAGGAAGTCGAATCGATGCGGAATGACCCCCAATTCCGGCTTTTGGATGCCCGTTCATCGGATCGCTTCCGGGGAGAAAATGAAACCATCGATTCGGTGGCGGGTCACATCCCAGGGGCCATTTCTGCACCCTATGCGGACAACCTAAACCCGGATGGGACGTTCCGCGACGATGAGAGCCTGGCAGACAGATACAAAAAATTACTGGAAGGTGTGTCTATCAATCAGGTTGTGGCGTACTGCGGTTCGGGCGTCACGGCAACACACGACATTTTGGCGATGATGAAGGCGGGGTTGGGCGAGGCACGGTTGTATGCGGGATCATACAGCGAATGGATCACTGATCCGAGGAGACCCGTGGAAAAATAAAAAATCTCCCCGGGCGATGAGCCTGGGGAGATTTGAGTTTCAGGGTTGGTTGTACCGCGAATCATCCAATTCCCGTTTTAATTTATCAACATCCGATTCTCCGGTGATAGAACTACCCGGCTGCACTTGATCTAGCTCAGCAGCTTCGGCAGTGCGCAGCTCCGCGATGGAACGTGGTCGAACAAAGGACCATTTTCCACAGTAAGGGCAGCGATCGATTTTACTGGCTCCAAGATTGATCCACCAAAGGCGAAGTGGGAATGGTCTACCACACTTTGGACAGACTGCCCCACCACCCACACCATACTTGCGGGGTGTACCAGCAGGAGTTGAAGCTAATTTTCCCCTGCTTAACAGGATGGGCACAAAAACGGAGATCAAGGCGATAAGCACGATCACTCCAAGCAGGGGCAAAATGAATTTTGTTATCGATTGCATTCCTGCGCCCGCAGGAACAAACTGGGCGACAATTTTATTGGAATTCAGCGTAGAGCCATCGGAGGTGTAGCCAACCGCACTGAGGGTATGTTCACCTACGGGGTACGAATCAGTGTTGAACTGCAGATTGAAGGGTGCGGCGGAGTCTGTGCCCATCAGGGTGGAATCAATATAAAATTCCACGCGGGTCAGATCAGCGGGGGGATTTTTGATTTTCAGGGTAAAAAGCCCCTGGATGTCATTCCCAAACCCGGCGTATCCGAAATCCCTGCTCATGCCTAACTGCAGCTCCTGGGTTGATTGGGCGAAGGCGTAGCTTGCGGTTAAGGCAGTTAACACTCCGAGGATCAAGAATATCGAGAATACCTTTTTCATCGTATCAATTCCTTTGCTTGATGTTATCCCACAAGGGGCAGGATTATTTCCAACGGGTCAGGATTGTCTCGCGTTGGAAGAGTCGTACGGACAAGTAAACCATTAATATGTCCACCAGGAACAGTACCAGGCACATCAGCAATATCAAGGTGCTGTTGAGTATGAACAGTCCGGCAATCTGTCCAAAGAAGACTGCCAATAAGGGTAGGATGACAACCGCTGATAACTGCTCAGCCACGCGGGGATCGTTGACCCGGGAAGACACCATGATGCTAAAATTCACGGAGAGAACCGACATCAGAGGACCAGCGATGAAGATTGCCATTAGCCACATCGGATCAAGCAAAGCGCTAGCGACTACGCCACCCCCCGTGATGATCAGTGTGCCCACCGCGAACACGGCAAAACCAGCCCAGGTGGCAATGATAGCCGGTATAACCGAGGCAAGGTTTTTGCCAGCCAGTAACTCACCGGTAGAGATGGGAGTTGCCAGCAAGGGCTCGAGACTGTGGGTGGTTTTTTCGCCCACGATGGAGTAAGCAGCAATATTTACAGGTATGAATAGTGGGATCATCATAAACATGATCATGAATGTGCTTGCAAGATAGTACTGCGTGCACTGTCCGGCGTTCATATTTGGCTTACACATTTGCTGGAACTGGGCAGGCAGCTCGGCACTGGCACTATTGATTGATGAGCCGCCCATCGAAGACATAATGATCAATGGCAGGACGCTTAAAAACAAGGGCAGGAAGATCACTGAGAAAAGCACCATACGCTTCTTGAATACTTCAGCCCATTCTTTTCGTACGATCGTTTTTATCTTATTCATAGGTATTTATCCAATGTGAGTGTTATTTAACATCAAGCATTTTTAACTAGCTGCAGGTAGACGTCTTCGAGCGAGTGGCGCAGCTCGCCGACAAATTGGATGTCAGCTCCAGCACCGACCAAAGAGCGAATGATCTCGGGGTTATGACTCTCGGGATCGTCCAAACTGACCACCAGCTTGTTTTCGACGACTTTCGCCTCGCGCACAAACGGCAGAGCCTGGACCTGTGAGGCCATGGTCTCATTGCTATTGGTGAGATGAAAGACCACCCGACGACCAAATAACTGCGAGCGCAGGTTGGCAGGCGTATCCACAACCAACAAATGGGTTTTGAATACCCCCACCCGGTCACACAGCCGGTCGGCTTCATCCAGGTTATGCGTGCAGAGAAAGATGGTGCGACCTTGTTTGCGCAATTCAGAGATGAAATCGTGCACCAGGTGGGAAGCTTCAGGGTCTAACGCAGCGGTGGGCTCATCCAGGAAGAGGATGCGCGGCTCGTGGAGCAAAGCCCGGGCAATGGCAAGTTTTTGCTTCATGCCTTTGGAGAATGTACCCGCTTCATCCTTGCGGCGATCCCACAAGCCAAGCATGCTCAGGTATTTTTCCACTTGACCTTTGGGATCTTCAACCTCGTAGAGATTGGCGTAAATCTCCAGGTTATATTCTGCACTCAGGTTGTCATACATGCCGGGGGTCTCGGTGAGGATGCCAACCGTACGCCGGATCTCGGTATCCTGCTGACCAACGTGGAACCCATTAACGATGGCAGTGCCAGAAGTGGGGCCGATCAGGCTGGTGAGCATGCGGACGGTGGTGGTCTTTCCCGCTCCGTTAGGACCGAGGAATCCGAAGACTTCACCTTCATCCACTTCCAGGTTCAGGCCATCGACTGCCAGGGTGGTGTTAAACTTCTTGGATAGTTTTTCTGTTTTGATCATATTGATATCTCTTCGTCAGGATTGGATACACAATTATAGAATAATAACCTATTGATAGCGAGTATTCTCCAGATTCTCTGAGGTTTCTTCGACCGGAGCTGGTGAAAAAGCGGGAAGTTCACCTGGAGATGAAAGAGAAGGTGCCTCTATTGGTTCAGGCTCGGGCTGTCTGAGAACAAAAATGATAATAATATCCATAATTGCCAGGACTCCCAGAACGGCTTCAGCTGCATACCCACCCCATTGGCTGGCGATGAATACTGCCGAGGCATCCATTATGGCATGTAAAATGATGGCCAACCCCAGCCATTGCAGCATTTGATGACCTGGGCGGCGGGTGAATACCTGCAAGACCACCACGGATGCCATGATGTGGAACGGGATAGTAAAGATACGCTCAACCGCACCAAACAAGGTGGTGTACCAGGGAAGGCTCCAATAAGCCTGGACTTGCTGGCGGGCAATAGCTAGCTGATCGGGAGAAAAATTCAAGCTGCTGAGATCCAGATTTCGATATGCCATCATGTTGATAAAACCCCACAGGACCAAGGCACCGAGGATGATGGACTCAATTCCCCCGTGGCCTGCACCTGCCAAGATTGCTCCGTGCCAGGTGCGGTTATCCTTGAGAAACCAGCGGAACATGCCATAGCGGGCACATTCTTCAAAAACACCAGCGCTCAAACCAAGCAGAATGGCTACGACTAGAATTCCTGCAGCGCCAGGAAGGCTTATTTGAATATTTTTAAGCAAGGGGTTAAGTATATACGTATTGAAAGGGAGGTGGAAAACCTGAGAGATGATAAAGGTGGCTGCACCGATCAGCCATATTTTCCAGCTCGAATGAAACCTATTAATCAGGTAAATGCCCAGAATAATGGGCATCGCGATCATTAAAAAACCGTTGAGAAAACGAGTGAGAACTGCCAGATCCATTCAAGGAAAATTATACTTCACAATGGTAATGGGAGGTTTAAAAATGGAAGCACGCGGTATGATTAATTAGTTGTTCACATAAAGCCGATAATTTTTCCATGGTTCTGTTGGTATAATTTTTAACATGGGTTCATGCATGGCGACTAAATAATAGCAATCAATGAATTCCATACGGGAGGCGATTGGTAATGGAAAAAAAAGAGTACCTGGAACTTTTTCACCAGATGATTTTGATCCGGCTGGTCGAGGAACAAGCTTCTGTGTTGTACCAACAAGGGAAGATTGGCGGTTTTTTGCACCTGTATATCGGCCAGGAAGCCGTGAGCACCGGGCTGATCTCCGTACGTCAACCGCAAGACAGGGTCATTACAGCTTACCGCGACCATGGTGTTGCGATCAACTGCGGCATTTCCACCAGGGTAGTTCTGTCTGAGCTGCTCGGTAAGGTGACCGGCTGCTCGGAAGGCAGGGGCGGCTCCATGCACATGGCGGACGTGAGTCAGAATTTCTGGGGAGGGCATGCCATTGTGGGAGCCCACCTACCCCTGGCTGCAGGGCTGGCGCTGGGCGACCGTTACAAGGGAAGGGATGGGGTGACCATCTGCATGTTCGGTGATGGAGCAACCAATATCGGTTATTTCCACGAAGCACTTAACCTCTCCAAGGTGTGGAATTTGTCAGTGCTGTGGGTATGCGAAAATAACCGCTATGGGATGGGAACGGCGGTTGAAAGAGCTTCAGCTGTGTCCGAAATCCGCCAGAAAGCCGAGGGATACCTGATCCCTAACGAGTGCGTGGATGGAATGGACGTGATGAAAGTGCGCCAGACGGCCCAGAATGCGCTCGATAAGGTGCGCAAGGACAAATCACCCTACTTCCTCGAAATTGAGACCTACCGCTTCAGGGGGCATTCCATGGGTGACCCCGAACGCTATCGGACCCCTGAAGAGGTCAAACGCTGGCAAAACGATGAAGACCCGTTAGGGATTTATCATAAATTCCTGGTGGAAAACAAGCTTGCTACAGCAGAGGAATTGGATGGGTTGGAAATAGCCGCGCAACAGGAGGTTCAGGAGGCAGTGCAATTTGCTGAAAGCAGCCCGGAACCTCTCGCTGAGGATTTATACAAAAATATTTACGTGCAAGCAGAATAGGGCGAGGGACACATGGCAAGAATCACAATGCGCGAAGCGATATCACAAGCCCTTTGGGAAGAAATGGAACGCGACCCGGATGTTTTTATACTGGGGGAGGAAGTTGGTGTTTGGGGAGGCAGTTATGCCGTCACTAAAGGTTTTTATGACCATTTTGGAGCAGAGCGGGTAAAAGATACCCCAATCTCTGAAGCGACGATCATTGGCGCAGCCATTGGGGCGGCACTGACGGGCTTGCGACCGGTGGCTGAGATCATGACGATTAACTTCGCATTTTCGGCCTTCGAGCACATCGTCAACCAAGCGGCGAAATTGCATTACATGTTCGCCGGGCAAATGACTGTACCATTGGTGATCCGCACGGTGAGCGGGGGTGGACGGCAGCTGGCTGCCACCCATTCACAGACACCTGACGTAATTTTCGCTCACTTTCCCGGGTTAATCGTAATCGCTCCAGGAACACCTGAGGATGCGAAGGGACTATTAAAATCAGCCATTCGCAGTAATGACCCGGTGCTATTTATTGAGTCGGCCACACTGTACCAATCGCGAGGAGAAGTGGCAGAAGGCGAGAACCTGGTCCCGCTTGGAAAATCCAAAATCCAGCGCACCGGCAAGGACGTCACTCTTATAACATACAGTAAAATGCTGGAAACATCTATGAAAGCAGCAGACCAGCTGGCAGAGGAAGGGATCGAGGTTGAAGTGGTTGATCTGCGTACGCTCCGACCGTTGGATATGGGACCTGTATTGGAATCCTTCAAAAAGACGAACCGGGCGGTGATCGCTGAAGAGGGCTGGCGATCTTATGGGGTGGGGGCTGAAGTGGCTTCAAGGATTTATGAGGAAGCATTTGATTACGTGGATGCTCCCATCCAAAGGGTGGCGCAAAAGGAAGTACCCCTACCATATAACCGGACCCTGGAGCAGCTGGCACTGCCTCAGGTTGAAGATATCATTAAATCGGTCAGGGAGGTGATGTAATGGCGCAGATCATCGGCATGCCAAAACTTGGGTTTGACATGGCAGAAGGAACCCTTATCCGTTGGGTGATCCATGAAGGGGAACAAGTGACCAAGGGAGCGGTATTGGCTGAAATTGAAACCGATAAAGCCACAGTTGAAGTCCAATCGGAATATAGCGGCGTCCTTCTGCGCCAGATCGTCCCACAGGGAACGTCTGTGCCGATTAATGATCCGATCGCCGTGATTGGAGAAGCGGGTGAGTCCTTCGACATCAATGCGATGCTCGGAAAACCTGCCGGAGGTGAGAAGCCCACGTCTCCAAAGAGCCCGCTCAAGCAAGCTGCACCAGTACAGAATGAGAGTGAACCCGCTCCCATGCCTAAATCCTCCCCGAACATCAGCGAAGTGCATGCCTCCCCCCTGGCACGCTCGATGGCAGCGGAATTGGGGCTTGACCTGCGTATGGTTCGCGGAACGGGACCTGGAGGTAGGATCACTAAAAGAGATATCGAATCTTACCAAATGAGAGCTCCCGCGGCCGAGATGGTTAAACCCCCAAGAGCAGCTCCTGTCGTGGCACCGAATACTACTCCGGCTGGATTCATCCGAGAGACCCGCAGCCTGACCCTTCCAAAATTAAGAGCCGCCATCGGCCGGCGAATGACCGAATCGATGCAGCAATCACCGCATTTTTACGTAACTCATGAGTATGACGTGGAAAGGCTCATCGACAGGCGAAAAGAAATCAATGCGCTACTGGCAGAGGATGACAAATTATCTTTGAACGATTTCATCGTCAGGGCCGTGGCGTTATCCTTATTGGAATTTCCTAATCTAAATGCTTCGCTTGACCTGAAAAATAGCAGCGTGGTTTATCATGGAGAGATCAACGTTGGAGTGGCAGTGTCGGTGGAGAACGGTCTGCTCACTGTGGTAAACCGAAACTCGGACCTGAAAACCGTGCACCAGATTTCTTCCGAAATGAAGGCGATGGTGAACCGGGCACGGGAGGGAAAGGTGAAGGCTGAGGATATTGAGGGCTCCACCTTTACCGTCAGCAACATGGGCATGTACGATGTGGACCAATTCACGGCAATCATCAACCCCCCCGAGGCCGCCATATTGGCTGTGGGGTCGGCTAAACAGACTTCGGTAGTGATGGATGGTGAAATCAGGATCGGAACGCGGATGAAAGCCACCCTATCAATCGATCACCGCATCAGCGACGGGGTTGAAGGAGCTCGATTCCTGCAAACATTAGCGAAATATATCGAAGAACCTCTAAGATTGTTGATCTAGATTTTGACAGTATTTATCCAGGCATTTCTATGAAGAAAACTTTCGGATATGACATTGGTTACCTCCAGGCTTGCCTGGAGGTAATGGAAAGCTACCTGCTGTCGGATGAGGTGTTTTGGCAAGTAAGCGGCACGCCCCCAGAAGGTGCACCCGATTACCCGCGGCTGACCCTGGGTGGGCTGCTCCTGGCAGAACGACGGCTGAAGGCTTATCCGCACGATCAGGCTCAAGCGGCACAGGTGCAGGTAGTTATTTCGGAGGTGGATCGGATCCGCTCTAAATGGAGAGTGATGTGGGAAAAGAAAGCCGGGCGTTGCTATAGCGTCAGGATGCGGATGTGGAGTGGTTTTCTCGATGAATATCGCAACGGGCCGCAAGATACTGCCGACCGGTACGCGTATGAAGTGCGCATCAGGGTGATGCTGGAATTATTGAGATCGGAAGGCGGAGGGCAATCACCGGCAGAAATCGAATTGGTAGCAGATCTGGATCGATATTTAAAAAGCGTGTTAAGGGTGGATGGTTTTATCTGGGAAGCTGAGGTGCAGACCGGTTTTCCCAAGGAGATCTTCTGGTACCTGTATGGTAAATTACCATCATGCTAAAGAATAAGCGAGATGCGTTGTGTGTATAGGAAGGCCATGTTGTATTATGCGCATAGTCTTAGGTATCATTTTCCTGGAATAAAATTTCATCCAAGGTAAATGGATAGAACGACTTTTGGGGGATCTGCTTTCATACTCTATGGTCCGGTCAAGGGGTATCCGCTTGCAGGCAGACCAACAGACTGCGTAACAGACCAACAGGTTCGCCCTGGGTAATGGCAACCACCGGCTGGTGAAGGGCGGTTTCAGCGGATTGCTCCAGCTGAACGATATGCACATCGCTAGGATTAACTGAACCGGTGGCATTTAAAAACGATGCCGGCAGGTAACCGATAGAATTCGGATTCTGAGATATGGCCTGCAACATTGCGGTGGGATCCGGAGCGAGCATCGCCTGGGTGGTAAGGGGCTGGGTGGGGAGGATTGTCTGGTCGAATACCCTGCGCGCCGGATCACCATCTGGCAGTGCCCATAACTGGATCGGCTGACCGGATCCATCGGACCACGTTGACTGCTGACCTGCAAAGATCAAACCAGCCTCATCGTTTGAGAGCTGTTCCAATGGATTAGCCTTATTGACGATCACGACGATTTGTTCAGATCCAACCTGGGAAAGATATCTACCTGCTTCATTGGCTGCAGGTTGGCCTAATTCAAGCACAATATCGTTCGCCAGGATTGATGCACCTGGGCTGTTTGATGGATTAAAAAAGAGTGCAACCCGCGGGTTACCGATGGCACAACCTGACAGTTTATCAGCCCAGGGCTGTAGCGCGGGCGGGTAGGTGACCCCGATCGCTTGAGCAGTTGGGGCGGGGGTGGATACCTGGGGAGTTCCACAAGCAGACAGTAGAAAGATTAAACTCAAGAGTACCGGCAGGCGCAGCATGGTCAGGTCCGAGCCAAATAAAAAATCACAACCGTAATAGACACGCCAATTGAATAGATGGCAAATACGTAAAGGGATCTTTTGCTGAGATAGGTCAAAAGCCAGTGGATGGCGAGGTAGCCAACAACAGCTGCTGAGATGAATCCTGCAACCAGTGTTGGAATTTGACCGGTAAAACCTGGCAGCTTGACTAAATCAACGATTGCCAGAACCCCGGCACCGATCATCACTGGGACGGACATCAAGAAGGAAAAGCGTGCCGCAGATGGACGGTCAAGGTTGCGGATCATCCCACCTGAGATGGTTGACCCTGAGCGTGAAATGCCTGGTAACAGGGAAATGACCTGGAATAATCCAACCAACAGCGTATCAAGCCAGGTGATCGATTCAATCTGACGACTGCGCTTACCTACCCGCTCAGCAGTGATCAACAGCGCAGCGGTGCCGATTAAAAGTAACCCTGCCGCCAGCGGGCTGGAAAAGGCACGCTCCACCAAGTTTTTGAGCAGGAGCCCGGCAATCACTGCCGGGATGGTTGCCAAAACCAGGAACCAACCGAGGCGGGCGTTTGGATCGGAAAAGGGCTGCCAGGGCTGGCGATGGACCAGACCGCGGATAACACCGGTGATGATCGTGTATAAATCCTTGCGGAAATACACGATGACGGCCAGCAGCGTCCCCAGCTGAACGAGGACATCGAAGATAAAGGCATCCTGGGCAGGGATATGCCAGTTCAGCAGGTAAGGGACGATCACCAGGTGCGCAGAGCTTGAGATGGGAAGGAATTCAGTCAAGCCCTGGATGATACCCAAAATTATCGATTGAAGTATCGTCATTCGGTTTTTTCCCAGTGTTCGAAAAAATTGGCGGCAAACAACTCGAATCGACCGGCCAGGATGGACTGGCGGATGTCTGTCATCAGCGATAACAATGTGTTCAGGTTATGGATGGTTAACAACGTCGCCCCCAGGATTTCCTTAGCCAGCACTAAATGACGGATGTATGCGCTGGAGAAATTCCTACACGTATAACAGGAACAGCTATCGTCAATGGGTGATTTCTCCGTACCAAACCTGGCATTGGCGAGATTTATCCGCCCAGTGCGGGTGATGGCGGCATGATGCCGGGCAAGGCGGGTGGGTAGGACGCAGTCGAAAATATCAACGCCGCGCTGCACCCCGGTGACCAGGTCTTGAGGAGACCCCACCCCCATCAGGTAGCGCGGTTTATTTTCTGGCAAACAGGTATCTACCAGCTCCAGGATGGAAAGAGTCTCCTGTTTGGTTTCTCCTACCGATAAACCACCGATTGCGTACCCGGGGAAATCCATTGCGGATAAGGTTTCCGCCGATCGTTTCCGTAGCTCAGGATAGATTCCGCCCTGGATAATCCCGAATAAAACCTGATCGGAGCGGGTCTTTGCTTTCAAACACCGCTCTGCCCAGGCGTGGGTACGCTCTAGCGCAATTTCATTCTTCCCCAAGTCATATGGCGAACCGCATTCATCGAACGCCATGATGATATCCGCGCCCAGGTTTTCCTGGATGGCGATCGATTTTTCGGGAGTGATGCGGTGGAGGGAACCATCAATATGGCTTTTAAAAGTGACTCCATCCAGGTCAATTATTCGGTTGTCAGCGAGTGAAAATACCTGAAAACCACCTGAATCGGTTAGTATCGGTCTCTCCCAATGCATGAAACTGTGCAAACCACCTAATTGAGCGATAAGCTCATCCCCAGGTCTCAAATAAAGGTGGTACGTGTTAGCCAGGACTAAACCTGTATTAAGTTCCTCCAGTTGGGCAGGAGTGACCGATTTAACCGTTGCCTGGGTGCCAACCGGGGCAAACAGGGGGGTGTCAAGCTCGCCATGTGGGGTATTAAAGACCCCAGCACGGGCGCGGTCTGCACGAGATTTAATTTCAAAACTGAAACCGGTGCTCATTTCGAAGCCTGATTATAACGCATCCGGTGGTGTTATAATTTTCCCATCGGGCGAGCAGAAGGGTTTATCAACCTGTAAACAACGGACCACTGGTAGCTCACCGGTGGGATTTGATTCAGTGTGAGTAAAATGCGGTTTACAGGAACAAAATAGGAGAAAAAATATGCAGGTCTATGATTTACCGGGTCCGAAAGCTAAAGCCATTATTGAACGTGATTCAGCTGTCATATCTCCTTCTTATGCACGTGCATATCCATTTGTCATGGATCATGGTAAGGGTTCGGATGTATGGGATGTAGATGGGAACCATTTCCTGGATTTTGCTGCTGGCATCGCGGTCACCGCCACTGGGCACAGCCATCCAAAGGTAGTCCAGGCGATCAAAGACCAATCAGATAAGTTTCTCCATATATCAGCTGATTTTTACCATGAAGCCTGGGTCAGTCTTGGTGAACGTCTTGATCAAATCGCGCCGTTCAAAGAAGATGCTGTTTCATTTATGACCAATTCTGGCACCGAAAGCGTGGAAGCTGCCATCAAGCTGGCGCGTTATCATACCGGCGCAAGCCAGTTCATCGGTTTCTTGGGTGCATTCCACGGCCGGACCCTGGGATCATTGAGCTTCACTGCGAGCAAGCCCTTATACCATGAAGGTTTCTACCCTTTGATGAACGGGGTAGTGCACGTCACTTATCCTGACCCGTACAGACCGGTCTTCATCCAACGTCCGGGAGAGGATTATGGCGAGACGGTGGTCAGGTACATCGAAGACCAGGTTTTGGGAAAATTATTACCCGCCGAAGACGTAGCCGGGCTATTGGTAGAATCAATCCAGGGTGAAGGCGGGTATATCATCCCACCTCCCGGTTTCTACCCGGCTTTACGCGACCTGTGCGACCGCCACGACATCCTGCTGATTGTGGACGAGGTCCAATCGGGTATGGGCCGAACTGGGAAGTGGTGGGCAATCGAACATTTCGGTATCGAGCCAGACATCGTGTGTGTGGGTAAAGGGATTGCCTCCGGGATCCCGCTGGGTGCGATCATCGCCCGAAAGAGCATCGTCAGCTGGCCGCTTGGCTCTCACGGAAACACATACGGTGGTAACCCGATCGCCTGTGCGGCTGCATTAGCGACCATGGACCTGATCCAGGATGATTACTTACAAAACGCACAAGAGGTGGGTGATTATGCCATCGATGCATTGAATGAAATTGCAGCACGGCATCCGAGTATTGGCGAGGTGCGTGGGAAAGGCTTAATGATCGGGGTAGAGTTCGTCAAGAACAAGCAGAGTAAAGAACCGGCGCATGACCTGCGCGAGCGGATCGTTCAGAGGGCGTTCGAGCGTGGATTGATCAGCCTGGGATGTGGTAAAAGCACAATCAGGATATCTCCCTCGTTAAATATCACCAAGGGTGAAATCGACGATGGCCTGGAGATCTTCGAAGAATCTATATCCTTGGGTGAAAAGGAATTTCAGATTAGCCATGTTGCCTGATTTTCGCGTCAGACAACGCGATTATCTATTAGAAATCAGCCGTGCACTGACCCAGGAGCTTGATCTAGACAAGCTCCTGGGGCGTATTCTATACATATCTGCAGAGATGCTGGCAGGACAGGCTGGATTGATCGCGCTACGAGCTGAGAAAGGGGGCTGGAAAGTATCGACCAGCCTGGGGATCCCAGCCAGCCTGGCCAGGTACCTGGAGCCACTACTGGCAGAAATCCCTGATAACGAAGATCCCGCCCGGTTCGAACTTCCTGAGGTTAACCGATTACTGCAGAATTTAGCCAGGACGGTGGGTTTGGGATTATTTACTGGGGTTGGTTTACCCCTTATCACACGGGAAAAAGTGATCGGGGTGATCTATGTTTTCAGGAATTATCCGGGGATATTCTCATCCAATGACCGAGCGTTGCTGCAAAGTTTTGCCAACCAAGCTGCCATCGCAGTTGATAACGCCCAGCTTTATCAGCAGGTCAGTCAAGACAAACAGCGCATGGATGCACTCATCGACTCGGCCGCCGACGGAATTTTGATCATTTCGGCGGGTCATACCGTCACACTATGCAACCGTGCCTTCGCCCGAATATTGGGTGAACCCGTTGCGGTGATCGTTGGAAAATCCCATGAAGACGTGATCGAATTGATGTGCCACGAGGACATGCTGACGCTTGAACAGGCTGAAGCAGGTGGCTGGCCGCTCACCCCCAATGCAAGCCTGTATGTCGAAGGCGATTTGCAGAGGTCGTCTGGAGTATCTCTACCGGTTGGAATTACATACGCCCCGCTAATTTCAGAAGAAGGCAACCTGGTCAATATCATTGCCACCGTGCGTGATATCACCCGGTTTCGGGAGGCAGAGGAGCTTAAAAGCACTTTCATTTCGGTGATCAGTCACGAGCTGAAGACACCGGTGGCGTTGATCAAAGGATACGTGGGGACGCTGCGAAGGGAAGACGCCGAATGGGACCGCGAAATTGTCCGGGACAGCCTGGCAGTGATCGAGGAAGAAGCTGATCGGCTAACCGGGCTGATCGAGAATCTACTGGATGCTTCTCGACTGCAGGCAGGGGGACTTTCTATCAACCTGTCCGATGTCGACTTGAACATCGTCGCAGGCAGGATTGCCAAACATTTCCAAACCCAGTCCACCATCCACAGGATTGAGGTCGATTTTCCCCAGAATTTTCCGGTGATCAATGGGGATGAGACCCGCCTGGAGCAGGTTTTATCCAACCTGGTATCGAACGCGATTAAATATTCACCCCAGGGTGGCGAGATCCACATCAGCGGGCAGGTACGACCGACCCAGGTGATTATGTGTGTCAGTGATCAAGGCCAAGGCGTGGCACCGGAGGATATCCCTCATATTTTCGATCGATTTTACCGGTCCTCGATCGCAAAACGGACTACGAAAGGCGCCGGATTAGGTTTATACTTGGCCCGGGCGGTTATTGAAGCCCATGGTGGACGAATTTGGGTCGACCCGCAACCCGGAACGGGTGGGCGTATCTGTTTCTCGATACCGCGAGGTTAATCACTAGTGCTCCACTGACCTAATTTATCTCTCGCCCAAGATTTAAAAGATTGGGCGTTTTCTTTCAGGAGTGTTTCATGCCAAAAACGCGCATTAATTGTCCAAACTGCCGGCAGCCAATGATGGCAGATATTGACCAGCTGTTCGATGTGGGTCAGGACCCCGTAGCGAAACAGAAAATCTTGTCCGGAGCGTTCAACCTTGCCGCATGCCCCAATTGTGGGTACAAGGGGATGATTGCCACACCGCTGGTTTATCACGACCCTGATAAAGGGCTGTTATTGACTTATTTTCCACCCGAGCTCAGCTTGCCCGTCAATGAACAGGAACGAATCATAGGCCCACTGATCACCCGGGTTACCAACAGCCTACCACAAGAGAAGAGAAAAGCCTACCTGCTCCAACCGCAGGCGATGTTGACCCTGCAAACGATGGTCGAGCGGATCCTGGCAGCGGATGGGATTACGAAAGAGATGATCCAGGCTCAACAAGAACGCATGAATTTATTGCAGAGGTTAATCAATGCGCCTGATGAAACCATTGCCGAGACGACTGCCAAGCAAGATGCTTTATTTGATAGCGATTTTTTCAACCTGCTCAACCGATTAATTGAAGCCTCCGCAGTTAATGGTGACCAGGAATCTGCCAAGCGGTTGAGCGAGCTGCAGAAGAAGCTGCTTGGAATGACCACATTCGGAAAACAAGTCCAGGAACAGTCAAAGGATGTTGAAGCTGCGATCCAGGCATTGCAATCGGCGGGAAAATCACTCACCCGAGAAAAACTGCTCGAATTGGTCATCAAGGCGCCGAACGAGACCCAATTAAGCGTGCTGGTAAGCCTTGGCAGACCTGGATTGGATTACGAATTTTTCAGGTTGTTGAGTGAAAAGATCGAGCGGGCGCGTGGCGATGGCAGAGAAAGATTGGTTCAGTTACGCGACCAATTATTGGAAATGACCAGGGCGATCGATAAGCAGATGGAAGAAAGGATCCTCCTATCCAGGAAAAACCTGAATGCCATCCTGCAGTCACTGGATATCAAGGAGACGATGGCGCAAAACTTATCCCTGGTGGATGAAATTTTTGTCCAGGTTTTTAATGAAGAGATGGAAGCAGCCCGTAAAGCGGGGGATCTTGAAAAAATTAGCAAGCTAAAGCAAGTCGAAGAAGTGGTGGATAAAGCCAGCGCTCCTCCCCCCGAGGTGGCATTAATCCAAGAATTCCTGGAAGCGGCAGGTTCTGATCAGGAGCTGAGTAAAAAGCTCGCGGAGCATAAAGTAGAAATCACTCCCGAGTTCATGGATATCCTTTCCAGTTTATTAGTCAGGACCGAATCGGGTGAGGATGAAGAGCTGAAATCCCGCATGAACAAAGTATTCAGTGGAGCATTGCGGGTGACGATGACCGAAAATCTCGGTTAATAATAACCCCGGGGCTGATAATCAGCCCCGGAGTTTTTTTAAAAGGGTGGGTTATCCAGCCTCAAACCATGCCCCCTCACGGTGATCAAGAATTGATGGGCAGAATTGATTGCCGCCAGGCGGTCGCGCAGCCGGCGGACGAGGGCATCCAGAGCTTGCTCGGAGATACCTACAGCATCATCTTGACCCCACACCGCCTGGATCAGTTCTGCCCGAGT
Organism: uncultured Chloroflexia bacterium; assembly: GCA_963809615.1. Taxonomy (GTDB): domain Bacteria; phylum Chloroflexota; class Anaerolineae; order Anaerolineales; family UBA4823; genus FEB-25. The sequence continues at coordinate 108,965 of CAWEKR010000003.1, forward strand.
GACCACGCGATCGGGATTATCATATAAAAGCTCCAGGAGCTGGTATTGAGACACGGAGAGGGGAGGTAGTAGCTCGATATCACCGATCCAAACGCGGCGCGAGCGCTTCTCAAGCCGCAGCTGCCGGGGAACCTGAAGGAGCTCGGCAGGTTTATCTGGGCCAACTGTCAGGGGTAAAGTGGAATCAGAGCTCATAAAAATGAATTGTTGGGCAAATGCGATCTGGATTACATCTCCATCCTGGAGCATGATGGGTTCTACAACTTGCTGTCCGTTGATGTGGGTCCCATTTTTGCTCCCCAGGTCTTCCAGTTGAACACCTTGAGGCAGGGTGATAAACCTTGCATGGTAGCGCGAAACCTGGCGGTTTTGGATAACCAGTGTGCATGAAGCATCCCGACCGATTATTACATCGTTTTTTAAGAGCCACCTTTGACCGTTTAATGGTCCTGCTTGGGCGATGAGTAAAGGGAAATCCTCAGTCTCCAGTGCCATAGCATTTTCCTCGATCCAATATTCTGGAAACTTACAATTTTATGGGACAAATAAATATACCACTAATTAATAAGGAGAAAAAATCGGCTTTTCCCGATTTGTTAAGTTTACCACGATAGCCTGGCTGGCCTTTAATAAATCAAAAGGAGTAAGCAGGATTTCATTGCCCCATACACCAGCGCCAACTGCCAGGATGGATTCGTTCATCATGTCTAAATCCAAAAATGATCGGAAGCCTTCTGGCTGCCAGGAAAATGGAGGGATTGAGCCAATTTTATAGCTGGTGGTTTGGATTACGCCGTCAGGACTGGCAAGCTGAATGTTTCGCGTACCGGCAACTTTTTTAAGATGACCGGAGATGACATTTTGATCACCACCCACCATCACCAGTACGCGTTCACCCCGGTCTGTTTCGAAAATTAATGTTTTGATGGTTTGATGTTCCGTGATGCCAAGGGCGACTGCCACGCTTGAAGCACCTTTTGGCGTGGAGGGTGGGAAGCTGTGGATGGAATATGGAATTTGATGCTGATCCAGGAAAATATGCGAAGGTAACATTACATTATTATAGCTTTTAATTATTCATCTCCTGGGCTTTGATGAGTTGCCCATTCTTGGAGCAACCAAAGGTATAATATCCTTATCCGTAACGCCAACGGATAAAAAAACATGCCGACGCCCTTAAAGACTGGAGAAGTCCTGAGAAGTCGCTATAAAATTCGGCGGATAATTGGGCACGGGGGCATGGGAAGTATATATCTTGCGGATGATTTACGCCTAGAAGGGCGACAGTGTGCACTTAAGGAAGTAGAACATGACCGCACATTACCGCAAGAGGTAGTCCAACAAGCCCGGGAACAATTCCTCCGCGAAGCGACGGTTTTAGCGCGCCTGGACCACCCAAATCTACCCAAAGTATCTGATTTTTTTTCCATCGGACCACGTGATTACCTGGCGATGGATTTTGTGCCCGGGAATGACCTGCGCACCTTAATGATGGAAGCGCGCCAACGAGGCGTATTTTTAACTGAGGCAGAAGTGCTCTCATGGGCTAACCAGATCGCGGATGCATTGAGCTATCTGCACAACCAAACACCGCCCATCCTGCACCGGGATATTAAGCCGAGCAACCTCAAAGCCACTCCGAGCGGCTTAATAAAACTGGTCGATTTCGGTCTGGTAAAAATCCTGGCATCGGAAGAAATGACCATAACCATCCTGCAGGGGCGGGGAACAGCCCTGTATACACCATTGGAACAATACGGTGGGGATACAGGTCACACCGATAGGCGGAGTGATGTGTATGCCTTCGGTGCGACCCTTTATCATTTACTCACCAACCAGCCGCCGTTAGAAGCGCGCGAGCGGTTTTTACACCCCGAAAATTTAACCCCTCCAAGGCAGATCAATTCAGAGATAAGCGTTCGAACTGAAAAAGCGATCCTGTGGGCGATGAATTTACACCCCGATGAGCGTCCTCAGGATATCGATTCTTTCCGACAAGCATTGATCGGGAATTGGATCCCACCGATCTACCCTTCGAAAAAACCAAAACCTCCATCTTTAAAAGTCATCCTTTCAACGACGCGGGAACGGGTGTTGCTCGGGGTAGCTGCAGCCTTGATCGTATTCAGTTTAATTATCACTTTGGCACATTAATTTTACGCAGGCTTGATCTTACGCACATCCAGCAGCTGCCAGATCCATATTGCTCCAGCCCCAACCAATGCCCCGATAGTAACCAACAAGATCACACCCCATGTGCCCATATCTTCAAGCATTGGTTGGCTACCAGGCATATTGATTGCCAGGTAGACATAAGTAAACATTCCCCCAATCAGCGGGAGCAGTGCCGCTCTCACACCCCATCGCAGACCGCTTTTCAGATTGATAAACCAATAATTGGCGGCGCTGATCAAGCCTGTTACGATCAGGGCAACAAGCCAATCTCCAAAATCCACGCCACCGGTCGTAGTGATATTCACTGGTGTGGTTGTTGCCTGGGGGGTTGATGTCGGAGTTAGCGTCGGTGAGGCTGTAGTTGTTGGCGTATGCGTGGGTGTTTGGGTGGGAGAGAAAGGTGTTGATGTTCCCGTTACGGGTGGGATTTCAATAGTTATTATTTCGGAGGTAACTGCCTGACCACTCTCCGCCCGGATATTGATCTCTCCTGATTCGTCGATCAAAAGGCTTCCCCGCGCAATGCCTTGAGATGTCTGGCTTTCTACAATTTGTGAAGGCACGTTTTCACCATTGTGGTAGAGAGAGAACTGAACAATGGTTCCGTCTGGCACCTGGTTTCCGTTATGATCCAGGATAATACCCGTCACGATAGAAATTTGGTTTCCTACCGTCATGGTGGTAGGAGTAGGGCCAGGGGTTTGGGTACTCTCAGCAGGCAATGAGCCTGGTATTTCTTGATAGATCTGGATCACCTGGCTCGGGTCGGGTGAAGTAGCATCCAGGATTTCGTACCCGATACCGGGAACCGAGACCGGCAGATGACCGGATGGTTGAATTTCATGGAAAAGTATCCGGGCTGCAATTTCAATAAAGGAGCTCGAACGACTGAACAAGGCATAATAAGCCGACAATTTCGAAATATCCGTGGCGTCAAGGGCGTAAGGCTCGCTCAGGGCAAACACGATTAAATGCTTACCCTGGATCAGGTCTGGGCGGAGATCAAGGAACTGGCGAAGAGCAAGCGATACCGGGACATCATTCGAGACGGTATCCATAGCGAACACGATCCAATCTGTTGCACGCAGGTCATTTTCAATTTGGAGCGTTCCCATGCCGCTGTTCAGCATATCTGATAAATCCTGGAAGGTATAAGAGATAAGATTGCTGGGGATAACCTGACCACTTCCACTATATAACCTGATAACTGCGTTTTTAAATCCATCTACATCCAAGGTATATTGCTGGCGGCAGGTGCTGCATTGCTGGTAGACGCGGGTATCACTTATGAAGACAATGGATTCGTCCCTGGCAGGGGGTGAAGGAATGGCGTTAGTGAGCTCCTCCAGTGAAGGACTGATCAGACTTGCAGCTTGCTGGGCAATGTCGAAAGTCACCCGGTTAGCAGTTCCGATGGAAAGCAAAACATCGGGATTGGGTAAGGTGGAAGTCACCGAGAAGACACCGCCATAAATTTTATACTTAAGCTTAAGGATGCGTAAAACAGATTGATCTACGCGCTGGGTAAAGGCGGGATCTTCACGATATTTTTGGGCGAAGAAAACCAGTGTGCGCACATAGGATGAATAGACATCAGGGTCGCCGCTGGAAAGGAAATTATCCAGATATAGGATATCATTCCCGGCAAGGAATGCGTCCCGCGCTACCAGGGGTCCATTGAATGTCTGACCACTTGGATCATAGAACCGGCGTACAGCGCGGCTACCGAGATTATCGCTGATCATGACCCCGCCGTTGCCTCTCCAAGTATCAAATTCCGGCAGAGAGATAAGCTGGGAAAATGCCTGGGGGTCAAAACTCACCGGGCGGGTTGTCGCACGGATGTTGCCTTGAAATCCCTGGTAGCGGATATGAGAGACGACAAGCGCATCGGTCATTGATTCTGGATTGGGAGCATTACCAGTTACCGCAAAAAAAGGTGCCAAATCAATCTGCTTTAGCTGTTCAAGGGAGGAAAGAACAGTTGCAACTTCCTCTTCCGGCAATCGGTCCGAGCCGCCAAAACCCGGGAAATGCTTGGATGCCACCACCATTTTCCCAGTGCTGCCCTGGTGTACCCCGGCGATATAGGCCTGCCCTAATGCGCCAACCCAGAAAGGATCTCCACCGAAAGTCCTGACGCCAAGATCACCCCCGCTGTCAGTTGATGGAACTTCGAGGACATCCAAGGATGGTCCGAGTAACAGGTTGAATCCCAGCTCTGAGAGCTCCTTGCCGAGTACGCTTCCCACCTGCTTGCTTTGGTCTGTGCTCCAGGTTGCGCCCATCGCCATTTGACTTGGCAAGGGGGTCATACCGCTGAGGATTTGATCGTATGGATAACCATCACCTTCCTGCGATATCCCGATAAACAGCGGGATGTAAGCAGGCGAGTAGATATCGTTGGTTACCGGGTTTACCTGGGGGGTTTGAGAGGCGCTGTACTCGTCCCTTTGCAGCTGATCGGTCAAGCTTTGAGCAATGACCAGGGTCTGGTCTGAACCGACGAAATTATCGTTGGCAGAGGTTAATATCACCCCACCAATGTGATAGTTAACGATCAGGTCATAGATCTGGGCGCCCGTAGCTGAAGCCATAGCAGCTTCCGGTCCGGTAAATGTTACCAGGAAGAGCTGACCGACACGTTCTTCAGGAGTGAGGCTATCCAGCATCGCCTGTGCCTGCTGATCAGCTGTGATGGCTTGCTTGAATGGGGAGGCTTGCCCTAGAGATACCGGGAGGATCAGGGTTAGGATGAACAAAACTAGGACAAGTTTTCGAATAACCGATTGCATTCTCGACCTGGGAGAAAACTCCTAATCTATTGATTGATTTTCCTGCTCAGCTTCGATAATTCGATGCAGCAGCTCGCGCCGAGCTGGCCCACTCAGGGTTTCAAGCCGGCGAATGTTCAGCGGGTCAATTTCATTCCGCAGAAGTCCTAATTCAACCTCAGAAGGTGCGGTTGTCTCCATTACTGCAGTTGATATCTCAAGGGGAAAACCCGTATGTGCCTGGATTTTTTCGACCGTCACCCCTGGATGAAATGTGATCAACCGCATTCGTCCGTTTGTAAAATCGAATTGACCCAGATCGGTAATGAGGCAGCGAGGACCACTACCATGCTTGCGTGCGGAATTATGCCCGAGTCCGGCACAAAAGTCAAGCTGAGGGACGAATGTGACCCTCGAGTGGCGGGGGACGTATAACAAAACGTCATCCAGGTAGGTAGTGACATCAGGAATACCCCCTGTGCCCGGCATCCTTAACCTCGGATGGTGATAATCTTTCCCAAAGGCGATATTGTTGAAATTCCCACACGGATCGATTTGAGCGGGTCGGAAGAATTCCAATGGCTTCAAGGAGGGCAAGACTTCACTGACCGCCCTGGCAAAACCTACATTGACCAATGATCGGTCAAGCCATAATTTTTCCACCTGGCTCAGGCTCAAGGGTGCCGGATAGCGGCAAATGCCTTGGCCAATCGCCGATGAGAAATACATGTTTGGGGCATGTGTGTGGCGGGCAAGGATGTAAGCAGCAGCCACCAGAGGAGTAGCCAATCCCTGTGCTACCAATTCGCCATCCCTGACCTGGCGAGACATGCAGACGACCATGTATTCATCGGAGCTAACCGCCATGATTTCTCTAGCCATCAGCTACTATCGGAATTGCAGGCTCATTGATAATTAGGCGATGAGTCTCAAGATCGATGTTACCCCCCGTGATTATGACCAGCGCCGGTCTGCCAGGGACCCTGTGGGAGGTAATGGCGGCCAAAGCGGCAGCTGCGGAACCTTCAATCCGTTCATGATAGGTCGTCCAGGCATATTTGATCGCGGCCCGAATGTCGGTTTCTGAGACCAGGATAAAATCGGTCACAACAGTTTTGATAATTGGAATGGTTACCGACTTTTCTTCGATCTCTCCAGCCAATCCATCCGCAAGACTGGGAAGATCTTCTACACCTTGCTGAGTGCCATGATGGAATATATTATGTAAAAATGGAGATGCCTCAGACTGGACAGCAATCAATTTCGGCGAGGGGCTGGACGCCTGCAGAGCACATCCAATTCCCGAGATAAGACCGCCCCCTCCTGCTGGAACGATCCATACGATCGAAGAAATGTCGACCAATTCGGGCATAATTTCCATGGCGATGGTGCCCTGACCAGCGATGACCATCCCATCGTTATATGGGGACACCCAGGTGGCTCCCGTGGAGGCTGCGAATGAAATACCGGCATGTTCCGCTTCACCATATCCTCCGGGCACCAGCTTAATTTTGGCACCGAGATGGCGCATCGCTTCGAGTTTATTGCCCTGGGCATGCTCGGAGGCGAATACAAACACAGGCGCTTGCCTGATTTTGCAAGCTAAAGCCACGCCCTGCCCATGATTTCCTGCGGACGCAGTTACCACTCCACGCTCCAGCTCCCACGGCTGGAGAGCGAGGATTTTGTTAAGCGCACCCCTGGCTTTGAACGAACCCGTCACCTGATGATTTTCCCATTTTATATATAGGCGCTTCTTTTCATCGAAGGTTAGCGGCGTAGCATGAATATATGGATTAATTCGCTCGCAGGCTTGCTCAAACCACGAAAAAGGGATCATCATTTCGAGTGGATGTTTTCAGCGATGATTTTTATTGCCATCTGGGGATCGTCCGTAAAAATGCCATCCACGCCGCAGTCGAATAATTCCACTATACGTTCAGGCTGGTTAACCGTGTAGGCATGAACCTGGCATTTAGCCTGGTGGGTAGTTTGGATTAGATGGGAAGTCACATCCAGATAAGATGAATGTAAGTCTAGTAGTGGACCGAAGCACACCAGCCTTGAGCGCAGGGCAACTTCAGCCAGACCAGCATAGATGAGCAATCCCAGGGGAACTTTTCCCAGTAGCTTGCGAGCCTGGATCAGTGCAATCAAATTAAATGACGATAGTAAGACGCTGTCTTCTAAATTGAATTTCTTCACCAAACCAACAACTTTATCTACCAGGTCATCCTTCGGTGATGAATAGTTGGTCAATTCCACATTGATAAGGATCTTTCGCCCAATGGTTTCAAACACCTGCTCAAGACTGGGAACTTTTTCTGACTTGAAAAACGGTGGGAATTTCGAGACGGCATCCAGGCGCTGGATTTCTGCCCAGGTGAGGGATTTCACACTTCCGTTGCCGTTAGTGGTCCGGTCGACACTATCGTCATGGATTACAACCACCTGACCATCAGCAGAGAGTTTTGCGTCCAGCTCGATGGCATCAGCGCCTTGATCAATCGCCAGCTTAAACGCAGTGATTGTATTCTCAGGGGCGTAAGCACTGGCGCCGCGATGCGCGAATATCGTCGGTTTTTTTTTAAGATCAACATTTACAGAGCTATTGTATTGATGAGGCATCAGAGCAACTTATAACTCGACAAAATAAGCGCTGGCAGCCCGATCAATAAGGTCACGTGTCATGGTTGGCTCAACGGATAGATAACGTGCTATGTCCAGGATTTGATCGCACAGATCCCTCGGGTGTGAGCCGCGCAGCTTGCGCGCCCGTTTGATATACCACTCCTGGAGCAGGTATGCCAACCCTTCATCGTTGTAAGTGACACCTTTGGCGGAAGCGACCCGGGTGAAGATCTCGCGGTATTCATCAAAGTTCGGGTCGCCCACCTCGATCTTATGGCGAAGGCGTCTTAAGAAGGCTTCATCGACGAGATCGCGGGGAGGCAAATTGGTCGAAAATACAACCAGCACATCAAAGGGGATCTCAATCTTGCGACCCGTGTGCAAAGTCATGAAATCAATCCGATTTTCAAGTGGCACAATCCAGCGGTTGAGCAAGTCTCGCGGACGTACGAGCTGCCTGCCAAAATCGTCAATCAGGAGGATGCCCCCGTTGGCCTTGATCTGGAAAGGCGCTTCATAATATTTATGCACGTCATCGAAGACCAAGTCGAGACCGGCTAAAGTCAGCTCACCACCCGTCACGATGAATGGTCGCCTGATACGGATCCAGCGCAAATCGCGCCTGCCATTCATGCGACCTGCGGCTGCACCAGACTGCGACCCTTCTTCCGTTGAAAGCTGATGGTTGACTGAATCATAGAGTTTAATCACCTGTCCATCAATGTAGATGGCGTAGGGGATATACATACTTTCATGCAAGATCATATTCCCGATGGCTCGGGCGACGCTGGTCTTTCCATTTCCAGGCGGGCCATACATAAAAATGGAGGTGCCTGAATTGACTGCCGGACCGATGCGTTCAAAAGTTGACTCGGGGAGGACAAGGTGGGCTAACCCTTGGTGCATCATCCTATTTGACACGGTTGGGCGTCCCTGCGCCTGGCGGAGGACCGATTCATTGTACTCCTGGATAGGCACCGGGGCAGGTCCGGCGTACTGGCTGCGTTCCATCGCTTCCCGGGCACGATCGCTCCCTGCACTGGTGATGGCGTACAGATAGGCACCTTCTCCAAGCCCCATTTGGGAGGTTTTTACTTCCACAAATTTATCCCGTTTTAAATTATCAAGCAGCTGGTCGACAATCCCGGTGAAAGGCAATGCCATTTCTTCGGCGATCTTAAAACCGGTAAGATATCCCTGGAAATATAGGATTTTTAAGGTCAAGTCTTGCAGCCAGAGCGTAGACAGCCCAGTGTCTTCGATTTTTTGCAGAATCTGCGGTGTAAACACCCCACTTGCGGTTCCCATTATCGGTCTTGCACGTGTCGAAGCATCCATCACTCATCCTCCATTTTCAAAGGGCTTTAGACAGATAACCAGAATGATTATAGCATGGCAGGCGACTTAAAATAAAAATTGTGTAATGTGATTATAGGATAAAATTATATTGAAACTCAGGAGACGCGATGAAATTATCTATAATTATTCCGGTTTACAATGAGGCAAAGACAATCCAAGAAATTATTCGTCGAGTGCAGGCTACAGGTTTGGTGGATGAAATCCTGGCGGTCGATGATGGCTCAACCGATGGCAGCCGAGAATTGCTTGAAAAGCTTAACCTGGAAGGGCTGGTGAAGGTGGTCTACCACGACCACAACCAAGGCAAGGGTAAAGCCGTGCGGACGGGGATTGAGAATGCCAGTGGAGATATAATGTTAATCCAGGATGCCGACCTGGAATACGACCCACGAGAGTATCCAAACTTACTGCGACCCATCCAGGAAGGGATTGCGGATGTGGTTTATGGCTCAAGGTTCCTTGGGGCAGGCCGACGACCGGTCTTATTCTGGAATATGTTAGCCAATAAGATATTGACCCTGACCACTAATATTCTGTACAATAATATCCTGACCGACATGGAAACCGGGTATAAATTATTCCGCCGCGAGGTGGTACAAAATATGCCCCTGCATGCCCATGGATTTGAGTTCGAACCGGAATTTACAGCAAAAATCCTTAAACGGAAAGTTCGCATTTATGAAATTCCGATCACCTTTAACCCCCGCGATTACTCTGAAGGCAAAAAGATCAAAATAAAAGACGCTTTTATTGCGATGTGGACGTTATTCAAGTATCGGTTTGTTGATTGATTTTCTTCGCCTACCGGTCAGTTTTGCGATGGTCGAATATCCTTGACATTAAGCTGCAATGAAACCTGCCCATTGAATTCATTCAGCTCAAAGGTGTACATCAAATCGATCCTGGGGGGAAGCCTGGCAATCCAATGACCCTGTCGGAACGCGATAGCATCATAGGTAATATTTCCATCGGTGACGGATAATTTTAAATGCGCTCCGTCCACACCGACTGCCTTCTGGTGACTCACTTTAAGACCGCTCGACATAAAGACAGGTGCCGGGTTACCCATACCTGTGGGTTGGAGCCAGCTAAGATATTTGAGTAAATCGGGTTTTAGATCCGAAAGGGGGATCTCTGCTTCGGCTGTGATTTTCGGGCGCAGGTCCAATTCCTTCAGCTGGTCTTCGGCAATAGTGCGCATCCGGCTGATTAAGGTTTCGAGCAGCTCGTTGCTAACCGTAAATCCTGCTGCAGCAGCGTGCCCACCGTGATGTGCCAGTAAATCTTGGCATTGGTCCAAAGCCTGCGTGATATGAAATTCCGGGATGCTCCTGCAGGAGGCGCGGGTAAATTCCTCTCCTATGCTGGCGATGATGGAAGGGCGATAATATTGCTCGGTGAGCCTGGATGCTGCCAACCCGACGACACCTGGGTTGTACCCGGCATCAGCAGCAAACAGCAGGAGGGGGACTTGATCATCAATAATGATCTGTTTTTCAGCTTTTAGCTGGATATCCTTCATGATCTTTTGGCGGTCACGGTTTTGAATTTCAAGCCATTGCGCCAGCTGACCTACTTCCATAGTGTCTCGAGATGTTAGCAGGTGTAAAGAGTTTAAGGCGGATTCCAGCCTACCCGAGGCATTCAACCTGGGTGCCAGGGAGAAACTGATTTCACTCGTTGTGATCCTGGCCGGATTCAAACCGGAAACTCCGATCAGCGCCATCAAACCCTGGCGGATGGGCTGCCGCAGGTAATCCAATCCTGAGCGCACCAGGAAACGATTTTCCCCTGTCAGAGGGACGAGATCCGCAACGGTGCCAAGTGCTACCAGATCCAGATAATTGTGCGCATCCAGGTCTGGATATCGTCCGGACAACGATAGTGCTTCCACCAGCTTATAAGCCAGTCCTACTCCGGCGAGATTCTTATTAGGGTAGGTATCCCCAGCTTGTTTTGGATTGATCACCGCATATGCAGGTGGAAGCTCATCGAGTGGATGATGGTGGTCGGTGATAATTAAATCAATACCGAAGGAATGCGCTAATTCCGCTTCATCCCAAGAGCGGATCCCGCAGTCGACGGTAATTATTAAATTGACCCCCCGTTCGAATAACAACCGGATCGCTTCCATGTTTAAACCGTAACCTTCATCGAATCGGTTCGGAATATATTCAGTGACATTGGCTCCTATCGATTTTAGAGCCAGCCCCAGTAATGCTGTAGCTGTCACGCCATCCGCATCATAATCACCATACACAACAATGCTTTCCTGCTGCTGGATGGCATCGTTGATGCGGTCGATCGCCTTGGGTAGATCAACCAAATTCGATGGCTCGCATCCAGGGGGAGGATGGGCTTCTAAATATAAACGAGCCTGCTCGTGGGTACGATACCCACGGTTAAATAGAATTTGCCGAAGTATTGGTGGATATCCGCTCAGCTCTTGAACGGCTTCTGAAGGAAGGGTTGGTGCAACCTCCCAACGCTTGGTAATTATGGGCATGGCGATGGTTCATCCAATTGTTTTGCAAGAGCCAGCGCACCCATTAAACCTACCTCATCCCCGAGGGCAGCTTTGGTCAGGGTAAGGTCATCCAGATATTTTTTGGATATCACATGCTCACTCATCGCTTTACGGAGTGGCGCAAAAAAGGCTTCACCGCTCTTAGAGACACCACCGCCGATGATTACCACGCTGGGGTTAAATATATGCAGATAATCAGCGACTGCGGTGCCCATATAGACACCCCCGCGAGCAAGGGCGGCAATAGCAAGCTCATCACCCTGGCTGGCAGCATTTGAAACTTCTAAGGCTGTTACAGGTCGCTTATCGGTCAAGGAAGAGGAAATACCCTGGCTTAATTCCTGTTCCACCCAGCGGGCAATGGCTGGACCAGATGTTACCGCCTCCAGGTGCCCGCGTTTGCCGCAGCTGCACAACGGACCATCGGGGATAACAGTAACGTGACCCAGTTCGGCAGCGAGACCATGAGAACCTAAAAGCAACTGGTTATCGATAATGACTCCACCACCGATGCCTGTGCTCACGGTGAAATACAGCAGATTCCGGTGACCGATACCCGCTCCAAAGCGCCATTCTCCTAGGGCGGCCAGGTTTGCATCGTTACCAATGGCAACTGGGACATTGAAATGTTCCTGGATCAATTTTTTTAGCGGCAGGTTCGTCCATCCAGGGATGTTGGGTGCTTCCAATACAATTCCATTGTAAGGATCGGTTGGTCCAGGAGCAGCAACTGTGATAGCAGCCACTTCTTCTCCCTTAGGGAAGATCGCCTCGATCAGATTGATCAGTCGCTCGTGCGGGGTACCGGCACCGATTGTATGGATCCGTTTTATCGCATTGGGTTTTTGGCTATCGGCGGAGAAGCAAGCTGTCCGTATATGAGTTCCCCCAACGTCTGCGACGATAAAATATCTGGTCATATTGCGAGTATAGCATAATTTATTGTTGACGATATACCTAAAGACTGCTATCATCATTGATTGGTATGAGAACGAAGAAAACAACCAATCCCCAGAAGTTTGCCAAGCGCTTATCCGATCCGCTGCGCTGGTTGATTCCGGGCCTGGGTATAAAACGGTGGATGGTCATCATCCTGCTGGGTACTACATTATTAGGTGTAGGCCTGGCAGTGCTGGTATTAGAGATTTATCGGACTGCACCCGAGACCTGGTGGTTGCCAATATTATCCGTTGCATCGCTGCGCAGTTTAAGCCGCCCACTGCGAGTGTTGATCTTTGGAGGGTTGGGTGTTGGTTTGGTTCTTGTTGGAATGTGGGGGATTTATCGCTCGCTTCTGGCACCTTATCGCCGGGCTGGAAAACCGGTCCTTGATGAGCTGACGGACCACCGCAGGAAAGAGCGCGGGCCTCGAATTGTAGCCATCGGTGGTGGGCACGGATTGGCGACCTTGCTGAGAGGCTTGAAGAGCTACAGCTACAATATCACTGCAGTCGTAACGGTGGCTGACGACGGGGGCTCTTCTGGCAGGATACGACGCGCTAAGGGTATACCTCCCCCTGGTGACATTCGAAATTGCCTCGCCGCTTTATCCAATGATGAAGCACTGATGACCCAGCTGTTCCAGTATCGGTTCTCCGATACGAATGCTGAGCTGGATGGGCATCCGTTTGGGAATTTATTCATCAGTGCTCTGGCGGAAATTACCGGCAGCTTTGAGGAAGCAGTGGTTGAATCTGGTAAGGTGCTGGCAGTTCAAGGAAGGGTGCTGCCTGCGACCCTGCATGATGTTCGCCTGGTTGCAGATATGCAGCTGCCACACAGCATTAGCGAAGTGCGCATTGAAGGCGAAAGCACCATCCCAAAATTTCCCGGTGATGTTCAGCGTGTGTGGCTCGAACCCAATAACCCAGCTGCCTATCCATTGGTCATTCAGGCGATCCTGGCAGCAGAAATCATCGTGATCGGTCCCGGCAGCTTGTTTACCAGTATCATGCCTAATTTACTCGTTCCCGATATCGCCGCTGCGATTCAATCCAGCCGAGCTCTGAAGATCTATGTATGTAATGTAGCCACCCAGCAAGGAGAAACAGAGGGCTACAGCGTTGAAAACCACATAACCGTCCTGAACGATCACGTTGGCGGTGCCCTTTTCGATATTGCCGTGATTAATAATAATTATGAAGGACAATTACCCGCAGGAACGGAATGGGTAAAAACTATCCCAGAGAGCGAGTCCGAGTTCCCAATATACCGGTCTGATCTGGTTGATCACATCCAGCCATGGCGGCATGATTCGTCGAAATTAGCCAGAGTAATCATTGATTTATATCAGGAACGAACTGGACCTTTGGTAGAATCATAATTAAATAATATTTGTATTCAGTAAATTACAGCAGCCCTAAAAATAAATGCTGCTGAATATAACTTCGGACGGAGGCAAAAATGACAACAAAAGTAGGTATTAACGGCTTTGGCCGGATTGGTAGACAGGTGCTCAAAGCCATCCGGGATTATCATTCTGATAGTTTGGAAGTAGCTGCATTCAACGATATCGGCGACTTAAAAACCATGGCACACTTGCTTAAGTATGACAGCAATTATGGTCGCTTCGATGGCACTGTTGAAGTCAAAGATGATGGATTGTTTGTCGATGGGAAGGCAGTTAAGGTTTTCAAGGAAACAGATCCTTCCAATATCCCCTGGGGCTCGCTTGGGGTTGACATTGTGATCGAGAGCACCGGATTATTCACCATCAAGAGCGATGGGGTTAATAAAAAAGGCAAGACAGTAAAAGGTGCTGAGAATCACATCACCAGAGGGGGCGCAAAAAAGGTGATCATAACATCACCAGCTGAGGGAGAAGATTTAACCGTGGTTTTGGGGGTAAATGATTTCATGTACGATCCAAAAATCCATCACGTGCTCTCCAATGCATCGTGCACAACCAATGGTCTTGCCCCGGCTGTCAAAGTAGTTCATGACAAATATAAGATCGTGCGCGGGTTTATGACAACGATCCATGCATATACCAACGATCAGAAAATATTAGACCTGCCGCATAGTGATTTGCGCCGCGCCCGCGCAGCTGCAATGAACATCATCCCGACGACGACAGGGGCTGCGAAAGCGATCAGCCTGGTGATCCCAGACCTTAAAGGCAAGATGGATGGTTACGCTTTACGTGTACCGACGTCCACAGTATCGGTGATCGACCTTACGGTTGAGCTAGAGACGAGCACAACCACGGAAGAATTGCGCCAGTCTTTCCGCGATGCCGCTGCTGGTCCGTTAAAAGGCATTCTGCAAGCAGTAGATGAACCATTAGTCAGCATTGACTATAAGGGTGATCCCCACAGCTCTTCGGTAGATTTACCCTTTACCATGGTGTTAGGCAAAGAAAAGAATAACTTTGCCAAAGTTGTAGCCTGGTATGATAATGAATGGGGTTATTCTGTTCGAACAGCTGATTTAGCTGCCCTTTTAGCCAAATATCTATAATTATCATGGAATGCGGATGGCTGAAACACCATCCGCATTCTATATATATGGAGGGAAAATGTTCAATAAGAAATCCGTTACGGATATTGATGTTAAAGGAAAGCGGGTTTTGGTACGGGTAGACTATAACGTCCCGATCAAGGATAATAAAGTGACCGATGATACCCGGATCACTGCAGCGATGCCAACATTAAATTATTTGTTGGAGCATGGTGCCGCAGTGATCTTATGCTCACATCTCGGCCGTCCTAAGGGGGGGCCAGACCCGAAATTCTCCCTACGACCAGTAGCCGCACATTTAAGCGGTCTGTTAGGTAAGCCGGTAGCATTTGCTGATGATTGCGTAGGGTTGGTTGCGGAGGCGGCATCAAAGGCGCTTAAACCCGGTGAGGTGCTGGTTTTGGAAAACACACGTTTTCACTCTGAAGAGGAGAAGAACGATCCCGGGTTTGCCAGGCAGCTGGCTTCATTGGCAGATATCTTTGTCAATGATGCCTTCGGGTCAGCCCACCGGGCACATGCATCCACTGAAGGTGTAGCCCATTACCTTCCAGCGGTTGCGGGTTTCCTGATGGAAAAAGAAATCCAGTATCTGGGTCAGGCCATTGCCAACCCTAAGCGTCCTTTCATTGCGATTCTAGGTGGGGCTAAAATCAGCGACAAGATCGGTGTGATCAAAAACCTGCTGGTGAAGGCGGACCAAATCCTCATAGGCGGAGGCATGGCTAATACCTTCTTCAAGGCGCAGGGTTATCCGATCGGAGATTCGCTGTGTGAAGATGAAGCCCTGGATACTGCACGCCAGTTATTAGGCTCCGGTGCATCTCACCTGCGCCTGCCTGTGGATGTGGTCCTTGGAGATCGATTTGAAGCAGAAGCGGAAATGAAGACGATCACGATGGGTCCAGTACCCGATGGGTGGCGTATCCTTGATATAGGTCCGGCTACCGTCAGCAACTTTGGCAAGACCCTTTCAACGGCAGGGACGATTGTATGGAACGGTCCAATGGGTGTTTTCGAATTCCCGCGTTTTGCTGAAGGCACGGTTGGAGTAGCGAAAGCAGTTGCAGCGAGCAAAGCCGTCACGATTATCGGTGGAGGTGATTCGGTTTCTGCGATCAACCAGGCCGGTTTGGCAGATCAGATCACGCATATCTCAACCGGTGGAGGTGCCTCCCTGGAGATGTTGGAAGGCATTGACTTGCCCGGTCTGGTGGCGCTGCAGGATAAGTAGGAGATTGAGCAGCCTTTGCTCTATGCAGCACCATGGCAGAGCAGAGGCTGAATTTTTTCTGGTACCGTTTTTTTCCTTTTCATCAAGCTGGGTGAAGGTTTATCAAGCCGGAAGGATTCTAACGGTTAAATATCCAACTAAACTCGTACTAATATGAGTATAGAATTTTGATCTACAAGCATCTTTGAGGTGATTATGCGTCGTCCGATGGTTGCAGGAAATTGGAAAATGTTTATGACCGCGGCAGAAGCCCGGGTTTTGCTCTCGGAAATCCTACCGGGTTTGACTGCCATCCAGGGTGTCGAGATTGTCTTATGCCCTCCTTTCACTTCAATATTACCGGTTGCAGCCCTGGTTGAAGGGACTGCGGTTGGAATAGGTGCCCAAAATATGCATTGGGAGGCTTCAGGGGCTTTTACGGGCGAAATCGCTGCGCCGATGCTGGCAGAATTTTGTAAATATGTGATCATCGGTCATTCAGAGCGACGGACGTATTTCGGAGAGACTGATGCGACGGTTAACCTCAAAGTCAAAGCGGCTTTTGGTCATGGACTGATACCGATCATGTGCGTCGGCGAGACACTGGCGGAGAATGAAGCCGGGACCACTGCTGCGGTACTTACGAGACAGGTCAAGGATGGCTTGTTCGGGATTGAGGCGCAAGCCATTGCAACACTCGTGATTGCCTATGAGCCGGTATGGGCAATCGGTACAGGCAGAGCAGCGACAGCAGAGGGGGCCAACCGGGTCATTGCAGATATTATCCGTAAATTGTTGAACGACTTGTACGGAGATGGATTGGCTCAATCTGTGCGGATCTTATATGGTGGCTCGGTTAAAGCAAGCAATGCAGCTGAATTATTCGAACAAGCTGAAATCGATGGTGCTTTGGTTGGGGGAGCAAGCCTCAAGGCTGCTGAGTTTATCCCCATTGTAAAAGCTGCTGCCGGATGATGTATAGTAACCTCTGGCGTACATTCCTGTATCTCTTGCTGTTGCTGATACCCATGATCTATCTTCAAAGATTCCTACAGCGTGAAATTCAGGCAATATTTTTGCTTATCACACGTCAGCCCGATACATCCATGGCATTATTCTCTCTGTTATTCTTGCCAGGCGTTTTACTGCATGAGGCAAGCCATTTCATCATGGCAAAGATATTAGGCGTCAGGACTGGACGATTTTCCATCATACCCAGAAAGATCGAAGGTGGTCGAATTCGGCTCGGATTCGTGGAGACAGCTCAAACCGACAATTTACGAGACGGATTGATTGGGGCTGCGCCATTGATCACCGGCGGATTATTCGTCGCCTTTGCAGGAGTGTACCGCCTGGGACTGGATACGATCTGGATCACTATGATCCAGGGGCAGTTAAGCGGGATCAGCCAGGCAATAAAATCCGTTGTGGTGACACCTGATTTCTGGATCTGGTTTTATCTGGTTTTTACTGTGAGCAGCACGATGATGCCTTCCGCGTCAGACCGGCGTGCCTGGATGCCATTGATTTTTACGATCCTGGGATTAGTTTTATTGATCCTGCTGATTGGTATAGGACCCTGGCTGCTTACAAACTTGGGGAAGGCGATCCTGACTGCGATGAACGCGATCGCCCTGGTTTTCGGGATTACAGTGTTGATCCACATTATCCTGCTTCCGCCGACCTGGTTGGTGCGGAAAATCGTCTCACGTGTCGTAGGACTTCAAGTGGTATGATTGAAGATTGTTTTATAATACATATACTAGATGCTTGATAAGCACCTGGACACATGGAGTAACAATCATTTGGTGTTTGAATCGTCACGCTTTCTGTGTGAATGATTTTTCGGGAGCAAATTAATCTAAATGGGAGAGCACTGGTACGCCTTGCGTAGTAAACCACAAAAAGAAGAGGTAGTCGCGAAACAGGTCCGCGAGCGTGGGTTTGAAGTTTTTTTCCCACGTTTACGGGTCAACCCAGTGAATCCGAGGTCGCGAAAATACAAATCTTATTTTCCTGGTTACCTATTCGTTAAGGCAGATATCGATGAAGTTGGATTGTCCGCCTTTCAGTGGATACCCCATACGCACGGATTAATATGTTTTGGGGGAGAACCATCCCTGGTACCGGATAACTTGATCCATGCCATTATGCGCCGGGTGAAAGAGATTTCTGATGCCGGTGGGGAAGTGTTTGATGACCTGCATAAAGGGGATGTTGTCCGGATTGGGTTTGGACCGTTTGAGGGCTATGAAGCAATCTTCGACCTTCGTCTCCCAGGGACTGAACGTGTGAGGGTGCTGCTCCAGTTTTTAAGCGATCGGTATGTGCCGATAGAATTGGAAGCTGGTCAGCTTCTGCCGAAAAAGCGTTCATAATTGTCAGCCATGACCACTCTGGTTGCCTGCTTCAACCAACCCGATGTTGCGGTGAGCACAAACGGATGTTAATTTGAATTATTCATCAGTACGGTAGGAATCAGGATGATCACCCTAACAGGCGGTAATATGTGTGAATATGAGAAAGAAATATTATCCATAAACTGTATATGCCAAACATATTAATCGTCTGCACCGCCAACATATGCCGCTCGCCGATGGGGGAAGCCATCTTAAAAAAGCTTGTCGCAGAGCGTGTGGATGCCGAACAATGGCATATCGAATCCGCGGGGACTTGGGCTGCCGACGGAAGCGCTCCGGCGTTCCTTTCAAAATATGTCATGGAACTAATGGGAATGGACATCAGTACCCACCGGTCACAATCAGTCAATCTGAGGCTATTACAGAATTACGACCTGGTTCTTACCATGGAAGATGAGCAGAAGAAATGGCTGAAAGCTCAATATCGTGACTTCGCCGATCGAATATACAGGCTGAGCGAGATGGTTGGTGAGGAGAAAGATATACCAGACCCGATCGGAGGAGAGCTATCTGATTATGCAGTAACCGCCCAACTGCTAAAACAACTCCTCACCGACGGGTTTGAGCGAATTTATCAACTATCAGTCGAGCAGCACGAAGTATAGAGCACTCAACGATCCCATGCATTCAGATTTCCTATAGAATGATACCAACATCGTTCTCGTTTATTACCCAAAACATATAACTCACCTGTCAAGGTCGATGGTTCCTGGCAGGGAGATGCCAGAATTTTTTACAGAGTACATTCAGATATTAATAACGGCACACATGGCATGATATACTCCAAGCAACTATTATTGATTATCGGGGTTCTTTTCTATAAGAACTCCCGCCTGTAAAGAGTGATTGGTTGCCAACTACCGCGCAAGAGATAAACCTCAACCAGGCAATACAGGGAGATCATGATGCATTCGGCTTGCTCTATGAGCAATATGTCGAACGGATCTTTAACTATGTCTATTATCGTACCGGAAACCAACACGACGCGGAAGATTTAACTGCCAAGGTATTCTTTCGAGCCATGCGAAGGATTCCAGATTACGAAGAAAGGGGATTGCCTGTTTCCGCCTGGCTTTATCGGATCGCTCATAACCTGGTGGCAAATTGGCACCGTGATCGAGGTAGGCGCCCCGAGATCTCTCTGGATGAAGGGTTTGCTTCTATACCGCACTCAGAACACCCTGAAGTAACCCTGCTTCATCTGGAGGAAAAGAACAATTTACTCCGCATCATCCAGGACCTGCCCCCTGAGAGGCAGCAATTGATCATCCTCAAGTTTGTGGAACATTTATCGAATGCAGAAATTGGGCAAATCATGGGAAGGACTGAGGGTGCAGTAAAAAGCTTATATCACCGCACACTACTCTCCCTGCGTGTTGAAATGGACACTGCATCTGATGGTGATGAGGTGGATGTAAAAGGAAGTGATTGATGTTGAAAATTGTCATGGATAGCGCGGGTGAGATCCCTGAAGAGTGGCAATCTGAATACGATATCGAAGTTATCCCGATCAATATCCAGTTCGGTAATCGAACCTACCAGCAAGGTATTGACATGAGCAACGATGATTTTTATCACCTGGCAGATACAACCGGCGTCATTCCCAAGACTTCACAACCCACTCCGCAGCAATTCGTGGAGTTTTATCAACGCATCGCCGAGGCAGGAGATACGATTTTATCGCTGCATGTGACAAGTAAATTGTCCGGTACGTTTAATTCGGCTATCCTGGCAGCACAAGATTTGCGCAATAAAGTGAACATCATCCCGTTTGACTCTGCCGCGGGTTCTGCAGCCATTGGTTTCATGTGCAAAGAGGCTCGGCAGCTGGACAGGGCGGGTGCGACCATTCAGGCAATTCTGGCTCGCCTGGAAGCTATCCGACAAAACGTAAATATTGTCCTCACCCTCGACTCGCTTGAATATGCGCGCAGGAGCGGTCGGGTAAAGGCACTTCAAGCTGCATTGGCAGCTTTGATCAATATCAAGCCTATCATTATCTTAAAAGACGGGATGCTGGATATGCGTGAGAAAGTGCGCACCCGCCAGCGGGCAGTCGACCGGGTGTTGGAAATCATTCAGCAGCGGGTGGATGACCACCTGGTCAATGTTGCTGTAGTCCATTCACAATCACTCGAAGCCGCCAAGCAATTAATGCAGAAAGTGACTGACACTTTACATGTTAATGAGGCGATCATATCTGATCTCTCCATCGGTGTAGCAGCAAACCTGGGACCTGGTACGATCGGTATTATTGCCTACCCAGTATAGACATCATAAGAGGTAATATGTTCAATTTTCGAAGACTTAAGCCAAAACGGATCAAGCGGGATTTGATGGATATCGAATCTATATTGCAGTCCAGTCTTAAGCCTGTATCCCCTCGACCGGAATTTATTCAAAATTTACACAAAGGTCTGATGGAATATTCCTTCCCTCAGCTCGAAACATCCGAATTTGATTTAAAGAAACCTTTGCTGTTTGGTCTGGTGGGATTGATCAGCATGGTGTTCGTTGTATCATTGTGGGTACGGTTGTTGCTGGTAATCTTTACAACATTGGGGATGATCCAATCTGCGCAGCGGAAAAAATTATCAAATTAATTTCCGATAACCGCCAGGGAAAGCAGCTGGACCCGGATAGATAAACCTAGCCATCGATGCAAAGCGATGGCTAGGTTTATTATTTAATCAATCCTGAACGCGAAAACCAGGGGCAAGGTACTGGATTTTTTTATAAGGCTTTACCTGTTCGGCAACATTATCTTTCATGATGTTGCCGGAGATGTGCAGCAAGGTATCACTAAAATCGATATCGATCCCCATGCTTGCCAGGCAAGGGTAATGATGATGAGCCATACCGGCCTCATATTCCGCCTCGTCAACGGACACACCGACTAATTTTTGAGCGACATATCTTGCACAGCCGCATACTGCATCGCGGTTGACTTCCACTGAGACAATTTTGTGACTGTTAGGGTCAACGACTATGGCGAATTCTGGCTTACCAAAGTAGTGGGCAAACTCCGCAATCAGGTCACTTTTATGCTCGAGCCGTTGGCGTCGGGTCACGCCATAATCTGTTTCGGTCAAAGAACACAGGGGTTTTGGGGTTGCACAGGCTACATCCATTTTTTCCAACCAGCCACGTAACTGCCTCGCCAGACCACGTGGTAAGCAGTTTTCATTATCAACAGCCGCAATCACAGCTTTTGCCCCAGTTAATTTTGCGATATCGGGAAGCAGCTCAGCGACACCTTTATGCTCTGCGAACGAGAGGATGAGATCGGCGGGCGGGAGGGTGGAGGGGATGAACTCTTCTGGATAATCGATAACCATCGGGAAGAACACAGGGGCCCTCCATTGGTCGATTACCCAATGTGCTGGGGCGAATTGGGTAATATTGTTAACGTGCCTCACTCCGTAATCGCTATTGATGACCGCGAGGATGCGCATAGTCAGGCAGAATAATCGTTCAGCAGGGTTTTTTCCAGCCACATCGCTTCATTTATCAAATCTGCCTCCGAGGGTAGTTTATGATCTGGGTTCACTTTCAGCAGGAAGTGATTGGCGATTTCCTTATATTTCTGCTCCAGATCTGGCAAGTCGTTGAATGTCGCAATGCGGTCGTAGGCACTGTGGGTTAGAGTGGTACGACCCTGGCGGATGAGATATTCACCAATGACGATACCGGCAGCACGGCGGGCACACACCCGCGCCATGCCTTCATTTCCCGTCGAGCGTGCCAGCAAGGCATGTTCGATTTCATTTTGATATTCAAGCTTCCAAGACGCCGTTGAATTCACGGACAGATTTTACCATTCCTTGACCACTTTATCTTCACTGGATACAATGATAGAGATGAACATTACATTAGCATTGAGTGGTGGCGGAGTAAAAGGATTTGCCCACATCGGAGCGCTGCGTATCCTGGAACAGGAAGGCATCCGCATCCAGGCTCTCGCAGGGACAAGTGCCGGAGGCCTGATCGGAGCTCTCTATGCGCTGGGTTACTCACCCGATGAGATGGAGGAGCGCCTGCGGGATCTTGACCAGGGTAATTTATTTTCTCGTATGCATGGTGATGGACCGGCGTTATTCGGTTTTGGAGGTGTGACAGACTTATTAAATGACCTGCTAGGGGAGCATAAATTCGAGGATCTGCGTATGCCTTTGGCGGTGACTGCTACTGATTTGACCACCGGACTGCCAGTAGTGATCAAGCAAGGGCGGCTGGTGGATGCGGTTCTAGCGACGAGTGCAGTTCCCGGTGTGTTCCCAGCCAGGCAAGTGGGTGGGCATCTGTACGTGGATGGCGGAGTCTTGAATCCGGTGCCCGTGGCCGAAGCCCGCGCATTCTTCCCAGATGTGCCCGTTGTTGCAGTAATACTGTCGCCTCCATTAGGCTGGCAGCTCGATATGCAAGATGAGACATCACCAGGTATTCCCCAGCTGATGACAAACCTCCCCCTGGTATATCGCCTGGCTGGCAGGATGCGCCTGGCGCAGGCATTTAACCTATTCCTCCAATCCATGGACCTGGCTGGTTTGATGTTGCTGGATAAGCAGCTGAAGCTGGAAAAACCTGATGTGATCATCCGCCCAAAGCTGGGCCGGATAGGGATTGTGGATAAGGTGGTTATTCCCGAAGTGATCAAAGCAGGTGAGCAGGCAACACTGGCGGCAGCGGCGGAAATCCATAGAGTGATGGGCTGGAAATACAAATTAGCGCAAAAGTTTTCCCGCATATTTTCTCAATGAACGTAGATTGAAAAATGACACGTGACCTGCGCAGGTATGCGCAACAAACGAATTTCCGTTTACTCGCAGGCTTCATCCTGCTCCTATTTATCGTTGGTGACGGTCTGATCTATGTGTTTTACGGACAAGGAGCAGCCTTGATGGGGCTGCTCTGCCTGCTGGGTGTCTCAGTCCCCCTCGCGCTGATCCTGATTGCATTATGGGTCATCGATTGGGTAGCGAAAAACGGCAAGGCTGGGTAATATGAGGATATGACTAACGAGGATGGAATAATTTCGCTTGACAACTGGGTGATCCGGATTCACCGTCCTGAGAGAATAGGACCCTTGCCGGTCATACTGTTGTTGCATGGCTGGACGGGTGATGAGAACTCGATGTGGGTATTTACCCCCCGGCTCCCAAAGAATTCCTTGCTGATTGCTCCTCGTGGTTTATTCAGGACTGCGGCGAGCGGATACAGCTGGCATCCCGATCTGTCCACATCCTGGCCGAGGATGAGTGATTTTCAACCAGCGGTTGAGAAACTATTCGCCATGATCTCCAGCACCCATTTTCCAGACGATGACTTCTCACAGCTGCATTTGATCGGTTTTAGCCAGGGGACGGCATTAGCGTATTCGATGGCAATCACCAATCCTGAGCGGATCGCATCGGTGGCGGGGTTAGCGGGATTCCTGCCCGAAGGGGTATCTGCCCTGTTAACTACTCAGCGGTTGAAAGGAATGCCCGTTTTCATTTCGCATGGAACGGAAGATACCCTGGTCCCAGTTGAGAAAGCCAGGCTGAGCGCTGACCTTTTGGAAGGAGCTGGTGCCGCCGTCACCTACTGCGAGGAAAAAGTGGGGCATAAATTAAGTGCAAAATGCTTCCGTGGTCTGGAAGCATTTTATCAACAAGTGCTGCGTTAGGAAGGATGGCGGTTTTTATAAGATCGATCCCAGCATTCCCGCCACTGCCTGGTAGACCGGTGAGTCGTTTCCCAGTTCTACCAGCGGCTTCCCACTGAATTCAAAATTGATCAGCTCTTCATCAGCCGGCACTGTTCCCAGGAGAGGGATATCCAGCTTGCTAATTTCGGAGGTTAATGCAGGCGGCATAACCCCAGGCAGGCGGTTAACGATCAGGTACGCACGCTCGATGCGAATATCCAACTCATTGCGGAAGGAGGATATCCGTTCGGCGGCGACAATCCCGCGTTGGGTGGGATCACTAACGACCAATAAGTGCTGCACATCCCGCGTGGTCCGGCGGCTTAAGTGCTCCATGCCGGCTTCATTATCGATCACGATATAGCGGTAATTCTTACCGATCGAGTCGATCACTTCACGCAGGTTATGGTTGACGGCACAGTAGCACCCCGCCCCTTCAGAACGGCCCATGGCGATCAGATCAAATGCTTCGCCTTCGGAAAGGGAAGCCCTGATCTTGTGATCGAGGTAATCGTGCTTGGAAACTCCACCTGGAAGGGCACCCATCGCAGCTCCACCCGCCACCAAAGAGGTCTTCACCTGAGCCAGCATATCCTCGCGGATATCCCCCACCGTCCATTCGAGATCCAGGCCCAGCACCATGTTCAAATTGCTGGATGGATCCGCATCGATTGCCAGTACCGGACCAGGTTTGTTTTGGACCAAATACTTGATCACCATCCCCGCGATGGTGGTTTTGCCCACCCCACCTTTTCCGGCAAGTGCGATGGTAATGGTCATTCAACCACATCTTTCACCAGTACTTCATCCAGCACCCTAGTCATTGATTCGGCCGCCAACCGCAAAGTGGGGACGTGCTCATATACTGGAACTCCCAACCGGTCAGCTTCCTGGACGCCCATATCTGCGGGCAGCATACCCAGCAATGGCAGCCCTGGAGATTCGGTTTCAAGGAACAGCTTCTCATCTTCATTGCGGACCTTGTTACCCACCAGCCAGCAGCGTGTGAGCCCGATATCATTCGCCAGCTGCTTGATTTGGCTGGCAGTACCAAGGCTTCGGCGTGTGGGTTCAACCACGATCAGCATGGCATCCACGAAATCCACCGTTGCCCTTCCAAGATGCTCCACACCGGCATACATATCGAGGATTAATACTTCATCTTTACGAAAAAGCAGGTGGGTGAAAAGCGTCTTGAGCATGGCGGCTTCAGGGCAGATACAGCCTGAACCGCCCATATCCACCGACCCCATCTCAAGCAAGCGGACACCTTTATGCACCACACTGAAACGTTCAGGGATGTCATCCACCCGCGGGTTGAGGGTGAAGAACCCTCCAATCGTCCCGGGCTTGGCACCAGTACGCTCTTCTATCAGCGCATCCATCTCGGCGATGGGATGTAGCTGTCCCCTCAATTCAGATGGAAAACCTAATGCACCCGCCAGGCACGGCGATGGATCTGCGTCTGCCACCAAAACCTGTCGACCTGCATCTGCATATGCTTGGGCTAATAAAGCCGCCAGGGTTGTCTTCCCCACACCCCCTTTACCACTAATTGCTAGTTTCATGTTCTCACCATTATCAATAAAAGTGCCGGGAATTATAACCCATCTATGGGATAATCTCAGGCCTTACCAATCCTCTTCTGATCGCTTCTTCTCTTAGGACCAGCAGGACTTTTTCCAAATCCAGCTCACGAGCACAGGCAGCGTGAGCTGAGAGTAGAACTTCATCTGACCATACTGTCCGGGAAGTCAGGACTTCCTCGTCATTCATCATGACGAGCTGAATCAAGCTGTCCAATGGGATGTCCTGATCGCTGCCAGTTTCGGTGTTACACAGCTGGCAACCCCGGCAGTGCTGGACATCCTGTCCCGTTTTGTTTAATATCAGCTTTCGTAAAGACATTCTAAAAATCTAAGGATAAATCTTCAATAGGTGCGTGACGAAACTCGTTCAGGGTTTTGGAGCTTGCGCTGCTGGTGGGGTGAAGTCGGGAGGTAAAATACCCGCTTCGGTGATGATACGCGGCACAATCTCTTCCCAACCGACAGCCATCAGATGGATACCGTTGACGCCTTTCTTGTTCTTTACGGCATTGATCAGCTCGAGCGCGATCTGTACTCCTTCTTCTTCAGCTTTATCACCTGCGGCTTCCATCCGCTTTACCAGTATCTCAGGAATAGTCACGCCCGGCACTTCCTCATTCATATACTTGGCAACTTTCAAGCTTTTGAGAGGAGTGATGCCAATGAGGATATAGACTTTGTCGAGGATGCCGCGCTTCTCGAGTGCTTCCAACCAATCATCGAGCTTATCGGCATCATAGACCAGGTTGGTCTGAAAGAATTGGGCTCCGGCGTTCACTTTCTTGTGCTCACGGATCGCCTGGATACGCGGTTCTGAAGCATAGGGTGATCCTGCCGCGCCGATGAAATATTTCGGTGGGAACTTTATCTGGCGTCCATCCATATAAATCGCCTCGTCCCTCATCCGGCGAAGAATCCACAGCATATGGATCGAGTCCATGTCGAGGATGTCCATTTTTCCTTTAGGGATGCTGGACATTTCCATGGAATCCCCTGACAGGCACAGGATATTCCGCACCCCCAATGCGTTGGAACCCAGTATCTCAGCTTGCAGACCAATACGGGTCCGGTCGCGGGCTGCAATCTGCATGACCGGCTCGCCGCCAGCCTGCACGGTGAGTGAACTGCATGCCCAGGATGACATGCGGGGGGAAGCTGAAGGACAATCGGTGAAGTTGATTGCTGCTACATAGGGTTTAACCAGCTCGATGTTTTTCAACAGCTTATTGGTCGCAACCGTCATGGGTGGAGCAACTTCGGCTGTTACCACGAATTCGCCGGCTTTTAGGCGTTTTTCGAGGCTAGAAACCGGCTCGGTATAAGCCGGTGGGTGGTATTCTGAGTCTCCGTTCCACCATTCAGGTTGGCGGATTGGGCGGAACACGGAGGACCAGGCTTCAGTGCGCGTCTTTTTTGACATAACACCACCGAAGAATTTCCCTGCACCCACTTTTTTGATTTGATGATAGACGTCTCCCCAGGTTTCACCCCCCGTTTTATCCCAATCCAACGGGGGAAGGACCTCCAGCAG
Source organism: uncultured Chloroflexia bacterium (assembly GCA_963809615.1). Classification (GTDB taxonomy): domain Bacteria; phylum Chloroflexota; class Anaerolineae; order Anaerolineales; family UBA4823; genus FEB-25. The sequence goes on from CAWEKR010000003.1 coordinate 136,332, forward strand.
CATTTCCTCCCTCCCCATCTTGAATGCGCGTTCATAGATCTTGAACCACACGCATGGACGGGTTTTATCGATGTAACAGTATTCGGTGGTGGAACCCCCGCACGGACCGTTTCGTTCACCTTTGGGACATTCCATTGGACAGATAAAGGCAGTTTCCTGCAGCAAACAGTTCCCGCACATCCGGCAGCCGAATAGAGGGCCCTTAATCACCCGTTCAACTGATTCCAAAACGCGAGTACCAAAAGGATCCCTTTTGAAGGGATAATACGGTGGCTGCCACCTTCTAACGGGAGTAAATCCGGGCATAGTAGACCTCCATTATGGCGAATTATTTTAAATGGGGAGTGGGATTTGACCACTCCCCAGCATTACGATAGCTACATTAATGGAAGCAGGTACTCGAAGGCGCTCAGAGTTGCCTTTGCTCCCTCACCAACCGCAACCAGCACTTGCTCAGCGTAAGTGTTGGTCACATCACCAGCTGCAAAGATACCGGGCACACTGGTATGGTTGCCACAATCGATGATGATACGCTTCTGCTCATCCACGGCAACAAAATCAGACACGATCTGTGAATTAGGCACCAGCGCCATCTCGACAAAAGTGCCATCCGCCTGGAGCTCGCTGGTTTTACCCGACTTATCTTTAATGATTATGCTTTTGGCATAATCATCGCCTTTTACTTCTACAACCTGGTGGCCTTCCAGGATGGTGACATTAGCAGCGACTTTCAGGTTTTCGTTCACATTGGTCAGCTTGAGCTTTTCTGCCGGACAGACCCAGGTGACGTGCTTGGCAACAGTGGCAAGCTCGGCGGTAGACCGCTGTGCCAGATCGCCATCGCCGATAACGATCGTTGACTTGTCAATAAATAGAGGTGCGTAGCTGAGGGCAGAGTAGCACAGCCCACGCATGATGTACTCTTTTTCTCCTGGCACATTCAATAGCTGCTGCCTGGTACCAGTTGCGATGATGACCGCCTTTGTTTCCAAGTCACCACCCCCGCGCGTCTTCACGATGAAACCCTTCTCCTTGCGGATGATTTTATCGGCTGGTTCCATATGGCGGGCGAATTCAAGGTATTCGAGCTCGCTCTTGAACTTATTAACAATTTCCAGGCCTTTGATTACCTGGTAATCTTCCACCCAGGGCAGGGCAAGTCGAAAATTCGTCTTGCCACCCAGGTCCTTGGTGATCAGCAGGACGTTCAATCGTTTCCGGATGGCATAAATGGTTGAAGTCAAACCCGCGGGCCCACCACCGACGACAATTAAATCATACATAATTCACCTCTTTGATATCCTCTCTATTTATACAGGAGCTTCGCCAATGAAGCCATCTTTCATCATCATATGGGTCAAATTTCGAGAGCGCCCGATGATGTCAGTTGCATTTTTGAATTCTTCGTCGTAGGTCATTTGAATGCGAGCCAACCCTTGTTCCTGAGCTTTCACCGCCACAGCCGCGGCCTCACGTGGGAATACTTCCCAATCATCCATGGTGGGTAAAATGTGTTCCTCGGTGAGGTTCGAGCCAACGTGATCAGCCAAGGCTCTTGCAGCGGCAAAGCACATATCGTCTGTGATGGTACGAGCGCGCACATCCAGGGTTCCACGGAAAATACCAGGGAATCCGAGTGAGTTATTAACTTGGTTTTCGAAGTCCGACCGACCCGTTGCAACAACGGTTGCACCCGCGGCTTTTGCTTCCCATGGCCATATCTCAGGGACAGGGTTAGCGCAGGCAAACACAACCGAATCTTTTGCCATGGTTTCAATCCATTCAGGGAGGATCACCCCAGGCCCTGAACGGGAGAGGGCGATGACGACATCCGCACCTTTGATTGCGTCAGGGATATCACCCTGGCGATTTTCTTCATTGGTGATCTGGCATAATTTCCATTTATCAACGTATTCGGCTTTACGCATTTCGAGGTCTTTGCGGTGCTTGCCGAGGATGCCTTTGCTATCCACCATCAAGCAATTCGCTGGGACCACTCCCCAATTGAAAATCAGCCGCGAAATCGCCACATTAGATGCACCAACACCAATGAAGGCAACCTTTACTTTTTCTCTATCTTTGCCGACCACCTTGAGTGCATTGATCAAGCCTGCCAGGGTAACTGTAGCAGTGCCTTGCTGGTCATCGTGCCAAATGGGGATCTCTGCTTTTTCACGCAGGGTATCCAAAATATAAAAGCATTTCGGGTTGGAGATATCTTCCAGGTTAACTCCCCCGAAGCCGGGTTGGAGCATCAATGTGGTATTGATGATCGCATCCGGATCTTTGGTATCCAACATGATGGCTACACCATCGACGCCGCCGAGGTATTTGTACAGCAGGGCTTTCCCCTCCATGACCGGCAAGCCGGCTTTCGGTCCGATATCACCCAGGCCAAGCACACGCGTGCCATCGCTGACCACAATCACCGTGTTCCATTTGTTGGTATACTCGTAAACCTTCTCTGGATCAGCTTCAATTGCACGGCAAGGTGCGGCTACCCCCGGGGTGTACCAGATAGCGAAATCATTGAAATCACGCACGCAGCATTTTAAGGCGGTCTCAACTTTACCCTTATAAAACGGGTGCAGGACCATGGCATCTGCGGCGGGTTTTTTCGCCTTGGCCAAAAGCTCGTCGACGCTTACTTGTTTTTGATTGGTCATATTATTCTCCTATTGTTGCAAATAGCCATCCGCGTAGATGACTTTGTTAAGCAATATTTGGATGGTTTTCCAGATCTCGGCCTGTTGGGGATCAGTCATATCCACGTCTTCCGGCTGCGGTTCTTCCATGGCTGCGATCCGGTCAGCGATCTTCAGGTATAAGCGTCCGACGGCTGTGCTGCCGTCCTTCTCTTCAATGATGCGGATGACCTCATTTTGGTCCTGGTCGAGTGGATCCGCGATCATCATATTCATACCGACGCCCATCAACATGGCGCAGTACACACGGTTGATCAAGGGTCTTCCTTCACGCGGGACGGAATTGGACACATTGGATAATCCTACTGATATTGTCGGCGGTGGATCCCATGCGAATTGAAGCGTGCGGATCGCTTCGATCAAGTGAGGACAATATTGCTGGCAGCCTGAGACCGTCAGCACCAGCGGATCGATAATGAGGTTTTCCATGGGGTAATCAATCTCCACCATGCGTGGGATGAGCTTTTCAAGCGCAATATTCACGCGCTCATCTGCCGTTACAGGAACACCGCTGGTTGACATGGTGAGGGCAATCAGGCGGGCGTTATACTGCTTTGCCAGCAAGGGAACTTTTTCCAATCGTTCTGGCTCATCAGAAACAGAGTTGATGATGGGCTGGGCTTTGGTCACCGACTTCAGCGCAGCCTCAACCCCCAGGATATTGGTTGTATCGATCGAAAGCGGCACATCCACAACCGCTTCAACGGTCCGAACGATCCAGGGGAACATATCCATCCAATCGGCTTTGCGAATTCCTAAATTCAAGTCCAGGGCCTTCGCGCCTGCCTCAACTTGCTTCACTGCCAGCTCCTGGAAGAACTTTTCGTCTTTCAATTTGACAGCTTCTTTCACCTTATCTGAAAGAATATGGATGTTTTCGCCAATGATATACATTCGACCTCCTTAGATTTTTCTGGTTTGAGATATGGTTTTTGTTTCAATTGCAGCGGCAACACTCGGAAAACTGGCGAGATCCGTGTGGGGTAAAAACATGGCTGAGGTGAAGGCATCGTAAAAGGTGTTGTCTGCTGAAAGCTCGATATAGGTCATCTGCGAGGCAATATCTCTGATGCGATCACGGTTGCGCCAATCCAGGAGAGCCAGATAGGCACCCTGCACGGAGGTATTACCCAGGAACTTGAACCGGTCCCAAGGCATATCAGGTAATAACCCGATTTGAACCGCTTTTTCCACGTTGATGTATTTTCCGAAGGAGCCGCCAATCAGGATTTGTTCTACCATTTCGAGTGGTACCCCCACACTTTGTGCCAAAACCGTGAAGCCGGCATAGATCGCCGCCTTGGCGCGCTTCAAATTATCAATATCGACGTTATTCACCGCAATATCTTTACCGTTCTCCGTTTCTCTGCCCCAGGCGACGACAAATTCAGGACCATGCTCACCATCTCTGATGCGGGGATTCATCCCAGCAAGAGATAGGTTGATCATCCCGCCCTTGTCGACGACACCGGTGAGGAACATCTCTGCCAGCAGCGAGATTAAGCCACTGCCGCAAATGCCGCGGGGTTTGGCACTCCCGATGACCCGGTAGGTGGGTTCGAATGGATTGGTAGAATTCTCCCCAGATATCCAACACTCTTCGATCGCACCTTTGGTCGCCCGCATACCATTCAAGACGCCTGCCCCCTCGAAAGCCGGTCCGGCAGAACAGGCACAGGTTACCAGCCATTCACGGCTGCCCAAAACCGTCTCGCCGTTGGTGCCAACATCCAGGAATAGGGTGAGTTTTTCGGTTTCATCCATCCTGCACGCGAGTACCCCAGAGCTGATATCCGCCCCGACATAACTGGCAACCCCCGGCAAGCAGTCCACCGTCGCTTCAGGATTGATCAGCAGGCCGATCGAGCCCGCGGTAACGATGGGCGGCTGGTTTATGGTGGTGATAAATGGTGATAAGCGGATGCTTGAAGCTGGGATACCCAGGAACAGGTGGGTCATGGTGCTGTTTCCGGCTACAGTTGCCTTGACTACCTCTTGAGGTTTGGCTTTCGCACGTTTACACGCCTGGATGATGAGCTGGTTAATCGTATCCAGGACTCGATTCTGTAAATCTTCCCGCCCGCCATTTTTCGCCGAGAAAATGATGCGTGAGATCACATCTTCTCCCCGGCTGATCTGACCATTGTATTCCGAACCCTGGGCTTCCACTTTCCCGGTGATTAAATCGACCAACCATACCGTAACCGTGGTTGTGCCGATATCGATCGCAATTCCATAGATCGGATCGTCTTCAGGGACGAGATCAGCGATGATTGCCAGCACGCGTTCATCCGTGCGCCGACCGTCAAGCTCGATGTGGGTATCGGTGATTAATGTTATTTGCCAATCATTTTCACGCATTACGCTGCCCATTTTTTGCAGCAGGTTGAGGGAAATGCTAACGTCTACTATGCCCGTTTTCTGGCGCAAGGCAGTTTTTAAGCGGCTCCAGTCATCGGTTTGGTCATCCATACGCGGCGGGGAGAGGCGCAAACTGGTCCGCCGGATGGTTTGGGCATAGTAGGGGTCATAGTCAGATGGGACGGAGACTTCTATTGCTGTGCGATCGGTGGTTAACCTGCGCTCGATTTTTTCCTGGGGAGGGATGGTGACGGAAATATCACCTTCGATCACCGTCTGGCAGGCAAGGGCAAATCCCTGGGCTACGTCTTCGCCACTCAGGCGCAGGCTGCTGCGCCTGCGCACATCCCCCGCGGTAACCTGGACGGCACACCGGCCACAACGTCCCTGCCCACCGCACGGTTGACCGATTTCCACTCCCGCCAGGCGCGCCGCTTCGCTGAGCAGCGTGCCCGTAGGAACGTGCACAGGCTGTTCGGTGGTATCGAAGGTGACCGTGTGCTCAGTCATGCAGGATAAATCCAACCACTCTCACTGAGTGAGATGAAATTCAAGCAACTACACCCACCCATGGACAAGCTTACAAGGCTTGTTTCATAAAGGCGGGTAGATCCACGGCTTCGCGCGGACCAACCCTGATCTCCCATTCGGGTAATTCACTTTCCAACTCACCAGAAAGGACGGCTACATGGCCGGGTAAAACAATCCGTTTACGCGAGACCTTATCGGCGATGTTAAAGCCTTTGACTGCTTTGGCAATCCTTTCCGCATCGAACTTGCCCGCCGCCCAGGCTGTCAACACACTCATGCCCTCGGCATCGGTGACCAATAGCCAAGCCGGCAGTCCTGATCCTTCAACCTCATTAGCCACACTAAAGTAGGTGATGCTGAAGTTGGTGGTGACCAACACGGGAGATTCCGCTTTGGGAGCGTTGATCTCGTAGATCCCTGGCTGGACCTGGATCGGTTTCTGCGGGTCGGTATAGATATTCTGGCGTAAGACGAGCAGCGGGTAGATTGTCGCCGGGCTGAAATGATCCAGCACAATAAAACCTGCATACTTGGTGATCGCCTGGGCAGCATGCACCGCTTCCAAACCTGAGTCGGCTACATCACCAGGGAAGGTGATGACCGGAAAGCCGAGGGCACGGTAATTCTTTTTGATCGCCAGCCGGCGGATTGTGGTGCCGATTGCCAGTCCTGCACCCAGATCGCGCCCACCCGGGTCGATCACCAAATCTTCGACACCTTTGGCTTTTATCTTTTCGGTTAAATCAGCCGTCTCTGCCAGCGATCCAGCAACAAGACCGAGAGCAGCTTTGCTTTCCTTCGCCAGGTCTGCAAAGGCTTCCCAATTCTTATCGTCTGCTCCGTAGATCAGCGGCGTCTCGCCTTGGAGAGCCTTTAATCCTGCCCTGGCGACGGATGCATCGCGGGTCATCAATATGATGGGTCGTTTGCTGACCGAGCGGACTGCCTGTACCGCAGAAGTGAACGCATTCGGGTCACCTGAGGTGGAGGCGACTGCAAAACCATCAATCGTCAGGTCCATGCCAACGTAATTGACCGAATATGCACTCGCTGCGGCAACCAGAGCTTTTATCGTTTCAGCAGGTTGATTATCGTACACCCGGATGAATAACCCCGGTTTGTTATAGAAAGTTTTATCATGCCTGAAAAGAACCACCTCATTACCGGCTTTTACTTCATATCCATTAGACTTAAGGGCGATCAACCGGATGGGTGGGGCAGCTGATTCTGCCAGCTGGGTCTTGGCTTCAGGGGTAACATATGGGCAAGCGGATAATTCAACTTGCTTAGCCGCCAGTTTCATGGCAAAAGCCAAGCAGGTTGGGTAGCCGCACTCCTTGCAGTTGGTTTGAGGTAGTAATTTATATATTTGTATGCCAGTCAGAGCCATATTCCATCTCCGTCGTTATCTAATTATTCTGCTTCATTCAGATCAGGCGAGGGTGTACTCGGCAGCCATCAGGTCGGTAATCGCTGCCTTTACCCGCCGGACACTTTCAGCATGACGCAGGACGACGATGTCGGCTCCTGCTTCGATCAAGGTCATGGCGGTTAAAGTCTCCCAGTTAATTGAGCGCTCCAACCAGTCACCCCACGCTTCCGGGACACCGGTGTTTACCTTGGCTTCCTTGGTTTTCCAGGCTTCAAACCCGGGTGTGACCAACATGGGAAGCTGGGTCATGGCATCGCCTTGCAAGGCTGCCTGGCGGAGCCGTTCCATGGCAGAGAAACCATACTCGATCCCATAGCCAAGGGCGCCGGTGGTTGGGTCCATCAAGACACGGTCTAGCGGCATGCCCATATCGCTGATCAGGATATTCAGCTGCTTAGCGAGGTTGACATCCATGGGTGAGCGTGCATTCACCAGGTGCCCATTCGCCATGGCCGTGGCGATAATGGTGCGGTAATTTTTATCTTCAGCGATCCCCAGCACCAGGCGTTCTCCCTTGGTAGCTTCTGCGATGGCTACCAGCAGGTCGTTATCCGCTTCCGCCTGCCCCGGTCCGAAAACGATCAGGGGTAAGCCCGTGGCAGCCAGGAGGTCCTTAACGGTTTTTACCGCTGCTTCTGCGGTCGTGGGCTTGCCTTCTGCGTCATTCAAAGACAGGCTCAGCTCGATTAAATCAGCTCCTTCGGCTTCAGCAGCTTTGGCCCATTTTACCGGGTCATTCACCACTTCTCCCCAGGCTTCTAATAGTAAAGCTGACCAATCTTCCGGGCGATGATCTTTTATTTCGATGGCGATCACCGGGCGATTGGGTGCCACTGACTCAAAGTGAAGGAAAGGCAGGTTTTTTTCACCACCCACAGTCACAGTGGAGGTACGCGTACCGCCATCAGCAGCTGTTGCCCCAATGGTCACGGTACGGACAGTTCCGGGCCAGTTATCCTTTGGTATCTCTACAGGCATATGTCTCACTCCTTTTTAAGCTGAATTATCCTTAGAACATGGGCTCCATGGTCATGGCGGGGTGCTCGTGCTCCGCCAGCCAGGTGAGCAGCTCATCAACCGTGGTCACATGGCGCTCATCGGCGATTTTTTCGATCAGGTCTGGATCACCTTCACGCTGCGCCACAGCCTTGAATTCATCGGCCATCATTTCTTTCAATACACTGCTCATCCACACGATGCGCTTGAACCCACCGTCGGCAGTGATGAACTTCGGGCTGGTCAGGTAAAACTTGCCCACTCCCATCACGCCAGGGGTTTGCAATCCACCACCGGCAATTCCAGCTAAAGTGCTGAAGGTCATTCCAGCGGGTGTCATGCTGGGGTCTTCCCGGCTGACAACCATCACTCCATTGGCCTCAGGGATGAGCATAACGATACATTCAAAGCAACCACAGGCGGTCATCGGGTTTTCCATGATCGAATACATGGTCACTTCGTTAACCACCCCATGGGACCCGAAGGTGGCGTATTCGTTCGTCCCAGTCCAGTAGCCTTTCTTCGCATCGATCAGCTTGCCCAGCTTGATCGGCTGGTTCGGTCCGGTAGGATTGATGCTGAAGGAGGCTTTACAGTCCAGCCAGTTGTAGGCACCGCACAGACCCAACCGTTCAGGGCTGACGACGCACACATGGTTGGGGGCAAAGGACTGGCATAAAGTGCAGGAATAGAACTCTTCCACTTTATCGTCCGTCAAGTCAGCCAGGCGTTTATTGCGATAGTCGTAGGCAGTACGGGCTTTTCCAAGCCACTCCTCGACCTTTTCCGGATCGGTGTAAATCGTCACCTGGACTTTGTCCACAATAGCGCCAAAATCAGCATGGAAACGGGCGTGCAGGATCTTGCCGAAGTGTTCGAGGTTGAAGCCTTTATCCGCCGCGTTCTTCGAGATGCGGATCCAGGTGATGTCGCGCTGACCGATGTGCTGGATGCCAGACGCACCATTGACAAAATAGTGGAACTGCCGTTCGAGCACAGGCTCGAAGTCTTTTTGCATCTGGCGCCCAGCAACCTGGGCGACGATGCCCATATCCATATATCCTTGATCGGGGATGTTGGAAAAGTCGGGACCTACAACTTCCACCTTCCCGTCCACGATATGCTCGAGGTCGGCCATTTCGAGGAATTCGAAACAATGGGCATTCTTACCACCAAATTCCACCCGCATGTCGTTGCGGCGGACCACTTCACCTTCGAAGGCAGAGCCATAAGGGACGGGGATAGGTACTTCGGTCATCTTGAGCTTAACCCCGCGCACCTCAATACATTTTTGCACCAGCCGTTCAGCTTTCTCGAGGTCATCCTTGCCATCGATCTCTTCGAACGGCATGCTGACCACATGTTCATAAGTTGTCACACCGGTGGGCAGGATCTCGGGGATGACCGTGTCGGCGATAACCGGGAAACCATAATTGATCGCTCCAGCCGCAGCCGCGTACTTCAGATCATCCACTTCGCCCAATGCTAAGACGAAGGCGAACACCCGCTCACGGTTATAGAGCAGGATCTCGCGCGCCTGACCCATCTTTAGACCCCCGAAGGTCAGGGCTGAACGGGTGGCGAAACCGAGCGCATAGATCGCACTGATCGTGTCCGTACCGAATGGCACGGTATAGGTATCGTATCCCAGCTCAACGCCTTCTTCCATCAATTGGTGGATAATGCTGCGTCCATTGACGTTCCCCGAGAGGAAGCACAGGATATTTCGCCGCTGGAGCTCCCGGACGATTTTTACCGCAACTTCGTTCGATTTGGCAGCTCCCACGATGGCAGCAAACCCAGGCATACGCCCATCCACCAGCTGGATACCCCATGACCGTAATCGGATATCGTCGATGGGACCATTGAGATGCCCGGAACCGTTCTGGTCACCATATTGGGTGGCTCCCGCGAGGGATAAACCGGGCATCGGCTCAGGCTGCAAGCCATAAATGAAACGGATCACCTCGATCGTCTCGGCAGCTATCAGTGTCGCCATGCCGCTGTCGAGGGTTTCGCCAAGGTACGGCGTCCATTTACTGGCAGATGGCATCGGATGCAACAAACCACGGGCATGATTGATGACCGCTTCGAGCTGACCTAATTTTTCAACCGTTGCTCCGGTCATCCCACCGATGACCGGGATGTAATAAGCCGTGTTAGGGAAAGACACGGGCGTGTCTGGTCCTTTATCCTTCAAGGCTTGATTCAACATTAATTCTGCTTCAGTAACCAGGGCGTTGGCACCCCGGATCGCTCGTGTAGCTATGTATCGTGACATACGTCCTCCGGATTGTCTCTTCCCGCTTAGTCGGCAGCGGTGCCGTAAATTTTCTGCCGGCGTTCAGCAATGGGCAGTTGTTCAAATTCGAGCATACGGGTGTCACCACTGCGACCAAAGCGTGCAGGGTCATACACCGGCAATCCAAGGGCAGCGCGTTTCTTGTCGATATGCTCCAGAGTTCGGCGAATCATTTCGTTGGTATCATTAATGAATTCCAGCTTACCGCCGTATATCTTCTCCCAACCGTCTGTACTGATGTATTTAAGTACTATATCGCTGTCGGAGACTCGATCGGGCATTCCGCTGACCGGGCTTGCTCCACCGAAAATAACATAAACGCCTGAAGCAACGCAATACGTCGCGATTGCCAGGGCTTTCTCGCTCATCCACTCGGGTGCCAAACCAACGGCTGGGATCTGGTCGATATCATCCCCCAGCCCGCCTTCCGCTACCATTTGCGTTAGAACGGTCAGGATACGGGTATTATCCACACACGAGCCCATATGAAGGACGGGTGGGATACCCACGGTCTCGCACACTTCCCGCAGTCCTGGTCCCACCTTATCCAAGCCTGCTTCACCCAGCAGCAAACCCAGCTTGGCAGATGCAATGGCACCACAACCGGTTTCCACAACCAGCACATCCTGCTTCAACAGCTCCTGGGTAACATAGGTGTGCAGATAGTCCTGCTTGCTGCGGGGGTTATTACAGCCAACAATGGCTGCCACACCCCTGATCCGACCTGCCATGATGGCATCATTTAATGGTCGGAAGGAGGCCCGATAGCTGCCGCCCAGCATGTAATTGATATACTCGTGGGAGAAACCCGGGATCAGGTCTTCGCGCACATTGGGGATGTGGATCTTGCCGCGGTTTTTATAATTGTCGATCGAAAGGCGCAGGATCTGTTTGGCGATGGTGAGAGCTTTATGCTCATCGAATTCGATGTGTGTGGCTCCCTTGATCATCACCTTGGGGGAGGTGGTAATGATCTTGGTGTGGAAGTTCGCTGCCAGGCTTACCAGTGCTTGCATGATGCATTGCACGTCAACGACCATGGCTTCCACAGCGCCGGTCATGATGGCTAATTCCTGGTGCAAGAAGTTCCCGGCAGCGGGAATGCCCTGGCGCATCAGGATTTCATTGGCAGTGCAGCAGATCCCGGACAGGTTTATCCCCTTGGCTCCGGCTTGTTTGGCATATTCGATAATCTCCGGATCCTGGGAAGCCGCCACGATCATATTGCTCAGCGTCGGCTCGTGACCATGCACGACGACATTGACCATATCGTCCTTTAATACGCCCAGGTTTGCCTGACCAAGCAGAGGGGCAGGGGTACCGAACAATATGTCTGAGATATCGGTTGCCATCATACTGCCGCCCCATCCATCCGCCAGTCCGGTTCGGATAGCGTGCTTTAAAATGTGGACCGCATCCTGATCGTCACCAATGTGAGTGCGGTGGAGAGCTTCAACCACTTCGCGATCGACCCCGCGCGGCACCACGCCTTGCTCGCGCCAAATTTTTTGGCGTTTCGCCGGGGCGCGCTTAATGCAAACGATCTCACCCTTCTGCTGTCCATATTGTGACAGGTACAGGTCGGCTAAATCATTGGCGACGTCGTTCGGGGAGCGACCTTCGATTTTGATACCGTAAATTGAGGCCACATTGCGCAGCTTGGCCACATCGCGGATGATATACCCTTCCGTCTCACCGTTCGCAACTGCTTTTAGGGTAAACGCCAAATCGCGCCCATGGTCAGAGTGGGCGGCTGTCCCGGCAGCGATGGCTCGGACCAGGTTGCGGGCCTGGATCGTGTCGATCGTGGCACCACATACCCCCACCTGACCTTCCTTGGTCAACCGGCAGGGACCCATTCCGCATTGTTTGCAGCACATCCCGGCCCCACCGATATTGCAAGGAACCATCTCTTCAGCGCGGCTAAAGGCAGTTCCAAGTCCCAGCTCATCTGCCCGGATGAGCATTTCCTGGGCTGCGGGATCGGATGATCTTTCCTCGTAGCTCCTTTTACCTTTAAGTACCATTGACTAATCCTCCATTGGCTTAGAAATAATCCCCATACCCGGGCATGACCATAGCGGGCGTCCCAGATAGGAAACATTTTGTGCAAAACTCACCGTTAATCGAGTTTGTTCGTAGGCGGCTGTGTGGCGAAAATATGGCTTAAGTCCATTGGTTGCGTGATACGTGCTGGCTCCTGATTCGATTGGCACCGTCCACTCACCCAGGTAGCCGGCTTCATCCAGTTTCATCGCAATCTCTAAATCGTTAATCTTTTCTGAGTCGTATGTCACCTCAACGACCTGGAAAGCACTACTGGCATAGACGTCCACGACACCGGGCAGCTCTAATAAAATTCTTCTGACTTCGGTGACGTGGTGATCTCCGTAAAGGGATGGGGTCTCATAAGTAACTTTCTGCATTGGTTCCTCCAAAAACATTTGTAAGATTTAACCTATCCGATAATGGCAAGCAATAATATTTCGTTATCAGGGCATCCTCCAGAATTGAATGTCATACTAATCCAGGATGCACGGATTAGAATTGATCATCAGTGGCGCGTAATTTAAGGATGAGATGGGTCACATCACGCAGATCCCCATCCGGGAGCATAAAGTAATCGTCGAACACCGTTTTTGGTTCAAACCCCAGGTTCTGAAACGAACGGATGATGGGTGTCTGGTCGCTGGGGATTTGGGCTTCGATCATGAAAAGGTTATGGCGTTTTGCCAGTTCGATCAGTCCCTGGAGCAATCGGCTGCCGACACCCCGGTGGCGGAAGTCTTTGGGCAGGAATATGCGCACTTCCGCCCGGTGCCGTGATGGTCCCTGGTTGAGATGCAGGCTTGCCAGACCGACGATACGGCTGCCAAAAACCGCCACGAGGGGGAAAACCTTGGTATAGTCCAATCCATCCACCCACTGGCAGATTACCTGGCTATCTTTGACATTGTGGCGCATGTATCGAATATCGTCTGCCGATACCGGCCCGAACAGCTCGATTAATCCCTGGCCATCATCCTGGGTCAGCGGACGAAGCAGGATCCGCGCCCCATCTTTTAGAGTGAACACCTGACGGTAGATAAGATCTTCTTTGGTTACCATACCTGCGCTCCTTGATTGCCCATCAGTCCTTATTTCGCCCAGGCGGCGGCCAATTGTACCCGTGCATAGGCAAGGCGTTCCATGGCTGCTTTGGCGGTCTCTCGCATCAAGATGCAATATAATCTGGGATCATTTTCGATCAGCTTGTTTAATTCCGCCGAATCAAACTTAATCACCAGGCAATCCTGCTCTGCCTTAACCGTGGAAGTGTACTTATACGGTTCCACGAATACACTGATCGCAAATACTTCACCCGGGTTGATCTCTCCGACCAAAAAATCTCTGCGTGAGCTGGGGCGAAATTCTTCCTCAGACTTGTAATACAGGCTTACTCTACCATCAACAAGCAGATAAAATGCCCTGGCGGGATCGCCTTCCTCACAGATCACTGCCCCTTTCGCAATTTTCTCTTCATCAGCGACCATGGCGATTGCTTTGATCTGGGTATCTGACAGGGTACCGAAGAATGGATAACGCCGCAATATCTCTGGTGAAATCATCGGAGTTCCTCCTCAGCTTTTATAATCATCGATTTGGGCTGGATTTTCAGGATTAGATTCTATCAGTAAATTCTGAATAAATTTTAATGCGCGCGGTACCGCTGCGGCAACCGCGGGGGTCATATCTTCTGAAAAATCGTATACTTTCTGAGCTTCGATGGTCACAACCGAAATATCTTCAGGTAAATGTGCCCCCAGAGATCGTCCCAATTGCAGGGCGTCGACCAATGAAGTGTCATGCGCAGAGCTCATGTGTCCGGAGGTCATATTCGGTAAATCTGCAAGTTTATAGCAAGACACTCTTCCAATCGGCACCTGACGAGTAACGATCGCATCAATTAAAATTGCCCGGTCGAAATCGATGAGTGCTTCCATTAAGCTAATACCACCAATCGCCAGGCATTCGATCATCACATCGGATGGAACTTCATTGAGCTGTTGCAATTGTTGAGCAATCTGCCAACCAATTCCATCGTCTCCTAATATCGGGTTCCCCAGGCCTACAACTAATGTTTTCACAAAATCTGTTTCAGCTGAAATTAAGGGAAGGCTCCAGTCTACAACCCCAGAGCCTTCACCTTGTGTTTATCAACAATATTGTTTCAAGATATCAACGGTGTTGCCGTTTACATCTTTGATGGTAATCTCCAGTGGCATCTGCCCCGGAAGGCTGTGGGTTGCACAACCGAAGCAAGGGTCATAAGCCCGAAATGCCATTTCGATCATATTGAGCAATCCCTCGGAGATCACACCACCCTTCTTGATCAGGCTTTGAGCAGCCTTCTTGGTGGACATTTGGATGGGTGCGTAGTTGTTGGTCGTGCCCACAATCAGGTTGACTTTTGTCGTTATTCCGCGTTCATCGGTTGTATAGTGATGGGTCAATGTACCGCGGGGTGCTTCCACGATCCCCACGCCTTCGGTCGGTATCTCGGTGGGGATGGTGCGGTAGTTATCGCTGGTAATCTCCGGGTCTGTTACCAGCTCCACCCATCTCTCAGCCGCGTACAGCAATTCGATCAGCCGTGCCCAATGGATTGCCAGCCTCTGGTGCACCGGTTTTCCGCCCATCGTACTGTAGAACTTCTCGTATTCTGCCTGGGCAAGCGGAGTTGCCATGCCGTCTGCGGCATTAAGCCGGGATAACGGGGTAGCCATGTATACTCCCGAATCTTTGCCGTCCACAAAGCCTTTCCAGCCCACCTTTTTAAGATAGGGGAATTTCAGGTAGGTCCATGGCTCGACATGCTCGGCGATCCAATCCGTGTACTCATTAGCGGCATATTTCCCCAGGCGTTTACCGTCGGGGTCGACAACGCTTACTTTACCATCATAGAAGTTGACTTTGTTATTTTCATCGACCGTCCCGATGTAATAGGTGTGATGGGTGTAGATGTCTCCGAGGATCAGATCTACATATTCCTTATTGCCAAGGACGATGTCATTGAATGCCTGGAGGGTAAATTGAGCAAATTCGATCGCCCAACGACCCATGGTTTCAATTTCATCACGCTGTTCCTTGGTAATGCCCTTGGTCAAGCCACCTGGGATAGAGGTGCAGGGGTGAACCTTGCGCCCACCGATCATCTCGACCACCGTGTGACCGTACTTGCGCATTTGAAGGACTTTTCCACCTATCTCCAACCCCACCTTATGGATCACGCCCAGGATATTGCGCTCAGCCACTGGGGCGGTGGGTCCCATGATAAAATCGGGACCTGCCAGGGCATAGAAATGGGTTGTATGGTCGGTGCAGTAGAAAGCACTATAGAGCAGCTCGCGCAGCATCTTAGCGGTGCGGGGGGGATCCACGTGATAGACGGCATCAACAGCTTTCGCACCCGCCATATGATGTGCTTCGGGGCAGACACCGCAGATGCGATTGGTCAGGATGGGAACTTCCTCCACCTGTCTGCCAACACAGAAGCGCTCAAAACCGCGTAATTCGGGGATTTGGAAGTAGGAATTGGCGAAATTACCCTCGTCATCGAGGAAAATTTCGATCTTTCCATGGCCTTCCAGCCGGGTAATGGGGTCAATTGATATTCTTTGCATAAATTCCTCCTCCGGTTATCCTTTCCACGCGGATTTGCTAAAGCGCAGCAGCGAGCCAGCCAGATTGAAGCGATAAAATTGCCCCGCTGGATCAGGGATACCTTCGAAAATGCGTTCAATTTCAGCCGGATCGTTGCTATCGATTACAGATGCAATTGCGGTCATTAAGCGGGATCCATAATCCTCAGCACCCTCAGCTGGTCCATAACAACCGATGCAGGGTGAGCCTGCTTGCGGGCACAGCGCCGTGCAGCCACTGCGGGTTGCAGGTCCACTGCACAGCACGCCTTGCTCCAGAATACAAAGCTCGGGATCGATCATGATGTGCTGAATACGTACGAATTTCTTGATTTTTTTCTCATTCCGCGTTCGGGGGCACTCATCGCATACTGTGGAACCACCTGCACCAATCACCGATCCGGCGGGAGGTAGCTCAGCTTTACCTTGAAGCACCTGGATCACTAAATCGATCACAGCCGCAATTTGATGAGATTCAGGTGGGCAGCCGGGCATGTAGTAATCCACTGGCACCACCTGATCCAAGGTCCTGACCACCGGATACAAGGTTGGGATGTGCAGTTCTCCTTCAGGAACCATGTAGCTGGTACTCGGACGGATATTTTGCGGGTTGTCCGTAGTTGGAGTGGAGAAGGCCGTATCGACAATTTCCTGAATGTTATACAGGTTTGCCAGTGCAGGCATACATCCTTCGTTGGCACAGGAACCGAAGGCAACCAGGATCTTCGATTTCTGGCGCAAGAGTTTAGCCAGATGCTCGTTCTCGTCATTGCGGATGGCGCCGTTAAAGAGAGTTAGCAGGATCGAGCCGTCTTCCATGGCTTCCACATCCTTATACTTGGCATCCATGGCTACAGGCCAGAAGACCACTTCAAAATTGGCATCAACATCCAGGATTTTCTCATGAATATTGAGCACAGCGATCTCACAGCCGCCACAGGCGGCAGCCCAGTACATGGCGAATTTCGGTTTTCCGTTGGTGCTCATGCGGTCACCTCCTCCACCAGCATATGTCCGGGCACTGCGAACATCTTCTCCAAGCCGCCACCGCTCGTTGGCCAAGATAATGGACCAAGAGCTCTGACCTGCTCAACGAATTTATTGACTTCGTCAGTGAAGATGGCCCCTTCAGCGGCACTAGCCCAGAGCAGTTTTAACCGACCGGGTTCAATGCCCATCTGCTGCAATGTTTTCTTGAGGATAATGAACCGGCGTAATGCTTTATAGTTCTGCTCAACATAGTGGCAATCTCCCGGATGGCAGCCTGTGATCATGACTCCGTCAGCACCCCCGGCAAAAGCCTTCAACACAAAGGTTGGGTCGAGGCGTCCGGAGCACATCAGGCGGATCAAGCGGATGTTGGGTGAGTATTTCATCCTGGCTGTGCCTGCCATATCAGCCGCGCGATAACTACACCAATTGCAGGTGAAACCGATTATTACAGGTTCGAATTGATCGCTCATATTGTTCTCCTATTATGCCGGCACAGGCTCTGGCTCGAGTCGTTTAACATTGAGCAACAAAAGCCCTTCGAGCTGAGCCAGGATTTGCTGATCACTAAAGCCTGTCCCAGTGATTGCACCAGCGGGGCAGGCAGCCACACAGGTCCCACATCCTTGGCACAAGGCTGGATTCACCTCGGATACCATTTTGTCATCATGGAATAAGATGGCGTTGAAGGGGCACAGATTATTGCAGATCCGGCAGCCCGAGCACTTATCCTGATTGATCGTTGCCCGGATGGGCTCCATGGCGACTTCTTTTTGTTGAATTTTGCCCAATGCACGGGCGGCTGCAGCAGCTCCCTGGACTACACTGGCTGGAATATCTTTTGGTCCTTGGACTACACCGGCAATATAGACACCTTCCGTCATCGTTGCGATGGGATCTAACTTCGGGTGCCGCTCGATGAACCAGCCATCGGAGCTGCAAGAGAGGCCGAACAGACGGGCTACAGCTTTAGCATCGTGGCGTGGTTCCAATCCAGCAGATAAAATTACCATATCCACTGGGATGCGGCGCTGTTTCCCGATCAGGGTATCCTCCGCCTGGATGATCAGCTTGCCCTCTTCGCCTGGATTCCGGGCGGCATCGGTGATTTCAGCCACCCGACCACGGATAAAGTGCGTCCCTTCCTCCATGATCCTTTGGTAGAACTCGTCATAGGCTTTGGCAGGTGTACGGATGTCGATATAGAAGTTATACACCTCGGCGCCTGTTTTCTCATGGGCCAAATGGGCAAATTTCAGACTCTGCATGCAGCAGATGCTGGAGCAGTAATTGTTGTAATTCTTATCCCTGCTGCCAACGCAATGGACGATACCGATGGTATTCGGTACTGTGACCCCATCCCGCAGGAAGACCTTACCACTAGTGGGTCCGGCTGCATTGGTTAGCCGCTCGAACTCCAGGCTGGAGAACACATTGGCGAGGCGACCATATCCATATTGTGGGATACGGCGGGCGTCAAACAGATCGTAACCTGTGGCAAGGATGATCTGCCCAACATCGATCTGCAGCATGGTTTCCTGCTGGTCGAAATCGATGGCATTGGTCGGACAGAATTTCTCGCAGGCCTTGCAGGTACCTTTTTGGAAGAAAGTACAATTTTCATGGTCGATGACCGGATATTTTGGAACTGCTTGAGGGAAGGGGGTGTAGACAGCTTTGCGGTAACCAAGCCCTGCCTCAAAAACCTCGTCGACAACTTTTTTCGGGCATTTTTCCTGGCAAATGCCACAACCCGTACACAGGGTTGTATCGATATAGCGGGGTTTCTGACGGATTGTTACCTGGAAATTGCCCACATAGCCATCCACATGAGTGACTTCTGCCCAGGTGAGCAGGGTGATGTTGGGATGATTCCCAACGTCCACCATCTTTGGGGTGAGGATGCAGGCAGAACAGTCCAGTGTGGGGAAGGTCTTATCGAATTGAGCCATGTGCCCACCGATGGAGGGTTCGCGCTCCACCATAACTACATGGTAACCGGCATCGGCAATTTCAAGCGCTGCCTGGATGCCGGCGATACCACCACCGACTACGAGTGTATCCGGATGAATAGGAACTTTAAGTGGGATAAGAGGTTCATGCCAGATAATTCTTTCAACGCCGCCGGAGATGATTGCCTTAGCTTTTTCTGTCGCGGCAACCTTGTCTGAATGGACCCAAGAGACTTGTTCTCTGATTGAGACCAATTCACACAGGTATGGATTAAGACCAGCATTTTTACAGGCGTTGCGGAATGTCTTTTCGTGCAGGTGGGGAGAGCAGGCTGCCACAACCACACGAGTCAAGCCGAGCTCTTTGATATCCTTCTCGATCAGCTCCTGCCCCAGGCTCGAGCACATGAACTTATAATCACGGGCAATGACCACCCCGCGATGTTGCAGCTGCTCAGCTGCCCATTTAGCGACTTCTGCCACATCGACGGTGCCGGCGATATTACTTCCGCAATGACAAACATATACACCAATTTTTTCAGTCATAGCTAATTCTCCTCCGGCATGCGGGGCATTGGAAGTTCTTCCTTGGAAGGTTTCTTCTTTTTAGCAGGTTCGGCTTCAGGGACTTGAATTCCAATTTTTGCCAGGGCAGGTCGCGCATCGACCAGCTCCTTACCGATACCCAATTCAGAGGCGGAAATGCCGAATGCCAGACCCATCATTTGGGTGAAATATAGGATGGGAATATGGTATTTTGTTTTGAAGGAGCGATTGACATCCGCCTGGTAGGCATCCAGGTTGAGCTGGCACATTGGGCATAGGGTCACAATAATATCGGCTTCATATTCAGCTGCATTTTGGAGCAGCTGGCGGATCAACTCCAGAGCGACAGCCTGGCTGATTTGCGTCATATGTCCCCCGCAGCAATGGGCTTTCATGGGGTAATCGACAACAGTAGCTCCAAGTCCCTTCATCAGCTTGTCGAGTGACATCGGATATTCGTAGTCATCGAATTTTGAGAGATAACCTGGCCGCGTGATCAAGCAGCCGTAATATGGAGCCACTTTCAATCCGCTCAGAGGTTTTGTCACCTTCTCAGAAATTGCATCCAGACCGATATCCTCGATCATAATCTCAAGTAAATGCCTGGTTTTGACTGACCCCGGAGTGTAGTGCATATTTCCTGCACCTAAGGCGAGGTTCACATTTTTCGCTAAATCAGGATCTTCTGCCAGATAATGATCTGCTTTGGTCAAGTTAAGAAAACACATGCTGCAAGGGGCTGCAACCTGCTTACCATTGGTCAGCTGCTTTTCAGCCAGCGCCAGGTTGCGGGTAATTAGAGCGTAGGCAGCCATCCGGTTAAGGGTCATGTATTCAGAAGCACCACAGCAGTTCCAATCATCAAGCTCCTGGAATTCGATCCCTAACGGTTTAGCTACCGCCAATGTGGAAACGTTATAGGAGGAAGCATTCTTTTCAAGCGAGCAGCCGGGATAATATCCGTATTTCATATCTCACCTTCCAGCTCTTTGGCTTTTGCCAGAATAGCCTTCAACCCATCGATATCTTTTATTCTTGTGGGGGTCAAATCAATTCGACCCTTGCGGAGAAGTCCCAATGCCATAGGCATAATTTTTGGCATATCCAAGGGATGGTAGGTCAGGTGGTACCAGGTAGCTAAACCCATTTCGAAACTGCGACCGTAATTTTCGACATAATGCATAAAAGTTTGAGAGAATGGGGGGGCATCTGCGGAAGAGGAGTCTTTGAAGTAATTCTTCTGAATGGAAAACCTCTTGAGGGTGTACATCAGATCAGTAACATGGACCTCTTGAGGGCAGCGTACCGTGCAGTAATAGCACGAGACGCAGTACCAGGGCGTGTTGCTACTAAGCACCTGGGTTTCCATCCCGGCCTTGATCATGGCAAATAAGGCTCGGGGAGTGTGATCCATGTCTGCCCCAGAAGGGCAGGAACCGCCGCATGTCCCACATTGGATGCACATTTCCAACCGAGAATTTCCAGGTGTAGCATTCACTACCCGGTCGAAAATTGTTGGAGCTCGTGCTTGCGTTGTGGCTTCCGCCATACAAACCTCCTCTTAAATTAATACTGCCGGGATGTCCGGTGGTTTAGATTATGTACGTCCGAAAAAAATGCCAAATATACCAAGTATCAATTTGTGACCAAGGATCTGTAACATAGATTAGAAAGTGACATCTAAAAAGATGGTCAATATATTATTGTCGAAGCAGATTAACTATACCAGTGGATAAGTACATACAAGACTAGTGATAATTGTCACGGGTATTAGTATGAAAGATAACCATGTCAATGCTTTAACGGTAAAATATGCCCATCATCAGTATGGGAGGAAGGCATGAAAGCATCTACAGATCTTGAGATTCGAGCGATCAATACCATTCGTTTTCTAGCAGCCGATGCCGTTCAAAAAGCGAATTCCGGTCATCCTGGGCTGCCTATGGGAGCTGCTGCCATGGCATCTACGTTATGGACGCGCCATCTGCGGTTTAATCCGCGAAACCCTCATTGGCCTGGGCGGGATCGTTTTATTCTCTCTGGTGGACATGGTTCTGCATTGCTGTACGCACTGTTATATCTAACCGGTTACGACCTCCCGTTGGAACAAGTGAAAGATTTTCGCCAATGGGGCAGCCAGACCCCGGGGCACCCGGAATACGGATTAACCCCTGGTGTTGAGGTGACGACTGGACCACTCGGGCAGGGATTTGCGAACGGTGTGGGTATGGCTATAGCAGAAGCACATATGGCAGCCGAGTTTAATCGCCCTGGATTTGAGGTGATCAATCACTATGTTTATGGGATTGTTACTGATGGTGATTTGATGGAAGGCGTATCGTCTGAAGCTGCATCACTAGCCGGTCATCTCAGATTGGGGAAGATCATTTACCTTTATGACGATAATCATATCTCCATCGATGGCAGCACCGACCTGGCATTCACCGAAGACCGGGCAGCCAGGTTTGCTGCATATGGCTGGCATGTGCAGAAACTTCCAGATGGGAATGATACTACTGCCGTGTATCGAGCAATTTCGAGAGCCCAAAAAGATCCTCGCCCATCGTTGATATTATGCCGGACGCATATTGGGTTCGGGCTTCCGACGCGGCAGGATACTGCGAAGGCTCACGGTGAGCCACCGGGTGAGGAAGAATTAAATGGAGCCAAGAAGAATCTTGGCTGGCCGCTCGAACCGAAATTTTTTGTCCCGGAAGACGTTTTGACCTATTTTAGAAAGGCGATTAAACGCGGGGAGAGAGCGGAGAGATTGTGGCACCAGCTACTTAAAGCATACCTGGCGGAATATCCTCAATTGGATACGGAGCTAGAGAGACGCATGATGGGTGAACTGCCGGATAACTGGCAGGCTGACCTGCCTTGTTTCCCTGCTGACCCGAAAGGGATGGCAACGAGGGCTGCATCTGGAAAGGTGATCAATGCGCTGGCACCCCACCTGCCGGATTTGATCGGTGGATCAGCAGACCTGACGCCGTCTAATGATACCTGGATCAAAGACTCCCAGGATTTTCAAGAAACAACCCCTCAAGGCAGGTATTTCCACTTTGGCGTCAGGGAGCACGGAATGGGAGCAATAACCAACGGGATGTCGGTATATGGAGGAGTGATACCATACGCAGGTACATTTTTGATCTTCTCAGATTATATGCGCCCGGCGGTAAGGTTGTCAGCATTATCAAAATATCCCAGCATCTGGATTTACACACATGACAGCATCGGTTTAGGAGAGGATGGACCTACGCACCAACCTGTCGAACATTTGGCTGCCCTACGGGCGATCCCGAACCTGGTTGTTATTCGTCCTGCAGATGCAAATGAGGTGACTGAAGCCTGGAAAATTGCCATAACACGTCGGCATGGGCCGACTGTATTGATATTAACCCGCCAGGCTGTCCCGGTCCTGGATCGTACCATCTATGCTCCGGCAGATGGCTTACAAAAGGGAGCGTACGTACTTGCGGACATTGGCGATGCTAAGCCGGAATTGATCCTGATGGCTTCGGGATCTGAGGTCAGTTTGATCACAGAGGCTGGTGGACGTTTAGCCAGTGAGGGATTCAATGTCAGGTTAGTATCATTCCCGAGCTGGGAGCTGTTCCAAGCCCAGGACGAGGCTTACCGGAATCAGGTGCTCCCGCCAGACATTACATTACGCCTGTCAGTTGAGGCTGCAGTTTCACAAGGATGGGAAAAGTGGGTGGGTGATAAAGGGGCGTGCATTTCAGTTGAGCGTTTTGGGGCGTCTGCGCCGTATAAAACGATCTTCGAACATTATGGTTTGACCGTCGATAATGTCATCGAGCAGGCGCAGCAGTTAATCCTTAGAAATAAAGGGTAGACCGAAACGCTTCGGCAATCAGTCTGACCCTTTGCATTATATCTTGGAGAGAATTATGAAAATAGGACTTGCATGTGATCATGGCGGATATCCATTGAAAAATATCATCAAAGAAGTGGTACTGGCTGATGGTTATACCGTGATCGATCTCGGCACTGACAGCATTGAAAGTGTGGATTATCCCGATTATGCAGAGAAATTGGGCCTTGCGATCACGCAGGGTGAGGTTGAACGTGGAATATTAATCTGCGGATCCGGAGTGGGCGCATGCATCGCGGCAAATAAAATCAAGGGGGTATATGCTGGTATTTGCCATGATACCTATTCCGCACACCAGGGCGTAGAACACGATAATATGAACGTGTTGTGCCTGGGAGCCCGGGTGATTGGTGCAGAATTGGCGAAGGAATTAGTCGATGCCTTCCTTAATGCCAAGTTTTCCAATGAAGAACGCCATGTTCGTCGGGTTAATAAAGTGTATAAGATCGAAGAAGCAGGATATTAAGGAAAAGGTGGCAAAATGTCTTCAATCACAAAATTAACAGAACTGGGTCAGTCTATTTGGTACGATGACCTTGAACGCCGCATCCTTGAAAACGGTGAATTGGCAGCGTTGATCAATCAGGGTGATATTCGGGGATTAACCTCCAATCCAAGCATTTTTAACCACGCGATCGCTAAATCAAAAGATTATGATTCTGCCTTGATCCCAATGTCATGGGCGGGATATGATGATAAAAAGATCCTTGAGCAGCTGATGATCGAAGATATCGAGCGGGTTGCCGATTTATTACGGCCGTTGTTCGATAAAACGCACGGGAGTGATGGTTTTGTCAGCCTGGAGGTTAGACCCGATTTAGCATTTGACACTGAAAAAACCATCGCCGAGGCGCAACGTTTATGGGATATTGTGCACAGACCCAA
This sequence comes from uncultured Chloroflexia bacterium, assembly GCA_963809615.1. Classification (GTDB taxonomy): domain Bacteria; phylum Chloroflexota; class Anaerolineae; order Anaerolineales; family UBA4823; genus FEB-25. The sequence continues at coordinate 160,611 of CAWEKR010000003.1, forward strand.
TGTAATGATAAAAATTCCGGCTACAAAACCGGGATTATCTGCCATACGACAATCCATTGCGGCAGGGCTCAATATCAATATCACCTTGATATTCTCGATTGATCGATATAAGGAGGTGATGGAGGCTTATCTATCTGGTTTAGAAGACAGGATCAAGGCAGGGAAACCGATCGATCAAAGCAATTCTGTAGCTTCTTTCTTCGTCTCACGAATTGATTCTAAGGTTGATAAGTATCTTGAGCCACTAACTAAGTTGCCTGGTGGTGAAGCTGATACTGCCAAATCACTATTAGGAAAAATCGCCATCGCCAACGCGCGGTTGGCATATGAAGAATTTCGCAAGGTGTTCGAGAGCGCACGTTTTCTGAAATTACAAGCTAAGGGAGCGAAATTACAGCGACCGCTATGGGCTTCTACGAGCACCAAAAACCCTGCGTATCCAGATACGATGTACGTGGATGAATTAATTGGCAATCATACCGTCAATACGGTTCCGCCTCAAACATTGATTGCCTTCCGAGACCATGGCAAGGTACAGCTAAGCATTGAAAAGAACCTGGATCAAGCAAGAAAAAATTTCTCCGATCTAGAAGAAGTGGGTATATCTATGCAGAAGGTCACCCAGGAGCTGGAAGAGGAAGGAGTGAAGGCGTTTTCAGAGTCATATAACTCACTGATCGCCTCCGTAAAAAATAGACGAGAAGCTGCGTTGGTCGAGCTCGGAGCTTTAGCCAAGGCAGTCTCCACTAGAACATCAAAATATGAGGCAGATCAGTTTCTTAGCCGGTTCTACTCGATGGATGGTTCTCTCTGGACGACCGATCCGAAAGGCCAGGAAGAAGTACGCATCCGGATGGGCTGGTTGAACCTGCCCGAATCGAGCAAGGCGCTGCTGGCTGGATTAAACAAATTCGCTTCAGAGGTAAAAGCAGCCGGTTATACCCGGGCACTGCTTTTAGGGATGGGTGGCTCTTCCCTAGCCCCAGAGGTGATGAGCCTGATTTTTAAGGATGCGATGGGGTTAAAACTTACCATCCTTGACTCTACCGATCCTGCCCAGGTATTGTATGCCGCCCAAAAGAATCCGGTGAAAAAAACCTTATATATCGTATCAAGCAAATCTGGTGGAACAGCTGAAGTAAACGCGATGTTGGATTATTTTTGGGAGAGAGCCATTCATGCAGGACGGGATGAGGCTCCCGAGCATTTTATTGCCATCACCGATCCTGGCACGAGTCTTGAAAAGCTGGCTTTTGATCGAAATTTCCGCAAAATATTTCTGGCAGATCCAAAAGTTGGCGGTCGATATTCTGCTCTAACTGCATTTGGTTTAGTTCCAGCGGTTTTAATGGGCGTCGATGTAGCGCAAATGCTTGAATGCGCAGCCTGGATGACATCAGAATGCAGCTTAAACCAGCCGTTAGGGCGGAATCCAGGGGTAGTGCTGGGAACAGTGATTGGAGAAGCGGCTGTACATGGTCGGGATAAATTGACGATCATCGCAGACCCAGAGACAGCTCCGTTCGGAGCCTGGCTGGAACAGCTTGTGGCAGAAAGCAGTGGTAAGCTGGGGAAGGGAATCGTACCCGTTTCAGGAGAGGAACCGGCAAAACCCGAGTTTTATGGAAATGACAGACTTTTTATTTATATTAGGCGCTCTGGAAATTTTGATAGGAAGGCGAGTTTGCTGCGTAAAGCCGGATACCCAGTATTAACCCAGAATTTTAGCGACAATTATGCCTTGGGGGCAGAGTTTTTTAAATGGGAGCTCGCCATCGCTACGGCATGTTCAATCCTCGGGGTTAACGCGTTTGACCAACCCGATGTACAGGATAGCAAGAATCGCACACTTGATAAAATTTCATTCTATAAACAGCACCATCAATTTATCGAAGATAAACCGATGGCTGAAGATCACGGTATTAGCATTTATGGGGATATCGACCCAGACGGCATGGGAATAAGATGGATTGTTGAAAAATTTCTCTCAACGGGTAACGCTGGGGATTATGTAGCGATTAATGCCTACATCACGCGTGATCAGAAGAATGAAGCGGCATTGCGTAAGCTGCGCTTGTGGGTTAGAGAAAATACAAAATTGACCACGACCGTTGGATTCGGGCCACGCTTCCAACATTCTACCGGTCAGCTGCACAAAGGTGGAGCAAATAATGGGCTTTTCCTTGTCATCACCGCTAATCCAAAGCATGATGTGGAAATTCCAGGCGAAAGCTTAAGTTTTGGAACACTGGAGCATGGACAGGCATTGGGCGATGTGGAGGCTTTAAAAGCTCGTGGACGGCGTGTTTTACGGATCCATCTCGCAGAGCCAGAATTACTCTTGAGGATGGTCGATATAGTCACCGTCTAAACTCCCAAGTAATCAAAATCCGCCGGAGGTGAGCGTGGCTCAACCCGGCGGATTATTTTAGGGGGAAGATCGAATTAGTTATTTACCACCAGTTTTTCCTTTTGCTCATTGTGCTCTCTGACCAGCTCGCGGCGGAGAACTTTTCCGACCGTTGTCTTGGGTAACTCGGTCCTGAATTCTACTTGAGTGGGTATTTTGAATGGTGCCATATTTTGCCTGCAGTAGTCACGGATTTCATCTTCGGTTGCATTCTCACCGGGTTTTAGCACCACCCACGCCTTGACTGTTTCTCCCCGATAAGCATCCATGACGCCAGCCACTCCCACCTCGAGCACTTTAGGATAGGTAGAAATGACCTCTTCCACTTCACGCGGCCATACTTGATATCCACCTGGTTTGATCAACTCTTTCTTACGGTCAACGATATAGAAATAGCCATCTTCATCCATTTTTGCGATGTCACCGGTGTAAAGCCAGCCGTCACGCAGTGTATTGGCTGTCTCAGTGGGCATATTGTGGTAGCCTTTCATCACCTGCGGTCCTTTAATGCATAACTCCCCTTCCTCTCCAACCTTGAGCGGGGTGATCCCATCCTCCAAGTTGATGATGCGGCATTCAACATCAGGCAATGGCAAGCCGATCGAGCCGGTGCGGATATCGCCGAAAAGCGGGTTGCAGTGTGTGGCGGTGGGTGCCTCGGATAAACCATATCCTTCAACGAGTTTCCCACCAGTCAATGCCTCGAATTTTTCCTTGGTCTCGCGCATTAATGGAGCTGAACCGGAGATGCAGGCTTTAATCGAGCTTAAATTGTATTTCCCTGCGATCACATCTGGGTGGTTGTTGATGGCATTATAAAGAGTGGGAACTCCGGGGAAAATGGATGCCTTGTACTTTTGGATATTATCCAGAACATCCTTCAAATCACGGGCATTGGGGACCATCACCATACCTGCACCCGTGCGGACGGCAAATAACATCCCTGCCACCATGCCATAGACGTGGAAGAGAGGGATTGCCATCAGAACGGTCTCTTTTCCATCTTCAGCACCGATCATCCAGGTGCGCATTTGCAGTGCGTTGGCGACCAAGTTTCGATGAAGTGCGATTGCTCCTTTGGAGATCCCAGTAGTACCACCACTGTATTGGAAAATAGCGGTATCTTCGGGACCAATCTCCAGCTTAGGGCGTTCTTCTGGTTTATGTTGAGCGATTAAATCCTTAAACCAAATATCGCCCGCTCCTAATTCGACTCGGAAGCCTCCTTTTTTCTCTTTGGTGAGACCAAATAAAAACGCGAGAAGGGGAGGTAGAGACTTTTTAATATTGGTAACGATGATTTTCTTGATTTTTGTATTGGGTTGAGCTTTTTTTATGTGATGGTAAAAATTACTCATTACAAACATGACCTCAATACCCGCATCGTTCACTTGATGTACGATTTCCCTGGCGGCATAAAGCGGGTTAACTGCTACTACAATCCCACCCGCTTTCAAGATGGCGAAAAATGTCTGCACGAATTGAGGTGTATTGGGCATAAAAATCCCCACACGATCACCCTTTTTTACCCCAAGTGCGGCTATCCCCGCGGCTAATTGATCAGTGAGTTTATCCATTTCCCGGTAGGTAATTACCGCCCCCTTGAAAATGGTACAGGGACTATCCGGATATTTTTTAGCTGCCTCTTCAAGCATGCCTACCAACGAAATTGCCGGGTAATCGATATGGTGAGGGACACCTTTATCATATAGTTTTAACCATGGCCGATCATCCATTGTTCTCCTCCTTTGGTCGAATGGTTGATGATACTAGTAGTATAGAATTTTCCAGGATTAATGTCAATCAGGAAATCCACGGAAAGAATTTGGGTGGGAATCAGGGCCACCGTTTTCTATTGTGCCAAAAATAGCCAATCCTGGATGAATTTAACCAATTCTTCAACGGTGTCGTGGCTGACTTGAACCCAGTGGATAGTGGGGTCATTCTCCTTGAACCAATTTGCCTGGCGACGGACGAAAATCCGGGTCCGACGCTTTATCAGCACCACAGCTTCTTCGAGAGTGACCCTTCCGTGTAAATAAGCGACCATCTCACCATAACCGATCGCCGATAAGGTCGGTAAACCCGGAGAATATCCGAAGTCTAATAATCGTTGTACTTCCTCAATGAACCCGGAAGCGATCATTTTTGTAATCCGATCGTCAATCCGCTGGTATAACTCTGATCGCGGGCGCTTCAGCCCGATCAATAATGGATTATATAGCTCGTACCCTTTTCCCTGTTGGTCGGTGAAACGCCTGCCCGTGGATAGGATGACTTCCAATGCACGGATTGTACGGCGGACATTGGATGGATCGATAGAACTTGCCGCCACAGGGTCTAGGATGGCGAGCTTGGAATGGATGACATCGGGTCCAATGGCCTTGGACCAACTGGTGAGTACCTCACGCAGATGAGGATCAGGTGCCACGGAGGGAACCTTCCATCCTTCGATCACAGAGCGGATGAATTGTCCCGTCCCACCGACCATAATTGGCAGGTGATGAGACAAATTAATCCTGCGAATGGCTTGATTGGCTTCCGATTGAAATACAGCCAGGCTCCATATTTCATCGGGATCGGCAACGTCAATCAGATGATGAGGAATCCGGAGGCGTTCTTGAATAGTCGGTTTTGCGGTTCCGATATTCATCCCACGGTAGAATAATCTCGAATCAGCTGAGATGATTTCTCCATCCAATTTTTCGGCAAGCTGAATAGCGATCTCGGTTTTACCAACAGCTGTAGGACCAAGGATCACAACCAGGGGAATTTTTACTTCTGCTCCAACGCTGGTTTGATCCCTGCCAGGCGCTTCAGGAGATGACATTTTCAAAATGGTCAATTAATGGGGGTAAATTTCCGGCTTGAATTTGAACTGCGATCACATCGATGCGCCAATCATTGGTCAGCTCTGGGTGCTGTTGAATATAATACTCAGCAGAAGCGCGCATATGCTCCCGCTTGCGAGGGGTAATCGATATCTCCGGCGGGCCGAGGGTTCGAGTGAGGCGGGTTTTGACTTCAACAAAGGCAACCACCTCACCGCGCGATGCGATCAGATCAATTTCGCCGTAAGGGGAACGCCAATTCCTACCCAGGAAACTATACCCTTGGGCTTCAAGATAATCTGCAGCGATGGCTTCGCCGAGACGACCGGTTGATGGACGAGGAGCTTTCATTGGAATCTGTCTAGAAGTCGGGTGAGTTTATAGCGGGCGCTATTATTACGGCGTTTCGTCGCTTCAACCAGTCGCTGGTATTGCACAAGCAGAGCTGCGGTCGTAGTCTTTATATCGTATTTCTCGGATACGATTTGAGCCTGTTTACCCATATCCATCCGAAGCGCATAGTTGGTCGATAATAGGACAAGTTTGGCGGTGAAAACTGCCAGGTCATCCGTGGTCACCAGACCGGTTATACCATCTTCAATAATGTCTTGTGTACCGGGAGCATCTATCCCCAAGGCCGGCAGCCCAGCGGCCATCGCTTCAACTGTGGAGAGACCGAACGTCTCCGCGCTGGAAGGGGTGACGAAAATATCTGAGGAAGTCAGATAAGCTGGGATCTGCTTATAATCGACTAAACCAGTAAAAAACACCTTATTGCTGATTTCCATATGCCGGATCAATGTTTCTAAATTATCACGCTCAGGACCTTCTCCGACCAGGAGTAAGCGGACATGATCATACGTCATGGCAACACCATAAAAAGCTCTGATGAGCAAAGGCAAATTCTTCTCAGGTGAGAGTCGACCTACGTAGATGAAAATAACATCATTCTTGGTGAAACCAAATTGGGTGCGGTCGATGGGTTGGATTTTCTCTCGGTATGGAGTAAGGTCTACGCCATTCGGGATGACTTCTACGGGAGATTCCAAACCGAAATGATCCACCAAGATTTGCCGCATACTCAGTGAAGGTACAATAACGAGGTCGCAGGCTCGATAGAACGGTGATAGATAGGCCTTCAGTGCGGCATCACCGATCGAGTCAGGAAGAATGGGAATATATGCCTGGGTCATTAAGTCGTATCGAGTATGGTTGGTAAACACAATGGGAATATTCCGGGGAGAACAATAACGCATCGCAAGAGAGCCGCTAACAAAAGGATGGTGAACATGGGTAATATCCATCGAATACAGCAGGTGCCTGGCTTGACTGTTGTAGCGGAGATTTAGATAGAAACCTGTATCGACGACTGCAAGACCGGTGGTTCGAACAATATTCTCCTCATCGTCAACAACACCATCATCGCCAAAAGTGAAAATATATACTTCATGACCGGCTTGTTCAAGCCAGTATTTACTTAATTCGATGGAATTTGTCACCCCACTAATATGCGGTTTATAAAGATCAGCCATCATGCCGATTCTCATAGCACCCTCTGTTGAATAATCGTAAGCGATAGGTAGAAATACGTCAAGGAAATAATACTGCTTGGTAATTTACCCTGGGAAGAGTAAAATCAGGATATGGAAGGTCAGGTGCGTGCACAAAATCTGCCCAATATCGATCATCTGAGTGTTTTGGCAGCAATGATCGTGTTGACCTATACACTCGCAAGGTTCATCACACTTCCGACCTGGCAGATATCCCAGCAACTGCCAGGGTTGTACATTGAATTAACCATTGATGTAAACCTGATAACCGCCGTGTTGGTCGCGTGCATGACCGCGGCAGGGGCAAATTGGCTCATGGGCACCCATCCTGCGGCGCATGGGAAGCAAAGCATCGTGCATGCAATCCTACCGGCGCTAACTGCTTTGGTCATTGGCATCCCGCTTGGAGGAGTGCAGGTGGGTCTGGGCTGGTGGTTTGGGCTGATCAGCGGCGCGTTCATCCTGGTATTGGTATTAATCGCCGAGTATATCGCCGTTGATCCAGTGGATGTTCGCTTTCCTTTTGCAAGTGCAGCTCTTTCAGCCGTATCATTTGCCATCTTCCTCCTGTTCGCGGGGGCACTGCGGGCGGGAGGGGTACGATTATTATACAATGTGCCTGCGCTGGTGGTGGCTGCATGGCTGGTAAGTCTCCGCGTGACAAACTTGAGATTACATGGTGAATGGACGATCTATGAATCGATGATCGTGGCGTTCTTGATTGGACAAATCACGGCGGCGTTTAATTACTGGCCGCTGACACCGGTTGCTTTTGGATTGGTGTTATTAGGACCATCCTATGCTCTGAACAGCCTGTTCTGTAATCTGATCGAACAAAAACCTTTCCGCAATGTGATTGCTGAGCCGGTGATCAGTATATTTATTGCCTGGGGAGCTGCATTGATCATCCGATGAATCCATTATCTTCTGGGATATACTTATCAACTGAACAATGGAAGCTGATGGAAACAGATATCATGGCGAAATCGCCCGAAGAAGCCTGCGGATTGGTCGCAGGGAATGGGAATCACGCCAGGCTGGTCCTTCCTGTGACCAATATACTGCACGAGGCGTTCAGGTTTCGCATGGATCCACAGGAAGAGCTTAATGCGTTTATCTCAGTCGAAGAGAAAGGATGGGAAATTTTGGCGGTTTATCACTCTCATCCACACGGAATTGACCATCCATCACCCTCCGATTTTGAACAATTGACTTTTCCCGGTATTATTTACCTAATCTGGTATCAAAATATGAATGCATGGCGATGCCGGGGGTATTTGATGCAAGCGGATTCAGAGGCGTGTGAAGTTCCGGTAATGATCTTGCCTGAATAGCACCGATTAACGATATTCAGGGTTCTATAGATAACGATTGGCAAAGAAGGAGAATTGATTAATAGTATGGTCCTGTCACGTATAGGTGTATTGATCTTAGCATACTTAATTGGCTCAATCCCATTTGGATTGATCATTGTAAAACTCTCCACCGGCAAAGACATCCGCTCGGTCGAAAGTGGCCGAACCGGTGGCACCAATGCCATGCGGGCAGCGGGTGTGTGGGCAGGCGTGGCAACAGCGGTCTTCGATACGTTAAAAGGGGTGAGTGCGGTAGTTGTTAGTCACCTTTTGATTCCTGGTAGCCATGTGTGGATGGATGTGTTAGCACCATTTCTATCGATCCTTGGACACAATTATTCGGCGTTCCTGATTGAGCGCACAGAAACCGGATGGCTGCGTTTCCGTGGAGGAGCTGGGGGAGCGACATGCCTGGGCGGATCGATAGGGTTATGGTTCCCGAGCCTATTTGTGATCTTACCCATTTGTGGCTTAATCTATTACTTTGGTGGATATGCATCCATTACCACCTTGAGCGTAGCACTCGTATCAACGGTAGTGTTCGCGTTTCGAGCCTGGTTAGGACTCAACCCATGGCAATATGCCATTTATGGGCTGCTGGCTTTTTTAGCGTTAGGATTTTCCTTGAGACCGAATATAAAGCGGCTAATTGACGGCAACGAGCGTGTGGTTGGTCTGCGAGCGAAAAAACAAAAAATCGCTTAGGAATTGATCACTGATCATCTTCTTCGTCCGCATCATCAACGTCGCCATTGGTTAGACCGTCTTTTGGGAGCTCTCCATACATTTGGTAATACAAGGCGCGCAAGTTCCGACGATGGAGCTCCTCAGCTAATCCGCCGATCAAAACCCGGCTTTTCCCACAATCCTCGACTCCAATTTCTGATAATATCTCCATGGGATATTTTCGGCGGGCTGCTTTACGGACAGCTTTGCGAAGTGCTGATAGGTATGCCAGGTTCTCTTTAACCACCCCATCGATTTCACCTCTTAAGACGATATCTCCATGACCGGGGACGACGTTTTCGAGACCCATCTTGCTGATTTTTTTCAAGGAGGCTATTGTATCGTCTATATCTCCATCGACGATGTATGGAAGGGCCATAAAGGCATCGCCAGCATATAATACCCGGTCTTCCTCAACCAGGACACCGATATTATCGTCACATGGACCAGGTAGTGGGAACATCGACAACGTTTTCTTCCCCACGCGTAGGATCAGGTAGCTTTCATCAAAGGTGAGCTGTGGTAAGACGATTTTTACGCGTCGGAAGGCGGGATTTTGTTTACGGGCTTCCTGAAGAGATTGTGTTCCCTTCACCGCCAACTGCTTACGGCATAAAGTATGGGAGATGATCGTTGCTCCGGGGAAAAAGCAATTTCCCCAGGCATGATCGGCATGGTAGTGAGTATCTACAACATATCTCACCGGGAGGTTTAGTTCCTGCTCGATGAAATCCCTTATCTGGAGGGTCTCATCGGGGATGGCGAGGGTATCGATGACTACAGCCCAATTTGGACCAATTATCGCTCCTGCGGTCACCTGAGCATAAACATCACTTTGGAAGTAATACACGTTATCTGCAACACGCTCACGCTGCATTTTTTACCAATCCTGAAAGAATAATCTAGATTAACCACCCACATCCTAGAGAAGAGGAGGTGCTGGTGGAATATCTCAATATCAATAACGTGCTGTAGGATAGCACAATTTAAACCTAAAAGTCAAGTCTATTTGTCATGAATTCCCGACTAAATTCCTTAAATATTTATTGACCACAGCTCGAATCATGAGTATAATCGGGGAAATTAATAACCGGATGCAAACCCGAGAGGAGTAGGTGGTTGGTGCGCTGTCAGAGAGTGTGAGGTCATTGACTGGAAACCTCACTCGGTAAACCCCACCGAATGTCGCCCGGGAGGCATGTCGAAGAAAATGCTTTTTTGGCACGAGTAGAACGACACGGGAGTGCCCGTTACAGCACAACCTGATGGTTGTCAGGGTCGAGTGCACCAGGAATGCCTGGTGAATTGAGGTGGTACCGCGAAGGTGATCCCTTTCGTCCTCAAATGGATGAAGGGATTTTTGTTTTATATTGACAACTTCGAAGGAGGCAGGAATGGCTGCGATCGATTTACCTAAGGCGTACGATTTTAAGTCCACTGAAGGCAGAATTTACCAAATGTGGGAAGAAAAAGGATATTTTCAGCCAGATAATGATCCTAATAAACCTGGCTTTGACCCAAAGCGAAAGCCGTATGTAATCTCGATACCGCCGCCCAATATCACCGGCGAGCTGCACCTGGGTTCAGCGCTGTTCGTTTCGCTGGAAGACCTGATGATCCGCTATCACCGGATGAAGGGCATCCCGGCACTGTGGGTGCCTGGATCCGACCACGCGGGCATCGCCACCCAACTGCAGATCGAGAAAGCGCTGCTGAGCGAAGGCCTCAGCCGTGAAGAGATCGGACGAGAGGAATTCCTGAGGCGCACCTGGTCGTGGAAAGAGAAGTATGGCGGGATCATCACCGACCAGATCCGGCGTTTAGGTGCTTCGTGTGATTGGAAGCGTAAACGCTTCACTTTGGATGAGGGTCTATCTCAAGCTGTGCGTGAAGCATTTGTCCACTTGTATGAAAAGGGTTTGGTTTACCGCGGACCTCGATTGATCAACTGGTCACCAGGGCTCAAGACAGCTGTATCAGACCTGGAGGTGGAATACTCGGAAGAACCGGGAAAACTGTACTTCTTCAAGTATATGTTAGCCGGCTCGACCGATGAATATATCCCTGTGGCCACCACCCGACCTGAGACCATCCTCGGAGATACTGCAGTGGCAGTTCACCTCGAGGATGAGAGGTACCAAAAATATATCGGCAGGAAAGTGATTGTGCCGATGCTCCGGCGTGAAATCCCGGTGATTGCGGATTCATACGTAGACCGTGAATTCGGCACAGGAGCGTTGAAGGTCACGCCTGGTCACGACCTGAATGACTATCAGATCGGGCAAAAACATGGGCTGGAAATCATCTCGATCCTGGATACGTCTGCGCATATCAATGAGAATGGTGGACCCTACCAGGGTCAGGACCGGTTTGAATGCCGGAAGAAGCTGTGGGAAGATATGCGGGCAGCGGGACTGGTGATCAAGGAACAGGATTATATGCTCAATATCCCGCGCTCTCAGCGGGGTGGTGAGATCATCGAGCCGATGATATCTACACAGTGGTTCGTGCGCATGGAGACGTTGGCACAACCGGCGCTCGAGGCCGTGCGCAGCGGGCGGATCCGCATCGTGCCGGAACACTTCACCAAGGTGTATTACAACTGGCTCGAGAATATCCAGGACTGGTGCATCTCACGCCAGCTGTGGTGGGGGCACCGGATCCCGGTGTGGTACTGTAAAGTGTGTGGTGAATTGACGGTGACCAGAACCGATCCTACGGAATGCTCGCACTGCGGAAGTCAGAAGCTTGAGCAGGACCCGGATGTGCTAGATACATGGTTCTCGTCTGGATTATGGCCATTTTCTACCCTAGGCTGGCCGGAAAGAACCCCGGATTATCAATATTTCTTTCCAACCACGATGATGGAGACCGGATATGATATCCTGTTTTTCTGGGTGGCGAGGATGATCATGTTCAGCCTGGAGTTTACCGGGAATATACCCTTCAGCCAGGTGTACCTGCACGGGATTATTCGTGACGAGCATGGAAAGAAGATGGGTAAGACGAATGGTAATGTGATCGACCCGTTGATCGTGATGGACGAAATGGGTACGGATGCCCTGCGCTTTACGCTCCTGGTGGGCTCGACGCCCGGGAAAGACTCAAACTTGAGCGCAAAGCAAGTGGAGCCAAACCGGAATTTCGTCAATAAAGTATGGAATGCCAGCCGGTTCATTATCACCAGTCTGGATAAGGTTGAGGCACCGACCAGTGTTGAGGCCGAATGGACACTTGCAGATTCATGGGTGTGGGCACGCGTACAGGAGCTGGTGCGCAGTGCAGAACGGCTTTTCCAGACTTTTCAGTATGGAGAGGCAGGCCGACAGATTTACGAATTCTTCTGGAGCGAGTTTGCTGACTGGTACATTGAGGTGGCGAAACTCCAACTGGCAGAAGGGGAAAATCGCGCCTACCATACTGCAGAGACGCTCGTACGGGTGCTGGACCTGTGTTTACGCTTGCTGCATCCCTTCATACCGTTCATTACGGAGGAGGTGTGGGGTAATTTAAAGAAAGCCATGGCTGATTCTCCGCTGGCAGGTATCGCAGCTGGTTGGGGAGAGAGCTTGATCATTGCATCCTGGCCTGAACCGCGCCTGAAGGAAGGATGGGAGGATGGGTGTGTAAGCGATTTCAGCCTGGTACAGGAAGTGGTGCGGTCGATAAGGAATATTAGGGCTGAAAAGAACGTAAAGCCGGGGAAGCGCATCCCGGCAATGCTCTCAGCCGGGGAAAAGACCGATCTATTCCACCAACAAAAAGCTGTCATCTGTGCACTGGCACAGCTCGATGCCGATAAATTCGAGATTTCTAAGAGCCTACCTCCCAAGCAAGAGAACCAAATTGGGATTGCCATTGGAGCTGTGGAAATCTACGTGCCGCTCGAAGGACTGGTGGACATGAGTGAAGAGCGGGAAAGGATCACGAAAGCCTTGAGCGAAGCAGAAAGCCAGGCTGCCCGGCTGGAAAAATTGCTGGCCAGCTCCTTTGCCAATAGAGCGCCGGCGGAGATCGTCTTGAAGGAGAGGGAGAAACTGGCAGGCTTCATGGAGACCGCGGCCAAGCTGAGAAATCAGCTGGATCATTTAGAGCAATAGAGACCAGGATGAGGTGGAATTGTTAATAATAAAAACAAAACCATTCAATAATTTCCGAGGCGGAACCCGATCATTCGTTTCTGAATAATAACGATGAGGAACGAATACTCTGGCTCGTTTGAACTAAAAAACGCTCGCGTGTGGATGCTTTGAATTGTTACTAAGTGGGAATGTTTAGAGGGGGGAAAAGCGGAATGTTGGAGCAATGGTAGGTTGGCCATTTTAGGCAAGTAGGATTATTTACGACCTATACAGATGAAAATCATACCGATAGAAAACGATCGGTACAGAAGAGCACTGATCTGTACAAAAGTACACTGTACCGGTCAAGACCAACCGGTATACAACTGCCTTGATTGATATGGAAGACCACCATATCAACTTATGTAGGCAGTCTAATGTAATTACTCACAATAACTAGCAATTTGCCACCGAACGTACAGAAGAAAGTGCAGATTGCTCCCCGAAAATCAGCGGGGACCGGTTCACCCAGCAGAGATCGCTGGGTTTCCCCCCACGAGCGGGGGGGATTCCGCAATGACAAGTAAAAGGGTCGACGCGATGGATTCATAATGATACTTTGCGAAAAATTTTCGAGATGGTGAGTAATTACGCCTTTACCGGTAAAGACCAACCGGTATACGGACGTCATTATTTAAAATGAAATAATGATGACGTCCTAATTATAGCACAGATGTTCTAATCCACAAGAGGAATAAGAAGATTTAAGATTTCTCATCTTGGCAACTATGAGAGATCTGTGATCTTCCATCAACCAGATAGATAATGGGTGATGGTATACAGAAAACCGTCACCGAATAGAGAGGCGAATTTTTGAACACGAAAGAGGCGAATAAGATGAAAAAGACGAAAAATATTCCCCACTCCCAACCTCCCCCAAATAAAAGTCAATTTGGGGGAGGAGTTTTTAGAACCGAACTGCCATGACAAAAAAGTTGCTCCTACTCATCCCAAAACCAAAGAGAGAAGAAAAACGCATTCCCAACTCCAAGGGCTGCTGGTATGATTATTCTGCTTTGGGGGTGAGTTTCTTTTGGAGGCGCTGCAGGCGATGGTGGAATTCAGACTTCAACAGCTGGTTCTCCGTAGCTGGGAGAGAGGCAGAAGCGATGACTTCAAGCGCTTCAAGGGTCCATTTGAGCGCCTGGTCAAGGTCCAAGGCGTGGTGCTCGTAGAACTTGGCTAATTCCTCATAAGCTTCAACCTTTCTCCGAGAAGCAGCAAATTCCCATAAGGGAAGGGCGTCAGTGTAGTTGTTGTTGCGCTTATGCAGCAGGGCTAGACGTAAAAGGGTACTAGTGTGGATATCATCCGGGAGCTCCGAAGCAAGGCAATGCTCATAGAGCTCGGCGGCTTGCTCAATGTGACCGAGGTCCTCCAACAGCCGGGCGACAGCTGCCAAATCGATGGTATCGGCGGTTGGCTGAGTGAATGGATGTTCAAGTAAGGATGAAGTATGATTCAATAAAGCTGCCATAGAGACAACGTCCATGGCGTTGTGGTAGAAAACGCGCTGCAGCGGACGGGCATCACCATCGCGCAAGTAATCAAAATATATTTGAGGGATCATCCATCCGGGGATCTCCTCGTCTGTGCGGCTGGCATGCAAGATCTGGACTTCCAGGTTTGCCAACGTCCGGCTGGGAAGACGATCACGCCATAAGCGGCGGGCCAAATGCAACAAATCCACGTGCGAGAATTCCCTAAAAGGAGACTTCCACCCCTGCAGAGTATACCTGGTATCCAATAAGGGGATATCGAAGGCTTTTCCGTTGAAACTCACGATCGTGCGACAAGGGGCAATAAAATCCTCGAGGGCAAGCAGGAGGGCAGGTTCTTCCAACGGATCACGCATGAAAAACTGAGCCAAATGAAAGCCTTCGGGTGTGTAACGACCGGCACCAACCAGAAAGGCGAAGGTGCCGGTACCACCAGCCAAACCGGAGGTTTCGGTATCGAGAAACAACAGCTCCTCGGGATTTTGGTCGGCAAATTCGACAACACCGGCCCACTCAGCGATCGTCAGTGGCCTGGTCGAGATGCGCAAACTGAACTGCCCGTGAATATAATCGAGCGGAAAATCCTGCTCGATGAGATAGGTGCTGCCATTGCCTGTGTCGATAAAACGCCCAGCCACGATTTCCTCAACCGGGAAAGTCTTACCCGGGTGAGGTGGGGGCAGGTCTTTGGCACCAACTTTTACCCCCAAAGATTTTAGGCGATCAGATAAGGTAGGCATGGTTTATGTCAGCGTATTATTCATATCAATCAAAACATATAATGATAACCCTAATTCAGCAAGTTATGGTTTAAATTATCTTTAATTTATGAAGAACCATTCGGATTGTAGACATTTTTGAGCAGAGAAACTAAGCAAAGCTAAAAGGTCGGAATGATTCTTGGTCCGTACGAGCAATCCAAGTCGGACGATATTATTTGATGATAAACTTCTGGAGTATCTTATCGGTTAGCCTATTCTCCAATAGATTTTTCCTATCTACGGATGGAAAACCTTCTGACACTCTTTGTTATAACATTATTGGAATTATGACAGCTGCCGAAAGCATAATCAGTAAAATTATGGATATTAATGAGGATAACCTATACTTACAATACTAGGGTTGATTTGAAATGGCTCCGATATAGATCATTCGAAAATACCAAAACTTAGCTGACAATCGCTTCAATAGGATACAATCTAAGTTGCGTCCATCCGCCCTTTTATTTTTCATTCCAGGAAAAAAGTGGCGGATTAAGAGAACTTAATTTTCGTGGAGGATAATGCAATGGAACCAACGACACCCTCTTATTCCCGTAGTTTAACGATCGGCCTGGTAGGTTTTATCCTGGGCGGTATCGTCAGTGCCCTGGCGACTTTTATCATCCTCAGAAGTGGACTGCCTGGCCTGATCATTAACCTGATCCCTGAAGAGCAGTCATTCATCCGGCTGGTGTGGGGAATCGTGATCGTTTTTATTACTGTAGGGTTGGGAGGTGCAGTTGGTGGGTTGGTGCGCGGGTATTCGCTGCACCAAATTGACCGATTGGGCAGCCAAAAAAGGTATTTATGGGGCGGAGCCTATTCCACCTGGATCAGCCAGGGAATCCTGGTGGTTCTCGTGCTGCTACTGATCGGGCTGATCAGCCTTTACAACAATGGATCGCTAAGGGACCCGGCATCCTACATCGTCTTTTTTGCCCTGGTGGGAGGCCTGTTTGGGCTGTTGAATGGGGCAACACTCGCGTTGATCACCATCCGATTACGGTACGCATGGTTGGTTTGGCTGGGATATTTGTTCGCCAGCGTGTTGGGAGGAGCAGCGTTCGGGGTGCTGGTTTGGCGGTGGGAACTATATGCTTCGGCAGTATCGAGGGGCTGGGAAGGGCTGTTATTCTTGATCCTGGCTGGGGTAACGATATACGGGTTACCCGGTGGCCTACTCGGGGTGATCTATACCTGGCTGAGCCGAAAACGCACCACGGAACAACCGGAAGCAATTACACCACGGCGCTGGCAGGATATCGTGACGATAACTATTTTCACCTTGCTCTTCCTGGCTTTAGCTTCCTTTATTAACCGTGGTACAGATTTTGTGACGATATACCCAGGAAGTGTTACGACTAACCTAACCAACCCGACCCAGGGTGTGCATTGGCAAGAATCGCATGTGATCAGCGCCGATTTAGCAAACCAGGAGGGTACAACCCTGGGACTGGCAGCTGGATCACAAATAATGGCGGCAACCTGGTCTAATGGCGTGGGAGAGATCGTGCTCGCGTTTCAGCAATCCGCGGCAGGGGGATCCACAATTTGGAACGGACCTATAACCGTCTCTAAGAGTCCACAGGAAATATCACAGCACCCACAAGTTGTGCTTGGAAGTGATGGCGTGTCGAATGTAATATGGTCAGAAAACGGGGAAATTTGGTACAACCGCTGCCAGAACAGCGCATGCGGGGAACCCATCAGCCTTACCAAAGGCAAACAGGCATGTGTTCCTGATAGCATGACAGCTCAAAATGATTGGCCGGCAGTGGCGCTGAATAATGACGGTACATTAATGGCAGCCTGGCATGCAGGCACAGGATCAGCAGGATATGCAACCTGGGATATCGCAAAGGAGGCGAATACAGGGTTTCAAGGATGTCTCTCGACAGGCCTGGCACACACCAAACCGCGCCTGGCCGCCGGTAGAAGTGGAGAATATTGGCTGGCGCTGTCTGATGCGCTCGATTCTCCAGGAAATGTTTCCCTGGTCAAATTCAGCCAGGGAAAATGGGAGCCTCCACAGAATGTAGGCGATGGAGGCTCTGCCGAAGTGTTCACCAACGCAAATGGTGATTTATTTTCAGCGTGGTGTGGTGCGAACAACGAGTTAGCTTACCAGGCTGGTAGTGGTCCGTTGGAGGTCGTTTCTGCAACCAGCTGCCGAAACCGACCCTCGATCTTTGAAGATCAAAATAGTTATATCCACCTGGTTTATGCTACAGACCAATGGCAGGATAATTATGGCAGCCCACGGAATGGAGATGCCTTGATGGAAACCATGCGCTTACCCGAGGGATGGTCCGCGCCTTCCATTGTTGGACCATTCGTTTCTGGTGCGCAGCAGGAAGCGGCTGGAACCCAAGGGGGAGACACTCAGCTTGCCTGGATCGATGCGCAGGATGGGAATTTGGCCTTACGCTACTCAACCCAACCTGTGTACCAATGCGATGCAGCAACGTTGTCGGATCAAATGAAAGCCGTTCTGGATGTAGTCCAGAGTGGAGAATTCCACCCCATCGACTATAAGAGTCCTTTCTGCGGGAACCAATTCGTCGAGTTTGTCTTCATGCCCAAACCAGCACCGGAATTTTATGTTTTGCCACCCGGGGAAAGGATTGGATACGACCAGTTATCGGACCTGCTGATGAAAGGGCGGTATGAGATCCTTTTTTCGAATATGCAGTGGGACCAGGATGTGGATAACCTCAGCCCGGGTACACAGATGTCTCGAACGATTATGGATTTATACCAACAAGTAAAAGCAAACCCGGAGGCCTTCCCGCGCGGGATGAGCATAAAAATACTTTTGGGAAATTATCCCAGCGTATCCACGTTACAAAACGGGGACCAAATTTGGAATGTAATACAGGATTTTGTAGATGTGGGTTTACCAACCATGGAAGACCCTGCCATCGGCTGGAAGGTGGAGCTGGCTAATTACAAAGGCAGCATGCCCCACAGCCACACGAAGTTCATTGTTATCGACGGCAAAACCGTGATGGCGGCCGGTTTTAATATTGCCTGGACACACCTGCCTGAGGATAATCCTTCAGGAAAAGGAGAAAGTTTAACCGATCTGGGTGTTGTTCTAACGGGACCAGTTGCCCAGACAGGAATTGCAGCATTTGATGATGAATGGATAGACTCAAACCAGCTGATCTGTAGTGATCTCTCAAACTGGGATCGAGAATACCTGGAAAAAAATTGCACCTGGCAATTAGCCAGCGTGTCTCACATCCCGGAGAGCTTGAAATTCTACCTGCCAGGAGATACTGCTGATGCAATAGCTGTTTATCGGACTGCGGTATATAAAGAATCGGACCGAGCCTATGAGGCAGCTTTAGCAACAGCCCAAGAAACGATCGATGTGATCCACGTTAATTTCACCGCCGATTTGATCTGC
Source organism: uncultured Chloroflexia bacterium (assembly GCA_963809615.1). Lineage (GTDB taxonomy): Bacteria > Chloroflexota > Anaerolineae > Anaerolineales > UBA4823 > FEB-25. The sequence continues at coordinate 179,276 of CAWEKR010000003.1, forward strand.
GACCTGAACCTGTTGGTGCCTACGCTATGCAACTTTGACAACACGCTGCCCTACCTGCATTCCATGGTGGATGCAATGAAGCAAAATGGTGCGCATGTGCGCGTGATGGTTGAAGGGTCAGCCGGGAATGGTGCAGAGAACCTACCCAATATCCAGATTTTGTATAATGAAGCTAAAAAGCTTGGCATAGAAGATCAGCTGGAGGTGCGGAAATTTAATGGGCGGGTACACATGAAATCTGCACTGATCGATGATAAGTTATTGTTCGTCGGCAGTCAGAACTTCCATTACAGCTCGATAGCAGAAGGGGGCGTGAACGAATTTGTGATTGCAACCGATTCACCCCAGGCGCTGGCTATCTACCGGGATATGTTTGAATATCACTGGCAGCAAGCCATCCCGATGGATGAGTGGCAAATATTGGGCCATTGATCGGGTTTTAAACAAGCCTGAGTAATCGTCCAGACTTTAGAAGGGGACCAAAGTGATCTTGGTTATCTCCGGCGGACAATTAATCCGCACGGGCACGGTAGTGCATCCCAGACCGCGGTTGGTATAAACCCAAGCGTTTTGGACTTTGTAGAGTCCGGCTGGGTATTTCTCTCCCAGGTACGGATGGACGAACGGTGGTCTTCCGGGAATGATCACCTGTCCGCCGTGGGTATGCCCGGAAAGCTGGAGTGAGACACGGGGATCGAGGAGGGTTTCGTCTGCCAGGTCTGGCTCATGCAAGAGAAGAATAACTGGCGCTCCGGTGGGTGCTTTTTCCAGCGCAAGCTTCAGATCGGGATGCCCAGCCCAGCCATCGTCCATGCCTGCCAGGTATAGAACAGCTTTCCCAACGCTAATTGACAGACCTTGATTATACAGGACTGGCAGTCGCGCATTATCGAAGGCAGCCTGGAGGGCACGGAGATCGAGCCAGTAATCGTGATTGCCCATCACCGAGTAAACCCCATAACGCGCATTCAGGTTGGCGAGCAATGGGGCAATTTCTTGAATGGCTTCGCGCACACGCCACACATAATCACCGGTCAGGACAACCAGGTCAGGCTGAAGCTGATTAGCCATCACTACAGATTTTCGCACCAGGCTCGCCTGGGTATAGGGCTTCAAGTGGATATCCGTCATCTGTACGATGGTAAAACCTTCCAATGCGGGCGGGAGGTTGCGCACCGGGAAAGAAATCCTGTCGATGACCGGGTGTTGAGATTCATCCACCAAGTGCAATCCACCGGCGATGGCAATCAAGCCCGCAAGTGAAATTCCACCAACTTTCAGAAAACCTCGTCGACTAAGCGGCATAAACGCTCTTGGCTATGCTTCTCTCATGAATATATGGAATTATACACGCAGGTCTATTCAGGATATCAGCCAGTCATGCGTTGATGAGTGGAGTGAAGGAAAACATATCCGAAACATTTTCATTTTGATAAGTAGCCATTCCTGATAATGAAGATCAGTCTAAATAACCGATAAATTGGAGAGATCAAAATGGCAGATAATTTAGAAATTTTCTGTATAATTGCTTGTTTGCCACGATTTTGAATAAATAGGAAAAAAGTGTGAGAATTTGGCATAAGGTCAGGACATATCCCAATATTGGACTCGTGGTTCTGGCATACATAGCGTTCATCGCGCTGGGAATGCCAGATGGATTACTCGGGGTTGCCTGGCCTTCAATCCGGACCGGTTTTTTGCTTCCAGTGGATGCGGTTGGATTACTGATCACTGCGGCTGTGGCGGGCTACCTGACCTCCAGTTTTTTAAGCGGCCCACTGATCTCGCGGTTTAATGTGGGCAACGTACTGGCAGTGAGCTGCGCTATGACCGGGGCGGGCTTGATCGGCTATACACTGGTGCCTGCCTGGTGGATGATGGTGCTGTTGGGGGTGGTGGCAGGACTGGGAGCGGGTGCAATTGATGCCGGCCTGAACACGTACGTGGCAGCGAATTTTGGTGAGGGGATGATGCAGTGGCTGCATGCGTGCTACGGGATTGGCGTGACGCTTGGTCCGATTATCATGACCACTGCGCTGAGCACGCAGAATTCGTGGCGGTTGGGCTATCGAGTAGTGGGGGTGTTCCAACTGGCGATGGCGGTTTGCTTTGCGCTGACCCTGACATTATGGAACCAAAAAGAAGCTGTTGTTGCGGGGGAAGCACCCAAACGGCTGACCGACTATAAGACACCCCTGGTTCAAACGCTGGTCCAACCCCGAGTGTGGTTAAGCGTCGCCCTATTTTTTCTATACGTTGGGTCGGAGGTCACGGTAGGGACGTGGGCATACACGCTGCTGACTGAGTCGCGGGGTATTGGCACACAATCGGCAGGGCTGTTGATAAGCGGCTATTGGGCTGCCTTCACTGTTGGGCGGATACTGGCCGGCTTGTTCGCCAAACGAGTGGGTGTCAACCGCCTGGTAGCAGGTGGATTGGTAGCGGCGTTGCTGGGAGGGGTGTTGTTGTGGTGGAATCCGGTCAGAGCGGCAAACCTGATTTCAATACCATTGATCGGGCTAGCAATTGCCCCCATTTTCCCGGCACTGATATCAGGCACCAGCCGGCGTGTAGGAGCGAATAACGCGGCGAACACGATCGGCATGCAAATGGCAGCGAGTGGGATGGGGACAGCGGTCATCCCCAGCCTGGTCGGAATCCTGGCGGGTAGGGTTTCATTGGAAGTGATCCCGGTATGCCTGGTGGTGCTGTACACCGGGTTGCTAGGATTGTATTCGCTGGCGGTGAAATTTGGATTGAAAGAATAGCCAAACCAATTTTATGCCAATGGAACTGCGCCGATATAGTCAATCAGATCTGATCAAATGGCACAAAAGGATATCACCGGTACCAATCCCTGGATGGAATAAAACCGTCGGATATTGGCGGACGATATGTTCATTCGCTTTTCCCGTTGCTCGATAACCCGGGCGATGAGGCTGGTACTGCGCGCTGGGTAATATTGAGAAAAAAGTAGGTTCCCGTGGCAAGAAAGATGCTGCATAAAACAACCATGATTGTAGCAGTGGCTCCAAACGGGGTGATCAGCTGACCCATTAACCAGGGGATGGCCATGCTGCCAAGGCTTGCACCAACGAAAAATTTGCTGGTAATTTTTCCCGAAATATGCATTCGACTCTGAGCATCATTCAATAGGGTTGGAAAGGTTGAAGCCATAAACAACCCCGTCCCGATCGTTCCCAGCCAAAGAAAGGTTTGGGTGGAGGAGAGAAATATGATGATGAGCAAGCTGGCGATTATGCCGGTGAAATTTACCCATAGGATCGTTTGGGGTTTCAACTTCACGGAAAGAGGAATGGAGATCACTCGACCGATGGTTAATGCGCCCCAAAACGCAGCGTTGATGCTCGCAGCCATGGTGGGATTGACATAGGTCTGATAAGTGGAATAAGTATAGATCCAGCCGCCGAATCCAAGTTCTGCACCCGTAAAGGCGAAAAAGATCACCGCGAGTAAGAACACGAGCTGGGGAACCGCAGGCCCATCACCAGCCTGTTGTCTTGCCATTGAATGAGAGGGGCTGGGGAAAAAGAGGATGAGCAGACCGACGGGTACGATCAGGATCGCTAAAACCGAATAAACATTATATACTGAACCCGAAATGCCGAGTGCTGCAGCCACGATGAGTGGGGCAATGGTTGTGCCAACCCCATAGAATGCGTGAAGACCGTTCATGAATGGAGGAACCCTGTCTCCATGCAGCCAGACGATCAATGTGTTGACACCTACATCAAGGTTGCCCTCGGCAATCCCAAGAATGAAAAAGAAAATCTGAAGCAGAAGCAATGTACTTATTAATGGGACAGCACCGACCAGTAAAGCAATGCTTAAGAGCATTAGAAAAAGAACCGGATGTCCTTTGATCCGGTCGAAAACCTTTCCTGCAATAAACGAACCGAATAGATATCCAAAAGAACTTAACAGGAATAACGAGCTGATCTGGGCAAGGGTGGAACCAGTGTTCTTCGCTAAACCCTGCAAGGTCGGACCGAGCACAGCAGTAGCCATGCCAAGGCAGATAAAGCTCAGGTAATAGGCTGTTGTGGTGAAGTAGGGGTTCGCTGGGCGAAGATTGGTTTTTATGATGGAAGCCTTTTCAGAGATAGGATTTTGCCTATAATTTTAGCTTACAACAGCAGGAAGATGGGTCTACATGATTAATTTTTTTACAATCGTCAGCGCTTTTCTGTGCTGATCAAGGGCGAGTCTTGGATGATATAAATCGTTCTCGCGCTGGTATGAGGTGGATTATTCTCTCCCGGGATAACGGAGGCTGGTAAAAGGCCATTTATCCGCTATCCAAGTCTTTACAGTTGCGAAAAGAACTGGATCAAGCCCCGTATCATAGGCGCTTTTTCTCACCCACATATGGATATCGGCTGCATAATCCATATTTCTGGAAGGGAAAATATACAGGCAGCCCAGACAGATCGATTCAATTCATCCAAACTCATCACGGTATAGGTAAAAGAAGACCGATTTTTGAACTCATTTTCGTGCCAGATTAAATCGATCCGATCTTGCTCACGGGTTCAATCTGGCGATGGCCACTTGGAATTTTCACCAAATACACCCTTGAGATGATCGACACTGGTCATGACGGCATTATAATCTTTATCCACATCGGATGCCATCAGCATCCTTAGCCTAAATCTATCAATATCCAAGACCTCAGGAACCTGGAATTTTAAGGACACGAATGATCCTGGCATGTTGCGATTATCTCCAAGGCATCATTTTATTATATTATGACATCAACATCTACTTCATTATCGATTAAGCAATCACATAGGTGCGGTGGATAGTTCGGACAAACGCGATCAAACCGAATAAAAAAATGGGCTGATTGAGTAACCGTAAGGAGAAGAAGCATGCCACGACCGATGGAAAACATACATATTGCGCAAGAAATGCTCTTGCAGCTTCGCACACGAAATTGGGATGCTCCCTTAAAAACGAGGGGGGAAGCCGGAAAGAGGTGCGGTTCATTCATTATGATGGAGTTCCATCCGAAAGTCAGCTATACCCAGTGAAATACTCCGTGCTGTCCATCACAGAAACACCATTATTTATGAACGGTCCGATTTTATACACCCTATACACGGTAGAATTTCTCATATATTGTTTTATATTTATCGAATATAAAGGTATAATCACTTCTTCCCAATGATATCAAAGCATACTTTTCATAGCCGTACTTTTGATATACATAAGAACCATTTGGATCATCCTGGGTTAATCAATTCATGAAAATTAAAGCACAACTTACACCCGGTAAGGTAGCACTGGTAACTGGTGGCTCGAGTGGGATTGGCAAAGCCATCGCATGCGTACTGGCTGAACGAGGTATGGATGTGTGGCTGGTGGCGCAGCGGAAGGACGTACTGGAATTGGCGCGTAAAGAAGTGGAGACCCACCGGAAGGACCCGAATCAGAAAATCGGGGTCGTATCGGCAGATGTGTCTGAGTGGGACCAGGTGCGGATGGCAGTCAAGCAAGTGACCGAAAAATCGGGACCGCCAGATTTATTGGTCAATTCTGCCGGGGTCACCCATCCAGGATATGTAGAAAACCTCGATCTTAATATTTTTACCTGGATGATGGAGGTTAATTACTTCGGTACGGTCTATATGACAAAAGAAGTACTGCCGGCGATGATAAAGCGAAAGTCAGGATTTATTTTGAACATTTCGTCGGTGGCAGGTTTTATAGGCGGATTCGGATACACAGCTTATGGGGCATCAAAATTTGCGGTGCGAGGATTTTCGGATGCGCTGAGGCAGGAAATGAAGGTCCATGGAATTGGGGTTTCGATCATGTTCCCATCCGATACTGACACGCCTCAGCTGGCATATGAAAACGAATTCAAGCCAATCGAGACGAAAGCCCTGGCAGGATTTGTTGGCTCGATGAGTGCAGAGGACGTGGCGAAGGCAGCGATAAATGGGATTGAACGAGGGAAGTATTATATTATTCCCGGCATAGAAGGTAAGATGTGGATCACGTTGGATGGAATTGCGAGGGGTCTGATCAATTTCGCGATTGACCAGATTATAGCTGGTGCAAACAAAAAGAAAAATACTACTCCATCAAAAGAGGCATAGATCATGGATATTTTCGATAAGTGTTTTTGTTTTACTAAGGCGAAGGAATACATTGCGTCAGGGTATTATCCTTACTTTATTCCAATGGAAGGGAACGAAGGGACTGAAGCCATATTTCATGGGCGGCGCCTGATCATGTGCGGCTCGAATAATTATTTGGGGCTGACTATGCATCCGAAGGTCAGGCAGGCGGCGATCGAGGCGATCAATGTTTATGGCACCAGCTGTACAGGCTCGCGCTTCCTTAACGGAACCCTGGAGCTGCACGAGCAACTGGAACACGAGCTGGCAGATTGGGTGAGGAAGCCGGCGGCCCTGGTCTTCTCAACAGGGATGCAAGTGAACCTGGGGACGATCAGCAGCCTGGTGGGGAGAGGGGATGTGGTGGTGCTGGACCGGGACGACCATGCCAGCATCGTGGATGGAGCCAGATTAGGCTGGGGCAAGGTGAAGCGCTTCCAGCATAATAATGTGGAGGACCTGGAGAAAGTGCTCAGCAGGATCGAGGACAAGTGCGGGATCCTGGTTGTGGTAGATGGTCTATTCAGCATGGAAGGCGACATTGCTTTATTGCCCGAGATTGCGAAGGTATGTAAGAAATACAGCGCCCGATTGATGGTGGACGATGCCCACGCCTTGGGGATTTTAGGAGGCGGCAGGGGAACAGCGGTGCATTTCGGCTTGACCGACGAAGTGGACCTGATCATGGGGACGTTCAGTAAATCATTGGCCTCATTAGGCGGGTTTATTGCCGGGGATGAGGATATTATCCACTACATCAAGCACCACGCCCGGTCGCTGATCTTCAGCGCCAGCATACCCCCGGCGAATGCGGCCACGGCGCTGGCGGCTTTAAAAGTGATGCGCGAAGAACCAGAGAGAGTAAAACGGGTTAACGACGTCGGTGATTACATGCGCGCTCAATACAAGCAGCTAGGCTTTAATACCGGGAATTCTGTCTCGCCAATCATCCCGATCTATGTCGGGGATGACCTGCGGGCGGCGATCATTTGGAAAGCCATGTTCGAAGCCGGTGTGTATGTGAATATGGTCGTATCACCGGCGGTGCCAGAGGGCAAGCAACTGCTACGCACAAGCTACATGGCGACACATACCGACGCGCAGCTAGGGAAAGTCTTGGAAATATTCTCCCAGGTAGGGAAGCAGGTTGGAATAATCTAACCGTAGCGGGATTATCCTATTAAATTTAAGATCGCCGGTGTGAGGTCGGTCAGGTCTGGTCTATTACGCCAAGCGCGAGATAGTTCCAATTGGCGGATAAATGAGAGGCGCAAATCAGGTGAGCCGATGAGCAACAGGGGGACATCATTGCGCGTATGGCGACGCGTGCTTAAGTCCTCGAGGTTGCCGTGATCCGAAGTGAGGAGGACCAATCCATTTTCATCATCCCATGAGCTTAGTAGGTTGGCTAAAACTGCGTCGAGCATTTCAAGGAGGGTGCGGGCTGAGTGCATATCTTGATGATGACCGGCAACGTCTGTGAGCCAATATTCGAAGATCGATAGGTCGGTCTGCTGGGCTAAGGTATATAAGCGCTCCCCAGCCTGGAAGGGAGACAGGATAGGGGTATCTTGAAAACCCAGGTGGGAACGCCAGCCTTCGGCGGTGAAATCAGCGGAGATGGCATTCCCTGTGAACAAATCGGATTGATTTTTTAAACGATAGCCTGCATTGTTCACTGTGAGTGCGATCACACCGGGAAGGTGATACCCGGTTTCAATCGCCTCAAAGTAGCGGGGAGGGAAGGCATTCAGGAGAGATGCGGTTTTACCCTGAAGCTTCAACTGGGTCAGCAAGCTGCCATGGCTGATCAAATCCACGATCGGAGGGGTGGGCTTGGGACCTTCATGGGTGCCAAGACGGGCGGAGATATTGATGCCGGTAAACAGCGAAGCCTGCCCGGTGGCGGATTGGGGAATACCATCAACGCCCAAACAGGCATCCAAAGCCAACAAGGAAGCGCGACTTGTATTTACCAGGTGAAAATCGGAGTCTGGGCCGGAAAGGCGACCGTCGGCGATTAGTTTATGCCCATCGAGCAACGATGCCAGGTTTGGCATGGGTACGAGAGCGAATGGATTGACCGATGGGTCGTCGTGACCCAACCCAACCCCGTCAAGGAAGATGAAGAGCAGTCTCACTTATTCAACCATCCAATCCAGGTTGAGACTTTTTCTGCAGGGTGAGCCAGGCGGAGGGGCGCACTCCACGCTCAGTGCTATCTCTACGCTGCACCAAAGTGAGATTTTGGGTGATAAAACGTAGATCGGCTTCTGTCGCTCCTGGACCTGGTCCGTCGGGGCTGGATTTCATGAATAGATACAGCAGAAAAGTGCCTGTATCGGTGAGCAGTGAATCTATTTTTAAAATATAGGCCTGGCGGTTGGTGGGAGGCAGGCTGTGAAAACAGCCCATGTCGAGGATCAGATCAAACCGGCCGGAGACCGAGTCAAGGCGGGTGACATCATCCACATGTAATTCGATATTAACGCCATACTGCTGGGCATTTTGCCGGGCGAGGTTGATGGCGCGTCTCACGAAGTCGACACCGGTTACATCCCATCCGTGTTTTGCCAGGGTGATGGCATTGGTGCCGGTGCCACAGCCCATGTCTAAGGCCCGGCCGGGATTGTGAGAAGCGATGAAATCGAGCAGCTCGGGGGGAGAGATGCCAGTATCCCAGACCGGTTTTTGTAGATAAGCGAGGTTAAAGAACAACTTACGCATCATGCGGACTATTTTACTCCAATTTATCTCGGCTTAATTTAAATGTTCAAATAGAATTTTAGAGCAATACTTTGACAACTTTCCACGTTTCCTTTACAATCAAGGCTTGCGTGAATCTAGATCATAAAGGAAGGTTTGATAATGAAAGAGTACACGACTGAGTCTATACGGAATGTTGCTCTCGTTTCGCACGGCAGCGCGGGGAAAACGATGCTGGCAGAAGCCCTTTTACATTTTACAGGCGCAACAACCCGCCTGGGAAAGATCGAAGATGGGACGACAGTCTCAGATTTCGAGGAAGAAGAGATTCGGCGCGGGATATCTTTATCCACAGCCGTACTCCCACTGGAGTACAAAGGCTGCAAGATCAACCTGATGGACACACCCGGGTATACGGATTTTGTGGGTGAAGTCATTTCTGCCTTAAGAATTGCCGATAGTGCGATAGTGGTAGTGGACTCGGTCGCTGGAGCAGAGGTGGGGACGGAAATTGCCCTGTCGTATTGTGACGTGTTCCAATTACCACGGATAGTCATTATCAATAAAATGAACCGGGATAATGCCAATTTTCATAAGGCACTCGATTCGGTTCAGCTAATCTCTGATAAGCGGTTAATCCCGGTCGAGCTACCGTGGGGTGAGAAGGCTGATTTTAAAGGCGTCCTGGATCTATTGACCATGAAGGCTTATTCGGGAGCTGGCGAAACCACCCAAGAGATCCCGGCGGAATGTAAGGATGAAGTAGAAGCGGCACGAATGCAATTGATTGAGGCAGCGGCAGAAGGGGAGGACAGCCTGCTCGAGAAATACCTGGAAGGTGAGGACTTAAGCCCAGAAGAGGTATTGCGTGGATTTAAAAAGGCTGTTTTAGCCGGTAATTGGGTGCCGGTTTTTGTTACTGCCGGTTCGGCAGAAATTGGGCTGGCGACCCTTTTGGATGCAATGATCAACCTGATGCCATCTCCACTAGAGGCAACACCGGCAAGTGCAAAGGGGAAAGATGGCGAAGAAAAGCTGGTTCCAAAGGATAACCAACCGTTAGCAGCGTACGTGTGGAAAACCACGGCAGATCCTTTCGTGGGACGGATCACGTATTTCCGCATCTATTCCGGCACGGTGAACTCTGACTCGCGAGTATGGAACCAGACTAAGGGGATTGAAGAACGCTTTGGTACCGTGCACTTGCTGAGAGGCAAGGAGCAGATCCCAATGAAATTGATCCATGCCGGTGATATTGCCTCGGTACCGAAATTAAACGCCACCTCAACTGGAAATACCTTTACTGACAAAGGGCATCCGCTTTCATTGCAAATGCCGGTTTATCCGAATGCATTATTCAGCGTAGCCGTATTCCCAAAGACACAAGCAGATTCGGCGAAGCTTAGCCCGACATTGACACGGTTATGTGAAGAAGACATGACTTTAAGTTGGAGGCAGGAACCCAGCACCAATCAAACCATCCTGCAGGGCATGGGTGACCAGCACATCGACGTCGCCATACGAAAAGCAGACAGCAAATTCCAGACCGGGATGTCGGCGGTTATCCCCAAGGTGCCGTATCAAGAGACAATCACCAAGCAAAGTGCATCGCAATACCGGCATAAGAAGCAGACCGGTGGGGCGGGACAGTTCGCCGAAGTGTTCATGCGCGTTGAGCCATTCCAGGAAGAACAATTTTCTTTTACCAATGATGTGTTTGGTGGAGCGATTTCCAACAGCTTCATGCCGGCAATCGAGAAGGGCGTGCGCAGTGTGATGAAAGAAGGCGTTATCGCAGGCTACCCCGTGCTCAACGTGCACGTGTCGGTATATGATGGCAAGGAACATCCCGTCGATTCAAAACCGATCGCATTTGAGACTGCCGGGCGTGAAGCTTTCAAGCTGGCGTTCAAAGACGCAGGCCCGGTGCTGCGTGAGCCGATCATGAACGTCAGGATCGTAGTCCCAGAAGCCAACATGGGCGATATTTTGGGAGACTTGAATACACGGCGAGCACGGGTTCAAGGGATGGACACAGAAAAAGGGCATTCAGTAGTGACTGCACAGGTGCCCCTGGCGGAGATGCAGCGGTATACGACTGATTTACGCTCCATGACGGGCGGACGAGGCCTGTTCACACTGGAGTTCGACCACTATGAGGTTGTCCCTACTCATATTGCGGCAGACGTGATCGCTGCCCGGATAAAGGACCTTCAAGACAAGAAGGAAGAGTAACGGGAGCAATAGCACATCTGGCTGGCAGCGACTTAAACTGCCAGCCAGTTTTTTTAATCACAAAACATTATTTGAGGTGTGAGGCCAGATTTACTTTAATAAATAACCAGGGGGCAAAACCGGACATCCAAAAGCCGATCAGAGCATACTGAAGATAACGAAGGGCATAGGAAATAAAGGTTTCTGCATCGGGGAAAAGGCCACCAAGACCAACATACAGGATTAGAACACCGAGAACACCCAAAATATAGCGCAGGACTAATTTATACCACGCCCCACGGACTGAAAAGCCACCCTGCCGTGAGATCCAGATCCAGCCGGCGGCCAGCCCGAAGAAGGCGCCGGTGCTGGAGAGGAAATTGTGGTAGGAAAGGGGAGTGATGGGCGGCTCTGAGGGGAAGGCGATATGGGCATTGGTAACCCAATCCAAGGGAACACTCCAAGCACCGAGAGTACGCTGGGCAACAACTACAAGTAGAATGAGAAAAAGTGAAAAGAGGAATATCCAAAGTAGCTGAAGGCCTACCGGAAATTTCTTGATCCAGCCGACGGCAGGTTTTTCGAAGCGCAACATAGCCCACAGCATGATCGCGCCGAATAACCAGCCGAGCATTAAATCATGGGGGAAGTGCAAGGCGAGATAGATCCGTGAAATACCGATCATAAAAATGATCACAATGGCAATGATCCAGGCAAGGCGAGACTTAATCCGAGCGGCGAGGGTGCCCCAAACCACGACTGCATTTTGGCTATGCCCGGATGGAGCACCAAAGGAAGTCTCGGCACCGCCGAATACTTTCACATCACTGGTATACCAGTAGGGTCGCGGTCCGTGGAAGGCCACTTTTAAGGCAGCATTCACCGAGGCGTTGATCATCAGGAACAAACCCAAGCGGATTCCAAGGACCGAATCGATGCACCAAAGGAGGGCAGGTGCGACCAATAAGTAAAACTCAGTAGAACCCAAAAAAGTGAAAAACTTCATCACCGGTGTAAGCCATGCCCCAAGAGATTGAAACCAAACGATGATCTGCAGACCTAATGTGAATATACTATCCATAACTCCTCCGACCAGCTTTTATCATTTTGCGTATCTCAACATTTACATGCGAGCCAGGATCGACCTGAGCATGAAATCATACCCCTGCGACTGGTCTCGGGATGAAGCGAGCGCTGAGCAGCAAGGAGACAAGAATCAGGCTGAACGCGACGATATACATCAGTGAGGGCTTGGTTTGATAAAGGAATCCTGCCACAGCCGGGGCAAGGATGACCGAAGAGGACCCGACTGTTGCGGTCATGCCAAAGGCGAGCCCCATGCGGGATTGGTGGACGAGGTTCTTGGTGAGAGCGGTGGCAAGCGAGAGGGATGTGCGATAGCCGCCCATCAGAAAATAACCCACACAGAACCAGGCAAAACCTGTGGCGCGCCACAGGATCAACGCATAGGTAGCCACCGAAAGCTGTACCAAAATGTAACCAATGTATGGGTTAATATTGCCTATTACTAGATTCAAGACGACGATACCCAGGCTGGATATCGATCCAAGAAGACCAATCGATTCGAGGGATAAGCCGCGCTGATTATGCAGATAGTTCGATGAAAGTGGTTGGGCGAGATACATTGAAAATCCTGCCAGGAAGATCACTGACAGGTAGATAATAAAACGGCGATCGACGAATTTATAGTTCTCACCCTGGTCTGGATCTTGGATCTCAACCGGTTGGGATTTGATAAAGAGCAGGATGACCAAAGAAATAAAAAATATTCCCCCCGAAATGAAATAAATGGTGCGCAGACCTAACCTCTCGCCAACCTGCCCACCCAACCAGGGTCCGAGGAGTGCGCCTGTATTATAGAAAGCTGAAACCATGGTGAGGGCTCGCGGAACACTCAATTTATCACGTGCTGCGGTTATGTAGCTACTCAGAGGTGAAGAGACGAAAGCAGTCAGGCTATACAGTAATAATCCGATGATAAAGAATGGCAGGGATGGTGCAAGTGCCATTACGAACGATGCGAGCATGCCGGTGAACCAGGAAACCAGTAGAAGGGGTTTACGACCGATTCGATCTGCCAGGTGCCCGGCGGGGATGTGGGCGATGGTCATCATAATCCCGGCGGCTCCGAGGATCAAACCGATCGAAGAAGGATTAGCCCCCAACTGCTGCAGGTAAAGGGGCTGGAAGATAAAAAACATCCCCTCACCGACTCCCCAGGTCATCAGCGAGATACTGAGCAAGATCAGGTCACGACTCATACAGTCTGCGGGGAGTTTTGCACTCTGTGGATAAACTCATCAATTTTTGTGAAGACGAACTGGCGATCGGGTTCGCGCGGAATGACATGACCGCTGTTTTCAACCCAAAGAAGCTGTTTATCTGGACTGCCAATCGCAGCCATAATTTGCTCAGCATTGTGAGGCGGTACACCGCCGTCTTTCTTCGAATGGACGATCAGGGCGGGAGCACGCACCGAAGGTAGGGCTGCACGCATCTGGGATAATACCTCCCGGAGCTGAATGACCCCTTTTGTGGGATAGTTTGGGTACTCGACATGATCTTTTACCGCATCCAGATTGCGCCAATCTGGAGGCCCTTTTTTTACCGTCGGGACGAGCGGTGAAAGGATGCGGATGAACGGCAGGCGAGGATCATACGGCATGGCATAGAGGGTCGATATGGCGACCACACCGGATAAGGGGTGTTGAGAGGTAAAGAGGAGGGCCAGGATTCCGCCCATGGATAGACCAATAATAAAAACCTGGTCCACGCAGCCCTTTATGAGGTGATAACCATCTTCGACCGAGGCGAGCCAATCCTGCCAATGCATACGCTTCATGTCGTCCAGACGGGTGGCATGACCAGCGAGCCTGACACCAAGGACTGTGTAGCCTCTACCGGCAAGAAACTCACCCATCCAGCGCATTTCCTTGGGGGCGCCAGTAAACCCATGGACCAGTAAACAACCAACCCGATCACCGGGAAAAAAGAAGGGTTCTGCGGTGGGTATGATCATCATCCATCTCTCCAACAGGTTGATATGGTTATCCAAAAAGGATATTAGAGCAGCTGTATCACTTCCCTGGGAAGACTCGTCAGGCAGTTCGCGCCGTCTGTCGTGATCACGACATCATCTTCGATACGCACACCGTTTCTACCGGGCAGATAGATGCCGGGCTCAATGGTGAAGGTCATCCCCGGTTCGAGAGTGAGCAGATTTCCTGCGCGGATATAGGGGTCTTCATGACCTTCCATCCCCAGACCATGACCGGTGCGGTGGGTAAAGTATTGACCATAACCGGCAGCCTCGATCAGTGCGCGGGAGGCGCGGTCAACTGCTTCAGCGGGGATGCCAGGTTTGGCTGCAGCTCGACCGGCGGCGTTAGCTTCAAGGACGATCTTTGAGATTTGAGCATATTCTCGATCTGAATTCCCGATCGCGAAGGTTCGGGTAATATCTGAGAAATAACCTTGATAGCTCGCCCCCCAATCGATGACTAAAAGGTCACCCGGAGCCAGCTGGCGGTCTGAGGGCTGTGCGTGTGGATTGGCAGAATTGGGACCAGAGGACACAATCGGAGCGAATGGGACTTCGGGGTCGCAGCCGGCTTTGAACAGCTGCAGTGTAAGCTCAGCTGCCAGCTCGCGTTCGGTAAGACCAATTTTTACCTGGGGTAGAACAGAAATTAAGGCCCTTTGGGCGATATCAACCGCTTTAACCATGGCTGATAATTCAACCTCGTCTTTGTACATACGCAAACAGGAAACGCTATCCTGGGCGGAGATAAATTGTGCCCTGGGAGCCGCGTCAGTCAAAATACTGTATTCCAGCAACCTGAGCTGCCGTGGTTCGACCCCATTACGGGAGCGCTCTAAATTGGCAGTACGAATAGCAGCCTGAAAGACTTTTCCCCATTGGGTAGGGTCTTCACCGTATGGAAAAGCTTGGACAGCATAAGGCAGATGCTTGAGCTTCTGTTGTTCCAATTCAGGAAGCACGATGGAGGGAGCTGAATCGGGGGTTAAAAATACAAGGACCGGTCGCTCTGACAGGTGGAAGTGCAGACCGGTAAGATAGACCAGGCTGGGACCAGGGTTGAGGATCAAGCTGTCTAAACCAGCTGTTAGAAGGATGTGCTCAAGCTTTGCCTGGCGTGAAATTTGCGGAATGGGATTAAGCTGTTCTGGAATTGTCATCATCTCTCCGAATAAACCATCACGGAATTATAGCCTGATTGGAGAGGTGATGAAAGCCCCTGAACGTGAATGGAACGTTATCTTGACAGTGCCACTCCGCTAAGATACAATTTTGATAGATTATGGGCCTGTAGCGCAGTTGGGAGCGCGCTTCAATCGCACTGAAGAGGCCGCGGGTTCGAATCCCGCCAGGTCCACAAGAATTTCATGCATTTTCCCCCAATTGCCGGCTAATCAGCCGGCTTTTTTGTTCAATTCGATGGATAAATGGGGTTTTGGCTCAATTTTTGTTGCGATTATTAGGTTCTTTGGAGTGCATCGGGAACAATTGGGAACAATTGAACCGGAGTAACCAGGTCACTGATAAGCTTGGCAGCTTCGACCTGCATACCGGGGAGCAAATGACCATACGTATCTTCGGTGATTGATACTCTAGCATGCCCCAATCGCTTGCTGACCACAATTGCCGGAACGCCATGATTAAGCATCAAGCTCGCTGCGGTGTGCCTGAGGTCATGAAAACGAATTCGGGGTAATCCTGCATTTTCAAGAAGCCTGTAAAACGTCCTAAGCAATTCTCTGACAGGAATCGGTGTTCCAATCGAAGTTGTGAAAATCAATCCGTATTCTTTCCATCTTTCACCAGCTGTCAGGCGTTCTGCTTGTTGACGTTCATAATGATTTCGCAGGATTTGGATGGTGATATCGTCCAGATCAATTATCCGCTTCCCGGATCTAGTCTTGGGTGCAAGGAATTTCACTCCTGTTCCATCAGGCCTGAACAAGCTGTCGTTCGACCCTGATCGTCTGACGAAGCCAGTCCAGATCAATCCCATTTAAGTCCGAGAAGTTCCATTTGACGCATGCCGGTAACAACCTCAAGTCTGAAAAGCGCCTCCCAACGATGCCCGATTATCGAAATCAGAAAGTGGCTCGCCTGACTTTCATCGAGAATCTTCATCTCGGTTATGGGCTTTTTCGGTGGGTGAGCAAAGCTCACCGGATTGCGTACTGATCACACCTGTCTCGACTGCCAGATTTAAGCGTGATGCAGTACAGTGGTGAACTTTTCGGATCGTGTGAGCTCCGACATTCTTGCTTGATCAAGCGGCTGTAAAACGCCTGGACATGCTCGGTACCGCAAGTCTTTCAAGGAAATCTTCCCAAGATTTGGGATGATGTACATGCGAACAAGCTGTTCGAGTAATGAATCCAGCTCGATGGTCTCAAAACGGGCTTTTCATTTTCGAGCCAGGTATTCAGGTGTTCTGCCAGGGTACGCTTTGTGCTGACGTATGTCATGCCAATGTCAATTTGCTCGAGCGTTTGCCGGATCCAGAGCTGCGCCTCTCCCCGAGTTTTGAAAGTATGGCTCAGTCTGACGCCCCTGTAGAGTTACCAGAGCACGCCAGGAACCATTAGCTTTGTGATGCAAACATCCTTCGCCATTTCCTCTTCGCCTTGTCATTTTTTCTCCTTTCGTGGTTTCAAGGAAAGGCGACCCGTAAACTCTGTCCATGTAGGTTGTTAAGGTGCAATAGTGCTGACCTATTTTAGCATGCATAAGAATCCCTGGACAGTGTGGATGATGTGGAAAAACACCGGTCATATCAACACATGATAGGATTTAATATATGTAATTTTCAGATGGATAAATATGTTTCTCTATATATGCTTCTAAGATCTTGTGGTCGAACCCTCCGGGACTTTCCGATGTGAACCGTTGGGATAACTCCTGTTTGCATCAGATTGTAAGCACGGCTGCGGCTTATGTTAAGCAACCTGGCGACTTCATTTCCTCTTAGCAATTTCTCGATCTTAGGCAATTCAAGGAATTGATTTTGAATTTGGTCCACGGGTTATGTACCTCCAAAAGTGTGAATTTCCTTATAAAAAAACCACACGAGATTGAAGTCGAAAATGCTACTCTCGTGTGGTTTGATCAATTGACGTACAATCCGGCGATGATACTCGCACGGCATTATTCTTTTCTTTTGATAATACCAATCAAATGGAATTTGTCAACCAATTAAGGGAGAGACGGGACCTATGTCCAGCTTGAAACGGGATGGAGAGCCATTTCATGATCACCCCTACTCTGGTAAACTAAAGCTGCATAGTTGGAAGTGGACTGAGTTGAGAAGAAATACGTGTGATCCAGCCGTGTCCAAAAGGGCGAAGACTTGTCCAAAACGTCGAAAAACGTGTCAATAACCAGTAATATTCTGTCCTAAACCTGCACGTTACTTGTCCAAAACCACGAAATTAGTGTCAGAAACCGCGAAAAAACGTGTCAAAAACCCTTTTGGACGTCCAAAACAACCGATGTTCCGTTAAGGGGTCGTTTCGGACAACTATCAGACACCCCTTCCGTTTTTCTGCAGAAGATCACCATTTATGCGATAGGAACTCACGATTAATGATCTACGGCAACATGGTAAGTTGTAAGGCATCTTATGAGCCTGACTTTTGCGGACGACTTGCAACACTTCTCACGACCCGCCCCGGACTTTAGGGCAGCAGTCACTGCCTGCCAGAGCGGAACGTTTACGCAAAGAGGTTGTTTGTTAAGGTGCATGCGGTTCGTTATAACAGCAAGGCTGGCGTACTTCCCTTCTAGAAAAAACACACCAAGTCTACGTATGAGTCACTGATTATTTATTTGTTCTCCGTCCCCCTCCATGTTTCTACCCAATGCGGCTACTTAGTGTTATCATCAGCTCTCTTTACCAAAAGATTATCGAGTAGATCCATTCACCTAGTTCATGATGCGCTGCGCCACTACCTCCGTTGTGATACGTGGTGCCTGTAACTGTGAGGGGTCTAATTTTTCTGGTAACAGTAGCTCGGCTCCATGGCATCCTTGACAAAATCCGCCAGGCTCTCTTTGTAATCCCGGCTGTATAGAAAACCATGCACCCATGAACCAAGGTTATTGTGGGGCACCTGGAGGGTGACGAAACCGGTCGCATCCTGGACCTCGTTGAGCGGCTTCTGCGGTAGATCTGGGCCACGGTAACAGGCCAGGCGTAAGAGCAGAGTGACAGCATATCTCCAGATATTTGCGACAATCCTTTCGAGTACAACATCGTTGATCATGACAATCTCCATCGATGAGCAGTTAAAATAAATAGGCCGAAACCATTCCCCAGAAGCATTCCGGCCAACGTGTGAGGCGTATGATTACGCCGTGTAAATCGTGAGATTAGTGCCTGAGTCCGGTAGAGACCGTGGTACGTTGCTCTGGCAATAATCATCATACAAGAATATAGCCTTCAGCACTATAGGCAAATATCCCGTTTCGATAGGGACAAATGTCCCGTAATCCGAGAGCATCTCATGCCACTTGTCCGATTTGATCGTTGTGTGATTGGGATCAAACCAAAGGCTACTTTTGCACCACTGGTCTATACCTCCCTTAAGCCGTTACCCCGGTATAAGCCAGGCGTGAACCCGGTATGAGCCAGATAAAATGGAACATCTGACCGGGTTTAGGCCAGGGTGTTTACGCCAGTGAAGGGGTAATACACCAGGGGAAAAATGTAAATTTCCTCCTACCAAAAGAATAGCAAAATCAAGCTAAGCTATTTGATAGCGGTCGGTATTTTCTCCAACTGTGCGTTTGGCAAGGGTGACAAATTCTGGGTCCGGGATAATTGGGGATGATCTTCAGGGTCTGGTGCATGCAGTAAGCGCCAGCTCGATTCCAGAGTATGATCATCAATATCCAAAGCCCGACGGAATGCATCTTGTCCGACCTTACTAGACTGGTATATACCTCCCTTAAGTCGTTACCCCGGTTCATACCAGGTACAAACCCGGTTTATACCAGGGGGTTCGTACCAACAGGGTGGGGTTTATACCAGGGGGTTCATAGCAGTCTCAGCTCATGAAAGAGACTCGGTTCTGGCAAACGCCCAGCCAGATCCCGCCATCTGCAGCGCATTTGCCAGCCTGTAGATCCGCCAGGTTGGGCTAACAGCACTGCCCGGCTTGCCATCCCAGGCTCAGGTTGATCTCAATGCGAATCAATCGCATGCTCGAGCAGTTGTCGCAGAAGTAGATCCCGCACCACTGGCCTGGAAGGCGTTACGCCATATAGCCTGGCACTGCTCGTGGTTCATATTGGCTTCCACCTAAACCTCAATGTATTCGGTTGTCCCATCAGGGTCTCTGGTTGGTTCGTCCCCTTCACCTGCCTGACGATCACGCTTTTCATGTGCTCAACGAAAATGACCTCGTTCTTGTGTAATGGGATAATTTCTTCATAGGCCTTTTCCATGGCGATTTTTCCTCATGACCTGGTGGGAGATAGCCATATGCTTCTTTGTGAAGCTCCTGGGCCTTCC
>CAWEKR010000004.1:0-260036 GCA_963809615.1 uncultured Chloroflexia bacterium
CCGCTGAAATTCACGATGCAATAGTTATTCCAACTGATAATAACAAAGAAAGTGAAAACGATTCATTCGTAAAGACGGAGCTTTCAAGAGCTATTCAATTCGCTGAAATGTCTATGAATAATGCTGTCAAAATCCAATTAAGGTCATTAGCGTATGATTACGATCTTAACCCGGATGATTTGTTGAATAATGTTGAGGCAGAGAGTATTGAGGATGATGAAGAATGAATACAAAAAAAAGCCCCTTAGAAATAATGTTAGAAATATGGCCGGCTGTTGCACCTCACCTGCCGGAAGAGCTATTAAACGGATTTTTAAGCTGGAGGAGCGGGTTCAATATGATGGAAATAGAGGCGACACTGCATCAGAAATAAGGAAAATTGTCCAAGCTACTGTTGAACAGCAATTAATGCAAGGTGATAAAAATGAAACTCATTGATGTTTCTCTCCATAACTTTGGACCCTATTATGGTGAACAAAAGATCGAATTTGGCGATCAACACCCTGTTATTGTTATTCATGGTGAAAATATGCGGGGAAAATCCTCGTTATTAAATTCTATTCGTTGGGTGTTATATGGACGGACTCTCAATAGATTTGGTCAGAGAATGAATTTACTTAGTTTATTAAATTGGGATTCTGCCCAAGAAAATGACTGGACAATGCAAGTTGTCCTTAATTTTAAAGTTGAAGATACCACATATTCTCTAACCAGGGCTATCCAACCTAAAAAAGCAGCTGTTACTCCAACTAAGGATAGTGATTTTGAAGAAAAAATATACTTACGAAAGGGGAATAATCACCTGAATCCTGATGAAGCACAAACCGAAATAAATCGGATTCTCCCTGAAACTATTTCAAGATTTTTCCTATTTGATGGTGAGTTATTGAATGAATATGAAGTCTTACTCTCACAACTAGAAAAACAATCAGCGGTAATAAAAGAATCTATCGAGCAAATTCTTGGTGTACCTGCAATGTCTAATGCAATTTCTGATTTAAAGCTAAACCTTAGGGAAGCAGTTAATCGGCAACATGTACTTGCTCAAAAGGACCGCTCAGCTAAATCCTACGCACAAGAAGCAGCTGATCTAGAAACCGAAATCGATATTATTGAATTTGATCTTTCTGAGATTTAACAGAAAAAAGAAAATAAGACTATTAAGGCTAGAGAACTTTAATGATGAACTTCAAAAAACTGCAGGTATCGAAGCAGACGCAAAAAGGCTTGATGATTATGAAAAAAGGGCAGCAAATCTCAAGGATGATGAGAAAAAATTTAACAGAGGAAAAAAGAACCCATTTGGCAAATGCATGGCAAGAATTACTTCAACCTAAAATTCAAAAACAACTTAAAGAATTGGAATTTGTAAGAGAGCTACAAATTTCTAAGTTGCGTACAAGAGAAAGTATTAGAGCGAAACTGAGTAATCTTCAAACCTTACTTGATGGTCGGTTATGTCCCACATGCGGGCAAACTGTACTAAATATTGATAGAGTAGAGCTGGAAAAAGCTAGGGTTGACCTCGAAAATCAATTATCTCAACTTAATTACGATGAGGAAGCCTATAATAAAGCTAATCAATCAATTCGAAATCTTAAGGGAATTAAAGCTATTTCAATATTTGCAGCAATTAAATACATTGAAAAACGATTAACAGAAATCAGAATAGATACAGTCGATTTAGACGGAAAAACTCAAGAATTAAATGATAGATTAAGGAGTTATGATATTAGTTCTGTTATCCGAAATAGGGATGAATATGTAAGGATTACAAAAGAAATAGGCTCCTTAGAAACAATCTGTGATAAGACCGAGGAGTTGCTAACTGGAAAAAAGCAAGAGGCTATCAAATTGGAAGAGCCAAAATTATAAAAGTGTCAGGGCCGGAGATGAAAAAGGCAAATAAAGAGGTCCAGATTTACGAAGATTTACAAAGATTATTGGAAAAAACACTTGTTAGACTTCGAGATGATTTGCGAATTGTTATTCAAGAAGATGCCACAAAAATATTTAAACAATTGACCACAGATAAGTCTTATTCCGGATTAAAAATTAATGATTATTTCGGTTTGTCTATATTGGACTGTAATGGAAATCCCGTCCCAGAAAGATCTGCTGGTGCAGAGCAAATTGTTGCATTATCACTAATTGGTGCTTTAAATAAAAACGCTGTACGACAAGGTCCGATTATTATGGATACGCCTTTTGGTCGGTTGGATCCAAAACATCGAGAGAATATTTTAAAATTTGTTCCGACATTATCAAACCAGGTTACTTTACTTGTTCATGGTGGGGAAGTAAATAAAGATCGCGATCTTAGAATCAATCAAACAAGATATCGAAAGAGAATATGAAATTAAATTTATCACGTCACGTCGAAGTGAAATAATTCCTTACCGGGAGATTTAGATTATGACTGTAGAGAATCTGACAACCATAGGATTAACTAATGAATCCCATGAAGTACTCAAACAACTTAAAAAGGATGGCATTTTTAAAGATATGGTTGATGGTTATCAATTCGGTATTGCATTAGCCATCGCATATGGAAATATAACTCCTGAAGATATTAAAACAAGCACGATATTCAATATCGGTACACTCGACCCCGATGATAGGTTAAAGAAAATTATCATTGAGTTTTTCCCGGAGGCAGCCGAAAAACCATATTCATATGCCGAAAGATTAGCTGAATGGGGCGTCTCGGAAATGGGGAGATTGGCCGATAGCGGTGAATTAAACTTTACGGATATTTTTGAGAAAGTGCAAAAGTTTAACTATCGAAAATCCGGATTGATTCTATAAACCGATTCTTATTCCTGAGCGTCAATCCACCTGGGCAGAATCTAACCCTGATGATCGTTAGTGAATGATCACAAATGAAGAATTAATGGAACGCTAAAAAGTCAACCTGGATATCAACTGGCACCGTGATGAACTGATTAAAAATTTCACTACCCTCTCTTAGTTGTAGGTGAACTATAAGGAGAATAAGATGTATGAAGTTACATCAAAATATGTAGTTGGCATGCAGGCGGTTAACAATTACTATGAAATGCTCTATCAGGCACTAAGTTCTAGCCTACCTAGCGCTTGGTTGGCTCAATCGGGTGCATATGTTGGCGCGGTTACCGCATTATAAAATACCAGGATCTTGCTGGTGGACAATATTATTGCCAGAACTATCTCTGGAATAAAAACAATGAACCAACACCTAATCCAAATTCACTCTACTTTAAAGAAAGTTATGAGGATTATCAACCTGAAGGCGAGCAAGATGTGTTGTATTCCGTTAAATCCGGTGTTTACTATCATCCTTTCCAGATTACGCTAAATCTTTATCAAGTCCGATTCTTTTTGTTAGGTGCACAAGAACAGTTTGAATTATTGAAAGGTTTTACGAGTTTTGCCGTCACTCAATGCCTTATGTGGCAAAAGTCAAATGCTCGAAGTCAGGTCACTTCAAAAGATTATCTGCATGGACAAAAAATGAGTAAGCCTAAGGATATCAAAACCAAACCATTTTCCCGGGTTACGGTTGAGTTCCTCGAAGCTTTTCAAATGCAGAACATGCTCTTCGAAAAATTAGAAAAAGTTCTAAAAAAGAACGTACCTGAGATTCTAGGTAAAGAGATCGAAACCATTCACCCAAATGCAAATCATCGCAATTTTGGCTTCCGCAGTTTACGCTTGAAATTAGCGGATGTAGAACATAATTACTCGGATTACTTATGGGAGATCTATTTCACACGTCCTACTTTACTTATTTGTAATCATTATGATGGTACTATTCGGGAAAGGATTGGGGTTTTTGACATTCAAGGCAATAATTACTTTGACTTAAAAGATGAACAACAAGTCCAACTTTTAAAAGATTTTTTCGATCGGCCTTACGCTCAAGGAATTAATTAGGCGGTATCTTCTTTCGTCTCGAAAATTTTGACAGTTTTTGTTTCAGCTGATCGTAAGCGATAGTTTTATCTAATTACCTTTATCAGTTGGTTTATCCGCTAACCTGTGCCGGTCAAGTGTTCTTCAGTACCGATCGATTTTGATCGGTATGATCTTATAGTACCGTTACCCTACGCTTTCCTTAAATCTTCTTAAACCCCTTGTGGAAACAGAACACATGTGCTACAATGGTTGCATCTCTGGCAAGGGAATTGAGGTCTCTGATTCTCTTGCCTATTTTTTTTTCTTCCACATCGTCTTGTTTGCTCTCCTACCGGACCACTAACCACTAACCACTTTTCACCCCCAAGGAGCCCCCATGTCGATTTTTTTCGTTTTTCTTTTTTTCGCTGATAGCTGAAAGCTCAATGCTGATTGCACAAACATAACTTCTCACCCTCATCAACCAAAACTATGCCAAATTCTCCCTTAACCACCAAGAACCGCCATCCCGGCGCCCCTCGCGGCAACCTCAATGCCCTCAAGCATGGCTTCTACACCCGCCGCATCAAAAAGCGTGATCTCTCCGGCGTCGAGTCCACCGACCTCAAATCCCTCGTCGACGAGATCGCCCTCATCCGTGTCTTCACCCGTCGCCTGGTCGAATCCTGCCACCCCCAGGCCGATTTCTATGAGCTTGCCGACACCCTCCGCATCCTCTGCCTCGCCTCCTCCGCCATCACCCGCATTCTCCGCGTCCAATATATCATCGCCGGACCGAAAACTGACCTCGACAACGACATAGAAGAAGCCATCCGCCAGGTCTACGACGAGCTCACCGCCAACCGCTCCGCTCTCCCCGCTTCCAACGATCCCTCTTCCCCCGAACCTTCCTTCGATCCCGATATAACCTGAGAGGATAATTGAATGCAATTGAATTTATGTAAACAACCTGGGATCGTTGCCTAATCATCATTAACTTACAACCATTACATTTCATGTCATTCGTGAATTCGTGTTAAAAAATTCGTGGACGGTTCTAGTTATTCATTCATCCAATCACTGTCCCATGATAGGTTATTCGAATGCAATCGATTATTTTCAATCGAATGAATATCATCATGCATGGCTTCCACTGTTTATGGAGGGGGCGGTGTGTTCACAAAGTATTTGTTATGTAAAAAATAAATAAATTGGATTTTATCTGTGTTTATCTGTGTGAATCAGTGGATAATTCTTTAATGCAGCCTGAGCGGTTCGACGATCACGTTGTCCGCCCCCACGATCTTCGCCAGCCGTGCCACCAATTCGGCGCAGTAGGTGGTGGTGTAGTTGGGGAACTCGATGCGGTACCCCCGGCTGCGCTCGAAGATCTGCACGGCGAAGCGGTCGTGCCCCGAATACGAGATCAGGATGCCGTAGCACTGCCTCAGCCGCAGGTTATCCCGCACCTTGTCGGCGCCTGGGCGCAGCACCACGGTGATCATGTGCAGCTCCTGCCCGGCGTAGGCTTCGGTGGGAGGAAGAATAAAGGGTGGGGCGGCAATGGTCTCTTCGCTGCCCGCCACCATGGGTACGTCCGCCACGTTCAGAGGGGTGGGCTCGGCGGTTTGCAGGGCTGCGCTCACCATCCCTGCGGGGCTGCTGATGGTCACCCCACCACCGCGGCAGTTCGCCACATCCGGCGGGAGCTCTGTTCCGATGGTCGCTTCGGATGTGTCGTCTGTTTCGAGCATCACGCTGGCCTCCGCCATGCTGCCAGATCCAGACGGCTCGACGCTCATCTCTGCCGGCTGAATGCTCACCGCTGACGGCTGAATGCTGACAGTGGATGGCTCGTTGCTCACCTCTGAAGGCTGCACAGCCGCTGCCGAGATCACCCCGCGTTCCACCACGAACCCGCCCGGGGTCACTTCCATGGCGATCCAATCGGAATCAAAGTTCTCCGGTGGGATGGATCCAGAATCTAGGTTGGACGGTCGGGATGTCTTAACCCCCGCAGTGGGGGCTTTGCCCCGTGGTGCGGGGGTGGGGGCCCCAAAGTTCGGGCCACCATTGTCAGGTGGCTCGGGGCTGTCACCCCACTCGTCAATATCGGTGGGCAGTTCGGGCTCAATTCCGGCTGCAGAAAAGCTGGTACTGGTTGAGGCAGCCGGGGTCCTGAGATACGAGCTGCCTGTAGCTCCTGTCCCTCTGCCTTCGGGGGAGGGGCTATCGCTCCCTGGGGCGGGAGCGGGGGTCATACTGGTAAATGCCTTCAGGTCGGTAGACACGCTGTCCACCAGCACCTTCGGGTCGCCGCTCTGGGCGTCCACCTTGCCGTCCACCAGCACCACGTTATCCACCTGCAGCACTTCCCAGTACTTGTCCCACGTGCGCGGGAACACCACCAGCTCGATCGTGCCGCCCACGTCTTCCAGGGTGACGAAGCCCATAGACTTGCCCGTCTTGGTCTGGTGCGGTCTCACCCGGGTGACGATGCCCGCCACCCTCACCTTTTCGCCTGCCGCGGCTTCGGGCAGCTGCCCCGAGAAGTGCGTCACCACCTGCGCCAGGGCGTCCATCACCGGGCTGAGCGGGTGGTCAGACACATACAAGCCGATCAGCTCCCGCTCCCACTCCAGGATCTCGCGCCGGTTCACCTCCTGGCTGATATTGGGCAGGGTGATCTCGTCGGAGAGGCCGGTGCTGGCGCCGAACATGCTGATCTGCCCGGCGTCGGAGGCTCTAAATTGGCTGGTGGAGATCGACAGGATCTGGTCGAGGATGGACAGCATGGCGGCGCGCGGCCCGAACCCGTCCAGGGCACCCACCTTTATCAATGATTCCAGCGCCCGTTTGCCCACGCTGCGCAGGTCCACCCGCCTGGCGAAGTCGTTCAGATCGCGGAACGTCCGCTCCTTGCGACCTTCCAGGATGGTCTCCACCGGTCCATGCCCCACGTTCTTCACCGCTCCCAGCCCGAAGCGGATGGTGCTCTTGTCGTCTGGGTGGTCTTCGATGGTGAAGTCCCACCCCGAGATGTCTACACTGGGCGGCTTGACGTCGATGCCCATGCGCCGGCAGTCT
The DNA here is from genome assembly GCA_963809615.1 of uncultured Chloroflexia bacterium. Lineage (GTDB taxonomy): Bacteria > Chloroflexota > Anaerolineae > Anaerolineales > UBA4823 > FEB-25. Next base: position 6,964 of record CAWEKR010000004.1, read on the forward strand.
GCCACGTACAGCGCCACCTTGTCGGTGTCAGACTGCGAGACCGACAGCAGGGCGGTCATGTACTCGTCGGGATAATGGCACTTGAGGTAGCCCGTCTGCACGGCGATGATGCCGTAATCGGCGGCGTGGCTCTTGTTGAAGCCGTAGCGGGCGAACTCCTCCCAATCGTCGAAGATCTCCCCGGCGGTGTCTTCGGGGATGCCGCGCTCCACGGCGCCATGCACGAACTTCTCCTTGTGCTTGTGCAGCTTGTCCTTGATCTTCTTGGCGATGGCTTTGCGCAGGTCGTCTGACTCGGGCGGAGTATAGCCCGCCAGCTGCATCGCCGCCGACATCAGCTGCTCCTGGTACACCGGGAAGCCGTAGGTCTCCTTGAAGATCGGCTCGAGCAGGGGATGCTTGTACTCCACCGGCTCCTCGCCGTGCATGCGCCGGATGTAAGCCGGGATCGACTCCATCGGGCCCGGGCGGAACAGCGCCACCATGGCGATGACGTGCTCGATGGCAGTGGGCTTCATCTGCATCAGCCAGCGGCGCATCCCCGAGCCTTCCACCTGGAACACGCCCGCCGTCTCGCCCCTGCCGAGCATGGCGAAGGTGGTGGGGTCGTCGGTGGGGATGTTGTCCAGCGTCAGTCTCACGCCGTGGCGGTTGTAGATCAGCTCGCAGGCGCGTGCCATGATGGTGAGAGTGGATAGCCCCAGGAAGTCCACCTTGAGCACGCCCAGCTTGTCCATCACGCCCATCTCGAACTGGGTCACCGTCTTTATGGGAGATGCTTCAGCCGCGCCGGTTGGGCGGTGCAGCGGCATATACTCTACCAGCGGCTTGTCTGCGATCACCACGCCGGCGGCGTGGGTGCCGGCATTGCGCACCACGCCTTCCATATCGGCGGCGGTGTCGATCAAGTCCTTCAGGTAGTCTTCCGACTCATACAGCTGCTTGAACTCGGGAATGTCTTCCAGCGACCCCTTGATCGTCACCAGCTTGCCGGGGATGTTGGGGATCAGCTTGGCCACCCGGTCTACCTCGCTCAGGGGGATATCCTTTACCCGTCCCACGTCGCGGATGGCGGCGCGTGCCCCCAGCGTGCCGAAGGTGATGATCTGCGCCACCCGGTCGGTGCCGTACTTTCGGGCGGTGTACTCGAGCACCTCCGAGCGGCAGTCATCGCGGAAGTCAAGGTCGATATCGGGCATGTCGATGCGCCCCGGGTTGAGGAAGCGCTCGAAGATCAGGCCATACTGCAGCGGTTCCACCAGGGTGATATCCAGGCAGTATGCCACCACCGAGCCGTTGCCTGAACCGCGCACGTTATACCAGATGCTCTGGTCGCGTGAGTAGCGGCACAGGTCCCACACGATGAGGAAGTAGGTGTCGAAGCCCATCTTGTGGATCACCTGCAGCTCGTAGTCCAACCGCTGGCGTACGACGGGCTCCTTCGCCCGCTCGCCGTAGCGCCTGACGAGCCCCGCCTCGCACAGCTCGCACAGGTAGCTCTCCGGGGTGTAGCCATCCGGGACTTCGAAATGGGGCAGGTGGTAGCCCTTGAAGCCCAGGTCGAGCTTGCAGCGCTGGTTGATCAGCAGGGTGTTGGCGATGGCTTCGGGCGTCTCGGGGAACAGCGCTGCCATCTCCTGCGGGCTGCGCAGGTAGTAGCTGTCGTCGGTCATGCGCATGCGCCGCGGGTCGGTCAGCAGGCTGCCCGTCTGGATGCACAGCATGATGTCTTGCAGGCGGGCGTCCGACTTCTCGATGTAGTGGACGTCGTTGGTTGCCACGTAGCGGGCGTTGTGGCGCTTGCCCAGCTGGAGCAGCTGCCTGTTCACCGAGTCCAGCTCGGGGATGGCGTGCTGCTGCAGCTCGATGAAGAAGTTGTCGGGTCCGAACAGGTCGTAATACCAGCCCAGCTGCTTCTCCGCCTGCTCCACGTTGCCTTGTGCCAGCAGCCGGGGGATCTCCGCTGACATGCAGCCGGAGGTACAGATCAGCCCCTCGGCGTGCTGCGCCAGCACGTCGTGGTCGATGCGCGGGTAGTAGTAGAAGCCTTCAAGCTGGGCGGTGCTGGCGAGCTGCAGCAGGTTGCGGTAGCCGGTCTCGTTCTCCGCCAGCAGCAGCACGTGGCTCGACTTCTTGTCTTCCTGCGGGTCGTGTTCACGGATGGTGCGGGCTGCCATGTAGGCTTCCAACCCAATGATGGGGTTGATACCCGCCTGGATGGCGGCGTTGTAGAACTCGATCACCCCGAACATGGTGCCGTGGTCGGTGATAGCGAGGCCGGGCATCCCCATCGCATGGGCGCGCTCAACCAGCTTGTGGATATTGCTGAAGCCATCAAGCAGCGAGTATTCGGTGTGAACGTGAAGATGTACGAAGGACATGGGCTTGAGTGAAAGATTATAGCATGGTGGTGTAAATTGCTACCCGACGGTTAACTTAAAGAATTCGATGATCAGCCCCACCAATTTGGTGCGGCTGGCTGATTGCGGAAGATATTCTTATGTTGGTGCTGCTTCCGTTTTAGCGGAGCAGTTTAACGCGATATAACTATGCACAGAGATCATCCCCAGACCATGCATGTGTATTGAAACTCAATGTATTTAGTTTAAGACTGATTGGGAGAAAATGCAACCTCTGCGGAGTGAAATGGAGAAATCCTAATCTTGTTGAGGGCAAGGAGGCAGCTTCAAAGTTGACAGAGTGTTTCTTTAGGGTATAATTCCGGTGCTCATCGGCCCACTAGCTCAACCCGGCAGAGCAGCTGACTCTTAATCAGTTGGTTGAAGGTTCAAGTCCTTCGTGGGTCACCTTTATGTGGGGGAAGATATCTTAATGACTCCCGACTGTATTTTAGTTATGCTCAATAGCGCTTAGTCAGTTGGTTCATAAGAGCATGGGTTCAAGTCCTTCGTGGGTCACCTTTATGTGGGGGAAGATATTAATGACTCCGACTGTATTTTAGTTATGCTCAATAGCGCTTAGTCAGTTGGTTCATAAGAGCATGGGTTCAAGTCCTTCGTGGGTCACCTTTATGTGGGGGAAGATATCTTAATGACTCCCGACTGTATTTTAGTTATGCTCAATAGCGCTTAGTCAGTTGGTTCATAAGAGCATGGGTTCAAGTCCTTCGTGGGTCACCTAATATACGGGAAAATTCAATGAAAATACCCCAAAATTTCCAAATATGGTGGTATTGTTTTTTAACCAGATTACGGTTTACTCCAACCTTACTGCAACCCGAAATGATCAACTTGGCTATCTTTTTAGCTACTTATCATGTCAGTAGTGCAAAATCAACTAATCTGACCCAAAAAAATAGATACCATACACCCAATTTTGGTCATCCCATGTACACTTATGGGTTTCTTACCCCTTTCACATAAGTGGTTTCCAAACTAACTTCGGAAAAGTAGAAGAAAACCAGTTCGTTCTGATTTATTTAAATGGGAGAAACAATAATTCTTAATCATTTGGATGAGTGTTCGAGCCGTTCCACGCTCACTGAAAAGGAAAAAAGTTTAAATTATCCTGAAAACATCACTTTTCTCCCACCTATACCTATTGCATGGTAAATTTTTATATTTTATTCCCCACTTTTGTTGTTTTTAGAAAGCATACGATCCAATAATATTTAACTCCAGTGTACTTACTCGAATCTAATTTCTAGCCATAAAATAACAGGCAGGAGCAATAAACCTAATTTGAAGGAGGTGGGGGTAATATGGGTCGAAAGAACAAGAGAAAATTGATCCGGACCATTTTGTTGGTAATTAACAATCCCGTTCATTATCGTTCTTAATATTGTTGCGCGAGAGATAAAAGTCAGGTATAGTAAATGCGGGGTTAAAACTGCGTATCAGAAACAAAAGAATATTTGGGACACCTTTTTTTTTCGGCTTTTGATGATCAAGGAGCCAATACCTATGACAACATCCATAGAAAGCACGAATAATGGTACTCAGAAATGTGTCATAGCCATCGATGTGGGCACAAGTGGAACGAAGGTTGGATTGGTGGATCTGGAAGGTAATGTGCTGGCAGCTGCCAGCGGGCGATATGAAACGCATTACTTACCAAATGGTGGCGTCGAGCAGGTTCCAGATGAATGGTGGCAGGTAATCACAAATGGGGTTAAAAAAGTAATCCATGACTCAGGGGTAAGATCAGAGCAGATCGTAGCCATCGGGGTCACCAGCCAATGGTCGGTCACCGTAGCGGTGGACGAGCAGGGCAACCCATTGATCAATGCGATCAGCTGGATGGATTCACGCGGCGGCAAGTATAACGCCGAGGTGGTGAAAGGTTTCCCCCGCCTGATAGGTTATGACGTGAGGAAACTGATCAAGTGGATCGATATCGTTGGCTACCCACCTTCATTTGAAGGCACCGATTGCCTGGCGCACATATTATTTATCAAGAACGAGCTTCCAGAAATATATCGCAAAACTTACAAGTTCCTTGAGCCGATGGATTTTATCAACATGCGCCTCACAGGTAAGGCTTGCGCCACACAATGCAGCAACATCGCCAGCATTCTGATCGATAATCGCAAGGATGGTATCCATGATTACAGCCCCTGGACCCTGGCGATGTCGGGCGTTGACCGCGACAAATTACCGGACCTTATAGCGGTTGAAGGGATCGTGGGTAATGTTCAAATTGATATTGCCCGGGAGTTGGGTCTTTCGCCTAACACAGTGGTAGTCACCTCAGCAACCGATAACAGCGCAGCACCCATCGGGTCTGGCGCGATAGCCGACTTTGAAGCAGTTGCCGTATTAGGCACTTCGGGTATGCTGGTGTTCCATTTCCCTATAAAAAAGTCAGACCTGCTGCTTAGCCTGGTTTCAATGCCAAGCGCTCTGAACAACAGGTACGTTTTCTCTGCCGATACCGGTAATACGGGTAAAGTGGTTGATTCGTTTCTTAACAACCTGGTATATGGTCAGGACAGCTTCTCGACGGGAAACAAACCGGAGGATATCTATATTCGTCTAAACCAGGCGGCCTCCCAGGTTCCCGTTGGGAGTGATGGCGTAATGTTCCTGCCCTGGTTCAATACCGGGGCATTGGCACCTACAGGCGATCGATTCCTGCGCGGCGGTTTTATTAACCTTTCCAACCTTACTTCACGCAATCACCTGGCAAGAGCCATGTTGGAAGGGATTGCCTATAACTGGCGTTGGCTGAGGGAATCGGCTGAAACCTTCTCAAAGCACAAATTCCCTTCCTGGCGCCTGACCGGAGGGGGTGCGCTCTCCGATGTATGGGCTCAAATCATGGCCGATGTGATCGGTATCCCCATGCACCAGGAAGAGAACGCGGGGAATAACACTTTGTTGGGCATGGCTTTCCTGGCATTTAACCGATTGGGGCTGATGTCGATGGAGGAGGTGCCCAATAAAGTACGTATCAGGCAGGTCTTCGAGCCCATTCATGCAAATCAGGAAATTTATGACCATTTATATGCCCAGTTCCGGCAGTGTCATAAACGGCTTAAACCCCTGTTCCATATGCTGAACAAACCCGCCCATCTCACCCAACCGGTATCCTAGAAAGGATCAAAAATGGTTGAAACATCTCCACTGGCAAGTGTTTTTGGGAACCTGTACCCCTATAAGGATAGATTCGAATCTTATGCGAGCATCCCAGAAAAAGGTCTCGACCCAGGCGAAATCTACAACGAGCTGCAAAGCATGGCTGAGGACGAAGATAAATATTGGGAAACCGGCTTGATCTCGGGTACCATGTACCATGGAGGCAAGGAGCATTACGCGTTCTTGAACCGTGTCTTTAGTCTGTTTTCCTACGTCAACTTGCTGCAGCGGGATTTATGCCCGAGCGGCACGAAATTCGAATCCGAGATCATATCTATGGTCGCCAAGCTGCTGCATGGCGAGGCAGTTAAGCAGTACAACCCACAGGATGAAGTCTGCGGAACGGTGACCTCGGGAGGCACTGAGAGTATCTATAATGGGGTATATATTCACCGTGAGTGGGCACGCGAGGAAAAGGGCATCCTCGAACCTGAGATGGTAGTACCAGTAACCATTCACCCAGCGTTTTTTAAAGCAGCGCACTACCTGGGCGTCAAGATGGTCCCCGTTCCTGTGGATGGAAATTTTGAGGCTGACGTGGAGGCGATGCGAGCTAAAATCACCCCCAACACGATGGCGCTGGCTGGATCAGCAGGCAATTATCCCTATGGTGTGATCGACCCGTTGGGTAAACTCTCTGATTTAGCCCTTGAGCATAAGATTGGCTTGCATGTGGATGGCTGCCTGGGGGGGTTCATTCTACCGTGGATCGAGAAACTGGGTTATGACCTCCCACCGTTCGACTTCAGACTACCAGGGGTAACCACCATGTCGTGTGATACACACAAATATGGTTATGCGTTAAAAGGTACTTCCACCCTGTTAGTGCGCAACCACAGGCTGTTGCGCTACCAGTTCTTCTCTGTGGGAGATTGGGCAGGTGGTCTGTACGTTTCTCCGACGATCCAGGGAAGTCGATCGGGTGGATTGAGCGCAGCCACCTGGGCCTCCATGGTGACGATGGGTGAAGAAGGCTACCTGGAGGCTGCCAGGCTTATTATGGAGACTGCTGAAAAAATCCGTCTGGGTATTGCTGGTATCCCCGAGATAAAAATTGCAGGGAAATCCACTTTCGTAATCGGTATGATTTCCGACCAGGTTAATATGTACCATGTCAACGATTACCTGATTAGTAAAGGATGGCGGATGAACGGATGTCAGAATCCGCCTGGTTTCCACTTCTGTATCACCCTGCGCAACACCTTGCCAGGTGTGGCGGAATCCTTTGTTAAAGACCTTAGGGATGGAGTGGCTTACGCAAAAGACCCGCCCCAGCCCTTCCCCAAGAGTGGAGCATTATACGGGCTGGGGGGCAGCGAAGATGGACAAGCATTCCTCAAGCAAGGCATGCTGGATTATATCGAAGCTACCTATGATGAGGTTTAATATGCAATTTTTTCCGTGGGGTATCGCAACTTAAGACTAAACATAATTTAAGTATGTCATTTTATGGACAGGGCTGCAGGTTGCCTTTCCCCTTTGGGTCTTAATTAATTGGGTGGAGGTCCAAATCCTACATGGGTTGTTATAATGGGTGGGTTTCCAGCCGGGTATCCCATAGATATGGGGTTAAAACCTCCTAATAAGGCAGATATATATTATTAATGGCATCGTTGTGGTGAAACTGTATTTGGATCGGGGTAATCAATCCATCCAGCAGGTCGCGGTGACATCTTCCTTGCCTGTCGTCTGATAGATTTCTACCTTCCACCGAGGCGATATCAAATGACGGGCCAGTGCTGCGTGAACTTCAATAGCCTCGTCTTCTTTACCTGCGTTTGGAGATAAAAACCACAAAGATTTTTTCCCAGAATTATCCATACGATTTTCTCTTTATAGCGGAGAATACCTCCAGAAGCGGCCCTGCTTTTTCTCGATCGGAGTGTCATTGCAATCGAGGATGTTTTCAACCAACGCCTTGGCAACACATCGGTGATTGTGATTGTTCATCGGCTGATATTTTCCTTGAACAATTTTTGGGTGTTAATTTCTATGAACAACCACACCCTAATCCTTGCCCATGCTCACCGCCGGTGGTATTATAATTTCTGAAACTGCACGCTTAGGAGCAATGATGGAACCTAATTTTCTAGAAATGGCTGAATTCGCTGATAATCCCGAACCACGCTGCCCGGTTGTGCTGGTTATGGATACTTCGGGCTCGATGAGTGGGGCGCCAATCATGGAGTTGAATGAGGGCCTGCGTGCTTTCGGAACCGCACTCGCAAGTGACCGTCTGGCATCGCTGCGCGTGGAAGTGGCTGTGGTTGTATTTGGTGGCAAGGTGCGTACGCTGGATGTACGCGGAAGCACCCCGAGCCAGGCCAAAGAGGTGGTAGTCTTCAATCCACTGGGGCTTGCAGTGCGCAAACCGACTCGTGAAGTGCCCTTCGATGCCCACCAGGCATTTGTTACGGTGGACCAGTTCGAGCCGCCGGTGCTGGAAGCCAATGGTGGTACACCGATGGGTGAGGCGGTGCAGCGGTCGCTTGCCTTGCTGCGTGAGCGCAAAGAGATCTATAAACAGAATGGGCTAGATTATTTTCGCCCGTGGATGTTCGTAATTACTGACGGCAAGCCCACCGATAAAGTCTGGGAGGCGGCAGCTGAACAGGTCAAGCAAGATGAGCTGCGCAAGGGCGTGATTTTTTATGGAGTCGGCGTCGAAAAAGCAGACATGCGAGTCTTAAGCCGCTTTTCGGACGAGCGCCCGCCACTTAAGCTGAAGGGTCTGGCATTTGGTGATCTGTTCATGTGGCTTTCCAAGAGCCTGTCGGCCGTCGCTCACTCCCGTCCCGGCGAGCAGACACCTCTGCCGCCCGTTATCTGGGGTTCCGTGGATACTTCCACCTAGCAGTGACAGCCATGAAAACTGATTGGATGGTCATCGGCGCAGCCGTCCAGGGTCTATCCCACCAGAAGCAGGGCCTACCCTGTCAGGATGCGCTGGAATACCGCTGCCTCTCGGGCGGCGCATTGCTGGTGGCGCTGGCAGATGGTGCCGGGTCAGCTACGCGCTCCGAGTTGGGAGCGCGCGCTGCCGTTCAGTCGGCGATAGATTCGCTCGCCTCAAGCCTGGAGAGCAGCCAGCCTACCGACTGCTGCGACTGGGAGGAAGTGTTTTGGGATACCTTCGAAAACGCCCGTGCGGCTTTGAAACAATTGTCAGAAGAACGTGATGAACCATTGCGCGACTTTGCCACCACGCTGACCTGTCTGGGTGCCACGCCTGAACAACTGATCGTTGGCCAGTTGGGCGATGGTGCCGTGGTAGTTCGCGGCGTAGATGGTGTCCTCGACACTGTGACTACCATGCAGCGCGGCGAGTATGCCAACGAAACTTACTTCCTGACCCAGGAGCACGCTCTGGAGCAGGTCGCCATCCAGGTGATCAATTTGCCGATACAAGCCCTGGCGGTGATGAGCGATGGCTTGACTCGCCTGGCTTTGAAGCGACCCACAAACGAGCCCTACCTGCCGTTTTTCGAACCGCTGTTTGCCTTTGTTGAAGAGTCGGTAGCCTCCAATGATAGCGCCCAAGCCAACGAAGCCCTGACAGCCTTCCTAGCTTCGCCGCGGGTATGCGAACGCACCGATGATGATAAAGCCCTAGTGCTGGCAATGCGGCCATGGGGCGAAGCAGACCGTTCCTGATCCGCGCTGCGGCCCACGATTGCGCGGGCGGCGGAATAAGATCAGTTAAACGTTTAATATGATAAAGATATTTGACCGAGAAGGCAATCCTTTATCCATCGGAACTGTCGTCGGCCGTGGGGGCGAGGCTGTCGTGTACCGGGTAATTGGCCGCCCGGAGTGGCTAGCTAAGATCTATGAACCTGCCCCGCGCTCAAATTACGGGGCCAAGCTGGCCTGGATGTTGGATCACCCTCCAGCCAATCCCACTCATACCCTGAACCATCCTTCGCTAGCCTGGCCCGCGGGGCTATTGTACGGGCAGGGGAACCATTTAGCCGGCTACCTGATGCCTTATATCCAGCAGGCAGTCCCTATCCTGGTCGTTTTCAACCCCCGCCGGCGGGTTGAGACCCTGGCACAGTTCGACCGCCGTTACTTGCACCGCGCCGCCCGCAACCTGGCAATAGCTATTGGTGCGCTGCACACAAGCGGTTACGTGGTTGGCGACTTGAATGAGAGCAACGTCCTGGTCACACCCTCAGCGCTGGTCACCCTGATTGACACGGACTCTTTTCAGGTGCAGGAAACGCGCGGCGGCGAGGTAGTTACCTATGCCTGTCCGGTGGCCAAGCCAGAATACACCCCGCCCGAACTGCAGGGTAAGTCGCTTTCCACTACAGTTCGTTCTCCTGAGCAAGATGCCTTCGGCCTAGGGGTCCTGATCTTCCAATTGCTGATGGAGGGCAACCACCCGTTCCGAGCACAGTGGCTGGGAAAGGGCGATCCACCGCCAATTGAAGCGCGCATAGCGTTGGGTGGCTTCCCTTATACGTCAACACCCGATGTGCCCGTGCGACCGCCCAAATATGCTCCGGACCTCGACATGCTCCATCCGGAGATTTCCGAGCTGGTACGGCGCTGTTTTATCGACGGACACCGTGATCCGCGCCTGCGCCCGGATGCTTTTGCCTGGGAAAAGGCAATTGCCGAAGCCGAAAAGAACCTGGTGCAGTGCCCCAACCGGCACTTTTACTCAGAGCACCTGCGGATCTGCCCCGTATGCCATCCGCGGCGTGCTGCGGCTGCATCCAACCCGAGAGCCACGCCAGCTTCCAACACGGTTTTCAACGGCCCATACGGCTACGCGCAACCAAGAACAGGGCCGGCGAAATCTGCCAATAAACCGGCGGCATCAACCAAAGGCACTGCCTCTGCCGCTTCATCACACGCCGGCGGTTCTCCCGCACCCGGTACGAAGCCCAAGCCGGGTGGCCCAACCTCTTCAGGACGCCCTGCTGGGCAAGCCTCCTCCGGTAAACCACCGGCCAGTCAGGCTGGATCGGCTACCGGCTCCTTCCCGGCTGGGGGAATAAACAGCGGATTCAAGCAGGTGCAACAGGTGTGGGAAACGTTAAAATTCTGGCAGGTTCAACAGACCCTGGTGCAACAGTCCGCGCCTGGATCTGGGCTATTGGGATCCCGCCAGGCACAGCAGGCAATAGCAGCCTGGAAAACTTGGAAATACTGGCAGGCACAGCAGGCGCAGGTTCAGCAGCCCTCACAGGCGCCACAACAGACAGCTCAACATGCTCAGCCTCCCCCCGCTCGCCCGGCAGCGCAGGCCCAACCGGCGCCAGGCAGCCCTGGAGTGGCCCAAAGTACAAATTCTGCAACGCCGCCAACTGGAGCAGGCAGCGCGCAGCAGACCCAACAACCAGGCGCTCACGTTGCACAGACCGGGCAAAAAATGGCTGGCGCGGGAGCAGCCGCGCTCAACCCGGCAATGAACACGGCGGCAGCGCAGCGCCCGCCGGAATCAACCTACTCCGGGCACGCGCAACCATCCCAAGGTTCAGCACACTCCACGCCGGCTCAAAATACACAGACCCAATCGGGTCAAGGCCAGCAGAATCAACCTGCTCCGTCAAGACCGGCGGTCCAGCCTGCACCACCTGTTCCACCCGCAACTCCCAGACAGTCTGCCCCTCCGCATTCCAAACCACGCAAGCCTGCTCCATCTTATGCAAGCTCCCAACCTGGCCGTGCGACTTACTCGCGGACTGCGGCCGCTCCAGCGCAATCAACAACCAGTCTTTTGAATTGGGCTGGGCCACGGTTGTATAAGAGCGTGGCAATCGGCGGGGGGCTGGGTGCCCTCGCGGGCGCGCTGCCAGGCGCACTGGTGGGTGTTACCGGCTTGAACACGGGAAGCATGGCTTCCTGGGTCTTGCTGTGGGCTCTTGGGGGTGCTACAGCCGGACTGCTGCGGGGTTGGCAGCCTAGTTATCGTATGAGCCTGCGGGTCGATCAGGCGATCGGCTGGCAGCGTGTCTGGCCAGCAATTGGGGTGTTGGCCGGGGCGTCGTTGGGTGGATTCATCGGCCTAGTGCTGGGATGGTGGGCCATCTGTCCGGTCTTCCTGGGCCTACTGCTGGGAGCCTGGCTGGGGCGCAAAGCGGGCAGCAAATTGTGGCAGGCCGGCGCCCAGCTCGGTTGGGTGCGCATCTGGGCTGGGGTGGGCGCCCTTAGTGCAGCGCTGCTCGGCTACCGGGTAGCTGCCTGGCTCGGAGCAGGCAGCCTTTCGATCCAATTGGCCGGTTCGGTTTCTGCGTGGATCACCAGCCAATCTGCCAGCCTGGTGCTGGTATCGCTGGTAATCGGCGCACTGGGCGGCGCATTAGGCGGCGCTGTCGCCGGTACGTTTGCTGACCTGTTTGCCCGCCTGTTCAACCTAATGAATTAGCCCACAAGCCCAGAGGTATTCGACTTGGTACAGCAAGTAGTGAAATCACATCACTTTGTTGCCGATGGTGACTTGAACGCTGTCCGTCGCCTAGTTGATGTTTATAGTGGGCAATGGAATCGTTGTTTCTTTAATGCGACCACAGAACGCGGATTTGACGACTGTCACGGGGTAATCCAAGGAAAGGAAGTCTACCGTATTTTTGGGGGATGATAGCGCGTGAATTGTACTAAGGGGATCCTAGATTCATCGATGTTGATCTTGCATCTACAGTTGTCGATGGTAAAGTCATCGATAATACGATTGTGCAGGAGTTAAGTGAGCATGGTTTGCTTTACATGAGCAATACGGATGCATAGATCCCTTGTGGGTAAATTCCTGTCTTTTTGTACCGCCTTTTATTTAGTCATGGCATTAAATGCTTGCGAGACAATTAATAATCAGTTGGTTCAGAAGTTCATGGGTTCAAGTCCTTCGTGGGTCGCCTTTATGGGGGGATAAAATCTGCCAATTTGGTAGATTTTCTTTTGAACGGTTCATTAGGGTGTTAATCAATGATTTGAGCTATGGAGGATAGTCACCCCCTTTCTGTGTAAGATCAAAGAGCCTACCTCAATCGATGTGATCTGGGATTAACTATTGCATGTGAAATGTAGGAAAGTGGCTGGGTGAGTGCTTACTCACCACTCCAAGGTGACCAGCTAATGCCCTTAGGAGATATTTTCAATAATTACCTTGATCTGGTTATTTTGCGGTTGCATGAGCAAATCAAAGCCTTTTTGAAGTTGATTTAGTGGCAATCGAGTGGTGATTAATTCGGAAAGTTTTATTCTCTTTTCAGATGCCAAGGTAATCGCATCATCAAAATCCCAGGCATATCCTTGAGATCCCGTAAGGCTGATTTCGCGCTGAACAAACAGGTTGATTGGAATTTTTGGGGCGGGCTCTTCAAAAATACCCAACAGCGTGACTTTTCCACCCTTTTTGACCACCTCCAATGCCTGAACTAATGTGGTTTCCAGACCAACTGCTTCAAACGCGCAGTCAACGCCTAATTTATCAGTGGCGCTCATGATTCTTTCTTTTAGGTCCTCTTTTCGGCTTGTAAAAACACCGTTTGCTCCAAGATCAATGGCTTTCTGAACACGGAACTCGTTAATATCTGCAACAAAGGGTTTAATTCCTGTATGGTTGTTTACGAGCTGTGCAACTAGCTGACCAACTGCACCCGCACCAATAACAGCACTTGATTGGCCAATATGGATACCACTTTTTTTTACGGCGTGAAGAGCCACTGATAAGGGTTCGATCAAGGCTCCCTCTTCACATGAAACTCCTTCCGGAAGCTTGTAGGTTCTGTTTTCGGGCGCATAAAAGTATTCTGCAAACGCACCCTGTCCTTGGCGGTACTGGAAACTAATATTTGAACACAAGTGGTACTTGCCCCGTAAACAATAATAACAACTGCCGCATGCGATTACCGGTTCCACTGTAACGCGCTCACCATCCTTAAATCCAGTAACCCTTCTGCCAAATCCCACCACTTCACCTGCCAATTCGTGTCCTACAGCTGCTGGAAGCGATACGGAGGGGTGCCTTCCTTTGAATAAATGCAAATCACTTCCGCAGATCGCGGCCGTGTGTACTTTGATCAGTACTTCATGCTGTCTGGGATTACGCAAAGGCTTTTCGTAAAAATCTATTTTTCCTGGTGCAGGAATGAACGCCATCGAATAAGTTTTCATCAAACAATCTCTATCTCGGAAATTACCGGATTTATTAAGGTTCCGATTTTCTCGATACCTGTATGAACGAAATCCCCAGCTCGTAATGAGACCAATGGATTAGGTTTGCCCTCGATCAATTTTGGGCTCCCAGTGAGTACTACGTCCCCGGGATTCAACGTCGTAATTGTGGAAAGATAACTTATCAATTGTGGAACGTTAAAAAACATTTGAGCGGTATTCCCTTTTTGGACCACTCGATCATTTATATTAGTAAATAACTCTAAATTACTTGTGTTGCTCAACTCATCGGTAGTGATCATTATCGGACCCATTGGCGTGAAGGTATCAAACATCTTTCCGCTAGTCCATTGAGAAGTACGCTTTTCTAAGAGGCGGTCTCCCAAGTCGTTGGCAATCGTGTACCCGGCGATAATGGATAACGATTCTTGTTGAGTCAGGTTCCTACCGCGTTTGCCGATCACGACAGCCAATTCCACTTCACATGCAACGCCTTCCGCCAATTCGGGTAAAATGATCGCTTGTTGATTTCCTATCACGCCACTGGAAGGTTTTAGGAAAACAGTTGGGTATTCTGGCTTATCCAATTGATTTACGATGGGGTAATTTCCCGCGATGCAAATTACTTTACCCGGTGTAGGTATAGGAGCTGTAAGGATCACATCCTTAATGTTAAAAGCTACTTCTTTTTTCAAGGCTTTCAACTGGGATACCGGGAAGGTGCTGAGAACCCAATCGGTTACATCATTGGAGAATTGCATCCCCTCAGATCCGAGTAACAGAAACTCAAAAAATGAGATTGGAATCACGTCAAATAACATCTCAACTTGTGCATGATTATCGCGATAGAGTTCTGCGGAGAATTTGAAATCTAAACCAAGATCGCCTACTTGTCGCGCAGTACGAACCTGACCTTTTGACAGATAAGAGAGTAGGCGCATTGGCTTCTCCAGAATTACGATTTATTAAACTCAGGGGTACGTTTATCCAGGAATGCTGCCCGACCTTCAATCGCATCATCCCCACGCCCGGTTTTAACCCGGAGGTCACTTTCAAGAGCCAGACCAGCCGTCATTCCTTGGCGTAGTCCGACATTGATACATTTTTTGGTGGCGGCGGTAACCTTTCCGGAGTAAGAGGCGATCGAATTTGCTATTTTTAATACCTCTTCCCAAAAAGTAGCATCAGGGAAGATGAATTCCACCAATCCGTATTGCAAAGCTTGCTGTGCTGTGATCACCCTGCCTGTAAGGAGTAGTTCACTTGCCCTTCCTCTCCCTACTAATCTTGGCAGTCGTTGGGTTCCGCTTCCCGAAGCAAATGCCCCCACTTTCACCTCAGGAAAACCGAACATGGCGCTCTCTGCGGCAACTCTAAAATCACAGGCGAGAGCCAGTACTGCTCCACCCCCCAATGTGTGTCCATTGCATGCTGCGATGATTGGAAACCGTACATCTTCTAGGATTTGGTTCAAGGCAGATTCCCAATAGTCATTTTCAAGCAGCCAGCCAACATCCTGACTGAAATCATTAATGTCTGATCCAACCGAAAATGCTTTCCCTTGACCGGTAATTACTGCGCAACGAACAGATTTGTCTTGCTCAAGATCAGATAAACCGCTCATCAGAGCCCTTTTTACGGTGTGTCTCAATACACCCAGCGGTTCGGATATGAGGGTGATAACCACCACACCTTCGGAAGGTCTGTCAACCTCAATCGCGGTGGTCTCTTCTGATAGATTTCTACTTTCTTGATTATTTGACATTTGAAGACCTATTCTAATAATCGCCTTGGAATATTAGCCACCGGCCTGGAGAGTAAATCCCTCTCCAATCCCATTGGTTTATCAAAAAATATCCGATCATCCATAAGTTTCAGCTCTTTGGCAATATCCGGGCGGAAGTCCATATTTGCAAGTATGTCGTGGTCAAGATCAATCCCAGGGGCAATCTCGATTAACTTAAGTCCCTTTTTCCCACGCGTAAACACAGCCCGCTCAGTGATATAAAGAGCTTCTTGTCCTCGTTCTTCTGCAAAAAGACCATTGTACGATATCTGCTCAACGTTTGACACGAACTTTTTAAATCTTCCTTCTTTTCGAATAACGGTTTTCCCGCCAGGCCAACTCATATCAAGACTCCCAGCCGTAAAAGTTCCGCTGAAAATCACTTTTTTTGCGCATTGGCTAATATTGATGAATCCGCCGATACCAATAATGCGTCCATTAAATCGGCTGACATTGACATTACCTGCTGGATCAACCTGGGCAAAAGATAAAAAAGCGAGATCCAAGCCACCCCCATCATAAAAATCGAATTGATAAGGTTGATCAACGATCGATGTGAAATTTATCGCTGCACCAGCGTCTGATGAAGGGGCTCCGCCGATAAGCCCTTGCTCATTTGTCAGCACTATTTGTTCCAATATCCCTTCTTCAGCAGCAACCGTTGCGATTCCAGTAGAAACTCCCGATCCAAGATTACAAATAGCTCCCGGTGATAATTCGAGTGCTGCTCTTCTGGCGATAATCTTGCGTGCATCGAACTGCAATGGTGTGATCTCATCTATTGGCACCTTAATCTCACCGGCATACGCAGGGCTGTATTCGGTTAGATAGGTTTGCCGTTGAGCTGGATCTACAACGATCAGGTCAACTAACATGCCCGGGATTTTGACTTGCTTTGGTGGTAAAGTTCCTCTTGGAGCCACCTGGGCAACCTGGACCATAACAATTCCGCCATTTCGGTGAGTAGCTTGTGCCATTGATAACATCTCACCAAAAATAGCTTCACGTTCCATGGTCACATTACCCTCTTCATCTGCAGTAGTTCCCCGCAGAAAGGCAATGTCTACTTTGTAGGGCTTATAGAAAATCCACTCTTTACTCTCAACCGTGACCAGCTCCACCAGGTCTTCTCTTGCGCTTTTGCTCTGTCTACCACCATCCATACGCGGATCAACAAAAGTATGTAAACCGACCTGGGAGAACAACCCAGGACGACCAGCAGCCATTTCACGCATTAATTGCGAAAGTGCTCCTTGAGGTAACGTATATGCTTCGACCGTATCCTGTTCAGCGCGATCCTGAAATGCAGGACTGTTTACCAGCGCTCCGGTTACAATCCTTTTAACTAATCCTGGATGTGCAAGATGACCGACTCCCTGACTAATATTATCGCCAACACCAACCGGGTGAAGGAGGGTTATATTTTTGGGTTTTTGTTCACTCAGGTACCTTTTTTCAAGGGCGACGATTAATGCTTCAGGAATGGCATGACCGCCACCAGAACCACCAATCACAACTGTATCGCCATCGTGAATATAACTAACTGCTTTATCAAATGAGACTACTCTCAATTAAAGACTCCTTATAATAATGAAAACCCCTAGATTTTTAAGTCTTTTTTGATGCGCTTTAATTCTTCTGCTTCAGGTCGCTTCTTGTAAAAGTCATCCAATGGATAACAACCGGAAACCATTCCTTTACGGGGAGCTGTCGTGCAATCGCTGAAAGTTCTACAGAAACGATTTCTGGCCAGAGGGCGACCTGCAAGAACATCAGCAGGCAATTCAGGATAGGAAAGAGTAGACCGACCAAGTCCAACAAAATCGATCATATTTTTTCTGACTACCGCCTGGGCTACATTCGGGATCCACTCCTGAAGATAGCTATAACCGGAACCCACTGTCATCAGGGTAGGGACAGCGGCTTTTAACACAGCTGCTACCTTAATTTGCCTGGCAACACCTATAACAGGATCCTCCGGAGGTAAATACCCGTCAGAGGGAGGATAATAAGCCGGTCTGGTGAGATGAGGATTGTAATATGGGCTGGCAGCAGTGAGATTCACCAGCTCCACGCCAATCTCTTCAAGCATTTTCATTAATGCAATTGGCTCATCAAGTTGAATTTCTCCCAAAACAGACGGATTTCCACCAAAAGCGAAGGGATAACGACCGTTTTCATCTCGGTACTCCACCATGTGACCGATATTTTCTTCATCCGGGCGGAATGGAGGCATATCAAAACTGCTAAACCTGACACCAATCTTCAATCCGGGGCATTCAGTTTGAATTCCCTTTACGATCTCCCGCATAAACCGGGTTCGGTTCTCAAAACATCCACCATACGAGCCAGGTCGATTGACTGCACTGAGAAATTCGTGACCTAGGTAGCCATGACAATGTTTTACATCCACGAAGTCAAATCCGATGGATTGAGCACGCCTGGCAGCGCTAATGTAATAACCGATAAGGTCATCAATTTCCACATCCGTCATAACCGGATAATCAGGTTTGATATTGAATTGCTTATCAAGAAGTGGGTGGTGATAAAGTATTTTCGGCTCGAGTTTTGCTTTATCATTCGGCTTGCAAAAACGACCCGAGTGAGTAAGCTGCAAACCGACAAGAAGGTCATTGACCTGTCCAAAATGATTCAGGTGTTCATCAACCAATGCCTGTCTTAGCTTCTCCAAGTCTTGCATGGTTTGGTCCAGGATCATTAATTGATGCGGATTTGCCCGTCCATCTGGTCTAACGGCGGCAGCTTCGCCGCCCCAGATCAATTTTGCCCCGCTCAGACCGAAATTTTTCCATCTTCGATATACCAATTCAGTCGGTCGTCCATCAATGGTCGCATCCCAACCTTCCATAGGCAGGATGCAGAAACGATTCCCTATGCGTTTTCCGTCCTTTAGGACGTAGGGTTGTGCAAGGGGTCCCACAGGAGCAGGTAATACATCTGAATCAAAAGGAATTTGTACATTGAGTGATTCAATATATTCCTTGAATTTCGCAGGTGTTTTTATAGGCGCGAGATGGGGGTACACTTTTTTCACTAAGATCACCTTTTGATGATATCGGTTGTTTTCCCAGAATAGCTGAGACTAGCGACTAACTCGGCCTGATCCGTCGCCTTTCATCAACTTTTCCACGTCATCAACCGAAACCAGATTGAAGTCACCAAATATCGTGTGTTTAAGCGCTGAAGCAGCAACGGCAAAGTTCAGCGCTCTTTGAGGATCTTCCGTATAGTTGATTAATCCATAAATCAGTCCACCCATAAAGCTGTCGCCAGTACCTACTCGATCAACAATATGGGTTATATCGTAAACGGGTCCTATAAATATTTTTCCAGAGTCACACAGAATTGCACTCCATGAATTGTGCGAGGCAGATACAGAGCACCTCAATGTGATTGAGATCGTTTTTAGCTTTTTAAACTTTTTCGCTAATGCTTCACACACACATTGATACTTATCAGCGGTAACCCTCCCATGGGTAACGTCTGTTTCTGGAGCTTGAATGCCAAAGACTTTTTCTGCATCTTCTTCGTTTCCAATAGCAACATCACAGTAAGAAACCAGTTCTTCCATCACCTCATTTGCTGTTTTTCCCCATTTCCACAGTTTAGCCCGGTAGTTCAAATCACACGAAATGGTGATACCCATTTTGCTGGCTGTCTTTACAGCTTCAAGGCACGCTGCTGCCGCATTGGCAGAAACTGCCGGTGTGATCCCGGTCCAATGAAACCAGCCTGCATCTTTGAAAATTGATTCCCAATCGAAAGAATCTGGAGAAATTGTCGCAAAGGAAGAATCCGCCCGGTCATAAATCACCTGGCTACCACGCATAACGGCACCATTTTCAAGAAAATAGATCCCCAGGCGGTTACCACCGCGCTGAATAAATCGGGTGCCAACGCCATGCTGTCGTAAATACTGCAGGCAAGATTCTCCGATGTCGTTATTTGGCAACCGGGTAACATATTCCGTTTCCAAGCCATAGTTTGCCAATGAAACTGCAACATTCGATTCGCCCCCACCATAGGTCACATCAAATGTACTAGCCTGACTGAACCTCAACTGGTTCGGTGGAGATAAACGAAGCATGATTTCGCCAAAAGTAACAATCTTTTTCATATTTCCTCTATAAACGGTGAATGTGGAACCCGCCATCCACGTCGATAATTTGTCCGGTCGAATATGGGAGATAACCCTCAGCAATGGCAACGATAGCTTTGCCGATATCTTCGGGTAATCCCCAGCGTTTGATTGGCAGAATCCCATCAGCGATCAGTTTGTCATATTTATCTTTAACAATTTCAGTTAAAGGTGTTTTTATAATTCCAGGTCGGATCTCATATACATTGATGCCTTCACCAGCAAGGCGATCTGCATACAGAATAGTATTCATCGTCATCGCTGCTTTAGATATGCAATACTCTGCCCGGCTTGTGCTACTCGTATAAGCGCTAATCGATCCAATATTCACAATTATTCCTGATTCGATGATCTTATGTGAAATCAGTTCGATCATCTTTTTCGAAACGAGTTGAGTGAGGAAATAAGGTCCAATAGTGTTGACAGCTAGAACTTCATTCATGCTCTCTTCACCGATCTCGAGCATATCCATACGCACACGCGGTCCGATGCCGGCATTGTTGACCAATAAATTGATTTGTCCAAATGCTTCGATCGTTTCGTCAACGATCTTTTTTCGTTCCGCAGCAACCGTAATATTCGCTAAAACAACCAACCCGTCTGAACCCTCTTTCCGCACCAGGTCAAGCGTCTCAGCAGGTAGTTCAGGATTGCCGATATCATTGATCACAATTTTCCAGTCTTTTCGAGCCAGCTGTAACGCAATCCCGCGTCCAATTCCTCTACCCGAGCCAGTAATGATTGCGACTTTATTATTCACATCCATTTTTTCGCGCATATTGTTTATCCAGCTTGAGCTAAAGAAACTTTAATCCCAATCCAGGAATGTTGGTAGCGTACCCTTATTCCGTAAAGAACCAACGATCCCATCAGGGAAGAATAACAGTACAAAGATGAGGATCAATCCAGTGACCACAATGTTTAATTCTGTGGCGCCTAATTTAGAAACCACAAACTCATTTACTGCCAGCATGATCGCGGCTCCAATAATCGGACCACTCACTGTGCCTTTACCGCCTAGAATCGCATTGAGGACGATTCCCGTTCCTATGGCGACGGTCAGGAAAATAGAAGGGCGCAAGTAAGTGAGCGAATATCCATAGATCGCTCCTGACATTCCGATGAACAAACCGCTTAATCCAAAAGCCAGGATCTTGTATTGCCGAGTTGGAATTCCAGCCACCTCGGCTTTGATCTCATCCTGTGAGATTGCACGTAATCCCAATCCAAATTTTGAGTGTTGGATAAAGTAGGTCATCAACACACAGAACACCATGATCACCAGCATATAATAATAAAATGGGATTTTCGCGATCACTCCTTCAAGCGGGATCATCGGCATAGCTAATCCATTTGCTCCACCGGTGAGCTTCCAATTATCCAATGATTCTGCGACCAATAAGACTAATGCAATCGTTGAAATAATAAAGCTGCTCCCACGAGTACGGAGAGCGATCAATCCAAACAGAAGCCCACTGACCATCGCCAGAATGCCGGCGATTGGGGCGGTAATTAAAGGAGAAACTCTCCAAAACACGAAGATCATACCCGCGAAATAAGCCCCCGCGGCGATAAATACATTATGACCAAGAGAAATGTATCCGGCAAATCCACCGATAATATTCCAACTACTCGACCAAATGATATACATGAAACATATCGTCAACATGTATAACCAATAGTTCAGCGTCCCGGTCTTAATTTGGATTATAGGGATCGCAATAAATGCTGCCAGGAGCAGTAATGGAAATCCTCCTTTTACCCACTGGTGACGTCTTGAAAAACGGGTGATATAAGGAGTAAGCAGGAACAAGAACCATAAGCCAAGACCCAAAATTAATATTGACTCTCCTGATTTTTCCATCCATCGAGGCGATTTGAGAATCGCATTTGGGCTTAACCCGAATTTCCATATCACAAAAAGGAGAGATATCAAGATTGGGATAATAAATGGTTTCAAAGAACTATTCTTCCGTGGTTTTACCATTGCTTCTTGTTCATTCTCAGTTATTGGTGAAATATCTGACACTTACCCCTCCGCCTTTCTTCCAAATAGGCCTTGCGGTCTGAACAAGAGGATCAAGAACAGAGCCAGGTAAAAAGTAATCGGAGACCAGGTGGCGCCCAGATAAAAGCTAACAAACGATGCAGCGGTGGCGAGCAGGAAAGAACTGACCAGGGCACCTACCAAACTGCCCATTCCACCAAGAACTACCAGGCACATGATCATCCCGATCCAAGCTACATGTTTTGCAGGGTAAAAAGTAAATATAAAGCTAAGCAATGAACCTGCAGCGCCTGCCATAGCCAGACCAATCCCGAAGGAAAGGGTCGAGATCCAACTGACATTCACTCCAACAACCTGGGCGGCGTTCCGGTTTTGCATGGTCGCACGGATTGCATTTCCAATCCGGGTGTAACGTAGAAACAACCATAATCCACCAATCAAAACAATACTGATAATCAGGGCAAATAATTGACTTTGCGGAATGAAGAATGGTCCAAAGTTAAATGAGGTTTTGGCATACTCCGGGGTTGTCGTTCGATAGATTCCAGTAAATATAAAAGCAAGAACGCCTTCGATAACCAAGGCAGTTGCAAAAGTGATCAACACTGTAATGTCGGCGAACCGGGGATTATCGGCACGTGGGGAAAAAAGTATCTTGTAATATGCCATTCCAACCAGGAACATTACGGGCATCGTGATCAGGATAGAAAGTGTCGGATCAAGGTGAATGGTTTTAAATAACCAAAATGCCAGGTAGGCTGCCAATATAATAAATGCAGAGTGGGCGAGATTGACAATGCGCATTACCCCAAAGATCAGGGTCATACCCGATGACATCAGGGCATAAACCCCTCCTAAAGCAACCCCTAGAATGACTATCTGTATCACCTGTATCATTATTGACCCTCCGTAGCCATTGTTTTGGGCTTTTTACCGAGGTAGAGCTCTTGAATACGAGGATCACTTAGAACCTCCGAAGCAGGTCTTTCAAAGCTATTCGTTCCGAGGTCCAACACAACACCTACATCAGCAATTTGGAGGCCTTTTCGTGCGTTTTGTTCTACAAGAAGAATCGTCATCCCGTTTTTGCGTAGCTCAGTAATCGTTGAGAATATTTGTTGAGCCACCTTGGGTGATAGCCCCAGAGAAGGTTCATCGAGCATAATCATTTCTGGTTTGAGCACAAGCGCCCGAGCAATTGAGGCCAATTGCTGCTGACCGCCTGATAGTGTTCTGGCCAGGTGCGAACTTTTTTCCTGAAGAATTGGAAACATGGTAAATATTTCGTCAATCCTCTGATTGACCAATCGACCATCGGCCAAAATATATCCACCCATGCGGAGATTTTCTTTCACGGTCATATCCGGGAACAAACTACGATCCGATGGGACGTAAGATAACCCTTGTTGTAAAACCTGATCAGCACGCAAGCCGCTGATTTGCTTCCCCTTGAAAGTGATATTCCCTTCGCGGGGTTTGAGCAACCCGGCGATGACCTTGACCAAGGTTGATTTCCCCGCTCCATTCGGACCGATAATGCAGTATGTTTGGCTGGATTTAATAGTAAGTGATAGCCCTTTGAGAATATTTGGGCCGCTTCCATACCCGGCGACGATATTGTCTATTACGAGAATATCCATGCCTCATTCTCCTAAATAGGCTTCCATCACCTGGCTGTTAGTCTGAATATCTTTTGGGCACCCCTGGGCAAGGACAGTTCCATAAGCCATGCATATGACAGGATCGCTGATTTTCATTACCAGATCCATATTGTGTTCGACAATTAAGAAAGTAATACCTTTCTTATTTAGTTCCAGAATCCGGTCGATGATACTTTCAAGCAAAGTGGGATTTACTCCACCAGCGGGTTCATCGAGCATAATTAGTTTTGGTTCAGACATCAATACGGAAGCAAACTCCATCAATTTTTTCTGACCGTAGGATAAATTCTTGGCTTTTTCATAGGCGAGGTGAGAAATTCCGACAAAGGAAAGCAATTCCATGGCGTGTTCGGTCTCTTGCTTTAACATACTTGAACCAAACATGTCTAAGAATCCCTTCACCTGGGATTGGATGACCATGTTTTCCAATACAGTCATTTCTTGTAAATCACGCGTGATTTGAAAAGTTCGACTAATGCCTTTACGTGTTATCTCATGGGGCTGTAAACCCGTAATCTTCTTCCCATTGAACATGACTTCCCCGGAATCAGAAGACAACAGCCCTGTAACCAGATTGAATACAGTCGTTTTACCAGCACCATTTGGACCGATCAAGCTCGTGATCGTTCCCTCATCAACAGAGAAGGTACAATCAGACACTGCCTGGATTCCGCCAAAGTGCTTATTAAGTCTTTTTATTTCTAATAATGGCATATTATTAACTGTATCCAGCAAAAAATATCCAACCAGAAAATGACCCTTCAAATTGTCCGTGTCTGGTGTTTCCACCAGACACGGCTAAGAGCTAGAAACGATTTACCATTCAGCCTTTGGATAAACAAGAGGTTTGACGCCCGGGAAGGCATCAGTCGGGTAAACAAACTCAAGATTTCCATCCTGCCATTGGGTCATGATGAATGATTTATTAATCGGAAGCCCACGTTCGTCCCAGTAAAAATCTCCAAGGATGGTTTTTACAGGATCGTCAGCAGTACGGGCAGCAAACCATTCGCGGAGGACAGCATTATCGGTTGTTCCGGTTGCTCTAACTGCCTGTTCAACTCCCTGGCATAATGCGAAGGGGATGGCTTCGTCTTCCCCGGCTGCAACACCGTATTTGGCCTGGAAGGCATCGAGGAACATTTGATTGGTGAATTCCTTGCCATTTAACACACCAGTGAAATTGGCTAACGGATGCCAAGATGCCTGGACGGTGATTCCATTTGCCGCGCTACCGAGTGCTTCTCCAAATTCTTTCTGGGCTCCCTGGCTCATAAAAATGCCTTTGGGATTATAGCCAACCTGCTGTAAGGCACGCACCAGGTTGATAGCTTCATCGGTCGAGGTGACTGGGGCAAAGAGGTAGTCTGCGTTGGCAGCTTTTAGTTTTGAGGCCAATGTTGTCCAGTCAGAATAACCTCCGGGCCATTGCTCTTCAAAGACAACCTTTGCATTTAACTTGGATAGCTCACCAGGGGCAAGGCTGACTGTTTTATCGGTACCATCGTTGTTTTGGAAGGTGACATCCTCTCCACGCAATCCAGCGATCAAAGCATTGGCATAGAAGTCATCTGCCCAGGCGAGGGCAATCGTCGCAGGTTGCTGGTCAGCAGGGATCAAATCTTTGATCATCATTACCGGGGAAGCACCGATATATTCTGCAGCATTCGGCTGGAAGTAAACCAGGTTTTTGAAGCCACGTTCGTAAACACGTAATGCTGCTGCTGAGGGGATTGGGAGTAAATAATCTGCCTGTTCAGTGATTGCAGAAGCAGGGAAGGTTAATTTACTTGAGAAGGTGCCGAAAATGAGATCAACTTTATCTACATTGATAAAACGTTCATGTTGAGCAAGTGTCGTATCAACATCAGATTGGTTGTCGCTGACGATTAATTCTACAGGTCGCCCTAAAAGACCACCCGCTTCGTTAATCAGGTCAGCACACAGCTGATAACCATCACGGTGTTTTATACCGGTGATCGAAAACTCACCGGTCAATGGTAGCGATGATGCGATTTTGATTGGAACAACTGCAGCTGCAGCGGGGGCTTCGGTGACAACGGGAGCCTCGTTGGCTGAGGGAGCCTCAGTGACAGCAGCTGGGGGCGCGGTTGTTGCTTTTGCACAAGCGCCAAGTAACATGGAGGCGATTGTAACAACTGCGATTAACAAAAATATACTCTTTTTCACTTTTATTCTCCTCTTAAATTGTGTAAGTTTTTTTTGACATTCGTAGATCAAACTACCTTTGGACGGACTTAATCCTTTTTATCTCACCTCCTCAAGGCCTACTGCGTATGTCAGATCTAAATTGCAGATCATATCCATATCTTTTAACTGTGATTTCCATTAACATGACCCATCTGATGGGAAATGGTGTTTGCTATATCTATCAATTTCCTTCCATACTTCTCTATATGCTCTTCAGGAAAACGCTGAATTGGGACTGAAATGCTTATGGCTGCAATCGGATATCCAAACGTGTTTATGATCGGAGCGCCTACACATCGCCCCCACAACTCATTCTCCTGCTCATCGACTGCGTACCCGCGTTGATAAATGTCTCTGAGTTCCTTAGAAAATGCGTCCCTATCGGTAATTGTATGAGGAGTAACAGAAAAAAAATCGTAAGAGAGAATTAATTTCTGTTGTTCAGATTCCGGGAGATAAGAACAAATCGCCTTACCAAGAGCTGTGCTATGAAGAGAGCCACGTCGTCCTAATTCTGAGCGAATCCCCAAGGCTTGGTCGCCAAACATTCGCTCAATATAAACGACCTCGTTCCCATCCCTGATAGCGAGGTTGACACTCTCACCGCACCAGTCTCTTAATTCTTCGAGAAAAGGTTCGGCAACTTTACGGAGATCTAACTGGTCTAGTAGAACAGCTGCTCTTTCGGCTAACTTTAATCCCAGTCTATATTTGCGGTTGGCTGGATTCTGGTCTAAATAGTGATTGATCCTAAGGGTATATATCAAACCGGCTGCGGTTCCGGTGGGTAAATCCATGAGCTTCGCAATTTCTGTATTTCCAAGCTCTACATGCCCTTTATCAAACAAGTTTAGGATATCCAGAGCACGTTGAACTGACGCTATCGGTTTTCGAGAAGAAGTTTTCGGAATTTCCATTTCACAATACTTTCAATCCATCTTCAAATATGACAGTAAACTTGATAGATATATCGAAAATCTTCAAGGGATAGATACCGGTCATTCCTTGAGATCGCAACAAACTCGACTTTAGATTCTTTTAAATACATAATACTTATATTGACTCGGCAATTTCTGAGCAATTTAGATTCTTATTCTTATTGAAAATTTATTAGGAATTTCACATATGCGACAATGCCATATGCTATTTGGTATTATCGCATATAAATCGTAATATTACAAGGTTAAAATAAAATTAGATTAACTTATGCTAACTTCTACAGGCGTCCTAATTGACAACATATCTGCAATCTTGCCACGTGCTTCAGATCGTTTACTGCTTTGTGATCGTGACGATAAGCATGTTCCTGAGAAGGCCCGGATGAGCGTGCGTTTGAGTCCCACGTGGTAATACATAGATATATCGGTAGATCGCTTCATGCGAAATTCGCATTTCCATATTCAAAGGATACTCTATTTTTAGCCGTTCGGATATCCTTTTGGAGACCATTGCTGCATCAACCTTTGTAAAACATATCTGCGCAGGCGTTAATCTTTGTCTAATCGGGTTTTTCCTCTGCGTCGTGATCCAGCGTATCCTGCGCCGCCTGCTTGCTGAGAATGCACGATATCCACTTTTTCCACGGTTCCTCTTATTCTCGGAATATGGTAACCGATTTCTCAAATTCCTTGGATATCTCAATTATTGACATTCCTAATGCTAAAGATCTACTGATTTCTCACGTGATGTGAATAAACATTGGGATAATTTAGAGCCAGGCTAAAATACAACAATAATCACCCTGCCTGGTTATATATATCGCCACTACGGTAGCGCGCCCATGCGGTTTCGAACCAGGAGTCACTCTGTGGGATCGGTCGACATGGAATCCAGCGATGGTGGATATTGCCTTCACCTAAATTCACAGATTCAAGAACTTTATTCCTAAACGAGGTATCTTCAGGGGCGACTCTCCAGAAATCATCCAACATTTCATGTACCTTCAAACCATCCGCGTCTAAAATTATTGATGATCCGCGACTTCCAACGTGACTATCAAGGGAAAACCTAATCGCATCCAGGTAGACCACTTGTGAAAATGCCAATTGTCTTGTTCTAAATGCAAATACTAAATCTTTCAGATTATCCACCATACAACCTAGCTGGTTTAGCCTATGAACCTGATGCCAGGCTTCTGGGATTTCACTTTTCAACACATCAGCACTACGAATAAGAGATCCTGAGCGAGACATCCGCTCTTGGATTTCCTTCATTTCTCCTAGCCATGGTCTCTCTGATTTCAGGCATAATTCTGCCCACTCCAGAACACGAAGCATGGTGGTTGCTAAAACCTGATTAACCTCAGCATCTTTTAGGGTCCATTCTGTGTATCGGTTGGTAATATACTCTGCCGCTCGAATACCTGCCACCTGTCCCGCATTCAATGCTGATCCACCAGGACGGGTTACCCCATGGGACCCATTTACTTCGCCAATGGGGAAAAGATGTTTAATATTTGTGGATTCGTACCAGTGATTTCCGGCTAAGCCGCCGTTGTTATGTTGAGCACAAACTGCCACTTCCAAGGGTTCCTGCAGTAAATCAATTTTATGATTTCGGTAGAGATCTACAGCACCTGGGTTCATATGTAAAAGTCGTTCTATAGGTGTATCCTGTAAAGCATCTGATTTCTCCAAATATATGCGTGCTTCATCTGGAAGATTTGAAAAAGAAAAATCCTTCGGGTTTGAGCGAAAATCAAGGTAGACTCGACGTCCTTTGATCATCGTTTCAATATAAACAAGAATATCGATGATTGAAGAACCACCAATCACTTTTCGGGCATCAAACGGCCATTGATACCCCTTTAGAAAAATCATCCCATTCATCTCACCAACCGAATTGAAATAGGGCGGTAAAAACTCCTGTTCATTGGTAATACCATCAGCATTTCTACTGATGATTCTCGGGATAACCTGCATATAAGTGCCTGAGACATTCCAACGGAATTTTGTCGAAGCTATTCCATACTGAGATTCTGGCAAATTAGCAGCACAGGCACCAGCCATCAACCCTAAACCGATTGCTCCTGAGTGGACGGGAGGATAAACACTTGTTTTGTATAGTCCACCTGGACCACCCACAGCAAAAATGAGGTTCTCACAAATATATGCCTCGAAATTTCCTTGCTTGTTAACTGCAATAAGGCCAGCAATCCGGGATATTTTCCCGCCAATCGTTATCAATTCAACAGCATACCGTCCTTCACGGATTTCGATACCCAATTCCTTCACTTGATCGATAAGCCGCAAGCACATTTCTCTAGAAGTATAGGGACCGATCGAGGTGGCTCTCTGACGTGGGTCATGATCTGTCTTGTACCCAATAAATTGCCCGAATTCGTCTCTCGGGAATGGAACGCCAAGGTTCACCAGGTTCATAAAACTTCGAACCGATAAGCTGGATTCGACCAGAGCTAAATCTCCGTGCATTGAACCGTTGTCAAAATATGTAGCTGCCATAGCCGCAGGAGAATCTAATTCATCACCGCATAAGGATAATTTGTAATAAGTCTGTTTATCACTACCTGTATTGATTGAAGTACCCATCCGGAGTCCTTCGGTAAGGATGATTAGATCTTTGATCCCGTTGATACGGAGCTGAGCTGCAGCGTTTAAACCCGCGGCACCGCTGCCTAAAACAAGCGTATGGACACGAGTTATCGGAATCTGATAATTATTTTTTCCTACGACTAAATTAATGCACTCTTCTGCCATTTTCCGAACTCCCTAGAATACTTGACAATTTAACTTGATATCGTTTTTTCCTGTGTATTTGAAAATTATATCATTTGGATTTTTTCTCAATACCGATAAGGTTGGTACAACTAATTTGCAAGGTCGTTCGTAGCGTTGTGAATAAATCCAAACCTAACTAAAAGGTTGATCCCTGAATATCGGTGCCTTTCTTTGTCTCATTACCTGTTGCATTTAATAGTAATTTTGATGCCAATCAGGTACCAGACTGTGGAAAATATGAAAATAATGAGCAATTTGCCACTTAATATAAGCCTTCTGGACGCCGGACCACCACATAAAAGGTATTGAATGGTCTTTCTACAGTTACTGAACCGGTTGATTGCGGGCTCACGCCGGACCAAATGCACCAAGAATACCGGGCTTAGGACAATATAGTGTGCAGATATGTTTTTCCTCTATGGACAGAATTGCTATTCGCGTCTCTTGCTTCATGCAGTGGTGCAATTCGGGTGTAATTCAAGGAGCACTGCTTTGAAATAATAGACATATTGGATAAACCAACCACCATTTATAGGTCAAAGAAGATCTCTATGCACCATATGAACTGGTTGGACGTCGACGACCTACTCTCTTAATCAGTTGGTTCAGAAGTTCATAGGTTCAAGCCCTTCGTGGGTCACCTATATATGGGGATAAAACCAGCTAAAATGGCAGGTTATATTTTTAATGATACTGTTGCGGCGCAGTTGTGGTGCGGATTGGCTGTTAAGCAATGGAGTCAGAAGACAAGTCGGACAAAAACTTTCCCAGATATTGAGAGTAATGAACTTCTCAACACCATATGTAAGAGGTGTCTATCCTTTTCTGTCCCTTCTAATCAGAGTGAAAGGTTAATTTTCTTGCCTTCGGCGATTGACCGCTCAGCAGCCAGCATTACCTCAAGGGATCGCCGACCATCCTCGCCGGTCACAAGTGGGGTCTTATCTTTGAGGACACATTCAAAAAAGTGTTCTACTTCTAGTTTTACCGAACCAATTGTCTTATTGTGTAGGGTCGGCCAATGGCGAGTATCTGGCATTTTCCAGCCTTCTTGATTTACTCCATATAAGTTCATTGGTGTGAAATCGAGAAATAAATTCCCATGGGTTCCAGTAACGTTCATTCTTACATCACCGAAACCACTCCAGGAGATCGGACTTTGCCATTTGGCCCATTCTTCAGGGAGGCACCAGCCCACCTCGTGAATTCCCAGGGCTCCATCTTCAAATTCCATCATCAACCAAGCAGAATCAAAGGTACCTAGCTCTTCCCAGACCCGACCCTTTGTGGCTTTGGCGTAAACGGATTTCACCGGCACCGGATGGTACCAGAGAATCTGATCAATATCGTGCACGCCAATATAGGTCAATGGACTGACCCGTCCGCCCAATCTGCGCGCCTCGGTGATGGTAGCCATGCGCCGCGCATACGCAGAGAGGAATTTACCAATACTGCCTTCAGCGATAGCGGACTGAATCAGGGCATAGGAGATTTCAAAACGCAGGATATAGCCAATCATGAGCTTGACATGTGCGTCATCGCAGGCTTTGTTGATGGCGTCAGCATCCACAAGGGTTGTAGCCATCGGTTTTTCCAGGAAAACATGTGCACTATGTTCAGCAGCTGCTTTCACCGGTTCCAAATGATCCTGTTCCGGGGTCGCAATAATTACAGTCTGGGGGTTTTCTTTTTCAAGCAATTCATGAAAATCTTGATATGCATTACCACCATGCCTGGCTGCTAGGTTTTGCGCTCGAGCAAGGTCAACATCAGCGGTACCTACACATTTCACATATGGCAACTCACTGGCCGCTGTAGCCAGCACGCTACCCATCATCCCGGAACCAATCACTGCAAAGGTAATATCTTCCATATTCGAACCTCCAAAGATCAGAAGGTCATATAAATACTAAATTCTAATCACTTATCGTTATGATTGGCTGCCTGCCAACCGCATTATTTCTCTGTCAGCTAACAGGCAGCCTCATAAAATGGTATCTGATCCCGGTTGCAGTTTAAAGCTCTTTACCCAACCACCGCATTGCCTGGCGCCAGAACTGGCCATAATATTTCCAGGGTTGGAAATATTGGGCCCAATGCGGGCTACAATCACTGGCGAAGGCCATTGCCCTACCTTTGCCAAATTCCCAGGTAACGATTAACGGATTCTCGTCTTCACCTTCACCAATCGTTGCGAGGATGTCTGCGCTCTGCTTGGGGAAAATTCTATTGAAACCTTCAAAAACAGGACATTCTTCCCATGGGATCCCCTTCACTACTGGGTGCTCACTCTTTAAGATTTTAACATTCACACCCTCCGGGGTTTCGAGACGGTCATCCAAACCTTTCATGCAGGTTACCGGTAGCGCTTCTTCTATGGGTGTGTCGTAGTACCCACCATGCCCAAAACGTCCGCTGAAAGACGTCCAACCACCCACCATGAGTAAACCGCCGCCATTGCGGGTGAACTCTCGGATTGCCTTGATGCGATTCGTACGAGGCAAAGGTGTTCCTGCCACCCAGAATGGGTAAAGCGCCAAGACTTCAAACTCAATGTCTGAGAGGATGATGACGTTATAGGCAGACAACTCTTCCACAGTGCGCGGAAAGTCGGCGATCGCATCCTCACAGGTCATATGGGTCACTTCTATCCCACCCTCATGGAGCGAGTCAATCAGGGGTTGGCCCCAGATGTGGTGGGAAAACCCTTTTACCTCAAAATTGAACGGGGAGGCAACAAAAATAGGTCCGATTTTTGAAGCAGAATCACCAGCATATAACACTTTCACGGTATTTTTCTCCTTTTTCCTGATAAGTTTAGTTTATTAACTCTGTTCATTCATCCCATAAGTTTGGTTAAGACACAACATTGGTAGAGTCTTGTTTTATTCTTCCAATCCGAGTTCGCTGTAGCGGCTGAGCTTATCCAAGGCCATTAGGATGTACGGATACAATTCTTTTCCGTGCGCATGGTATTCGCTGGCAGCTTCGCGCCAGGCGCGGATTGCCAGACTATACTTGCCGAGTTTTTCGTATGCTAGCCCAAGTTGATAATAAATTCTGGCCTGCACTCGAGTGGTTGGGGCACCGACGCCAAGGTTTTCTGGATACTCCAGCATCTTCAGGTAATCCTTGATCGCTTCTTCAACCTGACCTGCCTTGAGATGGTCAGCAGCGCGTAACATTAGAGCCTGGACAAATGAATTATGAAAGCTCTGGTCCATTTCCAAAGGGATGAATTGTTCATCTTCCATCAAGCGGATGGCTTCGTCGTAATGCCCCAGATCTACCAACATGCTAATACTTCGCTTATGCACATCTTCGCGCACATTCACCAGTGATTTGATCCTATCCAACAGCTGCTCTCGCTTATCATTCATCCCCTGCGATTTATATAAATCGTCGAGGTGCAGGTAGAGATCCTCGTTGTTGGGGTTGATCGCCAGTGCTTTTTCAAAATAACTTATCGCCGCCACAGGATCATTCTTTCGATGCCAGAAGGCTACACCCAGATTGCGCAGGAGGACATCGTAGGATGCCAAACCGTTCAATGATTCTTGCCATAATTGGATGCCTTCTTCGAAGCGCTCATGCGCATAACAGAAGTTGCCCAGATAGTACTTTGCATGAAAGTCGTTTTGGTTTTGTGATAGGGCAAATTCCAATGCCAACACTTCTTCCAACCGGCTAGGGAAACCAAATTCTAGCGAAGCGGCGCGGGCTTTTTCTAACCAGCTTGTACTTTCGGTATTATTTTCGATAAGATTGTTCACATATCCGGCCAGATAAGCCACCATCGCCGCAGGTTTTTGCTTCCAGGCAGCTTGCAGCACATCCAACGCGACCTCCAGTAGGCCGGCATCCAGATATGAACAGGATAAATCAGTAAAATAGGCAAGGTCATCCATCAGTAAGCGGTGGAGTTTATTTTGAACCATTTGGCTTTCAGAGAATTTCCCATCAACGATTTCATGCAAGGCCAGAAGGTTGAGCGGATCGTGGGCTAAGACATTTTGCACGCAGGTGTGAGCTTCTTCGAGCCTCCCGGATAAGCGCAAGGCGACACCCAGGAGCAACTCGGGTGCTTCAGAGTCCTTGGAATGATTACATGCCTTTTGGAAATATTCGATCGCCTGTTCGTAGTTATTTCGACGCATGGCGACCTTCCCCAAGCCCATCAACGCTGCAGTCGCCACAGGTTCGAAGTAGCTCGCCGCCTTGAAATGCTCCTCCGCCTCAGCAAGGTTGCCGAGAAGAAGGGCAATGTGGGCACGGTAATAATGGCACTCGGGATTGCCTAATAAACTCGCTTCGGAAAAATGTATATCCGCAGCGCTGAATTGGGCGGAACGCAGTAACATCAATCCATAGCGCAGGTGGGCATCCTTGTGAGTACCAGATAGTGACAGCGCAGTCTGATAAGCTTGTTTGGCTTGCTCGCGATTATCGAAATTCTCATGCTTTAAAGCTTGCTGATAATAATCGTCTGCTGATCCCGGTTCAGGCAAAGCAGCTTGCTTTTCCGGTCCTATCTCATCGACATCCCGCCTTTGGACTATCTCCAACAGCGCGTTGCCATTTTT
This sequence comes from uncultured Chloroflexia bacterium, assembly GCA_963809615.1. Classification (GTDB taxonomy): domain Bacteria; phylum Chloroflexota; class Anaerolineae; order Anaerolineales; family UBA4823; genus FEB-25. Next base: position 40,830 of record CAWEKR010000004.1, read on the forward strand.
ATCCGCTACACGGAGGAAAAGTGGCTTGTCTGCCAGGGTTATCCCTTTTACTTTGATCTTCTCTGACCAAGGGCTCTGCGGAGACATCGTGACTGTTTTTTCAAGGAGTACTTCACCGGGTAGTGATAGCCTGACTAATGCATTTTCGATCGCCATAACTGGGCAGAGCGCAAGCAAAAGTGTGATTGTACCGTCGTCCTCATTGGGAGAGAGGTTGATCCTGGCGCCAAGTGTTTCGCTGGCATAGGTCAACCCACCCAACCCGCGTAAGGGCAGCCACCACTCGCGCCAGAGGCGTGTTGATCCCGGCTGCAGAAAACTGAAATCAAGCTGTGTTTCCATTGCTCCGCACTGCGTTTCCGCATACACCGAGCCATCATCAGTCAAGGCAGTCTGATTAATTACTCCCACAGGCGCATTACCCCAGGACCAGAGCTTCATCCCAGAGACGTCCTTGCTTTTAGCTACGTGGGCGTAGCCATGGTTGACCTTGTGTTGCCAGGCACCGAAATAATCCCAATCGACATCCCGACCGAAGATTGATACCTGGGCCAGCATATTTTTCTGCCAGCGGAAATTGACCGGCGTTTGCAGCCGGTTGGCTGGCCACATGGGAACACCTTCCATCCCTGGCAACCCCGGTTCTTCGAGAATTAAATCCAAGCGGGCAAATGGCCAGCTGGCAGTTCCAGCGTATTCGTAGGACCTGGCGCGGTGAAGTGGGTAAATGAATTCCGTCCCATCGTTGGCATCCAAAGATGCATTGGTCCAGTAATGGTAGCGACCTGATATCGTGCCAGGGTTATACAAAAAGACATCTTGGGCCAGGGCGCAACGTTCGGGGAAAAGGGTCAAGGTGATCATCCAACGCAGGTGTGAAATGTGCTCCAACCCACCAATAGAAATACTAGCGGATCCATCCGCATTCTCACGAATATCCCAATTGACTTTGTCACAGGTAGTGGGGGCATGCGCCACAGGAAAACTAAATTCCAAACCGCCTGAAAAGAAGGCTCCGCGTATGGCGAGGGGGGCAAAGCGCACGGTGGAATTCTTATAGAACACTTCCCTTTGAGACAGCTTATCAAATATAGAATAAACCCGACCGCCCAGGTCGGGGATGATCGTGACCTGTAAGTACCTATTCTCCAATACCAGTGTGTGATAGGTCTTATCTTCGCTTTTGGAATCGATATCATCCAACAATGTATATGGATAAATGTGCGCCACTCCGTATTGAGAGCGGAAAACTGGATTGCGGTTTTCCCCCTTAATATTATAAGTAGGTAATATGATTGTTCCTTCGCGGACCTGCACTTTATTGTTCACAATTGGTGTGTTCCTTCCTTAATAAAAATTTCAGCGGTTGGAATTATCGGAATGTAATCGTCGAAGATAAACCCTCGGTGAGCCACTTACGCATGCTCACAGCCAGAATAATGGGTGGGATCATGCCCAGGGTGAGGCATACCGAAATTAATGAGTATGAAGCGTCAGGGTTGCCCGATATGGAAGAGAGAACCACCGGCCCGGTTTGGGAGGCAATGGATGTGGTTAAAAAACGGGCAAATAAGAACTCATTATAGGATGTCATAAAGGCGAATGCGGAGGCAGCAACCAGACCAGGGATGATTATCGGTACCACAATATTTTTAAGCACCTGGAAATAGTTGCACCCGTCCACCTGTCCTGCCTCTTCCAAATCTCTGGGGATATTGGTGATGTACATGGTCAGGAACCAGATAGAAAATGGGATGGTAAGGGCGCTATGGACGAGAATTAAGGACAGTTTGGTATCCATTAATCTCAGCGATTGGATAATCATGTAATACGGAATGGCGATCGCCATAGCAGGCATCAACCTGCTCGCTAAAATGAAATTATAGGATCCTGACCTGAATTTCCATCGTAAGCGCGCGAAGGCATAGGCTGCCGGAGTTGCGAATAGAAGGTTTATCGCTAAAACGGTTATGGCAATAATAAAACTATTTTTCAATGCCGGAGCAATCAATCGCGCTTCCTGCGAAATACGACTACGTAGCTGCCCTTTTACCTCATACGAGGTGGGAACCTGGCCAGTAAATACATAGCGATAGTTATCGGTAGTTGGGTTCTTTGGTATGAAGGAAGGTGGTTTTTTCAGCAATTCATTTTCGCCCTGAAAACTTGCTGAAATCACCCAGACGAAGGGCCCAGCGATATAGATAATCAAGAGCACCACGAGCAAATTCGTTAGAATTGAATTTATACGAGCGCGTTGTTTTATTTTCATGGTTCTAGAGTCCTTAATAAATCGTGGTCTCGGTTTTCAAGGCCCGCATATAAAGAATAATCAACACCAAGGTAATGAAAGCAATGATAATGGAAAGTGCTACCCCCCCGCCCAGGTTCAGGAATTTAAAAATTTCTGCATAGGCAAACCAACTGATCAATGCGGTTGAATCGCCAGGACCACCTCCAGTCATGACATAAATGAGATCAAAAGTGAGGATGGCGGTCATCGTCTCGTAAACCAGGACAACCAGTAAAATCGGCCGCAGAAGCGGTAAGGTGACATAGCGGAAGAGGCGCAGACCACCCCCACCGTCAATTTTCGCGGCTTCATACAGTTCATTCGGGATGAGCTGAAGGCCTGCCAGGATGAAAATTGTTGCCAGTGGTCCTTCTTTCCAGATATGCGCCATAACCAGGCTGAACTTTGCTAATGCGGGGTCTGCCAGGAAAGGAATATAGGATTTGATCAGCCCTAAGGAATAAAGGATGCCATTAAAGATACCAAAATCGGAGTTTAAGATCCATTTCCACATCAATCCTGCAACGACAGCCGGAACTGCCCATGGCAGCAGGATGATGATTTTTAATGCATTAACGGATCGGATTTTCGTATTTAAAAGCGATGCTACGATCAGTCCAAATAAAATAACACCTGTCACCGCCGCAATAGTAAAGATAGCGGTATTGACAAGGGCAGTCTTAAAATAATAACTGGTGATCACATCAATGAAATTCTTTAATCCGACAAAAGGATGCGAGTTTGGTTTTGTTAGTATATTTTGGTAAACACTGATCCGGAGGGCATAAATTACCGGAAAAACGGTGAAAAGAATGATGATAAGAAGTGCAGGAAGCACCGAACCATACGGATAAAATTTCTCAAAAAACCGGTTGGTGCTCCGACGGGGCTTTTCCTGGGTCGGATTTTGAACAGACATAATACACCTCCAAAAAATGGGGTTACCGCAACATGGGGAGGACAGGGACTTATATCCCTGCCCTCCCAAGAAAAAACATTACGGGGTAGCCCGCAATTCGTCCCAGTTACCTGCCATATTATTGAGAGTTTCCATGGATGTTTGTTGACCAAGGATACCTTTGTGGATCTCTGCGCGGGAGAAGACATCCCACGAACCATACCAGGGAGTCATACCTTCCTTTGCACGCGCGAGAATAGCCTGTTGTTTGATGGTGGGCACATCGCCCCATTGGCCAAAGGCTGCAATAATATCTGGGTCATCGAACAATGGTAGTTGGGCAAAGCCAAGGCCGTTCTCAACCGCCCAGCGCTTGACAACCACGTACTGGCCATCAGTCTTGCCGCCAAAGTAGTCCATGAATTTACAGGCTGCATCAATATATTCAGGGCCGGCATCAACGACTTTTTGGGTCATGGCATAGAAGCGGACATAACCGACATTGGAGTGGCTCGGACCGGGCATCAATGCGATCTTAAATTGGCCAGCAAAATCACCACTTCCCGGTTTGTTCAACTCAGCCATGTTGTACTGGGGTGCAATCGTGAATGTGTGAGCACCAGCTTGCATGGATTTCACCTGATCAATTTCTGCCGTGGAGAGGCTGGCGGGATCAAGCAAGCCTTCAGCATAAATCTTGCGCAACCATTCCATTACCTGGTAAGCTGAGCTGCCCTCGACGTTGAAGATCGGATTTAGGCCGTCATCAAACAAAGCATTGCCGGATGCCTGTTGAGCAAATACTAATGAGGTCCAAGCTTCCGGGAAAGCGCCTTCCTTCTGAGACCAAGCAAAGAGAATAGGATACTCGTTTACGCCCTTAGCCTTCAATTCCTTGGCCTGAGTATATAATTCATCCAGGGTTGTTGGACCAGCTGTGAAACCACCCTGCTTGAGCAAGGTATCGTTGAACATGAAGTCCAAATCATCCGCATAGTAAGATACGCCATACACTGCGCCGTTATAAGTCATCCCCTGAAGGGCATAAGCAGCGACTTCTTTGGAGTAACCTGCTATGTTTGGGCAATACTTATCCAGGGGGACAAGCCAGCCAGCTGCGGCCCATTCGTTCAGCCAGTGATCCGAGCCGTACAGCAGGTAGGGTGGGTTATTGGCAGCAAAGGCGGCGACCATCGTATCATGGTAGTCAAGCCAGGAGTAATCCTTAAGCGTAATGGTTACGTTGGGATTCAGGGTCTGGAAATTCTTGATGTTGTCGTTAATAGTCTCGATACCATAGGACCAGACAACAAAATCCATTGCCACAGGTTTAGCCACCGGCGCTTGAGTAGCTGCAGATGGAGGCTGTGTAGCAGCCTGGGTAGTTACCTGAGTAGTGGGGGTGGTGCAGCCGACTAACTGCAAAGCCACCATGACAAAGATTACTGTTACTAGCAAAATACGTTTCACCTTACATTCTCCTTCTTTGAATTGGTTGAAATGGATTCTAATTATGATTAACTTAGGTAATATGTCCTTAATCCGGTTAATATATCTTCCGCAGATCACCTCCTTTCAGAATTGCACGAGAAATTAGATGTTCGCCTTGTCATAATCGTGGGGCTACCAGGGCTGCTGCACCTAGTACCCCCGCGTTGTTGCCAAGCGTAGAAAGTCTTACAAGATCATTACGATATGCTTTTCCAAATACCCAGGAATTATTACTCAGTGTACCCAGCGTTTCCATAATACGCTTGAATAAAAATGGACTGTATAAGACAACACTACCACCGATGATAATGGCTTCCGGGTCATAAGCCAAAGCAAGGTATTGAAGTGCATAAGCCATCAACTGAACAATTTCCTCCAACGTTTCAATTGCTACAAAGTCGCCCAGGAGGGAGGCTGAAAACACATCCTCAGCAGTCAGAGCAAGGGATGGCGACCATCCTTGAGAGGCGAGAATGGAAGCTTGCCCATTTTTAATTTTCCCCAGCGCTCTTTCCGCAATACCCGGGCCTGAAGCAACCGCCTCAAAACACCCACGACCACCGCACTTGCCTTCAGGACCCTCCTGAATCAGAACAGCATGACCAATTTCGCCGGCCAGCCCGTGAGTACCAATAAATATGTTTCCATCCAGAATAATCACGGCTGAAATGCCAATACCGATATTGAGATAGACCAGATTTTTAAACCCTTTTCCGGAGCCAAAGCGGGCTTCACCTATTGCCCCCACTCTGACATCATTATCGATGACGCAATGGATTCCCAACCGGGCTTCTAAGCCAGCCCGCATAGCGACATTTTTCCAGCCCAGGTTCACTGAGGCGATACCGATGCCTTTTTCGGCGTCCACAAGGCCAGGGATACCAAATCCAATGGCATCGATATAATTGGTATCAAGCCGGGTGGCAACCAGTAGATCCTTGACAGAATTAGCGATGCTGTCAAGGGTTGCATCCGGGTTGGAAACATCCGTCGACCGGCGAATAGTTGAAAGAATCGTACCCTGCGGATCGACCACACAAGCTGCAATCTTGGTCCCTCCAACATCGACTCCGATGATTTGTTTTTGAGGTGATCGATTAGATCGCACAACAATTCTCCATCATCGATAGATAATCAATCGTGGATCAGCCAAGGCGAATTAAACTATCAGCAACTGCCTGGGCAAAGCGTGCAATATATTCCTGTACAAAAGGGTTTATCGGTTTCTCCTCATCTTCAATCAGGGGTGTTAAATCCATTCCAAAGGAAAGGCCCGTTGCGATATCCAAACCGTGAGTCTCAAAATAGGTGGCATTAGCCTTACGGCGACCCATTGAGGCTAAGTCATACCGTTTTCCACCACAGATTTGAGAGTCAAAAATACCCAGCAATGCAGCCTGTAAATTTTCATGCGAGCTGAGGTTGAACGCAACTTTGTCGCTATCCAGCAACCAATCCAGGCTGCGCCAAACCTCGCACCCGAATAGTTTTTTTGGGCGATCTGTCGCCGGCAAGCGGCGGAGGGACTCGATCACACGTAATGCGGTGGCAACGTGGGTAGGATGTTTGTCTGCCAGGTTATGGGTGTATACATATTGAGGTTGCATTGCTTTGAGCATAAAAAGTAAATCTTCGATTGGCTGTTCGTTTTTAGAGTCTTTGATAGCCAGGCTGGGATAATCAAGCTGGACCAGAGCAGCGTATTCACCTACAATTGCGGCCTTTTTTTGCTCCTTCATCCGTACCAAACGCATATCTTCATCAGAGTAAGTTTTGTAGATGTCATCTCGAGGTGAGCCGCGTCCATCAGACATCACAATGGCGCTGAACCATAAATCAGGCTGTTGAAAGCAGCTTATAATGGGTTCTACTGCCATGATTTCGATATCGTCCTGGTGGGCACTGATTGCCATATGGGTCGTGCGCAGGAGAGCTTTTTCTGGTGCCAGGCTATCGGGAATGAATACCGTAGCTGTTTTCTGATGAAATTTCATGAATGTACTCTCTACTTTATTTTATGATCGGTAGACTGGCTGCACTGATCGATTGGCCAACCCTACGAATATTTTCATCCAGGAGCTGCACGTGAATTCGCTGAGCGAGCTCCGGAAATTCATGTTGTAATACCCTGGTGGTTTCCTCAAAAATAACCTTCCCGCCATCGTTCGAAGTGCAGCGCCCTAGAATGATTACGTATTTCATATCGTAAAAATCAGCATAATGCGCAATTCCGTAACCTAGATAAACTCCCATAGTCTGCCAGATTTTCACCGCACCTTCATGACCAGCTTTGAGTTTATCCTGCATAAAAGCCAATTTTTCTACATTTGAAAGGGATTGCGGAATTTCAATTCCAACTTTGGGCGCCAGCCGAAAGACACATTGCTGTGAGAGATGAGTCGATCCGCAGCCGATATCCCCGGACCATTCATCGACTGCAGCGTCAGGATTGTAGTCAATTGGGGCAAAACTCAATTCATTTAGCCAGCCCAGAATGTTGCCATGTAGATCCACATATCCTGCTGCTTCGCTGGAACCCAGGGCAAGCCCCAATACGCCGTTACTTTCAAGCGCCATAGATCCTGCCAGAGCAGCCACATCGCCATCGTTGATTACGACAAGGGGGACATTGAATTCCTTACCGATGCGTAAGAAAAGGTTTTGTATTTCTGAAAAGCGGTCCGGTGGGACGCCTCGGAAAAGTGAAGCGACCATGGGGCGGTTATTGACATAAATGCCGGCTGAACTACCCCCGATGGCGTCCACTCGCTCAAGTTTTGAGGCTGCGGTTTTCAGTGAATCCATGATTTCATTGTAGTAATAAGCCGGGTTAGATTGTGCAGACGGATTCCAGATTTTCTCCTCACTGAAAATCACCTGACCATCGACCACAGCACTAACTTTGCGGTCTGATGCCCCTAAATCAAATCCAATCCTACTACCATCCAAATGGCGACCGATCTTCTCACCGACCTCATTTGCAGGGGGCACATGGTGCGGTTCACAAATCTCGACAATGAAGGGCTTTTCATATACCTGATTACCCATAAAATTGAAGTCAAAGTGTTGGGCAGCGTTTTCTGAATATACCTGGCGAATATAATTACCGATATTGCTTGGTCCTCCAATATACAATCGGAACCCACCGCGCTGCCATAAGAGGAATTTAACCAAGCGTTCAACATAATAATTGTTAGCCCCAGCCTTGGGGTGGTTTTGTGGGAAGACGGAAGTCTCAAACCGTGAAAGCTTCCCAGATTCACGCTCTAAGCCTATTACCAGAGGCACTCCCACGTCACTTGCCTGTGACTTATATGCATGGTTTGCTAGAACTGCGGGAAGAAAATCATTGTCAAGTGGAGCTGCGATTCTTGGTTTGATTAGTTGGAAACCACTGTCCATAGAGTTATCGTTGTCCCAGATAATAATTTTGTTGATCAGGATTTATGTGTTCGTTAAACAGGTAGGAATAATTATTAGCAAATACAGCGGTAGCCCCCAATATAATTGCATTTTCACCGAGCTGTCCAATCTTTACATCCGTGTTTTCCACCAACCGGTCAAGTGAATAACTCATCATCACTTTACGGATCTTGTCTACCCACGGAGTACCGAATCGGGTCATATCTCCTTCCAAAACTATCTTCTGGATATTTAGAATCCCAACGATGTTGGAAATAGCCATACCCAGGTATTCTGCTGATTTCAACACTAAATCGTTTATGAGGGGATCCCCAGCATTGAAGGCTTCTTCGATCGTATCCAAGTTTATTTGTTGAATATCGCGCGGAAGTCTGCTATCTGGATATTGTTGGATTAATTCTTTCGCTTGCCTGGTTAAAGCCCTTGCACTTGCAACTGTTTCAAGACATCCGCGTTTGCCACAGCGGCAAATTACTCCCCCGTCGGGTACAACTACGATATGACCTATTTCTCCGGCAAACCCCCCATCGCCCTGAAATATTTCTCGATTTATGATGATTCCCGAGCCTACGCCATGATGAACATTGATCAAAACCAGATTATTATCCGTCTGATAATTCTTTCCATAGGTCATTTCACCAATCGCAGCAGCCTGGCAATCATTGAGGATATACACAGGCAGGTGATATCGTTCCTTAAGCAAACTGGTGAGTGGTAGATTGTTCCAGTTCAAATTAACCGCATTTACGACCAGGCCTTCGCTGGTGTTGATCAACCCCGGAGTTCCGACGCCAATCCCAGATAATGGCTGGCTGGTGTTGCTAATCAGCTGGTCGAGGATTTGGTAGACCAAAGGCAATGCTTCGATACCTTCCCCATCATTAATTGGGATGGTGACCACTTCGCGGATTTTTCCGCGCAAATTTACCACCGCTCCGCGAAACTGATTTTGAGCCAAATCCAGTCCGATCAGCCATCGCGAATCTTCGATCAAACTTAAGAGAATGGGATTTTTACCGACCTGGGATTGCCCGACCCCAATTTCACGGACCATGCCTTCATCGATGAGGTCAGACACAATGTTTGACACCGTAGTCCGGGTGAGGCGCGTGATGCGTGCAATCTCTGCCCGACTGATCTTCTCGTTGCTAAAGATCGTCTTAAGGACTAAATTGCGGTTGTGTACCTTGGTATGTGTCCGGGTCGCTTTTTCCATCGAAGAATGGGTGACTTGGATTTGAATATTAAAAAGATTGATTTGTAAGTTTATTGGACTTACTAATTAGTATATTCATCGGAAACTAAAAAACAATATGACATTCTTCCTTATTTATTTATGATATCTAATGGGGTACTGATAACACTAAAAGTCATCGGGGCAAATCTATGGTTATAAGCTGCAGAGATATGTTTTTTTATTCGTATTTACCGTAAACCCCCAATGACTTCCTTTCTGACCGGATCTGCGAGACCTGGTATAAAGCCTTTTTTCACTACAAATATCTGGGGCCTGCCTTTACATTCTTTGAAACCTAAACAAAAGCAAAAAGGAACAGAGATTAAAATGGCGTTTCCATAGACGCAAGTTCTCCGGTAGGGGAAAAAAGCATACCAAATCATAAGCTTTGATCTAAATGATTTTTTATCATGTATAATGTGCCACGGTCATGTCGTCGAGTAAGTCATTCTCAGCGGGCTGCTGCAAAATGGTGGGCTTTACACCTCCTTTGATGAAACCCATTTCAACCTTACCCTCACTCCGGTACAACAAGCCATCCATGGCTACTCAACGCAAATCCAAGAAAATCTTGAGAAAAGGAGTGTCAATCCTTATATGCCTGTGTCTTACTGGCTGTGTGAATCGGCTTAACCCAACACTAAACACGCAGAAGTCTACATATACACCAATTAATAGGGCTGTTGTCTCATCAACTCCCTTCCCACCTGATAGCGCACAATCGCCCATTCCATCGAACCCGCTGGCGAATACTCCTGCTCTGGCTACCCCTCTGACCCAACGCCCGGTTGTTTTATTGACCACGACCCCAACCACAAGCAACTTTGGCTCATGGACCTCCTATCTACCTGAAATCCCACGAAGCCCCGTTCAAACCAACCCGCTGGTGATTACTACTACTGTGTCTAACACTCCTACCAACACCCTGATTGTTTTGCTAACCACAACCCCCGCAACCACATTAAAGGCCACAGCGACACATATGCCCATTATCGAATACCATTATTCAGAATATAACGTGGACAACCGGGTCATGATGACTACAGACTGGTTTGAAAGCCAGCTGGGTTGGCTGGCTGCTAATGGCTTCAAAACTTTGAGCGCAGCTGACCTGGTCACCTACATGAATGGCGGTGCTTTTCCGCAAAAATCCGTAATCCTTTCCTTCGACCTGGGTACGGCTCAGAAGGATAATTTTAAAAATGTGATCATCCCAACCTTGGAAAAATATAAGTTCACAGCCCTGTTTTTCCTCCTGGTGAATGATAACGTGATCACCGATACCTGTGATAATTCTGATAAATTCTGTTGGGATGACCTGCGCCGTTGGCAGCAAGAAGGCATCGCTTCTATTGAATCCCATGGAATCACCCATACCGATTATGACAACCTGACTACCGAGCAAATGAGTTGGGACGCGAGTCAAGCCTTTAAGATTATCTCTGCTAAGCTGGGTATAGCTCCACTTGGGTTCGCTTATCCATATGACAGCATCCCCACGCAGGCACCCAATGTGATCCAATCCGCTGGTTACAATTTCGCCGTAGGGGGCAATACCCGCCAAGACCGTAGTGTGGAGGTGATGGATGCGGATCGATATTCTTTGCCGCGTGTCTACCCATACTCCAATATGAATATCTATCCAATCATTGGTGGTTCAAAAGGCAAAACGTTCGACCAGATGGTCACGAGTATCATTAATGGGTCGTGAAGCACAGCCACGCCATCGATTTCCCTCCACGAAATCTAGGCCCCCACTCCTCTCACAAGAAGATTTTCATTACATCCAATATTCCGGGATGGTGTTGACTATACAGGTCCATATCTGATTGAATAGACTCGCTTCTGCTTGGGAGTCGAGATCGATGAAACGCATAAATCGGTTGCACCTATGTGTGATATACTCCCGTGAATTTTATTGCATCCTGATGACAATCTTCCATCTATCTTAAAATCCTATTACTCAGAGGAATAGAGTTATGAACTGGATTTTTAAGAAACGCACAAGTATATTTATCCAGCATATAAGCGACCAAGCCAAACTTACCCTGGAGGGTCTGGATGCCCTTAAAACATATCTGGCTACCCAGGAAACAGCTGCCTCGGACCTCTTAGAGGCCAAAGAAAAAGCCGCGGATGAAGCTCGCCGTATCCTGATCGATGACTTAAATCGAACTTTCATTACCCCTTTTGACCGGGAAGATATCTTTGCCCTTTCAAGGACGATCGATGACGTATTGGATTATGCCTATAGTACAGTTAGTGAATTACTAATCTTGAAAGTAGTACCGACAGAATATATGCAGACCATGGCTTCCTTGCTCCGAGATGCAGCCAACGAACTTTTCATGGCTGTTAATTGTTTGGTGGAGCATCCGGCAGTTGCCAACGACCATGCTCAGCGTGCCAAAGCGCTTGAAAATAGAGTGGAAGGTGTATACCGCGAGGCTCTGGCTGACCTTTTTAAGGGTGCAGAAGATATCAAGCATGTCGTTAAAATGATGAAGCTGCGGGAAGTTTACCGTCACTTGAGTAATGCTGCCGACCGTGGTGATGAAGCCGCCAACGTGATTGCTGATATCGTGGTCAAGATAACGTAAATCTGTAAACTCCTAAAATCTAATGTCTCCCATCATTATTGCTGTAATAGGGCTGGCCCTCATCGCCAGTTTCTTTACCGGCATTCACGATTCTAGTAACATTGCCACGACCATTTCCTCGCGGGCATTCTCACCTCATACTGCATTACTCATTACTGCCATTGCAGAGTTCCTCGGACCCATGGTTTTTGGAATTGCGGTAGCAAATACAATTGGTACTGACGTAGTCTCGCCAGACGCGATCAACATCCAGGTCATACTGGCGGCGTTACTCAGCGCCATCGTGTGGATCCTGCTCACTTGGTTTTTACGCATCCCCAGCAGCTACTCGCAAGCCCTGGTGGGCGGTTTTATTGGCTCGGTTCTGGTTGAAGCGGGGTGGCAGGCCATCCAGCTTCACGGTTTCCTGACCATTCTGATCGGTTTGTTTATCTCACCTCTGGTTGCCTTTGCATTAAGCTGGCTGCTGCTCAGCCTGATCCTCCTGCTCAGCTGGAATGCCAGCCCACGAATCAATAATTTTTTTAAACGCAGTCAGATCGTAAGCGTAGTTGCCATGGGCTTGGGTCAGGGCGCCAACGACAGTGCCAAATCGATGGGAATGATCACCCTGGCCCTCGTGATTGAAGGATATTTACAATCCTTCGTGGTTCCTGAATGGGTGCTGGTAATTTGTTCAGCGTCACTGGCGCTGGGGACAGTCTTGGGTGGGATGCGCTTGATACGAACGGTAGGAGGAAAGTTTTTCAAAATTCGCCCTGTGGATGGATTCGCTTCTCAATTTACCTCTGCAATCGTGATCATCAGCGCCAGCCTGCTCGGGGTTCCGGTAAGCACCACCCAGGTGGTGAGCTCCTCGATAATAGGCGCGGGTGCTGGCGAACGAGTGAATAAAGTGCGCTGGAATACCGGGCGGGACATTGCGATTTCCTGGGTGCTCACCATCCCAGCGAGCGCCCTGTTATCGGCGGGCTTATATTTGGTGATCATCCGGCTCCTAGCATAACCAATTATCCCCTTGATAATTGACTTTTCATCCGGACTTTGTGCCGGGTAAAAGCAAGCGCTTTGGTTGATATATCCTTAGTACCTGCATAACGGAAGACTTGCCCAAGTACCAGAATAAGAGCTGGACGAACCAGCTGCTGAATGCTATTTCACCGCGCCCGATGAATGTCTCAAGCTCTTCCAGCCGGTAGCTCGCGACCCGCTCCACTTCCTGGGGGTCAAAACGGACCATAGCGGGGTTCACCCGGCCTTCATACAGCATGCATACCTCAAAATCGTTGGGGCCATAAACCATCTTGAATTTGACCAATGGGGTTAGCCGTGTGCCCTGGATACCTAGTTCCTCGGCCAAACCGCGATGGGCTGCCTGCTGGTAATTTTCGCCAGCCTTGACATGCTCAGAGACCGAGCAGTCGAGCGCCAAAGGGAAAGGCTTGTGCTGCCTGCCGCGTACCTGCACCAGCAACTGTCCCTCTGGTGTGACCAGGAAAATGTGAATACCTCGGTGCAGGAAACCCCGCTGGTGCACAACGGATCGCATCTCTTGGGTAAGGACCTTATCAGTATCATTGACAACATCGAGAAGTTCGTCTGGCATATATATACCCTGGTTTTGATTGAAGACAAGACGCAAAGGGTTCCCTTTGCGTCTTGTCTGCCTCTTCTTTACAATGTAACCATTCGGCTATGAGAAGTATTCCACCACTTGCTTCACACGGAGAACACCATCGAATTTCAGCTTGCCGTCGGCTTTGGTCAAATGCCCCTTCTCGCCACCTGGATCGCCCAGGCAGGTGACAATGATGTCACCGCTGCTGACATCCTCCTTCTCCGTATAATAATTGGTGGTTACCACTACATTTGTACCAGCAGCTTTTCCGGCCAGCACACCGTTCTTGGAATCCTCAACCACAATGACCTCCTCTGGTTTCAGTCCAGTGCGGCTGAGAGCCAGATTGTAGATCTCGGGATCGGGTTTTTTCTTGCCGACTACATCTCCTGCCAGGACGATATCAAACTTGATGTCCGCCAGGATTTTTTCGGTGATGGCTTTGGCAGCCTGCTCATTGGAGGTCGTGCACACACCAATCATCAAGCCCGCCTCCATAGCCTCTTTCATGAAGCGATGGATGCCGGGGCGCAATGGCAATTTTCCGGATTCAATCAAATCAACGAAAATGGCAGTCTTACGCTTGTGCATCTCCTTGATAAGCTCGTCGACCTGCTCAGTGGGTACAGGCTTGCTGAAACCCTGGGTTTGAAGATGATGCTTCATACGTTCTTTACCGCCGGCAATCTGCAGCAATTCGTGGTAATAATCCACAGACCATTCGTCAGTGAACCCAAATTCCTTAAATGTCATATTGAAGGATACACGGTGACCATCCCGCTCGGTGTCGATGATCACCCCGTCCTGATCGAAGAACACAGCTTTTATTTTTCCCATGGAAGTCTCCTCATCGGGTAGCCCCCACAGGTCTAGAGAGCCTGGGGGGTAGGTCCAATCAATTCTTGGTTAAGAATTCGCGAACCACATCGACAGCCATGCGGTTCTCTTCCTTAGTGCCGATGGTGATGCGGAACCAGCCATCTGAGCCATATTTTTCACTTTCCGGACGGAAAATCAGGCCTTTCGTCTCAGCATAAGCTACCACATCTTTGCCCTTTTTACCGGTTGCGCCGCAGTCGAATAGAATGTAGTTGGCCTTTGAAGGGAATACCACCAGGTTGGGAACCTCGCTGAGTGATTCCGTGATGAAATCCACCTCAGCATTATTGAACTTCACCCGATACTCAAGGGCTTCGGTATCTTCGAGAGACGCCAGTGCTGCCCACATCGGAATGGTGCCCACGTTCCAGGGCAAAAGTGCGGCTGAAATTTGACCGATCACATCCTTATCACCCATGGCATAGCCGAAGCGTAAACCAGCCAGTCCATAAGCTTTGGACAGGGTGCGGGTAACGAGCACGTTTTTATACTTCTTGGTCAGCTCAACTTGCGACAGCTTCAATCCGGAGTACTCGACATAGGCCTCATCAATCACAAAAGGGATACCCGTCTCAGCGATGCGGACGAAATCTCGTGTGTCCATAAAATTACCGGTCGGGTTATTGGGGTTAGCCACGGCGATGATCTTGGTCTTGTCGGTAATCGCATTCAGGATTCCAGTCGCATCATAATGTAAGTATTTATCTTTGTAAATCATGGGTACCGACACCATTTTGCCACCCAGGATGGTGCCGCGCAGCTTATAAATGCCGAAGCAAGGTGTGTGCTGAATGACTTCCTCCCCAGGCGCCAGGAAGCAGCGGAAGATGTTATCGAACACCTCGCTGGAGCCATTTCCAAGCATTACATTCTCCGGACCGTTTAAATGATTAATCTCAGCAATCTTAGCGCGTACCACCAACCCCTGGTCTGGGTAACGATTCGCCATCTTGGCATACTTGATGAGCGATTCCAAAACTTTCTCCGATGGCGGGTTAGGGTTCTCGTTAGACATCATACGGTGGAGCTCTGGCTTTCGCCAAGCTAACTCAATGTGTCCCGAGACATACATCGGAATGCCTTTTACCCAGGGAACAAAATAATCCTCTATCTTTTTCATTTCTAGTTATTACTCCTCTATAATATATGGAAATAGTTGCCATGAGCGAGGGGCAGGGCTGCTCATCACTCTTTGATTGGCTCTTTTATAAATTTATGCCTTGCCGGCGCTGCCGAGCATATCGATCCAATGTCCGACCGCCTCCCGGATAGCTTTCCTGACGGCTTCGTCGACCTTTCCAGGATCGTACTCTTCACGGTGGGAAGCGATGTACTCGTATTGGGCATCGATCATTGTACGCTTAAGTTCGGTGGATACGTTGAATTTAGCGCCACCCATTTCGATTAGCTTCTTAATATAATCTTCCGGCAGCCCTGTTCCACCATGAACCACCAGGGGTGTTTTTATCGTCTTACCATTGAGGAGTTGGTTGATCTTACCCAGGCGCTCGAAATCAACCTTGGGGTTCTTGGTCTTATAAACCCCATGGGCAGTGCCGATGGCCGGAGCAAAGATGTCCAGTCCGGTTCGCTCGACGAACTCAACTGCCTGCTTGGGGTTTGCCAGCTGAGTTTCATCCTCAGATACCTTGATTTGATCCTCAACCCCGCTTACGGTACCCAGCTCGCCCTCGACAGAAATCTTGCCGATCTTATGACAGTAATCGACAATTTCCTTGGTTTGACGGATATTCTCCTCATACGCTTGTTTGGAGGCGTCAACCATGATATTCGTATAGCCGGCATCAGCGCACTTCTTGCAGTGTTCGACGTCTGTGCAGTGATCCAGGTGTAAGCAGATCGGGATCGGTGCCGCAGCTGCGATGGTGCGGTAAATCGCTACCAACACATCGACGCCCAGGAACTTGGATGGCTTCACCGAGGTTTGAATGATTAAAGGTGATTTCTTGGCGATTGCTGCTTCGACTACACCCTCCATTTGATTTAAGTCAGTGATATTGAAAGCACCAACTGCATACTTACCCTTGGCGGCTTCCACCATGATTTCTTTTGCATTGACAATTGACATATTGGCCTCCTTAGTAAATTTGTATTGGTTTTAAGAACTAATTGAGTAAGACTATATTAATGTAGTACCGTCATTCTATCATGAATGAATCCCTCAAGCTGACTTCAGGCGCGTCGGAGCTAATTGTTAGGCCCACCATTAATTGGTTAAGACTTAATTCTTTCTCCTTTTGGATCCCACAACGGTGCCTGAACGACCACAGCACCGACCTGTTCTCCAAAGAATTCTACCTCAAATTCTGCCCCTACTTTTGCATATTCGATGGGCAGGTAAGCATAAATGATGCTTTTTTCTACGGTGTAGCCATATCCACCTGCAGCAACCCAGCTGATGACATTGCCTTCCTTGGTCCGGATTGGTTCCTTGCCTAAGGCAATGGTGCGGTTATCGGAGAGGGTAAGACAGCACAACTTACGCTTCAAACCGGTTTTCTTTTGCTCCAGCAGAGCTTCCTTACCGATGAATTCGGCTTTTTCGAGCTTGACGGCGAAGCCCAGACCAGCTTCCAAGGGAGAATAGTCAGGGCTGATCTCGCTACTCCAATAACGGTAGCCCTTTTCAAGTCTCAGCGAGTCAATAGCTTTGTATCCAGCCGCGACTAACCCTTCAGGCTGTCCGGCTTCCCACAGGGTATCCCACAGCCGCAGACCATATTCCATTGGGCAGTAAAACTCCCATCCCAATTCACCTACGTAGGTCACTCTGCTTGCCAGCACAGGAACATCACCCACCATGATCCGATGAGCTGACATGTATGGGAAACCCGCATCGGATACATCAGCCAGGGTAACTTTTTCGAGTATCTTGCGGGCTTTAGGCCCCCACAAACCCAGACAAGCATATGAGGAGCTAACGTCCTCAATAGCAACCGATCCATCTTCGGGCATGTTCAATGAGAGCCACGATAGGTCATGCTGTCCAAAGGAAGTACCGGTGATGATGAAGAATCGGTCTTCTGCCAGCCGGGTGACCGTAAAGTCGCACTCGATCCCCCCGCGTTTATTCAGGCATTGAGTATAGGTGATTGTTCCAACCGGTTGATCAATGTTATTGGCGCATACATAATTAAGAAATGTCAATGCGCCCGGACCTCGCACTTCGAACTTATTGAAGGAGGTTTCATCAAACAGACCAGCGTTGAGGCGGGTCATTAAGTGTTCGTAGCCTATTGCGCGCGACCAGTTGTGGTGCGACCAGCCTTTTGGCTCATGTCCGTGGCGTGCTTTTTCTTCGTAAGGTTTAAACCAGTTGGGGCGCTCCCAGCCGGTCTTCTCCCCAAACTGGCAGCCCAGTGTCTGCAGGCGGTTATATGTAGGTGACAGGCGCATGCCACGGCGGGAGAGGCGCTCTTCACCGGGGTAATGAATGTCATAATATTGGGTATAGGTTTCGATGGTCCGGGCGACAGTATAATCCTGGCTATTGTAGTTGGAACCGAACCGACGTACATCCAAACGCCAAACATCCCATTCAGGATGCCCATCGATGATCCATTCCGCCATGGTCTTTCCAATCCCACCCGCTCCTGCCAACCCATGGGCACAGAAAGCACAAGCTACCCAAAATCCTTTCACGGAGGTAGGTCCCAATAAAAATTCGCCGTCCGGTGTAAAGCCTTCAGGTCCATTGAGAAGCTGAATCACCTCGGCAGTTTCAACAGCGGGCACACGTTTAATCGAATTTTCCATCAACGGGGTGAAACGCTCCCAATCAGGAGGTAAAAGCTTGTATTTAAAATCGCGTGGAATCCCAGTCAATCCGAATGGGACCGGGTTACGTTCATAACCACCTGTAACTAAACCTCCAACTTCCTCACGCCAGTAAACCAGCAAATCGGGGTCACGCAGGGTGGGGAAGTCATGTCCAACACCTTCGATGGGTCGGGTGATAATGTAAAGGTGAGCCATGGGGACGATGGGCAGGTTAAGACCGACCATCTTGCCCACTTCACCGCCCCACTGCCCGGCGGCGTTTACTATAACCTCCGTCTCGATTGTACCCAGGTTGGTGACGACGGAATGGACACGACCATTTTTCAGGTTTATCTGCTCTACATTCGTATCTGTGAAAATCCGTGCACCTCGAAGTTTGGCTCCTTTGGCAAGTGCGTTGGTCAAGCCAGTCGGATCGATCACACCATCGTTAGGGGTGAAGGCAGCGCCAACAACTCCATCCATGTTCATGATTGGGAAGAGGTCATATGCTTCCCTGGCTGAAACTAGATCCATTGGCACTCCGAAGGATTTCGCCATCCCTACCAGTCGTTTAATGTCTTCCATCCGTTCTGCAGAAGAAGCCAGGCGAAGACCGCCTACCTCGCGCCACCCTGGGTCTTGTTCGGTCTCTTGTTTTAACTTACGGTAAAGATCCGTGCTGTAGTGCATCATCCGAGTGAGATTGGCATCGGAGCGCATTTGTCCTATCAGACCGGCAGAGTGCCAAGTTGAGCCGCTGGTCAGCTCATGACGCTCGAGGATAACGACGTCTTTCCAACCCATAAGGGTTAGGTGATAGGCAATGCTGCATCCACCGACACCACCGCCGATGATGACAACCTGAGCGTGAGTGGGAAGATCAGACATGTGTACTTACCTCCTTAAGATATTCATTCCAATGTGGATTACGGATATTTTCAATGACACGACCAAAAAACTTATCGGTATATTCACGGAAATCAAAATCGAGCTTCGAAATACCAATCTGGACGAGCCCCCAGGTGGCTTCACGCAGATCGGACATGACTTTCATGATTTTTAAATGAGCCCAATGGTAGGGGTTTACCTGTCCATCAAAATAACACATCAGCATCCAGCGATCCTGCTCGTCTGAGAGATTATGGTGATCGGAGAAATTTGCCAGGTCGAAAAAGACATCACCCATGCCGGCATATTCCCAATCCAGGATGTAGAGGTGACTATTGGCGAGGAAATTTGCATTGAGAAGATCATTGTGGCATGGACAACGCGGATAGGGATGGGCGGCAATTGCCCTCTCGGCTCCTCGCAAGTGCTCGAACAGCCTATCAAAGTCTTTTGGGAAGGCAACCTGATAGCGACGGGCAGTCTCGGTATAATCTCGGACGACGCGAAAAACATCAAATGTGCCTGGAATGGATGATAAAGCATGGATTTTATGGATGGTATCCATTACACGACGAATATTCTCAGGTTCTGAAATCTCTTTTGGGGAGATTGGTCGTCCTTGGATAAAGCGTGTAACAAGGTAGCCTTCGGGTTTAATAAAGTAATAGACTTCTGGGGCGATTCCCAACTTTCCCGCTGCCAGATTCGCCGCATATTCGTTTTCTCGGTTGATTCCCAAGAGCTCGGTATTCGCCCCACTGATCCGAAGGACAAACGACTCTCCTGCTGTATCAATCCGAAAATTGCTGTTAGTAATTCCACCACCCAGAGAGGTAGCTTTCAAATCATTGGCATCTGCCCATTGAGGCACGCGGGAAATAGCCTCCTCCAGGGTTAAAGCCATATTTAAAAATCTCCGGTCAATATGAACACAGTTTCACACTCGCGAGGAGCTGCTAATTTAATGATCAACGTGGAAAGTTCCTATTTCTGCCAGATTGAATCGGGTTTGGCCATTTCCGCCACAATATCGATGGAAGATATGATGCCCAGTGGGAAGGCTTGTGGGTCGACCTGATCGATTACTACAAGACGGTGGTTGTGTTTTTGAATCATCAAGTTTGCAGCTTCACGCAAAGGGGCATGCATATCAATCGTCAGGGCTGGGTGCATGATATCTCTCACGGTTAGTTTTTCATCGACCCCATTTACCACATAAGGTAGTAAGTCTTTTCCACTTACCACTCCCTCAGGCGTACCTTTCGCGTTTACGACGAGCACTGAACGCCATCCCGCCTGGGTCATGGTGCGGGCAGCAGAAGTAACCGGGGTTTTATCACGACAGACGAGAATGGAATCTGACATCACGTCAGCAACTGTTTCCCGGAGAGGTTTTTCCTCCCGAGCGACGCTGGAGACGAAATCGGAGATCGAGATGACGCCAACTGGCACGCTTTTTTCTGTGACTAGAAGACGATTAATATCTTTTTCTATCAGCCAATGTGCGGCAGTTTTTATAGGCACATCTGCTTCAACAGTCTCTATTGGAGAGGACATGAGTTCGCCAGCTGTCAGTTTACGCATGGCAGCCAGACCCTGCGGCTCTGCAGCGAGCCATTCGCCTGCCAGCAAATCATAATCCGAGATTATTCCAAGAGGATGATTTTCATGGTCAATAACGACCAAAGCGTGAACATGATATTGGGTGAGTAATGCAGCCACCTGCCCCAATGTGGCTTGTGAATCGCAGGTATGCAGACCTGGATGCATCAAATCGCGGACAAGTTTTTTCATAATCCACTCCTATTATTCAACTTCATCCACATCTCGATACCATTTCACACGGTCACCAACCCTGGCACGCAACCGCCATGCAAGAGATTTAGGTTCTCGTTCAATTCGGGAAAGTGCTGTTTTTACCTGGGAATCGATTTTTTCCTTTTGCTCGGTTTCGAGCTGCGTGTAACCTTGAGCAAGCTGTCGTACTTTTTCCAGGTTCATTGTGGTTGTTCGCCAGAGACCCCAATCATTGCTGCAAAGACTGACGATGTACTTGATGTTGATGGTTTCGTGATCTTTGTCGCCGAGTGGATGTTCGAGCAGTAACATAATCGTATCGATGACATCCTTTTCGTTAATCTTCACAATTTGCATTTTTTCGAGCAGCATCTCAGCCAGGGGAATGCTTGGGTTATCAACTTCAAGGCGGTTATTCCAATAAATCACATGGCTAAAAGCGAGCTTTTCGAAGAACACGTCAATGTGAATACCGATTTCGCTCCTTTCGAAGATGGCACGCTCGCCTTCGGAAACGATAAAGACCTCCCTGTTTTCTTTATAGCCCAATCCCGACATTAATATCTGGATTTCCTTGGTCTGTTTGTTATAGGCCGCAAAATCAATATCAGTATAAGCGCGTCCCATTGCGGCTTGCAGATATCCAAATTTTGGGCAGTGCATTTGGAAAGCCAGGGATCCAATCACTCGCATGATAATCCCAGAATCTGTGCTGGCTTTAAGGATACGTTTTAGCTCATTTTCAAATTTTTCACGTTCCCCACGATCTTGCTCGCCCATCCCGATAGAACCGCTTAACATACCCTGCTCCTATACTGATCTCTTGACATCAGCTTACGATTGACCGAAGATGATGAATTGATGTACGTCGGGAAAATACTTTGGCAATTATAATTAAAAAAGCAAAATCTTGCAAATTTCTTCAGATTCTTTTATAATCTATCATAGTATTATTTAATTTCCCTTTACTAACGAATAGATATTAATATGTAAATCAATGAGCAAATCACTCATTCCAGCCCAGCGGCGAGAGCGCATACAGGAGTATCTGGCAATCCACAAAATCGTCCGGATGGACGTATTATGTGAGATGCTGAATACCTCTGAAGCCACCGTACGACGAGACCTGGAATGGTTGGAACGTGAAGGCTGTTTGGAAAGAACCAACGGGGGAGCAATCCTTAGTCAGAGGATGACACTTGAACCCGAATATGTGCAGAGGGCATCCATAAATCCAGAAGAAAAACGTCTGATAGGCGAGCTGGCAGCCACGCTCATCGAAGATGGTGATATTGTATTTATCAACAGCGGTTCAACCACTGCTCAAGTGATCCGCCATATTCGCGGAGAGGCAGGGATTACCGTATTCACCAACAACCTTATCGCTGTGCTAGAGGCTGCAGATGCGAAGATTGAACAATACCTGGTTGGGGGGGAGTTTCAACCACATTCCAATTCTGTTGCGGGTCGTTTTGCCATCGATAACCTGCGTCAGGTGTATGCGAACAAGGCAATCCTGGGGGTGGATGGGATCAGCTTGATCCATGGTTGTACGGTGCCATCGAATGCAGAAGCGGAGCTGGTTAAGCTGATGATTGAGCGAACGAAAGGGGAAATATTCATCGTTGCCGATCACACTAAATGGGGCGTGGTTTCCAATTATCAAATCGCTTCCATCGAGGAGATCGATAAACTGATTTCGGATGCTCAAATTGATTCCGCAACGCTAGAGTCTCTTGCTAGTCACTCAGTGGATATTATGATTGCTTCAACAGACCAGGTGAAGGATTGAAAATATCCGGATAGATGAGTCCAATTTATCGAGGAGGTCCGCATGCCATTGTTTTCCAAGAAGGAACATAAAAAGGCGACCCGATTGTTTTTTGCTACCGACTTGCATGGCTCCGATCGCACTTACAAGAAATTTATTAATGCGGGGAAATTTTATGATGTGGATATCCTGGTGATGGGAGGCGATATTACTGGTAAATTGTTGATCCCTATCATAAAGGAGAATAACAACCATTATCGAGCCACCTTGCAGGGTAGAGTCGAAGAAATAAGCACGCAGGATGAAATGGATAAACTATATAGCCGACTGGGAACACTGGGTTTCTACTATAAAGTCATGGATGAAGCTGAGTTCCGTTCCCTCTCAGCAGATGAAAATGCGGTCAATCAATTGTTCCACCAATTAGCACGACAGAGGTTGAATGAATGGGTGGACCTGGCAGAAGAGCGCCTGGCAGGAACGGGGAAAAAATGCTACGTGACCGGTGGTAACGATGATGATCCTGAGGTGTTAACTGCCATTAAACGTGAAGGAACCAGTTCTTTCTTTGCTTGTGAAAATGAAGTCGTTCAGGTTGATGATGATCACACCATGATCTCCATCGGTTACAGCACGCCAACACCTTGGAAAACACCGCGAGAAATTTCAGATGAAGCGTTGGGAGAGCTGGTTGAAAAAATGATCAGCCGTGTAACAGATCTCAGCCACACAATATTTAACTTCCATGACCCTCCCGTCGATTCATCACTGGATACCTGCCCAATGCTGGATTGGAGTAAGGATCCGCCCGAACCCATCATTCAAGGCGGGCAGACGGTTATGTATGGTGCAGGGAGTAAATCCGTGCGGAAAGCAATCGAAAAATACCAACCGATGTTGGGTCTGCATGGGCATATCCATGAATCGCAGTCGGTAGCTAAGATTGGGCGCACAACCTGTATCAATCCCGGCAGTGAATATGGGGAGGGGATCTTGCGCGGTTGCCTGGTGACTTTCTCGAACGGCATAGTGGAAGGCTACCAGATGACAAGTGGATGAACAGATCGTATTTAGAAAGGAGAAAAATCAAACATAAGCCAATACGAATATAAGGATTACGAAATTGGGTGAGTAGCAGGTTGAGCATTATTCATAAGAGCAAGTCAAAGCAAGTCTATTTGGATTGATTTAACCAAAAGGAGGAACACTATGTCTGAAGTCATCGCAGCCAAGCCGGAAGTCTTCACTCGTAAAGCCTCTGGGCTTGTGCGTGTAATGTCTCCCTATTCAGCGTTCATATATAACATCCTGACCATGGGGATTATTTTCCCATGGGTTTTCCTCGTCTCCCCAACTGCTTTCCCTGGTGGTAACGTGCCCCTCGGAATTCTTATCTGCACAATTATTGAGATTCCAATCGCATTCTCAGCGGTCTGGTTATCGACAGCATTGCCACGATCTGGTGGCGACTATGTCTTCCAGAGCCGCGTCTTAGGGGGTAGTTGGGGTTATACAATCGTGATGAGCGGATTCGTGATCTGGATCCTTGTTTGGACGGCTCTCTCCGGCTGGCTGGTGGCTGTGCTTGGCTTGGCGCCGTTGTTTTTGGGTCTCGGACACGTAATGAATAACTCCGCAATGATTTCTGCCGGTTTGTGGGCTACTACCCCGGCGGGTTTGTTCATCATTAGTCTCTTGAATGGTTTGATTGGGGCACTCCTACTTGTGACCGGCTTCAAGAATTATGTCCGCTTCCAGCATGTGATGTGGTGGGGCATTCTGCTTGGATTTGCAGCCACATTACTCATACTATTTACCAGTCCGGCTTCGGCCTTTGCCGAAAAGCTAAATCAGTTTGCAGCTGCAGTGGGTGAGTCGTCCACCTTTTATCAAACCGCTCTTGCTTCAGCACAAGCCGCGGGGGTTAACACATCACCGAATTTTAGTTGGTTGCTGACCTTATTGATTGCGCCAGTAGCATGGCAGAGCCTGCAATGGGCAACCTACAGTGCTCAACAGAACGGCGAGATTAAAGAGGCGCGTTCATTTAGAAATCAGGTCTTCATCATGGTCGGTGCTTTGATAGCTGCAGGACTTCTACTTGCCTTGCTCGGAGTAGCCTTACAGCATGCTGCCGGGACAGAAGGTCAGGTGGTCGCATCCTATGGTTATTGGTACGTTGACCCTGCAGCTAAGATCGCCAACACGATTATCCTGGCTCCAAGTATGTTGGCAGTGGCGATAACGAGAAACCCATTATTGATTTTGCTGATCGGCATCGGTTTCACTCTTAATTCCTTCCAGATTGTTTGCAACTGCTACATCGGGGTCACGCGTATTATGGTTGCGATGAGCCTTGATCGGTTATTACCTGCGTGGGTGAGTAAGGTTCACGAACGTTTTCATACTCCAGTCAACGCTCACCTGGTTTATTTCCTCTTGAGCATCCCAATCTTTGCATTATACAGTTTCAGGTATGGAGAGTTCATTTTGTTCACCCTCGGAGTGACCTTTGGTTGCGGTTACGTCTTTGCAGCGACCGCCCTCTCGGGAGCGTTTCTACCGTCCCGAGCAAAAGCGCTCTACGATGCCTCACCGGGAAGTCGATACAATATCAATGGTTTCCTTGGTATTCTCATGATGCTGATCGGGCTGGTGACATTTGTAGGAACAACATGGAGCATGGCAACTGTATTCGCAAGCATTCCAATCCTAATCTGGATCACCAGGCTTGTAGCTATATTAATTGCAGGCTGGGTGGTATACAGTCTGCGAGACAAACTGGGTGGCTGGGTCAGAGGCGGAAAGATGCCTTTGGTTTCAGCACTTGGTGTTCTCGGTGCGGGTTTCGCCATGTCTATGGTTGCTGCGTTCCTATTAAAACCAGATTACTTTGTTCTAGGAATCTGGACTGGGCTTGACACCTTGCTCAAAGGGGACATTCGCGGAGGTTTATACGAATTGCGTGCTCAACTGATCGCCTTAGGAGTAATCCTGATTTCCTTGGTCATGTATTACTGGGCCAAAGCAGTACAGAAGTCCAAGGGCATCAACGTGGATTATGCTTTCAAGGAGATCCCGCCAGAATAAAATATTGCCACTCTTTAAGGAAATGTGGTCAGTGCCAAAGCACTGACCACTATTTTCCTTAGCAGGCATTTATTATCACTTAAGATTATGACAAGCATTGAAGATGTCGTTGCCAGAATTAAAGATTGGAAAGGGAGCAGTATCTCGATTCAACCGATGATGGGGGGATTGACCAACATGAATTATAAAGTGATCGTGGATGGGGTACCCTATTTTGCGCGCGTGCCAGGGGAGGGGACAGAATTATTGGCAGTGGACCGGCATAATGAATATTTTAATACCCGCGCCGCTGCTGAGGCCGGGGTGGGTGCGCGGGTGTGTTACTATCTACCCGAATTCCAGGTGATGGTCCTGGAATTCCTGGATGGCACGACAATGTCCAAAGAAGCTCTCAATGGTACGGGCATGCCCGCCCAGATCGCCATGGCGATCAAGCGCTTGCACAGCGGCCCGCGTTTTTTATCCGATTTCAACATGTTTCGTTTAACCGACTATTATCTTGAGAATTGTAAAAAATACGCTATCCCGATCCCTGATGGCTATCCGGCCAGACTTCCCACGGTCAAGCAGATCGAGCAGGCTATGACTGTCCATCCGCTGCCAACCGTACCCTGTAATAACGATTTGCTGGCTGAGAATTATATCTACGATGGTAATTCCATGAGCATCATTGATTATGAGTACAGCGGGAACAATGATCCATGTTTTGAGCTAGGCAACACCTGCCAGGAATTGCGATATGACGAAGGTCGCATCAGCGAAGTGTGTGAGGCCTATTTCGGCGGCCGGAAAGTGGACATGATCGCCCGGATGAAACTCAATATGATTATGTCTGATGTTGGTTGGGCGCTCTGGGCAGCGATCCAGGCTAAAATTTCGAAGATTGATTATAATTTTTGGGGATGGGCGGTAGAGCGCTGGGAAAGGGCAATTGAAAAAATGGATTCACCTGCATTCCCGGAATGGCTTGAACAGGTTCAAACTTGAATTGGAAAGGTGGAACGGATAGATGAAAGATCAGGCACGCGTTGTCATCATTGGTGGGGGCATCGTTGGAGCAAATGTTGCCTATCATCTGGCTAAACTGGGTTGGACGGATGTGGTCCTGTGTGAAAAAGGTGAGATTGCAAGTGGGGAGTCATCTCATGCCGCAGGGCTGGTGACTCAGTTCGCTACCTCTCAAACCTTGATGCAGTTCCGAAAATACAGTATTGAGCTGTACAGTGGTTTGCGTCTCTTCGACCATGTAGGCAGTCTACGAGTGGCCTCCTCGGAGGATCAGCTCAAGGAGCTGCGCCGTAGTGTGAGCCGTGCCAAAGCGATTGGCTTGGAGGTGGAGATCATCTCGCCCGAGGAAGCCGTAACTATCATGCCTCAGCTGAGCAGAGAACACCTATACGGGGCGATCTACCTGCCCCGTGATGGGCAGCTGGACCCGTACACCACAACGACAACAATGGCACGCCTGGCCAAGGAGATGGGCGTGGAAGTAAAAACATACGTGCGTGTGACCGGGTTCGAGCTCTCTACCAAGGGTGAGATCAAATGCGTGCTGACTGATCAAGGCCCCATCCGCACCGAAATTGTGGTCAATGCCGCTGGAATGTGGGCTCCCCAGGTGGCTGCGATGGCTGGACTGCATATTCCGACAACGCCGGTGGACCACCAACATATTGCCTTGAAAGCTGTTGCTGGGCATGAGTTTTTTCCCACTACGCCCTGTTTACGCGACCCTGACAACCTGGTATACATGCGCCAGGAGGCGGGAGGGTTGGTGATTGGTGGCTATGAGCCAGACCCACTGGCACGCTGGATTGACGGCGTACCT
The DNA here is from genome assembly GCA_963809615.1 of uncultured Chloroflexia bacterium. Classification (GTDB taxonomy): domain Bacteria; phylum Chloroflexota; class Anaerolineae; order Anaerolineales; family UBA4823; genus FEB-25. The sequence goes on from CAWEKR010000004.1 coordinate 68,426, forward strand.
TGGGAACACGGTGGAAATACCTTGCCAGCGGATTACGGTCGCTTCGAACAATTGCTCGAAGGCGCCATTCGTCGGATCCCATTCCTTGACCAGGCAGGTATCATCACCCTGGTCTGTCATCCTGGTGCATACACACCAGATTGCCAGCCCATGCTCGGGCCGATGGCAGGTGTACGCGGCATGTGGATTGCCGCGGGGATGTCGCTGAATGGCTACGGTGGTGCAGGGGGCATTGGAAAGCTCATGGCGGAGTGGATAGTTGGAGGCGAGCCATCCCAAGATGTTTATGCCTATCGCGCCACCCGTTTCGGTAACTATTACGCTAACCCGGAATATGCTGCTGAACGGACCCGCGAATGTGTCAAATATTATTACCGCTTGCGTTTCCCAAATGATGAGAATGAATGGGCTCGCCCGCATCGCCTCAGTCCCGTTCACTATCGCTTGCAGGAAATGGGGGCGGTTTTTGGAGAGAAATTCGGCTGGGAGCGGGTCAACTACTTCGATCCTGAACAACCCTGGCGTAGGATGGGTGCCGATCAACGCCAATGGGGATGGAATTGCCCGCCCTATTTCGACCGCATTGGAAAGGAACATCAGGCTACGCGTGAACGCGTTACCCTGTTTGATCTCACCTCTTTTGGTAAGGTTGAAGTGAGTGGCCCGGGGGCTTTACCGCTTTTACAGCGAGTAGCAGATAATGATATTGATAAACCGGTTGGTTCGGCGATTTATACTCAATTCCTGAATGCACGCGGCGGTGTAGAAGCAGATCTAACCATTTCGCGTCTTGCGGATGCTCGTTTCTGGGTCATTACCGGCTCTGCCTTTGTTGGGAACGATCTCGCCTGGCTCAGGATGCATCAGGAAGAGCTGGATGGACCTGTGACAATCCGCGACATCACCCAGGAATTCGCCTGTCTGGCCTTATGGGGTCCAAAGGCGCGCTTAGTCTTGCAAAAGCTTACTCCTGATGATCTATCTAACGAAGCGATCCCTTACCTCCATGCCAGGGTGATCAGTGTCAATGGCGTTGACATTTGGGCTCAGCGCGTCAGCTACGTTGGCGAGCTGGGATGGGAGCTGTACATTCCAATAGAACGAGCGACTGTGGTTTGGGATGCGATCGTAAAGGTTGGTCAAGAGTTTGGGATTGAGGTTGGTGGATATAAAGTACTCGACTCTTTGCGGCTGGAAAAAGGCTACCGCTATTACACGGCTGACGTCACCCAACTCGAAACCCCATATGAGGCCGGTTTAGGTTTCTGTGTCAATCTGGATAAAGGAGAATTTATCGGCAGAGAAGCGCTGGTCAGGCAGAAGCAGGAAGGGTTAACGCGCAAGCTTTGCACACTGGTTTTGGATGGAGATCAGTTTACCCAAATCTATAGCGGTGAAGTAATATACCATGCTGGTAAGACCATCTCCCGTGTACGCAGCGGAGGCTACGGATACACCCTGAAGAAGAATATCTTGTATGCCTACCTGCCTATGGAATTTGCAAAATCAGGCACGCGCCTTGATGTAGACCTAATCGAAGGACGCTTCTCGGGAGAGGTGACGGCAACAGTGCTTTTCGATCCAAAGGGTGAACGTGTACACGTATAATTGGTCGCAGACAGATTAAACTGCGAGGAAGGGTGAAAATGGGTAGGATGGACCCTAATGAATCAGACAGGCTAAATCATCTATTAGATTCTCGTGAACCGAACCACGGGCTGCCGAGACCTTTTTATTACGAAGAAGGGCTCTACCAGCTTGAAATGGAAGCAATCTGGAGGCAGGGCTGGCTCTTTGCCGGTCATTCTTGCCAGATCCCAAATCCTGGCGACTACTTCTTATATGAAGTGGAAGGTGATTCGGTCATCGTGGTGCGTGGTGACGATGGTAAGGCGAACGCCCTCTATAATGTTTGCCGTCATCGCGGAATGGTGATCTGCCAGGAACCTGAGGGAAACATCAGGCGTTTCGTTTGCCCTTATCACCAATGGACCTATGATCGCGGCGGGCGCTTACTGCTCCAAAATGGCATGCAGGAAGGTCTGGATAAGACCCAACTCGGACTGCGTTCTGTCCAAGCACGTGAGGTTGAAGGGTTGATCTTCATTAGCCTCGCCCGAGAGCCGGCCGATTTCAACCCGGTTGAGGCGGCAATCGCCTCGGTTGCGAAGCCTCAAGGATTAAGCCGCAGCAAGGTGGCTAAAATTTTGGATTATGTCATCGACTCCAATTGGAAGCTGGTTTGGGAAAATAACCGCGAGTGTTTCCACTGCAACGTCAACCACCCGCAATATATCAAGGCGAACTTCGATCACTACAACGCGGATGATACTACTCCGCGGGTTGCCGAGAGATTGAGCAGGGTCACATCTCGTCTCGAAGCGAAACTAGCAGCCCAAGGCATGTTTCTACGCGCAGAAACGGGCATGACCCAATTCCCAGACCCCGATCACGGCATCTGGTATGCTGCCAACCGTACTCCGAATGAGGAGGGTTATGTCAGCGAAACGATGGACGGGAAGCAGGTAGCACCCCTCATGGGCGATTACGAAGACCCAGAAGTGGGAACGCTGCGCATCCGCAGCCTGCCAAACTTTTGGATCCACGCCAGCTGTGACCACAGCGTAGCTGTCCGTCTCACTCCGCATGGGCTTGCTCATACCGACATTCACATGATCTGGTTGGTGAACAGTAATGCGGTTGAAGGCAGGGATTACGAGTTAAACAGGCTGCTGCCATTTTGGCAGCTTACTGCCGAACAGGATTGGAAAATCTGTACCAACCAGCAGCGTGGGGTGAGTTCACGTGCCTACACCCCAGGTCCCCTCTCTTTATATAAGGAATATAATCTCGACCGCTTCCTGCGCTGGTATATCCAGGAAATGAAGGCCCATTTTAAAAAATGAAATATCCTCAGCCCGTCTTCGTCGGCTTTGGCATGCTCACCTCCGTCGCCATTATGGTGGTTGACCAGCTGCCTGAGCACAACTGCGGTGCGCTGGTCAAGGAAGTAAGCGAGTTTGTTTTCGACGATGCTGCCATCGTCACTTGCCTGCTGCGCCAATGGAACTTGCCGACCGCAATGATCGGTACGGCGGTGGGGGATGACTCACGCGGACACAAGCTGGCCGAACAGCTGGAAGAATGGGGTGTGGCAGGGAAAGTACGTTTCTCCAAGGAGTTTAAAACACCCCTGGAAGTGGATGTCTCCGACGAGACTGGCGCACGGACGTATTTCTGGCAAAGGGAACCACGCGTGCTTAGCACACTCGATACCGCCGACCTTACACTCATCGATGGGGCGTCCATGTTATACGTGGACTGGTATGACGGCGACCATATTTTGCGGGCAATGGATGAAGCCATCCGAAAACATGTGCCAGTCTTTTTAAATATTGAGCATGGGCACGCTGACCCCGAATTATTAGCGCGTTATGCGGGGCGGGCAGTGATCTGCCAGGCAACCACGGATGCCGCCCAACAGGGGAAGGTTTCTTCGTTGGAGGTTGCGCTGAAACTGTTGGAAAATGGTGTGCAGACAGCTTTGATCACGATGGCGGAAGAGGGCAGCCTGGCAGTGCAGGGCGAGCAAGTCATCCGTGTGAAGGCACCGCAAGTCCACGTCGTCGATGGATGTGGGGCAGGCGCTACTTTCTCTGCCGGTTTCATCTATGGATATCTGAAGGGTTGGAGCCTGGAAGAATCGGTCCGCTTTGCGACAGCTGCAGCATCCTTAAAGGTCACTCGCCCGGGGCTGAAGATGTTCCCCATCGCGGAGATCCAGGCACTGGCTGGCAGTCTCACCATAGAGCGGCTGGGGCTAGCTGATCATCATCCGAACTAGGAGAGTAATTTGATCCATTTTGCCACCCTACTCACACAGGAACAGGTCGAACGGACGCATGCCGCCTCGCTGGAAATCCTCGAGCAGGTTGGCCTGCTGGTTCGCAATGAAGAGGCGCGTACGATCTTCAGACGCTGCGGCTGCCGGGAAGATTCGGAGACACAGATTGTAAGATTCCCACCTGCGGTGGTCGAGAAGTTCCGGCAGATGCTGCCGCCGACCTTCACCTTTTACGGTCGCGATCCGCAATATGACCGGACTATACCGCAGGACGGTCCGGTGATCGTCACCGGCAGCTCGGCGCCGGATGTTATCGATCCAGTGACAGGTCATCCAAGAAGGGCGCGTTCGGATGATATTGCCCGCATCGCCCACCTGATTCAAGAGCTGCCAGCCTATGACGTCTTTTCAATCTCCACCCTGGCGGATGACGCCCCTCCGGGGCAGTTCACCCTGGCCCGCCTGTATCCATCCCTGAAATACTGCCTTAAGCCGGTACGCAGCACCACTAAGGATCTGGAGGACATCCGGACGATCATGAGCTTGCTGTACGCCATAGCAGGGAGCGAGGCTGCATACCGCAAACATCCCTTCGTGACTCATCATTATTGTCCGGTTGTCTCACCGCTAACCATGGATCACCTCTCCACTGAAGCAGTCATCTATTTCTGCGAGCGAGGGCTGCCGGTCTACCCTAGTATCGTTCCGAACGCCGGCCTGACTTCACCGATGTCTATGGCAGGGACCCTGGCGCAAGGCAATGCTGAATTCCTCGCTATTTCGGTACTGATGGAGATGGTGCACGAGGGCACACCGACGATCTACGCCACCTTGCCAACCGTCGCCGATATGCGCACAGGTGCTTACGCCTCCGGTGGCATTGAATGCGGCTTGCTGCACATGGCTTTCGCTCAAATGGCGCGCTTCTATAACGTGCCATGCGGTGGTTACATTGGATTATCCAACGCTAAGGTCAACGACGCCCAGTCTGGATACGAGACCGGCATGTCCACTGTGGCGGGCGTCCTGGGGGGTGCTGACATGCTCAACATGGGGGGTTTGCTGGATGCCTTGAAGGCCTTCGACTTTGCCAAAGCGGTGATCGATGATGAGATTGCTCAAATGCTCAAACGCCTGAAACGCGGCATGCTCTTCGATGAAGAGGAACTTGGTCTGGAAGTCATTGCCCAGGTAAAACCGGGAGGCAACTTCATGCTCAGCCCACACACGAAAAAACGTATGAAGAGCGAGGCTTTACTCACCAAGCTGGCTGACCGGGAAGCGCGCCAAACCTGGGAAAAGAGAGGAGCACTCGATACCCATGCCCGTGCCAGGCAGCGGGTGGGCGAGATCCTATCTCACGATAGCACAACCATATTTCCTGAAGAGGTCGAGCGGCGTATCAGGGCAGAGTTTTTAGATTTGGTCCCTGGAAAATTGGAGATGCCTTCAGGCATGTAGGTATACGAGTAGAGGTGCAGGAATAGCGTCCTGGCAGGAAAGGAAGTATCGATGAAATTATATTTTGCGACGGATGTGCACGGATCGGAGATCTGTTGGAAGAAGTTCCTGGCAGCCAGTAAGTTTTACGAAGTGGATACTCTGGTCCTGGGCGGTGATATGACTGGCAAAGCGATCATTCCGATCATCGCTCAGGGGAGTGACGAATACAAGGTAACCTTGCTGGAACAGGTGAGCATGCTGCATGGAAAAGAAGAAGTTGACAGGATGGTGCAAACCATCCAGAACCGTGGTTATTATCCCTATGTGACCAATCCTGACGAGGTTCAAGCACTTGTGTCCTCTCCGGGTAAGATGGACGAACTGTTCCTGGACCAGGTGATTAAAACACTCCAGCGCTGGATGGATTACGCAGATACAAAGTTAAATGGAACCGGTATTCGCTGCATTGTCTGCCCCGGCAACGATGATGTTTTTGAGATTGACGCCGTGATTGCGGCCTCCAAGTGCGTGCGCAGCTTGGAAGGACAGGTGATCGAGCTGGATGAATACCATGAGATGGCCAATTCCGGCTGGTCTAACCCAACGCCATGGGACACCCATCGCGAGGAACCTGAAGAAGCTCTATTAGCTCGACTCGAAGCGGTAATCAGCAAGGTAAAAAATCCATCCCAGGCGGTTTTCAACCTGCATGCCCCGCCCTATGGCAGCGGATTGGACGAAGCGCCGGAATTGACCAAGGACCTCCGCCAGGCATATGCCGGGCGTTCGATGATCCCGGTTGGGAGCAAGGCTGTTTTGACCGTGATCGACAAGTATCAACCGCTGCTTGGGTTGCACGGTCACATCCACGAGGGTAAGGGGACGCGAAAGTATAAGAAGACATTGTGCGTCAACCCCGGCAGTATGTACGAGCAAGGAATGCTAAGTGGCGCAGTTATTGAATTGAAACCCAAAAAGGTGGGTAATTATCTCCTAACGACGGGCTAAGACTGGGATACAGGTGGGGTTATGGGAAAGGAGGAGTGCTATTCAGAAAGCGATGATCTGGAGGATATACAGAAGGTTTGGTCCGAAGATTTACCTTACCCAAGGCTTTCCAGGAGTTGTTCTGGAAGCTACCGAATTATTTAAATAAGGAGATTGCAATGAGTGACGTTTCTTTATTCGTTCGTAAAGCAAGCGGCCTGGTAAGGGCCTGGTCGGTGTTCGATGCGTTCATCTACGCCACTTTCTCGATCAATCTTATCACCCTCGGGCTTTTTATCTTCTCTTATTGTTATTATCTCCAGGGAAGTTTGATCAGTGGGGTCATCATTGGAGCTATTTTCACCGTATTTGAAGTAATCGTATACGCCAGCTTGATTTCCGCCATGCCGCGTGCAGGCGGTGACTACGTCTGGCAGAGCCGTATTTTAGGCCGCTGGATCGGCTTCGTGCTGGCTGTCACCGGCTGGTGGTTCATCTTGTGGTTGTGGACTCCGCTTTATGGACAGATGCTGACCTACCAGGTGTACACACCGCTCCTGGCGATCGCAGGGTTCAAAGATGCCGCCTTGTGGTTCACCACCACCTCGCAAGGCCAATTCGTAGGCATGCTGTCTGTGTGCCTGATCGTATTCATCTACATTGCCGTTGGCATGAAGTGGTACGCCCGGGTACAGAAGTTCTGTTTCTGGGGTGGATTGGTTGGTCTGGCGATCGTTTTCGGGCTGCTTTTGTTTGGCAACCATGAGACCTTTGTAGCGAATTACAATGCCATGGCCCCGACTTTTGGTGCTACCGGCGGGGATGTATATTCAGCTACCATGCAGGCTGGTGCAGATGCCGGTACTGTAGCTGGTCCGCTCTTTCCCCTGGCGATTGGAGCCAGTCTTTTGCTGGTTCCAATGCTGACCTTCTTCAACCTTTGGCCAAACTGGGGTTCCACTCTGTATGGCGAAGTGCGTGGCGCATCGGATTATAAGCGTAATTTCCTGGGCATGTTTTTGGCCATTGTTGTGACCACAGTGGGTGCGGTGATTTTCTTCCTGCTGATCGGTAAAACCATCGGTTGGGAATTCTATAACAACTCAAATGGCGCCTTTTGGAACTGGGGCTTTGGCTACACTACCACCGCACCGCCGCTGCCCATCTGGCCGTATCCAGCCTTGTTCGCCACCTTCATGGTCAAGAGCCCGGCGCTCATGTTTATTATTATTCTTTTGATGAGTCTGTGGTGGTTTGGCTGGTCGGGGACGCTTTTCCTGAGCTCGACGCGGGTGATCTTCGCCGCCGCCATCGACCGTATGCTGCCGGAGTGGGTTTCCAGGATCGAGCCGCGTACGAAGACGCCAATCTTTGCTTTATTGCTCATGGTGATCCCTGCAGCATTCATTTCGTACCTTTATGCATTCAAGATATTCAATTTCAACACCCTGGCGTTGGATGCAACGGTGGTGATTGCTATTACTTTCCTCGGTTCCACAATTGCCGGGATCATCATGCCGTGGAGAGCGAAAGAAGTGTTCGACGGCTCACCGATTGCTAAGTACAAGGTTCCATCCTGGTTGGGGTGGATCGTTACCATCATTTATGCCGGCTTTTCTTTATACCTCATTTATATCTCGCTTAAATATGCCTTGAATATCCTGAGCGGGATCGGTGCTCTTGGCCCAAGCGCAACAACCTGGATTGTGGTAATCCTCCTGTCAATCCTGACGGTCATCAATGCGGCGGTCTTGATTTGGATCTTTTTCCAGGTTGTCAAAGGTATATTAAGCAGCAAGGCTATGCCACTCGTTACATTGGCGGGTTTGATCTTCCTGGGCTTCCTGGACTGGCTGCTGGTGGTATGGTTCTGGGATCCGAACGTCCTCCCAGAGGCATTACCTGCAGTAGGCACCTACGCTATTGGCTGGTCAAACGTTAACTCGATGATCTTCATGTTTCTAAATTACATCGTGGCAGCCGCGATCTACTTCGGCTTCAGTGCTTACCGCCGCAGACAGGGCATCCAGATCGAAAAGGTCTACAAGGAGATTCCGGTCGAATAAATCTTTGGCGAAAATGTTCATTGAAAAAAATGAGAGATTAATACATTATTAATAATGAGATGACAAAAACCTTCTCCAAAGTGGATTTTATGTGGTTTAATTATAGAATTCACAAAAAAATCGCGGCTTACCGTAACAGGAATTACTGCGATTATTCTTATGCCTCAGTGGATATGATGATAAATCCAACGGTTAGATGGGAGGTGGAACGACAAAAATTACCCTCATGTTTCTATTCAGCCATCAAATAATGATCGATAAACATTCATTTCTCACGAGGAGAGAATAAGAATATGCAAACCAGTAAGAACGCTTTCAAATTGATTACCCTGCTTTTAGTTGTAGCTTTTGTGTTTTCTGGTTGTGCGACGGCAACAACTCAAGCCCCCGCTGCAACGAACGCTCCAGTAAGCCAAGCGCCTTCAGGCGGGTCCAGCGTTAAGGACATACCCCAGTCACTCATCGATGCCTGTAAGAAGGAAGGCATGGTGACCATTATTGCCACGCCAGCATCGTGGGCAAATTATGGCGAGATCTTCCAGCTCTTTAAGGATACAACCGGAGTCCAGCTAAACTCATTAGACGAAAATGCTGGCTCAGCCGATGAACTGGCAGCCATCGAAGCCAATAAAGGCAACACAGGCCCGCAGGCTCCCGACATCGTGGACGTAGGTTATGCTTACGGTCAGCAGGGCATCGACCAGGGATTGTACCAACCCTATAAAGTATCCACATGGGATAAGATTCCCGACACGCTCTTGGGCATTCCTGCCAAAGATCCGAATGGAAACTGGACCGGTGGTTATTATGGTGTTTTAGCCATGGAGACCAATACGGCAGCTGTGCAGAATCCCCCAACCAATTGGGCTGACCTGCTCAAGCCGGAATACAAGGGTCAGGTAGCGCTCACCGGTGATCCACGCACGTCAAATCAGGCTATCCAGTCGGTATTTGCTGCCGCTTTAGCCAATGGTGGCTCGCTGGATAATGCCCAGCCAGGGCTTGATTTCTTCAACAAGCTGAACCAGGCTGGCAACTTCGTCCCGGTGATTGCCAAACCAGGCACGGTTGCCCAGGGTGCCACCCCGATCGTTTTGGCTTGGGATTATCTGGCTTTCGGTGATAAGGACACATTTGCTGGGAATCCACCCATCCAAGTAACCTATCCCAGCCCCACAATCGCCAGCATGTACGTTCAGGCAATCAGTGCGTATGCGCCTCACCCCAATTGCGCCAAGGTGTGGATGGAAGTCCTCCATTCCGACGAAGGCCAGCTGGCATGGATGAAGGGCTATGCTCACGGCGTTCAGCAAGCCGACCTGGAATCACGCGGTGTCATTCCAGCTGACCTGGCAGCCAAATTGCCAGCCTCCAGCTCTTTTGCATCAGCGGTTGCGCCCACCCCTGATCAGCTTACCACAGCTAAGAATTTGATCACCTCAGGTTGGATGACGACTGTAGGCGTCGACATCCCAACTCCAGCACCATAGAACCCTAGTGCCTACTACAGATGTGATGATGCGGGACGCGCCTCAGGCGCGTCCCGCTCGACCGAAAAGGTCCTGGGCATGGCTTGGAGTAATGCCTTTCTTCCTGTTTACCTTCCTTTTCCTGCTTTATCCATCATCCACAATCGTCATCCGCAGTTTTCGTGAATCAGGGATAGGGGGCTTCACATTTGATAATATACTCGCTCTCTTTAAAAATCCCTACATTCTTGGAGCTTATTGGATCAGCATCAAGATCAGCCTGATTACAGCGATCGGTGGCGCAGTATTTGGTTTTTTGCTAGCCTATTCAGCGATCCGCGGGGGTCTTCCTAGATTTATGCGGATAAGCTTGCTGACCTTTTGTGGTGTAGCATCCAACTTCGCGGGTGTGCCATTGGCTTTTGCTTTCATTGCGCTGCTGAGTCCGACTGGATTGCTGATAAGTTGGATAAAATTGACTGGATATAATCCATATTTCCATGGCTTCACGCTATACACTTTTTGGGGATTGAGTCTGGTTTATATGTACTTCCAATTCCCCTTGATGGTTTTGATCATCGCCCCGGCGATTGACGGATTGCGTCGTGAGTGGCTGGAGGCTTCCCAGAATCTTGGAGCTAGCAGCGCCCAGTATTGGAGGCATGTGGCCTTCCCGATATTATTACCCTCCCTGATGGGCACGACAATCCTCCTGTTTGGGAATTCCTTTGGAGCTTTTGCTACTGCCCAGGCATTAACCGGCGGCCAGATCAACCTGGTGACGATCGTGATCGGCTCGGAGCTACGCGGCGATGTATTGGGTAACCAGGGTGTCGGGTATGCATTAGCCCTGGGGATGGTGGTCATTATGGCTTTGGCTATTACCGGATATACCATTCTTCAGCGGCGGACGGAGAGGTGGCTGCGATGAAGCGCACGGGTAGAGTATGGGCATGGTTTTTTGTCATACTTGGCGTTTTGTACTTCTTCTTACCCTTGCTGGCAACCTTCGTCTTCTCCCTGAAAGCCAAGCTCGGGGTCTTAAGTTTCCAGTCTTATATCAACGTCTTCAAAGACCCCAAGTTTGTCACTAGTTTCACAGCTTCCATTCTATGGGCTACCCTGACCATTCTTTTAGGAGTTATTATTTTTGTGCCCACCGCATTTTGGGTGCGCCTGAGGGTGCCGAAGGCACGGACAGCTGTGGAGTTCATTACCCTCATTCCTTTCGTGGTGCCAGCTATTGTATACGTCTTTGGTTTAGTGCGCACCTACAGCCATCCTCCGCTCCTGATCGTAAACAGTCCGGCGCTTCTCGTTGCCGCCTATACGATCATATCGATGCCATACATGTATCGCGCGGTCGATATCGGTCTCCGGTCTATCGATGTGCGTACGTTAACAGAAGCAGCTCAGAGCCTGGGTGCTGGTTGGTTTACGGTTTTATTTCGGATCATTATCCCGAATATTCGCGTCGCAATTCTAAATGGTGCTTTCTTAAGCTTTGCGATTGTAATGGGGGAATACATCCTTGCTCAGTATCTCGCCAAACCAGCCTTTGCCCCTTATATGGCTGTACTGATTCAAAACAGGGCCTATGAACCTGCCGCGCTGGCCGTTCTCAGCTTTGCACTCACGTGGGCTTGCATGGGGATTATTTCTCTGATTGGGCGTGGAAGCGAGCAAGCACAAGTTGGAGGCGCACACTAATATGTCCAAGAGTGATACCCCATGAGCCATTTATCGCTGACTAATATTTCCAAGCAATTTGTCAATAATACTGTAGTTAAAGATTTTAACCTGGATGTAGACAAGGGCGAGTTCGTCTCGTTCTTAGGACCTTCAGGTTGCGGAAAAACGACCACCCTGCGCATGATCGCCGGTTTTGAAATCCCTACGACTGGCTCGGTTACCCTGGAAGGCAAGGATATCACCAATAAGGCTCCCAACCAGCGTAATGTGGGCATGGTCTTTCAGGCTTATGCCCTGTTCCCCAACATGACTGTGGCAGGGAACATCGGCTTCGGCCTAAAAATACGTGGTGAAAAGAAGGAAGTTATCCGATCCACAGTGCAGGAGATGCTGGCGCTGATCCACCTCGAGCAAAGAGGAGACAGCTACCCTTACCAGCTTTCTGGTGGACAGCAACAGCGCGTGGCATTGGCGCGCGCCCTTGCCATTCACCCCGAAGTCCTTCTGCTGGATGAGCCTCTCTCAGCCCTGGATGCGAAAATCCGCGTTCAGCTTCGTGCAGAAATACGGGCCATCCAGAAAAAGCTAGGTATCACCGCCATTTATGTCACGCATGACCAGGAAGAGGCCCTGTCGATCTCAGACCGCATTGTCGTAATGTTCGAAGGGAAGATCGAACAGATGGGTTCTCCATTTGAGATCTATAACTTCCCGCAGACAGCCTTCGTAGCTGGTTTCGTTGGCACATTAAATACCACCAGCGCTGAGGTGGTCGATCCGGCAGCCCGCTTGCTCCGTATCGATGGCGTCACACTGCAGGCTGCCGAGGGATTAGATGACAAACAAAAAGGCGACATGGTTACCATTGCGATCCGCCCCGAGCGCTTCAATTTTGTTGCCCAGGAAAAGAAAGCCAATATCCTGGATTGTACCGTTGAGAATATCACCTTTCTCGGCTCTGTCGTCCGCATCCAGGTGTCGGTTGGCAGCAACCGCTTCTACATGGATACGTTCAATAATCCTTTTCTTGAGCTGCCAAAGATTGGAGATAAAGACCAGGTGACCTGCTCACGTGAGGCGGTGCTGGTGCTTAGGCAGTAATTTTTGTCAACAGCAGAGAGATATTTCGAATAAGGTACTTATCCCCAATCACATTGACTGATTGGGGATTTTATTTCTGGTTTAGCCGAACACCGCGATCATGACGATCCCAGCGAAGATCACTACTGCACCCAGGAGGCGGATCTTCCCCATCTGCTCCCCCAGGAAATACCACCCCGCAAATGCACCCATTACAACACTCACTTCGCGGATGGCCTCTGAATAGTTTACCGGTGCGATCGAGTAGGCAAACAGGGCTGACAGGTAAGCAACCACTGCCAGAATCCCAACCAGGATGAGACGCGCTGGCTGACCCATAAAGGTTCTGAGGCTATGCTTCCAACCATAATGCCTGACGATAAGGGGTGTGGTAAATACCGGCATCAGCATGAACAGGCTCAGACCATATGGTAAAGGTGGACCATGCTTGACCGCGAATCCATCCACCAGGGTGTAAATCGAGATTACCAAAGCGACCGACAACGCAATAGCGATCCCACGGAAATGCGGTTTGCCAGCTGGATTCTGGAGCAGACTGGTGGCGCCGATAATTGCTAATCCGCACACAATCATGGCAATTCCTAATAAGCCACCCGAACTTGGGATCTCGTTCAGGAATAACGCGCTCCATACAACGACCAGCGCTGGTGCAGCACCGCGCGCCACCGGGTAGACGAGTGAGAAATCATTGTCGTTATAGGCAAATGTGAGGATGCCGAAATATATAGCTTCCAGGATCGTGCTGATCAAAACAAAAAACCACATGCTGCGGGGTGGTAGACCAATAAAAAAGAGGGCAATAACCGAAACAATGCTACCGATGATGACCTGCCACCCCATGGCAAGATATTTTTCATCAGATTTTTTAAGCAGCAGGTTCCATAGTGCATGCAGGGCAGCGGAGGAAAGCAGCAGGGCGATGGCAAGGGTGGGCATGACTCGTATTAAATCATAAACTGACCCGCCTTGCTAGTAAATCATCGTTTTGAAGAGCTCATTCACGTTTCTAGGTGTTCTTAAAGTGAAATCATTACACCAAAATGGAACCCCGATATTTAGTAATAAACTACTCAATAAATCACCGGGTACACAAAGTAAAAACCCCAAAGGTGAATTCTGAATTACGTATATTCACGGTGGACTTTAATGCACTCAACTTCCACCGATCACTGCTCGAATAAGTTTATAGCCTTCCTTATCGAAAGCTGAGGCGACTGTATCCTGAAGCTTTTCCCCAGGGGTTAAAGCAACCATATAGCCTCCTCTGCCACCTCCAGTGACCTTCGCCCCCCAGGCCCCTTTTTCCAGCGCTAACTTGCATAGATAGTCAAGTGTTTCGTGGGAAAATTGCATGTCGATCAGGATTTTGTGATTATTGGACATGATCTCTCCCACGCCTTCCAAATCGCCAGCTCCTAGTGCCCGTTTCATGTCATAGGCTTGATTCGTAATCATCTTAAGACGTGACGCAAAAAGCTCTGGATCCTCTTTCTTTTGCCGTTCGGTTACCTCATCCAGTAGGGCAGTGTTTGCGGTGATACCGCTGTTGGCTAATACAATTTCAAATGGTTTTGGAGTTTTGATCCGCTCGAAATGTTGTTGGCCATTATTTAATTGGAAAAGAAGAAGCCCACCATAAGTCGAGGCGGTATTGTCAACACCACTGGCGACCCCATGGTAAGGAAATTCTCCCTGCCAGGCTACCCGGTTAATCTCTTCAATTGAATAGCCCAAATTAAATTCGGCATTCAACGCCCGTGCCAACGAAACGCAACTGGCCGCACTGGCACCTACCCCGCTTCCTGCCAATAATGTCCCTCCAAAGGTAATCTTTATCGATTGCTTTTTGGCATCAATGTTCATGACTTCAAGAATTCTGTCAATTGAGCGCTTCTGCTGTTCTTTTTTCTTTTCTATGTAACCGGGAACTTCGATGCGGTTATCTTTCAGCGTCCAGCCTTCTCCGCTGGATTTTTCCACAGTGGCCACCGTTTCAAAGGAAATTGCTGAAACAATCGCTGGTACCTCTTCCAAGACAAATTGGTCACCGATTAAGATTGTTTTTCCAAAACCTGTTCCTTTACCCATTCGATTTCCTTTCGATAATTTGTTCCATTTCCTCAATCAGTTTTTCTTCCTTGCCAATGGGCACAGTAGTAGCGGCCGTCAGGCTGTGGCAAGCATCAGAAAATCCACCAAGCTTGTTCGTCGCTTCGGGAAGCATTATGTTGAGTCCCATTGCTCTTGCTGCCCTGATTTCTCCTTCCATATAAGGAGAAACCCTCATGGAAACCTTTGCCTCATTAAATTTAATTGAACCAAACCCCGGGATTTCATCGGGGATAATCTGAAATCCTGCAATGTATTTGTGGGGATCGATTAGTCCGGTGTCCTTGATCGCATCACAAAATGCTCCGATCATTTTTACCCCCATCGGGAAAAAGCGATTTTCGACATGAAACCACTGGATGTGAGGTGCTTGTTTTAAATCGCCTGATTGAAGTCTTGTGATCTCTTCATTGAATAACTTCGTCCTAATCGCCTTTAATTCGTCTACCTTCCGATCCGCTGGTGGTGAAAACCCCTCAAGGCATACCCTGATCCCCATGTCTGGTCCATTCTGGTAATAGCCCACTCCCCCCAAGAGATCCAGATAGTCACCCACTTCAATACAGGATATCTGGCCTTTGAAATTGTTCAAAAGGTACTGCTCTCCTTTAGCGTGTTTTCTGATCTCGATATGGCCTTGCTTCACGGCTTCCAAGGTCACTTGACGGTTCTGACTCACTAATTGTCCATCCACAAAAAAACCATCTCCCACCGCTCCAATGGCTGCGATATAAGCCAGGTCACGATTTACTGAGTCCATTGCCAGTGCGAATAGATAACAGGTAGTCGATCCGGAAATATCACGGTCTCCCTTCAATCCGTACAAATCGGGGTCAAGGTTGTGAACCATTTCGTCGGTAGACGCTTCAGCAACATGGTGATCAAGGATCAAGGTCAAATTTCTGCCCTTATTCAACTTGGAAAGCAGCGGTGCGATCCTACCGGCAAAATCAGCAAAAACAAGAATTCGTCCCTGCTGCTCGTAAACCATTCTAAGCACTGCGGGATAAGGTTTTTCTAAACAGAAACGCTTGACCTTAAACCCTTGTCTTTCGAATGCGCGGGTGAGAATAGCACCCGAACTAAGCCCATCGGAATCATTGTGGTGAAAGATCTGGACAGACTTTTCAGGCCAACGCATGATTTCCCGAACGGAATGTTCCATCGCATCAGTTAAAGTATCCAATGTTAATCACCTTTCCTTTATTTTAAGCCAATAAATCATAACACAACAGCAATAAAAATCAAAACGACTAAAATCACCAGGATCATTGGCGAAATACTTGAGCAGATCAGAGAATAGACATGCATAGGCATGGACGCGCCATGGCGAGCATTTTTTCAGGCTAAACTTATTCCAGATCTTGATCGAGGGCCGGAAAAAGGGATCAGGTCAGTTAGGCGGCAATAGCGAATTAAATTATTAGCCTCCTTCACCAGCCGAAGGACTCTTTTCACCATCCCCACCATAAGGATTAATTTAGGAAGTGGTACAATCTTGGCTGCTAAGTTAATCCCTATCGTTTTCAGCCTATCCTCGTGATCGTCGTGACTCTCCGAGCAAGGGTGATTAGAACTGTAATTAATTTAAATGGGTAACCATGATGGATGGCATCGATAAATTAAGCACGGTTCGTGGCTTCCTGTTGGATATGGATGGCACTTTCTACCTCGGTGACCGGTTACTCGAGGGTGCATTGCGTTTCATTGATCTGTTGCATGATCAAAAGAAAGAGTTCCTCTTCCTAACGAACAATTCTTCCAAACATCGTCGTCAATATGCGGAAAAGATCAATCGGCTTGGGCTTACTATCACCGAAGAATCGGTGTTGACGTCTGGTGAGGCTACTGCACTCTATTTGATGGAACAGCATTCTGGAGCCAATCTTTTTTTGGTCGGAACACCTTCCCTCGAAGCAGAATTCCGTCAATACGGTTTTCAACTCGTACAAAAGGAGCCACAATATCTAGTGCTTGGCTTCGACACAACCCTAACATATCAGAAGCTATGGGCATTATGTGATTTTGTAAGGGCGGGGGTTCCTTACATCGCCACGCATCCAGATTTCAACTGTCCCACTGAAACGGGCTTTATGCCAGATGTTGGCGCAATGATTGCCTTCGTCAAGGCTGCAACGGGCAGGCAACCTGACCTGGTGGTGGGAAAGCCTAATCGCGTAATCGTAGATGCCGCGGCGGTCAAGATGAACCTACAAGTGAACCAATTGGCCATGATAGGTGACCGGTTGTATACAGATATTGCACTTGGTCAGACGAGTGGTATTGTTACCGTTTTGGTCTTGAGCGGCGAAACGAAAGTCGAAGATTTGAAAGACTCCCCTTTTCAACCAGATTATATATTCAAGAATCTGGCCGAAGTGGCTGATTGGCTAGAAAGGAATTGTTAGCCAAATACTTCCTGAAGGAGTGCAATACTGGTGTAGTTCAGGGAACACTGAATGGAAAATTTGGACGTGTTAGAGATTATATCCCGCAAGTACATGGCATTATAAACATTCTAACCACCTTTTCATCGTATAAACACCCGTTCCACAGGAATAAGCAGTTGGTAAAAAGTTCACACCTTTCGTGGGACACAAAAATTCCTCATTGACATGATGGCAAGTTTAACAGCATCTAAAAGCCCCTTACTTTAAATAATGTCAGTGATTTACTGAGCTACGATCCTCCTTCATCAATTGTGGGAAATATCATACCGGAAGTTTTACGAAGCGTTATATATCCGTAATTATGGCTGGAATAATTCACCATCCTATGATATTTTCTTTGACTCGGCTCCCCTATGCTACCGTCCTTCACCAGATCAGTGCTCATACGCATGGATTGAATGGAATGATAGACGGAGTATAATTCTTTCAACTTATCGAACTTAACTAGAGAGGTATATCATGGAATATGAACGGACTGGATCGCTCATCATGACGGCGGCGCAACTTCAGACGGAGCTGCAGCGGTGTGAGTACTGCGAAGAGACACCGTGCAGGGAAGCCTGCCCGGCTAATTGCTCTCCAGCTGATTTCATCATGGCGGCTCGCATTGGGAACCCATCCGATATCCGGCGGTCGGCGGCTGAGATCATGCACGCCAACCCGCTCGGAGGGGTATGCGGGATGGTCTGCCCGGATACACTGTGTATGGCGGCTTGTACGCGCAAGAAATTCGACGGCGCCATCAATATCCCGCTTGTCCAGGCAACCATCATCGAAATGGCGAAACACCTGGGGGGTATCCCAGAGTTCTCCAAGCCAAAATCGAACGGGAAGAATGTGGCTGTCATCGGTGGTGGACCAGCTGGACTGGGCGCTGCAGCTGTTTTAGCACAACTCGGCTACATGGTGGACATCTTCGAGGGGCGTAACCGATTCGGTGGGATGATGAACTTGATCCCTGAACATCGGCTGGACCGGAAGGTCATTGAGACGGATGTTCAATTTCTGTTATCAGTGGGGGATATCAATGTAAAAACGGGAGTCAAGGTTGAGCACCCAGAAGAATTGTTGAACAATGGGTATCAAGCAGTATGCGTCACTGCCGGTCTGTGGAAACCGATCGAATTGGGCATTGAAAATGAAGACCTGGCATTCAAGATGGCTGACATATTAGCAAAGCCGTATGCCTACAAGTTTGACGGGCGAGTGGCTGTTATCGGTGGAGGTGCGACGGCAATTGACTGTGCCATCACTGCCAGACACAACGGTGCCAAGCATGTCGAGCTCTTCATGCTCGAAAAACTGTCTGAGATGCCCCTGACTGCCAAAGAGCGGAAGGAGCTGCTGGATTTTGATATCGAGGTGAATGGACGCATCCGTGTGACTGGGATCATCAAGCACGGAAGGAAAGTCGCCGGCTTTGAAACCATAAAAGTCGAGCTCACCGATGGGAAACCGTTCAGCCCAGTAAACGTCCGAAATATCACCGGAAGCGAAGGGATGCGGATGGACATTTCGGCTGTCATCGTGGCAATCGGGATGCGGGCAGAATTTACCCACCAGCCAGGTGAAGGCCTATTTTATGCTGGCGATATGTTGACCGGACCGAAAACGGTCGTGCAGGCAGTGGCATCGGGAAAGAATGCCGCATTGGAGATGGATGCCTTCCTCAAAGGGGAACAACTACCGGTGATCGAAAAACCGACCAAATCTTATTTTGCTTTACCTGGTTATAACTCTGTCCCAGTGCCTTTAGCCACCGAGTTCTTCGGTCGGTCAATCCGATCCCCATTCCTGATTTCAGCCTCCCCATCTACAGATGGTCTGGAACAGATGAACAGGGCATACGAAGCTGGGTGGGCTGGTGGGGTGATGAAAACCGCTTTCGACAACATCCCCATCCATATCCCGGGCGAGTACATGTTCAGCTATAACCCGTACACATATGCCAATGCGGATAACGTCTCCGGTCATCCGCTGGATCGGGTATGCCGGGAGGTTGAGCAGCTGGTCAAGAAGTGGCCGGACCGTCTGACCATGGCCTCCACGGGAGGTCCGGTGACTGGCATTGATGAAGCTGATTCAGCTGGCTGGCAATCCAACACCAGAAAACTGGAAGCAGCCGGGGCGATGGGGATTGAGTATTCACTATCGTGCCCACAGGGAGGGGATGGTACGGAAGGTGCCATCGTCTCACAGAATGCGGCTCTTACTGCCAGGATCATTGACTGGATCATGCAGGTAGGTGATCCTGATATCCCAAAACTATTCAAATTGACCGCAGCTGTCACTTCCATCGCTCCCATACTGCGGGCAATCCGTACAGTGTTGGACCAATACCCCACTAGGAAGGCTGGCATCACCCTGGCGAATTCCTTCCCCACCCTGGCTTTCCGCCCGGCCATAAGCCGGATTTGGGAGGAGGGGGTGATCGTCGGGATGAGCGGTGAGGGTGTCACGCCTATTTCTTACCTGACCCTGGCGCAGGCGGTGCCTGAAGGGATCGAAATTTCAGGTAATGGCGGTCCGATGAATTACAAAGCAGCCATGGATTTCCTGGCCCTGGGGGTCAAGACTGTCCAATTCTGCACCATTGTCATGAAACATGGCTATGGTATTATCCGCGAGCTCGAATCAGGTGCTTCCTTCCTGATGCAACAGCGGGGGATCGGATCGATGAAAGAATTGATCGGCATCGCCCAGCCGGACCCCATCACCGACTTTATGGCCCTGACGCCGGTCAAAAAGATCTCAGAAGCCAATCCAGATTACTGCGTCTCATGTGGTAACTGTGCCCGCTGCCCATACCTGGCGATTTAACTGGATGATAACGGTATTCCGCATACAGACCCAATACTGTGCATAGGCTGCTCGATCTGTGCCAAGAAATGTTTCGTGGGCGCCATCACCATGCGAGAACGCAC
Source organism: uncultured Chloroflexia bacterium (assembly GCA_963809615.1). GTDB lineage: Bacteria > Chloroflexota > Anaerolineae > Anaerolineales > UBA4823 > FEB-25. The sequence goes on from CAWEKR010000004.1 coordinate 88,511, forward strand.
TCACGAGGAACTGGCAGTACTTAGAGAGAACTAAACACGAAAGGATAATTATGGCTACCCGTTTCGAAAATGGTATCATTGTCACTCTTGGCGAAAAAAACCGGGTCATCTGGGACGGCAGCGTGGTCACCGAGGGTGAACATATCACAGCGGTGGGCGGTGCCAATGAGATGAGGCAGCGCTACCCAGCCGCAAATGGCGTTGACTGCTCTGGGAAGATCATTCTCCCGGGATTTATCTGCACCCACCACCATTTTTACTCAACCATGGCACGCGGGATGGGCATCCCCGGTGAACCTGCGGCGAACTTTGTGGAGATCCTCGAGCGGCTGTGGTGGAAGGTGGACCGAGCCCTGGACGAGGAAGATATCACCCTTTCAGCCCAGGTGCCCCTCATTGAGTGCATCCGCAATGGTACGACCACGGTCATTGACCACCATGCCTCTCCATCAATGCGGGAAGGTTCGCTCGATATGATTGAAACAGCCGTCAGGCAAGCGGGCATACGCGCATCGTTATGCTATGAAGTTTCCGACCGCAATGCTGCCGGTGGAGGGGTGGAGGAGAACAAACGCTTCATCAAGAAGGTCGGCAAAGGTGATGGCCAAATAGCGGCGATGATGGGAATGCACGCCTCGTTCACCCTATCTGATGCGACAATTGATGAATGCGCAAGTTTCGCCCGCCAGGCAGAGGTAGGCTGTCACATCCACGTTGCCGAAGATGAGGCAGACCGGGAAGATTCGATCGCTAAATACAAAGTGCCGACGGTAAAAAGGCTGGATGACTTGGGCGTAACAGGGAAAAATTCTATTTTCGTCCACTGCGTCCACATCGACGAAGCAGAGATGGATATCTTGGCTGCTACCGGGACGAGCGTGGTCCACAACCCCGAATCGAATATGAATAACGCGGTAGGCGTGACACCTTTACTGAAGCTGCTAAATAAGGGTGTGTTGGTTGGGTTGGGAACGGATGGGATGGGCTCAGACATGCTGGTGCAGATGCGCTGCGCCTACCTGCTGCATAGGCTTGCCAACCACGACCCACGCGTTGCTTTCTTGGAAGCACCGCAGCTCTTGCTGCAAAACAACGCTAAGATCGCCGAACGACAGTTCGGGATTCGACTCGGCGAGATTGCCGTAGGTCGACAGGCGGACCTTGCCATCCTTGACTACTGGCCTCCAACGCCGCTCAGTGAGGCGAATTTTCTCGGACATCTCATCTTTGGACTGGTGGACGCAACCGTTGACACCACCGTCTGTAAAGGGAAAATTTTGATGCAAAACAAGCAAATCTTGAGCATGGACGAAGAGCGAATCTCCGCCCGTTCACGCGAGCTTGCCCCAAAGATGTGGGAGCGGTTGAACGAACTTTAACCAACCAATTCTATCAATATGCCCTGGGGAAGGGGGGAGATGGGAAGGATTACTATGGACCGTGTTGCTTTATACCTGCAGGATGCGCATGATCTGCGGGATGGACTTGATTATGTCAGATATGCCGAGAGTAAAGGTTTTGAAGCTGTCTGGCAGGCAGAAAGCCGTTTAGTTCGAGATGCCATCGTGCCAATGGCTGCCTATGCTGCTGTGACCGAGCGCATCAAAATCGGTTCAGGGGTGATTAACAACTGGACGCGCAACATCGGATTATTAGCCGCCACCTTCCTAACCCTGGATGACCTGGCACCCGACAGGATCATCTGCGGTATCGGCGCCTGGTGGGACCCCCTGGCTAAAAATGTGGGTATCGACCGCAAAAAACCAATGACTGCTATGAGAGAGACGATCGATGTGCTGCGCCGCCTGTTGAACATGGAGCGGGTCTCATTTGACGGGGAATTCATCCATGTGAACAGCATTGAGCTGGATGTGGTGCACGGGCGCCGCGAGCCACGCCACGTACCGATCATGATCGGCGCAACCGGCGACCAGATGATGGAGCTGGCAGGGGAAATTGCCGATGGTGTCGTCTTGAACTACTGTGCACCCCCAGAACACAATGACCACACCCTGGAGCTGCTGGAGAGAGGTGCCATTAAGAGCGGCCGCAGCCTGGAAGACATCGACCGCCCCCAGCTGATCGTCTGCTCGGTGGATAACGATCATGCTATGGCCTATGAATCAGCCCGTGGCCTGCTGTGCCAGTATTTAGCACAACAACCGCACATTGCAAAAGCATCCGGTGTGAGTGACGAGGTTGTCCGTGAAATCCAATCCATTTTGGGCTGGCCTGCTACCGAAGAGCAGATTGACAAAGCCAAGCATTTCGTCACCGATGAGTTGATCGATCGCATCACTGCTTCGGGCACACCAGATGAAGCGCGTGTGTGCGTGAATGAATACCGCAAGCATGGCTGCACCTGCCCCATTTTGTACCCGGTGTGCGGTGATGTTAAGCTGTTGGTAGACACTTTCGCTGAATGATTTTTGTTCAGGATTTAATAATCGCCTGATATAAATACCAAATCAGATTCGAAAAACCCCCAAAAACCTATCTCTTGGGGGTTTTAAATTTAAATGGACAGCGTGCTTTTTGAAATCTTGTGGATCTATTTATTTTCGTTGTCTTCAGGTACTTCCGTACCAGCATCGATTGCCGGCTGATCCTTCGTATCTGTTGATTGTTCAGCCACAGGCTCGATCCCAGCGGATGCTCCTACAGCTCTCCAACGAAGGGCATATAAACGTATCACTTCCACTTGGGTGTAGATCACCCAGGCAAGGAACAGGCTGCCAAATACGGATAAAAGGAATAGCGCCACAACAGCGATTTGCTGTAATTGAGCCAGCCGATCTTGTACGTTTGCCATGCGGGAATCCAATTCAGCCAAACGGCTCCTGGCATCACTCAACCGACCAGTAAGTTGGTCCGCTGCCTGGGTAACGAGGCTGATCTTCTCGCTTGCCCCGGCGCGGAAGGCCGCGATGCCATTGGTCACTTCATCCACAGCAGATTGAATCGTGGTGATTGATTCCCCAAATTTATCTATCTGCTCCTGGGTGGGGGCTGGTAGGTTTACGAAGGGAATTGAATCGATGGTCTGATAGATGCTTTTGAATGAGGTAAGCATATCACGCAAAGTGCTCGCAGCGTCTTTCACCGAGGCGGAGAATTCGGATAAAGTCTGCGTTTTCTGGTCAGGAAGCAGGAGCTGGATCAGACCTTGATCTGTCACTTGCTGGCTTAATGACACGGAAGCCGTCGATATTGAACTGGTGATGTCCTGCATGCTGGCTAATTTCTGATCCACCGTTTGGGCTGTCTGGCGCAGGCTGCCTGTGACGTTGCTCACCGAGTCCAAAAGCTGGACCACTGTGTTGGAGAGAGCGCGTTGTGTAACCCAGACACCTACGATACCTGCTATGCTAAGAAGCACTAACAGGCAGCTCAGGAAAATAGCTATTCCGTACCAGATTTTTCGACCGGTTTTTCCCATATTTTCTCCTCTTTTTACTTAAGCTCTTATTTTGTAATCCCGATTTCTTGTCTCTCTTCGATATACTTGATCATTTATGGGAGGGTGCAATTGACCCCGATTACATTTCTAATCATCACTAATGTCTTGACGGTTGGAGGTCAATTTACTGCTCTCGATCAATATTGGCATCCTTCATGGAAAGGGGATCCTCAATCGGTTCGATATGGGTCACAATGTTGGCATTGGTGATGGTCTCGCCGACACGATTTTCAAACTGTTCTGCCAGTGAATGGCTCTTCCTGACGGTCCAGTTTCCTGGCACGAGCAGGTGAACAACCATGAACTTGCGTGCCGCAGCCTGCCTTGAACGCAGTGCATGGTAGCCCACGCCTTGTTCTTTATAAGAATCGAGGATCGATTTCACCGAAGAAATCTCCGCTGGTGGAATGGCTACATCCAACAATCCACGTCCAGAGCGGATAAGCAGACGATAACCGGTGAATAATATATTGATTGCAACCAGTATGGCGATGATCGGATCCAGGCGGATATAACCGGTCACCCATACCAGCCCAATGCCCACCAAGACACCGGCAGTAGTCCAAACATCGGTCATTAGGTGCCTGGCATCGGCTTCCAATGTGATGGAGTTATAACGCTTGGCGGCGCGCATCAGAATCAAAGATACCGCGAGGTTTATTAAAGAAGCACCCACCGATATTGCCAGACCCAGACCAAGCTGCTCCAGTGGAACAGGGTGTAGCAATCGTGGTAAGGCAGTGATTACGATTGCTGCTGCTGCCAGAAGGATCATCCCACCTTCAAAGCCGCTGGAGAAATATTCCGCCTTGGAATAACCAAATGTAAACTCATCATTGGCGGGACGGGTGATCAGCGTCAACACGAGAAGCGCCACAATAGCTGAAGCCAGGTTGACCATTGACTCCAGGGCGTCGGACAATAACCCAACCGAGCCAGTCAATAAATATGCGCTGGCCTTCATGGTGATGGTCACTACGGCTGCGGCAATTGATAACCAAGCATATCGTGTTAGAGGGACTTGTTTCTCTGCAGTATTGTTGTTTGCCATTCTTAAGTATCTCCGTTTGACAAAGCTGTTAGAACTGCGAATTTAATTATGTCCGAGAATAATTAATCCTATGCCTGATTTACTGCAATCATATAACCATATTCTGTCCTGTTTTCCCTGAATAGTCAACGCCAATCGGCGACTTGATCCTGTTTGGGATTATTTGTCAGGTTATGAATTTCGGGATTGCCTGGTTTGGTGATGTAAACCTCCCAATTGCCATTCCGATCTGATGTGAATGTAATCCATGCCTGGTCGGGTGACCAACAAGGTCCAAAATCATGCGACGGGTTATTGGTCAGGTTAGTCGGTCCATTGCCATCGATGCGCATGGAGTAAACCTCCTGGTTTCCGTCTCGATCACTGGTGAAGACCACCAGGGCACCATCGGGTGAGCCTTTAGCCTGCTGATCACTGCCTGGGTTTCCAGTCAAGTTTACCGCTTCCGAACCGTCAGTCTTCATCCGGTAAATCTCCTGGTTCCCATCCCGGTCGGAGGTAAAGACAATCGATTCACCTGAGGGATCGAAAGTTGTGCTGCGCACCCAATTCGGCTGGGTATCATTGGCTGGATTGTTGGTCAGATTGTGTAATTCTAGGTCACTCAGCCGGAGAACATAGATCTCATAGTTTCCATCGCGGTTGCTTGAAAATGCGATCCACTGACCATCCACAGACCAGACCGGATACTGATCATCGGCTGGGTTATTGGTCAGGTTAACCTGGGTCGTCCCATCCGCGTTCATCAAGTAGATTTCATTCTGCCCGTCTCGGTTGGTGGTAAATACCACCTGCTGCATATTGGGTGACCAGGCAGGCTGCGTATCCACCGCCGGGTTATCGGTCATACGATTGATGTGGCCGGCATCATCCATGTTATAGATTTCCTGGTTTCCATCCCGGTCCGAAACAAATAGGATCACTCCGCCAAAACGGGGGAGCTGCACCTGTGTTGGTGTGCCGGTAGACTGTCCGGTAGGCGTCAAACTTGGCATAAAAGTCGGGGTAAATGTTGGCGTTTGCTGGGTGGCTACCGATGTCTGGTAAGCTGCGAAGGTCTCAGAGGCAGCCACAGCCTGCAAGGTACCGACGGCGGCGGTTTGGGTCGCACCAATCACCTGCGCTGTGGCTGCGGTGGCGGTTTGGGTAGCAGAATCTGAAAGAGCTGTGCTGGCAGCCGCGGTCTGGGTAGAACTTATTGCCTGTCCCAGCTCTGCGGCGAAAGTCTGTGTGGCTTCCAATGCCCGGGCAGTACCTGCTGCGGATGTCTGGCTTATCCCGGTCCCCTGTGCTGTGGCGGCTAAATAAGTCTGGGTAGCGCTGCCAGCCTTGGCACCGCTTTGTCGTCCCAGGATTATGGCAGCAGTAAAGACTAAAATGCACATGAATAGGGCAAGCGGCAATATCCAGATCGGGATCATTGCCTGGCCAATCAACTGGGCCTGCATGGGAGCAGACTTCATGTGCGGGGATTTCACCAAGACGGTATAGGGATAGGTAGCTGTCCCCCCGATCAATGGACGCTGGCGGGGATGGGCGGTAAACCGAAAGGCTGCTGATTCTCCGGCTGGAATGGTGAGGACAGTTGGATCCGGAACGGCTCCGACAGAGACTGCCTTGGGTGCATTGGATTGAGTTTCAGGCAGTGCGGTCACCTGTTTTGCTGCTTCTGGCGGCAGGAATTCGAATAACAGCTGGTCATTCTCGCTTGTGCATATAAGGTTAAACACTTGCTGGAAATTCCCCTCGTTTTTTACGCTCACTGTGACAGGCTGCCCGGCTTTAGCGGTTTGGGGTTCCAACCTGGCAGTGAACTGGTTATATGCGGTCACAGTCAATATGCAGTCCGCTTTGACAACCTCATCCGGCGCTGCCAGGCTGGTCACAGTTATGAAGAATTTATAACGTCCTGCCTGGCTGGACGGAGAGAGTGCCGGGCGGATCAAAAGAGCAATCTCTTTGTTTTCACCCGACTTTAACGAAATGGCCGGAGTGATGGTTGAAACCCAGCTCACCGGGATACCCTCAACCCCCAGGCGAAAGGTATCGCTGTCCTTGCCGCGATTTAACAGGCTGATGGGTATATTCAAGGTTTCTCCGGGTGCAGATGAAAATTGCAAGGAGCCCAGCATAACTCCTACCCGCCCTTGCGATTCGAATGCGGCAAGCGCAAGGTTCAGCTCCATTTCTTCCTTGATCATGGGATGTTTTTGGCTGACGATAGAGATTTTCAACGGAATAGTGCCAGTACGGATTTCGGGAACAGCGGGAACCTGAAGGAATATTTCAACCTTCCTCTCGACCCCTCCAGGCACACTGATAACAGGTGAAGGCAATGATACCCAGCTGGTGGGTACGCCAAGGACGGATAATTCCAATGATTCTGCTTCGGGTGAGAGATTGCTGAGCGCCAGCTGGATTTTGACTTCACTCCCGGGAACAGCCTTAATCTCCCTGGATTCGACACGAAGTCCGATTGTCGATTTCGTTTTTACGGCCGGCAGGATCTTCAGGAGGATTTCCAGCTTTTTGCCCTTTTCAGGGGCTGTCTGTCCGAACACATGCAGGCGGATGAGGTAGTTGCCGGTGATACTTTCTTCTGAGATAGACGGGCTGATTTTGAAAATCACACTCTCTTGCCCACCCTCCGGGATCCAAATAGCTGGTGGACCCGAATAGTCAATCCATCCAGGTGGAATACCAAGCAGGTTTACCTTAAAATAATCTCCGGTTAACCCCTGATTTGAAAGGGCAACAACAATCTCGACGGTAGACCCCGCAGCTACTGCATATTCTGATGACCCGAGAGTGACGGTGAGTGAATCAGGCAGCTTACCAGTTGTATTATCGTTCATTTTGGATTGATCCTTATTCTTAACGACTTGGCTTAAAACCGCAGTCCGATAGCAATGAGCTATCCATCAATGACCCTACGATACAATCAAGCGACCAAACTGTAATCCTTTTCCTGTTGATTTTCGCATCAACAAAATGGACAGAGATAGAGGCGAAATTCCACAAGCGTTGATTAATTTAAAAAACATCCATACAGTTTCAGTATTTATAAATTCAATCAGGATGGATGGAATTACCGATACAGTTTTTGAGCATTTAAATCAAGAGACTGGCCGGGGTTTCTTCCAACCGGCCAGTCCCTTATAAATCCCCTGGTTCGTGTTTATCTATTGGACGTTCACGATCACCCAGAAGGTGCACACTGTTGTGCCATTTGATACGAGTGACCAGGCTTCACCATATTGACCTGGAGTCGCTGGGGTGATCAAACTACCGTTGACGGTATAGTCCTCACCTGGCTGAACAGTGGCGGTGATGTCATAGAGGTCATAGTTTTGATGCAGCCGCTGTCCATTGATAGCTCCCACATATACCAGGTCAGTGGAGTCTTGATTCCACGGCTGGGAGCCGGTGTTCTTCAGCTCCCACGTCATCCCAAAACCGTAGCTGGGAGCGAATGTTGTATTATCCGCAGGCTCCTGTGAGACCAAAAGGCATGAGTTTGCAGGAGGTGGGGTAGTGGGGACTTCGGTCGGAGGGGGTGCCGGGGCTTCAACAACAGGTACGCCGTCTACGTTGGAAGTGGTTACCCAATCAGCGGATACCCATGCAAGCCCGGGGGAGTAAAAACTAGTGGGTACTTTCACCTGCCACCACAATCCATCCTGGCTTTTCCCGGTCACTTCACCGGTGGCGCCAGGAGCGACAGTTCCCAGCAGAAGATAATTTGTACCCGGACCGCTGCGCAGATTGATATAATCAATGGCAGTGGCTGAAGCGACACCTGCAGCCGGCGGTGTTGTCGTAACCGGTGGTGGCTGAGTAGGAGCACCAACAATAGGAACACTGTCAATGTTGGATGGCTGCGTGTAAGCAGTCGCCACCCAACCATAACCGAGTCCAATGACCTGCGGATTGAGGCGCACGGTCAGCCATGTTCCGTCCTGGCTCTTGCCAATTACGCGTGCCTTGGCATTGGTCTGGGCGATACCATAAGCAGGATAGGTGTCACCAGGACCGTTGCGTACGTAGACCTGTGTGAGAGCAATAGCCTGTGGGTCTCCCTCGGCAGGTGGCACGAGCTCAACCGTGGGGGGTACCGGGGGTGTAGGCAGTGTGGGTAAGCCGGATGTATCGCGAGCGATGACATATGCTCCAGAAACCCAACCATTCCCACCAGGTGCAACTGGCACACTGATGGCATACCACATGCCATCCGCGCTCAAACCGGTGGCGATCGCAGTCTTACCGCCCAGGAAGGCACCATACACCACATAATTGGTGCCAGGACCGCCCATAATGACAGTATTAATTGCTGCCTCTACAAGGGGCTGTCCCGCTACTCCAGCAGGCACGACGGCAACCGGTTCGTTTGAATAATACATCGGGTCAGGTGCAACCGTTGGAGCAACAGTGGGTGGAACTGCTGTTGGGGGAACAGCGGTCGGTGGGACTGCAGTGGGTGGAACAGCAGTCGGCGGGACTGCAGTCGGTGGGATTGCGGTCGGTGCTACCGTGGTAGCTGCCGGACCGCAGCCCGCCAAAATGATAGCAATCAAAAGCACCATCACTCCTAATTTAGCGAAATTTGTTTTTATTTTCATTATCTTCTCCTAATTCTCCTTACCAAGAAAATTTGTTAGATGTAGGCAGGATTGTTGATTATATCCGTTTTATTATCCTTTTTGTCGTTCCTGATTACATTATGTGAACAGTTTCTGTTTGTTCTGCAAATTAATCACGTACCCCAGGATCGCAACGGGGAGCATTTGATATAAGATAACCCAGACGGACCCAGTAAGAACGATGGACATAGCAGTCAGGATCACGGTAGCGATTATATAGAGATAAATTGCCCATTGCTTCCATAACCAAATTCCTACTGCTGCTACGATGTCTGCCAGGGAAATCAGGACCAGCAGCCCTAGAATCCAGTCTCTTTGACCAACGTAATACTGTTTCAGGGAGGTATAGCTCAGGTAGGTTGCAAAGATGGCATGCACACCTATCAAAATGATTAAGACGGATAGCAAGCCACCTCTTCGCTTCTTCACCTCTTTTTTTGTTGAGCTTTTAGAGTTAGAAGACGATTTTGCTTGTTGATTGCCTTTATTAGCTTGATTATTTTTCGCCACGTTATCTCTCTACCTCATTCACTTTTTTTTGGCAGCCGTCTTTGGTAATTCTTTCTGCCCCTGCTCGCTTTTCTCTTTAAGGGCAGAAGCCATGTCATCCATGGCGATTGCTGCGCCGATAACTGCCGATCCCGACGAAATTTCTAAAGCGCCTTCAACAGCTTCTGCCTGGGCAACTTCAGTTATTTCTCCGCCAATGACCATCTCTGCGATCCCCTGCATTGCAAGCTCTTCACTGGCTTTCGACCTGGCTGCACTGGCTGCTGATACAGCCTCTGAAGTACTTAAGCGTACCAACCCTTCCTCAACCTCATTCTCACCCAGGGTGTTTATACGCTGTCCGGCAGCCGACAGGATTTGGGAAACACCGTCGGTGCTGATGGCGATACGGATTTGTTCGACTGACATCTCATGCAAGCGGGCAGACCGATCGGAGAGGAAGGTTGCCATAACGGGCATCTTGAGCGCATCCATCATCTCACTGGCGGTAAGAAGCTCACCTGACAAGCGTGCGAGTTCCAGCCCATGCTCGATATCTTCATGGCTCATCATCCCTACCAGGGCGCTCACCACGCCGACATCTTCCGATGCAGCCAGCATCTCGGCTCCTTCAGCGACATCCACTATTCCTGCGGTAGCAACAACATCACTCAGAACCGCCATTCTCTGTGAGACCACTTTTTCGTCCACCGCCCGGGTGAGATCACTGGCACCCTTTGCAATGAAGGCTGTTCCAACGGCTTCCATCTCCCTGGCTTCTTTCATCTGATCTACGCCGTGGATGACTTCTTGTTCACCGGTGATCGCAGCAACAATCGCTGCGCCTTCCATTTCATCAGCGGTTTCAGCTAGTTTGCGCTTGCTGATTGATACACGTTTTTGTTTGGTTGATTTTTCAACAGTCATTTTATTTGCTCCAGTTAAGCTTATATTTTTCAGGTATCGATTTTAGTTTGAACTGTACCCGGGAATACGGTTGCGGTTTCCATAACCACCGCCAGCGTAGGAAGCGATGTCGGCGATCACAGCCAGACCGATCCATACCCATTCAAAACCCACCACGCCACCTGGGAACACCAGCATATACATCAATGTCGTCCAGGGCAGGAAAATCAATCCAAGGATCGGCCAGATGATGGTATTAAATGCTTTCTGCCACAAGGCAGGGTTTGCAAGCCACCAGATCACCCCAGCAACCCGGGGACCCAACACAACCAGCAACGTAAATATACAGCACATAATCTTTCTCCTCTATTTAGATTTACTTTCGAATTTTGCGTGGAAATAATCCACGCTCTGCTTATACCAGCTATACAATCACAATTGAAGGAACAAACGTTTGAAGTCCGCAATTCTCACCCATACAATAACCCCAAATGGAGGGTATGTCGTCATTTGCCTGTGGAACTCACCATCAACAAAATAATTGCCATTGTTTACTCCTTCTCAACAAAAGTTGAAAGAGATGCCTATTGTATCGACTATTACGCTTGCATTATATCGAGTATTAAATCCTCCTAATATTTCTAATATCCATCCCGCATTAATCCCATAAATTAAAAATGCCAGGGGATAGGTGGGTGAGGCTTACACACTGGTTATATAAGATATTTTCGCTGGACGAGTCGCCCCACATCGATGTCTCTGATCGGCAGCCAAGGCGCATGCCTGGTGGCAAAAATTAATTAGCTCCATCCTTGGCTCCAAAAGCTTCCCGCAAATTAACTTCATTCTCTTTGCTCAGGTCCTCACGCAGAAGTGTTGCCTTATGCCTGGAGAGGACCTCGATAATCCTGTCTACGTTCATGCTTGTGGTAATCAAAAACAAGGCAGATGACCCGGGCATAATCGCCGCACCTGTCTCTTTTACGAAGCTGTCACTGAACCCAAAGCCTGATAATTTATGTGCCAGGGCTTGAGTGACGGAACCCACACTCACGCCCAGCCAGGGCATAAAAAATAACACTCCAATTAACATCCCCCAGAATGGACCTCCCAGGTCGTCGGATCCAACCAAACCGTTGGTTTGCTTGACCTTGATCTTTCCGTCCACCTTGCGGATGACTGCCGCTGCATCTACGATTGCAATACAATTTTGTTTCTTTAATGACTGCATTTCAGCAACCATTCGCTCCACACCACCCTCATTGCTTAAAACGAAAACCAAAAAACTACTCATTTTCTATCACCGTTTTTAGACGAAGTCCGGACTATTTATTATCTGATCAGCGATGGTTTAGCCAGGTTGTGTTTTGAGCGACCTCAAAAGTACTGCTAATAGGAGTACTTTTCATCACGAGGCTAACCCCTATGACTGAAGCAATTTTATTTCTCCAGGTGTGATGAATAATTGGACAAATCAACAAAGCCTCGAATAAGTCACAGGAACGGCCGGCATACGACAGCAGCCTGTTATTTTGTTGGTGAGCTAAAATGTCATCAATGGTTCTGATTCTTTGGCTTCATTAACCCAGCTTTCTACATCAGATAAAGTGGGCAATCTCCTGACCAGTTTGTGAGTCTCATTAGCCTGTCCCAAGGCCTCATAAAGATTAAATGGGTTGCGGTTGCGTAGTTCCTTGACCGTATCGACACCAGCGCGTTCCAGCAGCTCGCTGTATTCCTCTCCGATCCCACGAATGCGCATCAAATCCGCCATATTCACCCACTTAAGGATCAGTAATGAAGAAATCCCGGTTTTTTCGACCAAGTCTTCGCGACCTTTCCGGCTTTTCCCCTGATTTAGCAAGTCATCAGTGTACTTAACCCCAGCCTCGGATAATTTACGAGCATAAACCGGACCGATACCTTCGATCTTCTCAATCGGGATCATGCGCCTATGCGCTGGAATGACCGGAACATCTGCCTCTTCTTCGGCTGTTATAGGTGGTGGAGCCTGCTCCTCAATGACTTCCGGCTCTACGACAGAATCGTCAAGCTCAGCTGGTTCAGCAGGTAGTGGTTCCTCGACTTTAGGAGCGATCGCCTGGGAACGAACCAAGTTCGAGATATCGTGATATAAACCCAGCGCGCCCACTTGCTTCCCACCCAAGATTACAGGAATCCCGAATACCTCCACATCCAGGGAAGTACCATCCTTACGTGTACGTTGGGTAAAACTTTGGACTTTCATCCCTCTGTGGACAGCATCCACCATCCCGCTCGCTTCATACGTCAGCTCTGGCGGTGTTATCAAGGCATCGACTTTCGAACCAATGGCTTCCTTCCGGCTGAAAAGGAACAAGCTCTCAAAGGCAGGGTTACAGTCGATGATCCGGTCTTCCTGGTTAAGGGTTATGATGGCGACCGGGCTGTTCTTCACCAAAATTTCATAATACTGGGTCAACCGCTGTTGGTCACGCAGTATCTGCTTCTGAAGGGTGATATTTCGGAATATGTAGACCCATCCTTCTTGCCTGCCATCGACCAGGAGATGACTCTTGGATACCTCGTACCAGTCCTCTGTGTTCGGCAGCTTCATTTCTTTCGTCTCGCCGGGGGTTGAGCCTACCAGGCTGGTGGAGACATTGGCGAATAATTCATCGATTCCGCGGCCGATGATCTGACTGAAGCCAAGCTGGAAGATTTCGCCTGTAGCCCGGTTGCAGCGCAAGATACTTCCCTTTTCATCGGTCAAAACGATTAAATCTTCCAGGGCATCAAATGTAGCCTCCCAGTGCTGCTTTCCACGCTGGATGATGGCTTCCAGGTCTTGGAATTTTATTTTCTGGTTTGTTATTTGCTCGTTGAGGCGGACAATTTCGGCTTGATACTTTTTATCCACACCCTCACGGCTTTCCTGCACCTGCAGAAGCTCTCGCTGCTGATTTTGAGCGAGCCAATCCGTATAGCGGCGACTATCTTCTACCTGATCTTTGGTATAACCAACAATGCCCCAGATCAATGCACCATACAAGCAGATGATATCGATCCAAATCATGATGAGCATCGTCAGGTGCAGCTGGATCAGGTTATTCAACGTAACCGGCTCTTTCAGGTATACGACTAAAAGAACAGATGCGATACTAATCAAGATCAGTGCAATTAATAATCCCAGGAACAAGTATGACCATGCGTATCTTCTGCTTTTTTTGGTTTTTGGTTCCATTGTAGGTTTTCCTTTCACCAGAGCTGCTTTCAATGAATAAGTAAATTATCCGTCTGTAGCGACACTCAAATCCGTACCTTCAATCGTATCGTCCATTTTAGCATCAGATTGAGCTTCCGGTTGTTGGTGCGGATTTGATAACAACCAAATTGCGCCTAAACCAAATAAAGTGGTGATCACTGCGATCAGCCAACCCAGGTATGGTATGGACGCCAGGAGTGCATATAGGAACACCCCGGTCAGGAAAGGCCAGATACGGACCTGGGAATAGTGGGGAATGAATCGCTTGAATATTAGCGAGCCCACCAGGAATGCGATAACGATTTTGCTGAAATAGGCTATCGAGAGCCAGAAAATAGACACTGCAAATCCAAGCGCCATCAAGCCAATGGCTCCGGTAAAAAAGCCTAAATTTGGTAGAGAGACCCAATAGAAGAATAGCGCCAGTGCCAACACCAGCACGAAGACCAGGAGAGCGACGATCCATCCGAGTACGAAAACCAGAACGCCTGACAGCAGGGCACGCCAGGGTTTCAACCGGGTCTGCTCGCTTGCCATACTCAGCTGCGCTGGAGCCAGCCAAATAATCAGCAATCCCAGGATGAGTAGGGAGACCAAGTTGCGCAGAAATGGAACCGCCCAGGATTGAAGGCGTTGCGTATCAATTGCATTCGCCTGACCTGGAGCGGGTGTACTTGGAGCTGCATATAAAGTTGATCTGTTCCCAGGTGAAGATGAAGCGAGAAGAAGGTTCCGTACTGATGCCACCCCGAATGCCAAACCAGGCGCAGTCTGTTGTCGAAGACCATCCTGGAAAGTCTGCGGCTTGATCTGCAGGGATCTAGGTAGCCATCCCTTGCTGAGCATGTAATCATAAATCTTTTGGACCAGGACCACTGGACCGACCAGGGCATTAACTCGCCTGTTTACCGTGCCGGATAGCTCGCTCTCCAAGCCGATCACATTGAGGTCACGGTTTATCGTCGAGCCAGCCTGGGTATTGATGCGGTTACCAAAGAAATAAACATCCTGACCAACACTCGCCTGTGATCCCACCACCAGGTACAGGGCGCTGATGTAGATGTTGCCAGACACCGGTCCATTAAGGAACACATTCTTGCCGATGACGGCCAGGTCGCCGTTTACTTCGCCGCCGATCTTAATATCATTCCCTATAGCCAGCAAATCCCCATTGATCACACCATCCATCACTACGGATGTGCCATTCAGGATTACACTCCGGTCGAGGACTTCACCACTATTTACCGTGTCCTTGAGGTTTTCCCCACTTGCCAGAGCGGTGGCAGGGAATATCAAGGCGACGGTGATCAACACGCACAGGGTTAATATAGTCAATTTCCATTTTTTCATGGTTTTCTCTCTGCTCACCAATTTTTGGAAATACTCTCACTATAAAGATATCAGGTCGCCTGCCAACTGTCTACTATTATATGTTGGTTTACTAAAAAACAAAAAATGAAATTCGTGCTGTAGAACATCAACAAATGTTCAGGCTTGCTCAACAAATATCGTGGTTAATGCTCCTTAATCTATGTCACAAGCGCAATTTGTTATAATGTCAGTGGTACCCTTATTAAGAGCTGTGTCGTGAGCAACCCAAGCATCCCGAGCGAAAGGACGGGAACTGTATTTTTTGAGGTCCCCGGCTATCAGATAATTGAATGGCTATCTGAGGATGCGGTATTTAAGATTTACCGAGCCAAACGCCTTTTGGATAATTCCACCGTCATCCTTAAAGTTCTCAACCGACCCTACCCAACCCTAAAGCTGCTGGCTCCATTGTGGCAGGAATTTGAGATCTTGCGAGGGTTGGACATCCCGGGGGTGGAAAAAGCATACGCGCTCGAAAACCACGAACAGTGGTGGATGCTCGTAATCGAAGATTTTATCGGTCAGCCGCTAAACACACTAGGCATCGCTGGACGGATGCGGCCGGAAGAATTTATCAACCTGGCACTAAACTTGATAGAAATTGTTGGAGCCATCCATACCCAGCAGGTTATTCACAAGAATATCTCACCCAGCAATATATCTTTTAGCCTCCCAACAGGTACAGTGAAGCTGATCAATTTTGGAAATGCTTCCCTGGTCTCAAGAGAAAAAGCACCGCTGCAGAATCCATATAAGCTGGCTCGATTCCTGGCGTATATCTCACCGGAGATGACCGGGAGGATGAACCGGTTGGTGGATTACCGTACGGATTATTATTCGCTTGGGGCATCCTTATACGAGCTGTTGACCGGGACTCCGCCATTTCTTGGACAAACCCCGCTCGAGCTGGTTCATGCCCATCTTGCGGTTTTGCCTGCCCCGCCAGATTCAAGGATTGAACCTTGGAAAACCTCCCCAAGCGCATTCCAAATCGTTTCTTTGATCCTACAAAAGCTCCTGGCAAAGAACCCCGAGGATCGTTACCAGACAATCACTGCTCTGGATGCTGATTTACGCTACTGCCTGGCTGTGCTCTCGGAACCCACCCAGGAAGGAATTCGGAACCCAACATTTGTCCCTGGGCTGGTTGACCGGTCCGTCCATCTGGATATTCCACAGATCGTGGTTGGTCGTGAGCTACAGGCGGATGCGTTGTTACAGGTTTTTCTAGAAACGGTCAGAGGACCACGGCAGCTGGTTCTCGTTACTGGCGAAGCCGGGATTGGGAAAACCACCCTGGTCAACCAGCTCATCCGACCAGTTACCGAGCGGACGGGTTTTTTCCTTTATGGGAAGTTTGATCAGGTTCACCTGCTGAATGTCTACAAAGAACTTGCCCAGGTCTTGGATGAATTCTGCCGGCAGGTTTTATCTGAGCCTTCGCACTCATTCGAAATCTGGCGTGCAGCTGTCCAGTCAGCTGTAACCCCTCACGGTCAGCTGCTGATCGATCTTTGTCCGCAGATGGAAAAGGTTATTGGCATACAAACGCATGTTGTGCCAATCGATGAGGATCAGCTATTACCTCGGCTTTACCAGGTGATGATCCGTTTCTTGCAGACAATCTGCCAGCCCGAACACCCGGTGGTGATTTTCCTAGATGATATGCAATGGATCAATCCAGACTCATGCATGTTATGGCAGAGCATCCTATCTGCTCCGACCCTTAAGAACCTGATGGTCATCGGAGCGTACCGGGAGAATGAGGTCGATGCAGAGCACCCGATTCAGGGGTTCATGCGCGAGACGGAAAAAGCGCTGGGCTCGATTACCCGGCTTGAACTCCAAAACCTGGATCTTTCTATGGTCAATAGGCTGATAGCCTTTGCGTTAGCTTCCGATCCGGAACAAGTTTCCGATTTAGCATCCGTGGTTTACCAGAAAACCAATGGGAATCCCTACTTTTCAAATGAGCTACTCAAGTCCTTAAACAAAGACCAGCTGCTGGTATTTAATCTCTCAGAACAAAGATGGCGCTGGGATAGCACCAGTATTGAAAAATACCTTGCTGCCAATGATGTAGTTGACCTATTTGTTAATGAGTTCCGGAAATTAGATGCGGATACACAAAAAACACTGCAATATGCTGCCTTGATCGGTAGGCGCTTTGATGCAGCCACGCTACTGACATTATTGGGGAAGGATAAAGCCAGCCTATTGGCAAACAGCCTGTGGGTGGCAGTGAAGGAAGGTTTGATCCACCCGCTGGATGAAAACTACCGTTATTTGGCGGGTGAAAACACGAACACCTTGAGATTGAAGAGCGGTGCGCTACTCCCGAGCCTGGTCGTTCTGTTAGAAGAGCAGATCCTGTTTGAGTTTCAACACGACCGGGTCCAGCAGGCGGCTTTAGCCATGCTGGGAGAACAGAAGGTTATGGAAATCTCCCTGCAGATGGGACGCCTTCTTCTGGCAAAGGCCAAGTGGAATGGGGAGGACACGGTATCCGATAATCTCCTGGCGATCGTTGATCACCTCAATGCAGGCGCCGCACTTATCCAAGACCCGGCAGAAGCAGTCATGACTGCAAGATTAAACTTGATGGCGGGCAACCAGGCGCGGATAGCTGCAGGTTACGGGGCTGCTTCCCGCTACATGGCTGCGGGTATGCAACTTTTACCCTCAAGCTGCTGGCAAGATTATTACACACTAACCATCGATTTATTTACAACTGGCGCAGAAGTAGCCTTCCTGAATGGTGACCTCAAGAATGCTGAAGCCCTGTGCCTTGCGGCTGAACCGAATGCCGGCACCTTGTTGGAAAAAGCGAGGATCATGAGAATTCGCATGGATACCTACATGATCCAAACCCGGATCGACGAGGTTTTTAAGCTCGGGATCGAAATTATCAATATGTTGGGATTTGACCTGGAGGCAAGAAATTCCACCAGCTTAATCCCAGAGCGAGCGATGCAATTACCTGTGATGACCGATCCGCTTGCCCTTGAGGTGTCGCGGCTGGATGAATTAATGATCTCGGCAGGCTACGCCAATAATGATCCCCGGTTAGACCAGGTGGTACTTTTTTATATCGAATTATTTTCCCGGTATGGGAATCCTCCCACAGCAAGCTACATGTACGTTTCCTACGCGGTTATATTAATGCTCAGTCGATTTCTTGAAATGAAGGAAGGCTGCCAATTGGGAAGGATGGCGCTGGAGCTGGCTGAAAAGGGTGGGCCTTCCAGGACCCTTTACGCTGTCCGGTATGTTTACTATGGTTTTGTTCATCACTGGTGGAGACCAGCCAGGGAGTGTATCGACCCGCTGAATAAAAGCTTTCAACCCGCTGTTATGTCTGGAAACCTATGGTATTCAATCAGTATGCAAGACCTGGCTGCTGAGGTCAGTTTGTTTGTGGGGGATAAGCTGGAAGATGTGCAGTTGCGACAGGCTGAAGCATTACATAGGGTTGAATTCCTCCAGAATGTGAGCTATACCCAAAGGTTGCGGATCTGGTCGCAAGTGGTGGAAAATTTAATTGGAGCAAGCCTTCGACCACAGGAAATTGATGGCGAACTATTCGATGAAGACGAAGCGCAGAAGCTCATCGATGAGGGGATAAATTATCAGTACATGTTTTACCTATACACTGCGCGGGCATTCCTTAACTTTCTTTTCCGCCAACCCAGGACGGCACTGGAAGCCTGCACTGCTGCCGATGTGTGTAAAGACAGCGCCAAGAATTACCTGATCTATACGCTCCATCTATTTATCTATTCCCTGGGACTTTTATCAGCAGGGCAGGATGTGGGCGACCTGCCTGGGCGTCTCGAGAAGGTGGAACAGAACCTGGTATTGATGCGTTTATGGACCAGCCTCGTCCCGGTAAATTTTCAGCACCAGCTCGAGCTGGTGGAAGCCGAGCAGGCTCGCTGTCTCGGGCATATCTCCGAGGCTGCCGAGAATTATGAGCGTTCAATCGAACATGCCAAGCGGAATGGTTATATCCATGAGAGTGCTCTGGCAGCCGAATTGGCGGCAGAGTTTTACTTATCCCGGGAGAAAGCCCCCAAAGCGAAGGACCATCTGTTAACAGCGTATTACTCCTATCAAGCCTGGGGCGCGAAGGCGAAGCTAATCGACCTGGAGAACCGCTACCCCGAATGGCTTCCTCCGAGGACTGAGGAAGTAAAACAGATTGATCTTAAAATAAAAAATGGTGGGCACTCGCCCGATGAGATTACCACATCCATCGATCTGAGTACCATATTGAAAGCCTCCCTGGAACTGGCGCAGCAAACCAATTTGGACGAACTACTGCGTAGATTGATGTCCTTTTTGATTGAGAACACCGGAGCGCAAAATGGTTCCCTGATCCTATGGCGGGAAGATGGTTGGTACCTGGAGGTCCAACGATCTGCGGAACCTGAGCAGAAGTTTGCTATCTTATCCATCCCGCTGAAAACCCTAGAGTCACCTGAAGATGAGTTGCTGATCCCTTTATCGGTAGTGAATTATGTCATAAATTCCCAGGTGGATTTGGTGCTGGAAGACGCTTCCAATTCAAACCAATTCAGTCAGGATCCCTATATCCAGAGCCGCCAGCCGAAATCGATCCTGTGTGCACCCCTTTTGAACCAGGGTGTGCTTCGCGGAGTGGTTTACCTGGAAAACAACCTAATCACCGGCGCATTCGCTTCTGACCGGTTGGAAATTGTGCATCTGATCTCCGGGCAGGCGGCGGCATCAATCGAGAACGCCCGGCTTTACGAACATCTAGAAACATTGGTCGAAAAACGCACACTTGAATTATCCGAGACCAACAGGAAACTTATCGAAGAGATCGATGTGCGCACAACAGCCGAAGAAGCTCTGCGCTTGTCTGAAGCTCGCTACCGGGCGGTATTTGAGACTACTGGCACGGCAATGGCTCTAATAAATGAAAAAGGAGACATCCAGCTCACCAATGATGAGTTTGTACGGCTGACGGGTTACTCAAAAGATGAACTGGAAAATAATTTCAATTCTTTGAATATCGTTGCCCCTGGAGACGCATCCAGGATCCTACAGTTCAGGAAAGATCGCCTGGCGGATCCTTCTCGTGTTCCCAATAGTTTTGAATTCACGCTGATTGACCGGTCGGGGCGGGAAAAAGCTGTGATCAACACCGCAACCATCTTACCTGGTTCAAAATCAATTGTCATATCCTTGATCGATATCAGCCAGCGTAAGGTTGCCGAGGAAGCCGTGCGCTACAATGAGGGGGTGCTTAGAAAAGTATTGGAGATTCTGCCAGTCGGTGTATGGATCATAGATAAAACTCCGAAGATCGTTTCTGGAAATCCTGAAAGCCAGAGGATCTGGGCGGGTGCAAAATATGTGGAAATGCAGAAATATGGAGAATATTTAGCCTGGCGGTTGGAGAATGGAGAAAAGATCAAGGCAGAAGATTGGGCGGGAGGGCTGGCGGTCACTGAGGGGAAGGTCACTTTGAATGAAGAGCTGGAAATCGAGGCCTTCGATGGGACCCACCGGTTCATCCTAAACTCCGCCATACCGCTCGAGGTAGATGAAGATGGTTTAATTGGGGCAATCGTTGTCAACCAGGATATTACCAAGCGCAAACAGGATCAAGAAGAACTTCAAAAAGCCCATGACCAACTGTCCACTCTACTGCAGATCTCACAATCGATCGTTTCTACCCTGGATCTCGATCAACTGCTCAACCTGATTATCGAACAGCTTGGGAAAGTGATGCCTTACGATGCAGCGGCGATCTTGATCCTCGAACAGAACTTCCTCAGGTTTCAGGTCATACGAGGCCCAAGCGATTTCCAGAGTCTACTGAAATATCAATTCTCTGTACGCGAACAGGCTATTATTGCACCTTTAATAAATGGAAAAGAAGCATTTTATTTCCCAGACATCATGGACCAGAAAGAACTGATGTTATACATGCGGGAAAAGTTAAATTTACCCTCCAATCATATCGAACAATTACGCTCCTGGCTTATCCTGCCTTTGATTGTAAAAGATGATTTGATTGGAGCCCTGGTATTAGCCCATTCTCAACCTGATAATTATTCGCAGCAGTCCAGGGCCCTTTCCCAGGTATATGCCAATCAAGTGGCGATTGCGATTCAAAATGCGCAGCTTTACAAGCGGGCGCGTACCATTGCCGCCTTGGAAGAACGCAACCGCCTGGCACGTGAGCTGCATGACTCGGTAGCACAAGCATTGTACAGTATCAGCCTATTTACAGATGCGACGCGCCTGGCACTGGAGATGAATAAGCTGGATGTGGTCAGCAATCACCTGGAAGACCTGGTTGAATTATCGCGTGAAGCGATGTCGGATATGCGCTTGATGATCTATGAGCTTCGTCCTCCAATCATTGAGCGTGAAGGGCTGGCAGCTGCCCTGCAAAGTCGACTGGATTCGGTTGAGGCCAGGGCTGGATTCCAGGCAATTTTCAAGTCGGAAGGAGAGGTAAACCTTTCAGCTGATGAGGAAGGTGAGCTGTACCGGATTGCTCAGGAGGCTTTGAACAACGTGATCAAGCACGCCCATGCGAAATTGGTAAGGGTATTGCTGAGCGGGGAAGATAGCTTTGTATATTTGACAATTGAGGATGATGGTGTTGGTTTTGATCCGGTCACAGCTGAACAGGGCGGTGGGCAGGGTATCCGGAATATCCGGGAACGGGCGGAAAAGTTGGGTGCAACCTGCCAAATCGTATCAACCCCAAACCAGGGGACCAAAATATCCATTGAGGTAAAGAAATGACGGTCCAGGAACATGTGATCCGCGTTCTTATCGTCGATGACCATACAATCGTCCGTAAAGGTATCAAAGCTTTATTGGCAGAAATGAGTGATGTACAGATCGTGGGAGAAGCCGATAACGGGGTGGATGCCATCCGTCTATCCAAACAGCTTGAACCTGATGTCATATTAATGGACCTGTTGATGCCAAAAATGGATGGTATCGACGCCACCCGGCAGATTACCGCTCGCCAACCAAAAGTACGCGTTCTGGTCCTCACCAGCTTTGTGGGCGATGAAAAAATCTTCCCAGCCATAAAAGCTGGTGCGATGGGATATCTATTGAAGGACTCAGAACCCACCGAATTAATCCAGGCGATTTATAGGGTTTATCGGGGTGAGCCTTCCCTGCACCCGAGCATTGCCAGGAAAATGATGAAGGAAATCCTTGATAAGCCCACCACAAAGACTGCCTCCGAGCAATTGACCGCCAGAGAGGTGGAAGTGCTGCAGCTCCTGGCGAAAGGTCTTTCGAACGACGAGATTGCAGCAAAGCTGGTAATTTCAGATGTTACCGTGCGCACTCATATCAGCCATATCCTGGCTAAACTGCACATGGCAAACCGGGTTCAGGCCACATTGTATGCGCTACGTGAAGGCATTACTTCAATTGAAGATGAAAAAGAATAGGTCTTTATAGGTAGCCGCTCCACACTTGTTGACTTCACATTCCAACTATGTTGAATAACCAATTATTTATCCACTGTATGTTGATTCCAATATCAACAGTTGAAGGATGACATCCGGCTCGATATTGGGTAAATTGATATGTACGAATCATGCATCTATTTGCTTACGCGTACAAACAAGTCGCACAGGAGAATATCACTTGAGCACAAATGAGGATGCGGAATATTGTCTTTCCAGCTTCATATTTGATTCTACTCCTGCGTACCTGCCGGGTAGCAAAAAAGACTGATTTGTGAATGACTATCGATTGCCGACGGTTACCTTATCGGCAGCTTGATGGGGATTGGATGCCTCAGGATACGACCTTGGAAGCGCCGGGCATAAAGCAGAAAATCCCTAGAATTGAGGTTGTAATGGGCAATCAACCAATACAGGTGCTCATCGTCGATGACCACGTCATGGTTCGTAAAGGAATAAAGGCTTTGCTGAGTGAATATGAAGATATCAGTGTGACTGGTGAAGCAGCTAATGGCTTAAAAGCTATCGAGATGGTCGACCAATTGAAACCGGATATTGTCCTGATCGATCTTGCAATGCCCGTGATGGAAGGCATCGAGGCGATTAAGCGGATCATCGCAATAAAGCCTACGCAACGCATCATCGTGCTAACCAGTTATACCGGAGACGATAAACTTATTCCAGCGATTAAGGCCGGAGCCTTGGGTTACCTGGTTAAGGATGCCCAACCAGAAGAGCTGGTTCAATCGATCCGGGATGTGTACGCAGGTGAGCCATCGGTCAACACTACGATTGCCTGGAACTTCCTGCGAAAAATGTCCGGCGCCGAACCCGCCAAGCGGTCTGCTGAGGAGCTCTCGGAACGTGAGACTGAAGTCCTGCGCTTGCTGACCATGGGCAAAACGGATAAGGAAATTGCAGAACAGCTGGTGCTTACCGAAGTGACCATCCGCACGCACATCAGCCGGATATTAAACAAGCTGGGTTTAAAAAATCGGGTTCAAGCCGCGTTATATGGCATTCGGACAGGATTGGTTTCACTGGATGATACCTATGATATTGAGTATGATGGAAATGGCGCCTAAAGGGCAGGGAA
This sequence comes from uncultured Chloroflexia bacterium, assembly GCA_963809615.1. Taxonomy (GTDB): domain Bacteria; phylum Chloroflexota; class Anaerolineae; order Anaerolineales; family UBA4823; genus FEB-25. The sequence continues at coordinate 112,243 of CAWEKR010000004.1, forward strand.
GGTTAAATTGAATTGCCAGAGGACGACCGACCTAAGCCGGGATAGTCTGTTGACATGTTAAAAACATGGAGTTAGGTGTGGAAGATAATAAAATTAAAGTTGTTATCGCTGATGATCAGGTATCAACTCGCCGGGCATTAATGGCATTGTTTATGTTCGAGCCGAGAATTGAAATCATCGGTGAAGCAAGTAATGGAAATGATGCGATCAAGCTGGTCGGTGAAATACTGCCAGACCTGGTACTGATGGATGTGCAAATGCCAGTCATGGACGGGCTTACAGCCACACAGAAGATCAAGGTGTTATATCCAAACGTCAAGATCGTCGTATATACAATGTTCCCAGGATACCAAGCCGAAGCCTACCATGCAGGCGCAGATTACTTTCTCATCAAGGGGAGCCTGGGTTTTACGCCATCTCAAATTATCTTATCGTTCTTTCCCCAAAAAGACGTTTTGAATCCGGAGAATTAAGCAGATTGCTGACAAACCGGCATCAGCATTTTGTGTATTTTACTCCTCACCAGAGCGATTATCTGCTCTGACCGCTCATTTGTGGTGAGCCCCAAGTCATCACACCGATGAATGTAAATTGACCGGAAATTGATATTATTGGAGAAGGTTTAGCTGGCAAGATAGTTATGCCTAAAGGAGAAAAATATGTCAAATATTTTGGTAATTACTTTTGAGGATGAGAACCAGGCTTTGGCTGTACTTAAATCCCTTAAAAATTTACAGCATCAAGATATGCTAAAACTTGATGATGCTGCAGTCATCGTGAAAGAAAAAGACGGGAAAGTGCAGATCAAGAATATGGCCGAGAGCAATGTGAAGTCAGGTGCAGCCATCGGGGGATTGATCGGCCTGGCAGTGGGGAGCATCCTGTTCCCCATCGCCGGGATTGCCCTTGGTGCCGCGGGTGGCGCCCTGGTAGGAAAAACCCTGGGAGACGGGGTCGACAAGCAATTTGTTAAGGAAGTCACTGAGGCAATTAAGCCTGGGAACTCCGCAATCCTGTTCATCGTTGGACATGAGAATGCAGGCATGTTGATTGCTGCTCTAGAACCTTACAGTGGGACGATTTACCAGTCTTCCTTCGATAGCGATGTAGAAGAAGAAATTCGCAAGGCTCTCAAGTAAAGGTAAAGTCCTGTAACGGGGCCAGTAAAAACTTCAAGACGATCGGCCTTCCTCTCTACCAGCTGGTCTGGTTTTGCTTATTGAACAGGCATTTATAACTGAGGGAGTTTATATATTTCCAAGAGCTGCTCTGGGTAAAAGCTTCTTTTCGCTTGTACCAGGTCTCCTGACTGAATTAAATAGAAAATCCGCTGGACTGCCTTGCGCAGAAACATCCGGTGGATTTTATTATAAGCACAGAATTATTGCGTTGGTGTCACTTACCGATGCTGGCAGCCATATCGATCAGTTCTTGCTGACTCACGGCATCATCCGCAGTTATCAAGGTTAGGTAAACATTTCTAACCTGCCAGTACAGGTTTTTAACCGGCAAATCATTCCTCCAGCTTGACACCATTTTCCCACCGCCTGGTAATTGGTTATCTTTGACGAATTCAGTGTCCCATCCACCAATAGTGTAGGCTGCTGGTGCACCATTTACCAATGTGTCGGAAACAACCGTACTGGGTGCAATCTGCATCGGAATAAAATCATTCCTTTGGCTCTGCAAGAGGGTGATAGTCTCACTAGAAGTGAGTGAGGGGTCGGTAGAATTTGGCAAGGGACGGGTGACCAGGTAGGTCAATACCAGCATTTTTTGGTTGGGATCAAAATACGCGCTCTGATAATGGTACCCATCAGGGATGAAGCCGGGCGTCAGGATATCCCATCCAATCTGGGAGGAAAGCTTGCTGAAGTTTAGCTGATTTCCATCAGAGATTACTGGTTGCACCGCGGTCGGAGAGCTGACTTCTGGAGAGGACGTATTCGTCGAAGCGAGATTAGGCTGCTGCGTAATAGAAAGGGTTGTGCCTACGGAGGGTGAGGGATTGATCGCTACCAGGGTGACCGGCACAGCCGGCATCTGGTTCGCCGGTGCGATTGATAATCCCAACCAGCCGCTCAGGGAAGCGCGAACCCCAGGTATGGCTACACTGAGCAATAACAATGCCAATATTACCCCAGCGATGATTTGCCAGGTGGGATGCGTGGTTTTTTTAGGTTGATCGTTTATAGGATACTCCGTTTGAAATGAACAGTGTACGCTTTAGCTAGCTAAGCCGAATAGTTATCGACAAGAAATTGGTAAAAATTTATGATTGTTGATCGACCACATATTATTCTGTGCTGGTTTCAGGCTGTTTGATGTCTTCCAGCTGGGATACAGGCAGCGGTCGCATAGAGCCATAGCGCTGCGCATAGATCCTGCTGATGATTGCTCCGAGGAGGAAGATTTGGGCGAAATAGTAAAATCCGGTCAGCAGGATCACAAATGAGCCGGTTGCTTCTAGAGCCGATGCAAAAGTTGTCTTCTTGATAAGAAAGGCAACCAGCCATCCACCGATAGTCACCAACGATGCTGCTGCGACTGCTCCGGCCCAGACGTCTCGCCATGAGATTTTGACATCCGGAAGTATTTTATACATCGCGGCAAATGATAGTGCAGCTATCACAAAAAAACCAACAATCGTGAGCGAGGGTCGGAAGCCGAACAGTGAAAGAAAAGAGCTCAGCCAGTTGGCAATAAAACTTATCACTGCCGTTGCAACCAACAGCAACCCAAGCGCTATCACCATTAAAAAAGAAAACAGCTGTTTCCGAAGGGTGCGTAACATTAGCCGTTCTGTGGGGACGGGGACTTTCCAGACACTATTTAATACAAACTGCAGCTGGAAGAATATCCCAGAGGCCGCTAGCAGCAGAAAGACAAAGCTTATCAGCGTTATAAACCAGGTACTGCCCGTAGTTTTATTACTGACACTGGTGAGCATTTCTTGAATCACCAGTGTTATTCCCGGTCCCAACGTAGCTTGGACACTGGTCATAATGCGATCGAGTAGAGCGGATTTGTCAATAAAAATACCGGCAACAATGAATGCGATGTAGATCACCGGGGCAAAAGAAAATAGGCCAAAATACGCCAGAGCGGCTGCCAGTTGGGTAGGTCGTTCTGATACCCAAATTTTGTAGATTTCTTTGATAAAATTCATCCCGGGTTGTTGATCCTTCTTTTTTTACTGATTCAGTTCCTGCGCTTCTTTTTTTGGTATGTTAACACTTTTGAGGTTCTGAACCTGTTCACGCCAGCTGCGCAGCAGGTGATGCACAAACTCTGCACCGATAACAGGTGTACCATCATAAGGGAGTACTACCGGTCGAAGAATGAAGGGATGATTTTGAGGACCTCCCAGGCCTCCATGATGACTGACCTGGTTTTCAAACCCAGCCAGCTCCTGGGTTACAGGATCATATACGGTATTTACCAGCAAATCCGGGCAGTTCGAAAAACTACTCTCACGCCGCAGATGCCTGCCAGCATTTGGTCCAAAGTCTGCTAATGGATCAATCCCCTCAACTTTATCATCCACCAGGTAATGAACTCCGCGTTTTCCAACCACGAGATCTCCCTGAGTCTCTGACCTGACTAGTAGGAACCCAATCCCTGGATGGTCTTTCAAGCCCAAAAGCAATTCGGGATATTTAGTTTGGATCTGTTCGAATGTCATCCGCTGAGGCGAGTCGGTGAAATAAATCAGCCCTGTGCAGCCTGAGCCCATCACGACAACTTTTGCCTTTTCCGCTTCTGCTTCCACTTTGTCTGCCGTCTCGCCTTTTTTAGCGACTTCGACATAATCATCATGAGCCCGGCTGGCTAACATTTTCCGCATCAGCCCAGCAGAACGCGTATTCGCACTGGTCGACTCGCTCAAGACTGCATTGAGGTTATCCCAGCTATCATTATGAGATTCCGAATAAAATACTTCACTATCGCTTTTTATGAGCTCCTTGACCAATTGCTCCAACGATTTCCCATGAGCAGACTCGAATCTTGGTCCTAAACTCTGACCGTGGTCTGCCAGGATGACTATGTGATAGGGTCGGGGTGCTATCTTCAAGGCACTCTCCACCCGGGCAAAATACCTGTCAATTTCATGCAGTGCATCGAAGGATTCTGGAGCGGTCATACCGGCAAAATGAGCCAGATCGTCGTAACCAGCATAGAGTGCGTAGACTGCTGGCAGCCCGCGCAAAATATCGCTAATCAATGTATAAGTGACCATATCCTGCAGGACCGGGCTCATAAAACCGCGCAGGAAGCTGTATGCAAAGCCGCGCGCCTTTACCCGATATTTGTCTTTTCTCCGCCTCTGCTGAGAGGCCTGCCACAGTTCCTTTATCACTTCGGTCGTGAACCTCGTGAGCAAGCGGGCAACCACATAGGGGTTGAACAAATAGAAATAAAATCCTGGTCCCCTGGCGCGGTCCCGCTTTCGCAATGTGCTGAAGGTTAACATGCTTTCGGTCGCGTCACCTGAGAACATATTGCCCCTAGAAGCACCACCATCTGAGCACAGACCGATACCAGAGCTGAGACGTGCTTCGATCGCCTGCGCGTCAATCGGCTTACCCGACATCACCATCTTGCCCTGAGCGCGATCCCACCAACGGTAGGCAGGTATGTCGGTATTGTTCCCCAGCAGAATACCCGTTTGCATCGCCCCTGTTTGCGAACTGAAATCCGTCTCCCAACCTATGAGCTGGTGACTACCCTGATCGACCCAGCGTTTCATCGTGGGAGTATCACCCTTTTCCATTGCCTGACGCAGAAGCTTTTCGCTCAGACCATCGATCTCCAGGAACAGAAAACCAGGCATATCGGTTTTGGTGGGCTTGCCGAGACGTGAGACCATTTGGCGTGTAACACTGCGGTCGAACCGCGCATCTTCGTCAAGAGATAAGAGTTCACCCAGGATAGCATCGACTATTGCCAACCATATGGCGATCAAAATCCCCGTGCCAACCGAATCAATCGTAATCCCATTGACGCGATTCCCAATCACAAGAACTACTACTCCGTTCAAGATAAAGGTTAGGATCGGATACAACCACGACGGCAGCCAGGCTAAGAAATTAATGAATACCCACCAAAAAACAGATTGGGTGATTCCCATGGCAATGGTGAATACCACCAACGAGCGCAGTGAAACAGCCTGGAACCCAGATAGGGTTCTTTGCAAGATGAACAGGGTAATGACGTGGACTACAAAGACCGAGAGGACTTGAATGATCCGAGCGCGGGTAATTTTCATTAAAGAATACCGATAACTAAAATCCTTTCTTTAGAGGTATTGAATTATACACTCAACCTCGCTGGATAAAACATAACCGAAAAATGACCGGGAGTCATCCTCATATGATGATTTTTGACTGAGAAAAATGCAATACAAAAGTTGAGGTTAACCCGAAAGGATGTTTAGCGTCAGTGCATGATGGTCGGTCAAAAATCGTTGAAACCACCACCGTGCTGAAGAATTAACCATCGGGATAATGTCTGCAAATGCCTTCCTCGGTTCACCCTCCGGGCTCCGGTAGAAAACATAATCCAGTGAAGTCTGCCACTTGGCTGAAACCAGAGGGAATGGTTGGTAGGTAGGCCGGGGGTCATCGATAAGGGCATCTGCCAAACCGCTCTGCGAAACCATCAGCTCATAGGCTGGGGCTATGCGCGGAAAATTAAAGTCACCGCACACGATCACCCAAGCATCTTTCGGTTGGGCACGAGCCAGCTCAGATAGATACGTTACCTGGTCGAGCTGAATTTTGGTCTGAGTATTGGATAGTCGCCAATCTGCCAGGTAGTTCGCCTGGAGGTGAGTGTTCAAGATTACATAGCTAGTCTCATTGACCTCCACGCGTACCATCAAGACACCTTTATTCAATGCCCAATCAGAAAAGCCGATGCTAATTGGGTGCCCTTGATTCGGATAGGGGTAAAAGTTACTCATCACCACTTGAGTAGTGGGTGCTGATGCTGTGAATAACCCCCCTTTCGGAGCAATAAAATTATGGAAGTATGAAAATTGTGAATAGGCAGTCAGGTTGTACTTTAATGCGGCAAGATAGAAATTCTGTTGGACCTCTTGCAGGCAAAGCACTGAAGGGGCTAGCCGGTTTAACTTTACCGCCAAACGTTTGATCCGCGGGTGACTGATGAAGAATGGGATGCCGAAAGTATTAAGCGTAAGCAGTGAAAATTCAGACATTTCTAACGATCCCTTCAGAAGCCAATATAACAGGGAATCACATCATTGGCGTGATGATTGAGATATTCAACAATTGTCGAGGCGAAGGTTCACAATTCCTCAATTTGTTTAGATGGATATCATCAACCCCACGATGACAAAAATTTGAACGGCAGATATGCTACTAGTAGCGACTGCTTTTCCAATTAAAAGCCTTTCTACCTGTACCTGATGTAAAATATAAAAAAAGAGGACAAGAAATGGAACCTAAAACATTACCAGCCTATACTTTTCGTAAAACACTAATGCGCTCTATTGGAGTTCTACTGTGCGTTGCAATTTTACTCTCTGCCTGCTCATCTCCAACTCCGACGGCGGCACCCCAACCTACCAACACTTCCGCCCCGGCACCGACTCCGGTTGTTGTTGACCTGAACCAGCTATATGCCAATCCGTGGATCCTGGTGGCATATGGGGATCCTGCCAATCCAACCGTCGTTGCTGGAGGCGTAGACCTTACTGCTCTCTTCACACCCGATGGGCAGGTTAGCGGTTATGGCGGTTGCAACACCTTCAGCGGTTCGGTCCAGGCGGCAACCGATGGGACGATGGCCATAGGGCCCATCGCCACAACCATGATGGCTTGTGAACAGGGTATGGACCAGGAAACAGCCTATCTGTCTGCATTACAGAGTGCCCGGAGTTTCAACTTCAGTACTGAGGGACGCCTGCAGATCACCTATGGTCCGGAAACCGGCGCTAACCAGGTAATGATATTTATCGTCGGGGCGAAAGCTTTAACTGAATCCAACTGGGTCCTGGTTTCCTATGGGGATCCGGCTGCACCTCAACCTGTGCCCTCAGGTTTGGTGATCACTGCCGCATTCACATCCGATGGCTATATGACCGGTTTATCAGGCTGCAACCAGTACAACGTCCCCTACACCACCCAGGATAACCAGCTGACACTTGGACCGATTGCCATCACTCAAATGGCATGCCCGACCGGGATGGAAGCTGAACAGGCTTACCTAACAGGCCTCGGAACAGTGGCAAAGTATACGATTACCGGCCCTGTGCTCACCCTTTCTAATAGCGAGGGCACCGGAGTGCTCATTTACACCTCAGCCAACCTGCCGCTAGAATATTCATTGTGGACGCTGACTGCGATGAATGGGACGGCAGTAATGACTGATACGAATATCACCGCAACATTTACCCCAGGTGATACAGCGAATACTGGAAATATCGGCGGCTCTTCGGGTTGTAATACCTACAATGCTGGATACACCCTGAATGGCAGTAACCTTGCAGTTCAACCTGCAGCGATCACGATGATGTATTGCGAAGGTACGATGGATACTGAGCAAGCTTACCTGACTGCCCTCCAGGCGTCAACATCATACGAAATTTTTGTGGATAAACTGGTGCTTAAGAACCCCTCAGGTAGTCTCCAGTTTACTGCCAACCGCACTCCCCTGGTAGCGGCTCTGTGGCAGCTCGTATCGCTCGGTGATGTGACTAAGCCGGTAGCGCCAGTAAAAGGCAGCAGCTTCATGGCTCAATTCGTCCGTATTCCGGGCGCTCCATCGGGTATCCTTTTCGGGACAACCGGTTGTAATGAATACACCGCAGCATTCGCTGCTACTCTCACCGAGATGAAGATCAACCTACCGGTCAGCACTCTGAATACGAGCTGTGTGCCTGGGTTAACCGACCAGGAAAAGCAGTACTACCTGGCATTGAACAATGCAACCACTTACCAGATTTCCGGGAATACGCTGACGATACCATATGATGGTGGCAAACAAGCCCTGGTATACCAGGGGACTCAGCTTACGGAAGCGCAGAGACCGCCACTCAAAGACCTAAACGGCACCACATGGTACCTATGGTATATGAACAACACACCCATCATGCCCGGTACTTCCATCTACGCTCAATTCACGATTAATTCCGATGGTGCCTCGGGGACAATTAATGGCTCAGCGGGCTGCAATACTTATGTGGCGACGTTCGGTGATAACTTGGGAGTAAAGACTAGCTTGAATGCCACCCAAAGTTGTAATTCACCCAAAGGGGTCATGGATCAGGAAAAAGCTTATGTCAGCATGCTTTCGCGTGCCTTTGGATACTGGCAGACCGGCGATCAGCTGATTCTAAATACGGGTCAGGGTGTGCTAACGTACCGGAGTACAAAACCCGGCTCCAGCAATGATCAAACTCACCTGTTGGTTGGACCAAACTGGTATCTGATCTCTTATGGTAGTACCTACAGTACGCCCGGCACACAGGAACCATATACACTGTTCAAATCCGATGGCAAGCTTGAAGGCTATACGGGATGCAACACCTTCAGCGGAAATTTCACCACGCAGACCCAGGGAATCACAATCACGAATTTGAATGCCACTCCGTCTGCCTGCCCGAATTCGACCCTGCAGGCTCAACAGGATGCCATGCTGAAAATCCTCGGCTCAGCCAAAACTTACCAGGTAGCCGAGACGGTTATGCAAATCATCTCGGACAGCGGCGTATTGAATTACTCACTCACCCCCCTGCATCGGACAGAAGAAGTCGCACCTCCCGTCGCAGCATTCAACGCCCCTGAAGAAGCACCAGTAAATACTGTGGTGACCTTCGACGCGACTCCCTCCACCAGTGGCGTGCCCATCGTGTATTACGAGTGGGATTTTGGTGATGGTACCAACGGGACCGGAATGATTGTTCAGCATGTTTATACCAGCGCAACCACCCATAATGTGGGCTTGACGATAACAGATGAGCTCAGTAAACAGAATACGCTGCAGAAACGACTAGTCATCTATGAAACGACTGCCCCAACCCCTACGCCTTCGCCTACTGCACAACCTACTGCAACCACACCGCCAACTGCACCACCGGCACCCACTGCCACCGGTCAACCAACGCAGCCACCCCAACCCACGGCCACTGAAGTTCCACCTCAACCAACCGCTACTCCTGAACCAACCCAGCCTCCGGCGCAAGTTCCGCCTATAGCATCTATTCAGGGTCCAGGGAACGGATATGTGGGTGAGCCGGTTGGATTCGATGCTTCCGGTTCCACCGCAGGCAGTAGTCCGATCGTCTCGTATGCCTGGACATTCGGAGATGGCACGAGTGCTGGGCCTTCAGCTAATCCGAGTACAACAACTTTATACAACCAGTCGGGCAATTTCCAGGTCTCAGTGGTGGTTACCGACCAGAATGGCTTAAGCAGCAGCGCCAACATGCAAATTTCCATCTCAACCCGGTTGGGGACGCCGGTTGTCTACATGCTGAACACTTTGAATGGACAGGGAGTGCTCCCCGGCACTGCTATTACCCTGGAGTTCGTCCAGGGACAGCTGGCTGGGTTTGATGGATGTAACGCATATAGCGGGTCATACACGGCCACACCCAATCCTGACGGGACCTATGCAGTAACGATCTCTGGTCTCATCGGTGGTGGCATGGCTTGTCCAACAGAAATCATGGACCAGGCATCAGCTTATAAAGCACTTCTATCCGCGGTTACTACTGCCCAGATACAGGGAACCGTTGTCACCCTGATCTCTCCGGATGGTACTTTGGTGTTTTATCAAGCCGGCAGCTTATCCATCACACCATATTAATTAATTCATCGAGGGCCACCAGAGGATGAACAGTAACATCTCCTCGGTGGCCCTCAGCTTTACAATAGAGGCCGAGACGAGTATCATAATTCAATTAGAAGTGATGCAAGGGTAAAATCCTGACAATTCATTAATCGATATTCATCAACATATGTTGAGTGATTGGTAAGATGAGAATCATGGTCTGTTGACCCGAAAATCAACGATTGGGAGACGACATATCGATTGCAATCAGGTAAAGTTTATAGGGTAGGATGTAATATTCATCAGTGCCTCAGTCGTTGGTGGCATTATCGATCACCATCATTTTGGAATAATTTGCTTGCTCATCCTGGCTAACCTAATTTCAACGGTCTATAGGAGTGGAATATGATCACCAGTATCGCAATTGGCTCAAAAATAATATGTACTAATGGTGTTATGGGCAAGTCTACAGCTTTAATCGTCGATCCGGTATCGCGCATCATCACCCATATCGCGGTGGTAGAAGAATCTCTTACCCACGGCGAAGAACGGTTGGTTCCAATAAACCGCGTAACAAAATCTACCCGCGATGAAATTCACCTGGATTGCACCACCGAAGACGTCTTAAAGATGGAGCCCTTCACCCGCACTCACTACCTGGAATCAACCTATGAGGAGGATGGTTATGCGTACACTCTTCCTTACATGACAACCTATTCCGATATGACCATGGCACCAGAAATGGGTTACATCACAGTACAAGACCGTCTTGTTCCGGAGGGATCAGTCGCGATCCATCGCGGGATGGTAGTGGAGGCGCTGGATGGGACGGTCGGTCAGGTCGGAGAGCTGCTCATTGATTCGAAATCTGGACAAGTCACTCACTTTCTGCTCATGAAAGGCCATGGTGGGGGAGAAAAAGAAGTTGCCATTCAGGTATCGACGATTGATCGCCTCGAAGAGGAGATCATCCACCTAAAAATTAATAAAGAGAAAATCAACGAACTGCCTTCCTTGCCAGTGAAACGGACCTGGAACGAGGTTGTCGCAACCGAGATTGAGCTCATGGTATGGATGTTTAAAGGTGGAGACCAGGCTATCCAGTCTCTGGGTAAAGTCCAACAGCTATCCAAGCAATATAAACTGGAAATATTGAACGCCACCGTGCTTAAAAAAGATTCAAAAGGTGAGATCCAGGCACACGAACAGAAAAAGATCCGTTCCAGACGTAAAGTGGCCTTGGGGATCGCGCTGGGAGGTCTTGCAGGATTTATGATTGGACCCGTTGCACTTGTAGCTGGGGCGCTGGCTGGCGGAGCAGCCGGAAAGAAATCAGCCAAGAAAGTGGAAGTGGGTTTTTCCGAAGAAAAGCTGCGCAAGCTCAATGAAAGCCTGGCTCCTGGTGGATCGGCGCTGGTATTGGTTGTCGAGCACCGCTGGTTCAATACCCTGCAGCTGGAGCTGGCAGACAGCGGTGGGCAATTCATCCATGAGCGGCTATCCAATATATCTTTTGAAGAGCTGGAAAAGAAAATTGCCGAAGTGGATTAAGGGTTCTCAAGAATGTTAGATTTTGACTGTTGGTATCCATAACAACAGCGTAAGCACCAGCGTATGAATATCAAGAACAGTCATAAAATTCTGATCATGACCGTCCCAATCCTATTACTATTGATAGGATTTGCGGTCTCTCAACCGTATGAATTTCTATTACGCGCACCAAAAAAGTTTTCTTCCGGGGCTGTGGCGCAGGTCGGCACTCCTTTTGCCTCACAGCCTCTTGTGCTTACAGACCAGCAGGGTAAATATTCACTTGGGTCACACCTGGAAATCCTCGAAGATCCTGGCAATGAGCTGACTATCGATCAGGTATCTTCTCCGGCGTTCGACTCGCAGTTCACGACCAGCCTGGTTGCCGTTCCGAATTATGGCTACACTGATAGCGCATATTGGGTGCGCGTGCGTCTGGATAACGAAACCTCCCAGACCAATGAATGGCTACTTGAGCATGGTTTCGCCAACACGCAATATATTGACCTGTATACACCCAGAGCAAGTGGAGTAGGTTTTGATGTCAGACAAAGTGGAGCTTTGAGACCTATCTCCAGCCGCGATGTTCTCTACCCGAATATTGTTTTTAATCTAAACCTTCCCACCCATAATGAGCAGACCTTCTATCTGCGCATCAAAAGTGGCGCGTCGATGACCATACCGCTCACACTGTGGATGAAAAATACATTTATCGTCCAGTCGGGGCAAGATCTGATCATCCATTGGTTGATCTTCGGTGGATTTCTCGCTTTGATGGTGTATCACTTATTTTTACTGATTACACTGAGGGAGGCGAGCTACCTGTATTTTGTCACCATGCTTACCAGCATGCTGGTTTTCTTGATCGATTATTCTGGTTATCTTTTTGTTTATTTATTACCCAACCTATACAACATAAAGTATTTATTTATTCCAATATACATTGCCTTGTTGTATGCCTCGATCATTTTGTTTTCCGATACATTCTTGGAATTGAAGACCCGGCTTCCAAAACTCCATTGGGTAAATATGGGTCTATTGGCTGTCTGGGGAGTGCTGGTACTGCTGATACCGTTTCTCAGCTATCTAAATATTGCCAGGCTGATGACTCCCTGGCAATTGGTCTCTATCGGAACGACCTGGATTATCGGAATAATTGCCTGGAGAAAAGGCATCCATCCTATACGTTTTTTCATGCTTGCCTGGTTGGGCATGGCTGCAAGCATTTTCCTGTTGCTGCTGGTTCGTCTGGGAACAATCCCAAGTACAGCTTTCGATGAGAATATATTTCTGGCAGGATTTATATTGATGGCGGTAAGCTGGTCGTTTGCGTTGGTCGACCGCATCAACGTATTGAAGGAAGAGACTGAGCACGTCAATCGCGAATTACGCAACAGTGAACACAAGCTCACTCAAATTCTGGAAGGTTTACCTCTGGGTGTTATCGTGTATGGGAAAGACCAAAAACCGATATATATTAATCAACGCACTGTCGATATCATTAGCGACCCAACCGTGGGCATAAAGCCGGATGCTTCTGCAGGGCGAACCCTGGAGCAGGCGATAGGGTATTTCTCTTTTCACCAGGCGGGGAGTAAAGACGATTATCCAGTTGAAAAACTTCCCGTATATAGTGCATTGAACGGTACGCCTGCCTCAACGGATGACCTCGAAATGGATCGGGGAGATAAGCATATCCCTCTGGAAATATGGGCCAGCCCGATAAGGGATGATGAAGGGAACGTCAATGCAGCTGTGGCAGTTTTCCAGGATATCACCCAACGCAAGCAGGCGGAAGCCGAGCTGGCTCTGTATCAAAAAAAGCTCGAGCTGCTGGTGACAACCAGAACCACAGAGTTGGATCAGGTCAACTTGCGCTTACAGCTTCGTCTTGAGTGGCTATACCTGGTTATTAAAATTCAACAGATGATCAAAGGCATGGATAGTCTGGCGTCGGTATCCGAAATGATGTGCAGCAAAATCTACCAGCTGGTTAATCCCACTTCCGTTTTTATTTTACGGTGGGATGATAAACGAGACAGCGCCGAGACCTATTCTTATTTTCCTCAGGAAGGATGTACTCCTGATATAGAGAACGTAAAGATATCCTTTCAAAAAGGCTCCCCGCTCCGACAAGTTCTCGAATCAGGCAAAATCATAGCCTTGTCTTCAGATCATGGCGATTCTATACCTGCGCCCATCTTGGAGTGGTGCCAGGCACATGACATACAGCTGGCGATGTTCGCACCCATTCTTATCGGCCAGTCGCTATTCGGTGTTTTGGGTTTACTAGCTTCAAATACTGCGCATGATTTCATCCTGCAGCAAACAGATTTGATTGAAAGGATGGCATTAGATCTGGCCAGTCTGTTCCAGGACGCTGTCCTTCTCGACCAGACACTCGCTCTGGTAGCGTTGGATGAGCGGAACCGCCTGGCGCGCGACCTGCATGATTCGGTAACCCAGGTGCTTTTCACCGCCACTTTACTGACAGAGGTGATGCCTCAAATCTGGCGTCGCGATCCAGAACAAGGCTTCCAAACCTTGGATAAGCTGCGGCGACTCACCCGTGGAGCGCTGGCTGAGATGCGCACCATGCTGATCGAGCTGCGACCTTCCGCGGTAATAAATACTCCGCTAAGTGAGCTGCTGGCACAGCTAACGGAGGCCATCACCAGCCGGAGTGGTGTTCCATTTCAGCTTTTTATCGAACAAATCCCCATCCTGCCAGATGATGTGCAAATGAATTTTTATCGCATAGCGCAAGAAGCGTTGAATAACGTTGTCAAACATGCCCAGGCGATGCAGGTCTCGGTTAGTCTGAATGAAACCCAGATTTCTACAGGATTGAATAGTTCATCATTGCGTATAGTCAAGCTAGTTATCCAGGATGATGGAGTTGGCTTTTATTCTGGGATTAGTCTGTCTGGTCACTTGGGGCTCGGAATCATGCATGAACGTGCAACAGCTATCCAGGCGGCTTTAGTGCTGGTGAGTGAACCAGGACATGGTACGCTAGTGTCTTTAACCTGGAGAAGTAAACCGGAAGCGGAAAATCAAAATGAATGAGATTAAACCCATACGTATCTTGATCGTCGATGACCACCCGATGGTGCGCAGCGGATTACGCGACTTTATCCAGGTTTACGATTGGATGGAAGCCGTCGGCGAGGCCCAGAATGGTGTTGAGGCAGTGGATTTTTGTGCCACGCATGAAGTGGATGTGGTCTTGATGGACCTGGTGATGCCTTTGATGGACGGCAGTGAAGCTACGCGCCAAATCTTGGCGTTGAATAAGCCAGTGAAGGTCATCGTCATTACCAGCTTCCATGAACAGGATCTGGTCCAGAAAGCATTGAAAGCTGGAGCGACGAGTTACTTGCTGAAGAATGTCAGCGCGGAAGAACTAGCCAAGGCAATCCAGGCTGCTCATGGTGGTTTCTCGATTCTAGCCCCCGAGGCAACCAAAGCATTGATCCAAACAGAACGCCAGAGGCCTGGTCTTGGGTCCGACCTGACCGAAACCGAGCGGAAAATATTAGCCGCCCTGGTCAAGGGCTACTCCAACCAGGAAATTTCCAGCCAGTACTCTATTAGTGTAGCGACGGTTAAATACCATCTGACAAATATTTTCTCAAAATTGGGGGTGAGGAATCGGGTCGAAGTAACGACCATTGCACTCGAACATAACCTGGTCGAAAACCCTAATCAAGAGGCTGATTAGAGTTTTGATGAATGAAGCTACCTATACTTTCGGCTAGACGGATGGAGAACCGATCGTACTAGAAATGCTAGACTCAATACCCCCCATCATGGTGTTGTTTAGTAAAACCGAATTTGTTATAGTCTTATAGCAATCAGTTTTCCTCGATTTCCCGCCTGCTCTAGCTGATCTGATCAGGACCGCACTTTGGATAACCATCTTCAATTGTAATCTGTATAGGCATCATTCCTAGAGATTAAGTACAGCATTACCCTACATTGTCATTAAAGCAGCATATGGTGCAGACCATATTTGATCTTATCCGGGGGCTGAAATTGTAGCCGACAATTTATTTACCCGCTTCATAAAAAAATCAGATTATTTTTGATCGAGGAGGATGCCAGACGAAATTATCACCTTTCAATCTTACAGTAAAAAATACCAGCCCACACACCTTTGATGGAGGATTAGACAATGCCTTGTTTATTTGCACTGATCGCAGGAATTTTCCCAAGACTTGGAACAATTTTTATCTGGATCGCTCGTCCGTCATTGTTCTCAGCAGCATTCAGCAGCTGGATTTGGCCAGTTTTGGGGATCATCTTCCTGCCGTTCACCACATTGATGTACGTAATCTTGTGGAGCCCCGGACTTGGCCTATATGGCTGGGACTGGTTCTGGCTGTTCATGGCAGTTGTGATTGACCTGATGCACTGGAGCAGCACTGCTTATCAAAACCGAAATTCCATCCCCGGATACGCGAGTTCATAGGTTAATTATTGAGGTGGCTGCGATTGACCATGAAGTAAGCCTCATCAGATGATGGGAACCAGATCGTTTATATGGCTGAGGGTATGCGGGCAAAGTTTGCTTATCAGCACATCATCAGAGTCCCATTAATTGGGTAACATATTATTTAGAAAGGAGCTATCGAATGACTTACGGTCCAATCGACTTCCTTGCCCTGGAGTTCAAAGGCAACCAGTTCAAGGGTGAGATCATACCAGCGCTGTTGGAGCTGGTGAATAAAGAAATCGTGCGCGTGATCGACCTTGTGATTGTCCAGAAGGATGTCAACGGCAAGGTAACCATGCGCGAGATGCAGCAGCTGGATCCCTCCTTGGTGGCTATCTTTGACCCACTCAAGGCGCAGATCACCGGGATCATCCAGCTGGAGGATATCGAGTTGATCGGCGAGAAGGTGGAGAACAATACCACAGCAGCGATTATGCTGTTTGAGAATCTGTGGTCGGTAAAGTTTAAGGAAGCTGTCTTGAATGCCAATGGGCGCCTGGTCATGCTCGAGCGTATTCCCAACGCAGTGGTCGAAGAGACAATGGCGAAATTTGCCGGTGTAGATGGATAGCCAAAAAATCAAAATATACAGACTGAATTGGAGGTCGAAATGATGCGACGAAGATCAGTTGGAAGAAGTATCGCCCGGGTAGCAGTGGGCACTGCGGTTGTAGCCGGGACAGCTGGAGCAGTGAGCCATCACCAGCAGCAGAAATATGCTGGGCAAGAAGCTGCCGCACAACAGCAGTATGACCAGGCATATCAGCAAGGAGCAGCCGATGCCCAGGCTCAGCAGCCGCAGCAGTATGCTCCGCCGCCTCCGCAATACGCGCCTCCCCCAGCGCAGGCTTCCCAGGTGGATCTTACTGCCAAGCTCCAGCAGCTGGCAGATCTGCACACTTCAGGTGTGCTGACCGATGAAGAGTTTGCGGCAGCCAAGCAAAAACTACTGGCAAGCTGACCGTTCGTTATATCGCTCTTAATATTCAAGCGAATGGGTTGAATTTGCTATCAGCCTGCCGCACAAATCGTTTATACACCTGCGTGATCCGGGAATTGTTATTACGCCGGTATTCTCAAGGTGGTCCTGTTATAACCGCTGGGGAAAGACCTCATGGACAGGTCCACGCAGGCAGCAGGCTCTGCGTAACAGAAATTGACCCGGTAAATACCTTTTAGAATAAATGATGAGCGATGTCATGTTTTACCGCGAAAATAAACCAGACCAATCCTGGATGCCACATTCCTGGACAGCCGGTTGGCATGGAAATCCCGGACCAACCCCCCTGCACACGTTGTTCGGGGGGTAAATATTTGATTTCCAGTAAGTGGTAGAAAAAAATAGAAAATACATGCACCTGATATCCATGCATATCCAAACAGTATAGTTACGTGTATCTGACCTCATTGGGAGCAATCATAATGCGCATAATTCTAGCGGATCATCATACACAACCATGTTGGGCGCTTAAGACGTTGCTAAATGAGCAACCAGAATTTGAAATTATTGGCGAAGCAGTGGATGGGGAGAGCTTGATCAGTTTAGCAAAAAAACATCTCCCAGACCTGGTGCTCGTTGATAGCGAGCTGCCTGGTCTTTACATCGAAGATCTAATCACCAGGCTGCATGCGCTTGAGCCCGCTCCGATCGTCGTTGTCATGAGCAGCGAATTTGAAAACAGTCGTAAGTTGCTTAAAGCTGGCGCAGATGCCTTCGTGAGTAAAGGAGACGAGCCTGCTTGGCTGCTCGAGACCCTGCAGAAATTTGAAAGCAGGTCAAAAAAAAACGATTAGCTATCCCATCCTAGCGTAAATGACAAATTGAATTGGAATTATTTAAGGCAAAGTAATCTACCAATGGACAAACAAGGAGAGTGAAGAAATGGCTAACCAAAAATCAAAGAAAGCTTTTACCTTTCCAACCGCATTCACGATTTTGTTCCTGCTACTGGTCGTGATTGCCTTTGCAACCTGGGTTGTACCAGCTGGGTCATATGACTATAACGAAAATGGCGAGCCGATTCCAGGCACATACCACACAGTGCCGTCCAACCCTCAGGCGCTTCTGGCTAGCGCTCTTAAAGGACCTATCAATGGCATGTACGGTATCCAGGATGATACCGGCAATGTTGATTATTATAACTATGGCTCACTGTTCGGCGCCATCGACGTTGCCATGTTCGTACTCATCATCGGCGGCTTCCTGGGAGTGACGATGAAGACGGGTGCAATCAACTCAGGAATTGCCTGGGTGGTTTCCAAGCTGAAGGGCAAAGAGAAATGGATGTTCCCTATTTTGATGGTCATCTTTGCCATCGGCGGCACCTCTTATGGAATGGCGGAGGAGACGCTGGCTTTCTACGCCCTGATCATCACGGTCATGCTTGCTGCCGGGTATGATGGTCTCAGTGCTGCAGCCCTGATCTTACTTGGTGCGGGGATCGGTTGCCTGGGCTCCACGGTTAACCCCTTCGCTACAGGCATAGCCTCTGGTTTTGCTGGCACCACCATCAGCGATGGACTGATCGGTCGCTTAGTTCTGCTGGTGGTTGGCACCGCCATCGGCATATTCTTCGTGATGCGTTATGCTGAAAAAGTGAAGAAAGACCCCACCAAATCCCTTATCTACGACATGAAAGCTGAAAACGAAAAGCAGTACATGTCTGGAAGCAGTGAAGGCACTGAATTTGCGGAATTTACCACCAGGCATAAAGTGATTCTGCTGTTCTTCTTCCTGGCTTTTGTGGTCATGGTGTACGGCGTAATTCCCTGGGCTGATCTCGGCATCGCCGTTCCCACCTGGTGGTGGTGGTTCCCCGAGATGGCTGCTAACTTCCTCTTCTTCGGCATTCTAATCGGCATTATTGGGAAGCTATCTGAAAAAGACCTGGTGGACACCTTCGTTAATGGTGCTCGAGACATGTTGGGCGTGGCTTTGATTATCGGAGTTGCGCGTGGCGTAACCGTGATCATGACGAATGGACTGATCACCGACACGGTATTGTACTGGGCTGAACAGGCGGTCTCAGGGTTGAGCAGTGTGGGTTTCATAATAGTTACCTATTTGTTGTATATACCGCTGTCCTTCCTTATCCCATCCAGCTCCGGTCTGGCGACTGTTTCCATGCCAATCATGGCTCCGTTGGCCGGTTTCGCGGGGGTCTCTCCCGCGCTAGTCGTGACTGCCTACCAGGCAGCTAGTGGCATCGTGAACCTGGTCACCCCCACTTCGGCGGTGGTGATGGGAGGCCTGGCAATTGCCCGCGTGGGATACGGTGTCTGGTGGAAGTTCGCCGCAGTCGTGTTGGCCTTGTTGTTCGTCCTATCCATCATCGTATTGGCTGGAGGAGTACTACTTGGTGGATAACTGAGATTATACGGATTTTAGTAAAAGGATGTAGGACACTGCGCTTCATCAGCGAAGCGACCGTTAAAGACCAATAAAATCTCTAGAATATATAAAGGAGTTAAAAATGGCATTCAATCTACGCAACAGGAACTTTCTAAAAGAGCTCGACTTTACACCCGAAGAGCTAAAATTTCTACTCAAATTGTCTGCAGACCTGAAAGCTGCCAAGTACGGAGGCTACGAGCAGCAGAGGCTTAAGAATAAGAATATTGCCTTGATCTTCGAAAAAACCTCAACCCGCACGCGCTGTGCATTCGAGGTGGCAGCCTATGATCAGGGTGCTCATGTCACCTACCTTGGGCCGACCGGCTCGCAAATCGGTCACAAAGAATCGATGAAAGATACCGCCCGGGTGTTGGGGCACATGTACGATGGGATCGAATACCGCGGTTTCGGTCAGGAGCTGGTGGAGATCCTGGGCGAGTACGCTGGTGTACCGGTGTGGAACGGGCTTACCGACGAGTTCCATCCCACCCAGATGTTGTGCGATATGCTGACCATGATAGAGCACAGCGATAAGCACCTGAGTGAAATCGCTTACTGCTACCTGGGTGATGCACGCAATAACATGGGCAACTCGCTCATGGTTACCGGCTGCAAGCTGGGTATGGATGTGCGCCTTTGCTCCCCAAAAGCACTTTGGCCAACAGATGACCTGGTCAAGACCTGCCGTGAGATTGCGACTGAAACCGGTGCCCGACTGACTATCACCGAGAATGTTGCAGAGGGTGTCAAGGGTGTGGACTATTTGTACACCGATGTGTGGGTTTCGATGGGTGAAGCCAAAGAAGTCTGGGATGAACGCATCAAGCTGCTCAAGCCCTACCAGATTAACATGGATGTCGTCAAGAAAACCGGCAACCCCAATGTCAAGTTTATGCACTGCCTGCCCGCTTTCCATAACCGTGAGACCAAGGTAGGCGAAGACATCTTCCAAAAGACCGGGTTGGATGCCCTGGAAGTGACCGATGAGGTGTTCGAATCTGAACGCTCGATCGTTTTCGCCCAGGCGGAGAATCGTATGCACACTATCAAGGCGATTATGGTCGCCACGCTCGGGGATTAAATTGATTATCAAGGTCTGTGTGTACATTGTGGGAATTACCACCATGTACACACAGCAGTATGAATAAGGATCCGGGTGCTAGTGGAGGAACTTTATGCCTGAAAATTTTGATAACCAGCTTGCCGCCCAAGAAGAGCCATTAAAAGCCGCGCTGGTGGACCTTGTGCGTATTCCCAGTGTGTGTGAAGAAGGCGCCGGTGGTTACCCGTTCGGTCCAGCTGTCGACCAGGCTTTACGTAAGGCATTACAGATTGCCGCTGACCTTGGTTTCAGGACCCAATATGGCGAGGGGGGGTTTTATGGCTTCGCTGAAGTGGGGCAGGGGGCCGAAATGCTGGGTATCCTTGGTCACCTGGATGTCGTTCCTCCTGGGAAACTGAAGGATTGGAACCGTGATCCATTCGACCCAATTGAAAAAGATGGGTTGCTGTTCGGTCGCGGCACCCAGGATGATAAAGGTCCCTTACTGGCTTCCTTGTATGCAGTAAAAGCCCTTATGGATGCCGGTGTGAGGTTCAATAAGCGTGTGCGCTTCATTTTTGGGGTAGACGAGGAAACCCTTTGGCGCTGCATCAACCGTTACAAGGAAAAAGAAGAGACACCTTCGTTAGGTTTTTCTCCCGATGCCAGGTTTCCATTGATCTATGCGGAGAAAGGCTTACTTCAGCTAAACCTGGAAGGTAAAAACCAGACCAGCCTGCGGTTTTCCGGTGGTTCAGCCTTCAACGCTGTTCCCGATGCGATCTTCTATGATGATGTGATGCATGAGGAGATGGCGACCAAGCTCGACGACCTGGGTTATGCATACGAGTGGAAAGAGGATGGGATTGAGGTCAAAGGGAAAGCTGCCCATGCGATGATCCCGGAAGAGGGCATTAACGCCATCAGCCGCCTGTGTATTGCCCTGCATGCCAGCGGTGTCGAGTCGAAAGCGATCAATTTTATCTCCCAGGAGATCGGAGAAGATCCAAATGCATCCAGCGTCTTCGGAGACTGTCATGACGAGCCATCAGGAAAACTCAAGTTTAATATAGGTATGATTAATCTAGGCGAAAAAGAACAAATCTCGATCGATACCCGTATCCCGGTCACAATACAAAAGGATGAAATTGTAAAGAAACTCAGTGCAGCTGCAGCCCGCTATGGTCTGGAATATAAGGAATTTGACTGGCTGCCGCCGCTCTACCTGCCCAAGGATCATCCCGTGATTGCTACATTAATAAAGGTATATCACCAATTTTCTGGCGATCAGAATTCCGAACCTATCTCCCTGGGTGGTGCTACCTACGCCCGGGCATTCGATAACTGTGTTGCGTTTGGACCTCTCTTTCCGGACGAGCTCCTGACAGAGCACGAACCGAATGAGCGCCTGGTTCTAAGCAATTTATACCTGGCGATGAAAATCTATGCACATGCAGTTTATGAACTGGCAAGATAGGGTGACCAAAGAACTGGATAGGAGATAAGCCAAAATGCTTCGTAGAGGTGGTGGACTGGCTCGACCAGGCAGTATGATCGCCCCCATGACAGCGCCCGTAGCGCAACCTGCACTTGGTGTACAGCCAACTCTTGGCATCAATCGCTACATCATGCACCAGCGTATGATTGCAATCGGGCAGGATTTTGATATCAAGAACGCCTCTGGTCAGCCGGTTTATAAGATCATGGGCAAAGTGCGCATAATAAAAGAGTCGTTGAAGTTTTACGACATGCAGGACAACCTGCTCTATAAGCTGGATGAAAAAGTCCTACGTATCCGAGAATCGTTTGACATTCTGAAAGCGGATGGCTCGCTGGCTGCCAAGGTGCACAACGCCATCTTCGACCCACTGCGTGAGAAATTTACCATTGAAATTCCTGGTGGGCAGAATATGCTCACCATGGGCAAGGTCATTTGGGCGCAGTATGACATCCTGCACAGCGGCCAGCAGGTGGCGAAAATTTCCAAGCAATTTTCCTGGATTGGTCGCGACCAGTATGTGGTGGATATCCTGTCTGGACAGGACGACTGCCTGATCCTGGCTATTACGGTGGTCATCGATATGATGGTCAGCAACGGGAGGTAACCATGACAGTCGGACCAGTGCAAGTCATCATATTCGGATTTGATCGCACAGACCAATTCCGCGGTGAGGTGTTGGAAGAGCTGGCTAACCTGCGCGGGCGTGGCTTAATCCGCCTGATCGACCTTTTCCTGGCGGTCAAGAATCCCTCCGGTGAAGTGACTGCTGCCGAGATGAATGATTTGACCGAGGAAGAATCGGTTGAGTTTGGGCAGGTGATCGGTAAACTTTTAGGCGTAAATGGAGTGGATGCGGGCGAAGCGAGCGCAGAAGCAGTCGAAAGGACGCTGGCTGCCGCTTCGCATTCGGTAGGTCTGGATTACAACGGTCTGCGCCAGGTGGTGGAAGATCTAATGCCTGGTAAAGCCTTTGGTGTGCTGATGTTTGAACACACCTGGGCAATCCCACTCCGCGATGCCATCCGCCGGGCGGGAGGCGTGCCCCTGGCGCAGGGCTTCCTGACCCAGGAAGCGTTGATCATGGTTGGTGAAGAGTTGCAGGTGATTGCCGATGCGGAGCGGACGATTGAGGTGGCACAGATCGTCAAGAGCGCAGCCATCCTGGATACGCTTGCCACACTCCAGGAAGCCGAGGCGATCAAGACTGTCATTGCCGCGGACGTAGTCCGTACTCTAACCATAGCCAACCTTATTGAGGAAGAGGCCGTTGCTGAAGCCATAGAAACTCTGGCAGTAGCGAATTTACTGGAAGCCAAATATTTGGAACAAGCCACCCGGGAAGATGAGCAGGAAGCAGGTGAAGATAAGGAAGCACTTAAACCCGATGATTGAGAAGCTCAGAAATCGATGGACCGTTCACACAAAGTCACCTTCATAAATGTTTATGGAGATATGGAGAGGATCACATGGCAGAGACTGAACTAGCTACAGAAGGTACAACGGAGAAGAAAGGCAGTATTTCCCTCATGGGGGCGATATTCATCGGGATTGGCTCGATGGTCGGTGCCGGTATCTTCGCATTGTTTGGCGAGGCTGGGAAGATCGCCGGTGCTGCAGTTTGGGTATCCTTCCTGATCGCAGGCGTTATCGCCCTATTGCAGGGTTATTCCTTTGCCAAGCTTGGAGCGCGCTTTCCATCGTCAGGTGGGTTGATCGCATGGATTGTGCGCGGCTATGGGAAGGGTTTATTTACCGGCGGTTTGGTCGTGTTGGGCTATTTTTCAGTGCTCATCGTGACCGCCATGGTGGCAGTGTCCTTTGGCAACTATTTGACCAGTCTCATCTGGCCCGAAGGCGCAGCTCAAATGTGGCCTAAAATCTTTGCTGTCCTCATTGTTTGTTTGCTCACTTTTGTTAATTCGATTGGTGCAGAAACAGTAACCAAGGCACAAACAGCAATTGTCACCATCGTGCTCCTGGTATTGAGCGGTTTTGCCATTGCCATGCTAGTGAATTTAAATCCTTCCATGCTGGCGCCTGCAGATTATCCTCCGTTGAGTAAAATATTTGCCAGTGTGGCGTTAACCTTCTTCGCCTACCTGGGCTTTGGGGTGATCTCATTTGTGGGTGGGGATATCGAAAATCCTAAAAAGAATATGCCCAGGGCCATGTACATCTCGCTTGGTTTTACGATGGTGTTGTACATTGCACTATCCATCGGTGTCTTTGGCACGCTGACCGTTCAGCAAGTGATTGATAATGCCGATACTGCCCTGGCTGTGGCTGCCTATCCGATCTTTGGAGAATTGGGTGTCACACTGATTACCCTTGCTGCTGTTTTTGCTACCACCGGCGCGATCAACTCACAGCTTTATGCTTCAATCGGCGCCACATATTCCATGGCAAAGGACGGGCAGCTGCCCCCGATTTTTGCACTAAAGCGCAGGCGGCGAGCGGGAGGCACGCAGGGTTTGGTGATCTCCTCCTTGCTCATCATCCTCCTATCAGTATTTTTCGATGTGACTGCCATCGCCTCAATCGGCAGTGCAGTTTCACTGACCATATTCGCTTTTCTCACCGTCGCTCATTTACGCATGGCAAAAGAGACTGGGGCTTCGATCATCGTCCTGGTAATAGCCTTGATTGCTACAGTTGCAGCCATTCTACTGTTCTGCTGGAACACCTTGCTAACCGCCCCGCAAACCTTTGCCATCCTGATCCTTACCATCATCCTGGCATGGGTGGTCGAAGCGGTGTGGAGAAGGATCAGCAAACGCGAAGTAGTGCTTGAGCAATCCTGAACCCAAGCAATGTTGGAAGGGAGTGAATAATGAGTGCGAATAATAGCGTGAAAGAAAAAGAGGCTCGCGAGCCATCTCTGATCGATGCGCTTATTCCCTTACTTTTCATGATCCTCTTGCTTGCGACATCGATCGTGTTATTTGGCCTCGATGCCGCTTCCGGCCCGCTTCAGGTGGCTCTGTTTATGAGTGCGGTCGTGGCAGCTGTCGTAGCGCACAAGAATGGGCATTCCTGGCAAAAGCTCGGGGAGGAGATTGTCAAAGGGATCTCTCTGGCAATGTCTGCCATCCTGATCCTGCTAATGGTTGGGGCGTTGATTGGTGTCTGGAATATGTCTGGCACGATCGCCACGATGGTCTATTACGGAGTCAAATATATTAACCCGGCCTGGTTTTACTTTGCTGCAGCCCTGTTGTGCGGCGTCGTCGGTCTGGTGACCGGCAGCTCCTGGTCTACTGCGGCGACGTTGGGGGTCGCGTTCATCGGAATGGCGGGTGTCCTAGGTGCTTCGCCTGCCATAACCGCTGGGGCAGTGATCTCAGGGGCTTACTTTGGCGATAAAATGACTCCCCTATCGGAGACAACCATCTTGACCCCGCAAATTGTCGGCAGCAACGTCTACACCCATATCGGCAGCATGGCCAAAGCCAGTGTGCCGGCCTACCTGGTTTCTCTGATCTTATTCTTTATTATCGGGAGAAATATAGAAATAGGTGCGGTTCCAGTGGATACGACACCGGCATTACAGGCTTTAAGCTCATCCTACCACATCAGCCTCTTGAACTTGCTACCTGTCTTGGTTTTGCTGCTGCTTGGAATTCGCAAGTATCCAGCTTTTCTTTCCATCTTGATCGGGACCTTAATTGGTGCCCTGGTAGCCGTGGTCATGCAGCCCCAGATCATCACTGCATTTGCCAATGATCCCAGCCTGGGTTATGGTTTGGCTGCATTAAAAAGTGTGTGGATGGCAATGGCGAACGGATTCACCGCCACAACAAATTACGAAGAGATAAATACCCTGTTCTCAGGCGGAGGCATGAGCAGCATGCTCACCACCGTTTGGCTGATCCTGGGTGCGATGTCTTTCGGTGCCATGATGGACTATGGTGGATTCAATAGCCGCCTGATCACACCCATCATTGGCAGGGTCAAATCAGTTGGTGGCATGATTGCCACAGTGATGCTCACCTCCTTGGGATTCAATATTGTTGCCGGGGATCAATATATTGCAATTGTGCTGCCGGCACGTATGTTCATGCTTGAATTCCGCAAACGTGGTCTTCATCCAGAAACCTTGGCGACAGCGGTGGAAAACTCAGGGACGGTAACCTCGCCATTAATTCCCTGGAATTCATGCGGAGCCTACATGTCAGCGACCTTGGGTGTCTCCACGTTCCTTTACTTCCCCTATTGTTTCTTCAATTTTCTTAATTTTCTCCTGGGAATGGTTTTTGGTTTTGCAGGAATTAATGTTATGCGCTTGGATCCGGAGGCACCTTCGCCTGCAGAACCCCTGGTTGCAATTCCAATGGTAGGACTGGATAAATGATGAGTATTGATCAAAATCCAAAAGCACTTGAGCAGGTTGCGACCGATCGATCGGAGCTGCTTGAATGCTTGCGGAAAATTGGCAAAGGATTAATCGGCTGCGGCACGGCAGTGGGTGTAGTGGAGAACACGCTAACCGAGATTGCCAAGGTATATAACGTGGAGTGCGAGATCATGGCTTTACCCAACGTGATCATTATCCAGCTGAATAATATTACCCGCGGGCGTGTCGAATTGGCTGTGCAGCGCCTGACAAGTATGCAATTGGATAAGGTTTCTGCGTTAGGCGAGTTGGTCGACCTGGTGAAGCGTAAACAAATTCCCCTGGAGCAAGCCAGCCGGCATATCGACGAAATCCTGGCAAAAAAGCCGCGCTTCGGACCAGCTTTTATCATTTTTGGGTATTTTCTGTCTTGTATCGGTCTTACTATGCTTTTTCGCCCAGATATCCCATCCATGGTGGTTACTGGTGTCGCAGGAATCCTGGTTGCGGTGATCACGCTGTTATTCCGCTGGCGTCCCCGTTTTGACCTGCTTCTCCCAATCTTCGCCGCAATTGTGGTGTCTACGCTAGTATTTGGTCTAACACGCTTGGGGTACATCTTCGGACCGGCAAACTTGCTTATTACTCCTCTGATCACATTTCTCCCAGGAGCCCTGCTTACAACCGGGATGATTGAATTGGCCTCAATGCATATCTTATCTGGTTCATCCCGGCTGATTTATGGGGCCGCAGTGCTTTTATTGTTATTCGTTGGCATTTCCATTGGTTTGAACCTTTCTGGGATGCCCAGTTATCTGGTTTATTCATATGAAGCGGTCAATTTTCCATGGTGGGCACCGATCCTGGGCACGTTGTTATTTGGTGTGGGCACTTTCATCCGTTTATCAGGGGCAAATCGCGATCTACTGTGGATGCTGGTAGTTCTATATATTGCTATGTTGGGCCAGGCATTCGGGGAGCAATTCATTAACTCTTATGCTGGTGCATTTTTTGGGGCCACGCTGATGGCTCTCAGCTCAGAATTCATTGCCCGCTCACCCCGGCGCACACCGGCGCTGGTTTCCCAGATGTTAGCTTTCTGGTTCCTGGTACCTGGCGCACGTGGGTTGCTGAGTGTAACAAGCCTATTAAGCTCTGATATTCAGTCCGCTGCAATTGGCTTGGGTCAGATGGTGATTTTGATTGTTTCAATTTCACTGGGAGTGCTGCTGGGTACTTTATTAGTCTCTCCGAACAAGTTCGTCCCAGTCGCGGCACTCGGCGACCAGAAACTCGACCGACAAGGATAAATAAATGTTAACCAAAATTCTTTTAATCATCTTAGGCATCTTGATCCTCACCCTTATCTACGTCGTCGTGCGTACGATCATTTTCCAAAGGTCGATGGGAGCAGTAGAAAAAATTGAAGGAGTTCATGTAGAAGAACAAAAGATAGCAAACAACCTGGCAGCATGTATACGCTGCCAGACTGTCCCCCTGGATGAAAGCGGCACGCCCGACCCAGCGGCATTCGACCAGCTCTACCAGATGCTTCGAGAAACCTATCCCCTGGTGCATCAGAAATTAAAACGTGAGGTAATAAATGGTTACAGCCTGCTGTATACCTGGCAGGGAACCCGACCCGACCTGGAGCCGGTGATGTTGATGGCGCACCAGGATGTTGTCTCGGCTGATCCAACAGAATGGACTCACCCACCGTTTGAGGGCAAAATTGTAGACAGTTTCATCTGGGGGCGCGGTACGCTCGACATCAAAAACCAGCTGATTGGCATCATGGAAGCCGCCGAAGCCCTTCTCCAACAAGGTTTCCGCCCGGAACGTACCATCCTGTTTGGCTTGGGTCATGATGAAGAAACCGGCGGCGTGAACGGCTGCAAGATCCTCGGTCAGCAGCTCAAAGAGCGTGGGATCCATTTAGCTGGCATTGTCGATGAGGGCGGAGGGATAATGGCTGGCCTGGCAGCTGGTGTGCGCGGCCAGATCGCTTTGATCGGTGTGAGTGAGAAGGGATACCTGACAGTTGAATTTACCGTTCACAGTCAGCCTGGTCATTCATCCACCCCACCCCCCCAAACTTCCATCGGCATCCTGTCGCGCGCCCTTACTCGCCTGGAAGCCCACCCCATGCCAACCCATCTACGCCGTCTTCGTCCGTTGTATGCGGGCATTGGAAAAGCTGCTCCAATATATCTCCAGGTTGCCTTTTCCAATATTTGGCTGTTTGGTCCATTGCTAAAGCGCTGGTTGGTTCCTAAAGCTGAGATGAATGCCAGCATGCGCACCACCACCGCCTTGACCATCATCAATGGTGGTGTGGAAGATAACACCATACCCGCGGAGGCAAAAGCGATCGTCAATTTCCGCCTGCTACCCGGAGATACCATCGCGGATGTATTGTGGCATGCCAAGAAAGTGATTAAAGATGAGCGGGTGAAGTTCAAACCGGTGGAGGGTAAATTCAACGAAGCCTTACCGGTTTCCTCGACTAAATGTCTCGAGTATAAAAGCCTTCAAACTGTGGTCCAGCAGGTGTTTAACAACCCGCCTGTGGCTCCTTTTGTGATGCTGGGAGGCACCGACTGCCAGCATTTTGTCCCAGTATGCGATAACATCTACCGTTTTACCTCCGTGGTGATGGATGAGAGTTTTATGGGTCTCGAGCATGGCATCGATGAGCGCATCCCGGTTGAGGCGATAGCAAGGATGGTTATATTTTATGCTCAATTGATGCAAGTTTGGGGCACAAAAGAGATGATCAATAAAAAAGGAAAGGAGTAATTTATGAGGATCGTTGTTGCATTAGGTGGAAACGCATTACTAAAGCGAGGCGAGCCAATGACTCACGATGTCCAACGCGCTAATATCAGGGTCGCCGCCCAGGCTTTGGCACCGGTTGCCAAACAGCACCAGGTAGTGCTGGCACATGGCAATGGCCCGCAGGTCGGGCTACTGGCACTTCAGGCTTCAGCCTATAAAGAGGTTGAGCCCTATCCATTAGATGTGCTGGGGGCACAAACCGAGGGGATGATCGGTTATATGATCGAGCAGGAGTTGGGCAACCTGCTTCCATTCGAGGTGCCGTTTGCAACCATCTTGACCATGGTAGAAGTCGATCCGGACGACCCTGCATTTAAAAATCCAACCAAGTTTGTCGGTCCGGTATATGAGAAGGACGAAGCCGATCGCTTAAAAGCTGAAAAAGGCTGGGTCTTTAAGCAAGATGGAGCGAAGTGGCGCCGGGTTGTAGCCTCCCCGCTACCCAAACGGATATTCGAGATCCGTCCGATTAAATGGCTGCTCGAGCATGGTACGCTGGTAATCTGTGCCGGAGGTGGTGGTATTCCCACCATGTATGAACCAGGTAAGCAGCGCACACTGGCTGGCATCGAAGCCGTGATCGACAAAGACCTGGCCAGTGAGCTTCTGGCGCGTGAGTTGGGAGCCGACCTGTTCGTCATCGCCACGGATGTGGACGGGGTTTATCTGGATTGGGGAAAACCGGAACAGCGCTTGCTGGGCAGGGTGACGGTCCAAGAACTGCGAGCGAATCCATTCCCGGCAGGCTCAATGGGTCCCAAGGTTGATGCCGCCATACAATTCGTCGAGAAGACCGGTAAGCGTGCCGCAATTGGCTCGCTGAAGGATATCGAACAGATTGTCGCCGGTGAAGCCGGGACAAACGTTTATCCGTAACAAGGCGGATGCTGAGTCGTTCAGCACGTCCGTTGGTATGAATTAAAAACATAATAATCCAGACTTATTCAGAAGGAGAGAGCTATGAGTAATGAATTTGGAGTTAATTCTGAAGTTGGCAAGCTCCGCAAGGTGATCGTTCACCGGCCGGATCTCAGCCTGAAGCGCCTAACCCCCACCAACCATGACGAGCTGTTATTCGACGACGTCTTGTGGGTTGAACGTGCTCAATGGGAGCATGACCAGTTTGTCAAAGCTATGCGTGACCGTGGTATTGACGTGTATTACCATGTGGACTTGCTCGGCGAAGCACTGGAAGCCTCTGAAGAAGCCCGCCGGAATATAATCGATCTGGTTGCCTCTGAGTACACCGTTGGGTGGTCGTTGGTAGATGAGGTTCGTGAGTTCCTCTCCAGGATGAAGCCAGATTTGCTTGCCAAGCATCTCGTCGGTGGCTTGACCATTGGCGAGATGGAGGCTGGGGGTTTCGATCTGGCCAAATACAGCCAAATCTCCCTCCTGGGAGCTGCAGCTTTGAGCGAACCGGGCTACTTTGTAATCCCACCGGTGCCGAACTCGCTCTTCCAGCGCGATCCCTCCTGTTGGATTTATAACGGTGTAACGGTCAACCCGATGTTCTGGCCAGCCAGGCGGCGAGAAAGCCTCAATATGCTAACCATCTACCGCTACCATCCTATGTTCCAGGAAGCGAAGTTCAACTTCTGGTATCCGGAACAGACCGAAGACCATGGCTTCAACATCCAGGATTTCGGGCGTGCATCCATGGAGGGCGGTGATGTTCAACCCATTGGTTACGGCACAGTGGCGATTGGGATGAGCGAGCGCACCCAGGGCAGGATGATCGAGCTGGTGGCTAAAAAGTTGTTTGAAAATGGCGGGGCTGAGCGCGTGATTGCGGCAGTAATGACCAAGGATCGTGCGCACATGCACCTGGATACGGTCTTCACACTTTTGGACCGCGACATCGCAACCGCCTTCCCCAGGGTGGTGAATAACATCCATGCCATCAGCCTGCGTCCGGGTAAGAAACCGGGTGACTTCCATGTGACTGAGGAAAAGAGCTTCGTGGACGCAGTGGCTGATGCACTGCATGTTAAAAAGCTCAACATCGTTGAGACAGGTGGTGATGAATCCCAGGCACAGCGCGAGCAGTGGGATGATGCCAACAATACTGTGGCGCTTGAACCGGGGGTGGTTGTCTCATACGAGCGCAATACTTTCACCATCTCAAAGATGCGTCAGGCTGGTGTCGAGGTCATCGCCATCGCCGGGTTTGAGCTGGGCAAGGGTCGCGGCGGCGGTCACTGCATGACCTGCCCCTTCTTGCGCGACGGAATATAGTTGATCCAGGAGGAGAATCCATGAAAAACATTTGGCGTTGGATCATTGGGATTGTAGTAGGTCTGGTCGTTATCGGGGTCCTGTTTACTGTTCGATCCAACAAACAGGCCTATAACATTGCCAGGGGAGGCATTGAGAATCGGGTTACGCTGACCCAGGATCGCATCGATGCAGTTACACAGATGGCAACGACCTCGGTTGACCTGGCAGTCAAACTGGCGGGTGATCTTCCTTCCCAGCAGGCACAGGCCGACCTGGTCAAACAGGACATCCAGGAGATCAGCACGCGCTTGTCAGAAGCTGTTGATTTAAAAGGCCAGCTGGCAGTCGACAAGTTGGATGCTACCATAGCCTTGTATGATCAGACCCTGCAGGTGGTGGATCAGGCTTCCAAGCAGGCAGATACCCCGGCAGTCAAAGCGATCTTTGACCGCATTTATGGCGTTCTATCCGCCACGGAGGAACAGCTCAAGCAGTTCTTGATTACCGCTGGGCAATAGTATGGTTTCTTATCCTATGGCAAGGGAGGTCAAAAACCTCCCTTGTCATAGGGCTGGTTCATTTTGAAGATATTGCATTAGGAGTCTGTCGATGCTAGTAGCTGTTTTATGGGGTGGGCTGGCAGCAGCTGCCCTGCTGATCGGATTTGCCCTGGCAAATCGCGGGGTATCCAACCGCACCCTCGGAATAGTCATGGGCTTCGGCGCCGGAGCCTTGCTCAGTGCCATTGCCTATGAGCTGATACCCGAGTCAGCCCTGGGTGGTAAGTCCATGGGAATAGCTTTCCTCGTCGGCGCATTCACTTTTTTTGGAGCGGACTGGTTGATTGACCGTCGCGGTGGGTCGGAGCGTAAGGCAATCAATGGTGAATTGTCTGGTTCTGGCTCAGCCATCTTCGTTGGCACTTTACTGGATAACATCCCCGAGTCGATCATCCTGGGAATGGGACTGGCGGTAGGCGGAGTAATCAATATTGCCTTTCTGGTGGCTGTGTTTATCTCAAACTTGCCAGAGGGGTTGGCGGGTACGGTCAACCTGGAAACCTCCGGACGCTCGCGGCGTAACGTTTTTTGGATGTGGACCGCAGTGGTGATCATCTCTGCAACTTGTGCAGGTGTAGGATATGCGATTATTAACTTGATTCCAGCCGTAGACGGGCGAATTGCCCAGGCATTCGCTGCTGGCGCCATGCTAACCATGCTGGCTGATGCCATGATGCCGGAGGCTTTTGAACACGGCGGCAAGCTGGTAGGGATCATGACAGTGATGGGATTTTTGGTCGCAGCCATACTGGCATTTATCCAGTGAGGCATCGCTCTTACCAGCTGGAATATGTTAATGGTATTAATAAACCAAAATGCCTAATTTAGAAGGCATGCGGATACAAATTGAATTGGAAACAAGAAGGAGACCACTATGGCAAAAGATAAGAATAAGAAAAAAGGGAGGAAAGCTAAGGGTAAGGGAAAATCAGAACCAGCCATTACCCCAATCGTTGCGGTTGGGGATACCTCAGCTATTGCAGAGGCAGCTGCAGGAGGCCCAGCGCCAGCGATGAGTAAGAAAGAGTTCGAGAAGGAGATGGAAAAGCTCCAGGTGGAGCTGGTCAAGATGCAGGAGTGGGTCAAAGCCACCGGGGCGAAGGTCTGTGTGCTGTTCGAAGGCCGCGATACAGCCGGCAAGGGTGGTGTGATCAGGCGCATCACTGAACGGGTCAGCCCGCGCGTATTCCGCGTGGTAGCGCTTTCGGCACCAACGGATAGGGAAAAAACGCAAATGTATTTCCAGCGCTACATGCCCCATTTACCAGCAGCAGGTGAAGTCGTGCTGTTCGATCGAAGCTGGTACAACCGGGCAGGTGTCGAGAGGGTGATGGGCTTTGCCTCCAAGGAACAGGTAGATAACTTCCTGAAGATGACACCACTGGTTGAAAGAGCCATTATCAACTCCGGCATCAACCTGATCAAATACTGGCTGGAAGTGGATATGGATGAACAAGCCAAGCGCTTTAAGCAGCGTAACGAAGATTATCGCAAGGTCTGGAAACTCAGCCCGATGGATTTAGAGGCGCAAGCGCGTTGGTACGACTACTCTAAGGCGCGTGATGCCATGTTTGCCGCCACCGATACCCCTGAATGTCCCTGGTACGTAGTCCCCTCCAACGACCAGCGAAAGGCGCGCTTGAACTGCATCTCGCACTTCCTGAGCTTGATCCCCTATAAAGAGGTGAAACGTGAGCCGATTAAGTTTCCCAAGCGTCAGGCGAAGGGCGATTACAAAGAGCCAGCCTTACCCTTACACTACGTCCCTGAGAAATATTAAAAAAGGAGGTAACACAAAATGACAGATTCAACGAATAAACTACCAAATTGGTATACCCTGTCGACCGAAGAAGTTGGTAAACAACTTCAGGTTGACCCGGCAAAAGGCCTGAGCTCAGACGAGGCGAAATCTCGCTTGCAGAAATATGGCCCAAACCGTCTGGCTGAGAAGAAGAAAAAGTCAGGATGGCAATCGTTTCTAGAACAATATCAAGACCTGATGCAATTCGTCCTGCTCGGTGCAGCCGTCGTTAACCAGCTTGCCACCCGTCAATGGGGAACCACCCTGGTGCTGGTCGGTTTGACAGTCTTTAACGCCATCCTGGGTATGCGTGGGGAGGCTAAAGCTGAGGCCAGTCTGGCGGCCTTGGCAGGGGCAATGAAGAGCATCGCCCGAGTGCGCCGCAATGGTCAGGCAATCGAAGTGGATGCTGAAGATCTGGTACCCGGAGATGTCGTCCTGATGGAGGCGGGCAACCGCGTCCCGGCGGATGGGCGTTTGTTTGTAACCGCGACCCTCGAGATCGAGGAAGCCGCCTTGACCGGCGAGAGTGTTGCTTCCCCCAAAGATACTGAAATCATCGCCAAAGCTGATGCTCCTCTAGGCGACCGCCATTGCATGGCATATATGAATACTTCGGTTACGCGTGGACGCGCTGAGATGATCGTCACTACCACTGGCATGGGCACTGAGATGGGCAATATCGCAGATTTACT
Source organism: uncultured Chloroflexia bacterium (assembly GCA_963809615.1). GTDB lineage: Bacteria > Chloroflexota > Anaerolineae > Anaerolineales > UBA4823 > FEB-25. Next base: position 146,456 of record CAWEKR010000004.1, read on the forward strand.
GAATAAGACCGAAGCGGATAAGACACCCCTTCAAAAGCAGCTTGACCGGCTAACCGTGATTATTGCGTCTTTGGCCGGTCTGGCTTTTGTTATCATGGTGATCTTAGGCCTACGTAATGGACAGGCTTTTGACACCATCTTCATCGCCGGCGTAGCGCTGGCTATCTCTGCCATTCCAACTGGTCTACCAGCTGTGGTTACCACCATGTATTCCATGGGCACACGGCAGCTGGCTGCACAGGGTGCTATCGTGAAACGACTTCCGTCCGTTGAGACGCTGGGTTCGGTTTCCGCGATCTGCTCTGACAAGACCGGTACCCTGACCCTCAATAAGATGACCTCGCGCGAGTTTACCATCCCTGGTCAGAATCGCTTCGTGGTAACAGGCGAAGGCTACGGAACACAAGGGACTTATACGCTTGCAGCTGGCATCCCAGGTTTGCAGCCCTGGCAGAAAAATACCCTCACCTACAACACTGAAGGTAAGCTGTTGAGCGCCGGGGGTGCCAAGGTCGATCTGGAGCAAATCTTGCTTCCCATGGCATTATGTGCCGACGCCCGCCTCGATGATGGCGCGTTAATCGGCGACCCAACCGAAGGAGCACTGATCGTCCTGGCGGAAAAAGGCGGCATCAGTGTGGATGGTGCCCGCCAAATGTATCCCCGAGTGGCTGAAGTGCCGTTTGACTCGGATTACAAGTTCATGGCGACTTTCCATAATATGACCAACGAGCAAGGCAAGCCCGTGGTGCGCTGCTTTGTCAAAGGTGCACCAGACGTGTTAATCGCCCGCAGCAGTTATTTCTGGCTGCCCGGTGAAGAAAAAAGACCCGTCACGGACGAGAACCGCAAGCTGGCACTCGAAGAGAACGAGCGCATTGCTGCCGCCGGTGAACGCGTCATGGTGGTGGGACGTCGTGATTTCGACCCGCAAACCTTCGATCCGAAGGCAAAGTTAATCGATGAGATGAACGATCTCACCCTGCTTGCCATGGTGGGCATCGTAGATCCACCGCGTAATGAAGCTAAGGATGCGATTGCGAAATGCCACAGTGCCGGTATCCAGGTACGCATGATCACTGGCGACCATGCTGTGACAGCCGCCGCTATAGGTCGCGAGCTCGGCATTACCGGAACCGCAATGACTGGTGCTGAATTCAAAGCCATGAGTGATGATGAGCTGAAGAAGAAACTGCCCGGAATCGGCGTAGTAGCACGGGTAGCTCCAGAGGACAAAATCCGTCTGGTGACCATGCTCCAGCAGCTGGATAACATCGTAGCCATGACCGGAGACGGGGTCAATGATGCGCCTGCCTTGAAAAAGGCTGACATCGGTGTGGCGATGGGAATCACCGGCACCGAAGTATCTAAGGGGGCCGCAGTGATGATCCTGACTGATGATAACTTTGCCACCATCGTAAAAGCGGTTGAGTTTGGACGAGCCATCTACAACAATCTGTTCAATTTCGTCCGTTTCCAGATGGAATCGCTGGTAGCGTTCATCGTCTCTTACCTGCTGGCTGCGTTCTTCATCGTTCTTGGGGGAACACCATTTACCGCTTTCGTGGTCCTGTGGATCAACTTCCTCGTCCAGATCCCGGTGGCATTAGCGCTGGGGTTCGACGACCCGGCACCTGACTTGATGGAACATAAGCCTCGACCATTAAAGCAGCCCATCCTTTCAGGTGCTCAATGGATACGGATTGTCTTCATTGGTATATTGATGTCAATTGGCACGATTTACCTGGAGATGTTCTATGAGACTACCGATGCCCTCGTTGCGAAATCGATGGGATTTGTGTTCTTCTCCTTAGCTGTGGTTGTACTTGCCCTGAGCTCACGTAGTGAGACTGGCAGTGCCTTCAACCGCGAGGTTCTAAAAAATCGACATCAGCTTATGCTTTATGGAATTTCCGTGTTGATGATCCTTTTACCCCTTAACCTGGATTTTCTTAAGAAATTCCTGGGCCTGACAAATCTGGACACGAATCAGGTGATTATCTGCCTTGTGTTTGCATTTGTCCTGTTGCTGGTAGACGAAGTAATCAAGTTCTTCTTGCGCCGCAGCCTCAAGCAGGCATAATTTACTTGTAGGTGATGGGTGAGCAATTCACCCACCACCTACAAACCAATCGAATTGTTAACGGAGAAAATATGGCTCATGGACAGGCAAAAGTAATACCCGCAACCAGTGCCGTGCGTTTTAACCGCTTCCTGGCTCTGGTGTACCTGGTGATGGCGCTTGGAATGGCTATCACCGCTTTGGTATCTACAGCAGTGAGCACCAATCCGGAATTTATGAAGCGCATCCTGTTCTACCCATGGTTTACCTTTGGTCTGTTTTTATTACAGATCGTCGTCGTGGTTTTCTTGAGCGCGGCCGTGCAGCGTATGTCCACCGGGGCAGCGTTGCTCCTGTTTCTGCTCTATTCCGCCTTGACGGGGCTGGCACTCTCGTCGATCTTTATCTATTATAGCCAGACCACCATTGCATATACATTTTGGGTAACCGCCGGGATGTTTTTATTCGGCAGCATCGTTGGGTTGTTCATCAAAGGGGATATGAGCGGTGTCGGCAGGTTTTTAATGCTCGCCTTGTTAGGCTGGTTGTTTGGATGGATCTTTGTCCTGTTCTTCCCACACTCAGCTGGGCTGAACCAGGCGATGAATTTTACCGGTATCATGCTTTTTGCCGGGCTGACGGTGTGGGACACTAATCGATTAAAGCAGATGTCATCTCAAATGGATGGTAAGCAGGGTATGGGCGGGATGGTGATCGTCGGGGCGCTGGCGCTTTACCTCGACTTTATCAACCTCTTCTTGCTGCTCCTACGCACATCTAGACGTTAACTACACCGGTTAATGAAAGGAGAATTGGAATCTTTAGAGGATAAAATCAGGCAAATTCTTTAAAAGGTCTTTTAGGTATCCGGTAGTGGATGATCGACCATCTATTAGTTACGATTGAGAGGAGAAAAAAGATGAAACAACGTCCGTTTGGTGTTACAGTCTTGGCGATTTTGGCAGGGATAGCTGCAGTGCTGGCTGCAATCCACATGCTGCAATCTCTGCATATCCTGCCCTTTTTCATCGGCGAATTCAAGGTCCATGCCTTCAACTTTTGGTCAGCCCTGATGTGGGGACTGATGGTTTGGGTGTGGGCATGGGTCGCTCAGATGCTGTGGGCTGTCGATAAGCAAGCCTGGCTGTTCCTGGCAGTAATTACCGCTTTCAATTTGATCCTGGATTTCACCGTTATGCTGGGCGCCGGCAACTGGTCGGATGTTAGCGTGAGCTTCATGCTTAATGCCATCATCCTGATCTATGCCATGCTGCCAGGAGTAAAACGCGCTTTCGATATAGGGTAACCAGGCTAAGTTGAAACCGATGAAGATGTCGATCAGCTGGTAGTTGATGAACCCAAACAAGCCAATTAATCCATGAATACCATGTCCACAACTTAATGTTTCAGAATAGAAAGAAAAGGAGATTTATATGGCAACACTAACTGTACTAAAGTTTTCTACCCCTGAAGGGGCAGCTGGGATGTTGGAAAAGATCAAAGGGCTGCAAAAAATGGAGTTGATCAAGCTCCAGGATGCCGCGATTGTAACCTGGCCAAAGGGGGCGAAAGCTCCCAAAACCAAGCAGCTGGTCGATATGGCCGGCATGGGGGCGATGCAAGGTGCATTCTGGGGTATGTTGTTTGGCTTGATCTTCTTCGTGCCCTTATTTGGCCTGGCGGTAGGTGCAGCCTTCGGTGCCCTGGGAGGCAAGTCGGCCGATTATGGGATCAATGATGAATTCATCAAGAAGACGCGCGAGAAAGTCACTGAAGGTACTTCCGCCCTGTTCCTGATGACCGCAGATGCCGTCCAGGATAAGGTGTTTGCTGAGCTGAAAGGCAGCGAGTTTGAGTTGATCGCTTCCAACCTGACCAAAGAGCAGGAAGATGCGTTGAAGGCTGCTTTTGCAGAGGAGTAACCATATACCCAGTGAGGCTGATGAGCTGATGATGCCCGTTAGCCCCACTGAGTGGTTTTAGGAGGTTTTTTTATGCGAAACAGACGCGAAGAACGGCAGGATGATCGCCAGCTCGGGCGACCAGGTGGAGGCGCGAACCATTACCAGATGCGCCAGAAAATGGTTGCCATTGGGGATGATTTCTGGATCGAGAACGATAAAGGTCAGAAAGTATTCAAAGTGGACGGCAAGGCGCTGCGTGTGCGCCAGACCCTGATCTTTGAGGATGCCCACGGTACCGAGCTGTGCAAGATCCAGGAACGCATGCTGCGGGTTAAAGATAGCATGGAGATCGAAGGACCCCGCGGTGAGAATATGGCCATGGTGAAAAAAGCCCTCATCACTCCCATTCGGGAGCGCTGGGTGGTAAAAATCAAGGGTGGACCAGACTTGGAAGTGCAGGGAAATATTTTGGATCATGAATACTCCATCGGGGAAGGTCGCGACAAAGTTGCAGAAGTATCCAAAAAGTGGTTCCGACTGCGCGATAGTTATGGCGTATCCATTGATCCTGGCCAGGACGACGTCCTCATCCTGGCAGTGGCAGTGTGTATAGACGAGATGGCTCACGGGGGCAAGTGAGGCACATTGACCAAATTGGTGGGGATGCCAGCCTTTAATATCCTGATGTCCCCGAGTGTAAAACTATCTGGTTTTCTTGGAGGATTATAAAATGCCTTGTCTTTTTGCAATGTTCGCCGGGATATTCCCACGGTTGGGGACGCTTTTCATCTGGATAGCACGTCCAGCAATGTTCAACGCCGCGTTCAAAGGTAGCTGGCTATGGCCTATCCTGGGAATCATCTTCCTGCCATTCACCACATTGATGTTCGTCATCCTGTGGAGCCCCGGGATTGGATTGTACGGCTGGGATTGGTTTTGGATTGTCATGGCAGTATTTATCGATCTGGGACATTGGAGCAGCACAGCCTATCAAAACCGCAACCGCATTCCCGGTTACACTGAGCCTACCGCTCCCGCCATGTAATACCGGTTGAGTCGACATCCAGGCAAATAATATCCTGTCTGGCAAAGTGGCGAATTTTGTTTGTTAACAATTCGCAAGTTGGGTCGAGATTGGTGGTGTGTGGGTAGGCACAGCTTGCTCACACACTACCATTCTACCAACAGCTGCTTATGACCTGATGTTTTGGGAAAGGACCATCGGATAACTCACCCTCCTATCGCCTTTCCTACCGTCGACCTGATATGCGATCAATCAATGAGTGAGATCATGCGAGTACCGTCGAAGCCGGTGTATACAGAAAACGTAAGGATGGGTTTTTGGTGGTTGTCAAGAAAGTTGCGAGCTGCAAGGTGAGAAGGGGCAAGATGCAGCAGGTGGAATCTGCAGTGGCGGTGAGCATTGATCCGCTCAAGGTTCGAGCGTCGGCGATTCCTCCATGTTGGATGGTAATCCTCGGCTTCGTGCTGATTATGTATCTACCACTTGGTATGGATTTTATTTACCCGTCATTATTAATATTTCTGCTGTTCGTAGCTCTGATCAGTGGTTCTCTTCTTCAAGAGAATCTGCGATTACAAAAAGTGAAGGTTTAATCCTATGGCACAGGAAATCGCCGCTCCACGCCGTCATAGCAACGCCTATAATATATTCATCCTCATCCTGACCATAATTTCGCTGGTCATCATGGTGGTCATGATGCTGCCGATTGATAATGCTACCCTCGGGCTGCTTCAATTTTATGATAACCTGATCTGTGTCATTTTTTTAGTCGACTTTTTTCTCGCCTTGAGATCGGCTCGCAAGAAGTCCACTTACTTTATTAAAGAACGTGGCTGGCTGGACCTTCTAGGGTCGTTACCATCAATCGGTCATGTATTTAAGTACTCTGGGCTTTTACGCCTGGCGCGATTAAGTCGTCTACTCCGAATTGTTCGCCAATTCAGCCGTGATGAACGAAGGAAATTGGTTCGGGATATACTTGAGAACCGCGGTCAGTATGCAGCCATGATTACCGCCTCGTTGGCGATTATCGTCATGACAACCGCCAGTGTACTTGTACTCCAATTTGAGAGCCAATCTCCGCAAGCTAACATCAAAACCGGTTGGGATGCGCTGTGGTATTCGATAGTTACCATCACCACTGTCGGATATGGTGATTTTTATCCGATCACCATGGGTGGGAGGATCACCGCGATTTTCGTCATGCTCATGGGGGTCGGGATCATCGGGGCATTGGCCAGTATTCTCGCCAGCGTCTTGGTTGGCCCAACACATAGGGATGCAGGAGATGAAGTATCTGGCGTCGTGCCGGGTTCCATGGTCGAACAGGAGCTTGCGAGTATTAAAAATGAGCTGGCAGAAATCCGCCAGCTATTAGACAAAAATACTACCGATAGTGCCATAAAATAATGCATTTCATATTTGAAAAAATGCTGACCGCATTACTAAAGCACAAAACCGATCTGACCAAGAAATTTCAGTTGGGTGACAAGATCACAATCCTACCAGGCTTGAGGAGGAAACTGTATGAATAATCTACCCAACCGGTTAGTAATTTATCTGGTTGGATTCGCCAGTATCTTTGTGATTTTGTTTGGGGTCCGCGCTTCTGCCTCCATCATCAACCCCATCCTCCTGGCGGTCGTGATCACGATTACAGTCCTGCCAGTCCCGAATATATTGGCGAAGCGTGGCATGCCGGGTTGGCTGTCGCTCGTGCTGACCATCCTGATGGTGACCCTGGTCTTGGGATTGGTGATCACAACGGTTTTCTTCTCTGTCACCAAGCTGTCCACTGAGCTACCGGCTTACCTGGCGAGTGGTTCGTCGCAAGCCAGCCAGGATCTTTCTGCCACATCGACTTCGCAATTGAACATTCAGATTGAGCAGGTAACCCGTAGCCTGGGTACAGTGGCACAGGGAGTGCTGGGGGTTACGATTGAATTGTTGGTTCAATTCGGTTTAGCGCTGGTGATTTTCCTTTTTATGATCAGCGCTGCTATGGCGTTGCCAGCTCCCTCCCGGTTAGGCCTGGATCCTGGATCCTCGATCATCAAACGAGTTGCTCTCCTAACTGAAGATGTACGTAAATATGTGTCGGTGCTCACTTTGATCAACCTGCTGGTTGGCATTGGAGATACGATACTGCTCCTGATCCTGGGAGTGCCTTACGCTCTGCTGTGGGGGCTGCTGGCGTGGTTCATGGGTTACATTCCTTCGATTGGTTTCTGGATCGCCTTGATCCCACCGGTGCTTTTGACGTATGCCCTGTACGGTCTAAAAACCGCGCTGATGGTCTTTATTGCCTATGTCGTTATTAATGGAGGGGTGCAGAACTTTTATCAACCGAAGATCATGGGTCAGAGGTTGCGGATTTCGCCGGTGGTTGTGTTCATTAGTTTGCTTGTCTGGGGATATCTATTAGGTGGCATTGGCGCTATTCTGGCAGTCCCAATGACACTGTTGGTGCTGATCATCATGGAAAACTTCGAAGGCACACGCACCATCGCGATTCTGATGCGCTATACAGGTGAGGAGAAAAAAGAAGAACGGAAAGAGGCGGTAAAGCATGTGCAAGGCTTATGGGGAAAAGTGAAGGGTACTTTTACCCCCGATCGTGGCACGGAGGAAAAAGTCAAGTGAACAATACACTTCATCATTTTCCACGTGAAGTTGATTATCCGTATTTAATAACTACCCCCAATTGTTTACTGGTAGTTATAAGTTCGGAAAAGAAAATAGGTACCCCCTCCTGGTCGAGTTATTCAACTTTCAATTATAATTATTGTATCTATTAAAACGGTCGACTGGGTGTAGGTGGATTAGACAACCGATAAATATTTGGACTTTCCGGCAAAAAAACATTGTGCCTCCCCGATAACAGGCGTGTTTTGGGAAAAATGTAGAGCCATTAGCTACCATACGCACACAAAGCAAAACCAGTACTGCCGATATTTAGCTTAAGTGATTATCAAAAGAATATAATAAATGAAGAAATACTTGCCTGAACTACATCGGTTAACCCGAAACAGGGCATACTTGGATCTGTCCTGTTTTTCCAGAGAAATTGGAAGGTCATATGCAAACACAAGACGATGATTTCCCTTTCACCAGTGAAGATCCCAGCCTTGAACCGGTGGATGAAACAAAACCAGGTCTGCGTCTCACCCCACAGCACGCTGGTGATATCAAGGCAACCCTTCGGTTGGTTCTCGGCTCTTACTTGAATGGCAGAGATATGTATGTCAGCCGGTTAAGGCGGATGACTGCGACACAGGAAACCGTCAAACCGGAGACGATAAAAATCGATGAGAATGAGACATCCCGGGATCAATTAAGATACTTACTCCTCGGAATTTTATTCGAGACCCCCGATGTCATTCAGCGTAGATTATCCTCTGTAGATCACGACTCGTCGAAATTGTTTGGTTTTGTTTCCAAGCTACTCACTCCGTTTACAGACAGCTGGGTTTTCAGCCCTGTGAAGGATCAGTATGATCATGCTGCTGCTCGAGGCGAAAAAGTGCTCGATCGCCTGATCATGAAAGGTCGGGTGGAGGAACAGAACAGCCGCCGCATCCTCCAGCAAGATGCTATCGATGACCTGCTCAACGAATTCGTGGAATACCTGGTCCTAAAGATAAAGGTTCAAGAGATTATTCAGCAAGAGGGAACCACGATGGCAGTGGATGTTGTCGATGAGTTTCAAGATCAGAGCTCTAATGTTGATTCAATCTTGGAGCAGAAACTTAAATCGATCTTCCGTAAGAACGCTCCGACCGAACCAACCGAACCACCTGGAAACCCAACCGAAGGGGGGTAAATTAAGATGACATTAATCACACCAGAAAGATCGGAGTCACGGAATCAATCACTGACGAAACGCCAACCTCATCCCGCAGGTTTTTTTAGCCGCTTTGAGGCATTCGTCATTGATCTGGTTATTCTCTGCATCGTACAACTCGTTGCATCAACCTTTATTCAAACTATCATCAGATTCTTTAGACTCACTGGTCTGGTGGGAAGATTACAGACCCTGTTGGATAACGCCACCTTTGATATCGTGGTTGGCTCGGCTTTATTTTTATTATTTGTGATCGGTTACTTTTCATTTTTCTGGTCTTTGGTCGGATATACACCCGGCAAGGCACTTTTAGGTCTTAAGGTTGTCAAGATGGATGGGGCGAAGTTATCCTTTTTTAGATCCCTCCTGCGCTTTTTCGCTTATTGGATTTCAGCCATACCTCTCTTCATTGGTTTTTTCTGGGTCTTATGGGACCCTAAACGCCAGGGTTGGCACGATAAAATTGCCGGCACCCAGGTGCTTTTCATTCCTAAAAAACCACACAAGTAGACGCCTACATGGGAAACGGTTTTGAGCCATATCAGGAAAGACGCCAGCCGGGATTAATCATCCGCTTTATTGAGATTTCGGGTGAGTTCTTAGGTTTGGCATTGGGGGGCGGGATGGATTACGTCCGGCGGAAAAAAAGGCTTGGTGAGCATCGCACCCTCGGTATATTTTTCCTGCGTATTATCCTCGCTCTTGCCTGGCCATTCCTCGATAAGAGCATCGTTTATCAGCCTTTCCCCATCCAGTTCAGGCTGCGGCTGCAAAAACTGGGGCCAACCTACATAAAGCTCGGCCAAATTCTCAGCCTGCGCGAAGATATCCTCCCCAAAACCATTACCGATGAATTAAAAAATCTCCTGGACAAACTTCCGGCTGTATCCTATGAACGCTTCAAAGAGCTTATTGTTGATAGTCTCAAGCAACCGCTTAATACCATGTACCGCTGGATTGATCCCGTCCCTTTGGGGTCAGCCTCTTTAGCACAAACACACCGGGCAAGGTTGATCACTAACGAAAAAGTCGTGATTAAAGTGCTTAAGCCAGGTGTACGTACGATAATAGAGCGGGATACTCGCTTGCTCCACTTGTTTGGCAGGTTCCTGCAGATTTTCTTGGCTCGTTTCCAGCCAGCCCGCGTCATCGATGAATTTAGCACTTATACCTTGCGTGAAGTAGATTTACGTATTGAAGCTGATAATGCCGAAACCTTTACCGCGTATTTTATAAAGGAACCAGAAATCCGGTTTCCACGTATCTACCGGAAATACAGCTCACATGATGTGCTCTGTATGGAATACTTCAAAGGTCTCAAGCCTGATGAAACCGCCTTAAGAAAACTTACCCTTGAACAGCGCCGACAAGCGATCGACTTGGGTGTAGGTGCTGTTGTCAGGATGATCTACCGTGACGGTTTCTTCCACGCAGATTTGCACCCGGCAAACCTGATGATTTTTAAAAAACCTGGCACCACGGAGATCAGCGTTGGTTTTATCGATCTTGGGATGGTTGGCAGGTTTAGCCGTGATATGCGGAAGAGTATGTTTTACTACTTCTACTCGCTGGTCACTGGTGATCCTGAAAGTGCCGCGCGCTACCTCACCTCACTTACTTTACCGGGGAAGGGAGCAGATATTGAGGGTTTTCGCCGGGCTGCCTCCGACTTGTATGCTCGCTGGTTGACAACTCCAAATTTCAAGGATTTTTCTCTTGCACAGGTCATTTTACAATCCGTCCTCATGGCGGGTCATTATAAGATTCAATATCCTGGCGAAATTATCCTAATGGTCAAAGCCTTAGTTACCATCGAAGGGGTGGGGCACATTTTTGATCCAGAGATAAACATCCCCTCTGCTGCCAGGAGGCATGTACAGTATATTTTGATGCAGGAATTCAATCCCGTGAATTTGATCCGGGATAGCGCCCTGGTGTTACCCGAAATGGTGGATGTGCTTCGCAAAAGCCCGTTGATACTGACGGAAGGGATGAGGGTATTGGAGGCAAACTTGAAGAAACCTCCCACGGGACCGTTGAATGGCGTGCGTGGTACGTTGCTGTCTGGTTTCTGCATCCTTGCAGGTGCTTTTATCCTGGCATCCAATGGTCCTTGGTATGCATGGGCTCTTTTATTTATCCTGGCAGTATTACTGGCACTGCGATCGTAATACATCATATGATCGATACCCCATTGTAGATTGTTGGCGGTCCTGGTAATAGAGTTAGGGAAAATCTTTACCGGTAAAAGAGGTGTAAAATTTCAACGATAAAACTCAATAATGTAGACCTCGCCTGGCTTCGCATGGATAAGCCAACCAACCCGATGATGATCACCGTCGCGCTTCAATTCAACGGACAGATAAATTACAACCACTTTATCGTGATATTGTCGGACCTATTTACACGCTACCGCAGATTCCGGCAGCGTATAGTTCGACCCCCTGGAGTATTTCAACGACCCTACTGGGAAGACGATCCCGACTTGCACATCGAAAATCATCTTGAACGCGTGGATCTGCCCCTGCCAGCTGATGAAGCTGCCGTGGAAGTACTGGTAAATAAGAAAATGAATACGCCCTTGGATTTTACCCACCCATTATGGATCGCGACACTGGTGGATAATCATCCCGATGGCAGCATTATTATCGTGCGCGTTCATCACTGCATCGCTGATGGAATTTCATTGATGCAAGTGCTGCTACAAATGACCCGCACCTCCCTTATCCCAGCTGCAGATCAGGCGCTGATGGCTGCTCCAAATCCAGGCGAGATCCTGGCAGATGGCGAGCCAGTGGTTATGCCAACCATGCTGCAGACCATCGAGAATGAAGGCGTCACAGTGGCAAGTTCTGAAGCGAAGCCTGATAATCCAGGTTCCAAATCGGTTCGAAGGACGGTATATCGCAAACCTAGGATAATCGATCTTCTTGCTGCGATCGTCCGAATCGTAGCTCGTCCCGCCGATCCACCCACGATCCTCAAAGGGCCCCTTGGGAACGTCAAAAAAGCAGTCTGGTCTGAGGACTTTAACGTCCACGAGATCAAGAAAATTGCCAACACGAAGCAAGCGACGATTAATGACGTTTTGATGGCGGTCGCATCGGGAGCTATACGGCGCTACATGGACTTACACAAAGATAATAGAAATCGTAAGATTCGCGCTTTTATCCTGGTAAACATGCGCGCCCGCTCCTATGATGACGAGCTTGGCAACAAATTCGGACTTGTCTTTCTCGGGCTTCCTCTCGATTGCGACGAGCCCCTGGATCGACTTGAGGCGATTAAATACGGCATGGACAGCTTGAAAGCATCGGCTGAATATGCCGCTACCTATTTAATACTGAATATCCTGGGTCAGTTGCCCGAATGGCTCGAGGATCTGGCAATCCGGATTCTGGATACCAAAGGGACGGTCGTGGCTACCAACGTTCCGGGGTCTCGCAAGCAGCTTTATTTGGCAGACGCTCCCATCGAGTCCATCGTTGCCTGGGTGCCTCAGTCTGGGCGGATCGGTGTGGGTTTGAGTTTCATTAGCTACAACAATAAGTTGGTCGTTGGATTGAACGCCGATGCCAGACTGATCCCCGACCCCGAGGTGTTCTTGCAGCTATTTTATGATGAATATAAATCCCTGGAATCGGCACTATCTGCAGTCACTGAAATATAACTACCGCCAATACATTGTTCGGGGACCCGATTAGCAAGAATATTTCGTTGAATAATCATTTGCATACGAGCGGGTGGGAACTTTCTTTCAATCTCAATTGTTTGGTTTTGTCATTACTTGATGATTAACTACACAATTCTCAAATTGATCAATTTGATTACTCAACCATATGAGTACCCTTTAAAGGGGACATTTTAACTTTGCACAAATAGGACTCTACTACTTTGCACTAACAAACTAACGCGCAGACCTTGACTCAGTATAACCATGATGTTATACTTTTATGACGTAGTGCGTCATAACTACCACCCAAAACTAATCAACGAATCATTAAAAAACTTTGATAAGGAGGAATTGAATGCCGACCAAACCGAAAGTCGAAGAAGCTGCAGCCGAATCAACTGATAAGAACCAATCACAGATGGTGGAGATGTTACGAAAGGTGATGCTGGCAACCATTGGTGCCGCCGTGATTGCCCAGGAAGAAATTGAAGCGCTTATCAATCGAATGATCGAGCGTGGTGAGATTGCAGAAAAAGACGGGAAAAAGCTCATGCACGAGATGATGGATAAGCGGAAAAGCAGAACGATGAAGGTCGAAGATGAAATCAACAAGAACATCTCCGATGTGTTGGAACGGATGAATATCCCCACCAGAACAGATATTGATGCTCTAAGCCAGAAAATCAATGGATTATCGAAGAAGATCGACGAATTGAAGAAAGCCTGAGCTGAAGAAAATTCCTTGGGAAATTATAGGGATGGACAATTTGATTATTCGTTGTCCATCCTTCTTATTGCTAATGGATGATGCTAAACTATGATTTGGTGTTGTTAGATGCAATATCGAAATTCAGGAGGTACAACTCCTTCAGAGAGCTAATTAAAATGACCGCACATGTTTTTTGGTAGGTCCTGTCAAATTTGTTAGGGTTATTTCCCGGATTTGTACTCGCTGATACCTTCGTTGCTGCTTTTTGTTTTATTGACAGGCGTAAAATACTTTGATATATTATGTACAGACAAGTTTAATCATGAATTCGCGCATCATCGTTCTTACGCGAATACACCCTAGCCCTTATTATTAATTCAGAAGGAATTTATTGGGGGATTTTGGACCACGACAATATGCCAGGCTTATCTCAAAATCCTATTCGCATCATCCTGCTCGACGCTCATACCCTTTTTAGGGTTGGTTTACGTTATATAATTGAGCGCCAGCCAGGGTTGGAAATTGTTGGGGAGGCGGGTAATATTAACGAAGGGGTTGTACTAATCACCGCGCTAAAGCCTGATATCATCTTATTCGAGCTAAATTTAGAGTGCCAACCCCAGTTCGAGATGGCCCCATCGCTGGTTAAAGTGTCCGGAAACGCTCGTCTAATCCTCGTAACCGAAGTCAAAGATCCAAAGGTTCAGCAGAAAGCGGTTGAAGATGGTGTTGTCGGGGTTATTTCTAAAACTCAATCTCCAGAGGTATTAATCAAGGCGATCGAGAAAGTCCACGCTGGTGAGGTCTGGCTCGAACGATCGCTGATTGCGAACGTGCTTGTGCGCTTATCACGTAACCAACCGGTCGTAAAAGTCGATCATGAAACAGCCAGCATCAACAGTTTAAGCGAGCGCGAAAAAGAAGTCGTCAAATTAATTGGTCTGGGATTCAAAAACAAGAGGATTTCCTCAGAGTTATGTATTAGCGAAACAACAGTTCGTCATCATTTAACCTCAATCTATGACAAACTGGGAGTATCCGACCGGTTGGAGTTATTGGTTTATGCTCACAGGTACGGTATGGTTACCTCCCGCAAAGAGTAGAAAAAGCTGGATACCTCTATTTCTCAAATTTTCCATCTGCTTAAAAACCGTTCTACTCGCGCTAGCAATCGAGCTCATTAACGCCAAAACGATTTCATAAAACTTATAAATCAGACCCCCAAAAAAAGGACGGACGGTTATGTCTGATTGCTTACTCTCCCAAGAACAGCGCAGTCTCCGTGACGAAGTGCGCAGGTTCGCCCGTGAGAAAGTTTCCCGTCAATTGCTGCTCGAAATGGATGCCGAGAAAGTCCATTATCCGCATGAATATATTCAGTTACTTGCTGGGCAGCACTTACTCGGACTGCGCTTTCCACCCGAGTGGGGCGGGCGTGGTCTCGGTTGGGCATCTGAGGTCCTGGCATTGGAGGAGATTGGTGTGCTTGGTGCCAGCTTGGCTTGTTTATATTCCCTGCCTTCCATAGTTGGTGAAGCGATTAACATTTTCGGCACGCCCGAACAAAAGGAAAAATATCTCAAGCCGGTGCTTGCTGGCAAGCTGACCGTCGCAGAGGCTCTAACCGAGCCGAGGGGCGGTTCGGATTTCTTTGGTGCCGCAGCAACAGTGAACCGTGAGGGTGATTTTTATATTCTAAATGGTCAGAAGCGCTTCATAGTCGGTGCCGAGGGAGCCGACCTGTTCCTGGTCTATGCCCGTTCGAGTCCTGATAGCTCAAGCCATAAAGCCATAAGTACGCTGCTGGTCGAACGCGGGCCGGGTGTGGAAGTCCAGCATGTCTACGGGCTCATGGGGACGCGTGGAGGTGGCACCGGTCGTGTATATTTTCGAAATGTTCCTGTCCCGGTGGAAAACCTTATTGGCCATGAACACGGAGGGTATGAGATATTTAACCAGATGATGGTCCCCGAACGGATGACCAGTGCTGCAGGCGCTATTGGTTTGGCACGGGCTGCATTGGAAATATCAGCTCGCTATGCTGACCGGCGCAAAGCATTCGGGCAGAAAATCCGCGAGTACGAGGGGATCAGTTTTAAAATCGCACAAAGTCTGACCAGCCTGGATGCAGCACGCGCCCTGGTTTACCAGACCGCCTGCGAAATCGATTCGATCGGTAACTCCGGCTATATTCGTCGGATGGTCTCAGAAGCAAAAAAGTTTGCCACCGAGACTACCTGGACGGTTGTCAATGATTCGATGCAGATAATGGGCGGAATTGGCTACACCAATGTATACCCCATCGAGCGCATGCTGCGGGACGCGCGCCTGATGACCATTTGGACCGGTACGAATGAGATCATGAGTCTCGTCATCCAGCATGAATATTTCCATGAATTGCTCTCTAACGTTCCTTCTGCCAGGGATGTGGAGACTGATGCATTGAACGCTGAAGCAGATGGTGAGAAAATATATGAATAAGCGTCTGCCTTCGCCATAATTCCGGAAAATATGTATCATTACTAGTATTGGGCCATAAAAAACTATTTTGGTTGGCTGGAGAGCTGTGCATTTCCCCCCTAAATCCTGATTGATCAATGCATTAAAAATGTATTAGAATTGAGAAATCTACCTATTGGATATGTAAACATTTATTTTGGATATGTAAACATTTATTGTTATGGTAAAACGCGCACTGTACATAAGCCAACTTCTCGAACTAAATATTGCACCATTACGGATCTATTTCTTCTTGTCCATCAAAGTACCATGTCAATTCTCTAAAAGACAAGAGATATATTCGGTATATTGGGGATACAGTTAGTCACCGTCATAGGAGAATGCGACCAATGAACACTGACCATGTTGCCTCCACGATAGAAGAGTTACAACAAGAATTAGCTGCCCTCCGCCGGCAGAACGAAGAATACCGCCACCAGGCCACATTCTCCCAATTAAATCCTGTCCCTATATTCGAATTTGACCGCAGCAGCCAGGTGGTCTATCTCAACCTCGCCGCTCAAAAAACCCTCTCCCAACTTAAGTTAACAAACGCCCGCACCTTCCTCCCTCATGGATTCGCTGAAATAATAAACGGTGTTGAAGATACGGTCCTGCAATCTTTCGCCGAGTTAAGAATAAATGACCAGATATTCGAAGAATTCATTGAATATTCTAAAGAATATGATTCTGTCCGCATATATGCCAACAATATAACCCAACGCCATCAAGCCGAGGAGGCGCTTAATGCCAAGACGCTCGAGTTGGCTCAAACGATGGAATTCCTTGAAGCAGTGACCAAAGGAAATGATGTCATTATTGCGACCGTGGATACTAATTTCTGCTACACCTACTTCAACCAGGCTTATCAGGAAGAATTGAAGCATCTTAGCGGCAAGGAAATTTGCCTCGGGATGAGTATGTTGGATATCTTCGCCCATCTTCCTGAACAACAACGAGTCGTTGCAGAGGAGTGGGGCCAGGTATTACGCGGCGAGACTACGAACAAGATATTAGAATTTGGGGATCCAAACCTATACCAGAAAGTCTACAATGTGCTTCACACTCCTATCTGGGATCATGAGGGCAAAGTCGTTGGTGCTGGGGAAGTGGCCTACAACATTTCCGAACAGGTGCAGGCGCAGGAAGCTTTACGGGAAAGCGAAGCGCGTTTCCGCCTTCTACTTGGAAATGCCCCAGTAACCATTGCCGCACAGGATAAAGACCTGCGATTTATCTGGGCGTACAATCAGAAGACTGTCAATTCAGCGGAGATGATTGGAAAAACGGATACGGATATATTTCCACCGGAAGTCGCCGCCTGGACAATGAAGCTAAAACACCAGGTTCTTGAAACGGGAAAGGAATTACGAGAACAAGGCTGGGTAACCAGCGGTGGTCAGCGAGTATATCTGGATTTATTCTTAGAGCCAATTCGTGATAAGGACAATCAAATAACCGGGGTTGGGGTTGCAACAGTTGACCTCACCGGTATCAAGTTGGCCGAGCAGGCGCTGAAGGAGAGCGAAGAGCGTTATCATTCCTTATTTAAGGTGATGACCGAAGGATTTGCCATCCACGAAATTCTTTACGCTGAAAATGGAGAACCGTTTGATTACCGCTTTCTCGATATAAACCCTGCCTTCGAGCGCCTTACTGGATTAAAACGAGAGCTCGTGATTGGAAAGACTTACCACGAATTGCTTCCCGGCGAAGGGGATAGTTGGGTAAATATTTATGGGAAGGTCATGCTCACCGGTGAGCCGCTCCAATTCGAAGAGTTCTCGCCTACTTTAAATCGACATTACGAAGTATTTGCCTATCGATGTGCCCCCAATCAGTTTGCGACTATTTTTCTGGATATTACCGATCGTAAGCAGATGGAAGACGAATTGCGCATCAACTTAACCAAATACTCTGTATTGTTTGATACGCTGCCTCTGGGAGTCACTGTCACCGATCAGCACGGTCAGATTCTGGAGTCCAATCAGGAAGCGACAATGTTATTAGGTTTATCTAGGGAAGAACAAAAAGGCAGGCTGATTCATGGGGAGGACTGGAAGATCGTCCGGCCAGATCATTCTCCAATGCCACCAGAAGAATATGCCAGCGTACGCGCCTTGAAAGAAAAACGGCGCGTTGAAAATGTCGAGATGGGTATCGTTAAGGGTAAGGATTATATCAATTGGATTAGCGTGTCTGCATCACCCATTCCGATCAAAGATTATGGGGTCGTAATCACCTATAATGACATCTCCCAACGGATTCAAGCGGAAGAGGCACTTCGCCAGGTACATGACAGGTTGGAATTAACTGTCCAGCAGCGTACCGAAGAACTCCTGCATGCCAATGATGAATTAAGGAAGGAGATCAGCGAGCGAAGACGGATCGAATCCGAGCTCCTTTTACAGACCAAGGCTGTGGAAGCTGAACGACACCGATTTAATGATGTGCTGGAAATATTGCCTGTATATACCATCCTGCTGACACCTGACTATCATGTAGCTTTTGCCAACCGATACTTCAGGGAGCATTTCGGTGAGGACAACGGTCGGTGCTGTTTTGAATATCTCTTCGGTCTTAGCGAACCCTGTGCGAATTGTGAAACCTATAAGGTATTTGAAACTGGAACCAGCCGTCAATGGGAATGGACGGGTCCAGATCAACGAAATTATGACGTCTTCGACTTCCCATTTAATGATGTTGATGGGTCTGCGTTGATCCTAGAAATGGGCATCGATATAACCGAGCGCAAGCAAATGGAAGAGAAATTGCGTGCTTTATACAACTATAACCGTCGTCTTCTCGAAGCCAACCTGGATGCACTAGTGACGATCACCCCGGAAGGAAAAATCGGGGATGTTAACACCGTCACCGAAGCGATTA
Source organism: uncultured Chloroflexia bacterium (assembly GCA_963809615.1). Classification (GTDB taxonomy): domain Bacteria; phylum Chloroflexota; class Anaerolineae; order Anaerolineales; family UBA4823; genus FEB-25. The sequence continues at coordinate 165,057 of CAWEKR010000004.1, forward strand.
CGGGCTACCCTCGCGAAACGCTGATAGGCACAGCTTTCCATAGTTATTTCACTAATCCTGCGAAAGCACGTTTAGGCTACGAGAAAGTTTTTGAGACCGGGACTGTGCGCGATTATGAGCTGGAAATCCAGCATCGGGATGGTCATTCAACCCCGGTGGTATACAATGCTTCAGTCTATCATGATGAGACCGGCCAGGTGGCGGGGATCTTCGCGGCTGCGCGCGACATTACGGAGAGGAAGGATACTGAGAAACAGCTCATCGTCTTGACTACCGCTCTCGAAGCCGCCGCCAATGGGATTACTCTTATAGATAAGGGTGGAGTGATCCTATGGTCGAACCCAGCCTTCAGCCATATGACAGGTTATTCCAAATCAGAAATTGTCGGTCAAAATACGCGCATCCTAAAATCTGGAAAGCATGACCAGGAGTTTTATAACAATCTATGGAAGACGATCTTCGAAGGGAAAGTGTGGCGCGGAGAATTGGTTAACCGCCGAAAAAATGGCAGCTTATATTATGAAGAGCAGATCATTACTCCCGTCATCGATCAAGATGGAACAATCACCAACTTTATTTCAATCCGACAGGATATTACCGAGCATAAACGTGCGGAAGATGCTCTCCGTAAGAGCGAGCAGCAGTATCGCTCCCTGGTCATTGCTACTGCCCAGATTGTCTGGCAAACCAATCCAACTGGCGAGGTAGTTGAAGATAACCTGAGGTGGAGAGACTTCACCGGGCAAAGCCTGGAAGAGTTTTTGGGTCGGGGTTGGATCAACGCATTACACCCTGATGACCAGGAACGGGTTGCTGAAATATGGTCACGCGCCGTGGAGGCGAAAACAAATTATGAGGTCGAGTACAGGATAAGAAATCGCCATGGTGAGTATAGCCATTTCGCCGTCCGGGGAGTACCGATCAAGGATAATGATGGCAATATTTCATCATGGATTGGTACCTGCACCGATGTCACCGATAAAAAGAATTATGAGAACCAGTTGATTCAAGCCGAAAAGCATGCCGCCATTGGGCGCATGGTTGGTTCTGTCACCCATGAAATCAATAATCCTTTGCAGACGATTAAAAATTGTCTTTATCTCATTCAGCAGGATACTGGGTCTGATTCGATCAATAAAGAACCCTTGGATATGGCGCTCTCAGAAACTCAACGTCTTTCCAATATCGTAGGTCAATTACGCCAGCTGTATCGACCCCAAGATGTTCAGACGATGCGCCCTCAGGAATTGTTGGGCATCATCGAAGAAGTCCATCAATTAATTATTCCACATCTAAATAATTCACGTGTAGTCTGGCAGCCTTTACCGGGTTTGGAGCATTGTAAGATACTCTGTGTTAGAGACCAGATCATCGAGGTTTTCCTTAACATCACCTTGAATGCCATCGAAGCGATGCAGGCCCTCGGAGGAGTATTATCGGTGAATATGGTACACTCGAGCGATAAGGCACAGGTGGGAATAATCATCAGTGATACGGGTCAGGGTATAAATCCGGAGATATTACCCCATATCTTCGAGCCATTTATCACCACCAAAGAATTCGGTTTGGGGCTAGGACTCTCAATCTGCTTTGGTATTATCCAGAAGCATGGTGGGCGGATCACGGTTGAAAGTCAACTTGATGAGGGGTCAAGCTTTACCATTTGGCTGCCCCATTTGGTAGAATAATAAATAATGAGGAGGTTGATCCATGAGTACAAGTCACTCCATTTTGATCATCGATGACGAGCCCAATTTAAGGCGCAGCCTTGGGCTTATCTTGCAGCGTGCAGGCTATACCGTTACGACTGCTTCGGATGCTGCTGAAGCGCTCCATGTATTGCAGGCTGGAGCCTATGATTTAACGTTCCTGGATATCAAGCTGCCCGATCAAAATGGACTCCAGTTACTGCCCCAATTGAGGGAACTATATCCTGAGATGCCCATCCTAATCCTGACGGCGCATGCTACCCTGGATACAGCGATAGGTGCGGTCAGGTTGGGGGCAAGAGATTACTTATTAAAACCGATCGATCCCGAAACCATTCTCAATCGGGTGAAAAACCTTTTGAACGAAGAAAAACCTAAACGGCGCCGTGAGATAACCAACCAATTGCAGGATTTATTAGCCGAGTTGCAGTCCATTGACCACAAGGAAGCCAATTCTAAGGCGCCGGAGAATCCAGTTCCCTTGACTGACCCTACGCGTTATTTAAAATGTGGACCCTTGGTATTGGACAGACACACGCATTCAGTGACGTATGATAGTTACAACACGTCCCTGCCACCCTCCGCGTTCGATTACCTGGTCACCCTGGCGCGGCATTCACCTCACCCGGTTACATACGAAAAATTGGTTTCGGAATCTCAAGGGTACGAGCATATCAGCCGGGCGGAAGCCCGCGAAATCGCCCGCTGGCAGATGCACGAGATCCGTAAATTATTGGAACCTGATCCTCGCCAACCGCGGTTGGTCATCACCGTGCGAGACGTAGGCTACCGGCTTATAGTATAAATAATAACTGGCTCCCTTGTAAGGCGGGTAGTGTCAATCACAGCCCGCCTTTTGATTTAATTTAATCCATTGGTTTCTCACCAATATATACCAACTATTTCAAATTATTCTCATACACATTATCTATAAAATAAGTATGAGATTAACCCGATGGAGATCCATGAGCCCTAAATTAATCGTGCTAGTTGAAGATGATCTAAATTTACGGCAATCGATAGCGCTCATCCTTCAACGCGCCGGATTCATTGTCACTGCTACCGACTGTATTTATAAGGCGATGGACATTATTCAAACTGGAAATTACCAGCTGATCATTGCGGATGTCAATATATCAGGAACCCAAAATGTATTACTTCCTAAAGTTATCGGTGAGTACCCCAATCTTTCGATCGTGTTACTAACCGACCAGTCAACTTCTGAGATTGATAAGGAGGACAAGCTAGAAACGACTCATTATCTGATTAAACCAATTGCCCCAGAACGACTGCTGGATTGTGTGGGGACGATCCTGGGTAAGAATAATGTCACCTTGCACAACTAAATGTGTAGCTTGCCTTTGCGTCCCAAGTACTGTGAACGTGTTCATCAAACTTATCGTTATTTAGTTATTTCATTCTTATACGATAATCTAGATTTCTTTTCAAAAGGAGGCGCCTTTGATTGATACACAAGCGATATCTTCTAACGAAAAATCCCTGCCTATGGTTTTTATTGGCAAGAACAACCTCGGGAGAATCACCCTGCCCGAGTTGATTGCATTTAATCAGGCAAATTCGACTGAGGAGGTGCTGATGGCAGTCGAGGGAAAAAATGTAACTGGTATTTATGCTATTTATTTACCGACCATATTTATTCTTTCAAAATCTCTTAGGAGAAACGTGATCGATAAAATCACAGGATGGAGTGTACAATGAAAATCAGTAAGTTCTTAAGCATCATCTTATTATTTACGTTTATTGCTTCCCCGCTGATGAGCTATGTACCCAGGGCGGAAGCACAACCTTCCCCACCCGTACCTGCCAATGTGTCTCAACAAGTTCAAACATCTGCCCCGAATGATGAGATTGGTGTTAGCAATACCACGGGACAGATGAGAACTACCACTATGGCCATGCGCATCGCTGCAGCCTTGCATATAAACCTGCAGCGCAGTGGGTCCACTGCCACCTATGCTGGCATCAACCCTGATACCAGTATATTTAGCCCTCTAGCTAAATTGGGTGGTCAGCTGGCTGAAATGGTGCAGAATCTCGGTTTGCCAGATTATTTTGGCGTCGCCAACTGGGCTAACAGCCCGCTGCCCCAGCTCGATCCGACGGGTGCGGTCATCCCTGGCACGGGCGTCCGGAAATTTGTCGATACCCTGCCCGGGTTTTGCGGTGTCCCAGGATCAACCAACACCATGGGTCAGTGCATCCCGGTGGGTATTCCTGATAGGATCACCTTCCCCGGCTCAGATTATTACGAGATCGCCGTCGTGGAATATCGTGAGCGCATGAGCCCCGACCTGCCCGCCACCGGCACCAAGCTGCGTGGTTATGTGCAGGTGGTTCCGTCAACCTTCCCCGGTGCGGTGCCTCTGACCGTTGCCAATGGATTGACCATGGACATCCTGGATCGGAATGGCTTACAGGTCTATGGTGCCTACAAGCCGCATTACCTGGGACCATCGCTTTTAGCTCAAGGTTGCGACCTTACGGTTAATCCCACTACCTGCCAACCAATTCCCGTCCGCGTCAAATTCACCAACTACCTGCCTACTGGTCCGGGTGGCGACTTGTTCATCCCAACGGATACCACTTATATGGGTGCAGGTATGGGACCGGGTGGTTCCATATCCGGTGTCACCGTCGATATTGGCGGATCTGGCTATACTGCTGCACCTAGTGTCGTCTTCACCAATGATCCCGGCGATACCACGGGTGCTGGCGCGGCTGCCACGGCTACAATAATCAATGGTGTTGTCACTGCGATTACCGTGAACATGGGCGGTTCTGGTTACACCTTACCACCCATCGTCAGCTTCGTTGGTGATGGCACGGGCGCTTCAGCTACAGCCGTCCTTGCCGGGCAACCCGGTGAAATGTATATGCAGAACCGGGCTACCCTGCACTTACATGGTGGCAATACCCCATGGATCAGTGACGGTACTCCCCATCAGTGGACCACACCCTATGGTGAAATGACTTCCTACTCCAAGGGCGTTAGTTCGGCATATGTCCCTGATATGTGGTTCGACAACAATGGGAATTTAAATCCTGGCTGCGCCGGGCAATTGACCTGCCCGGGCTACAGCAATGACCCCGGTCTCGGCTCTCTGACCTTCTACTGGACTAACGAGCAGACCGGTCGTTTGATGTTCTACCATGATCACGCCTACGGTATCACCCGCCTGAACGTCTACGCGGGTGAAGCGGCAGGTTATCTGATTGTCGACCCGACCGAGGAAGCTACCTTATTAGCTGCCGGCTTCCCTGGCACCGTCCTCGACCCGCATAATCTTGGCACCGCTGACCTTGCTCACCTTATCCCCCTGGTGATCCAGGATAAGACCTTTGTACCCGATAGTGGTGCTCCGGGTGGTCAATTAGCACTTACAGATCCTACCTGGGATACAACCATCTGGGGAGGAGCGGGCGATCTGTGGTTCCCGCATGTCTACATCCCCAACCAGAACCCCGCCGATGTCACGGGTGCTAATCCTTTCGGGCGTTGGGATTATGGTCCCTGGTTCTGGCCACCTCAGAATCCGGCTGGATTTGTCATGCAGCCTTATCCGTGCAGCAGTGCCGCCTATCCACCTGGCTCACCGCCTGCCTTCCCTCCATTGATGTGCCCGGGATTCCCCAATCCCTCTGGGACGATGGAAGGTTTTATGGATACTCCGGTCATTAATGGTGCCCTCTACCCAACATTGACCGTTGACCCAACCAGCTACCGCTTCCAGATGCTGATGGCTGGTAATGACCGCACCTGGAACCTGCAGCTGTATGTGGCTGATCCATTGGCGGTGGCAGTTACTAGCCAGGGTGCAAATTACACCCTCCCACCTATTGTGGGCTTTTCTGGTGGCGGTGGCTCAGGCGCCGCGGCAGTCGCGACCATGTCAAATGGTTCGGTCACTTCGATTGTTCTCACCGGAGTCGGCCACGGTTACACGGTTACCCCCAATGTCACCATCACGGGTAATGGTACCGGGGCGCAAGCGACCGCAGTGGTCGATCCAACTACCACAACCGTTACCGCAGTCCGCATCACCAGTGGCGGTTCGGGATATACCTCTGCGACAGTCACCATCGACCCGCCCCTTGGGTGCCAAACAGGCTGTCAGACTGCGACTGCTCAGGCATTCGTTACTCCTCCAGGAGCAGTACTCGCAGTCAAGGTTACCAATCCCGGAACAGGTTACACATCGAATCCGACGGTTACTTTCACCAACGCTTCCGGTGATACCACTGGTGCAGGCGCGGCTGCCATCGCCTCGGTTAATACAGAGGTCAAGATGGTGCCGGCAAATCCCCACGATGCAAGCTCACCCTTGCCGCTTTGCACTCAAGCCACCGAGACCAGCGGAGCTATGCTGGCCCTGGCCGCCATGGATGCCAATGGTAATCCATTAAACGGTACCGGTTTGCCAGCCGGTTGCTGGCCGACCTCCTGGCCCACCGATGGACGTGATGGTGGTGTCCCCGATCCTCTCACTGCCGGGCCTCCATTTATCCAGGTTGGTACTGAAGGTGGTGTCCTGCCCGCCCCTGTGGTGATCCCCTCCACACCGGTAGGCTTTGAATACAACCGCAGAAGCATCACCGTTCTAAATATCTTCACGCATGGCCTTCTGTTAGGACCAGCTGAGCGGGCGGATGTCGTGGTTGACTTCTCTCAATTCGCTGGCAAGACCTTGCTGGTCTATAATGATGCTCCAGCCCCGGTCCCTGCGTTTGACCCTCGCGTTGATTACTATACTGGGGATCCAGATCAGAGCATCGCAGGTGGCGCTCCTTCCACCCTGCCTGGTTACGGACCTAACACCCGCACCATCATGCAGATCAAGGTCAATGCGACCAGTGCCGGTGGCAATGGCTCACTGGGCAGCATCACCGTAACCAATGTTGGTGTTGGTTACACTGCTCCGACAGTTGCTATCACCGGTGGTGGTGGCACTGGCGCGGCTGCAACAGCCACAGGCAGTGTTGACAGCGTAGTTCTCACCAATGCTGGCAGCGGGTATCTTAATCCCACCATTTCCTTCACCGGTGGTGGTGGCAGCAGGTGCCTCTGCAGTCTTTACTTCAGGTGCACTGAGTGGACTTACTCTAACTGCCCCTGGCGCAGGTTATGCTTCTATGCCAACCATTTCCTTCACCGGTGGCGGTGGAACCCTCGCCGCTGCCTCGGCATTTGGTACGGTTGATACTCTTGCCCTCACTGCCGGCGGATCTGGCTATAGTACCACTGCAGTCGGTCTCACCGGTGGCGGTGGCTCTGGTGCAACTGCCACAGCGACTGGTGCGGTTGATGCTATTGCCGTCACGAACGGTGGTGGTGGCTATGCTGCCATGCCGATCATCTCGTTTTCGGGTGGCGGAGGCACCGGTGCTGCTGCGACAGCCACAGGTGGTGTCGATGCAGTGGCAATCACTGCTCCCGGTGGTGGCTACGCAGCGATGCCTACCATCGCCTTCTCAGGTGGGGGTGGGTCAGGCGCAGCTGCCACGGCAACCGGCTCAGTGGATGTTATTACACTGCTGACACCGGGTGTTGGTTACACTACTCCAGTCGTGAGTATGCCTGGTGGCGCCACCGCTACCAGCAGTGGTGTTGTCGATAACCTTACCCTCGGTTTGGGCGGTTCGGGTTACGTTACTCCGGTCGTCACGTTCTCAGGTGGTGGCGGGACTGGTGCTACCGCAGACGCAGTACAAACCGGTGGCGTCATTACTTCAATCCTCCTTACCAACCCCGGCTCTGGCTATACCTCCTCACCTTCAGTTGCCATCACCGATAGTGGTGGTCCCGGTGCTGGTGCAACTGCAGTAGCGACAGTATCTATCACTGCATTAACACTGACCGCCCCTGGCTCTGGCTATGCTGCAGCGCCAGCGGTGACAATCACCGATGGCGGTGGTACAGGTGCTGGTGCTACAGCTTCAACAACGCTTGCAGTATCCGCAGTCGTGATAAATATAGCTGGAACTGGCTATACATCAGCTCCATCTGTGGCATTCTCCACTGGTGCTGCAACGGGTACAGCCACGCTCTTGGTTAACGCCATTGCTGTCACTGCTCCAGGCTCGGGTTACACCTCAGCTCCAACGGTCGTATTCTCGTCGGGTACCGCCGCAGCTACAGCCACTCTGACCATCACTACGCTTACTTTAGGCTTGGGTGGTACGGGCTACGCCTCTGCACCTACCGTGGCATTTACCGGTGGTGGCACTGGGGCAGCGGGAACAGCTACCCTTAGGGTAAGTTCCCTCGTCATAACCAGCCCCGGCTCGGGGTATACCTCTGCCCCCACGGTGGTCTTCACCGGCGGTGGTGGTTCAGGTGCAGCGGCTACAGCCACAATCTCAGCCATGGGCATCCAGCTCCTCAGCGGTGGCTCCGGTTATAGCTCAGCTCCAATGGTAGTCATTGCTGACACGCCTCCTGGAGCGGGTTCAGGCGCAACTGCTGTTGCCACGATCAATGTCACCGGTCTCACCCTCACCAACGCCGGTACTGGATATACTTCAATCCCAGCAGTAGTCATAGCTGATACACCTCCGGGTGCCGGTCATGGAGCAACCGCGGTCGCTAATATGGCAGGAGGCACGCCGATCGACCTGTCCTTAATTGGAACTGCGATTACCAATCTCTTCACCACCCAGCAGAGCAGAGTCATCGTTCCTGAGCCCCAATACCCCGTTGGGAATGGTTACGCTCCGAATGCAACCTACTCGAGGATCCAGGATACCTCCATGTCGGGCTGGCTTAACGGTCTGATTGGTGGTATCACGTTGGTCACAGGCGGTAGCGGATATACCTCCGCACCTAGTGTCAGTATCGTTGGCGGTGGAGGTACTGGTGCGACAGCAGCCTTATCATTTGTTGGTGCGTCGGTCAACAACCTTACCCTGACCGCCCCCGGTACAGGTTATACTTCGGCCCCCACCGTGAACATCAATGGCGGCGGTGGTACTGGCGCAACCGCGTCAGCGACCCTCACCAATATCGTCAATGGGGTGGCGGTTACCAACGGTGGTTCCGGTTACACCTCTGCACCTGGGGTTAGCTTCAGCGGTGGTGGTGGCACTGGCGCAGCCGGTACTGCTGCCATAACAGGTGTGGTAGCCAATGCAACCGTTGTAAATCCTGGTTCGGGTTATACCTCAGCCCCGTCTGTCGCCTTGAACGGTGGAGGCGGCACCGGCGCAACCGCAAGTGCTGCCATCACCGGTTTGGTAAACAGCGTGGCGGTTGGGAATCCCGGCAGTGGTTACACCTCAGCACCTACGGTCGGCTTCTCCGGTGGGGGTGGTACCGGCGCAGCTGCAACTGCCAACTTAACCGGCGTTGTAAATAGTGCTACCGTCGTGAACCGAGGCTCGGGTTATACTTCGGCGCCTGGTGCAGTCTTTACCGGCGGGGGTGGAACCGGTGCAGCCGCATCCGTCGCATTAACCGGAGTGGTAGGCGGTATTACTGTCGGTACCCCTGGCACGGGTTATACTTCAGCCCCAACGGTTACCTTTACCGGTGGGGGTGGCACTGGCGCAAGCGCAACAGCCAACTTATCCGGTGTTGTAAGGGGTGCGATCGTCCTGGCCCGAGGCACTGGTTATACCACGGCGCCTGGCGTAGTCTTCTCTGGCGGTGGTGGAACCGGTGCAGCCGCAACAGTCGCCTTAACAGGGGTGGTTGGCGCAGTTAGTGTGGTAAATCCAGGCACGGGTTATACCACTGCACCCACAGTTGCCTTCACCGGCGGCGGCGGCTCCGGCGCGACCGCAGTTGCCACCTTAACCGGCGAAGTCTTCAGGGTTTTTGTCAACACTGGAGGCGCTGGTTATACCTCTCGGCCAACGGTAAACTTCAATGGTGGTGGCGGATCCGGCGCAGCCGCAACCGCTAACATCGCGTTCGGACGTGTAATAAGTGTCAACGTTACAGTTCGCGGTACCGGTTACACCTCTGCTCCTACGATTAGCTTCTCAGGTGGAGGAGGAACAGGCGCTACTGCAACAGCCTCTATCACTCAGGGTGTGCGTATTATCACTGTCACCAATGGTGGTAGCGGTTATACTTCTGCTCCAACGATCAACTTTGTAGGTGGTGGCGGCAGAGGTGCAGCCGCAACAGCGACACGCTCCAATGGCGTGGGCAGTATCACCATCACCAATCCCGGTTCTGGCTACACCTTCACACCCTCCATCAGCTTTGTGGGTGGGGGCGGTTCTGGTGCTTCAGCAATAGCCAGTATCGACCTGGGTGTGACCAGCGTCACCCTGACCAACGGCGGCAGCGGCTATACCTCCGCCCCAACGATTGGCTTTACCGGGGGAGGTGGTTCCGGCGCGACCGCAACTGCCAGTATCTCCAATGGTGTCGGTAGCCTCACCATCACCAACCCCGGTTCCGGATATACCTCTGCCCCTGCGATTAGCTTCACCGGCGGCGGCGGTTCCGGCGCAAGCGCTACAGCCATTCTCTCCAGTGTAGTCGCCAGTGTCACGGTTACCAACGGCGGCAGCGGTTATACCTCCGCTCCTGCGGTCACCTTCACCGGCGGCGGTGGCTCTGGCACAACCGCTACAGCTACGATCACCAATGGTGTCGGTAGCCTTACAATCACGAACCCCGGTTCCGGTTATACCTCTGCCCCAACGGTTGCCTTCTCAGGTGGCGGTGGTTCCGGTGCTTCGGCAACAGCCGCTATCACCAATGCCGTAGCCTCCGTCACGGTCACCAATGGCGGTACCGGTTACACCTCCGTCCCATCGGTCGTCTTCACCGGCGGTGGCGGGAGTGGTGCCGCTGCTACGGCGAGCCTTACCGGTATCGTGAATGCGCTTCTGCTCACCAACGGCGGCACCGGTTATACCTCCAATCCTACGGTAAGCTTTACTGGCGGTGGCGGAACGGGTGCTGCGGCAACGGCTACCTACTTACCAGGGTCAGTTGCCAGCGTGATCATCATCAACCCGGGCACCGGATATACCTCTGCTCCTGCCGTCGTCTTCACCGGTGGTGGAACTCCGACGGTACCGGCTGATGCTATCGCCTATGGTTCACCGATCGCCTTCCAACCGAAAGCCATCCAGGAGCTCTTCGACCTGAGCTATGGACGAATGAACGCTACCCTGGGTGTCGAGCTACCCTTCACCAACTTCTTTGTCCAGACGACGATCCCCTACGGCTACATTGACCCACCCACCGAGCTGCTCCAGGATGGACAGGTCCAAATCTGGAAGATCACCCACAATGGCGTGGACACGCACTTTATCCACTTCCACCTGTATGATGTCCAGGTGATCAACCGGGTGGGTTGGGATGGTGCGATCAAGCCACCCGATGTCAATGAGATTGGCTGGAAGGATACCGTTCGCATGAACCCACTGGAAGACATCATCGTCGCGCTGCGTCCGATGAAGCAGCAGCTACCTTGGGAGATTCCCAGCAACATGCGCCCGATGGATGTTACCATGCCAATCGGTGCCAGCAACCCAGCCAATACTACTGGTTTTGCCAACATCGATCCTTCCAACCAGCCCGCCGCAGTTACAAATGATGTCATCAACTTCGGTTGGGAGTACGTGGTGCACTGCCATATCCTGGGTCATGAAGAGATGGATATGATGCGCCCGCAGCTTTTGGCAATCCCACCTGATCCAGTATCCAATGTCACTGCCACGGTTTTCGGCAGCGGGGCAGGTCAATATGTGGTCGTAACCTGGGTGGATGGCTCGATGAACGAGACAGGCTTTACCGTCCAAAGAGCGACCACCCCGGCTGGACCGTGGTTGAACATCCCGGCCTCTCCTGCAGCCCCAGGCAGGGGTACTCAACTAACCTTCACGGATACTACCATACCCCTGCATACGACGTTATACTACCAGGTGGTTGCCAATAACGTGGTCGGTTATACCCAGACGTATGTTGCTCCTGCAATTGGTTATCCATCCTTATCGGCTGACTCTTTACCCATAGCTGCCCCCAATCCGGTTACTATCCTAAGCCCCGATCAGCCAGGTCCGATCTTTGCTGACTCCTTCGAGACTGGGTTAAATATGTGGTCGGGTGTGGTCGGTGAGAGCAGTGTTATCACCCAAGCTGTGGTCGGTCCGAATGGTGGTGTATATGGGATGGCTTCAACGATTGGTCCGGAAGGCCAACCCGCTTACGTGTACGACACATCACCCGATGCAGAAGTGATGTACGACGGCAACTTCTACTTCAATCCCAACAACGCGGTTACTACTAGCCCTGTCGATATCTTCCTGGGATTGGATCAGAATGGCCAACCGCTCTTCGGCGTCCAATATCAATACCTCGATCCCCACTCATTCCAGCTGCGTGCTTGGGCTATGCACAAAAATGGTCCAGCCTACACCAGTTGGGATGTGTTCGCCACAGAGCCTGGGGATGACGACATGATCGTCATGACCCATAAGGTTGAAGTCGCCTGGGCATCCGGATCTGCTGGTGGTGGTATCAGCTTCTACGTCGATGATCAGATGTTCAGGACATTGCCTGGAAATACCAGCGCCTTCCGGCTCGAGGAAGTGATCTTAGGGCCATCCTTAGGCGTGACAGCAGGTGACTCAGGTTCCATGTATTTCGACGAGTTCACCTCCAGCAGGGTGCCTGGGCTCGAGTTCATGTCCATGCTGCCGGTCGTCAACCGATAAGGTTGTTCAAAATATTCAGGAGATGATCGTCTGCATATTACCAAATCAATCCATCCTTAACTCCCAGAGCTACTAGCTGGTGTTAGAAAACAAAGGTGTCCGGCAGGTTCGTCCTGCCGGACACCTGGGGGAGTTTCTTGGTAACCTGGGAGATTTTCCGTCAATAAATAAGATTGGGGAAATCCATAGGGGAGGCTGGTTGCAACGCCAGTTTCCCATAGACTGACAATAGAGTCAAAAAAATCAAATCTAAGGAGTTGGAAAAATAAAGTGAATGCTCACAAAACATCCATCATAAAGTCGGCAGTTATCCTTGGTGTCTTGCTGGGAATCCTGCTAATTGCCCAGGTTGCTTTAGCCCATCAAACCATCATTGTTGGCGACTATGCCGTCGAATACGGCTGGGTAAATGAGCCAGCCATCGAGGCTCAGCCTAATGCTGTGGTCATAAACATCACTTCGAATATCAGCTCGACAAATTCTGCATCATCTGCGATCGATACATCGGGGTTACAAATCTCGGCATCCTTCGGTTCCGAGACCAAGGTTCTCACCTTACAACCTCTGGGTGAGGATACTCCAGGTCAATTTGTTGCTCCTATGACGCCCATGCTCCCCGGAGTTTATACCATTCATCTGGGTGGGAATATTGGCACGACCACTTTCAATACCGATGTGCAGCCTGAAGAAGTAAAGACCGCCGATGTCGTTCAATTCCCAGTCCCAACTCCCACCCAATCAACCAGCTCGTCTGGAAGTTTAGGCATGGCAGGCTGGTTAGGGATTGTTGGTATTGTGCTCGGTTTAGGCGGGATCGTGGTTGGGTTGATTGCACTCAGTCGCAAACCTGCATAGAAACAAGTAGAAAGGAGCATAGGATAATGAAACGCATCCACGCGGTGAGATTTTTTCTGCTGATCATCCTGCTTTTGGGGATTGGAGTTACACCGGCGCGGGCGCATGCTCTTTTGGTCAGCTCCATTCCTGCTGATAATGCCACCCTCACCACTCCTCCTTCACAAGTTGAGCTGTACTTCAGTGAAGCTGTCGATCCTAATCTTAGCAAAATAAGCGTCATGGATTCAACTGGGAAACGTGTGGATGCTGGAAATGCGCATCTTGATCCTTCTGATGCAACCCACATGATCGTATCTCTCACCACGCTGGGTGACGGGGTTTATTCTGTGTCGTGGACAGCCGTATCCGCCACCGATGGTCATCAGACCACCGGGTCTTACCCATTTGCAGTCGGCAATATGGCGATGGGTTCGATGACTGTTGCCCAAGCAACACCTGCCAGTCCTTTTATGGGCGGTCTATTCTTCACCAAGGCGCTGCTCTATCTATCAACAGCCACGATCATCGGTGCCTTGCTGTTCTTTCTCCTGGTGTGGAAACCATCTTTGAGAATGGCAGATATTAACCTTAACGATCTGCCTGATTATGAAAGGTTTTCACACCAGTTGATCTTGAGTGCCCTGGTCCTGCTGATGATCGCGAATGTGCTCAGTCTATTTGCTCAAGCCGGCCAGGTAAGTGGACACCTGGTTGGCTGGCCTTGGCAGCCTGATTTTATGACGGTCTTGTTGAATACTCGTTTCGGTGCCCTTACCATCGCCAGGCTGGGCTTGACATTTATCCTCGCCGGGTTACTTCTCCCCAAGGCAACCAGCTGGAATCGTTATCTTGCTCTCGCAATCTGCCCCTTACTATTGCTCACCTTTAGCCTGGAAAGTCACGCTGCATCCGAGCCGCTTCCAACCCTTCCTATCCTGTTCGATATGTTCCACTTTGCGGCCATATCGATCTGGGTGGGAGGGTTGATCTCTTTCCTGGGTGCAATGGGATCGATTAACCAGCTGGCTCCCAATCTTCGAACCAGGCTCACTTCCATACTAATCCCCCATTTTACAATCATCGCCATGAGCAGCGTGGGCATCCTGGCACTTACCGGGATTTACTCAGCTTATTTGCGCCTCGGACCGGTTGCATCGCTGATCGATACTACCTACGGTCGGGTGCTGCTGTTGAAGCTCTTGGTAATTGCCCCCATGCTCGCCTTGGGTGCATTCCACTTCCTGGTGACTACCCGGTGGATGAAAAAATACGCTCAACAATCCGATGGAAACCTCAAATTAGTCCAATTGTTTCGTTGGCTGCTCACCGCAGAGGTCATCCTGGGGTTGGTCGTCTTGATCCTGGCGAGCGTTCTTACCACCCTTCCGCCTGCCAGGTCAGGAGCAACCGCCTCAGGCTACTCCAAGACTGCCACGGCGAATGATCTTAAAATTTACTTGAACATCGCCCCTGGTTATCCTGGAATGAACACGTTTTGAAGATTTAACCGACCTGCAGTGATTGGATCCTAAGTTGGCAGAAAAAGTAGGGTCAGCCGTTGAGTGTTTACGATCAACTCCCTTACTGATCGGATCGCATCTATCTCCAAGGTTGCTTGAACACGCTCGCGCACAAGTCGGGCATTTGCGGATTTGTTTTATTGGCTGACGTCCCCTGCTGACCTGTGACTCGCAGTCATGCAAGCCTCTTCTCTCTGCTGGTTTGCGAGCTCTTCACGGAACCGGTACTGCTATTGGACTCTCTCCTGGGATTTCCTGCACATGCCCCAGGATTGGATGAGCCTGGTTAATTAGGTGTAGTTGGGTGACTAAATCATTGGGTCGAAAAAACCCGCTATGGATTCAATCGCAAGATTTCATACTAGCGTCCAGATCTTCTCTGCTCGGATGAAAGGCTCGCCGCGCTGGGTATCCAGGTTAACCAACCCTTCAACCACGTATGGTCCCCCGGTGGCTAAAGCTGACTTTGACCGCCGGTAAACTTCCGCTGTGATCACCACGTCCAGCATTCCTTCCAGGTCTTCCAGTGACATAAAATAGATGAATTCCCCGCGGGTGGTTATGCTGCGCCTCCATATCTGGCGCATGCCAGCCACGCGCACGTGCTGTTCCAGTCGCGCCGCTGCTTCCACCGTATTAAGCGCTCCCGCTGCACTGATTTTCGCTTCCGCCAGCTCAAGTGGGTGAGCGATAACGCCCGTGCCCAGGATATCCTCTTGAGCCGCCACTTTTTGGGCCAGCTCCCAATCATCATCATCACTCTCACCGAGTGAGAACAAGGAAAGCTGCCCACTCTGCCACCCCCCATGTTCCAGCTGATGGAGCAGACCAGGGATGGTGCCGAATCCATCCAAAGCCCCCACCTTAACCAAGTTTTCCACTTCCACCGGGCGCGGGTCCGCCCTCGTTAGGAAATCGCCAAACGAGCTGAATGGGCGGTTGTGGGTGATGGAAGTTTGCGTTCGTTGAGTCAGCTCGCGCACCTGGTCCAGCCCCATGAACAGCACCGGCTCCCCATCCAGTACCTTGACGCTGAACTCTCTTTCTGCCTGGTTGATCGCGGGTGGGCGGAGTTTTAATCCCAGGCGGCGGGCTTCATTCATATATACTCTTTGGCTATAGTAGCCTCCCCAGTTTGCCAGCACCGCTGCCATGAAAAATGCCGGGTAGTGCGTCTTGCACCAGGCTGAACGCCAGCTCACCTGGGCGTAGGAAGCTGCGTGGGCTTTTGGGAATCCGTACCCTGCAAACGCTGCCATCAGCTCCCAAATACGGTTGGCGATATCCTCAGGCACCTGGCTCTGCACCCATGCACCGCTCACAAATTTTTCCTGCAGTGTCTGCATCTGTTTACCCGGGTCGAAGTGCGACATCGCCCGGCGCAGCAGATCGGCATCCGCCAGGCTGAAGCCTGCCAGATCATGTGCGATACGCAGTACTTGTTCCTGGTACAGGATCACCCCATAGGTGTCTTCCAGCAGCGGGCTCACAGCTGGGTGAAGGTGTTCGGTGATTTCTTTTCCCAGGTGGCGTCTTACAAAGGCATCCTTCAGTCCACCGGTGAGGGGTCCGGGTCGATAAAGCGACAGCGCCACCATAATGTCATCCACACTGCTGGCTTTGACCTCCTTCAGAGTGGCGCGCATCCCTGGGCTTTCAATTTGAAAACAGCCGATGGTCCGACCCTGGCTGACCATCTGACTGACAGCCGCATCTTCTCTGGGGATGGTCTCCAGGATTTCTGTGAGGATGGAGATCTCTGGATGGAGGTTTTGGGGTGGCTGTTCCTTGGCGATAATTTCAACCACATCACCTAAAACAGTCAGACCGCGGATGCCCAATAAGTCAATTTTGACCAGACCGAGGCGTTCGATCGAATCAAGGTCGAACTGGGTGATAATCACGCCTTTGTTCGCCATCTGTGTGGGTGCCAGGTCGGTCAGGGGTCCAGGGCTGATCACCACCCCGCCCGGATGGACGGAGAGGTGGTGCGGTAAACCAATCAACGCTGCTGCATCTTTGAAAATTGCCTGGTGGGTTGGGCTGTGATACCGCTCACTCAGTTCTGTAAATGGATCCTCCGGGCTGCCTCCCCGCCTGGACGGACCGAACCAGCGGTATGGCAGGCTGTCTGCTAATCGGCTGACCTCGTCTGTGGGCAGTCCATACGCCTTCGCCACCTCGCGCAGAGCCGACCGGCTGCGGAAGCGGTTGATGGTGCACACGGTCGCCACCCGATCTTCCCCAAAGCGTTGGTAGACGAAACGGATAACCTCATCCCTTCGCCGTGAGCACAGGTCGGTATCGATATCTGGCGGTGTTGCCCGCGCCGGGTTGAGGAATTGCTCGAAATATAGGTTCAGCCGTATCGGGTCTGGAGATGTTATCCCCAGGCAGTGTGCCACCAGAGACGAACCCGCTGAGCCGCGCGAGGAAAATGGGATTCCCTCCTTGCGGGCGAAATTCAAGATTTCTTCTACGATCAGGAACAGCGACGTATAACCATATTCGCCGATCACCGAAAGCTCATGCTCGAGGCGGGTCATCAGGTTAGGAGTGATATTTCCATAGAGCTTACCAGCCCCAGTCATGGCTTTCTGGCGCAGCACTTCCTGACTGGTAATCCCGGGCTCTAACGAAATCTCCGGAAAGTGCAGCACTCCCAATGGCAGTTCCAGCTGGCAACGGGATGCAATCTCCATGGTGGCTTCAAGTGCCTGGGGGAAGTTGGGCATGCGTTCTGCCATTATTTGTGGGCTGATAAAATTTGCCTGTGCAGGGGCAGCCGTGTTTGGGTCGAGCTCTTTGAGTGGGCGGATTAACCGGATCGCCGTCTGCACCTGCTGCAGGTGTGCTTGCTCTGGTGCCAGGTAATGCACATCATGTGTGGCTACGGTGGGCAGGTCCAGGCGGTGTGCCAGTGTGGTCAGGCTGACACACAGCTCGAGGTCTTCCGCAGTGTGGTTCTGCAGCTCAATATATAAGCGGTCCTCGAAAATCTCGTTCAGCTTCGAAGCCCAGGTTTCAGCTGATTGGCGCTGCTGAGCGGCGACCAGTCTTGTGAGCAGTCCCCTCCGTCCCCCACTGAGGCAGATCAATCCGCTGGTTTCCTGCGCCAGACGCTCGAACGGCAGCACGTCAGTATCACCACTCAGCAAGCTGCTGATCCTGCACAGGCTGCGCCATCCAGCCATATCCATTGCCAGCAGGGTCAAAATGCCCGCCTCTAAGCTGCCCATTGTTGGCGGCAGCGCTGTCTCCACTTCCAATCCCAGGATGGGCTTGATACCTGCCAGCAGGCAGGCATCCTGGAACTCAATTGCTCCGCTCAAGCTGTGGTGGTCGGTTAACCCCACAGCAGTCATCCCCATGCTTACCGCGCTGGTTGCCAGCTCCTGCGGCGATGGTAAACCGCGCAAGAATGAATAGTACGAATGGGTGTGAAGATGGATGAATCCCATGCTGAGATTGTAACCCTCCCTAAGCATGGCGCAAAGCCTTCGAGCTTTTTAA
Organism: uncultured Chloroflexia bacterium; assembly: GCA_963809615.1. Classification (GTDB taxonomy): domain Bacteria; phylum Chloroflexota; class Anaerolineae; order Anaerolineales; family UBA4823; genus FEB-25. Next base: position 183,334 of record CAWEKR010000004.1, read on the forward strand.
AATTACCTGAATATATTGTCCAGCGCCAACAGTAGGGGCGCAGGCTGAGATTTCATCCCATACTTCATATTTCTACGCCTGCGCCTTTCTTCGTTAAGCAAACCTCTACATTGGCTAAGCTGAGAGCTCCATGCTAGCGGATAGTCGCCAGGTCTGTTAGCAGCTGTTGCTTCGCTTCAGGGTCAGGTAGCGTTGCTGCCACCTGGTGCGCCTGGACGAGGTATTTTTCCATTTCGTCCAGGTTACCTGCCATGCATTCCGCCCGTGCCAGGGCTTCGAAAGCGTATCCCCGGTAGAATGGCAGTACGCCTTCCGTTTGAGCAGCTTCAAGGGAAATCTTTCCGTAATGCCTGGACGGATCCGCTTCCCGTCTAAGCGCATACACCCGCGCGGCCTGCCAATATCCGACCGATAGATTGGTGGGGGTGCAGTCCTCCCTTTGCGTCCAGTGCCACAGCGATGCCAGGCTCAATTCGAGCATCCTATCATCTTCTGCGCTACTGCGCACCGGTTTGTCAATATAATCCCATGCCCGGTTAAAGCACTCTGCAGAAAAGTATTTGTGGGCGGCTTGTAAATCAAAATCTGGTTTCTTTACCATATTACCCTCATTTAAAAAATTCCTCCTGACCTTTGATCCAGGTCAGGCACCGGATATACCAGGCGTAGTTTGGATTATAACTTGTAGGATGATCCAAGGGATAAATGTTCTATGAGAGGTAATTATTGATGGAAGGGGCAGGTGGACTATTTTGTTTGATAAGCCTTGATCGCCAATCCACCGGCTACACTGTTGAAGACGTCCGATGCTTTTACTTTATCCCGTCCGAAGATCTTCACCAGCATCCCGGAGAACACCGGGATGTTGGAAGATCCACCCGTTTTAACTACCGCATCAATCTCACCCGGCTCCATTCCTGAAGCGCTGACCGTGTCCATCAGGACTCCTTCGATCTGGTCGCGGAATTCCTGAATATCTTTTTCAAACTGGCTGCGTGTGTACAGCTCCCACAAGTCGAGGTCTTTCTCCTGCATCCTGGCAACTGCCGCCCCCCGGCTCGACAATGTGATTTTGGTCGCTTCGATCATATTGTAGAAGGAGAATGCCAGGTCATTAAAGATCAAAGATTCGAGCGCTTTCAGCCTCACCGGTGCGACCCCTTTCTGAATCGACTCCTCCAGCGCAACTTTGGCGCGTGGCGTCGAGAGCTCAGGCAGGGCTGCCCAATCCGGGATGGTGTGGATCAGATTGAGGATTTCTGGGTTGTTTTGCACCAACCCGTTTCCGAAGTGCGAAAGCATGCGATTTTGGATGATTGCCCGATCGAAATCGCTCCCGGCAATGCTGATTCCTCCACTGGCATACACCTCGTGGTGTTTTGGGTCACCCAGGCGCATGATAGTAAGGTCAAGCGTCCCTCCGCCGAAGTCAAAGATTAACACAATTTGCGGGCGGCTCAGTGAGGTTTCGTAATACAAGGCTGCTGCTACGGGCTCAAGCTCGAACTCTACCTGCGTAAACCCGGCCTCGGCAGCCGCCTGCATCAGAGTGTTTTGAGCCCGCAAGTCTTGCTCAGCATCCTGGGAAAATTTCACCGGCCTTCCCAGGGTCACCCCGCTGATCTCTTCATTAATCAGGTTTTCAGCGCGCTGCTTTAATGCCTGCAGGTAGCCTGAGATAATGTCTGTTAGACTGTAATACCGCTCGAAGACTTGCGTTCCCTGGTATTTTTCCGAGCGCAACGCGGTCTTGATGAATTGCAGCAGCCTGCCGGGCTGCAGCTCGTCTACGTAGACGTAAATATCGCGCACATAATGCAGCTCAGCGCCGGTGAAATCGATCTCACCTGACCATTTTTTAACGTAGCGCCGCTGCCGGTTGATGTTGTGCTTGTAATAGTTCTCAACAGCTTCCTGGCCAATGAGATGCTTGTAATCGCGGGTGATATACAGGATCGTTTTGACCACTTCCGGCACGATATTTTTACTATCGATGGGCAGGATAAATACCTTGCCATCCCGATATATGCCTACGCCTGAATTGGATGTCCCAAAGTCGATCCCGACCTTCACACCCATGTTATTTATCACCTCCGCCAAGTTTCATGCCTCAGTCAGCCTTTCGCCTCGGGCATATGGAAGGTTGAAAAACTCAAGATCGTTGCGGGAGGTTGCACTGCAGGTACACTGCCTGTCTCTAATAAGGTTTTCAATGGATATGCGTTCAGCAATCCATCCGATTGCAGGAACACTCCCCAGTCAGTTTCGGCCACCGGAGCAGCTCCTACAATCCGGATACCCGCCTCGCGCCTCTCCTTGGATAGAATCGGTTGACCTCTCGACTTGAAAGAGTGCGCCGGTTCGAGCCAGCTTGTTTCTCGATGTACCGCTTTGCCATTTTGGGTGACGAATAAAACGGATGGTTCTCGGTTAACCGCAAATGCCGACACGATGTGGTCCGAGATCCCCAGGCGGATGACTTCCTCGATTGCCGTGGGCAGGCGCTCTGCCTGCATGCTGAAGATGTATCCTTCCTGGCTTACCAGTACGAAGAGAGCATCCTTGTTGGTAAAAGTCAGCCCGCAGGTCCTGTCCGCCGGCAGTTTCACCCCTGTTCCAATGTAATCCTCAGCTAAGTGAGAGGTGAAAGACGACACCTTTATTTTCTTCACGTAGCCTTTCCGGCTGGCCTGGATGCACATTTCATACAGCGACATTTTAGCGATCGGCTGCACCGCCGCCAGCTCCTCCTTGATGCGCGGTTCCTCCAAAAACGCTCCCTCCCACCCGAGCTTATCCGCGCTGGAAAGGGGCAGCTGGGATGCTGGATGGGCTACGGTCCGTCCAGAATCGAAGATAAACAGCAGCTCTTCCTGTGATCTGGTGACCAGCACAGACGGCTGCACTCCGCCTGGGCAAACCTCTCCGCTGAAATTTGCAAAGTTAGGCGAAGCAGTCATCTCTGCCGGAAGCATCTCCAATTTCAATGCATTACCCAGGGCGTTATATATCACGATACTGATGGTCTCCTGGATCGGAGCACTCACCAGTGCTTCGGTGGGCAGGATGACCTCACCCCCCAGCTGGCGCTTTAATAGTTCCAGCTGGTATTCCAGGCTGGCAATCCGGCTCACATATTCCTCCACTTTTCTCCCGCTAAGCAGCTCGATGTTTTGTGCCGCCAGCTCTTCTTCCCGGCTTGCCAGCTCGCTCAACCGGTTGGCGATGTAACGAATGATCAGCTCCGCTGACAACGGTCTTTCTTCCACTTCGTGGATCCATTCATCGATCTTGCCAGGACTGATCATTGCTGCCTCCTTCGAAGGTCTGGTTGGAATACCTGAGAGGAGAATATTACCAGATTTTCAAATCTCTACACCTTTCAACTTGATCGGCATCCCTCTCGGTATTATTTTCTGAATACAATCAGAGGAATAATATTACTGTTCATCCTGAGTGGTAAACTATATAATATTCCAAAATAGATTGATACCCTGGGTCCACACAATTTAAGGAGGTAATTCAAAATGAAAGGCAACGAGAAGATTCTAGCAGCACTTAATAACCTGTTGTCTGATGAGCTGACTGCCATCAGCCAGTACATGGTGCATTCCGAGATGTGCGATAACTGGAGGTATATGGAGTTGCACAAAGCCATCGAAGAGCGGGCGATAACAGAGATGAAGCATGCTGAAAGGCTGATTGCCCGCATCCTGTTCCTGGATGGAACGCCAGTTGTCAGCAGCTTGAAGAAGATAAACATCGGCCCGGAGATCGAATCGCAGTTTGACAACGATTTAGCCGCCGAGTATGGGGCTGTCAAAGGGTATAACGATGGAATCCGGCTTGCCTATGAGCTTGGTGATAATGGCAGTCGTGAGCTGATGGATTCCATCCTGACCGATGAAGAGGAGCACGTCGATTGGCTGGAAGCACAGATCGGGCAGGTGAAGCTGATGGGTCTACAGACTTATTTGGTCGAACAGGTTGAGTAACCTGGAGCGCCTATCGGGAATGGATATTCTCATACTTGAATGATCTCAATCTTGTGAGGTGATTTGATATAAGGATCAATGAGTGCTAATCCTTCTATGGAGGATGGTAGAGCATCCTGGTCCAACCATATTAATGTAGATAGATTTCGAGGAGAATGATATGACCAAGACAGTTGATGATTTAAAAGCTGCGTTCGCCGGTGAATCTCAGGCAAATCGCAGATATCTGGCGTTCGCCAAGAAGGCAAATGATGAGGGATTAACCCAAATAGCTAAACTGTTCAGGGCTGTCGCTGCTGCAGAGACTGTGCATGCGAATAACCATTTTCGTGCTTTGGATGGAGTGAAATCCACGGCAGAGAACCTTCATGAGGCAATCACGGGAGAGAACTATGAGGTGGTCACGATGTACCCCGATTTCCTCAAGGATGCTGAGGGTGAGTCTGTGAAGCGTGCGGTAACATCCTTCCAATGGGCATGGGAAGTTGAGAAAGTCCATGAAGTGCTGTACCGCAAGACACTGGCGGCTTTGGAAGCACAGAAATCGCTGGAGATTGTTGACTACTACGTCTGCCCGGTCTGTGGTAATACTCACGAAGGACCGCTCGAGGGTAAGTGCCCGGTATGCGGTACGCCCGGCTCGCGCTACGAGCTTATCCCATAAGATAAGGCCCGATATTATGAGACGTTCCGGCAGGCAAGTCTACCTATCGGGGCGTCTTTTCATTAATTGGAAGAACCTTATTCAATTGCGGGAATTAACGTGATGGTGCACCCATGGTTTACGGGGCGTGTGTGCCGGTTTAAGTGATACACCTGATACGCCAGCTCCGTGCCGACGTTCCTGCAATCTACCTTGCAGATCCTTTCTGTAGCGGGTGTCTGCAGGATCCTGCAGTTATGTACCTCACAGATCACCATTTCCGGCCCTTGACTGGATATTTCGACTGGCGTCATCCATTGCATCTCGTATGCCCATGCCTTTATCAGGGAAGTCTGCCGGTTTAACATTCGGTAAATAGACAGGGCAGGTTTTTCTTCATACTGGCGCTTATAAGACTTCAACAACAGCCGCTTATAATCACCCACTCCCTTTCGATCCAGCTGGTCTGCCAGGAAGTCGTGACTGCAGCGTGCCATCCATAACCAGCTGCTATATGCTCTCTGGTATTTTTCCTCATCCGGGTCGTTTTCGCGGATGGGTGCAATCGCCGCCCTCCAGACTGATTCGAGCTCGTGCTTTGCCCAATAGCCCAACCGCTGCTCCACAAACGGCAGCACATGCTTTTGGTATAAGCGTACCATCTCAAAGGCATGTCTAAATTTTTCCCGGACGGGCATGGGTTTTTGTATTTCCATTGGTTTATCTTCTCATTTGCTCGCGCTTGTTCATCTATGATATTACAAAAAGAACCTGAAAAAGTCAATCTGCAGGGGTTCCGTTTATCATTTTATCTCTGTCCATCTGCGATATAGAATTGTTTTTCTCACTGGTCTCCCGAGTAAATTCTTTTGCTGCCTGTTGCCAGCTACCAGCTCATTACTTCCAACTAACTGCAATGCACCGCTATTTGGTATAATTTTCAATCATCTTTCCATGGAGAAAATATGAGCGAGAGAAAGATTCGTGTGTTGATCGCCAAGCCCGGGCTTGATGGGCATGATCGAGGTGCCAAAGTGGTGGCACGCGCCTTGCGCGATGCTGGAATGGAAGTCATCTATACCGGTCTAAGGCAGACCCCAGAGATGATTGCCGAAGCTGCTTTGCAAGAAGACGTGAATGCAGTCGGCCTCTCCATCCTTTCAGGAGCACACATGGCTCTGGTGCCGCGTGTGCTCGAATTACTTAAAGCCAATAAGCAGGACCAGGTCAAGGTCTTCCTCGGCGGTATCGTCCCCGACGAAGATGTACCGCTCCTGCTGGATATGGGTGTGATCGGCATTTACGGTCCCGGCACTCTGAGTAATACCTATATAAACGACATCCGCAAAGCCGTGAAGGCTACCAATGCCTGATTCAGCATGGTATGGCTGACGTAGACCTTGCCCAGGCAGTCCTCGCGGGTGACCGGCTAGCACTGGCGCGCACCCTCTCACAGGTCGAGGATGGCACTCCTGAGGGCAGGTCTGCCCTCAACACCCTGTTCCCACACACCGGTAAAGCCCATCTGGTGGGAGTAACTGGCGCCTCAGGTACCGGGAAATCATCCCTGGTCAACCAGCTTGCCCGTTATTACCGCAACCCGGAAGCAAGCGTACCGCTCCGCCGCGTGGGAATTGTTGCGGTGGACCCCACCAGCCCGTTTACTGGTGGAGCTATCCTGGGCGACCGCATCCGTATGCGCGACCTGGCGGGTGACCCAGGTGTCTTCATTCGCTCGATGGCTACCCGCGGCTCACTGGGCGGTATTGCTGCCGCAACAGCTTCAGTGGTCCAGGTGTTGGATGCCGCCGGCTATGACCTGGTCCTCATCGAAACGGTCGGGGCAGGCCAATCCGAAGTGGATATTGCCCGTCTGGCTCATACCACCCTCGTGGTAGAAGCGCCGGGTCTTGGGGATGACATCCAGGCTATCAAGGCTGGCATCCTGGAGATCGCCGACGTGCTTGTGGTGAATAAAGCCGATCTACCGGGTGTTGAAAATACCGAACGCGCCCTGCGCGGGTCTTTGAACCTTGCCCATCCCCTCCCGCATCACTTTTTACATCACGGCAAGGTTGAATTGGTCGCCGGGCAGCCCGAAGACACGGCATCTACCGGACCCATGTGGGTGCCGCCCATCCTGCGCACGGTGGCATTGGATGGCACGGGCATCCCCGAGCTGGTTAAGGCGATCGCTGACCACCGTATCCAGCTCGAATCAAGCGGGGGCTGGGTGCAGCGAGAACGCTGGCGGTTGCAGACCGAGCTCGACCTGCTTCTGCAAAACACGCTCGTAGAAGATTTCCGCTCACGCTTGACTGCTGGCGCCTACGATAAAGCAGTGGCAGACATTTTGGCGCGGTGTGTTTCGCCCTTTGAGGCGGTCGAAATGCTTCTCAGTGGGAAAGGTTGAGCAAGTATGGAGATACTATGATTTACGGTACGCGTATCCGCTTCAGGGCGGTGGAAAAGGAAGATTTGCCTCTCTTTGTTATATGGCTGAACGACCCCGAAGTCCGGCAGGGGATTTTGATCCACAGCCCTGTATCTCAGACTGAAGAGGACGGCTGGTACGAGGACATGCTCAAGCGCCCCGTCGATGAACATGTAATGGGGATCGAAGTAAAATTGCCCGCCGGTGAGCCGGGGGAAGAACGCTGGAATTTGATTGGCAGCCTGGCGTTTGACCATATCGACTGGCATGTCAGGGCTGCCGAGTTCGGAATCCTGATCGGCGATAAAAGCTTTTGGAACCAGGGATATGGCACCGAAGCAGTATGCCTGCTGGCTCTGCATGGTTTCAATACCCTCAACCTGAATCGCATATTCCTGCATGTTTTCGAGAATAACCCGCGCGCCATCCGGGCATACGAGAAAGCCGGCTTTACCATTGAAGGACGGGAGCGCCAGGCAGAGTATATGGATGGTAAATTTATCGATATCCTGCGCATGAGCCTCCTGAAAAGTGATGAGTGAGATGTTCTGGTGCCTTCGGTTTAATCACCTGCTGTGCAGCACGCGATTGGAGCAGATATGATCTACGGAGAACGCATCCGCTTCAGAGCGATCGAACGGGACGACCTGCCAACCTTTGTTAAATGGCTAAATGATCCAGATGTCCTCCCAGGGATCGGTATTTACTTGCCCTTCTCGATGGCGGACGAGCAACAATGGTTTGATGCGATGCAGCAGCGCCCAGCATCTGAGCACAACCTCGCCATCGAAGTGGAGGAGATGCCCCCACAGGGAGAGGGTACCTGGAAGATGATTGGCAGCTGTGGCTTTTTTAACCATGACCAACGGAATGCCAGCGCCGAATTTGGGATCATGATCGGCGATAAGTCGTACTGGGACAAGGGTTATGGTACCGAAGCGGTGCGGTTGTTGGTGAAACATGGTTTTCAGACCATTAACCTGCACCGCATCTATCTCAGGGTGCTTGAGACCAACCCGCGTGCCATCCGGGCATATGAGAAAGCTGGTTTCACTCCTGAAGGGCGCCAGCGCCAGGCAGATTATAAGGACGGAAAGTATATCGACCTCCTGGTGATGGGCATGCTACGCAGCGAATTCCAGCAATAAGAAACCTTTCCCGTATGCTGAGGAGTACAATAAAGGATCACAGAAGACTAAAGAAGGATCCACTGCATGCCTGAACTACCCGAAGTAGAGACCATTGCCCGGATGCTGCGCGAGGGAAGGCGCGTACCTGACAGGGGAGCGAGCCTCCCTTCAGAGCGAGCGAGCGGGGAGCCTGCCCTTGTTGGAAGGCACATCCTGGGGGTTGACCTGCTTTGGGAGCGTACCCTGGCTGAACCCTCTCCCGCTGAATTCACGCACCACCTCATCGGTCAGGTGATAGAAGACATTGGCAGAAGGGGAAAATTTCTCTATTTTCGCCTTACCCAACCTTGGCTGCTCTTCCATCTGCGCATGAGTGGTGACCTTTTGGTGAAGCCCGACGGCACACCTCCACAGACCCATGACCGGCTGGTACTAAAGCTTGAAGGTGAGCTCCAGTTGGTGTTCAATGATGCCCGTAAGTTTGGGCGGGTCTGGCTGGTGGATGATGTCGACCGGGTGCTGGGGAACCTGGGTCCAGAGCCGCTGGATAAAAGCCTCACTCCAGAGCAGCTCTTCGACCGCCTGCACTCCACCCGCCGCCAGCTCAAGCCTTTGCTCATCGACCAGACCTTCCTCGCCGGGTTGGGAAATATTTACGTCGATGAAGCCCTGAACCTGGCAAAGCTGCACCCGCTCACCCCGGCGAACAGTATCAGTCTTGAGCAATCCGCCAGGCTGCTGGTGAGCATCCGCACCGTCTTGCAAGACGGGATTGCCCGCAACGGCGCTAGCATTGATTGGGTGTATCGAGGTGGAGACTTCCAGAATTATTTCCGGGTGTACCAGCGAACGGGGCTGCCATGCCTTGAATGTGGCACACCGATTGCACGCATTACTGTGGGGCAGCGCGGCACTCATTATTGCCCGTCATGCCAGCCGAGGGTGTGAGCTTGTTTCCAGGTGAAGGAGCGAGGCAGCCGAAGGAGTGATCAAATTACCATGCGATCGAGCTGATCGGCCAGCTGCCTAATTAAATGGAGGTTGATTATGAATTCATCCACAATATTACTCATAGCCGGTTTCTTTTTTATCCTTGGTGCCGGAATTATCGGCCTGATTTGGATTATTATCACCCTGGTACGTGGAAACCAAAGTAAAGCGAATGGCAGCTCTTCGTCAGACCCAGCCATATCTGTTCTGGCGAGCCTGCTGCGCGACGTCAAGACCCAGGATCTGGTGGTGGAGATGGATGGGAAAAGGTTCAAGTCGGTGAGCGAGCTCTCTCCAACCCAGCAGCGCCGCCTGGGCTTCACTGCCAGTGTGCTCGCAAAATGGCTTGCCCAGTCCACCTCCCCGGTTGATGCAACTTCATCCGATGTTGCTTTGCCCGCTGCGGGGTCGGAGACCACAGAGCAGTCAGTGCCAGTGGTTGCATTCGAGCCATCTGCCACAGCTGTTGCTGCCGGCGAACCCCTGCCTGCGGCCCAAACCGATTCTCTGGCGGGAGAAACGCCGCCAGGTTTAAGCGACTGGATCCCCGCCGAAGCTGTACCCACAGAGACAATCGACCATCACACCCCTCCTTTTTCAGTTGAACCCAGCTCCGAAGTCAAGCCGGTCAGCACGTCGCTTACAGATGTTGTCGCGGGTATCCTGAACCCCACCCCAGCCCCTACACCGGTGTATAAGAGCATCGCCATGCAGATCGACGATATCTTGCAGGCGCGAATTTCTGGTACCCGGTTTGAGGGTCGCGGGATTGCCATAAACGATGGTCCAGACCATGGGGTGCTGGTTATCCTGGATGGGCAGAAATACCCGGGGATTAAGGACGTGCCTGATGAAGCAGTGCGAGACCTGATCCGCTCTTCCGTGCTGGAGTGGGAGAAACAGAGTAAAGCCTCCTCAAAATAGGATAAACCGTCATCGAGGTTCTCGGAGGTCCTTCGAGCGAAATTCGAGACACTCTTTGTCGAACCTGTCCCTGCTGATTTTCGATGGCAATCTGCCTTTTCTACTTCCCGGATGTTGCCTGAGCAAAATTATATCGGGAGGGATTTCATCCAGCCTGTTTTATAGATGGGATTAACGATCCCGGTCTGGTAAAGGTACAACTGCCTCCGGTTTCATACAATCACTTTCCTTGATAATGGCGCAAGGTGAGGTGCTCATAAGGCGGGTTAAATTCAGGTTTCCTCTTCAAGCCTCAACGGGCAAACGCCTGATAGGGGTTGACCCGAGTCAGCAGGTCAATCGTTGCCTCATCCACACCAACAGACCGCAACTTGGGTAAAAACTGGTCTGCAAGATAGGTATATGGCTTGGGAAAACCACCTCCTGGCAGCGCCGGGTCATACCACCCACGATCATGGCTCAGTAGCAATTGACCACCCAGGTCTGCGTCCAGTAGGCGTTGGATGTGTTCCAAATAGTACTCATCCGATTGCCATTCGCTATTACCAATTGCGTCGTATTCAAGCCAGGCTCCACGGCGAGCCATTTCAAGTTGACGCTCGAAATCCGGCTCAGCCTGGGTGTGGATCCAGATAAACCGTTGTGCTGCATACCCAAGCGCTTCGATGATATCGAGCTGCTCCTTCACCACCCTTCCACTAATGGTATGGCTGCCGATGACCGCATTCGTCTCGCGACCGGCGACTGCGGCTGCCCGTAAGATTTTGGTTTCGCAGGCAGTTAACCCTTCATCCCCGGCGCTAAGCTTGATCCAACCGGCTTGAACCCCGCTCGCTTCAATTTCACCTTGCAGTTCCCCCAGCATCCATCCGGTTAGTTCCGCCTCACTGGCGGCATGCGCCCATTCCGGGATCCACGGTTCACGATAAATTCCCGTTGGAATTACCAGGGGCACACCAGCCGCCTCGGATACGGCACGATCGATATCCGCCCGCCGACCGACGCCGACCGTGCTGCATTCTACGATGGCGCTCACACCGGCTTTTTGAGCACTTTTTAGTTCCGGGACCATCAGCAGCAGCACATCATCAACGTTTGCCTGGGCATAACCCGGGGTATCCCAGGTGCGCAGGTCTACAAAGATGTGTTCGTGGGGCAAAATCAGCCCCAATTCAGTATCATTATAAAGACCAAGGGTGGTGGTTATACCAGTCATCATGTTTTTCCTTCGTATTTAGTAAAAGCTCCAGGTCTGCGATTAATCCAATCAAGCCGCGCATGACAGAGAAGTCTAACATAATATTATCCAGATTCTTGTCTCCCTGCAATTGTGGGTTGATTAAAACAGAGTTGGAAGTATGATATCCATATCGTTCGGTCTTCTAACAAGCCATTGATGATAATTGGCATGAACGACCAACGAAAAATGCTTGCATTATCAGGAGTTATTCAAAACGATGCATCACACCCGTAATGAAGTGATCGAGCGTACCATCCGTGAGTTCGAGCTCCTTGACCAGCTGCTGGTGGGTCTGAGAGATAAAGATTGGAAGCAGTTGCTGCCCCGACCCGAGACAAAAGACCCCTGGACGGTGAAAGATGCTGTTGCCCATATCACTCATTGGAAAGCCGACGCAGCCCGTTCTGCCAGGCGGCAAAGGCGGCCTCCCGAGGAGCGTGGTCTGGAGACAAACGACGCCAACCACCTCATCTACCTGCGCTGGCATGAGCGCTCTTCGCAGGATGTGCTTGCCTGGCACAGGCAGGTTCAGGAGGATTTGATGTCTGCCCTGAGAGCTGCCCCCGATGAGTGGTTTTCCAGGAAAGATCGCAGGGTGGAATGGCCCTACGACCTCGACGGACATTCTGCCTACCACCGGGTAAAGGACATCGAGCGTGCGCTGAAAGCCAGTGGGAAGACCTGAAGGGCTGGTAGTGTTTTTTTGTAAGGGCGACAAGGCTTGCGAAATATGAATTCATGAATAGGCATGCCAGCGTGATGAAACAGTTCAAGGCTAGTCCCGCTGGGTCGCCCCACAGAGGTTATCCATATAAAGTGGAATATCATCAGCTTCTCTTTTATGAGAAATCTTAAATATTCTTAAACCTCTTGTGGCTTAGAAAATCAGTGATCTTCTGTACCGATAGGGTGCTCTCCCCTATCGGTATAGTGCGCTCCTACATCGGGTGCTTTTCCAGATGCAGTGATCGTCTGTACCGGTAAAAGTACGATCAGAAATTATGCTACTATTCTATCAACCGCTACCCTACGCTTTCCTTAAATCTTCTTAAACCCCTTGTAGAAACAGAACATATGTGCTATTATTAGGGCGTGTTCGTATGGCTCTTTATATAAATAAACACGCCCGTATACCGGTATGGTCTTTACCGGTAGGGGAGTAACTACTCACCGCAAAGCTACAGTGGTAATCAAGGTGGTCCTTAGCATATATGTCTTCTAACCCTTTTACGCACTTCACACCACTTGCATACATTTCAATGAATCATATACTTAAAACAGGAGTCCGCAGGTGGTTTTCCTGCGGACTCCTGTTTTCCGACCTCTTTCCCGATACACTGCAGCATATCTCTTTCCGGAGCTTAATTGAATGCTTTAGTTTTTTTATACAAATCAATTCATCGCCACATACCCAGGATCGCCTTTACCTTGCATTCCAAAGAGGCAGCCACAATCACCGCAATATTCGTTTATATTCGTTTTTTTTGAGGTTCCAATCCCGCCATGTCCAATGAATTCTTGTCCCCTTATCGTCTGATTACGGACTTCGACGCCCACCGCCTCCCCATGCACTCGCCGTGGTCTTCTCGATACTCTTTCCTGATACCCAATTACCTCAATCCTTGCTCTTTATCTCCGATGCCTGCGCCTCTTCTGCGACTTGCTGAGCTGGGCCTGATTAGCCTGCAACGCTACCTGTTCCTCTTCAGCCTCGGGCTCGAGCTCAGCCCCATCTGCCGGCTGCTCCTCGGATTCTTCCCCATCAGGGCTTACTGTAAAGGCATCCGTCTCTGCCTCAAATTCTTCTACCGTGGTCGGGCGGTGCATCTCGCTCTGCACGCTGCTCATCAGGCGTGGGCGGTAGGTGAACATACGCGAAATCACTCCCGAGCGCATATCCTTGAGCAAATTCTGGAACAGCTCAAACGCCTTGCTCTTGTACTGCACCAGCGGGTCGCGCTGACCATATGCTTCCAGACCGATGGACACACGCAAGGCTTCCATCTGGGTCAGGTAGTCCACCCACAGCTCGGTGATCACCCCCAACAGCAGCTGGCGGTAGACTTCGGTGAGGGCGCGCCGTCCCAGCTCGTCCATGATCTTGAGAATCTGCTCGCGATCAAGGGTCTGCAGGGTTTGGGTTTGCAGGCTGGCACAGGTATCTTCACCCAGCAGGCGGCACAGCGTATCGCGCAGCGTGGGGTCAAGCTCCGGCAGCGTGGCATTTGCCAGGCGTGAGAATTCACTCGCTCCCCAAGCCCGGCGGATGGTCTCCTGGGCGCTCTGCAGGTGTATTAACACCTCATCGGTGATGTCCACCGGTGTGCGACCCTCCAATAGGCGGGCTGCCAGGTAGATATAGCTCAGGCGAGTGGTGCGCTGCAAGACCCGTCGGTGGGTCTTCTTGTCGAAGGAAGCTTTGGAACCTTGGGGCATCATCAACAGCAAGCCCAGCATGTGGTTGGTGGTGACGGGTCCGCTGATCTTCGCCAGGGCACTTTCCAGGTCATGAGCCAGCTGACCGGAAGCCGGATCGGCGCCGTTACCCATCAGGCGCTCGCGCCTCCTGGTAAGCACAAGCTGGGTGGAACGGTAGACCTGATCTGCCATAGCCTCCCAATCCGAGCTATCCAGCTGGGTAACCTCGAGGTCGAGGCTGTCTTCCAGGCGGCGCTCGATGGCACCCACCAGGCGCATTACCGACTGCCCGGCGACGGCGTTCTCCACCTGTGTGCGGATGGTCTTGCGCACCTGGTCTGGGTCGTCGCGCAGCAGGTGCAACTCTTCCGGGGTCAGGCGAATATTGACATGCACCATGCCCACCAGCTCATCCAACAGCTCGCGCGAGCTGCGCGGGGCGGCATCTTCTGCCTCACCCATGTTAAGCCCCTCGTAGAAGCTGTCCAGCGCTTCCAGGCGTTCCTTTGCCTGGCTTTGCAGACGCTCGCGGCTCGTCTCCAGCAGGTTGTCGATGGTGCGTAATAAGTGTTCTTCCTCCGCTTTGAGCGCTTCGGAGGCCAACCCAAGCAGGGCATCGCGCAGGTCTTCGGCTGAGTTGTAGCCCTTCTGCTGGCTAGCAAGGTGGTCTACCAGCAGTTTGAGCGAATAGGACGGGAAGAGCATTCCACCCAGGTCGAGTGGGGGCTGCACCTGGTCGAGCCAGGCGAGCAGTTTCCACGGGCCTTCGTCATCTGCCAGCGATTCAGGTACCCGGCGGTTGACCTCAGTACCCAGCAGCTCGGTTACGTCCTCCGAGAGGTCAGCCTTGGTGAAGATCAGATCGCGCTGGCCATAGATGCGCTGGCGTTGGGTATTGAGCACATCGTCGTACTCGAGCAGGTGCTTGCGGACGTCAAAGTTAGCCCCTTCCACCCGCGTCTGTGACTGTTCGACCAGGCGGCTAACCAGGCCCACTTCCATGGGCACAGCATCATCGATCTTCATACGCTGCATGATCGACTCGACCTGGCCACCACCGAAGCGGCGCATCAGCTCGTCTTCCAGGGAGAGGTAAAAGCGCGACGAACCGGGATCACCCTGGCGAGCAGCACGGCCGCGCAACTGGTTATCGATTCGGCGGGCTTCGTGGCGCTCGGAGCCGATCACGTGCAGACCCCCCAGCTCCTTGACGCGCTGCATATGCTGCATGTAGGTAAGGAAGCTGGCAATATCGGCCTCATAGATGCCGACCTGTTCGGGGGTGAGCGCTTCGAGTGCCTGGCGGCGCTCTTCATGGCGCATGTCATACGGGTCGGGGTACCCGGCGCGGCGCAGGACGCGGTTAACCGAGTCAATCACGCCTTCGGGCAGCTCTCCGCCCAGCTTGATATCGACACCACGCCCGGCCATATTGGTGGCGATGGTGACGGCACCAAAGGCACCCGCATCGGCGATGATCTGGGACTCTTCGGTGTGCTTGCGAGCATTCAGCACCTGGTGAGGGATGCCGGATTCCAGGTCGGTTTTCAGCCGCTCAACGTCCTCTTGCGGCAGGTCGAGGATTTCCACCAGGCGGGTGAGGTTCTCAGAATCTTCAGGATTGAAGGAGATGCCCAGGTCACGTGCCATCTTGCGCATCTCGGGCACCTGCAGCTGGTCCAGGGGGGCATTGAGGGGCTGCAGCTCTTCTACGATGCGCCCATCCTCCTCGCGGTTGTTCTTCTCCAGCCAGGCCTTGCGCAGGATCGCCACCTGGGCAAGTTTGCGCAGCGGCTCAGCCCGCATGCGGGTGGAGAGGTGGTCGGAAAGCTCGACCGAGGTGGTGCCTACCAGCATCGGGCGACCCATGGCATGGTAGCGCAGGATCTCGCTGGTGATGGCGCGGAACTTGACCTCCTCGGTGCGGTAAATGACATCTGGGAAATCCTTGCGCTGGAAGAACACAGGCTGCTTCTCGGGATCTTTTTGAAGAGCATAATAACGGAACTTGTAGCCCTGCTCATCCTTTCCTTCGAGCAGGGAGAGAGCAGAGCCCTCGCGCATGGCCTGGTATTCCAGGTTGGTGGGAATGGCGATCACGTCCAGCTTGTAGATCTTGTCGAACTCCTCGGCTTCGGTGATGGCAGTACCGGTCATACCGCACAGCTTCTCGTACATGCGGAAGTAGTTCTGGATGGTGATGGTGGCGTAGGTAACGTTCTCCGCCTGGACGCGCACACCTTCCTTGGCTTCGACCGCCTGGTGAAGACCATCCGACCAGCGCCTACCAGGCATCAAACGCCCGGTGAACTCGTCGACGATGACCACCTTGCCCGTCTGGACAAGGTAGTCCTTGTTGCGTTTGAACAGGAATTGGGCGCGCAGTGCCTGCTCGAGGAAGCCTCTCAGGCGCGCCTGCTCGGGAGTGACGTCCTCCGGGCGCTCGGGGTCACTCAAAGCGACGCCCAGCAGCTCCTCGACGTGCAGCTCACCGATCTCGGTGAGGGTGATGGTGCGGTCACGCTCGTCCAGCTCGTAGTCATCGGCGCGCATCTGGCGCACCACCTGCACCATGCGCATGTACCATTCGGCATCGTCCTGGGCAGGCCCGGAGATGATCAGCGGAGTGCGGGCTTCATCGATCAGAATGTTATCTACCTCATCCACGATGGCGTAATAGTGACCACGCTGAACGCGTTCTTCCAAGCCCATGGTCATGTTATCGCGCAGGTAATCGAAGCCGAACTCCGAGTTAATGCCATAGGTAATATCAGCAGCATAAGCCTCCCGGCGATCAACCAGGCGCAGCTGGTGCTGGTCTTCGTGTGGAGAGGTCTTCTCCAGGTCGACGATGAATGCTTTCTTACCATTCTCCGTGCGGGAAGCCATCTGCAGCACACCCACGCTGAGCCCGAGGGCGTTGTAGATGGGTGCCATCCAGCGGGCATCACGCCTTGCCAGGTAGTCATTCACCGTTACCAGGTGGGTGCCTTTCCCGGTGAGGGCGTTCAGGTAAAGGGGCAATGTGGCCACGAGAGTCTTGCCTTCACCGGTACGCATCTCGGCGATCTTGCCTTGGTGCAGCGAAATCCCACCGATCAGCTGCACGTCGTAGTGGCGCTGACCGTTGGTGCGCTTGCTGGCTTCGCGCACAGCGGCGAAGGCTTCGGGCAGGAGGTCATCGAGGGTCTCTCCTTCGGCAAGGCGTGTGCGGAACTCAGCTGTTTTGGCCAGTAACTCTTCAGAGCTCAACGCCTCGAACGCGGGCTCCAGTGCGTTGATCTGGTCGACGACATCGTTCGACTTGGTAAGCGCTCTCTTGTTAGGGTCACCGCCGAAAATGGTAACGAATTTCTTTAGCATATACACCCTTTCTGGGGTGGGATTATAGCATAGTTAGTTTAAGGGAAATTGAGAGCGGGAAGGGAAGAGGATGGGGTGTTTATAGACCATTTTCTCTCCATTGGTCGGACCGGCACATCGCTATTAGAAAGATAGCTGCTGCGAACCGGGTGGTTCGCCCGGGCTGTGGATGGACCTGGCATCGACCAGGGTGCCATCCCCTAAGATGTGCCAAATGGTTGCCTGGGGATATTCCTTCAGCAGGTAACTGGCGATGAGATGGTGGCGGTGGCAGTGAGAGGGATCCTTCTCAGCGCACAGGATGCAGGTGACTTTCTGACCTGCCAAGTCAAGCAGCTGCTGGATGCCTTCGACGAACCAGCGGCGCTGTATCAATGCGGGATAGCTGATTTCGTTGATATAATCGGCAGCTTTGGTCGGGATGATGTGATGCTTATAACAGGAGGGGTCCTTTGGGCGACCTCCCAGCGATTCACCCGCCCAGGAATAATCGATGCCATTTGCCTGGAGAATCTGTTGGAGGGCAGCCTTGTTGAACTGGGGATGGAAGCGGCTGTAGGGTGTGCTGCGTACATCCACCAGGCAGGTGATCGCTTGGTCAAGCAACAGCCGGACCAATTTGTCAACCGGATGGCTGCTGTGACCAATCGTGAAGAGTTCAATTTCGCGAGCTATATCCCCACCAGCGCCACGGCTGTCTGGAAGGCGAAATAAGCCGACAGCATATCCTCAGTGGTGAAGGTCAGGCGCCTACCGTCCACGCGTTTGGAGCCGGGCAGCAGGGCAGCCTGGTCGGCCTGGTCGGAGGAGTTGAAGTCGAGGGTGACATGCACGGGTGTGACGACAGTGAACGGTTTTGGAGCCTCACCGGTCTGGAGGCGTTTCACCGCCTGCCTGGCAGTTGATTGGATGCGTTCTTCAGTGATCTGTGCTGGCAGGCATTCGGCAGCCATCCGGCTGACGGCGGTCTTCACCACCACTATTTCGATCGGTCCGAGAAGCTCGGAGGCCTGGGCGCAGGTGGTCTGGTCACCAGTGAGCATGAGCACCGGGACGTTGAAGTGACCTGCAACAGCGCCGTTCAAGCCATATTCGCCCACCAGGACGTCATTCAGCCACAGGTTGGCCACTCTGCGGCTGGACCAGGTATGGTCGAGGATGGCATTTTGCGAGCCCGCCCGGGCATGATATCCAACAAAGATGAGCCCATCGATTCCCTGGTCGATCCCCTGGACCATGGCCAGGGGTGAGTAATCTCCACTGATCAGGTGGGCGCGTGGGTCAAGGTCTTCAAGCATGATGTTGGTGCCGCGATCGTGCCCATCGGTGACCAGGATCTCGTTGGCTCCAGCTTCACACGCACCACGGACGGCCGCGTTGACGTCGCTGGTCATCTGGCGGCGGAAACGCGGATATTCGGCGTGGTTGGGGTCTACCTGGTCCCAGTTGGTCACGCCGGTGATTCCTTCCATATCTGCAGCAATCAGTATCTTCATATAGCATGAACTCCTTGGTTATTTCTTCAAGTGGTAGGGGACGTCGATGATGATACGCTGGAACCCCTGCGTGCGACGGCGATAAAGCAATGCAGCTTTTAGGAGCAAGGACGTTTGGTTGTGCAGCAGCTGATGCCACCAGCGGGCGGGGACGAATTCAGGCAACACCACGGCTGCCAGAGTGCCGTCGTTGTGCTGGCGGTCATCTTCATCCAGATAATCGAGCAGGGGCTGGATGATCGATCGGTATGGAGAGGGTAGGATGACCAGGGGGATGTCTGGCCACCAGCATTCCCATTCCTTGCGCAACTTCTCTCCCGAATTGGGTTCCAGCTCGACATAAACGGCGGTGATATCCTTGGAGATGGATTGAGCCAGGTCGATGGCGTCGACGATACCGCGGTGTACCCCTGAGACGGGCACCACCAGTCGCATGGGAGGAGAGGGTTTGATATCAGGGGGAAGCCCGCGCAAGGAGAGCTGTTTGCCTACTTCCTTATAATGTTCCCGGATACGTAAGAATACCACTACCAGAATTGGGATGAGCAGCACGGTGATCCAGGCACCTTCGCGAAATTTACTGATACTGATCACGATAAGAGTTGTCCCTGTTGCCACGGCACCCAGTCCATTGAGGAAGGCTTTCAAGCGCCAATTTTGGCTCCGTTCACGCACCCAATGTATAACCATCCCCGACTGCGAGAGAGTAAATGCAAGGAAGGCTCCGATTGCGAAGAGCGGGATAAGCTGGTGGCTATTACCGCTGAAAAGCACGATCAACACGCCGGTGGCAATGGCAAGGAAAACAATGCCATTGGCGAAAACCAGCCTATCGCCCAGCCCGGTGAATTGACGGGGGAGAAACCCGTCACGGGCAAGGATAGCAGACAGGCGTGGAAAATCTGCAAAGCTGGTATTAGCAGCCACCGCCAGGATGAGCAAGGTTGAGAACTGGATCAGTAAATATGCGGGTCCACTTCCAAGTAAATGTCGTGCCAGCGCCGAGAGGATGGTCTCGTTTGGACCGGCGATAATCCCCAGGAATTGGGTCAATCCGATACTGCCGATAAATAATATACCCATCAGGACTGCCATAACAATAAGGGTGCGGCCAGCATTTTTCGATTCCGGTGGTTTGAAAGCCGGCACTCCATTACTGATGGCTTCAATACCAGTCAGGGCTGTGCACCCGGTTGAAAAGGTATGTAAGATAAGAAACAGAGTCAGCGGCTGGATGGGTGAAGGTGCGACTGTGACTAATGGGACTGGACCATCTATCCAGAGGCGGATACCACCGTACACAAGCATGGGAATGTAGGTGAACAAAAACAGAGTAGACCGGTACCGCCATTATGGTACCGGTCTCGCGCAAACCGCGCAAGTTGGCTAACATGATCAACCCGAGCAATCCCAGGGCGATTTCAATCCGATAAGGCAATAACCCCGGGAATGCAGAGGCAATGGCGTCTACGCCAGCTGTTAGGCTGACTGCGGCGCAGAGCAGGTAATCGAGCAGCAATGCACCTGCGGCAACCAAGCCAGGCAGGATGCCCAGATTAGCCCGGGCAACAATATAGGAACCACCCCCGGAAGGATAACCATGGATGGTCTGATAATATGAAATGGCGACAATGATGAGGATTCCAATGATAGCCAGGCCAATCGGCCATGCCAGCATCAAGCCAGCACTGCCTGCGACAATCAAACCCAGGTATATTTCCTGATTGGCGTATGCGATTGATGAGAGAGCATCTGGAGAGAATGCTGCCAATGCCCGGATTTTATTCAGGCGTTTCTCACCCAGCTGTTGGGTAGGAAGGGGAGAGCCAATGAGTGCGTTTTTGATCCTGGACAGCATACGGATGACACAAAACCTGCTCTAACTATAGTATATCCTACTACGACCTATAACGGCAACGGGGAACCAGTAACATTTTAACCGTGGATATGTCCCATGCTATAATCACGATCATTCCTATTTGTTTTTGACGGAGGATACGATGGCTGGCAGTGGGTTATTTCCATTTACTGAAGAGCACGAAAGCATCCGTATGGCCGCGCGCAACTTTGCGCAAAAAGAAATCGCACCGGTAGCGGCAGAGTTCGATGAGAGCGGGGAATTCCCTTCCAGGACGATCAAAAAGATGGGAGAGATGGGCTTCATGGGGATCGAAGTGCCCGAAGAATATGGCGGAGCAGGGATGGACACCCTGGCATACGTACTCGCACTCGAAGAAATATGCAAGGTGGATGCTGCTCACGGCACCATCATGTCAGTAAACAACAGCCTATTTTGCAACGGCATATTGAAGTTTGGAACGGAAGCCCAAAAGCAAAAATATGTGACAGCCGTCGCATCAGGGAAGGCAATTGGGGCATACTCCCTCACCGAGCCGATGTCTGGCTCGGATGCAGGGACGATGCGCAGCCGGGCAGTCAGGGAAGGGGAGGAATATGTCATCAATGGGCGCAAGTCGTGGGTGACGAGCGGACCGGTGGCAGAGTACGTGGTGATGTTCACCATGACCGACCCTGAGAAGAAGCACCGTGGGATCAGTGCATTCCTGATCGATGCCAGCAGACCAGGGTTCGTGCGTGGGAAGAAGGAACCCAAGCTGGGAATCCGCGCTTCTGCAACGAGCGAGATTTTATTTGAGGATTACCGCTGCCAGGTGGAAGACCGGTTGGGTGAGGATGGCGACGGGTTCAAGATTGCCATGGCAGTGCTGGATGCAGGGCGGATCGGGATTGCGGCCCAGGCATTGGGGATCGCCGAAGCGGCTTACGAAGCCAGCTTGACCTACGCCCGGGAGCGGGAAGCCTTTGGCTCCAAGATTGGCGAGTTCCAGGGCATCTCATTCAAGATTGCCGACATGAAGACACGGATCGAAGCATCACGCCTGCTGGTGTACAACGCAGCCCTGGCGAAGGAGCGCGCCAAGACCACTGGCGAGCGTTTTACCCGGGAAGCTGCCATGGCGAAGCTGTTCGCCTCCGAGACTGCCATGTTCGTGTCTCATTCAGCGGTGCAGATCCACGGTGGGATGGGCTACAGCAAGGAGCTGCCGGTTGAGCGCTACTTTAGAGATGCCAAGATCACCGAAATCTACGAGGGAACAAGTGAGATCCAACGCCTGGTGATTTCAAGGATGGAACTTGGACTCCGATAGCTTTAGATAGGGATTCTGGGATAAAAAAGAGCAGATCTCGTCCAACCCGTACCTCAGCTTAAGGTTGAGGCGCTTTAATTCGAACACTTAATGCTTCCATGGCAGATTACCCGGTATACATCGAATTCCACTTGCTCCCGGCATCCGGGCCGGGGACCTGCGCCATCACAGGCTTTAAATCCGAGCCTGAGAATGCTGTGATGGATAATCTTGTAACGTGGAGGCCGGGCAGCGGTGATCGCCAGATGGTTGGGTGATCCGCACGAAACTACTCGCTCGCTAGCATGTGACGTGCTGACGTTATAACATGGAGAAGATGATGAAGGCTGTTTTATTCCGTACGCACGGGGGGCTGGAGGTGCTTGAGTATACCGATTTCCCAACGCCTGAGCCGGGTGAAGGGCAGGTGTTGGTAAAACTGGAAGCAGCGGCGCTCAACCGGGTAGATTTATGGACCCGCCAAGGGTGGCCCGGCATAAAACTCGAATATCCGCACATCCCAGGATCAGATGGAGCTGGGACGGTGGCAGGAGTGGGTGCGTGTGTAAATGAATGGAATATAGGCGACAGAGTGGTGATCAATTCCAACCTCGGCTGTGGTCGCTGCCCCGCCTGCATTGCAGGGCAGGATAACCGCTGCCGTGAGTGGCACTTGTTGGGCGAGACCGTGCGGGGTACGTATGCACAATACATTGCAATCTGTTCCACCAACCTTTACTTGATCCCACCTGATTTTGATATGCATGAGGCGGCAGCGGCGGCGCTCGTTTTCCACACTGCCTGGCATTCGCTGATCGTGCGCGGGGGGTTAAGAGCAGGAGAAAGCGTGCTGGTGGTGGGGGCATCAGGTGGAGTGAATACCGCCTGCATCCAGATCGCCAAGATGGCAGGTGCGACGGTATATGTGGTTGGCTCTGATCCCGAAAAACTCGAGCTGGCTGAATCATTGGGAGCAGATTATCTCATCGACCGATCGAAGGAAGAGAACTGGTCCAAGACGATATTCAGCCTGACAGACAAGCGTGGTGTTGATGTGGTGGTGGATAATGTGGGGACCACCTTCCCCTTAAGCTTCCGCGCAGCAGCCCGAGGAGGGCGTATCCTAACGGTTGGCAATTCGGGTGGGGCGAAATTTGAGATCGATAACCGGCAGATATTTGGAAAGCACCTGTCGGTACTTGGCTCAACCATGGGCACCCGGGCGGATTTTGCCACCGTTATGGACCTGGTATTTGCAGGTAAACTTAAACCAATTGTGGACCGTGATTACCCATTAGAGAATGCACGTTCTGCGCAGGAACGCCTTATGCTAGGTAAACAGCGCGGAAAAATCACGTTAACCATCGAGTAAGTGACCCCCAACTAACCTGATATGGATAGCTCGCAAACACCCAATGAACCGTCCGTACCCGATGCGGAAGCAGGCTCACCCATTAATAAACGTCCTTGGAGCGTAACCTTGCTGGCATTGGGGGTGTTAATCATCACAGTCATTAACCTTATCCGCTTGGGATTGAGCATTCGGTATTGGAGTTTTTTAAGCTCCCGATCGGGGATTTCCCCATTTTATCTTGCCCTGACCGGGTTGATTTGGAGTGTAGCAGGTCTGTGCTTGTTATGGGGGTTATGGAAGGCGAAAAAATGGGCGCCCAGGCTGATGCAGGCAGTTGGGCTTACCTATGCACTGTATTACTGGCTGGACCACATCTTTTTAATGGACCACCCGGTGAGTGGAGCGGTAGGTGCCATTCGTGCGATGCTGCCGATCAATTGGCAGTTCTCTGCTGGAGTGACCGTGGTGAGCCTGGTTTTCATGGTATGGGTCTTGGGCCGGACAAAAGTAAAAGCATATTTTGGCTCGAATGGCTTAGAAGCCGGTCAAAACCAGGCAGGCAAGGATGAGGGCGAATAATTTTGATAAGGAAAATATTGCACAGCATGAATAAAAGACCTAATAATTTATTCAGCTGTGGGAGACGCTTATGACTGATGACCCAAAAATTAAACGGCTGCGAGAGACAAAATCCAAGGGACGGATTGGGGGTGGTGCCGAGCGGATAAAAGCCCAACACGATCGAGGCCGTTTGACAGCCAGGGAACGGATTGACCTGCTGCTGGATAAAGGCTCATTCCGCGAGGTGGACTCATTTGTGACCCACCGGACGAGTGATTTTAACCTTGACCGGCAGAAGTACCTCGGAGACAGCGTTATCACCGGCTGGGGAACCATCGAGGATAGGCTGGTTTACATCTTCTCGCAGGATTTCACTGTTTTTGGCGGCAGCCTGGGCGAAGTGCATTCTGAGAAGATCTGCAAAATCATGGACATGGCGCTAAAGAATGGAGCCCCGGTGATTGGACTGGATGATTCGGGCGGAGCTCGCATCCAGGAGGGCGTGGTTTCGTTGGGTGGATACGCAGATATATTCCTGCGCAACACCCTGGTTTCAGGAGTGATCCCCCAGATCAGCGTGATCATGGGTCCATGTGCGGGAGGAGCGGTGTACTCACCGGCGCTAACAGATTTCATCATCATGGTACGTAAATCGTCTTATATGTTCATCACCGGGCCGGATGTGGTAAAAGCTGTGACACATGAAGAGGTTACCTTTGAAGAGCTGGGTGGAGCGGATGTACACTCCGAAATTTCTGGTGTGTGCCACCTGGCATCTGATTCTGAACCTGATGCGCTGTACCTGATCCGAAATTGCTTTCCTATATCCCACAGAATAATATGGAAGACCCACCATTTGTAAGCATCGATGATGACCCGCTGCGTATGGATGAGCGGTTAAACTCGATTATACCGGACGATCCCAGCAAGCCCTATGACATCAAAGATGCCATCCGTATGGTGGTGGATGGGAGCATTTTTTTTGAGATCCAGGAAGCGTATGCGCAGAACATCGTGATTGGTTTCGCACGCCTAGGGGGTCACAGCGTGGGGATCGTGGCAAACCAGCCGATGGTACTGGCGGGCGTATTGGATATCAAATCTTCGGAAAAGGCAGCCCGCTTTGTGCGATTCTGCGACGCGTTCAATATCCCGATCGTCACATTTGTGGATGTTCCGGGCTTCCTGCCAGGAACAGCGCAGGAGCATGGCGGCATCATCCGCGCAGGCTCAAAACTCTTGTATGCCTATTGCGAAGCAACGGTGCCGAAGATAACCGTGATCACCCGCAAGGCATATGGCGGTGCATACGACGTGATGAGCAGCAAGCACGTGCGTGGTGATGTGAACCTGGCCTGGCCGTCCGCTGAGATTGCCGTGATGGGACCGGATGGCGCGGTAAATATCATCTTCCGCAAGGAGCTTTCGCAAGCCGAAGACCCGGATAAAAGACGGGATGAGCTGGTCCAAGAATACCGCGAAAAATTTGCCAACCCGTATATCGCCGCTTCGCGAGGATATATTGATGACGTGATCGAGCCGTGGGAGACGCGCCAAAGGTTGATCAACGCGCTGGAAATGCTATCGAATAAGCGTGATTCCAACCCGCCAAAAAAGCACGGTTGCATCCCGTTATGAAGATTAGACCAAGATCGATCGTCATCACCGGCAGCACGCGCGGGATTGGCTACAACCTGGCAGAGGCATTCCTGGAGCGGGGCTGCAGCGTTATGATCAGTGGGCGAAGCCAGCTATCCGTGGATGAAGCGGCAGCAAAACTCAGCGTAAAGTACAAAGGGGAACAAGTCTATGGTATGCCGTGTGATGTAACAGACTTTAACCAGGTGGTGAAGCTATGGGGGAGTGCAAAGGACCATTTTTCCACCATCGATATTTGGATCAATAATGCCGGGATGGCGGTACCCATGATGAAGTTTTGGGAGCTGGCGCCCGAGAAGTATGACGAAGTTGTGAGGACCAACGTGGTCGGAACGATGTATGGGACCTGGGTGGCGTTGAATGGGATGCTGGCACAGGGTTGTGGTGCACTCTATAATATGGAAGGTTTTGGGGCGCGTGGGAACAACATGAAGGGGATGGCATTATATGGCAGCACCAAGGCAGGGGTGCATTTTATCAACAAGTCGCTGGCAAAGGAGGTTGAGAGTACACCGGTGATTGCCGGGGCTATCACCCCGGGGATGGTTATTACCGACATGATCACCAGGCAGTTCGAAGGGCGGGAGGAAGAACTGGAAAAGTCCAAGCGAATATTGAATATCATTGCAGAGAGGGCAGAGACGGTTGCCCCGGTGCTTGCGGATAAAATCTTGAAAAATCACAAGAATGGCGCAACCATTGCATTTTCATCGGGTGGACGCATGATGATGAAGTTCCTTACTGCGCCCTTCACCAAGCGCGACCTGTTCTCATGAGGATGCCGTGGTGCGATTGCATCCGGGTGTAAATTCTCGATGGTAATCAACGGTCACAACTTGAATGTAGAGCAATATGGACGGGAGAATGGACCTGGTGTGGTGCTACTACACCACGGGCTGGGTTCAATTATGGCATGGCGCGGGCAGATCCCTGCATTGATAGAGGCAGGCTACCATGTTATCGCTTATGACCGGTGGGGATATGGAGGCTCGGATGCCAGGCCAGGGTTGGACTTGCCAGGCTTTGCAGCTGATATTGCTGATCTTCAAAACTTGTTGGACCAGCTGGGTGTAAGTCGAACGGCACTGGTGGGTCACAGCGATGGCGGAACCATCGCCCTGTATTATGCCGCCCAGTACCCCGACCAGGTAACCTGCCTGGTAATCGTAGCGGCGCATATCTACGTTGAAGCAAAGATGGAACCGGGTATACTGGGCATCCAACAGGCTTATGCGGCAGACGAGCACTTCCGCATGGGTTTACGTTACACCCATGGCGAGAAATATGAGTCGGTGTTTCACAACTGGTTTAACGGCTGGCACCGGACTGAATCCCTGAGCTGGGATATGCGCCTTATTATCAACCAGATCAGGTGCCCGGCTTTGATTGTGCAAGGTGATGGAGATGAGCATGCCACTCCGCAACATGCCAAGGATATCGCGGAGGCTATTCGAGGGGCAGATTTGTGGCTCATTCCAGGCGCCAGACACATGGTACCCCAAGAGGATGCCGAGGTATTCAACCCGAGATTGCTGCATTTTTTGCAATATCCTGGAATGATTGAGCAGTAAGAGAGTTATCTTTACAATTGGAGCATCTGTATGTTTAATAAAGTTTTGATCGCCAACCGGGGAGAGATTGCGGTACGCGTTATTCGAGCCTGCCGCGAGCTTGGGCTAGGAACCGTGGCAGTTTTTTCGGATGCTGACCGCCAGGCATTGCACGTCCGTTATGCCGATGAAGCATACCGCCTGGGTCCGGCACCCTCGCGTGACTCGTACCTGCGGATAGACAAGATCATCGATATCGCCCATAAGAGTGGGGCGAAGGCGATCCATCCCGGCTATGGCTTCCTGGCAGAGCGGGCTGAGTTTGCCCAAGCCTGCCGTGATGCAGGTCTGGCTTTTATCGGTCCAAACCCATCGTCAATTGCGGCGATGGGGGATAAGGCTGTGGCACGTGCCACGGTTTCGCGGGCAGGTGTAAAGGTTGTCCCCGGTACAGAAGGGGAGGGATCGCTAAGTGATGAAGAGCTGCTGGCCTTGGCACCCTCTATCGGCTTCCCATTGCTGGTGAAGGCTACCGCCGGCGGTGGCGGTAAAGGGATGCGTGAGGTGAATCGGCTGGAAGACATGGCAATCCTGCTCAACGCCGCCAGGCGCGAAGCGGAGGCATCTTTTGGGGATGGAAATGTGTATCTGGAGAAATTGGTTGAGGGGGCACGGCACATCGAAATACAGATCCTGGCGGACGGGCAGGATAACGTGATCCACCTGGGAGAACGTGAGTGTTCCATCCAGCGACGTCACCAGAAGCTGTTGGAGGAATGCCCTTCACCTTTCGTGGGTGAGGATGAGGAGTTCCGCCAAGAATTAGGAGCCGTGGCGGTGCGGGCAGCCCAGGCAGTGAACTACGTCAATGCGGGCACGATTGAGTTCCTGGTGGATAAGGATAAGAACTTCTATTTCCTGGAGATGAATACTCGTTTGCAGGTGGAGCATCCGGTCACAGAGATGGTCACCGGGATCGATATCGTCAAAGAGCAGATCCGCATCGCACGCGGACGATGTTTGCGCCACCGGCAGGAAGATATCCATGCCAAGGGCTGGGCAATTGAATGTCGCATCAATGCCGAAGACCCATACAATAACTTTATCCCATCCACCGGGCGCATCACGCACACCCTGTTACCGACCGGGCCCGGTGTAAGAGTGGATACCGGGGTATATATCGGATTTGAGGTTTCTCCGTATTATGATTCACTGATCTCAAAACTGATCGTATGGGGTGATACACGCGGTGAAGCCATCCTGCGCATGCGCAGGGCTTTGGAAGAATACAAGATCCTGGGTGTGCACAGCAACATTCCCTTCCACCAGCGGCTGATGGATTCGCACCGCTTTATGGGTGGGCAATACGATACTCGCTTTGTGGAGGAACGCTTTTCTATCGAGGAGGCAGAAGAAGGCAAGGAAGTATTCCCAGACATTGCCGCCATCCTGGCGACGCTTGTGGCGCACCGCCAGACGGAACGCGCGGCGCATGTGATCCAACGCAATGAGCGCGATACCAGCAACTGGAAATGGTTGAGCCGGTGGGAGAGGCTGAGGAGATAGCATGAAATATGTGACTACGATTGAAGGGCGCGAATACCTGATTGACATCCTCGACGAACACCAGGTGAGCGTTGATGGGGTGTTACACCAGATAGATTTCATGCCTGTGGGCGACCAGCAGGTTTACTCGCTGGTGGTGAATGGAAAGTCGGTTGATGCGAATGTGTATCTCAATGATGATACCTGGCAGGTATTATTCCAGGGCAACTTATATTCAGCTATTGTGGAAGACGAACGTGAGAAGCGACTGCGAGCAGCACTTGGTGGAAGGGTAGCGGAACACCAGGATTATCACCTAAAAGCACCCATGCCGGGCTTGGTCATCTCCATACCGGTTGAAGAAGGCCAAGCAATCCATAAAGGAGATGTCTTGGCGGTGCTGGAATCGATGAAGATGCAAAATGAGCTGCGCTCGCCCAGGGATGGGAAAGTGATCCGTGTGCGGATCAAGCCGGGCGACCGGGTGGAGCAAAAAGAGACCATCCTAAGCGTTGTATAAGCCTTAAAAATGAATGAGGTAACGTGAATATTGAAGGAAGCGAACTTGAAATGAAGTTTTACATCTCCAGGCGCAAAGAGCTGGAGATTAAGCTGGGCACAGTGGGGCAGGTGATTGCTCCGAGAGTATACGAAGTCAACTTGCGATTCGATACCCCGGAGCGTTCTTTAACCGCGGCTGGCAAAGTGTTGCGATTACGACGGGATACAAAAGTAAGGATCACTTACAAGGCTGGCGGAACATTGGAGGGCGGAGTAAACCGGCGTCAGGAGCTTGAGTTTACGGTATCGGATTTTGATACGGCCAAGGCACTATTTGAAGCCCTCGGTTACCAGGTATACACGATCTATGAAAAGTACCGTACAACTTACAGTATGGGAAAAGTTGAAGTCGTTGTGGATGAGCTTCCAACGGGTGATTTCGTGGAAATCGAGGGACCCGATAGTGAAAGCATCCGAGCGGCAGCAAAGCAGCTTGGATTGAACTGGGAGGCTGGCATTTTGGAGAGTTATACCGTATTGTTCGAGCGGCTTAGGATGCAAGCAGGACTCCATTTCAGAGACCTGAGCTTCGAGAATTTTAAGGGGATGCAGATCAGCCCGGAAGCGATGGGAGTAATGATCGCAGACCTTGATGGATAACATCCGGATTGTGTCACGGTGAAGTCAGCCTGCCATTTTGCCAGATGAGTTGTTCGACCTCAGCATTTCCGCCGAGTAAACCGGGCAGCATGCTTTTCAGACGGGAAGCATCACCGGTCGTCGTGAAGCGGAGGAGCTGAGGTGGATTTCCAAGCTGATCAGGCTCAATTTTCAAACCCAGATCAAGCAGGCTGCCGGCAACCAGTAGCCTTTGCGCCTGGCGGGCAACCGCAGGGGCAGGATCAATGACGCGTACATATGGACCGGTGATCTGCTGGATAAGCGGAATGACGAATGGGTAATGGGTGCAACCCAACACGATGGTATCTATCCCCTGGTCTAGCATGGGGCGAAGGGCTTTTTCCAGGATGCGACGTGTCTCGTCCGATTCAAGAGCACCACATTCGATCTGATTCACAAGACCCGGACAGGTGTTCTGGAGCAGCTTCACCCCTTGTGCGAAACGCTCAACAACCGAGGCATACAGCTCGCCCTGGAAGGTGGCAGGGGTCGCCAGTATCCCTACCACGCGGCTGCGGGTGTGCTCAGCTGCGGGTTTGACGGCTGGCTCCATCCCAACGAAAGGCACTTCGGGGAAAACCGAGCGCAGGTATTTGAGGGCAGCTGCTGAAGCTGTATTACACGCGACTACGATCAGCCTTGCACCCTGCTCCAACAGGAAGCGCGTAATGCCTTCAGAAAATTGACGGACCTCGTACATGGGTCGGGGACCGTATGGGACGTGTGCCTGGTCTGCCAGATATAGCAAAGGCGCGTCTGGCATCAGCTGGTGAATGGCACGCAGCACGGTTAATCCGCCAATACCTGAATCGAATATGCCGATCTGGGTAAAGGGTTTAATGTTCACTTTTACCTTGAAGCAGCATTTCGATCATCTGTTTAATTCGAACCTGGCGGGTTTGCTCGCGTTTGGCGTCCGTGATCCAGTGGACGTACTCCCTTTGATGAGAATAGGAAAGATGGTTGAAATATGACAGTGCAGTCGGCTGTGCTTCCAGTGCCTCCTGGAGATCTGCCGGAACGATAACTTGGCGTATCTCAAGGTCCTCTTCAAATTCGACGGCTACTTCATCGCCGACCGTCTTGCCAATCTTCTCACGGATTTCCTTGAGGACAATCAGCATGTGATGAGGAGTACCCATGCGGACGAGTGTGCCACGGTATGGCTCGCCATCGATGAGGGCTTTAACCTTGAGGCGTTTTTTACCGAACGTTTTCTCTACGTCGATGGGGACAATGACGAATGCCCCGCCTCCATCACCTGACTCGATCACTGCCCGAAATTGATATTTTTGATTCATCGAAGCACCTCATTCACCGGATAAGATACAGCTGGCTGACAGGAGCGAACAAAAGACTGAAACAATGCTCGCATCGGCTCGTGTTCCTGCAGCTCTTCCGGATGCCATTGAACGGCCAAACCATAGGGGTAATTCTCCAGCTCAAATGCCTCGACGAGACCGTCGGACGCAGTGGCAGATATTTTTAGCCCATGGGCGAGCTTTTTCACACCCTGATGGTGCAGGCTGTTAACCCTGGCGGGACTGACAGCCAGGATGGAAGCAAGACGACTGGCAGAATGCACGTCCACAGAATGAGCGAGGTAATTCCTGGGACGATCATGTCTATCGTGCTGAATGTCATGATTGAATTGTTCAGGAAGATCTTCGTAGAGGCTTCCGCCCAGGGAGACATTAATTACCTGGCATCCGCGGCAGATACCGAACAACGGCTTGCCAAGCTGGATCAATGCCTGAGCCAGGTGTATTTCCGTACGATCGCGATCGATATCCACGCCCTCAACTTTAGGATGGGGAAGACTGCCGTACAGCCTGGGGTCGATATCATAACCTCCGGTGAAGAGGACACCGTCCAACCGGGACAGCAGCACGTCAAGATCATCCGTGGACAGGTTCAAAGGAATGAGGACGGGTATACCCCCAGCATCAACAATGGAACTCACGTAGGGAACATTGGTGCCAAAAGCAGGCAACCTGGATGGATTAGGCATGCGGGAGGTTGTGATTCCGAGGATCGGTTTTGGCATAATCAATTCATCTCATCTGGATGGCAATGCTGACGTATCGTGTACAGGTGACCGACGTTTTACCCGATCCATCCATGCTATGCCTGGAGAGGTGGGGCGGTGAAGGTTTGTATCGGACCGTGCCAGTTATCATTATCCAGGTTGTACTCCTGGTAGTTGTCATGGGTATAGCGGACAATGACCTTGCGCCAGAATATAGTGGCGGCATGGTTCTCGGTGATCTGGGCTACCTGCCAATTGCCTACGAAACGGTCGAAAATCAGGCAGGCAGTATGCTGCCCCAAACCCTGATGGCGGTACTTGCGCATGATGAAGAATTCTGCCATAATCCAGGCATCTTTAAGCCCGGTCAGGTAATTGTAGCGCGTCACGAGCGCAAAACCTGCCAGGTAACCATTCACACGTACAAGGAAAGGTGAACGGTCGGGCTCGACCCAATAGTGGTCAAGATATGGATACTCGAACAAACCCAGCGGACCGATATCTGACCGATCAAACTCACTAAAATCATACTGGTACAGCTCCATCAGGTTGCGCAGGATGGGTCGTTCTTCAAAAGCTGCAGGCGCTATATCGATATTCATCGGGTTTAAACCATTGGCTTGTTCTGATGCCTGATAAATCAATATTCACCTGCTCGTGTCGCCAGCGGATGATGGAATTTCGTAAGGTTCGTCGCGATGGATGCGCCGCCTCAGCTCGCTAGCGTAGTGAAGACCCAGGGTGGAGGCATGGTCCGTAGCCCAACCCGATAGGCTGGTTTTAGCTGTGGGCGGTGAGCTGGTGTACAGAAGGTCCTGCATCAAGCCGGTGATTTCATCGCGCGTGATCAAAACATCCCCCATCAGTTTACCGATAAGCCAGCCAGCCCAATAGCCAAGAGCGGGTGAGACTGAGATGACCGGCCTGATTTTACCGGTGACCCTGGCGATCGTGCGAACGAGCTCACGGTAGGTGAATGTCTCCGGTCCAATTGCATCGTTCGTGCAGTCAGACTGCTGCTGACCCTGGTTCACCGCCAATTCAGCGAGATCGTCCACGTAAATGGGCTGAAGGCGGTAACTTCCATCACCAAAAACGCCGAATACAGGCAGGTGGCGCAATGTCCAGGCGATATTGTTGATCAGGATGTCTTCCTTACCAAATAAAACCGCCGGACGCAAGATGGCGTAAGATAATCCAGACTCAATCAAGCCCCGTTCTATACGGGCTTTCCCATTGAAGTAGGGTAGGGTGGATGTTTCGGAAGGATTGGTGATGCTGATATGAACCACGCGTCGCACACCGGCTTGCCTGGCAGCGGTGAACAAACGCAAGCTGTTCTCAATGCCAGCTGAATGGGAAAAGTTTTTATAATCAAACCGCACCCAATAGGTATTGTAAAGCACACCTGCCCCGCGCAAGGATTCGGTCAGCAGATCGAGATGGTCGAAGTTGTACGGAACTGGTTTCACCTGCGCGCCAAAGGGGTTGGGACGATTGATGGAATTGGTTAAAGTGCGGACGTGGTGACCGAGGTCCAATAACCTGCTGGTAATGTATTTTCCGGAATACCCAAACGCACCCGTGACGACATCGAATTCATCTATAGACATGGCTATGTGCGCTTCTTCTCTGCCGACAAACGCAGCTGTTCCATGGTCTCATGGGCGAGTTTATATAGGTGCGAGAGAGGATGGTCTCCTGAGCGGAGCGCATCTTCGGTGGTTTGTGCAGAACATATTCCAGAATAGGTATGGCAGGAAAACCTGACCTGACCCACCTCAGGCAGGGGAAATTCAGTGGTAACCACCAATTCGGAGAGGTGGTGTTCCGCCTCATCCACAAGCGCCTTTGAAGCTTCAGCGACGGGGGTGTAATCACCACTACCAAGCATGCCACCTCCAGTGCTGAAATACAGGCTGGTAGTGCCATCTGCGAGACAGACAAGGGTGGCTGAGCCGACAACGTAGCCAGTTTCCATCAGGACACCCCAGACGTGTGGGGCAGTTATGGATGGAGCCAGTCCCACTTCAGCCGGCTGGAGGGTGAAGATGCGCTCGCGGAGCTGGAGATAGATTTGAGCAGGTTCAGGGGAAGCGGTCACCATACAATACTCACGCTGTAGTAAAGAAATCCAACAGGTGCCGATTTACCGATTCTGATTCATCAAGCTGCACCCAATGGCTTGCACTTTCGAAGAACACGAGTTTACCTTCATCGCAAAGTTCCAGACTGGGTTGAGCCATCTCGCGACCTAATGCCACATCCTGAGTGCCCCAAAGGATCAGGGTGGGTACCTGGATGTGCATATCACCACTCATATCCGGCGGCAGCTGGATGACGGCACGGTACCAATTGAGCATGCTGGTGATGGCTCCTTTGCGCCACCAGGCTTGACGATACTTATCGATGTCGGCATCGGAAAAGGATCCAGGTGCACTTCCACTCGTAAGCATTCTTACCATGGGTCCACAGTCAGCATTGCGCAAAACAGCCTCAGCCAGGGAAGGGATTTGAAAGAAAAACATGTACCAGCTCCGGCGGAGCTGCGCCAGGCTGCTGGTAAGTGTGTCCACCATAATGGCAGGGTGAGGAACATTGAGAATGGCGAGCTTATGCAGGCGCTGGGGATATTTTAACGCCACCCACCAGGCGACTGCAGCTCCCCAATCGTGTCCCACAAGGTAGCATTTTTCAACACCCGCGGCGTCGATCAAGCCAATTACATCCTTGACGAGCTCGTCAAAGCGGTAGGCAGCGATGCCCCTGGGTTTATCGCTTAGATTGTAGCCGCGCTGGTCGGGTACCCAAACCCGCAAGCCAGCCTCAACCAGGGGTTGAATTTGACGGCGCCAGCCGTACCAAAATTCTGGGAAGCCGTGCAATAGAATTACAAGCGGTCCATATCGCGACCCAGATTGCACCACATGCAGACGAATACCATTGGTTGGGAGGATAACATGTTCCAAATTGGCTATAGTCATCAATACCTCTTATTCATACGACAAAGCACCCTTGTCTGGCACCAACTCTTGCTGAAAGGATAATATTACTCAGTGAACATTAATCGACTATTATACGCCGGATGTACGGACGGATAATATAATATTTAGAACGTAACGATTACCATATTCATGGTATATATAGTACGGAGAATCAAGATGAAAAAGATGCTAACGGTTATTGTTCCAGTCTATAATGAGCAGGACTTGATCACAGGCTGCCTTGATTCTCTCCTGAACCAAACCCTCGACAAAGAGCAATTTGAAATCATCGTAATTGATAATAATTCAACCGATCTATCCGCCAAGATTGCCCTGGAAAAAGGGATAAGGGTGGAAAAAGAGCTCAAAAAAGGTTATGTTCACGCAATCCGGAGGGGCATAGACGTGAGTCAAACGGAGTATATTGCGTTTACGGATGCCGATTGCAGGGTGCCACCAGATTGGGCAGCTAAAATCCTATCGCATTTCGCCAACGATACAAGGTTCGTCGGTGTGGGGGGTAAGGTTGCATTTTACGATCTACCTTCGATCATTGACAAAGCTTTTCAAGCCGTCCTGTATTTTAACCATGCACTGCCGGGGAACAATATGGCAGTCAGGCGAGATGCACTGATTGAGTTCGGGGGGATCGACCCTGCGGTCAATTTAACGGTGGACTACTGGCTGACATTGAAACTACGCAAGGTTGGGGAACTTAAGATTGATAAAAGTTTGCTCGTACAGGCTTCTGGAAGAAGGTTTAAGAGCTCCTTCGATTCGAACGTAAAATACTTCATCAACATGGTATCCATGCAGATCTCGTCCAAACCTTTATTTTATGACTTTCCTGATATTCGTGACTAAACTAGTAAGGTGCGTAAATGTTCAGCGACATGGCTTATCACCTAATCATAAGCATCCTGGAAATCTTCATGTGGGATGGAGAATTGATCGGTGAGGAGAATCTGCAGGATGGAGCAGGTGTCATCGTCGCCAACCACATGGGCGCAATCGGACCTGTGGGGATATGCTCCTCTCTGCCGATGCGCCTTTACCCATGGGTTCAAGGGGAAACCGTCGATAAAGTTAAGGGCCCTGAAGAAGTACGCAAGGATTTTGTTGAAAATGTATTACACCTCCAGCCTCCCTTAAGCGGTTATGTCGCTGAGGGTATCTGTAAAATATCCACACCATTGCTTTTATCGCTCGGCTGTATCCCAGTCCCTGATACACACCAGGAGCAGGAGCAAACTTTTAAAACCAGCATTGCACTGTTAAAACAAGGTAAATTTGTGCTGGTTGTGCCTGAGGATTCCGACGGCATACCAGACCCAATTACTGGGATTTACCCATTTAAACGCGGCTTTTTACGTTTGGGCGAGCAGTACTACCAGGAAACGGGTGGACGACTGCCATTTTATCCAGTAGCCATCCACGAAGAAGGTTTGGTCATCGTTGGAAAACCGATCGCTTATAACCCGCTCAATAATGCCAAGCAGGAACGCCTGCGAATGGTTTATTTGCTCGAGGAGACGATTAAGACCATGCACAGGGAGGCGACCGAGTGTATGGCGCTTGAACCAGTCCTGTTCAAGAGAAGGACTTCTTAGCAGATCTGGTACTGCCGGATCAGCCAAACTCGAAGCCAGCCCGGCGGTTAATTTCGACCAGATCAGCCGGGTGCATCGGCCGGACGATTTCAGCCCGTTCGATCACACGCCTGACCCACCGCGTGCTGGGATCAGCGGCAGATAACAGCTCAAGAGCCTCAACTGCATAGAGCCAGCGGTATTCTGAGTGCTCCGGACCGATCGAGATTGAAGCGGGATCGTCCAGGGAGCACAGATAAATTACCCCGACCAGCTCGTTTTCAGGAATGGGAATGCCGCGAAAAAAATGGGTGGTGCCGAGGATATAATCGACCTGCACTTCAACCTCCAGCTCTTCGCGCACCTCACGAAGAAGCGCGTCTTCGAACCCTTCGCCCTGGTCGACCCGCCCGGTGACACATTCCCAGATACCACGCCCGTAATCCTTCTGATCCGAGCGACGAAGGAGCAAATATTGGCTGGTTGAAGGTGACCAGATCAGGGCAGCAATGCCAGCATAAAACCGTCCTATCGACATAATGAAGCCTCCGAGGAAGTGCAACCGTCAATGTTTCAAATCAGACCGAGGAGGTCCCTGGCGGATGCGCCGGTGCATGCTGTCAATCGAATTCCGCCAGCGGTACAGGCTTTCCAGCCACCAGGTGAGACCCGTCCCGGCATAACCAGCCATACGCTTCCGTGCAGCTTTGGGGTCATTGCCGGGCGTCACACCCATGATAACCAGATCAAAGGGTGCCGGGCTTTGGCGGTGCTGAGCGATATAGGCTTTGATTTCACGCAAGAACATCACCCTTCCAACAGATATGGTTGAAGGATTGGTAAATTAACGGGTGGCGTTGATAAAATCAGCCAGCAATCCATAGGCAGTGGTATCAGGACCGGGATTACCTTCCACGATGGAAAGCTGAGGCAGGACATCGGTCTCGAAGGTGACGATGCTGGAGGTGCCATTCACGCCATACAGGGGTGAATCGGTGCCGAGCAGCTCAGGTGCCACCTGTGCAGCAACCGTGCTGCCGTCTCGCCGAGCAGAGCAGACCAGTTTATAGCGCTTCCCTCGGGTAAGAGCCTGGGAGATGTCTTGCGGAGTTAGACCGCGGATGCCCGTGCGATCCACATCTCCGGGCTTTAAGGGAATCCCCATCAGGACTGTGACCAGGGCCGCAACCTTTACAGCAGCATCCCAACCATCTACATCTCCGGATGGGTCCGTTTCAGCGAGGCCGATGGACTGTGCATAGGATACTGCAGACTCAAAAGTGTCGCCATCTTCCATGCGGGTGAGGATCAGGTTGGTGGTGGAATTCAGGATGCCATGGAAGGAATGCAGGTTGGTGGCAGGCAACCCCTGGCGGAACAAGGAGAAGATGGGTGCGCCATCCATGACAGCTGACTCAAAATAAAACTTGCAGTTATGCTGTAATGCCAATGCGGTAAGCTCCTGGAAACCGTAAACAACCGGACCCTTATTGGCAGTAATGGCATGCAGACCTAACCTCAAGGCTGTACGCAGGTAAGTCAGCGCAGGCTGACCATCAGCATAGCTGACGGGTGTGGTTTCGAAGAGCACGTCTGCACCGCAGGTGCGGATGAACTCGAGCGGGTCTGATATTGGTGGAACGGTGGAGAGTGGATCAAGCCTGACACTGCCTGAGATGAGCTGTAACGCCCGGTCGGCATCCATGCCGTGTTGGTCGATTGCCATACCGTGGCGACCAGTAGCAATTCCGGTAAGGGTGAAGCGAATTCCATAGTCGTTCTGCAGCAAGTCTTTCTTACGGTGCAACAGACGCAGAAAAGCCTGTCCAACGTTGCCAAAACCGAGTAATGCGATGCGGTAGTTGGTCATTTTGTTAAAGCAGCGGCCAGGGAAAAGAGCGTTCTTCCGGATCAGGCTGCGGGAACTGATGGATTGAGACCAGGTTCGTGGCACGCCTGACCAGGGCATTGAGCTCTGGTTGATTCAGCAATGGCTGTAGATCCTTATAAAATGGGGTATCAGGCATCAGAACCTGGCGGAAGCAGCGCAGGTCATCCAGCAGTTTCTCAGGGATGGGCTCACCGGCGAAGTCCCAGATAACCGTGCGCAACTTGTCATCGGCGTGAAAGCAAACGCCATGGTCAATTAACCACAGGTGATGGTGGTCGTCGAACAGCAGGTGACTGCCCTTGCGGTCGGCATTGTTGATCAGCAGATCGAATAGAACCACCGGGCGCAGGCGCTGGCGGTCGGTTTCACCCAGGTTGAAGTAATGCAACTCAGGATCATGCTCGATGAAGAGCTGTAACGAGCCTGGACCGATGGGAGCTTTCTTGCGGTACACCGTGGGTGGGACTAGCTTCCAACCCAGGGCTTCACTCACCAGGAACGCCGCAGCTTCACGGCGAGCCAGACTCGAGGGAGGAAAATCCCAAAGTGGGCGCTCACCACGGCTGGGCTTATATACGGTCTTAATAACGTCACCATCCTGGTTTACTTCAGCCAGGAAGGTGTAATTTGAGCCCCAAACGAATTCACCCTTGATCTTGATCTCTCCATAGTGAAGCAGGTTTAGGATCGTGGGGAGCTCTAACTCAGGCATGTATACTCGTGCTTTGCCATAATCTATACTTGACTTGTGGCTTGATCTTGTAGAGGGTGCACAAACTAATGCTTGTGCCCATTTTTCTTGGGGCAGAAATGCCCTTCAAGGTCCATAGGCTCACCGCACTGGGGGCAAATGGGCCGACCGCGTGAGGCAACCTCGATCCCCCAACGAGCCAGAGCACGGAGCTGGTCGCGGGTGCACCAGAAGCGCACCACGCCACCCTCTTCTGAAGGTGTGCCTTCAGGTATTAGCTCGCGGGCCACCAAAACCATCAGGTCATTCTCGGCTTCATAACCTAAACCAAATTCACCGACGCGGAAGAGTGGATCGACGGGAGGATGAATATGCATCTGTTCTTCCTGGTACTCTGCCGAGGCTTCTCTTAACCCTTCAACCTTATCCTGGACTTCTGCCAGGAACTGCTCAATACCAACAGCCAGAGTTTGAAGCTGAAGTTTTTCGATGATCAGGGTGATGGTGCGCTCTCCTTGCCAACCCTGGATGTAGAAGACGCGTTTACCCGGCTGACCGAGCGCGTCAATCAAGATGTTGTCAACTGGGTGTAGATCAATATCAATGGATGTCATGAGTAAAGTATACCAATATTTTCCCTGTTATGAGTTAGGGCGATGCTTCATGGTTGGGATGGTGGAGCTGGTTTCTCTTGCTTGGGAGGTAGGAAGGCGTCCCAGGTGAAGGAGGGATTGTAATTCAGCATCAGCAGCCGGCTGCCATTATCCGTGATGATCACTGCTGAGATGGAAGCCGGGTCGATTGCCAGTCGCTGGAACTGGTCGAGAGGTAAACCCAGGTAATAAGCTATGGCCTGCTTGATAGGGTCAGCATGGCTGAAGCAAGCCACCAGATCCTCGGGGGCATGGATCAACCGTAAGGACTCGACCGCCAGTACCATGCGGTGCTGGCACTCGCTGATCGACTCACCCCCGGGGAAGGTGAATAAGGAGGGGTGCTGCTGGACAGATTGCCAGACTTTCTGGCGACGAAGCTTTTTGACCGATTGACCCTGCCAGTCACCAGAGTCGGTCTCGAGGAAACCAGCCATGGGAATGATCTCCAACTTTAAGGCGTCTGCCAACAGTTTCGCCGTTTCCATGGTGCGGTCTAGAGGACTGGCGTAAATGGCTTTGATGGGTGCATGGGCAAGCCGCTCAGCCACAGCCTGGGCTTGCTGGCGACCTTTTTTATTTAAGTGCACGCCTGGAAGACGACCCGGGAGGTGCATTTTTTTGTTGTAATCGGTTTCACCATGGCGGATGAATAGAAAAATTGGCATAAAAATCCCCTTCAGGTGGGTTTATGTTTGTGCTTGATCTCCAGGATGGTTTCCGGAGTCAGATCGGGGACTTGCTCGGTTTTGGTAATCCCCAGGGCTTTACGTTGGGCGGCGCGCCAGCGTTCCAGGCGATTGGCAACATCAGCCTCATAACCCTGGCTGGAAGGAGTGTAGAAGTAGGTGCCTAACAAGGGGCGAGGCAGGTACTGTTGAGGCAGGAAATGGTCGGGAGATTCGTGGGGATATTTATACCCAGCGCCATGCCCGAGAGCAACCGCATCGCGGTTGTTATCCTGTAGATGTTGAGGAACATCACCCGTACCTTCCGCTTCAATCAGCTGGAAGGCTTTGAAGTAGGAGGTAGCGGTGTTGGATTTGGGGGCAGTAGCAAGGTAAAGGGTGGCTTCGACGATCGGGTAGACCCCTTCTGGCAGGCCGATATAGTCAAAAGCCTGGGCGGCGGCGCTGGTGACAACCAGACCCATCGGATCGCCGAGACCGATATCCTCACCGGAAAGGATGATCAAGCGGCGCAGGATGAAGCGAGGGTCTTCGCCGGCATAGAGCATCTTCGCCAGCCAGTACAGGGCGGCATCGGGGTCTGAGCCGCGCACCGACTTGATGAAGGCGGATATCGTGTCGTAGTGGGCATCACCATCTTTATCATAAAGGACTGCCCGGCGCTGGATGGAATCCTGGGCGATGTTGAGGGTGATATGGATGACACCCTGGTCGTTGGGAGGGGTGGATTCGACCGCCAGCTCGAGGGCATTCAAGGCATTACGGGCATCACCTCCGGCAACGTGGATGAGGTGGTCAAGGGCATCTTCATCCATGTCGATCTTGCGACTGCCGTAGCCGCGTTCGGGGTCCTGGATGGCGTGTTCGAGTAAGACTTGGATGTCTTGGTCGGCGAGGGGGCGCAGCTGAAAGACACGTGAGCGGGAAACCAGGGCGCCAATCACCTCGAAGTACGGGTTCTCGGTGGTGGCGCCGATGAAGGTGACGGCGCCGTTCTCCACGTGGGGCAGGAGGGCATCCTGTTGGGCTTTATTCCAGCGGTGGACTTCATCCACGAACAGGATGGTCTTCTTTTGGTACAGCTTGCGGCGCTCAGTGGCAGCCTCAAGCACCTCCCTGAGCTCGGCTTTACCCGCCAGCACGGCGGAGAGGGTATCGAAGTGCGACTTGGTGAGGTTGGCAATGACCATGGCGAGTGTGGTTTTGCCGGTGCCAGGGGGACCCCACAGGATGATGGAGGAGAAGAGGCGGTCGGCTTCGATGGCGCGGCGCAGGAGCTTGCCCGGACCGAGAATCTCCTGCTGCCCGACGAATTCTTCGAAGTTGCGGGGGCGCATGCGGGCTGCCAGGGGGGCTTCGGTGCGCATGCGCTGTTCGTGGGCGTGGGAGAAGAGGTCCATGCGGGTAATTATACTCGGGTAGGGATTTTATCTGGGTGAAGCATTCGCTAATACAGGAGCCGCGGAACTTTTAAATTGGTAAAGCTGATGCTTCAGCCCTACCCATGTTTTACCTTAGGTGAAAGGGTAAAGCGAGTATTTAATAAAAAAACACAAAAAACGATGAGGAACGAAGACCTTTTATTCAATGGGCGAACTTATAGAGAATTGAGGAGAGACGATATTTCCCATGGATATATTATAGCACAAATGTTCTAAATGTCAAGAGGCAATTCTTGGGTGTGGATTCTTGGGTACGGAGGAAAGTATGGAAAGGACTTTCAATCTGATCCGAGTAGAAGAATGTTACGGCGCAATCCAATCAAAGAGCAGATTACCACAGCCAGCAAAGGCCGCTGACTTTCCCCCCACGAGCAGGGGGATTGTGCGATGACAACCTTTTTTATAATTGTCCGATGTTTTGTCCGAAGTGAAGTTTTGACTAGAAATATTTTGAAAGTCGGTAAAATCTTAAACCCAGAGACCCAAGTATGGTAATTCGTTACCAGGTTTGCTAGAGAAACGGGTAGCGGTGGTTAGATTAAAAACAAGATGCATGTACAGAGACGAGCCGATACTGGCGTGGATGGGAGAGGTCCAGTTATTTCTTCTCCCTGAAAGGGTTGACCACCTGTACCGTGCCATATGCTTGACCATGGTTCAAATCTTCAGAAAATAACTGCTTACAGCCCAAACTTGCAGCACTTTGGATCACAAGTGCATCCCAAAAGGCAAGCTGATACAACTCCTGAAGGTCAATTGCCTGGAGCAAGTCAGCTGCTTTAGGGGCATGTAAGCGCCATTGGGTCAGGTCAGCCACGATTTGACGTGCGGTTTGATGATCCAACGGTGGCATGATTTTCCGGGTGACGGTAACAAAAAACTCTTGTAACACCTGAAGACTGAGACAGCCATTCTCGTTATCCCAGCATCCTTGCACCAATTGAGCAGCCAGGGTGTGTTTCTGCCCAGCAGAGATGTCATAAGCGTAAACTAGGATGTTGGTATCCAGAAAGTAATCCACCTTCGGATCAGCGCTCATGCAATTCTTCCCGCTGCCAGGTGATGTGCCCCTTAGTACCCAGGTTAAAACCTTTTTTCAAAAGAGCGAGATTGTGCTGCCGCGCCTGCTCGTACGCTTCCTGATGCGCAACCAGGTCAGTCAGGGTTTGGGTCAGCAAACCAGATAGCGATGTATTCCTATTTACGGCAAGGATCTTTGCCTTGCGCAGGATATCTTTGGGGATTGATAGGGTTACATTTTGGATCTTATCCATGCGCACCTCCGAATATTATCACGTAAATAAGTATATCACGTGAATACGTGAATAGCAAGAGGAAACTAAGATATTGGGAAATGGTGAGGTTTGTTAGTTCCGTGCGTGTGTTTGGTGTGTGGGGTAAAAAGGTGCATCCAAAACTTGTAATCGCGTCAAGGCGAAGCATCAACCCGTCTGATTTTGTAAGCATAATGATATTGGCTGAAGCTTCACCCGTCAAATATCGAGTGGATGCCTCAGAGCCTGACCTAGCCAAGCAGTGACGAGAAATTTATAATGAGCGGATAAAATCCTATGACTCCATTTGGGCATATTGGCGGTGGATTGCTGGTGGCGAGCGCGGCAGAAAAGTTGCTGATCAAAGGTGATTTTTCTGCAGAAGCACTCGGGATGGTCATATTCCTGAGTATTTTGCCGGATATGGATGTGATCATCGCATTTTTATTCCGAAAGTGGAGACCGGGGGTGAAAAAGCTCGGCCATCACGATTATCTGACCCACACGCCGATATTCTATATCTGCCTATCGATGCTAATTTGGTTTGGAATCGGTAAACAGCAGGCGATCCTATTTCTACTGATTACGCTGACCCACCTGCTGTTAGACACCTGGCGGACCGACGATGGAATCATGTGGCTTTGGCCGGTAACCAAACGAAAGTTGAGTATATTCCCAAGCAACCTGCACGAGGGGGGTGTATATGGTGTGCGGTACTACAAGCGGTATGTGCGGCAGCTGGGTTCATTCCTGCCTGAGGTCATCCTGCTGGTGGGGGGAGTGGTTTCTGTATTAGCCTGGTGGAGATGATATTTTTCCTAATAAATTTGGATTCACCCATACCAGTTTTCCTTGGCTTTGGAATATAATCGCATGTACAGTTCGAATAATCCATGCTGAGTATAGGACAAGCGGGTTAGAAATAGCTAAAAATGAAATGAGCGGGTTACTATCTATCAAATAAATCACGAAACAATACACCGAAAGCGTGACTATTATGGACAAGGTCAATCTCGAACCAATACTCAACTTTTTATCAGATCTGAGCAAGAATAATAACAAAACCTGGTTTGACCAGAACCGGCAGGATTATGATACAGCACGAGCAGCATTTGATAACTTTATCAACTCACTCATCGATGAATTCAGGGTTTCCGATGATCTGCAGGACTTAACTGCCAAAGATTGCATCTCACGCATCTACCGGGATATACGCTTCTCAAAGGATAAAACACCCTACCATACGCACATATGGGCGACGATCGCACCGGGGGGTAAAAAAATGACGCGCATGGGTTATCACATGGCAGTACAACCCATGGGACGATCGATACTTGCTGGCGGGA
Source organism: uncultured Chloroflexia bacterium (assembly GCA_963809615.1). GTDB lineage: Bacteria > Chloroflexota > Anaerolineae > Anaerolineales > UBA4823 > FEB-25. Next base: position 227,555 of record CAWEKR010000004.1, read on the forward strand.
TGTGGGAGCCGAGCTCAGAGCAGCTGGCGAAGTTCAGGCAAGCAATCGACCAACATGCAGCTGAGTTCAAAAAGGTGGCGAATGCAAAAGCCCTGGTTGATTATTTTGTCGGGATAAAAGGTGAGAAGTTAAAAACCGCGCCCCAGGGTTATGACCGGAGCCATCCTGAGATAGAGCTGCTGCAGTATAAACAGGTAGTTGTGATGCATACCTTCACTGATCAGGAGGTGCTGGCAGATGATTTTCTTGACCTGGTGGTGGCAGGCTGCAAAGCGATGAGACCGTTTTTAGATTACCTGGAAGGGATTCTATAAACTTGATACCAGCATTATAGATGAAGATAATCGCGAGGCGAACCAATCACAGAGCAGATTGCCATCCGTCGGTTCCCTCGGGACAGGCTGGTCGGGAAGGGCACCCGACCTTTCCCCCAGAAATATGGTGGATTCTCCCACCACGAGCAGGTGGGATTCTGCAATGACAATATTATTTAAAATTGTCCGATGTTATACCTGACAGTCAGATTTTAATTATTTGCAGATTGTAAAATAATAGGAATGAGGCTGATATGAATTATCGAGAGCTAGGCCGGACTGGTTGGAAAGTATCCACGATGAGCTTTGGTGCCTGGGCAATTGGGGCTGATTGGGGCTCGGTGGATGATGCCGAATCGAATGCTGCATTAAACCGGGCAATCGAGATGGGGGTGAACTTTTTTGACACCGCGGACGTTTATGGCGACGGTCGAAGCGAACGCCTACTGGCAAAATTACGCAAGGAGCACGGCGAAAAGATTATCATTGCCACCAAAGCCGGGCGCAGGCTGAACCCACACAACGCCGAAGGGTACAACCGGTCCAACCTGACGGCCTTCGTGGAGCGCAGCTTGAAGAACCTGCAAACCGAGGCACTCGATCTGCTCCAGCTGCACTGCCCTCCCACACCGGTGTACTATATGCCAGAGTTCTTCGGTGTGCTGGACGACCTGGTGCAGGCGGGTAAAGTGAGATATTACGGCGTAAGCGTCGAAAAGGTAGAGGAAGCGCTAAAGGCAATCGAATATCCCAATGTGCAAAGCGTGCAGATCATCTTCAATATGTTCCGGCAGCGCCCGGCAGAGCTGTTCTTCGAACAGGCCAAGAAGCACAAGGTTGGAATCCTGGCGCGGGTGCCACTGGCATCAGGACTGCTCACCGGGAAGCTCAAACCGAACAGCCAATTCGAATCGAATGACCACCGGGCGTATAACCGGGCGGGAGAGTCGTTTGACCGGGGCGAAACCTTCTCAGGGGTGGATTATGCGGTGGGTTTACGGGCTGTTGAACAGTTAAAAGCCATCTGCCCGGCGGGGATGAGTATGACACAATTCGCCTTGCGCTGGATACTGATGTTTGACGCAGTGTCCTGTGCCATACCCGGTGCGAAGCGACCAGCCCAGGTGGATGAGAATTTTAGTACCTCTGACCTGCCTCCTATCCCCACCGAAACCATGGACCTGGTGAGGACAATCTACGACAATAACATCCGGGAGCTGGTACAGCATTACTGGTAAGGGTTATTCATTTACACGACGAGATTAATTCTAATACCCGGCGCACTGCGTAAATCTGCTGCGGTTTTTTTCCCACAGCGGAGGAAAATGGTCGCGCTGGTTTTGGCAGGATGTGGCAGATTATGGACTATAATTAGGACCAGGTCATCCCAACCTAGCTGATATCTCCGAAAATAAGCAATTTCATATCAATGACCCATCATTCCGTAACAGGCAAGCTACCGTCCTGCGAGCTGGAGGGGGAGGTGAAGCGTTCTCGGCCTCAAGGATTTATTTTTATTCGATCCTTGAAAGGCAGAATGCTGTTTGCATTCACGCTGCCAATCCTGCTGCTGATCGGTGGTAGGTGGCTGGCAAATATCTCTGTTAGCAGCTTCCCAAAAATTATCGCAGACTTCATCCCTCATGCTTATTTACCAGATATACCCACCGTGCAGAATGTACTAAATCTGCCGATGGACATTAATCCAAGCAATAATTACACGCTGACAATCCTGCCGCTAGAAAATAAACCCATTGAACGGTACGGTTTGCTGGAATTCGATATCCAAACCAACCTACCGGCAAATAATCCTTATGATCCAAAGGAAATTGAGCTTAAAGTACAGTTCACTGCTCCATCGGGGAGAAAAGCGGATGTAGGAGCTTTCTGGTACCAGGGATATGACCGACAAACCAGGCAGCCCAAGGGTGAGGCGGGTTGGAAAGTGAGATTCACACCGGATGTACCCGGTGATTGGAGGGCGGTTGCTTACGATCCGAGCGAGGGAACCACCAGTGAACCGGTTTCATTCAAGGTGATTCCGTCCAAGCAGGCAGGATTTATCCGCACCGATCCGAACAGCCCCCGTTACCTGGCATTCGAAAACGGTGATTTCTTCTTCCCCATCGGGGTCAACCTGGCCTGGTGGGGTGAGCACGGCGATCCGCTCGAGCAATATGGTGTTTGGCTGGAGCAGTTTTCGGCAAACGGGGGCAATACAATCCGCATCTGGATGGCTGCCTGGTCATTCGGGATCGAGTGGAAGGACACCGGATTGGGCGATTATGGCAACCGGCAGTATGAAGCCTGGCTGCTGGACCAGGTGTTCGGCATGGCGGAAGAACACAAGGTGAAGATCATCCTGGTGCTGATGAACCATGGACCATTCAGCCTGTTTGCAAATTCAGAGTGGAAGGACAACCCCTATAATAGCGCATTAGGAGGACCCCTTACCAATCCTGAACAGTTTGTTAACGACGCAGTCGCCAGGTCATATTATCAGCAGCGCTTGAGCTATATCATCAACCGGTGGGGATACAGCCCCGATCTGCTGGCCTGGGAGTGGTGGAATGAGGTGGACCTGACACCCATTTCGGAACAGGCGCTCATCCCATGGCTGCACGAGATGACCGCTTACCTGAAACAGCGGGACGTTAACCATCACCTGACCACCAACAGTTTTTCAGTCCGCAGCTGGTCGCCGGTGTGGAAGATGCCCGAGCTGGATATCGTCCAGGTGCATGAATATTCTGAAAATTACCCTTCTGCGGATCGAGACCCAGCAATCAGGGTGGGACAGGAATATCAAGCCTTATCCCACAGCCTTCCGGCGAAACCCATCCTGCTGGGTGAATTCGGCTACTCGGCGCGCGATTATGGGGAAGATGTCGAAAAAACGGGGATACACCTGCACAACGGGTTATGGGCAACCACGTTCAGCGGATATGCCGGCAGCGGCATGTATTGGTGGTGGGATATTTATATTGAGGCTTATAACCTATGGTCTCAGTTCAACGGCCTGGCGAACTTTATCAATGGGGTGGATCTAACGCAATATAAGCCGCTTGCTCCTTTACAGATCAGCCAGCAGGGAGCCGTCTCTGGGCAGGCAATCGGACTGGGGCTGCGGGGTAAGGACACGATGGTGTGGCTGCGCAGCAATGACTATACGGTTGATGCGTCCATAGCGGCGCGAACAGGGCTTCAAAACTCGTCGATTTATGTGCCGCCATTGGTGGAGGGGCTTACCCTCACGCTGGATAAAATGGCGGATGGAATGTACACGGTGTACTGGTATGACCCACAGACAGCAACCTGGCTGCCAAAGGCGGACGCTACTGCCGTGAGGAACGTGCTCACCATTCCAATACCTGCCTTTCGGTGCGACCTGGCGGCGAAGATCGTGCCGAACCCATAATTGGACAAAATGGGCAATTTCACCTGGATGAGACGGCTTGATTTTCAGATAAAATAAACGTTTGGAGATGCAATATTCCTGGAGGAAGATTATGGATATGAAAAATATCCCTTTTGGCATTACGAATTGGTCGGAAATCGCGGCGGAGGTACATCCTGGCGAGACGGGCACGGCTTACTGGCATACTCAGCAATTTGATGCTGTACGAGTACGCATGGTCGAGTACAGCTCGGGCTACCTGGCTGACCATTGGTGCAAAAAGGGTCATATCCTGTTTTGCCTCGAGGGAGAGCTGCACACCGAGCTGGCTGATGGACGTACATATAATTTAACTCCGGGAATGAGCTACCAGGTAGCTGATGATACTGAACCCCACCGGTCATGGACCGAGGCGGGGGCGAAGTTATTTATTGTAGACTGATGGGCGAGATAAATTTCGAGCGTGGCGACGGCATGGACAACCCTGACACCATTCTTTGGCGGGGTATTCAAATCCCGGGTCATGAAGCCTGCCGACTGGTAGAGATAAATTTAGAATGGCATATCCAGGGAAGTGCGGTCTTTTCACATGGACAGCAGCCCTGTCTCATGAGATACGAGATCATTTGTGACAGCACCTGGCAAACGCATTCAGCTGAGGTGAGCGGCTGGGTAGGAAACAGGAACATCAGCATCCAGCTGAAGACCGACCCAGACCATCATTGGTGGCTGAACGGTGAAGAAGTAGCGGAAGTTAAGGGCTGCATCGATGTGGACTTGAATTTCAGCCCCTCAACCAACCTGATCCCGGTGCGGCGATTGAACCTGAAGCTGGGAGAAAGGACAGACCTGACTGCTGCCTGGCTGAAGTTCCCAAGTTTCAGCCTGGAAGCGCTGCCCCAGAGCTATGAAAGATTGGAAGAGCTGGTGTACCGGTACACAAGCAACGATGGGCGGTTTGTGGCTGACCTGCAGGTCAATCACGCCGGCTTTGCGACTGATTATCCGGGTATCTGGGTGGCAGAAATCTCCTCAGAATAATATAGCTGTGTAATTGAAGAAGAAGACAGCCTTACCGCGGGGCTGTTTTTTTTACGGCATATCCACGGTGCAGGCGAATGGTAGAACGGTTTTTGGGGTATTTTTTGACCTGCGTGAGATCCCTGTTGTGGAAGTGATCAACCTATTCATGAAAAAGGATAGACAAGAGCTTGGATGAAATTAATCATCAAGTTGTTCTGCAAACATGCGGCTTGATGGGTTAAAATCCATACCGAATACAAACCTATTTGAACAGCGATGAATTGATTGACTGATATCTATTCAAAAACATATAAGGATGAACAATGAGCAATGAAGTGATTGACATCATGATGAACCGTAAATCGATCCGCAGATACACCGACCAAATGCCTTCGGAGGAAGTGCTGGAGGCAGTCATTCGGGCAGGACAGCAGGCGCCATTTGCTGCACAGCTGTGCAGCGTGATGCTCACCCGCAGGAAAGGTGTTCCGTTTGGTGCACCTCTACTGTTCACAATCTGTGTGGACCTGCACCGGATGGAGCTTGTGATGGCGAAGCGCAATTGGAAAACGGTGACCAACGACCTGTCATTTTTATTTTTTGGAATCCAGGATGCGTCGCTGGTGGCGGAGAATATGGTCATCGCAGCCGAGAGTTACGGCATGGGCAGCTGCTTTTTAGGGGTGGCACCCTATATTGCCGATAGAATTGCCAAAAAGTATAAACTTCCACCCCGGGTCTTCCCCCTGGTGCAGCTGGTGATGGGCTACCCGGCAGAAAACCCACCCACGCGACCGCGTTACCCAATCAGTTTTTCGCTCTTCGAAGATAAGTACCCGGAATTCAACGATGAGCAGATCGATGAGGCGATGAAACAAATGGATGAAGGCTATCTAGCGCAGAATTACTACCGCGCAGGCAAGATCAAGATCCCGCTGGAGCAGGGGCGAGAGGAAACCTTTACCTATGATACCTACAGCTGGACCGAGCATATCTCGCGTAAATGGGGACAGTGGTACGAGTCACCGAAGGAGATACTGGAGCAATTATCAAAGCGAGGCTTCAAAATTGGGGAGGAAAATGGGGATGAGGCTGCAGAGGAGAATAAACCTACCAAGTTGAACGAATCTCCATAAAGTGTATTCCTGGGATTAAATAGACTGAGCGTGGAATGACCCTCCACGCCCAGTGTTTCCCCCGATTATGTGGGATTTATTATCACCACCAAATTGCCAAAGTGCTCCGACAGGCACCTAATGTAGGTGCATGGCCTCCTTTCAGCAGGACTTCCTCCCATCCAGGACTAATTGCTTTTCGTCAGAACTTAACTTGCAAGGACAACCAACCTTGGTAGAAATCCCCACCGATAAAGACCTACAAATTATTACTGACTATATTTTAGACATTTTTCTCCCTGGAAGCATTTGTATTAATTAGGGAATATTGGGATTTAGCCAACGAAACATTAATTTGGCAGTGCTTGCAGGTATGGCTCTAAAGGGGTTGGCCTGGTGGGAAATGGAGCGGATCTATAGCGACCTGCGATAACAGTTGCAGCTACATGAGGCATTTGCTCAGGGATGATTTTATATCCAACTGGGTGGATAATGGAAGGTAATTAATTTTCATTGAGCAGGAAGGAAACCGGATAAAAAGGTAAGCTCCAGTTCCCATCGATTTAACTGAGTAATCAGCCAAATCAAGGGTAAAATAACAGCGCAACTTCTAACACATCACAAAAAAGTGAAAGGATTTCTCAATGGTTGAGAACCGGAAAAATCCAGCTATATGGTTGGTCCTTGGAGGTGGTTTAGTAATCCTCCTGGCCGCGCTGACCTATGCCGTGCTTAATAGACCTGCAACAGGAGTAGTGACACCGACACCAGGCTCAGCGGAGCAGGTGCAACGGGTTACCCTGGAGGATGCAAAAGCAGCGTACGATAACGGAAAAGCAGTTTTCCTGGATGTGCGAGACAGCATCTCCTATGCTGAAGGGCATATCCCGGGTGCAGTGCTCATGCCGCTATCTGAACTGCCCGACAGGCTGGGGGAGCTCAATAAAAAAGCGTGGATCATCCCATACTGCACCTGATTATCAGAAGAATCCAGCGCCCGTGGGGCGTTGTGGTTGATAAAGAATGGTTTTTCGAATGTAACGCCCATCCTTGGAGGTTACAACGCCTGGGTGCAGGCAGGATACCCGGTGGAGAACAGTAAATAGAATCCCAACGAGAGCTGATTAATCAGGGTACGTGCTGCGAGTATTGTGCCAAATGTTGGCTTATGCTATGATTTCTGTGGTGAGGACTCGATGAGGCAGGTTAAGCGCTTTGTTTACTTCGTTCTGCTCAACGTCATTATTTCAACCGTCACTGTGATCGCGGTGCTCCAGTGGTGGGAAACCAAACACCCACCCTATTCTGCTAATATCACCCCGGTAGTGATCGTCGTCACACCCACACAAGCCGTTATCCTGCCGCTCCTAACCAATAATTCCGGCTCAGATGAAATTGTGCCAATTTATGAAGGTGTGCCGATTACTGGAACGGTGCAGGCAGTGCCTACTATTGGGCTGCTCACTTACCAGGTTAAGGAAGGTGATATTCTTGGAGCGCTGGCAGTCGAGTTCAACGTCAGCGTCGCTGATATTATGTCGGTCAACAATTTTACCGACCCCAACAGCCTGATCGTGGGGCAGATCATCTATATCCCGACCGCACCGCTGCCCAGTCCTTCATCAACCGCGAAACCTCCCACAGTTGTGCCATCACTTACTCCCGGTCCGGCGACTGCCACACCAGGACCAACAGTCACTTCTAAACCAACCCAGGTTGGGCAGGAACCGAGGGTGGTAATTGACAAGGTAGTGGGGGTGGGGGTTTTAGCAACAGAGCGTGTACAGCTGCTGCGCAGTGGAGACGGAGAGCTATCGCTGGCAGGGTGGAGGCTAGACGATGGGAAAGGGAACCTATATACCTTCCCAATGCTAACGCTGTATAAAGGTGGTGCAATAAACCTTTTTACCCGCACCGGGCAGGATACGGTCGTGGATTTATTCTGGGGACTGACCTCTCCATTATGGAGCTCGGGCGAGACGGTCTACCTATATGATGCTCAAAATGAGCTGCGATCGAGCTATACAATCCCTTAAAAAATGAGAATGGCTTCAATTTACTGGTAGAGGGAGTGACGCATGACCCGACATAAGACGATGTTCCTGGTTAACCCGAGCGCTGATAAAGGTAGCGCGTGGCGAATGGTAAGTGACCTGCGACCGCTGGTGGAAGAATTTGGCGGAGCTGATTGGGCTGGGACGGTGTACCCGGAGCATGCTACGGTATTGGCACACCAGGCGGCTGAAGCTGGCTATGAGCTGGTAATCGCGGCAGGCGGGGATGGCACTGTCCACGAAGTGATTAACGGACTGATGCGCGTGCCATTTGAAGCGCGACCACACCTGGGTATCGTGCCCCTGGGTTCCGGAAACGACTTTGCCCATTCAATGGGGATTCGCGGCACTGCTACTGAAGCCCTGAAGCGTATTTTTACCGGTGAGCATAAGCGCATCGACCTGGGGGTATACGAGATCGGTAGAGGAGGGCCGGAATACTTCAATAATACCTTCGGCATGGGCTTTGATGCTACCGTGACCATCCGCACCCAGCGATTAACCCATATTCGCGGTTTTATGATGTACCTGGTGGCAGTGCTTCAAACCATCGCCCTCAATCACGAGGCCCCCCTGATGCACATCGTTGTTGATGGAGAGTCGTGGGATGAGGAGACGCACATGCTGGTGGCATGCAATGGACCGCGTGAAGGGGGCGGGTTCGCGGTCGCCCCGGGTGCACAACTATCGGACGGGTACCTGAATTATGCTGCCGTCCGCCACGTCTCACGGCTGATGATGCTACGCCTTATCCCTGAGGTGATGAAGGGCACCCATGGTCGATTCAAGCAGGTGAGGCTAGGGCAGTTCCGGCGACTGCAGCTCCAATCTGAGCGCCCCGTCACCATCCACGCAGATGGGGAAGTCATCTGTGGTTTTGGGACGGAAGTGAAGGACGTCAAGATCGAAGTGGTCCCGGAAGCCTTAGAAATCATCACCTAACCAGGTTGATGACCTGCCATGCCCGATCTATCTGAAAGTCTGCAAGGTCGAGACCTGGGGCATTTACGCATCGTTGCCGAGCTGTGGGGGATCGAGCTGGAGGAGCAAGAGACATCCCCGGCTATACTCCATCTAAACAAGTCCCTTCTAACCTTACCGGCTGTGAACGAAATGGTATCCAGTCTACCCCTGGAAGTGAAATCCGCCCTGGAAGACCTCGCCCAACACGGCGGTAGGCTGCCGTGGGCACAATTTACACGCACCTATGGAGAAGTGCGTGAGATGGGAGCGGCGAAACGTGACCGTGAGCGACCCTATGCACAGCCGATATCGGCGGCTGAAACGCTGTGGTATCGCGCCATCGTAGCGAGGGCATTTTTTGATACCGCGGCTGGCCCGGAAGAATATGCCTATATTCCTGAAGATTTATTCAAGCTGATCCCACCTTTTGTGGGGAGCGAAAAACCAATGTTTGGCAGGCAGGCGTCTGCCCTGGAATATGCCCAAACCTCGCTGGTGAATGATCGCATCCTCGACCACAGCTGCACGCTTTTAGCTGCCTTGCGACTGGCTGTTAATATCCCGGAAGCATTTCCTTCAACAGGTGGAGAGGAATTAACCGCCACTTTCATGAAGTCAGTAATGTCTGCCAGTGGATTGCTAGGCGCAGCAAGTCAACCCATCTCCGAGCCTGTGCGGGTATTCCTGGAAGCCAGGCGCGGGGAAGCTCAGAGGCAGATTTTCCTTGCCTGGAGGCAGAGCAGCAAGACCAACGAATTACGCCTGCTGCCAGAGCTGGTCATCGAGGGCAATTGGGAGAATGATCCTATCCATGCCCGCCAGGTGATTTTGGATTTAATAGCTACGATTCCCAGCGACACATGGTGGAGCCTGGGTTCATTCATTTCCGGAATAAAGCAGCAACACCCTGACTTCCAGCGACCAGCTGGAGATTATGATTCCTGGTTCATCCGTGACAGAGAAAGCGGTACGTATTTACGTGGATTCGAGCATTGGGATGAAGTGGATGGGCGCCTGGTGCAGTATATTCTCACCGGACCTTTGCACTGGATGGGAGTGCTTGACCTGGGGCGGCGGGAAGGAGAGCAGGATGTGACTGCCTTCCGTCTGTCCCGCTGGTCAAAGGCGCTGTTGAAGGAAGAAGCTCCCAAAGGATTGCCGGTGGAGGAGGAATCGTTGTTGGTGCGTTCCGATGCCCGGTTGAGCGCCAGGCGGCTGGTACCCCGCCGGATAAGATACCAGGTGTCGCGCTTCTGCGAATGGGTGAAGGAAACGCCGGACGAGTACCAATACCGGATCAGCCCGGCCTCACTGACCCGCGCCCGACAGCAGGGGCTAACGGTGAGCCAGCTGCTTTCATTACTAAACCACCATGCCAAAGCAGTCCCGCCGAGCCTGATCAAAGCGTTGGAGGGCTGGGAAAAGCAGGGCAGTGAAGCGCGGATCGAAAAGTTGGTCGTTTTGAGGGTTGTGTCAGAGGAAATACTGCAAGCCTTGCGGAAATCGCGTGCCGGCCGTTTCTTGGGTGAATCCCTGGGACCAACAACCGTGGCGGTTAAACCTGGGGCAGTCGATAAGGTGCTGGGTGCATTAGCCGAATTAGGTTACCTGGGGGAGATCCGTGGAGAGGCTGAGTGAGACTATCCCTAGAGAAGAGCTGTGTTTACGAACTGCTCGATTAAGCGGGCGACTTCCGGCAGGGAGGATCCCACTTCGGGGCTGAGGGTTTCCCCCAGGTCAAGCTGAGCGGCTTCAATCCCAATCATGATTAATTCTACAGGTAAACTGGCTGGTGCGAGCTGTCTCCCCAAAGAAAGGGTTTCAGCTACTCCCCATCCATGGGCTGAAGCGGATCCATGAGCAAATGATTCCAGCTGATCTTCGTTTAATCGGTAAACAGTGCCTGGTATGCCGCCCGATTGAACCGCATCAACCAGGATGGCAGACCGGGCGCCTTCGAGCAGATTGAGCAGTCCAACACCGGGCAGCTCTGCCAGCTCAACGTGCACACGTGGGTGTGAAACCTGAGCTGGGCAAGTTTCAACCCACAAACGCACCGCAGACAAGCCGGCGGCATCGTCGCCGCGCAAGCTTTGTCCGATACCTATGACCTTGATGATGCTGTTGAGACTGCGAGTGGCATCATCGACCGCGTCGCTCATCCTCGCTCGATATTCAGGCGAAGGAAGTGTGTGGCGCAGGAAATACATGGGTCATAGGAGCGAAGCAGATGCTCGAAGGACAGCGAGGCGTCTTCCTGGGGCAGTGTGACCGCGGTGGGTGCAAGGGACCAAAGATCAGCTTCCATCTGGGCGAAGTTTTGGGCGGTGGGTGGAGTGATCCGGGCGAAACGGATCAAACCCTGCTCATCGACGACATAACGGTGGTAGAGCAGACCACGAGGGGCTTCAGAAACGCCAACACCCTCGCCGGGTCGGACTTTGACCTCTTTAAAACTGGGACCCTGGGGTTGGTAGGCATTGGCAAGCTCAATTGCCAGGTCACAGGAGTGGACCAGCTCGAGGGCACGGGCGATCAGACCTTTGTACGGATTAAGCAGGGGGAGCTTAAACCCGATCCCGCGGGCGGTAGCGCGGGCGACCGGGCGTAACTTTTTATAGTTCAGGTTAAGCCTGGCGAGGGGACCGACAAAGTAAGTGCCATTCGTGGCTGTGTGGCTGTGCAAGGCATTGGAACGTTCGACCTGAGACTCGATATAGTGTTTTTCAAAGTCCGAGGGTGAGATGCGCTTCCCTTTCGAAGACAGGATGTCACCTTCATAGATTGCGTATTCGTCAATGCGGTTGAGGGCAACAAATTCATAGTCTTGCTCAAAGTTGGGATAATTCAAAGTAGCTGCCCACTTCACAGTGTCGATGGAAGCCTGCAGGGCCCACTCCAAATCGGGAACCAGGGCATGAATGCTTTCTACTGACGGCCAGTGGTAAAAGCCTCCGACACAAGTGTTGACCGGATGGACTGATCTCCCACCAATCGTTTTGAGCAGGTCGTTACCGATCTTTTTCAGCCTGAGCGCTTTTTTGACCAGGTCGGGAGCATCGGCTGCCAGGCTGATGGCACTTTCATAACCTACCAGATCGGGACCCTGGAGCATATATATATGGAGGGCATGGCTTTCGATATATTCAGCGCAATATAACAGCTGGCGGAGCTGGCGCACCTCGGGGAAAATCGTTACCTGCAGGGCAGCTTCCAAAGCCTGCACCGAGCTCATCTGGTATGCCACCGGGCAGATGCCGCAGATGCGGGCGGTGATATCAGGGACCTCCTGGAAGTAACGCCCATTCAGGAAGCCTTCGAAGAAGCGCGGCGGCTCATAAATATTCAGGAGGATCTCATTTATCGCGCCATCCTTCAGGCGTACGGTGAGCGCCCCTTCGCCTTCCACACGTGCCAGAGCGGGGATGTGGATATCCTGGTTCATGAATGCCCTCCTATTGTTTGGGTGGGTTTTGGTAATGTCTCAGCTGCTGCGCGGAATGCCGGGGCATTGTTGCTGATATTGGTCAGCAGAAATCGGACTTCACCGGGGTAGCGCTCGACAGGAGCAAGAGCTGCCAGGACGGTCTTCATATCCTCATTGGGGGCGGGACCGAAGCAGCCATAACATCCGCGACCAATGGCGGGGCAAAGCACGCCACAGCCTGTGCGAGTGGCTGGACCCAGGCAAGGTATGCCCTGGGCGACGATCACACAGGGTATGCCTCGGCGTTTGCAATCCAGGCAGAGGCTGTGAGTAGGCAGGTTCGGATGGCGTTTTTGAATCAATGCTTGAAGGACTTCGACCAGTTGATATTTGTTCACCGGGCAGCCCCACAGCTCGTAGTCGACCTTGACGTGTTCAGAGATGGCGGATGAGGTTGGCAGGGTATGCAAGTACTCCGGATGTTCGTACACCGAAATTGCCAGGTCATCCAGATTGACAGTGTTGCGCAAGGCTTGAATACCACCCGAAGTGGCACATGCTCCAATCGTTACCAGGGTTTTAGCTTGCTTGCGGATCTCCTGGATGCGTTCAGCTTCGTGGGGAGTGGTGACTGACCCCTCGACCATGGCGATGTCATATGGTCCGGGCAGGGTATTGCGACGTGCTTCAAGGAAATAAGCAATCTCAACCACGCCCACCAGGTCGAGCAGCTCGTCTTCCAGGTTCAAAATGCTGAGCTGGCAGCCATCGCAAGATGAAAATTTATAGACGGCAATGGATGGTTTGGACATTAGAGCTCCTCCACATTGACATACGGCTGCAGCTTATCAAAGCTAAAAACCGGACCATCTTTACAAACAAAGAAAGGTCCAACCTGGCAGTGACCACAGGAGCCAAGTCCACACTTCATATTTCGTTCGAGAGAAACGAAGATGCGTTCAGGGGGAACGCGCCTTGCCAGGGCTTCGAAGATGACGAAGCGGATCATGATCTCGGGACCACAGGTCATGATGACGGTATTGTGCGGGTCAAGACGGGTATTGTAGAACAGGATGGGTACGACACCAACCCGACCCTGCCAGGCATCGTCACCACGGTCGACGGTCACCTGGAGCTCAATATCTGCCTCCTGCCAGGACTTATACTCACGAGTGAACTGGAGGTCATTCGACGTACGCGCCCCGTAGAGAACGATCACCTTGCCAAAATCTTGTCTGTGATGGATGATGTAATAGAGCACAGGGCGAATTGGTGGCAGACCAATCCCACCAGCAGCAACCACAATATCTTTGCCGATGCATTGGTCCAACGACCACCAACTTCCGAATGGTCCGCGTATCCCCAAGACATCTCCCACATCCATGCGGTTGATGGCTGAGGAAACGTTGCCAACCGAGCGGATGGTATGACCGATACGGCCAATATCTTCCATATCCGAGCTGATCGAAATTGCCGCTTCACCCAAACCAGGTACGGAGAGCATATTAAATTGCCCCGCTTTGAAGTGAAAACCTTCCTGCAAAGCAGGGTCGAGGAATTTCAGCCAGTGGGTTAAAACACCTGGAGCTTCATGCACGATATCAATGATCTCAGCCCAATATGGCTGCATGGGAGCTGTTGGAGAGATGGCGTGGGGTTTTGCGATGGTGGGGATCATGCCTGCACCTCTTCACGGATTGCCTGCAGCTCAGCGGTCACGTCGATGTGGGCGGGACACCAGGTGATGCAGCGTCCACAACCGACACAACCTGAAGTGCCGAATTGGGCATACCAGGAGCCGAATTTATGGGTTAACCACTGGCGGTAGCGTGAGCGGGTGTTCGGACGTGAATTTCCACCGACGATATAGGAGTAATCGGGGTTGAAGCAGGAATCCCACAAGCGCTGGCGGTGGGCTTTTTGGCCAGTCAGGTCAGATGAGTCGCGTGTATCCCAACAGAAGCAAGTGGGGCAAACCTGGGTGCAGCTGGAGCAGCTCATACAACGACGGGCGACATCATCCCATTGACGAGCATCCAGGTGGTTGAGCAGCAGCTCAGGCAGCTCCTGCGGTCGGGGCAGGCTGCGACCCATCTTTGCGCTGGCCTCTTCCAGGTTTTTTTGACCCGCCTGCAGCCAAAATGCACTGGTTGGCAGAACGGGTATCCCTTCCATTACCAGGCGGCCGGCTTCAGAGCCGAGCTCGACGAGGAAAACATCGTCCAGCTCGGTGAGGTTCAGGTCAAAGCCCTGGTTGGCTTTTGGACCGGTGCCCATGGAGGCGCAAAAACCGGTTCCGCACGGATGCAGGCAGTTGACAGTCAGGATAAATGCACTCTGCCGGCGAGACCAGTAGATGGGGTCCTTCCATTCTTCACGCAGGAAGATGCGGTCCTGCACCTGGATAGCTGCCAGGTCGCAAGGGTAGACCCCGAATAGAGCCAAGGGGGTCAGGTCTGGGACCTGTTCATCCAACTGCCAGTGTCCATTTTCATCACGGGTATAACCGGCAAGCTCTGTCTGAGCAGGGAAAAAGAACTGCTTCCACGACTGCGCACCGGGAGTAACATCAAAATAGCGGGGATGACCGGTATATGCCAGGCGGTAACTGGCAGAATCCTGCTGGCTGATGTAGCCCTTGGGTAAGTCGTGGGCATTATTCAGAGTTTTATACACGATAGCACCGTCCTGGATTTGCGGTCCGAGGACGTGGTAGCCCATCTGACTTAGCCTGGCTACCAACTTCTCCAAAGCGACTTTTGGTATTGCGACGGTCGATCCCACGGAAACATAAATATCTGCCATGCTAGACCTCTTTATGCTCTTCTGGGTAAGCGAACATGTCAAGCAGCTGCAGACGGGTGGTCATCAACCGTCCGGCGACCACATTTGCCAACCGGCGCATCACAAAATAACCAAAGTCGTGGTCTTCGTCACACAGCTTGCGCAGCTCACTGGCGTCAAACGCCACCAAACGGCTGGGCAGGACTGCCCTTGCTCCAGCGGTGCGCTGGCGGACCACCGGGGTCACGCTCGACCAACCGACTTCGTCCATCGCATCAGCGGTGAGGATACGTATGCGCCCACGCCCGGGCACAGTGATCTCAATCGCCACCCGGCCTTCAAGCACGACGTACAGGTAATCTTCCTTATCACCTTCATGGAAGATGACCTGACCCGGCTCGAATTTAAAAACCGTGGCAATATTGACGATTTTGTTGAAATGATCTGCAGTCATCACATGGAACCAGGGGATGGCTTGCAGGGCCTTGATCAATTCCTGCTGACTCGTCATGATACACTCGCTCCTTTTCAAATAGACGCAGAAAACCAGGAGAGAGGGGTACTCTCCCCGGGTTGATATCGCTGAAAATTGCGTATATTTTCACAAAGTTTCACCGATTTGTCAGGTGTATTTGGTCATCAAGTGGCTTGGTAGAATGTCACTCGAAGTTTATGAGTACTTTCACGCCACCAGGGTGGTTGGACTGAATGTCACTCGAAGTTTATGAGTACTTACACGCCACCATGGTGGTTGGACTGAATGTCACTCAGGGATATGAGTATATACACGCCGGATAGATTACCGATTGGTGCGATTGATTATGAATTCGGAAGGTCGTTTTATACGAGCTAACTTTCGATATGATGGATGATCGCATCACCAAACTCGGAGCATTTGAGCAGGGTGGCACCTTCCATCTGACGGTGGAAGTCATAGGTTACGGTCTTGGCAGCGATGGCAGCTTCCATGCCTTTAATAATATAGTCGGCGGCCTCATTCCAGCCCAGGTAACGGAACATCATCTCGCCGGAAAGGATGAGCGAGCCCGGGTTGACCACGTCTTTATCGGCGTATTTCGGGGCGGTGCCATGGGTGGCTTCAAAGACGGCATGCCCGGTGGTGTAATTGATATTCCCCCCGGGAGCAATGCCAATCCCTCCCACCTGGGCTGCCAGGGCATCGGAGAGATAGTCACCATTTAAGTTCATCGTCGCCAGGACGTCAAATTCGGTCGGACGGGTGATGGTCTGTTGGAACACAATATCGGCGATCACGTCCTTGACGAGCAGCCTGCCCGCACGAAGGGCAGCTTCCTGCTCAAGATTGGCTGCATCTTCACCTTTCTTGCCTTTGGTGAGCTCCCACTGTGCCCAGGTATATACCTGATCACTGAAATCTGATTGAGCCACTTCGTAACCCCAGTTGCGGAAGGCACCCTCGGTGTATTTCATGATGTTGCCCTTATGTACCAAAGTGACCGAGCGGCGGTGGTTATCCAATGACCATTGGATGGCGGAACGCACCAGGCGGTAGGTGCCCTGTTTCGATACTGGTTTAATGCCAATCCCGGAAGTATCAGGAAATCGCATTTTTTCATATTCAGCCGGAAAAGCTTCTTTTAGCATGAGCAGAAACTGCGAATTACCAGCGGTTCCATATTCGAACTCGATCCCGGTATAGATATCCTCGGTGTTCTCGCGGAAAATGACCATATCCACATATTCGGGGTGCTTGACGGGTGAAGGCACACCCTTGATGTATTTAATCGGGCGCTGACAGACGTATAAATCGAGGGCTTTGCGCAGAGCTACATTCAGAGAGCGCATCCCTCCGCCGATGGGAGTAGTCAGGGGACCTTTGATGCCCACCAGGTACTCCTGGAAAGCCTGAACAGTTTCATCGGGCAACCAGGAACCGATTTTTTGAAAGGCTTTCTCGCCGGCGAAGACTTCCATCCATTCGACTTTGCGCAGCCCACCGTATGCAAGCTGAACTGCGGCATCAAAAACGCGCACAGAAGCGCGCCAGATATCACGACCAGTGCCGTCTCCCTCCACAAAAGGCAGGATAGGGTGATTGGGAACTGACAGTTTGCCTCCAGCGATGGTGATCTTATCACCCGACTCAGGGACATGGATATGTTGATAGGTCATGGATATTCTCCTTTGGCATAAACTTCAGATAATCTTAGGTTTCCCTGCTTGCTGTTCGCTTATAAATTTTATCACCCTTCACAACGTCTGCTATAATTTGTGTGCCCTCGGACGAGCCAGTGCGGGTGATCACACCCTTTGCGGGTGCTAGCACTCTGGAGAACCAGATGAGTATAGATAAACCAAAACCATCATCCGAAGACCTGCCCCCGATAAGCTGGCACGCCATGACGTCTGAGCAGATCATCAGGCAGCTGGCTACACCAGTAGAGACCGGATTGACCTCGGAGGAGGCAGCCCGGCGGCAGGTATCGTATGGACCGAACCAGCTGACCGAAGCCCCCGGGGTAACCTTCTGGCAGATGCTGCTGGACCAGTTTAATAACTTCGTGGTGATCATGCTAATCGTAGCGGCGATCATCTCGGCGTTATTTGGTGATCTTATCGAAGCGGCGGCAATTCTGTTGATCGTCATCTTGAACGCCACTTTGGGGGTGATCCAGGAGCAGCGGGCTGAGCAAGCATTGGCTGCATTGAAAAAGCTGGCAGCCCCGGAAGCCAAGGTTATGCGTGATGGGGAGCGGAAATCGGTTCCATCGGGACAGCTGGTGCCGGGTGATATCGTGCTGCTGGAAGCCGGTAACTACGTCCCGGCTGACATCCGGTTATTGGAGGCGGCGAACCTGCGCATCGAGGAAGCCGCCCTGACGGGAGAATCCGTCCCGGTGCAAAAGGACGCCAATATCCGCCTGGAGGCTGATATCCCATTAGGAGATCGCAAGAACACCACCTTCATGGGTACCCTGGTGTCTTACGGGCGTGGGCGAGGGGTGGTGGTGAGCACCGGCATGCGCACCCAAATCGGGTTGATCGCCGAGATGTTGCAAGCCGTAGAAAATGAGCCCACACCGCTTCAGAAGCGTCTGGACCAGCTTGGAAAGACGCTGGGATGGGCAACCCTGGCCATTTGTGGGTTGGTATTTGTGGTTTCTATCGTACGATTCACCGATCTGAGCCTGATCACCGCGCCCAACGGTGGCTTGTTGGTATATTTGAAGTCGGCCAGACAGGAGATCATCAACCTGTTCATGCTGGCGGTTGGGCTGGCGATTGCAGCCGTCCCGGAAGGACTTCCGGCAGTAGTGACGATCAGCCTGGCACTGGGGATGAGCCAGATGGTGCAACGCCATGCACTCATCCGCAGGCTTTCGTCGGTAGAGACGCTGGGTTCGACCACGGTGATCTGTTCTGATAAGACCGGCACATTGACCCAGAACGAGATGACCTTGACCCGTATCTGGGTGGACGGCAGGTACCTATCGATCACGGGCAAGGGTAGGACGCTCTCGGGAGAGTTCCTTGAGGATGGAGCTCCAGTGGTATTGGACGCTTACCCAGGAGTGCGGACGGCATTGTGGGCGGGAGCTTTGAACAACGATGCGGAGCTGACCATCTCGGGGTCGAGCGGGGCGGAACAGACCTACCGTATGACCGGTGACCCGACAGAGGGGGCACTGGTGGTGGCAGCAGCCAAAGCAGGTGCCTTGCCCCGACCGCTCAACCATGCCTACCCGCGAGTGCAGGAAGTGCCTTTCAATTCAGAACGCAAGCGCATGATCACCGTGCACCAGATCAGGGAATCGACTCCGGAAGATTTCTCGCCATTCTACCAGCACGAAACCAACGGGTACGTGGTGGCAATCAAGGGGGCACCCGATGTGGTGCTGGACCTGTGCAGCCACTACCAGAAAATGGATGATACCCATGACCAGCTGGGTGAAAAGCAGCGCATGCGCATCTTGAAGGCGAACGACGAGATGACTCAGGATGCCCTGCGGGTGCTGGGAGTGGCGTACCGGGTGAGCCAGAGCATGCCCGTAATGGAAGACCTGGAAAAATTGGAAGAAGGGATGATATTCGTAGGCCTGGTGGGGATGATCGATCCACCCCGACCCGAGGTGACGCCGGCACTGGCGAAGGCGAGCAAGGCGGGTATTCGCACGATCATGATCACGGGAGATTTCCCCAACACGGCGCGGGCGATTGCAGAGGCGATTGGTCTGCTGAAACCCAACCACCAGGTGATGAGCGGGGCCGAGCTGGACAATTTAAGTGATGAGCAGCTCAAGCAGCAGGTGGAATATACAGATGTTTTTGCACGCGTCTCGCCGGAACACAAGCTGCGCATCGTGGATGCCTTGCGGGATGATGGCGAGGTGGTGGCGATGACGGGAGATGGGGTAAATGACAGCCCGTCGATCAAACGCGCCAATATCGGCGTGGCGATGGGCATCACCGGGACGGATGTGGCGAAGGAAAGCGCCGACATGGTGTTAACGGACGACAATTATGCCAGCATTGTGTCGGCAGTTGAGCAAGGTCGGATCATCTACGATAACATCCGCAAGTTCGTGTTCTTTTTGATCTCATCCAATGTGGCGGAGATCATGGTGATTTTCCTGGCGACTTTAGCGGGGCTGCCCGCACCCCTGACGGTGATCCAGCTGCTGTGGCTGAACCTGCTGACGGATGGCGCGCCTGCATTAGCACTGGCGATGGAAAAGGGTGACCCGGAGATCATGCAGCGTCATCCACGACCACCGTCGGAGCCGATCATCAACAAGACCATGCAGGCGGGGATCGGGATCCAGACCATCGCCCAAACAGGGGTAGTGCTGGGGGCGTTCGCCATCGGTTTGATGTGGCACCTGCAAGCGGGCTCAGTTATATCGGCGGGGATGAACCCGCTGCTATACCTGCTGCGATATAACTGGCGCGGGGTGGATGTGCAGACGGCAGAAACCATGGCGTTCGTGACGCTCAGCCTATGCGAGCTGTTCAGGGCGTATACGGTGCGCTCGGAGAGGATATCCATCTTCAAGCTGGGGGTGTTCTCGAACAAGTACATGCAGTACGCGGTGGGGCTTTCGATCTTCATGTTGATATTGGTGGTGAGCCTGCCGTTCCTGCAGCCGATTTTCAACACGCATTTCCCGAGCCCGCGGGAGTGGGCGGTGATATTGACATTATCGCTGGTGCCGGCGATGGCGGAGGAAGCATTCAAGGCGTACCTGAGGTGGAGAGATGGGAGGAAGGCGGGATAGGGGGAATGTGAAGAGGTAGGTTCGCTCCGGAGGTCTGTCGTGCCTTTGGGCAAAACATGCCTTGCATTTGAAGGTATTCAAGTCGGTGATTAAGGGAAATTCATTGGTAAGGGCACGGCACGCCGTGCCCCTACATTGACGACAAGGATGATTCGTTATGTGAAAATAACGAATCAAAACGAAGATCAAGTAAGAGGGGAGAATCATTAATGAAATTTGGACTATAAAAAGCGTGAAAAGCGGCACGAAAAGGGCGAAAAAC
The DNA here is from genome assembly GCA_963809615.1 of uncultured Chloroflexia bacterium. Taxonomy (GTDB): domain Bacteria; phylum Chloroflexota; class Anaerolineae; order Anaerolineales; family UBA4823; genus FEB-25. The sequence goes on from CAWEKR010000004.1 coordinate 248,152, forward strand.
GGGACGCAGTTGAGAATTTGTGAACGGATAAAATAACGAATTATCGGATAAAACCCATATCCGACAGCCACATTTGGGTAAGAATTGGGGGATAGGAACCTTTCAAGAATTTTGGAACTCGAAAGAGGCGAAAAAAGAGACCAGGGGAGGAGGTTGATTCGGGAAGAATGGTATTTTTTTCTAACCTATGCAGGTTTGTACGGGCCGGGATCAACCCCCTCCGAGTGCAGCGGGGGGCAGGCTGATCCCGACTACAAAAACCGTTTCGGCAACAAGAATCATTCCGGCGACAAAAACTTAAAAAAACCTGCGAAAAGGGGTGGTTATTTCGTAGGGGCGCAGGGGAGGGATTTGAAGATGGATCATATGGAATTTCTCCCTTGAGCCCCTACTTTGATACCGGGATAAATCATCCCGGATACCAATGTTTCATTGAGGAGATAGGGCGGGCATTTAAAATTCTAGAACGAAGTAGATATCGATTTATCCATTATTGGGGTTCATGGTCGATACCAGGTGAGACCGACCCCTACGGAAAATGCATCAACAGTGCTGCATCTTGTATAATATAGCTGCGAGATGAGTGGCAAGGATACAAACGGTTTTTCGGCAGTACATCGTCCAGATAAGGATGAGGCATGGCGCTCGATTTCCTGCAGGTAAGCCAACAAGTGAAGCAGCTGGGTGAGACGGCTCTGCAGCACCAGGCAGACCAAAGAACCAGGCTGGCGGAGACGCGGGCCATGCTGGAAGGCTGCGCCGAGGATATCGAGCAGCTGCAGCTAAAAGTGCAGGAGGTGGTGCGCAATCACGACCAGACCCTACGCTGCGCGGTGCCGGTAAGCGAGGCGTTGAATTCAAGCCACCCTCTACCATCCATGCCAGAGCAGGTGACGCTGATCGCAGCAGATGGCTCGCAGATTTTCGTCGACCGCCATGCCGAAGTGGAGTACTGCCTGGTGAACACGGGGGCGATCATCATGCGCTGCGGGATGCCGGATGCGCCACTGACGAGCATCCAGAGCCGGCTGATCTACGCCGAAGAATTGGAAGGCATGTCGGATGACCGGCTGTCATTACAACGCGACCTGGCGGAACGAGCGAGGCTGCTGGACTTGGCATCGCAAGCACCTGCGCCGGTGATCACGCTGACGGATGGTCCGCTTGAGCTGTGGACTACCACGCTCGAAGAAGGAAAGGTGGCGGGGGAATTTAAGAAATCATTGGAGCAGTACCTGGACGTGCTGAGGCAATTGAATAAAATCAATGCGACCACTGCAGGATACGTGGATAAGCCGGGAGCAGACCTGGTGGTGCGCTTGCTGGAAGTGGCAAAAGCGGAGGCAGACGACCTGAGTGAGATGCGCAAGTTCAGACCATATAAAGGGGTGACCGACCGTGAGCTGTACAGGGAAATCCTTCAACCGGGCGAGAGGTCGGCAATCTTCAGCATTCAGTCACGCTCGTCCAAGCCTTATCAGGGGGAGCTCAGCATCCATTTCTTCTATCTCAATGTGGGAAAAGCGGGTCACCCTTACCTGGCGAGGGTGGAAATCCCAGCGTGGGTGGCGGAGGACGGAACCAGTCTGGATGACCTGCACGCCGCTCTGGTGAGCCAATGCCGGATGATCGGGGCACGGGCGTATCCATACCTGCTGCACCGGGCACACGAGACGGCGGTGGTGAGCCTGGAGGATAAAGAGCAGGTGACGCAGATGATTGTGAATGAGCTGCGCAAGCGGGGGGTGGAGGTGGCGGGCGCTTCGGCTAAGCAGTATAACAAAGACGTGTCTGGAACACGGACGAGGTACGGAGCATGAAACAATTCGAGATTGGACGACTGTTACGAGCTGGGACCACCGGGTTCGTAGTTGGCTGCCGGGTAGCACAGATCGATGCACCTTCGTTTGGGGCGCTGGTGCGAGTGTCTTTGGATGGGGATTACCAGGTATATGGGTTGATCCACGACATCCATATCGACGATGATGGGTTGGTGCGCCAGCTGGTGACTGCGGAGGGGGTAGATGAAGCGGTGATCGCCGACAACCGGGTGAACCGCAATGTACCGCTCGAGCTGAGTGTGTTAACGGTAGGGTACAGGCTGGACGGGAAGGTAACGCACATGCTGCCACCGCGTCCGCCGCTCAGCCTGGATGTGATCTACCTGTGTTCGCCTGAAGAGGTGAGGCAGTTCACCGGCAGCGGGAGGTTTGGGTATTTCAGGCATCTGCTGAGGGCGGCTGACCTGCCGGTGGGGGAGCTGCTGGCTGCGCACATCCAGCAGGCGGGGGCGGCGCATGCAGAAGGTGGGAACGTTGAATGGAGAAATGCCGCTACACAAGAGCTGATCACATTGCTGAGGGACGATTATGCGATGTTGATGAGCGTGCTGGGTGCGCTAGGAGATGCTGGATAGGATTACCACTAAGGACACAAAGGACACGAAGGAAATAATTAAGAGAAAAAGATAATCGTTGAAATAAAATATGAAGAGAATAGATAATCGAATTATCTCTATTTAGGACACCAAATTAACTAAATCAAAATTATGGCCTAATGAATTATTCGTATCGGAATAAAATGAGTTCCCCAAGCAGAAATATAAAACCCATTCCTCAAAGAACAGAGGAAGTAGGGAAAGCTGTGCTTGATGCGGCGTTTACAGTGCACACTGCATTAGGGCCGGGATTACTGGAATCAGTCTATGAAACATGTCTCGCGTATGAACTGAAATTAGCAGGATTGATATATGAATCTCAGATCGCGCTCCCGATTGTCTACAATGGAATTACAGTATATTCTGGACTCCGGCTCGATCTGTTTGTTGAACAATGCGTAATCGTAGAAATCAAAGCCGTCGAAGCCATTCTACCTGTCCATAATGCGCAATTATTAACTTATTTAAAATTAGCTAAAGTCAGATTAGGTTTATTGATTAATTTTAATGTTGTCCACTTGCGAGATGGAATAACTCGAATGGTTATTTAATAAAATCCTTAGTGTCCGTCGTGTCCTTTGTGGTGATCAGAAATGGAAAATGAAAAGAAAAATATAGGATATGTGGTGGGAGGGGGGCTGAAGGAGAACCTGCGGGTGAGGTTGACGATACGCTCGCAGGAGGTGCAGGAGGGGGCGTTCGTGGTGATCGAAAGCGGGAGCTGGCAGTTCTATGGGCTGGTGATCGACCTGCAGCTGGGCTCGACGGACCCGCGCTTCGCAGACGAGCAGTCGGAAGCCAGGCTGCCGCTCGAGATGGCGCACCTGCTGCACGGGCAAACGCTGTTCACCACGCTGGAGGTGCTGCCGGCATTGATGCTGGAGCGTGGCCCAGACCCGGCTTCAGAGGAATATGCTGCCTGGCGGGAAAACCACCCGGAAGACGGGCGACCCCTGCCGGTGAAAACCGTCCCACCCCACCACGCGGAAGTCCGAATGGCGGAGGAGGGGGATATCGGGGAAATATTTGGGAAGATTGAAGACGAGGGCAATTTCGTCGTGGGGTATACCCGCGAACAGGGTCACCCGGTATGCATCAACCTGGACAAGTTCGTACAGCGCTCTGCGGGGGTGTTTGGGGCAACCGGCACGGGGAAATCCTTCCTTACCCGGCTGGTACTGGCAGGATTGATCCAGCATAATGCCGCCAGCGTGCTGGTTTTCGACATGCACAACGAATATGGGTTCGATGACACCGCCTCGGACACTGGGTTACGGGTAATCGGGCTGAAGACCAAGTTCAGCAGCCGGGTGCGGGTGGTAGGGTTGGGTGGGGGGACGCAGATCAGGGGGCAGGCGCCGGACTTTAACCTGGAGATTGACCGGCGAGACATCCAGCCGGGTGATATCGAGCTACTGACACGTGAGCTGAACTTGAAGGAAACCACACCTACCACACTGGAAGCCTTGATCAGCAGTTTTGGCCGGGACAACTGGTTCAGCGAATTCCAGCAGATGAAGATCGGGGCAGTGATCGAGAGCGATGACGGGAAAAAGGTGCCTGCCCCCGACAGTGTGGCTGCCTGGGCAAACCAGGAGGGGGTTAATGTGTTGGCAGCGGAAGGGCTGCGGAGCAAAATGAACCGGGTGTTTGACCTGCCCTACGTGGTGCCCAACCCGGCAATGGACAGCGTGGCTGAGATCATCAAAGCACTGGACGCAGGGCAACACGTGATCCTGTCATTTGGGAAGAACGAATCGGACCTGGACTACCTGCTGGTGAGCAACCTACTGACCCGGCGGATCCGCGAAACCTGGGAAAGGAAAACCAACGAATTCCGCAGCAAGGGTGAGCTCGAACCAAGACAGCTGGTGATCGTGCTGGAGGAGGCGCACAAGCTGCTCAACCGCGAGATGGCGGGACAGACTGCGTTCAGCACGATTGCACGGGAGATGCGCAAGTACTACGTCACGCTGCTGATCATCGACCAGCGCCCGTCGCAAATTTACGATGAGGTGATGTCACAGCTGGGGACGCGCATCTCAGGCTGGCTGGGGGATGAGGACGACATCCACAGCGTGCTCTCGGGGCTGGCGGGGAGGGAGGCGCTGCGCGGTATGCTGGCGCGGTTGCAACCCAAGGAGGAGGTGTTGCTTTTAGGTTGGGGAGTGCCCATGCCGCTACCGGTGAGGTCGCGCAGGTATGATGACGAATTCTGGAGCGAGCTGCAGGGGAAAAACAAAGGCAAGATGAGCAAGGAATTGGCGATCGAGGAACTAGGGTTTTGAGAGGAGAAATGACACAGGACGGTTATTATTTGTAGTCGGTATTCTTGATGAGAGTTGGTGCTAGTAGAAGATAGTGCGACCATGATGACACTACTTGTTGCCACGGCGGAAGATCACCGCCTCGCAATGACAAATAGGAGGATCTATGGAAATATTGGAATTTGGGATTGGTGAGATGATCCAGCCGCCCGATATCGAGGGCTTCAGGGAATGGAACCGGACGCAAAAGACGCGAAAATTAGTGGACAAGCGGATGAGCGAGCAGGAAGCCATCAGCACGTTCGTCTACGATGGCTGCTACATCGGTACGGAGCTGTACGGCACCGTCAGGTGCCCGATGTCTGTGTCGCGCGAGCTGGTCAGGCAGGGCAAGAAGAACCTGCGGGTATGCGGGCAAGGGGTGCTCGAGCTGGACTTATGGATGGCCGCCGGGCTGGTGAAGAAACTGGATATCACCTATATTGGGCTGGAAGTGTACGGCACGTCCAATGCGCTGCGCAGGGCGGTTGAATCAGGGCAAATCGATACTTGTGTGGAGTGGTCGAATGCGTCGATTTCATGGCGGATGAAAGCCACCGCCATGGGAGTGCCCTTCCTGCCGGCGCGGTCGATGTTGGGGACCGACATGGTCAAATACAGCTCTGCCAAGGTGGTCGAAGACCCGTTTACCGGGCTGAAGGTATGCTTGCTCCCGGCGCTGATCCTAGATGTGGCAATCATCCACGTACACCGTTCGGACCGATATGGGAATTCCCAGATCGAGGGCATCACCGGGTTTGCGGCTGAGATGGCACGGGCTTCCAAACGCCTGATCATCAGTGCAGAAGAAATCGTACCGACGGAAGAAATCCGCAAATACCCCGACCGGACGATCATCCCGTACTACCTGGTGGATGCGGTGGTGCATGCCCCGTTCGGTTCACACCCGGGTGAGATGGCATATATGTATGGGCGGGATGAGCCGGTGATCCGCGAGTGGGTCGAATCGAGCAAGACGGCTGAAGGCGCCAAGGCATACCTGGATCGATATATATATGGGGTGGCAAACCACGAGGAATATATGAAACTCATCGGCGAAGACAGATTATCCCAGCTGGCGGAAGAACGGGAAAAGCGGGTTTAAGGGAGGCAGGCAAATGAATGACCAAAACTATTCAAAAACTGAGCTGATGATCTGTGTGGCAGCGCGGCTGTTCGAGGATGGCACGACGGCGTTCATCGGGACGGGCATCCCCATGCTGGCGGCGATGCTGGCGACCAAAACGATTGCCCCCAACCTGGTGCCGGTGTTCGAATTTGGAGGGTTGGGAGCGATCCTGGAACAGCTGCCGAAGGCGGTGGGAGAAGCACGCACGTTCCACCGAGGGCTGGTGGCAGCAGGGATATGTGAGCTTATGGAGACCGCCCAGCGCGGCTTTATTGACTACGGATTCCTGGGTGGGGCGCAGATAGACCCGTACGGAAATTTGAACAGCGTCACGATCGGTGAGCACGACCATCCCAAAGCGCGCTTGCCCGGCAGCGGCGGTGGGAATGACGTGGGCAGCCAGTGCTGGCGGACGGTGGCGATCATGCAGCATGATAAGCGCCGCTTCGTCCCCAGGGTGGACTTCCTCACTACACCCGGGTACCTGACCGGCCCTTCCGGGCGGGAGAATGCCGGGCTGCCAGCCGGTACCCGACCGATCAACGTGGTCTCAACCCTGGCGCTGATGGATTACGATGATGGACCAGGAGGCACCTACCGCATGCGCCTTGCAGCCACGCACCCGGGAGTGACCGTCGAGGAAGTGGTGGAAAACACCGGGTTCGAGCTGATCATCCCAGAAAATGTGCCGGTGAATGACCCACCCAGTAGCGAGGAGTTGCGCCTGCTGCGAGAAGAGATTGACCCAGACCGGTACTATATCTGAGGCCAGCATGGCGGAATTCATTTACCTGATCCACCCACTGCGCCACGAGTTCTTCGAAAACCCAACGCTGCAAGAAGAAACAGCAATGGATGAGCACTACGAATATCTCAAAAAGGCAACCTTAGAGGGTACCGTAATTCTGGCTGGACCCTGCCTTGACGATACCTTTGGATTGGTAGTGCTGTCGGCGGAAAGCGAAAGTGCGGCGCGCATATTCATGCTAAATGACCCATCAGTCAAGAATAATGTGATGATGGCGGAGCTGCACCCGATGAAGATATCCATGATGCGAGGATGCTGAAATTATGCTGGTAGCGGTCAGTGACCTGCAGCTTAATGATGGCACCTGGCAGTCTTATTACGACCTTACCCGCTACCAGCCGGAGCAGCAAAAATTTTTGTCCTTACAATTAATCCGCTATCTGGCATTTTTCAGTGGGGATGAGCGCAGTGGGCGCCGGAACGAAGCCTGGCAGGGCATTCTAGATTAATCCTGCCTGGCGTGCAAATTGGTCCAAGGCTTTAATATGGGCAGCGGGATGATCAAACCCGCAGCCCATCGTGTTAACCGTCAAATGGGTAGCACCCAACTGTTTGCATGAGTTGATGAAGCTGGTCCATCCATCGGATCCAACCAGGTTCATGTTCAGGCGCAGGTCGATGCCGAAGGAGGCTTTGGTTCTTCCGGAATCCTCCAGGCACTGGGAGAGCCGGTCTAATTTTGGGCGTACCTGCTCGAGGGAACGGATGTTCAACATCCAGCCATCGCCGATACGAGCCATGCGGCTGATAACCTTATCATCGGTGCCGCCGAACCAGATGGGGATGGGGCGCTGAACAGGCAATGGTTTGATGCCAGCGTCGGGGATATTGTGCCAGCGACCCTGGAAGGTCACCAGGGGTTGGGTCCACAGCAGACGCAGCAACTGCACCTGTTCTTCCATGCGCTTGCCGCGGTTGTGGAAGTCTTCTCCCAGGGCGGTATATTCAAGCTCATTCCAGCCATTGCCGACCCCCAGGCGGGTGCGCCCACCACTGAGTACGTCCAGTGTGGCAGCTTGCTTGGCGACCAGGGCAGTCTGGCGCTGCGGCAGGATCAGGATGCCGGTACCGAATTCAATTTTTTGGGTCAGCCCCGCCAGGTAGGCGAACAGGACAAAAGGCTCAAAGAATGGATGATGGAAAGTGTAGGGACCCGTCCAGCCACCGGGACGCTCAGGGTTGGCGCCTAACACGTGGTCATAGGCATGCAAATGCTCGAACCCCAGCCCTTCGACTGCCTGGGTGTAATCGCGGGTTGCGATGGGGTCCGGTGGGAATTCTGTTTGTGGAAAGACGACACCGATTTTCATATACATACCTCCCAATTGCGCTACGATTGTTCCGGTTTTTTCTCAGCCTTCTGAACGTCAGCCACAGCTGCACGCGTGGTTTCATAGATATTTTGTGAACCGATTACTTCCAGCGTGCCGGTCTTGCGCATCAGCTCGTGCTTATCTCTCCCAACCCTCACCAGGAGAAGCCGAATATTTTTCAAACGTAATTCTCTTGCGAGCCTGGCAAGGATTTTATCGCCGTCCATATCCAACATCATGACCGCACCCATGTCGATCACCACGGAGTATGGTTGGTTAATCTCAACCAAGTCCAAGACTGTCCTCCGAAAGTTATCGGCGTCGGCGAAGAATAATGGACCATGAATGGCAACTACAACGATACCCGGAGTCATCTCAGCCTGCGGATGTCGATCAGCTTCAACGTACACATTATTTTCTTTATCAAACGCCATCAGGCGGACAGGCGACCTCGAAGCTGAAGCGATAAGCAGGAGCAGCGCCAGGACCACACCGATTACTACTCCTTGCAACACACCGATAAAAAATACAACAATTGCGGTTGCCAGGAAAGCGGAAAAATCCACCTGGTTTAATCGGTAATATCGGAATTCCTTGATCTTCACCAGGCTGATGCCAGCATCGATAACCACCGCGCCGAGCACGGCATTTGGTAAAGAAGTAAATAATCCGGCCAGGAATAGAATTGTAACCAGCATCAATCCTGCGGTGAGCAGTGAAGCGAGCTGGGTTTTTTGTCCCGCCATATCGGCGACTGCGGTCTTGGAAAGACTGCCTTCTACTGCAAAGCCACCGAGCAGCCCGGAGGCTGTATTCGACATTCCCTGAGCGACCATCTCCTGGCTGGCATCGATCTCATAACCATACTTTGAGCCTTCTTCTTTTGCCGCAGCAAGAGACTCACTGTAGCCGATGAAAATGACCGCCAGTGAACCCATGATCAGTGAAGTTAGGCCGACATTTGGAAAACCTGGCCAGGCTAACGAAGGCAACCCACTGGGTATCGTGCCGACAACGGAGACGCCGTAATCAGCCAAACCGAGCAGGGATGAAACGATAATTCCCAGTAACACCACCATCAACGTCCGCGGCCACTTTGGCAGGTACCTGCGCATCAACAGCAGCAGGATGATACTGCAGACGCCTACAATCAGCGTGGGAATACTTGTCTCGGGCAGTGCTTTGATCGACCCAATTAAAACTTGAAAATAGCTTCCTGTAGCTTTAGGAACACCCAGGATTTTTGGTGTTTGGTCCGCTATCAACCCTATACCGAAACCAAAGACAAAACCCGCCAGAACTGCTCCCGAGAGAAAATGTGAGACCCACCCCATCTTCATCCAACCGAGCAGGATATAAACCAGACCGGCAGTTAGAGCCAGGGCAGCCGTGTATGAGACCCACTCGGATGAGCCCGAGGTGGCCCAGAGAGCAACCACCGAAGCCGATACCGCTGCAATCGCCGCGCTCGGGCCGGTAATGACTTGCCCCGAGGTGCCAAACAGGGCATATCCAATCAGAGCACCCAGGGCGGCATACAAGCCGTACTGGAGCGGAACCCCGGCAATCGAGCCATAAGCGATGCTCTGTGGGACGAGCAAAGCCCACACCGATAAGGCAGCAATAATATCGAAGCGCAGCCATTCCGGCTGGTAATGCGGCAGCCATTCAATGATGGGAAAATAATTCTTGAGACCCTGGGGGCGCGGTTTGTTAGCCATTAAAAACTCCTCATTGGAGTATAAAATATATCCTTGAATAGTATTTTACAGTAAATAAGAAAATAGATTAACAATTTAGTCTTTGGTCTGAACCATAGATTATCAGCTGAGGTATGAAGTAGTGTTTCGGAGGCCGGGGTTGCCAGATTAATCGTTGTCATTGACCAACCAATGGCTAGAACCCTGTCTCCGAGTGCTGGAGCATTAGCGCAGTCCGAGAGGGGCTGAAGCGTAGACGAAATGCTGAGAAAAACGCCGACGATATTCATCCCATAGCAGCAATAAACAGGATATGATTAAGAAAATTCTAGTGGATGAATTGTTTTAATATGAACTCACCCTTTCTACTCTACGGCTCTTATGGCTACACCGGCTCATTGATAGCGGATCTGGTAGCCAAGCGGGGGTTGCAACCGATTTTATCCGGACGTGATAGCAATCGTTTGAAAGCCCAGGCAGACCGACTCAATTTGGAATACAGTCCTATCACATTAGGCGAACCAGGTGCATTAGAGGTCGCACTGGAGACAGTGCCGCTGGTGCTGAACTGTGCGGGACCATTCCATCACACTTTTAAACCGGTGGTGGATGCCTGCCTGCGGGTGGGAAGGCATTATTTGGACATCACCGGTGAGATCCAGGTATTCGAGGCTTTGGCTTCGCTCGATCATGAAGCCAGGCAAGCGGGTATAATGCTCCTGCCAGGAATCGGGTTCGACGTTGTCCCAACTGATTGCCTGGCAGCGCACCTCAAACAACGCCTGCCATCTGCATCAGCCCTGACTTTAGCCATCGGCATGTCTGGTGGAGGAATCTCTCGCGGCACTTTATTAACCACAATCGAAGGTCTCCCAGGGAAGGGTATCGTACGGCGGGATGGGAAATTGGTCCAGGTGACCTTGTTCGATAAAACGCGGGAGGTTGATTTTGGACGGGGTCCGCGCACAGCGATCAACATTCCATGGGGTGACGTATCGACGGCATACTACAGCACAGGTATTCCCAATATTGAGGACTATATCGCTCTTCCAAAATCCGTTATTCGGATGGCGCGGCTAGCACGACCATTGATTGGAATAACATCAATACCAGTGGTACAAAGGTTATTTAGGTGGGCTGCGGTGAGATCCCGCCCAGGTCCGACAGCTGAAGTGCGCGGGCATTCCAGGTGCAGGATATGGGGTGAAGTGAAGGATAACCAGGGTCGCAGTGTAATCACACGTATGGAGACACCAGACGGTTATACCCTCACCGCTGAGACTGCCCTGGCTGGGGTTGAGCGGGTATTGTCAGGTGATTTTAAACCTGGATTCCAAACCCCATCCCTGGCTTATGGAGCGGACTTCATCCTTGATTTTGAGGGAGTAAAGCGAGAGGATATCCATTCGGAATGATATGAAAGAGAGCTACTTTACTGCAGAATCATTGGAAAGGCAGACGATGGAATTGTACCAGCAGGTGGCGGAAGTAACCCGGAATAGGGGGATCATTTTCCAGCCGTCGCGAGCAGCACTGCTGGTATGCGATATGCAGGCGTATTTCCTGGACCCCGCTTCCCACGCCTACGTCCCAAGCGCAAGTGCGATCCTAGATGGAATCGTCCAGCTGATCAAGCTCGCCTATACTTACGGGATAGCGGTTATTTTCACCCAGCATATTAATGACAACGAAAACGCGGGGATGATGTCTGTGTGGTGGAGGGACCTGATCACAACTGAGAACCTGAGGCAAAAAATTATCCCAGAAATTGACGTGTCTCTCGGTACACTGATCCAGAAAAGTCAGTATGACGCCTTTTATCAGACTGACCTGGATAAGCTGTTGCGGGATAGGGGGGTGAGCCAGGTGATCATTTGCGGGGTGCTGACCCACCTGTGCTGTGAAACCACGGCACGTTCAGCGTTCATGCGTGGCTTCGAAGTATTCTTCCCGGTGGATGGAACGGCGACGTACAACCTGGAATTTCACCGGGCAAGCCTGACCAACCTGGCGCACGGTTTTGCGACCATCGTCCTGATGAAAGATTTAGTAGGGGCAATCCGAGGTGGGCATGAAGGTTGAGCCGGTGATGATCATTGGGGCAGGCCCGGCTGGGTTAGCCACGGCGATCCAACTGAAGCGTTACGGGATCCATTCGCTACTGTTCGAGGGGGCTGAAGTGGGTGGGCTGC
>CAWEKR010000005.1:0-218841 GCA_963809615.1 uncultured Chloroflexia bacterium
CCCCCACCCATTCGATATATTCCAGCGCTCCCAGCACGCCGCACATGCCCTCGAAGTTGCCCGTGCCGGTCTCGAACTTGCCCGGCGGGTCTGAGGGAGCAGGGCGGACCTTGGAGGCGGTCAGCTGATCGAGCAAATTATATCGACCATAGAGCACACCCATGTGCGGGCCGAAGAACTTGTTGTGTGAGACTCAATGAGCAAAATAAACACTATATTTTAACAACTAAGCTTTTTCTAAATTAATAAATGTCATATAGGGGGGGATAAATATCACTTGATTTCAATAGTGATTTATCATACTATACTATTGAAGCTCTGTTTTATTTCACTGAACCCCTAAATAAAGGTTCCTATCACTATACCGAGCATCATCGCGGGGGAGCAAAACGCTTTTAGCGGGTAATATTTCTGTTCATACAAATAGCAAGGTATTTATGAAAAGGATATCCAGCTTGCTAAAATTAGCCTCGGAGTTGGCTTTACTCGGCATTTTAGTTCTTGTGATCGTGCTGGCCATTCGCCTGATTGGAACAACGATTGACTTACCACTGCAACAGGCGACAATATATCCTCCGCCTCAGGGTTCACCGAGAGCATTCCCCACGGAAGTGATCGTTACCAAAACTCCCAGGCCTACGCCGGGTCCATTCGAAAAAGGTGACTTTACCCCCTCTCCTTCCGAGATTGTAGCAGAGGAGACTTCTCGGGCAGAGGAGGCCGCCTATGCCACCCAATACTTTTTAATCACCCCTCCGACGCCTCCAACGCCGGTGTACTACCCGGTGAATTCGATTGAAGATCTGCCCAAAGTCGTTTTCAACGATCCGTTCTTTGGGAACGTGAACAATGGGGATTTCGGTTTCTGCCTCCAGGCAAACCAGCCTGGCGAAGCGATTTTTGTCAAATCGCTTAATGAAAATGAAATGCATGATTACTATATGCTGCCTTTCTTCAAGGATGGCGAATTATGCAGTTTATATACGGTGAGTCTCACCGATCACATGGGAAGTGTTGATGGATGGAGTAGCGCAAGGGGAATGAGATATCCTCCTGTAAGCGCTGAAGAAGCTATAGGACTGGTAAAAGAAAAGACCGGAATATATGATTTAGGTGAACCGTATCTGGGATTTCGATTACTAAGGGAAGCCATGGGACCAGATTGGCCATTTTGGGTGGTTACCACTACGGATGGTCAAACTTTTTACGTGATTTACACGTTTTGGGCTAGTGAGGATAGTCTGGCGGGATTGGGTGTCAAAGTGTGGGATGCAAACGAAGTACATCCAATAAGACCGTAGCCCGTGATAACCGAGCTTTTGAAGGAGTATTGCAGATGACCAATAAGAAGCTCATTCGTGTGTTAGCCTGTGCGTTTCTGCTTACCGGCATATTTCTATTCGCCTCATTATCAGCAGTCCGATCGATGCCCCTGCGCAGCGAATACCCGGTGCCTTCGATGAATCCAACAATGAGCACGCAACAGGCTTCTAACTGGTGCGGTCCGGCTGTCTTGCAGTCAGCAATAGAGTATGTGACCTCCAGAGCATAGTATTTACCTTCCCATATCATGGAGTTCTTCTCGGCCAGCTTTATAGCCGTTCAATGGATAAGCCGTCCTCAAAAAAGGTGGATATCGGTATTACACGAACAATCACATTAGGATATAATTTTAATGAGAGGTAGACTATGGCACGTGAATTTAACGTAATTATCGAAAAAGATGATGAAGGTTATTATGTGGCCTCAGTTCCAGAGCTTCATGGTTGCCACACGCAAGCAAAATCCTTGGACACACTTATGGACAGGATCAAAGAAGCTATCGCTTTATGTCTGGAGGTCCAGGGTCAAGAAAGCGAGCCTCTAAAATTCATTGGTGTCCAACGAATTCTGGTCGAGACATGACAAAGGCTCCACGATTAACTGGCCATAAGCTAGTGGTGGCTCTCCAGAAAGCCGGATTCGATGTGATCCGAATAAAGGGGAGCCATCATTTTTTACGGCATCCTGATGGGCGAAGTACAGTGATCCCCATCCATCGCGGTGAAACATTAGGTCCAGGGATTACTTCCCAAATCCTTAAAGATTGCGAAATATCTTACGACGAGCTCAAGGATTTGTTGTGAACGACTTTTAGTTGTATTAGTTCATGATTAACGCTTCTCAATTATAATTTTTCCCAACGCCTCCCCAAACTGCGTGATCTCCTCCAGCGTATTGTAGTGCACCGGTCCCACGCGCACCATGCCTCCAGAATCTTCCAGCCCCAGACGGGTGGTGACCTCTAACGCATAATAATTCCCATCCCAGACGTAAATGTTAGCTTCGTCCAATTCTTCTGCTACCTGGCGGGGAGATTTACCCGTTAGCCTGAACGCACAGGTGGGCACACGCTCCTCCAGCCGTTTTGCATCGGTGAGTCCATACACCCTCACCCCCGGGGTCTCTGCCAGGATGTCCAACAGCGCACGGCTCAATTCGAACTCGTAGCTGCGGATGGCTGACATGCCCTGCTTGAGCTTCAAGCGCCGCCCGCTGTAATCAGCTGCATAGTGCTCGGCTTGCTCGGTGCCAAAGTTTTCCCCCACCCATTCGATGTATTCCAGCGCACCCAGTACGCCGCACATGCCCTCGAAGTTGCCCGTGCCGGTCTCGAACTTGCCCGGTGGGTCATGGGGAGCAGGGCGCACCTTGTAGGCTGTGAGCCGGTCAAGTAAATCATAGCGCCCGTAGAGCACACCCATGTGCGGGCCGAAGAATTTGTTCTGTGAGACTCAATGAGCAAATTGGATATTTTGGATTAACAGCCAGGCTTTTGGTAAAGTGATATTTGTCGCACGGGGGGGGGGATAATTGTTACTTGATTTCCGGTCTAGTTTTTTCTATTATTTGTATAGACATGCAGAAGAAGTAATTCACTAAACCCCTAATTCAAAGGCTGCAGCATTAAAAAGATCATCATTGCGGGGGGAGTATTATCAACTTAGATGATGGTGAGTCGATGAGAGACCGTAAATACAGAATTATAATTAATGCAGTTTTAAGTTTTGTTATCGCAATGTTTTGGGAATTCAATTCTTCGTACGGTTCTGGAATGTCAACCTATGATAAAAGCAATGCCCATAATACTACAAATTATCATTGAATAAGTAATTATTGTACATTCATACCAATTATCTTTCAAAATTATTCGCAGTCATCAATACCAGAAGTAGATATTCCTTCATGTCGTTGGCCTCACGCTGAAGGAAATCTATTGGCTATTACTTATAATTGGGGAGGAAAAGTTTCTATACAGGATTTACTGTGGCGAAATGCTTTTACAGCAGGAATTAATTCATGGAATTATACCAGCACGTATGTTTGGTTTACCTTCGACCAATTATCACTTAATACGTTTGCAACTATATACGATCCACAAGGTGATTATTCCGGGATTACTTATATTTATTGTGAAGGACCTCCTTTTTACACCACTAAATTTAAAGCTTTTGGGAATCTATATTGGGATTCTTATAATGGGTATACGATAAACGAGCGTCGCGGAATCGCCACTCATGAAGTTGGGCATGGTATTAGTATCGGTCATATACCGAATTGGTACCCAGTATTTTCGCTGATGTATCAATCAACGCCCATAATTATGTTTGATACTTATTACGATCCACAAGAACCTGATGTAATGCTCGTAAACCAGATTTATCCATAAATTCTTTATATGCTGATAAAAAGGTGTATTATGGTTAAAATCATAGTTCTGTTTCTTAAGGTACTGCTATTATATATAATACTAGCTATACTAATCTCTGGGTGCATCATCTCTACTCAAAAAAGTCCTATACAGGCAACATCTGTAATATCTACACCTTTTATTATTGTCCAGAACAGCGCCATAGTTTATACAACAATGGAAGAAATTACAACAAGAGCAGACCTCATTATCGATGGACAAGCGATAAGCGAGGATGGCATTATTAATTCATATCGGGATCCTAATGATCCCAGCAAACCTGATCCAACATACTTTTCTATTGGCCAGGCTTTTACTATCAAAGTGAATAGATATATAAAGGGCGAAGGACCTTCTTATCTAAATTTGGTGCTTAACCAGGGGCATGTAGACAAGAGTCTTTCAGAATTATCGACAAGCGATATTGAGCAGGCAATGATAGACCAAAATATCCTCCCTCTTCCTCTAAATCAGCGTTATATCATGTTTTTACGTTTTGTAAGCGATAATTACATCGATTTCTCAGGAGACATTTATACGGGCTTAGCACATCCCTGGCGGTTCGAAGTAACAACGACTGATTGTGTTCAGCCTGTGGATAAAGAGGCTGATTTATATCGATATTTTCCTTCGCAATCACTAAATGATTTTATTGAATCGGTAAACAATCCAGCAATGTATCCAGGATTATCCTATCCCCCGCCTCTTACTCCAAGTAGGTGTCCGGCAATGGATAAATCCCCTTATCCGTATCCGTAAGTAAAACTTGTGAATTTCTATCCGCAACGATTTGTTTACAAGTAATAGCCTTTTAATGGTCTCTAAAAAGTCAAATATTGAATGAAAGTATCATTTTCCTCCGCTTAATGAAATCCTCCCCATCACCTCCCCAAACCTCCTAATCTCCTCCACCGTATTATAGTGCACCGGCCCCACACGTACCATGCCGCCGGATTCCTCCAGCCCCAGGCGCTCGGTGACTGCCAAGGCGTAATAATTTCCATCCCAAACGAAGATATTGGCCTCGTCCAGCTCCTCGGCCACCTGGCGGGGAGATTTGCCTTTCAACGTAAACGCACAGGTGGGCACGCGTTCCTCCAGCCGTTTGGCATCGGTTATGCCGTACACTTTCACCCCCGGTGTTTCCGCCAGGATGTCCAACAGCGCACGGCTCAATTCGAACTCGTAGCTGCGGATGGCTGACATGCCCTGCTTGAGCTTCAAGCGCCGCCCGCTGTAATCAGCTGCATAGTGCTCGGCTTGCTCGGTGCCAAAGTTTTCCCCCACCCATTCGATGTATTCCAGCGCACCCAGTACGCCGCACATGCCCTCGAAGTTGCCCGTGCCGGTCTCGAACTTGCCCGGTGGGTCATGGGGAGCAGGGCGCACCTTGTAGGCTGTGAGCCGGTCAAGTAAATCATAGCGCCCGTAGAGCACGCCCATGTGCGGTCCGAAAAACTTATAAGACGAGCACACCAGGAAGTCACAGCTCAATTTCTGCACGTCGATGGGTCCGTGGGGGGCATACTGCACCGCATCGATGTACACCAGCGCCCCCGCTTCATGCGCCATCCGGGTGATGTGTGCCACCGGGTTGATCGTCCCCAGGGCGTTGGAGGCGTACCCAACTGCCACCAGGCGCGGCTTACGCCTGATGGCTGCCTGCATCTCGTCCATGTTCAGCGTGCCGTCTTCGGGGTGAAAGTCGACATATATGACCTCGCAGCCGCGGTCTTCGGCTGCCATCACCCACGGGGTGACGTTGGCATCGTGGTCCAGGCGGGTAACGACGATGGAATCTCCCGGGTTGAAGGTGCGCACCAGCGAGCGGCTGAGGTTGAAGGTGAGACTGGTCATGTTGGGACCGAACACGATCTCGTGTGGGTCGGGGGCGTTCAGGAAATCTGCTGCCGCCATGCGAGCCTCCTCCACCAGCGCATCCGACTCTCGGCTGGTGGCGAAGGCGCCTTCGTGGTTGGCGTTGTGCTCCACCAGGTAATCCTTCATCCGATCGAGCACGGTGCGCGCCACCTGGGTGCCGGCGGGGTTATCCAGGAAGATGGCATTACGGGAGAGGGCGGGGAATTGAGAGCGGATCGTGGGCAGGTCGAGGGGCATGGTGGGACTCCTAATAACTCTAGTTGGGGATGAAGATAATTATAATTCGGTTGAAACGGGCTCAAATAGTACAACTCGCTTGAATAATTGCGATCCGAAATCACTGGTTTGGGACAACCCATCACGAAAGTCGTATGGCATACTCCGGTTAACTCGTGGGGGATTCATTTCTGGCAAGCCCTTCTGCTTCCTTCAATTCCTCCGGTGTGTTGATATTGAAGAAAGCCCGCCCCTCGGGGTCATATGGCAGGATGTCCTCCCCATCCAGGTAGTGGATGTTCACCTGCGCGAACCAGGCATCGGCGCGGCGTTTACCTGCCTCGATTGCCTCTTGAATATACGGCAGGCAGGTCTCGCAGCGGTAGACGGCGTGGAACGGCTCCGTGCCTGTCTCCGGGCGCGGGATGACCGCATCGGCACGTGTCTCACGCAGCTGTGCCAGGGCGTACAGGAAGATCTCCGGGCTGGCGAAGGGCATGTCACAGGCGACCACGGCGCAATAAGGGTTTATGGCAGCACTCAGCGCAGTGTACAGACCTCCCAGCGCGCCCAAACCTGGCAGCAGGTCAGGGATGGGAGAGAGACCCAGGAAGCGGTAGTTCTCCGGCTGGTTCGAGGTCACCAGCACCTCGTCTGCGATCCACGCCAGGCGGCTGAGCAGGCGCAGGACCAGTGGCTGCCCGAGAAAGGGCAGCAGGGCTTTGTCTGCGCCCATGCGGCGCGATTCGCCTCCCGCCTGGATCGCCAGGGTCAGCAAGGGTAAACTCCATTATCCTTCTGAAAACTATTCACAGAATGCATTCTAAATTAAAGATGATTATAATGGGAATAGGCTCGAGGAGTAACATACAATGAAGACCATGGAAGAAATCCTGGATGAAATGACCGTCGAGAACATGGAGCTGGCAGAATCCCTGCCGGATAACGCCGTGCGTTGTGTGGCGTGCGCCCACCGCTGCCTGATCCGTGAGGGTCGGCGCGGCATCTGCCAGGTGCGCTTCAACCAGGGGGGCAAGCTGCGTGTACCCTGGGGTTATGTGGCTGGTCTGCAGTCTGATCCGATCGAAAAGAAACCCTTCTTCCACGTGCTGCCCGGCAGTGATGCGCTCACCTTTGGCATGCTGGGATGTGACTTCCATTGTGCCAACTGCCAGAACTGGGTCAGCTCGCAAATGCTGCGCGACCCGGCGGCGGATGAGTCGATCAATTATCTCCGCCGCCTCTCGCCCGAGCAGATGGTGCTGGCAGCCAAAAAAGCTGGGGAGAGCGTGATTGCTTCATCTTATAACGAACCGCTGATCACCTCCGAATGGGCTCTGAGCATCTTCAAGCTGGCGGTAGAGCAGGGCATCAAGTGCGTCTACGTCTCCAATGGCAACGCCACCAAGGAAGTACTGGAATACCTGGCACCCTATCTTTCCGCCTATAAGGTGGACCTGAAGACCATGCGCGATAAGCAGTACCGCCAGCTGGGAGGGGTGCTGAAAAACGTGCAGGAGACCATCCGCCGGGCGCACGAGCTTGGGTTGTGGGTTGAAGTGGTGACGCTGGTCATCCCGGGCTTCAACGACAGCACCGAGGAGCTGATGGATGCCGGGCGCTTCATTACCTCGGTCTCACCCGATATCCCCTGGCACGTGACTGCCTTCCACCCCGACTACAAGATGACCGAACCACATCCCACCCCGGCGAAGACCCTGCAGCGGGCGGCTGAGATCGGTCAGGAGTCAGGTCTCAAGTTCGTCTACGCCGGCAACCTGCCCGGCAGCTTGCGGGAATATGAAAACACCTGCTGCCCCAAATGCCAGGACTTGCTGGTGGAGCGTACCGGTTACGTCATCCACCAATACCGGCTGACGGAGACGGGTGCCTGCCCGAAGTGTGGCACGCTGATCCCCGGCATCTGGACCGACCAACCCGGGACGGTGCGGCTCGGTGGCTGGGGCATGCCGCGGTTATTCAGCTGATGGTTTGGGAAAGGGATACCTCGCTCTGAGCCGGGTTACTTGCGCAATGTAACCCGCATCACCTGGCGGTCGACCGCCCCAAATCGATATTTATACTCTTCATCCCCGCGCATAAAGTCGAAATACTTGCGCTGGTGCTCATTGGCCCACTCCAACAGGTAGCCCAGAAGCACCCAACCGGGTGAAAGCTCGCCGTATTTAAAATCCAACCCCGAGTTATAAACCCAGATGTGGTCCATATAATCGAAGTTCAGGTAGCCGGCTGCCTTCTGACCGTTCACTTCGATGAACGCCAGCTGCAACCAGTCGGCCTTATAAGCTGCCTGCACGATAGCGTGCATTTGTGCGCGCATCGCCGGGGTGAGGAATTTGGCTTTATCCGGGTCATACGCCATTAACGTCAAAAAATCGTCCACATCCTGATCCAGGGTGGGTCCATCCTGGCATATGTACCAGTGCACTGGAAGGTAATACTCTTCCGACCGGCGCATCTTACGCCTGATCTCGTGGCGCTGCTTTTTATCGATGCTGCAGATGTATTTCTCCCAGTCACCCGGCAGGGTGATATATGGGCAGTGCTGCAGCGCCTGCTCTGAAGAACTCCAACCCAGTTTCTCGGCTGCAGCGTGTAGAGCTGGTAGGGTGGGGCTGCTTTCCAGCAGGTTGTACCAATCCAGCACATGGGATCCGGGCTGTGAATCTCCGGCTAAATACTCCAATAGCGCCGCCATGAAAGCGGAGAGATCCTCAGGGCGGGCGATGACATCCAGGTAATCGGAAATCTCGATGCTGCCCAGCAACATCAGCGCGGGATCGCCATCCCGGTTATCCGTTAGGAACAAGGGTGCGATCCCAACGAGCTCGCCATTCTCTTGCCTCGCCGTAACTACGCATAACTCACCCTTTGACCACTCCCCGCCACCCAATCCCTGCCACCAGGCGGTGATGTATTCATGGCGTAGAAACGGCACGTGACTTGCACTTAGAGCAAGCAGGTCATTCCATTCTTTTTCCAGGCTGATCAAGTCTGGCAGGGTGCGGACGGTGGCAATGTGCATAGTTTCTCCAGGCAGTATAATTCAAGCTAGATTTTACCAGTATAATCACTCGGTATGAATTCTTCCCTGGACCTCAACTTACTGTTACTCACCGGGCAAGGTGACGCTGGACCAAGCGAGCTCCCCGACCTGTTCGCGGTTACCCCTCCCCGCCGGACGGCACACGGGCGCGAGGTTGACAGCCTGATCATTTACCTCAGCATGGCTGGCAATTCGCCCCTTACTCCCAGGGAGCATACCCAGCTGCTTGAGCAGATGTCTCAAAAATTTTATAAAACCACCGGCAGCCTGACGGCTGCACTGCGCACGGTTGCCGAAGCGCTTAATCTGTACCTGCTGGATAGAAATCTACGTAGCACCAGTGCCGGCCGCCAGGGCATCGGACAGCTGCTGTTGGTGGCATTACGCGCCGATACCCTTTACGTTGCAGAGAGTGGTGCCGTAAGGGTATATCGAGTGACCTCGCAGGAAACCCAGTCTTTATATGACTTGCAAACCTCCGGGCGCGGGCTTGGTCTCAGCCGGTCTTTGCCCGTGCGCTTCCTGCAAATCAAGATGGCGGCGGATGATTACCTGGTGCTGTCCACCATTTCAGCCCCGGGTTGGTCAGAAGAGTCGATCAGGCATCCTGCTCAACAAGGGATCGAAGCCTTGCGGCGCCAGCTGGTGCAAAGCGCCGAGCTGGAATTCAATGCCGTCATCGTCCAGGCTCAATCAGGTACTGGCAAGCTGAATCTGCTCAAGCGCAAGGCTGGAGCTGCAGCCATTGCATACCCGCTGCCGGAAGACCAACAACGGGGTGGCGCAAACCCACTACCGCCTGCAGCGCAAACGGTTGAAAGTGCCGGGCAAGATAGAGGTGTGGGCATTACCACAGCTGCGACGCCTGCAGCCGGTGAGAGCCTGCTTCCAGCTGAGGATAAAGGACTGGGGGTCAGTTCGGTCCCTCCAGTGTACGCCGCGCCAGCAGCCGCCGGTACGCCACCATCACGAGGGGAGCGCAATCAGCCGGCACCCGCCTCGAGCCAGGCTGCAAGCCAAAATTCTGCTGCCATGAGTGCAGCCCAGCCCCAGGCAGGGATGCCTGGCGTAGGACCAGCCCTGGCAGCCGCCTCCATTTCCAATCCGACCACACCACCCATCCAACCCCCGATAAACACACCTGCTTCAAAGCCGCATCCGTGGGCGAAATACCTGGTTGCCATCCGGGTAACGCTGGGGTCCGTCCTGGCAGCCATTGGGCGGGCCACGCGCAGCGCGCTGGCAACCATCGGGGCAGCCCTGCTGCGTTTACTGAAGAACCTCCTGCCCGATGCAGACGTCCTGCGCCTGCCGCCATCGACGATGGTGTTTATTGCCATCGCCATACCTCTGGTGCTGGCTGTGATTGGAGGCATTGTTTTCCTGCAGCGCGGCCAGGCACAGCAGCAGCAGATATACTACAAGCAGGCAATGGAGAAGGCAGCTTACGCCGCTACCCTCACCAACCCGCTGGAACAGCGCCTGGCTTACCAGATAACCCTGGGCGAGCTGGATAAGGCAGAGCAGTATACCGTTACCAGCCAATCTCAAGATCTGCGCACTCAGGTGACTGCCAGCCTGGATGCGCTGGATTCGGTCAAGCGCCTCGACTACAAGCAAGCCATCGTCAGCGGCCTGGAGAGCGGCATCAACGTGATCCGCATTGTTGCCTCCAGCGCAGACTTGTACATGCTCAATGCACCGCAGGGGAACGTGCTGCACGCCATACTGACCGGGCGTGGCTACGAGGTCGACCCCAACTTCCAATGCGGACCAACCAATGGCCCGATCAATGTGGGTCCGCTGGTAGACATTGCCGAGCTGCCCCCCGGAGCCTACGAAGACGCCAGCGTGCTGGGGATCGACGCGAATGGCAACCTGCTTTACTGTGTAGTCGGTTCGCAGCCATATAGCGCCAGCCTGGCTCCCCCCAATACGGGCCTGGGTGAGCCGGTTGGGATCAGCTTCGACGGAGGGGACCTGTTTGTTTTAGATCCAAAAGTCAACGCAGTGTGGATCTATCGAAATATGGAAGTCAGCCAGCAGCCGCGCCTGTACTTTGGCGACTCGGTACCACCGATGCAGGATGTGATCGACCTGGCGGTCTACAACGATGATTTATTCCTACTGCATGCTGATGGACACACTACCAAGTGTGTTTACAGCGGGATGGCACAATCACCCACCCGCTGTGACGACCCCTTCCCCTACTCTGATAACCGACCAGGGCGGACGCATGGACCGGTGATCGAGGATGGTATTTTTACCGAGATCTTTTATGCTTCCTTCCCTGAGCGCTCGATTTTCTACCTGGAGCCGAAGAACCAGTCGATCTATTATTTCAGTGTCCTGCTCACCTTGCAGTCGCAGTATCAACCCAAACAACCCCTGGCGGAGGGAAATGCAACTGCATTCGCCATCAGCCCGAACCGCGTTGCCTTCCTGGCTATCGGAAATAATGTTTATTATGCTGCCATGCCTTGATTTTAGATCGCTTTGAACCGCTCCTTCCTGACCTCTGCGCAGCTGATCCGCAGACGTCGCCCTGATATCATCGCACTCATCCTTGCCCTGATGGGCTTTTTGGCCTCCGCACTGGTCACCCAGCGCATATTTGAGGCAGTCCCACACATTGAAGATGATGTCGCTTACGTCTGGCAGGCTAAGGCGCTTAATTCGGGGCACCTGACCATTCCTTCACCACCTCACAGCAATAGCTACCTTGTTCCATTCGTCGTGGATTACAACGGAGAACGGTTTGGCAAATATCCGCCGGGTTGGCCGGCGATGTTAGCCATTGCCATCCGTCTGGGTATACGCGCCTGGATCAACCCCCTTTTAGCGGGTTTGGCGGTATGGCTGACCTACCGGTTGGGTAAACGAATTTTTAGCGATTTCATCGGACTTCTCGCCGCCGGACTCACCATCGCTTCGCCCTTCTTCCTGATGAATTCCGGCTCATTGCTCTCCCATCCGTTCGGGCTGGTACTGAGCACATTATTTGCCCTGGGATGGCTGGGATCTTTCTGGGGTGAGGCAGCTGACCAGGAGGTCTCGGAGACAGACCAATCCAAAAAACAATGGTTTTATACCCTTATCGCTGCCCTGGCATTGGCAGCCTTGGTCCTTACGCGCCCCCTGACTGCCCTGGCAGTGGCATTGCCATTTGGAATTCATGGACTGTACATTTTACTCCGCGGTGACGCCCAGGCACGCTGGAGGCTGATGGTCTTTGGCATGATCGGTTTGCTTTCGGTGGGTTTATACCTTCTGTGGCAGTATTCCCTGACGGGTAATGCCCTGCTTAACCCCTATACCTTGTGGTGGCCCTATGACCGGGTGGGTTTTGGCCCGGGGCGTGGGCGTGAACCTGCCGGTCATACCTTGCTTATGGCATGGATCAACACCCGGGCCAACCTGTATGGGGGAGCCTATGATTTATTCGGTTGGGGACGCTTCTCGTGGGTTTTCTTACCTTTTGGGGCATGGGCCTCCAGGCGCAACCCCAAAGGGCTGCTCATCGGTAGTGTCGCCATCAGCCTGGTACTGGTTTATATGACCTATTGGGTCGGGGCTACCCTTTTCGGACCACGCTATTACTACGAAGGCCTGTTCAGTGTGACAATCATCAGCGCGGCAGGCATAGCCTGGTTGGCAGGTTGGCCGATAAACCGCATAACGCCCTTCGTGCGCTATACAGGCTGGCGCAAGCTGCGCCCTCTTCTGGTTACATTCGTGGTAGGCGTGCTGGTGGGAATTAACCTTTTTCTTTACCTGCCAAACCGCCTGAGCGGGATGGTGGCTATATATGGCATCTCCCGTTCAGACCAGGCGCCTTTCATCACGCCTGCAGCCATAGCGCTCACCCCTGCCCTGGTCATCGTTCACGATGAGCGCTGGACGGAATACGGTGCGCTGCTGGACCTCGAAAACCCTGAGCTCACCAGCCCATTCGTCTTTGCCTGGACCAGCGACCTGATCTTTAATCCAATGCTAGCCAACGATTTTCCAGACCGCACGGTGTATCATTACTATCCCGGGCGGTCTACCCAGCTATACGAGGAACCTTTATCAGCTCCCTGAAAGGTTAGGGATATGGCGTTGGGGGTGCCTGTGGTGTGGCCTCAGGGGTGGGAGTCTCAGTCGTAATAATTTCAACCGGTGGGGGGTTGTTTTGCTGGTTGCATTTATCTGAAGCATACACTGCCGTTGGCTCAACCCGGGAGCTGGCTAATGACGCCATGTAGGTATCGTACTGTGCCTGGGCGTCACACCACTGTTCCTTGGACGCAAACCAATCACCATACCCCAGCAAGGCATCCAAATAGCGGTTGGAGGCAGTCCATCCGGATAAATCGCTGAGGTTCGGGGCGGCGCTGGCCAGCTGTGAAAAATAATACACCGCCTGAGCCCAATCCACATCCCAGAAGCTGGCTCCACGGATGTATAGGTCTGCCCAGTCGCGCCAGTTACGCGCCTCGGAATCGAGCGGACCAAACCGTTCAGCCAGGGTCAGATCATAGTTACCCCCTTCCAGGTCATGCAGCTGGGAAATTTTATCAATCCCCCGGTTGCGCAGGGCGATGAAGAGCATGCCATCTACTTTGACTGCCAGGTAATCTGGATAATTCTTGCGCAGCACTAGCAGCGTATCGATGGTGCCGGTCCAATCACGCCCGATCAGTTGGTTTTGAGCCTGGGCGAACAGGTCATCCCGCCCGCGATAATCAGGGGTGGGGGCGGTAGTGGGCAGCGGAGCAGAGGTGGGGGTGGCGGTGATACGCTGTTGGGTGAGCACGAAAGTGAGCTGGTTCGATGCATCGGGGAAATTGGGGTCGATTTTGATCAGATATTCGAGACGCTGGCGGGCGCGGTCATAATTCCCAAGGGCGATGTCTTGCAGCGCCAGGGTATATTGGTTGGTGGCCTCACCAGACACTAAAGTGGATTGATAGCGGGTGCGCTGGTCGATCGCCGAGTTATATCCGGCAAATCCACTGCCACCGGCAATCAATGCCAGGAGCAGAACTGCTAAAAAGGCCCATAAGACCCACAGGCGCCTGCGTTTGGGCGCCTCTGCTGGCAGCTCGGGGATTTCCGGGGGCAGGTTCAAGCCGTCATCGCCCAGCATGGATGATTGGGTCTGGCCAAGCTCGGCTTGAGTTTGAGCGTCAGATGGCGAAGGTTCTAAAGGCGACTCGATGGTTGGCTGTGGAGTACCAGTCTCCTCAGCTAAGGCCGGCATGGGTTGGGTAACGCTGGTGCCATTGGCTTGATCGGGCTGCGCGGAATCGCGGGGCCAGGATTCATCAGCCCCAGGTTCACGTTGTGCATCCGGCTTGGGTGAAGTCGGACTGGTTTCGTCTAATTTAGGAGAATTCATTCCGCCAATTATACCTCAGTGAAATAGACGCCCATATTTGGTAGTTGGTTCCGCGTATTTATCCATCCAGGCGAGCCTTATTTCGGCGGTCCCAGCAGCTCGGCAAGTTTATGCGCCTGAGAGGCATGCACCAGAGCAATCACCTCATCCACCGGGGAAAGCTCGGTGTTCCCATTAGGGACAATCAGCTGCCCCTTGCGGATCACTGCGGCAAAGACGCACTGGGGCGGAAGCTCGATATCTCGCAGCTGCTTGCCCACCACCGCCGCCTGCGGGTGGACTTTCTCTTCGACAATCGAAAATTCGCCTTTGCGCAATTTAAGCAGGGTCATCATGTCGCCCAGCGACATTTCCTCGGCGATCAAGTTTGCCAGGATGTCAGATTGGCATAAGGCGACGTCCACACCCATCTCGGGGGTGAACAGCCACATATTTTTAGGATTATTGACCCGGGCGATAATTCGCGGAACACCAAACTCAAAACGTGCCAGGGTTGTGATCACCAGGTTATCCTCATCTTCGCCGGTCACTGCCGCCAGCACCTGGGCTTTCTCGATCCCGGCACCTTCCAGCACGCTGGGTGAGCTGCCATCACCAGCATAGATGACCTCACCTGGAAGCTCCTCCTGCAGCCGCTCCAATACCGCCGCGCGGTCCTCGACCAACCTGACTTTGTGCCCACCGCTGATTAATTGGGAGGCGAGCTGTGAGCCGGTCTTACCACCACCAACAATGATGACTAACATCCTAACCTCCTTCCAACAGCCCTAACAGGGTTTTAAAACGTCCCAATGCCGAAGCCAGGATTGCTGCATGGATCAGGTCTCCGTCCTGGAACTGGCTCCCCAAGGTGGGGATGAAAGCTGCACCCTGGCGGGTGATGGCAATGATGCTGATCTCGTTTGAAACGGTGATATCTTTCACCATTCGCCCTGCCAGCTGCAGCGGGATTTCGATGCTGACCAGGCTAACTTCTCCGCTGCCAAAGCTGACGATCGGGTCCAGCTCAGCCGAGGTGAGCATCTCGCGCAATCGCTCGGCGCCCCAGGTGGTTGAGGAGATGGTTAACATCCCGAGGCGGCGGTAAATTTCTGCACGCTGCGGGTCAAACAGCCGGGCAACCACGCGAGGAACATGGAAGATGTTATGCGCGATGCGGGCCGCCACGATATTGGCGTTATCTGAGGAACTGGCTGCCGCAAACGCATCTGCCTGTTCAATCCCGGCTTTCATCAGCACATCACGGTCAAACCCTACACCGAGGATCTTCTGACCCTTAAAACTAGGCCCCAGGCGCGCCAGCGCCCTGCCATCGTAATCGATCACCACCACCTGGCGACCTTCGTCGACCAGCAAACGGGCCAGCTGCTCGCCGACGCGACCGCACCCCATTATGATGACTTTCATGTTTCCTCCTTGCTCACGGAACTGTTGATTACCTGATGTACAAAGCGTTCTCTTATTCGAAATATCAATTTCAAGATCCAATCCATGCCATAGATGATGAACGGGAAAAAGATTATTCCAACCCATAACGAGGGAGGTATGGGAACATTTCCAAATAAATTTGCCAGGGGTTTGATATAGATCAAACCCAGGAGGATGGCGATATCAATGATAACCCCACGGATCAGGGTGGGATTGCTCAACCAGCCCAAATAGCGCCCGCGGTTTCGTTCAGTGCGGCAGGCGAAGGCATTGCCTACCTGAGCCATGACCACCCCGGCATAATAGACCGTTATCGCCAGGCCGTTCTGGTCGGAGTGCGGGACGGTGGAGAAGATCAAGGTATGCAGGGATTGAAAGAAGGGGGTATCCAGCCAGTTATTCACGAAGTAAAAGGCTGCAAAACATAATAAGGCCTCGAGCAGCCCCAGCCATAAGAATGACCGCCGGAGTAGACGACCGTCCACCAGGGGTTGGTTCTTGCGCCGCGGTGGGCGCTGCATCACATCCCGCTCGGGGATCTCACTCCCCAACGCCAGGGCAGGAAAAAGGTCTGTTCCCAGGTCAATTGCCAGGATCTGCTTAACCCCCAATGCCAGTGGCATAACCGCCGGGGTTAACAGGGCAGTCATGATGAACGGTAATATTTCAGGCACATTACTGGAAAAGATATAGGTGGTGAATTTACGCAGGTTATCGTAAACTGTGCGACCCTCTTCGATGGCGCGGGCGATGGTGGAAAAGTTATCATTGGTGAGGATCACATCTGCCGCTTCCTTGGCGACGTCGGTGCCCACCAACCCCATCGCCACCCCAACATCGGCCTTGCGCAAAGCCGGCGCATCGTTGACCCCGTCACCGGTTACTGCCACCACATCACCGCGAGCTTGAAAGGCTGCCACCAGGCGTAATTTGTGTTCCGGTGCCATGCGGGCAAAGATGATCTCTTTTTCCAGCATGCCCTGGATCTCAATGTCATTGAGCAGCTCCAATTCCGCCCCTGTCAGGATCAAAGGGTTTGGGGCTGTTAGCAGGCCTATGCGCCTCGCCAGGCTCTCGGCGGTCAGCCCGTAGTCGCCGGTGATCATCACCATGCGCACGCCCGCTTTGCGGCACGTGCTCACCGCTTCAGTCACTTCCGGGCGCGGCGGGTCCATCATGGCAGTCAGACCCAGGAAGACCAGGTTTGCCTCGACCCGCTCAGCAGTGTAGCTCCCCACACGCGGTGGCAGCTCATGATATGCCAGCGCCAGCACACGCAGGGCATTACGGGCATAATCATCATTGGCAGACAGGACGCGGGCGCGCCAGCTATCGTCGAGCGGGATCACCTCGCCATGCATGCGGATATAGGTGCACAGCTGCAACACCTCCCGCGGGGCGCCTTTAACGAAAGCAATCTGCTGACCAGTGGAAATATCGGGGAATGAATCGTTCCGCCGACTCACTTGATGGATGGTGCTCATGCGCTTGCGCCGGGCATCGAACGGGATTTCATGGATGCGTGGCAGGTTGTGGTTAAGCGCCTCTTCCGCCATACCGCTTTTTAATGCCAGCACACGCAGGGCAGCTTCGGTTTGGTCTCCGAGCACCGTCCATTGTGGATGGTCGGGTGCCGGAGAATTCAGGCGTGAGTTATTGCACAGCATGGCAGCCGTGAGCAGGGCCTGCAAATCATTCATGGTTGCTTCACTGCCCGGGTTGGGAACGAACTCCCCTTTCGGCTCATAACCCGTGCCAGTGACGACGAGCGGCTTACCGCTCACCCATACCTGCCGGACTGTCATCTGGTTTTGGGTCAGGGTGCCGCTTTTGTCGGTGCAGATAACCGAAACATGCTCGAGCGTTTCAAGGATGGACAGCTTCTTAACCAGCACACCCTTCTGTGCCAGCCGCTGGACTGCCGCCGCCAATGACAGGGTTACCGTCGCCGGAAGACCCTCCGGGATAGCTGCCACGATGATCCCAAGTGCCAGGATAAAGGCTTCGTTGATCCCCATTTGGACGTCGGTAATTCCCACCGTAAAAACAATCGCCCCCAAGCCCAGCGCGATCAATGAAATTGTGCGCGTCAGGTGCGACATCTCTTGCTGCAGCCGGCTGGGTTCTTCGCGCACTGCCTGGGTGAGGCGTACGATCCGCCCAAACTGCGTAAGCATCCCGGTGGCGTACACCACCGCCTTGCCCGTCCCCGAGACCACCGAGGTGCCTGCAAAGACCAGGTTCGGTCGTTCCACCTCGCTGATCCCATCCCGCAGTGAGGCATCGGATGTTTTGCGCGCCGGCACGGCTTCACCGGTGAGCACTGCGTTGTTGGCGCGCAGTCCATACTCCTGGATGACACGTGCATCAGCCGGGATATTATCCCCTTCCGCCAGGACGAGCAGATCACCTGCCACCAGCTCGCTGCTGGCCACTTTAACTTCGACCCCATCACGGATCACCCGGGCATAGCTCGGTAATAGGTGCTGGAGCGCCGCCGTTGCCTGTTCGGCCCGGTATTCCCGCCAGTAGGAAAAAGCCGCGTTCACCAGCACCACCACCCAGATAATGACCCCCAGGGTGGGCTCGCCCAGCCACAAAGCAATCCCACCTGCCAGCCACAGGAGCAGCGCCATGGGGTGGGCAACAAAACCCAAAAATTTTCGCCAGGCAGGTTCGCGTGGCGGATCAGAAAGCTGGTTGCTGCCATAAAGTGAACGGCGTTCTTCTACCTCGCTGGTGGTTAATCCATCGGAGCATGTCTCCAGGGAAGCATATACATCGGATACTGGCAGAGTGTAAATTGGGTCAGATATCATAAAAAATCGCTATGCGTTTTGAGCGCATAGCGATTGTATCATAACGACTAAAAAGCCTCGTTTGTGTGGTTTATTGAACCTCAGTGTAAACTCCCGTCCTCAGCTGGGGCGGTTTCCTTGGGTTTTCCTCCAAGGCGCGGTTCTTCTACCTTCTCCAGATATTGTGCCAGGAAAGAAGGCGCTTCCGGGTGGTCACTATGCAACGCATGGTCATAATCACCTGCCGGAGCTGGCGGATCGTATCGCACCGGCTGGTTTATCCCAAAAAGCTGCCAAAAGCGAGCAATCCCTACCAGCAGGCTATAACGATATTCCTGCATCTTAAGAGATTGCCACTCCACGATGGATGCCATCGCCCCCCGAACGCGTGCTTTCTCGCGTACAATGCGATGGATTTGTTTCGGGCTCCGGTACCCAAGCGGGGAAAGAATGATCAGGTGCGCTGAAAGGAACAGAATGGCGAAGGAAATCAAACTCACCCAACCTCCTTCTTGCCACTTGCCAACAATCTGGAATACCCACACAGAAGCTGATAGGATGGCGACGAAGAGTGCGGCCCCGAACCCCAATGACGAGTCTGTCCGGTCGTGGTTTGTAATAGATGTTGCCGGATGGCCAGCCCCATGACCGTGATAGGCATGAATACGCCTACACCATAGAAGGGAGCGGCAACACTCAGATTACCCTTGACTAATAACATGATAACTATGGCTAATCCAAAGGTAATGGTCACTGAGCGGGTAAATGTCCCGCGTTTGTCACGGTAGATGATCACCTCGGGAATTTCGCCAATGGCTACATCGCGCCACTCGGTTGCTTGTGCGTCCTGAAATGCAGTCATCGAAGCAATAGCCAACAGAATGACAGCCAGGCCTTGATAAACCCAGTAGAGTAATGCACCCCCTGGGATCTGTCCAAAGCCAATCCAGGCCAGGTTGCCTACCAACGTTCGACCATAAGTGCCATCAAAAACGTTGAAATGGATGGCGAACACAGTCAGGAGCATCGTTGTTATCCCACCGTAGAACAGAAAAGCTGTCTGCACGAAGCGACCGATACCTGTCTTTCCGCTATAAAAGTTCCAGATTTTATGCAATTTCGGTAAACGCTTTTTTCCCCACTTAACCAGGGAAACATCTTCGTTAATCACAAACTGGATCCCATTAGACATCGCTTCCAAGCCGGTTAATGCCACCATGCCTTTCATGGAACCAGTCAAGAGATGATAGAAGGCTTGTGTCAATGTCGCCGGTTTAGTCTGAGCAATCGCTGGAGCGGCAGCTACGCCATTATGAACTGCGGCAATCAAGCCACCCCACTTACCATGGTAAGCAAGAAGAAACCCGCCAACAACCCGAAGCTAATGAATGCTGACTCACCTCGACCTCTGATCGTGAGAAACCAGGTGACTGCAGCCAGGACTGCGCCAATGGCAAAGTGCCAATACCATGGTGAAAAGTAGGAATTTGTGATCGAAAGTAACTGTTCAGACCCGGAGAGGGCAGAAACCACGATGGTCAAAACATAATCCTCGATTAAAGTGACTGCTACCATCAGGCTGAGGGTTGGCTTCAGGTAACGCATAGAAGCAGTATACGAGCCACCTCCCTCGTTGAACGGACCGAGAGAATACATATACAGCAACCCAAAACAGATATTTGCAAAGGCAATCACGCCTGCCCCAATGTAACCCCATTTCTGCAAACCATATGGCCATAGAGCTCCCATCAGCTCACCGGTACCATAAAAATATGAGGTGAAGAAGTCTGCACCGAATAGCGCTAAGGCAGCCAACAAGGCTATTTGCCCGGCACCATGAATCTGAGCGTTCCTTCTTTTCACGGGGAGCGATGCGATAAGCGATAAAAACTACGACAATTAAAATACCAATTGAAAACAACATTTGTTTACCTAAGAATTTAGGGGGCGGACGGAAGAGGATAAGAGTTTTATGGGCGTTTAAGCCGAATCATTGAGATTTCCAAAAACATTGTAGTGGTTCAAAATAAAAAGCAGACAAATTTTTTTGGAAGAGACATTAAAAATAAATAAAGACCTCTCGTGTAGAAGGAGGTCTTTATTTCGAATTAAGGATTTTTATTAGGGTAGTTTTGAAGGATCTTCGCCCGGCGCGGTCTCTTTTGGCTTGCCCCCCAGCTTAGGCTCTTCTTCTTTTTCCAGGTATTGTGCCAGAAAAGAAGGTGCTTCAGGATGATCAGAGTGCAGGGCATGGTCATAGTCCCCAGCGGCAGCGGGAGGGTCGTATCGCATTGGACGATGTATACCGAATAATTCGAAGAAACGGGTTATCGATACCAGTACGGTATAGCGATATTCCTGCATCTTGAGGCTTTGCCATTCGACAATGGAAGCCATCGAGCCGCGCACACGAGCCTTCTCGCGCACAATGCGATGGATTTGCGGTGGGGTGCGAACTCCAATTGGAGAAATTAGCAATAAGTTGGCACCCAGGATCAATATGCTAAATGAAATTAATACCACCCAACCGCCCTCAGTCCATTTGCCGACAATTTGTCCGATGAATACGAAACCAGATAATACACCAGCAAAACCGGCTCCCAGGCTGCCCCATAAACGCTTGCGCCCGGTGTAGTGTTGGAGGATATGCTTGCGGATGGCGAAGCCCATCATCATGATGGGCATGAACACACCTACACCATAATATGGGATGGCGGCAGAGGAATCACCTTTGACGATGAACATGATGATCAAAGTTAAGAAGTAGCTGATTGTAACCGAACGGGTAAATGTACCCTTCGGGTCACGATAGACAATGATCTCGGGTATTTCTCCGATGGCAACATCGCGCCACTCCGTTGCCTGTAAATCCTGAAAGGCGGTCATCGAAGCCGCGGTCAACAGCAGTACCGCCAAGATTTGATATGCCCAAAATAGTACCACTCCACCCGGGAGCTGGCCAAATCCTATGAAAGCCAGGTTGCCGACCAATGTACGACCCAATGTTCCATCAAAAACGTCGAAACGGATGGAAAACGCAGCCAACAATAACGTAGTTATTCCACCATAGAACAGGAATGAAGTCTGGACAATCCGCCCGATGCCAGACTTTCCGCTATAAAATCCCCACAGACCATTAAAGCGTGGCAGACGTTTTTTCCCCCATTTCACAATCCCGGCATCCTCATTTTTAACAAACTGAATCCCATTAGACATGGCTTCGAGGCCGCTCAATGCTACCAATCCCTTCATCGAGGCGGTGAGCAAGTGATAAAGCGCCTGACTCAGGGTTACTGCTTTGGGAGCCTCGGTTGGAGGCACGGCAGCAACACCATTGAAATGTGCCATGAACAATCCTATGGCCATGCCAATGGTTAGGAGCACAAAGACCGCCAGCAAAGTGAATACAACTCTTCCAGACTCACCCCGTCCACGTATCGTTATGAACCAATTAACGGTTACCAAGACAGCACCTAGCGCAAAATGCCATATCCAGGGGATGCCGGTTGCGCGACCCAGGGATAGCGCCTGGTCTACCCCCGACAAGGTGGATACGACGATGGTGAATAAATAATCCTGGAGTAAAACGACCGCGACGATAAGGCTGATCCCAGCAGACAGGTAGCGCATTGAGGCAGTGTAAGAACCACCACCTTCATTGAAAACGCCCAACGAATACATATATAAAAATCCAAAAACCGCATTGGCCAATGCAATCACTGCTACCGCAATATAGCCGTATTTTTGCAAGCCATAGGGGTGCAGGGCAGTCATCATCTCACCCGTAGCATAAAAGAAGGAAGTGTAATAATCCACTCCAAATAAAGCAATTGCTGCCAGCAGACCAATCTGCCCGGCACCATGCACATGCGCATCCTCAGCCCGCTCGCGTGGCGCTGCACGGTAGGCAAGGAAAACGATAACTATTAGAAGACCTATCGAAAAAAACATATCTATGACCAACCTAATTCAATTATTATGAATCTGAAAATCCTTGTTCAAGGGCACGCAGCTCAGCCAAAAGGTGCTTGCGTGTGGATAGACTTATTCGCGTATCCTGTGCAATTTTCGCTTCTTGCTCACGTGCCGCTCGGACCACGAAAGCCGGCACGAACATGATCCTACCTGCCGGGATTACCTCGAAACTATAGTTATCCATCAACAGGGTTTGATCATTGAAATATGGCAGGCTCAAGCTTAATCCACGGTTCAAGTCATGAGCTGATGCCCGTCTGTGGATCGTCATGATAATTTCTTCTACCTGATACCGTGCCAGGGCTCTCCCCTGGTTCACCAGCTGCCCCAGGATACCATAACGCTTACGCTGATATTCTTCATCTGCCACTATATAGGGTGCCAGTCCCACGGCAGAATGCAGCACTGACAGGTAACGCTGCATGGAGGCAATATCCGCTTCGGCTTCATTCACGCTTCCAACGACTAAACGACCTTCATCATCAAACGCCACCCATTGCGGCAGGTAGAACCGTCGGGCTGACTCCACGTATGGAACCAGCAGCTCACCCCTGCCTGCCTCTCCTCCGCGCTCTTCTTCCGCTGCGATTGCGTCCGACGAGGCAGTAATGGCCGACTCTGGTTCCAGCGCACTTTTCACCGGCAGGCTAGGGATTTCTTCGCCTTCTTCCGTAGCGTATTGAACTGACCTACCGGCAGGGAGCATATTGTGCACCATGTGCTCAGCAATTGCATGCCGCAAAAGACCTGCACTTGCTGAGACGGAACGGTTGGAGGATTGTTCCAGCTCCCCCAGTCGCAATCGCAGCCCGGTTCGCAGGTCAGTACGCGTCAGGCGGTCCATCAAACCCCCCGTCAGTTGTTCACGCGACTCGCTCGGCACCACTGCGGGTTTGGAATCGGCTTCCTTTTGCAGCACCACCTTGTCAGGCAAGGTGAACCTAACCTGCGGTAAATCCTGGATAATAGCCTCAGCTACAGAAGCAGCCTGCGTCTCCAGGAACCGCTGCACCAATGGAGGCTGCATCTGGAATAATTCCTGATAGCCCATATATTCCTTTCGCAATTGGCTGACTGCGCTGTCTTCTAAACCAGGGTAAAGGATGGGTGATTTCTTTGATCGGGTTTTATTTACCATGTCCACTCCCAAATTTCATAATTGTACTCTACTCTAAAATTTATGCAAATTGGAAAATCTCAGATTTGTTACTCCTCCACGAGGAATCTATATCCAATTCCCGGCTCGTTGCGGATGATACACGGATGGTCAGGGTCATCCTCCAATTTCTTCCGCAGCTGCCGGATGTACACACGCAGATATTCCACCCGGTCGGCATCTGCCGGTTCCCACACATGCGAAAGGATCGATTGGTTCGTTAGCACTCTTCCCGCATTGGCTGCCATGTATGCCAGCAGTTTGAACTCGGTGGCGGTCAACCTGACCTCTTCGCTATTGCGGGTAACCGTGTGCATTGCCAGGTCGATCACCAGCTGTCCGGCGTTTATGATCTGGCTCTTCTGGCTTCCAAGGGTCTGGGCTGAATGGCGCAGCGCTACACGGATGCGGGCTAAAAGCTCATCGATACCAAAAGGCTTGGTCAGGTAGTCATCCGCACCCTTATCCAGGGCAAGAACTTTGTCCCGTTCGCTTTCGCGCACCGATAAAATAATGATCGGCACCTGGGTCCATTCACGCAAGCGGGCGCACACCTCGACTCCATCCATGTCTGGCAGGCTGAGGTCCAGGATAATCAAATCAGGTGGTTGGGCTGCCGCGAGTGCCAGACCCTCCTCCCCGCGGCTGGCGACACTCACTTTGAATTGCTTGGCGGTCAGGATGGTACGCAGTGCCCGCAGAATCTGGGCTTCGTCATCGATCACCAGGATGTGCGGTTGGGCGGTCATTCGTCAACCAGCTCCAGCTTGCTCCCCCGGGGAAACCCTTCCCAAGTAAGCGGCAGGGTAAAATTAAAGGCAAAACCCCGCTCCAGGTTTTCCGCCCAGATGTGCCCACCATGGGCTTCGATGATCCCTTTGCAAATGCTCAATCCTAATCCTGCACCGGTAACGCGATCTGCCGCCGTCACCCGATGAAACTTGTCAAAAATACGCTCCAGGTCTTCGGGGGCAACATGCGGACCCTGGTTGCTTACCACCACCTGCAGCACATTCTCTATCGCTCGGTTCGCATGGATGGAAATCACTGTCCCTTCAGGCGAATACTTGGTGCTGTTGCTGATCAGGTTGATGAACACCTGTTCAATCTGGAAATAATCCACCGGAACGAGCGGCAGGTCTGGCGATACGTCAACTTCTACCTTGTGATTCTCGGTTTGCTGGTGCATGCGGTCGACGGCACTGGAGACAATATCATCCAATGAATTCCAGCTCCGATCTGGTTTGAGGGAACCCGATTCGATGCGCGACATATTGAGCAAATTCCCTACCAGCTGGTTCAGGTGATCGGTCTCCTCCTCCACCGCCGCGAGTAAATCCATACGTGCCTCCGTGTCCCATGCCACCGTCTCACTGCGCAAACTGGTGACGGCGGCTTTGATGGTTGCCAGGGGCGTCCGCAGCTCATGCGATACTGACGATAATAGGGATGATTTAAACCGATCGCTCTCCTCCAGCAGTCGGGCGCGTGATGCCGCCTGTGACAGGCGCACCCTTTCAAGGGCTAATACCCCCTGGCTGGCAAATGTGTTCAACAAACGTTCTTCCGCCTGGGTAAGGTTGGATTTCCCTCGCCAGACCTTTATCTCGCCCAGGAATCCCCGCGTCGACTGCAATGGAACGATATGGGTGGGGCGAGTATCCACATCCATATCAGTCTGTGAGCGGTCTTCCAGCCGGATGTGCCGCGCAGGGAGCTGTCCCTGTGCTTCCACCAACACGTCCACCCGTCCGCCATGCAAGGTGATAAGGGTCTGTTCTGCCAGGGCCGCGACGATTTCCTGCTCATCCTGCAGACCAGCCAGGTGCATGATGAGCTCATATAGGTGGATGGCTTCATGCTCACGTGCCTTAGTCTCTGAAAGGCTCTTGCTCACCCTGCCTACGAGCTGACCAACAGTGATCGATACGCCCAGGAAAGCAATCAACACCAATAAATCTTGTGTGCGGTGCACCACCAGCGTGTAGTAAGGCGGCACGAAAAAATAATTCAAGGCTAAAAAAGAGGCGATTGCTGCCAGGGCACCCGGACCCAACCCCCATAAGACCGAGCTTAATACCACCGGAAGCAGGTAGAGCAGTGACAGGATAGTGTGGTCCTGTCCCCCTCCGCTGCGAAAGGGGAGAAAGAAAATCGTAAATATTCCGGTCACCAATATGGCAAGCAGGTATTCCAGCCCTGGGAATGCCCTGAACCTGCGGAATGGATTCAATCGCATCATCCACGTAATTATAACTTCAGGGGAGGAATCCTACTCTCAAATTATCACCGATCAGCAGACCATCTGACCTCCGCATGGATTATGCATGATAAGGGTATAATTTCAAGCATGACCGACTTCCACTTCTACCACCTCATTGAAGTCCGCTACGGTGACCTGGACCCTCAGGGACACGTCAATAACGCAAAAATCCTGACCTACATTGAGCAGGGGCGCGTTTTTTACCTCAAGCAGCTCAAGCTATGGGAAGGCGGTTCGTTTCTGAATATCGGCATAATCCTGGCAGATGTTCAAATCACTTTCCGAAAAGTGATCCAATTTGGTGATCCCGTGCGGGTCGGCGTGCGCATCTCACGCCTGGGCAATAAAAGCATGACCTCGGAATATCGCCTTGAGGATGCTCGCGACTCGAGTGAGTTTGCTAGCGGGACAAGCGTCTTGGTGGCATACGATTACGTCAACAATCGGTCCGTATTGATCCCCGAGGAATGGTGTACAACAATCAAACAATTTGAGGGGCTGCCAGATTAGGAATCGACCGGTTTTCCGGCTGCTCAGCGCTCTATTTTTTTCGGGATAGATCAAATCCTCCTTCAATGGGTGGAAGCTTTATTCAAGGAGCATATATATGTCACTTCCAACGATTGATGCTGAATTCCTGCAATCCTTTCTCTCCGCTCTGTTGAACACCCCTAGCCCGACAGGTCTTGCCGAGCCCGCCATTGCTTTCGTGGAACACGCTCTCGGTGCATTCCCCGGATTAACCCTTACGCGCACCCGCAAGGGGGCGCTGGTTGCCGCATGGCAGGGTGAGAATTCTGAAGCACCCCGGGCCCTCACCGCCCACGCCGACACTTTGGGGGCAATGGTTAAACAGGTTAAGTCAAGCGGACGCCTGATGCTGACCAAGATCGGAGGTTTTGCCTGGAACACAGTTGAAGGGGAAGGCTGTTGGGTATTTGCCAGCCATGGGAACCCCGTCCGTGGCTCTATCCTGTTCGGAATGGCATCAGGGCATGTCCATGGCAGCAAGGTGAGTGAGACCAGGCGTGAGGATGACAACATGGAAGTTCGCCTGGATGCCCGCACCACCTCCCAAGAAGAGACCGAGTCGCTTGGGGTTCGGGTGGGTGATTTCATCGCCTTCGACCCGCGCCTGGAGATAACCAATGGTTTTGTGCGCTCTCGCCACCTGGATGACAAAGCCTGCGTTGCCTGCCTGGTGGCAGCAGTCAAAGCGCTGAGCGATGCCGGTGTGAAACCATCACAGACGACGTATTTACACTTCAGCA
This sequence comes from uncultured Chloroflexia bacterium, assembly GCA_963809615.1. Taxonomy (GTDB): domain Bacteria; phylum Chloroflexota; class Anaerolineae; order Anaerolineales; family UBA4823; genus FEB-25. Next base: position 27,169 of record CAWEKR010000005.1, read on the forward strand.
ATTATGAGGAAGTGGGTCATGGGGCTGCTGCCGGCATTCCCGCGGATGCAACGGAGCTGCTCAGCGTGGACATGGCTGCCGTAGGTGAAGGGCAGACCTCAGACGAGTTCCACGCCACTTTATGCGTCAAGGATTCAGGTGGACCTTACCACCATGGTCTCAGCCAAAAACTGCGCCAGCTGGCAGATGATTACGCCATCCCCTACAAGGTGGATATCTACCCGTACTACGGATCTGACGGCGAGGCTTTCTGGCGGGCAGGTGGCGATGTGGCGGTCGCCCTGATTGGCCCGGGAGTGGATGCCTCGCATAACTATGAGCGCACCCACCTGGATGCCCTGGTCGCCACCACCCAGTGGGTGTGTGCCTATTTGCTGAGTTGAGAAGTTGTCAACCCTATGTCTTCCTCTCTCCCCTTCCTATTCGATGCCACGCTCCCGCCCGTCTCTCTTTCAGACGTACCTGCCATCGCCCGTGCTGCTGAAAGTCTGGGGTTCGCCACGCTATGGTCCACCGAGACGATGCACGACCCCTTCCTCCCCGCCGCACTGATCGCTGAACATACAAAAATTCTTGGCTGTGGGACCGCGGTCGCCATCGCTTTTTCTCGCAGCCCGGCGAACCTGGCGTATACTGCCTGGGACCTGGCGCAGGCATCAGCCGGGCGCTTCATCCTTGGGTTGGGGACGCAGGTGAAAGCCCACATCGAGCGGCGCTTCGGCATGCCCTGGCCTGAATCGGTGGTAGGCAAGCTGCGTGAGCAGATCGAAGCGGTGCGCGCCTTCTGGCATACCTGGCAGACCAATGAGCCGTTGAGCTACCGTAGTGAGCATTACAAGCTATCGCTGATGTCACCTTTCTTCAACCCCGGTCCAATCCAATATCCCGATATCCCTATCTACATCGCTGGAGTGAATACCGGTCTCGCCAGGCTGGCAGGAGAGCTGGCACAGGGGTTCCACGTCCACCCCTTCCACACGCCTCGCTACCTGCACGAGGTGATCCTGCCTGCTGTTGAGCACGGGGCTACCCGCGCAGGGCGGTCAAAGGGGGACGTTAAAATCTCCACCTCCGTATTCGTGGTGACCTCGCCGGAAGAAGAGGCTTTTGTGCGCGCCCAAATCGCTTTCTATGCCTCGACACCCTCCTATCGACCGGTGATGGAGCTCCATGGTTGGGGCGAGACCGCCAAACAGCTTTCCGCCCTGGCTGCCCGTGGTCAGTGGTTGGATATGGCAGGGTTGGTCAGTGATGAAATCTTGAATGAGTGCGCCGTAATTGCCCCCAGCAGCGGCTTATTAGCCGCGCTCACGCAACGGTACAACGGTGTGGTTGACCGCCTGGGGATATACATCCCGTTCCGCCCAGGTGAGCGCGATGATTTTTGGAAAAGCTTCCTGTAAGGCTTATAATTTCTACTGATGGAAGACGAAGCCTATTACGCCAATCTGCGCAGGCGCATGGTCAACGAGCAAATCATCGCCCGCGGCATCCATGACCCGCATTTACTCGATGCACTCAATGAGCTGCCACGTCACTGGTTTGTCCCGGAGGAGTATGCCAATATCGCCTACTCTGATAACCCGCTGCCCATCGGCCGTGGTCAAACCATCTCCCAACCCTATATCGTCGCATTGATGACGGAGCTGCTGCTGCTGCAGGGGACTGAAAATGTACTGGAGGTGGGGACGGGCTCAGGCTACCAGGCCGCTCTGCTGGCTTACCTGGCACACCAGGTTCACACCATCGAAAGGCATGCTCCGCTGGCTGAAAAGGCAGAAAAGGCTTTATTGAGGTTAGGTTTGACCAATGTGTCGGTGCACGTCGGTGATGGCACTCTGGGAGTGCCTGAGTATGCTCCATTCCAGGCGATTATAATCACCGCGGCTGCTCCACACCTCCCCCAGCCGCTGCGCGACCAGCTGGACGAGGGCGGTCGCCTGGTCCTGCCTGAAGGTGGAGCGGGCGGGCAGATGTTGGACCGTTGGTCCAGGCGGGAGGGGAAATTCGTGCAGGAGCATATCGCCCCGGTGGCATTCGTGCCCTTACGCGGCGAACACGGCTGGAAGGAAAATAATTGGGGGTTCTATTGATCGATGAATTCCGGGCGGGCAGGGTCTTGCACCGACCCGTTTGGTTCAAGCACTCCGCCTGATTCTCCTAAGAGATCAAAGCTTCGCCGGTGGACCCGGCTCACACCCAACCGCCTGAGAGCGTCGCGATGGGCGCTGGTGCCATAACCCTTGTGAGCGGCGAAACCATACCCCGGGAAGGTCAGGTCAAACTCTCTAAGCAGCGCGTCACGTGCCGTCTTCGCCAGGATGGACGCCGCAGCAATACTCAACGAGCGGCAGTCCCCCTTAACCAGTGCAGTCTGCGGAGTGGGGATATCCGGCAGGAACAAGTAATCCAGCAGAAGATGGTCTGGCGGGATGGAAAGTGCTTGCAATGCGCGCCAGGCTGCCAGCCGTGTGGCAGGCAGGATGCCAATTTGATCAATCTCCTCATTTGAAGCGAAACCCACCCCCCAGGCAGCAGCATGGTGGAGAATTTTTTCCCGGGCAATCTCCCTCTGCTGTGGGGTAAGCTGCTTGGAATCGCGCACACCTGTTAAATAATGCATCATTCCCTGGTCAGGTGACAGCATAACAGCTGCCGCGGTCACCGGTCCTGCCAGCGCCCCACGGCCTGCCTCATCAATCCCCGCCACTGCGGAAAGCCCGGCCTCCCATAGAGCCAGCTCAAACGTCAGGTCAGGCTCGGGAGGCAGGAGCGAAAGGTCAAAGGCTGGCATTGCGGCGGGTATAAATTCCACGGAGTGCATTTCCCCGGATGGTGAGCAGGTCAACCCCCATCTTGAACGAATCACGCACCACGCTGATCTTGCTGTTCGGGCTGTAATACCATTGGATGGGCACCTCAACCACTGTATATCCCAAAAGCCGGGCAATGAACAGGATTTCCACATCAAAAGACCAGCCAGTCATGGTCTGCCGAGGGAATACGTCTTGAGCTGCAGCACGGTTAAAACACTTGAATCCGCATTGCGTATCCTGCAAACCCGGTAAAGCCAGAGTGCGGATCAGCCCGTTATAAATGCGTCCCACAAAATGACGGTAATACGGCTCTCCATGCCGGACGGCTCCTTGGGCCTCGCGCGAGGCTATGGCGATGTCAGCCTCCTGCAAGGCGGGCGGCATGAAGCGATTGATCTCATCAACCGGCATGGACAGGTCTACATCACACATGAAACGATATTCGCCCTGCGCCGCGAGCATTCCCTGTCTGACCGCTCTACCCTTGCCGCTTTGACTATTCTGTAGCACACGCAACTGTGAATTTCCGGCCGCGCAATCCTGTGCTAATTGTAAAGTCTTATCCTGGCTCCCATTCTCAACTACCAACACTTCGGATTCATAGGGCTGCCTTGAACAAAAATCAATCACCTGCTTGAGGGTGTCTGGCAGGCGCAGCTCCTCGTTATGTGCCGGGATAATGAGTGATAGCAAAGGTGTGGGCAAATTTTTCTCTTTTATCTCAACAGATCAGAAAATCTTCAATGCATACAGGATAGACACGAACAAGACTACGATGGTCAATAACAGGAGCACGACAACGATGATCCACTGCGTTTGAGAGAATTTAAATTTCTCTTCAACGGGTGGGATGGGTAGCTCGGTTGGCATCGGGATGTTCGGCAAAGTGATCGAGGGCTTTTTTTCTGTCAGATGCAAGTCCTTCCCAAAAAAATCCTCCCCTTCACCCAACAGGATGGCCCGGTCAGGGTTTGCCATGATCTCCAGCGAATCAGACAGGTATGTGATCTCGCCCTCCTGCATAACATTTACGCTGTACATCAAGCTGTCAATAAAGCTATCGACACCGTCCATCAGCAGGATCCGGATTGCCGGGTTACTCGTCTCAATGTTCACCCCTGCATTGGAAAAGATCAATATGGGGATGATCTCTGGGTGGGATTTTCCATGTGCGTCCAGTATCTGCGCCAACGTTTGTGCATAATCTTTGGTCTGCTTGATCAGGTTGGGGCGCGAAGGACCAAATTTCTGGCTTTCCTTGTTCATCTCCCACCATGTATCATCCTTCGCCTTGAAAAAACCCTTCGTCGGGCATATATTAAGCAGGTAGATACCGGCAGGTCCAACCAGGATTGGACGGGAGGCCTCTTCGCTGCCCTCCAGCTGGAGGTTACGCAGCATAACGAAGCGATTATCCAGGCCACGCAAGAACCGCGCCACGATGGCATCTTCAGCATATTCGTCCGTTTTACCAAATTGTAAAAGCTGTTTGAGCTGATCAACTACTTTTCCGACACTATCTTTCTCACCTGATTTAAGCGTGGGCGCAATCAGTTTCATGGCTGTACTCCCTTTAATACCTGTGCGTCTGCTGGCACTTTAATGGGATGCATACTAAATGCCAGGTAACCTGCTAACAATTGAACGTTATCAGCCAAAACCTTCTCCTTGTAGTATTCCACAAGTTCTAAAGGCAAGTGGTCAAAAACTTCGTGCTGCATACGTTCTTCTGATGCCAGCAGAGCATAGTATTCAGGCGGGGATATGCCCTGGCGGGAAGAAAATACTTCCACGGTTTGGATGGCAGCACCGGGTAGGAGCTGCCGGGAAAGCAGGTCCCGCCATTCGGTAAGAGAATAGTCATCGACGAACGGAAGCCAACCATCAGGCATCACCTGACCCATCGAAGTGCCGGTACCCAAGGGCAGCCCAGGCAGAATTTGCAAGTCCAAATAAGCTCTGAGCACGTTATGGTAGTACAAGCGTTGGCGGAACGTCCCCCACGCACAGTGGGGACCGAATACTGGGGCAAATAATTGCTTCACCCACAGCCAATCTGCCTGCAGGTGGCACAGGTAACCAGATAGGAAAGCGGTCTGTGATGCCGGCAGCCTGGCGGCAGCTGCCAAAGCAGGATAGGTGGCTAAAAATGCTTCCCACGCCGTCCGGTCGCCTGGTTGGAAGGGTAGATCGAAGAAATGGGTCACCTCTCGCGACTGACCCGAGACCACCTGGACATCTGGGGCAGTGCTGCCAAACAAAAACTCGCCGCGATAAGTTCGCAGGAGCTGTCTGATCGGCTCCGGTAGGCTTGAATAATTGAGCAGGTCATCTGCCAGGCTCAAATGATAAAAGGGTGTGGGCACTCGAAAATTATACCAGCCTGCAGGAAAGTCCATCCGGCAAACAAAAAAGCGGCTTTCTTAGCCGCCTTACCACCCCGGTATAATAATGTTTCCCCGACTATATGATCGGCACGCCGCTAAGATCATCCGCTGATGACCGGGCATTGCCGACTGCAATCACCTGTACGCCATCCCTCTCCTGCAAGCTGACGGGTTGGCTGACGGTGAATTTACCCCCCAAGTTGAGTATCCGTTCGCCGACAACATAACGTTTGCCAGCCTTGAGCTGGTCGATAAACGCTCCCCGGCTCAATAGGATGCGGTCGGTAAAAATAGCCCCCCTGCGTTCGTAGACCCTCACCCAATCAAGCTTCCCATCCACTTTAAAATGGACCGTCTCCAATACACCGTCATACTTAATCCTTGCCATAAGTCGGGGCGGGCGGACTCGAACCGCCGACCCCCGCGTCCCAAACGCGGTGCGCTGCCGAACTGCGCTACACCCCGGCGCGGGTGAGTATACTTTATACCCTCATCCAGGTCAAGTAGAATGGCGTATGCCCTTGCGTGCCAGGCTGTCCACCCGCTGGTTGTAACGGTTCCCGGCATGCCCGCGCACCCAATACCACGAAATCTCGTGTTGTCTCAAGCTGGCTTCGAGAGCCTGCCACAGGTCTATATTTGCCAGCTTTCCGCTCTTCCGCTTCCAGCCTCGCCGCCGCCAATCCGGCAGCCACTCCGTGATGCCCCGGCGCAGGTACTCAGAGTCGGTATACAGGTCCACCTGGCAGGGGTCATGCAGCGCATTCAATGCTCTCACCGCCGCCGTCAGCTCCATGCGGTTGTTGGTGGTACTCAGCTCCGACCCACGCAGCTCCTTCTCATGCTTTCCGAAAAGCAACAGGGCTGCCCATCCACCCGGTCCGGGGTTAGGCTCGCACGCTCCATCTGTGTAGATCGTCACATGCGGTAGTTCCGCCATCAGTGCACCTGGCCCGAAATTTCCCCGGCCACCACGTCCAGGTTTTCCAGGATGGCAGGGATCTGTTCACTGGTGGTCTTTGGGTCAATCAGCTGCGCCATGGCATCATTTAGCGCCCATCGCATCACGCTCCATGAAGCCAGAGTCGGTTCACTCCGCGCAGCTGGAAGGAGCGACAATGCCTGCACCCACTGAGGGTTCAGGTCAGGGTTCGCATCCAGGTAGCTAAAAGTGCTCTGGCGCGTTGGGAGTGTTCCAGGCTCACTTACCCATTGGGCCTGGATTGGTGGGTAGACCAGCCATTTAATCACCAGCCAGGCTGCCAGCTGCTGAGCAGGCGCAGAATGTGTGACCAACAAGGATGGACCATAGGTATCCATCACCGCCTGGCTGCGGGATGGGAACGGGATCACTGACCACTGGTCGTTATTGCCAGCCTGCGAAACTGCTTCGCGTTGGGCTGGGATGTCAAATAGGCTACCCACCACGAATAATGCCTGCCGGTTGGCAAATTCGCTTCGGCTGTCTACTGTCGCATCCGACCAGGCGCAGCCTTTCTCCACCCAACCCTTGATGCTATCAAAAGCCTGCTCAGTTTGCAGGGTGTTGAATAAATATCCCTGTGTGTTGGGGTTCGTGATGAGTCCTCCAAAGGCATATATCCAGCCTGCCAGCGCTCCTGGTTGGGGTGTGATCAGCCATCCGCCTTTGCCCAGGTCAGATTTATTGCCCAGCGCAGCCACGGCTCCGGCTGCTGCACACGCCTGGGCGGTGAACTGTTCTGGTGTAGTGGGTGGGTTGCTAAAACCGAGCTCACTGGCCCAGCTCTGGTTGTAGAACAGCAGGTAGGCTGAACGATAAAATGGGATTCCCAGGCGCACAGTCTCACTTGCGGTTTTGTCTTTCACCACGTCTTCCGCCCAAAAGCCAGGGTAAAAGTCAGCTTGCTCGGCACTCGTCAGCCCCCACACCGGGTCGTCCACGTATGGCGTGAGGTCAGCCAATACACCTTCTCCATCCCAATGCTGTGCCTGGGTCCCGTAATCCACCAGCAAATCCGGCAGCGTGCCCGAGATGATGGACGATTCAACCACCTCATCCAGCGCACCAAAACCGGGGTATGCCTTTGCCTGCACCAGGATCCCCCACTGGTTGGTGCGGTTGAACTCATCCAGGATGGCTTGCAAGGCGGCTTCCGTTGAGCCGGTCCAGGGATGCCACAGCGTTACCTGTACGCCTCGCAGGTCTGTTCCGCTCACACCCAGGGGTGAAGGGGTCTCCTCGTTCGGTGTGGGGGGTATGGGCGGGACGAGGGTTGGCTTGCTGAGGCTGTGCACCTCGGCAGTGCCTTGCGTTGGGGGGATGATTTGCGCAACAACCGTTTGGGTGACCGCTGCAGGGTCGGCAGCAGGCTTGCCATTAAAGCTGATCGCCAGGATCGCCAGTACCAGCGCCAACCCTAGAGTAATGCTATAAAATAAGGTAAGATATCGTTTCAAAGCCTGATCGGGGCCGGAATGGAAATGCACTCGTTTCTCCAGTCAGGTGATTATATCAAAAGATACCTGTCGCTTCTCTTGCATACCCACCCATGACTGATGTCACCCCCACCAACCTTTCCGGCATCAAGGCCTACCGGATTCCTGACCTTACTATAAACCCTGCCTTCGTCCATCCAGATTACCAGGGAGGTTCGATCCTAAACCTACCCTCCAGCATCTGCCTGAGTTTGGGCGCTGGTCCCCTGGGCGCTGTTCCCCTGCGCCCTGAGCTGACAGTCACAATTCCCAAGAATGTGCGCCGTGTTATCCTGGTGCTGGTGGATGCCCTTTCCCTCAGCCGCCTGCAGCGCTGGATGACCGACGGCACTGCCCGGGTCTGGTCGCGCCTTGTGGAGCAGGGCCAGCTCGCCGCCATCACGTCTATTGTCCCCTCCACCACCGCTGCCGCCCTCACGTCTCTGTGGACCAGGCGCAGCCCCGCCGAGCATGGCATCGTCGGTTACGAGCTGTGGCTGAAGGAATATGGAATGGTCAGTAATATGATCTCACAATCGCCGATGAGCTTCGGGAATGATGCCGGCAGCCTGGCCAAGGCGGGCTTCAACCCCGAGCAATTCCTGAACCTGCCAACCCTGGGCACTCACCTGGCGGCTTCAGGTATCCGCAGCTATGCCCTTCAGCACCGCAGCATCCTTCATTCGGGTCTATCGCAGATGTACTTCAAAGATGTAAACCTGCATGGCTTCCTCACCCCCTCCGAGCTGTGGGTCAACTTGCGCCATCTGGTGGAATCGAACCCGCGCCAGCGCCAGTACTTTTGGGTCTACACCGGTCAGATTGACCATTTCTCTCATTACTACCACCCCGATGATGAGCGCACTGCGGCTGAGTTTGGCGATTTCAGCTGGACCTTCGAGCAGCAGTTCCTGGATAAGCTTTCGCCTGCGCTGCGCCAGGGCACGCTCGTGCTATTGACTGCCGACCATGGCATGATCGCCACTCAAAGATTGGGCAATTACGACCTGCGCAACCATCCCGACCTCACCCGCCTGCTGCACATCCTGCCCACCGGTGAAAGCCGCCTGATGTACCTGTTCATCCGCCCTGGCCAGACGGAGCAGGTGCGCGGCTACTTCGACCATACCTGGCCCGGTCAGTTTTCATTCATCGACCCAGCTGAAGCCGTCTCCAAGGGACTGTTCGGACCGGGTACGCCCCACCCGCGCCTTGCCGACCGCATAGGAGACCTGATCGTGGCTGCCCATAACGATGCCTACTTGTGGTGGGCCAATAAGGAGAACCCGTTCGTCGGTCGCCACGGTGGTCTCTCCGCTGAAGAGATGATCGTGCCGCTGCTGTCGGTGGAGTTATAAGAGTATTTTTCCACAGATAAACACAGATCAACACTGATCAAAATAATAAGCGGAGACGGTTATATCTATACCTTATCAGCACCAATAATTCATATACTTGAAGTGTCTTCATGCCTTTCCTGGCTGGAATTTCATACCAGGATTAATTCTCTTGTTTATTCTATTCGTAGACAGCTCTAGATTTCTCAAATCTTGTGTCCGTTGTGACGGAGGGCGTTCACTTGGCGCACCTTTGTGTCTTTTTTAGTTGTCTCTTCCCCCATCCCATCATCGTTCCTTGCCATCCTTCCATATCCCAGCTAAAATATTCCTGCCATGCCTCCCACCCTCACCGAACTCATCACCCTCGCCCGCCAGGCGGGGGATATCCTGCGCCAAAACTTCGGCCTGCACCTGCAGGTTGACCATAAGGGCGTGATCGACCTGGTCAGCGAAGCCGACCGGCAGTCGGAGCAGTTCCTGCTCAGCTACATCCACCAGCATTTCCCGGGCGATCGCATCGTGGCGGAAGAGAGCGGCGAAATCGCCGGTACAGCCGACCACACCTGGTACATCGACCCCCTCGATGGCACGATCAACTACGTCCATGGCATTCCTATCTACGCCGTCTCAATCGCCTATGCTGAGGCAGGCGAGCTGCGCCTGGGAGTGGTCTATGACCCGATGCGCGATGAGTGTTTCAGCGCGGTATCCGGTAAAGCCGGAGAATCCAGCACAGCCGGAGAAGCAGGTGCCGGCGCCTGGCTGAATGGAAAGCCCATAAATCCCTCCGCTACCTCCGACCTCGACCATGCCCTGCTCGTCACAGGCTTCCCTTATGACATCCGCACCAACCCGGACAACAACCTGGAACACTACGCTCACCTTGCCCTGCATTCGCAGGGCGTGCGCCGCCTGGGCTCAGCGGCACTTGACCTGTGCTATGTTGCCTGTGGTCGGTTCGATGGTTTTTGGGAGCTGCGTTTGAAGTCTTGGGATATGGCCGCGGGTGCACTGGTTGCCCTTCAGGCTGGCGCGATGGTCACCAATCTGATCGGTGGGTCAGACTTTATGACCCCACCCCAATCCGTCCTGGCTGCCAACCCCCGCATCCATCCCCTCTTGCTGCGAGAGCTCAACAGAACTCGCTGATACGCTGCTTTTTTGTTGATAATAGTGATCCGAATTTCTCCAGTTTTAGCCCTGGGGAATAATCTTATCCGCCCTTATCCAGTCCATCCCTGTTGAGTAGTTAATTCTGCGATTTTCAACCCACCCGCGCTACCGATCCCTGACACTTCTGCTACTAGGTTTTATTATCGGCTTTTATCCTGTAAATCCCTATTGATCAACGCTTATTCTCTCGCAGCAGCCTCTCAAATTCGTACAAGCTCACCCTCGATGTCATGTCCAGGCTGAGCGGCGTCACGGTCACGATGTGCTTCACCCGCAGAGCATACACATCTGTATCCGCCGAAATGCCGCTGAGCATCTCAGTCCGCCGGTAGCCCACCGTCTCCGGTTTATCCCACGATTCACGTTTGGGAGTGACCGGTAGGAAGTAAGCCTGGTGTGACAGGCGGGTGACTTCCCATGGGGTGTCCATCGTAGCATTCCATGGCACATCCACCTTGAGCAAGTCCACGTCCTCGGGCAGCGTGCGTTCCAGCATCATCCGTCCAAACAGAGAAGTGAAGTAGGCTGCCGCAGAAAAGTCGATCTTGGTGGAATAGGATAGGTGGTCCGCCGTATCGGTCTCCAGTGAGACGGCGAGTGCTGGTATCCCGTTGCCCGCGCCTTCCATCGCCGCCCCCACCGTCCCCGAGACGGTCACCCCCACGCCCAGGTTCTCGCCGTAATTGATCCCTGAGACTACCAGACGGGGTCTCTCGGGCATGATCTCGCAAATCGCATGCAGCACCGCCTGGGCGGGTGTACCCCCCACGCTGTAAACCGTCCACAGCTTGCCGTTCACCTGCATCTGCTGCGGGGTGATGACCCCATCCGACGTCGATGGCAGGCTGCGCCCCGCACCCGAGGACTGGTCACGTGGCGACACAACGTGCACGTATCCAAGCTCCGAAAGCGCACCCGCCGCGGCCCACAGCCCCGGGGATTGGATGCCATCGTCGTTGGTCAGCAGGATTTGGATTGGTTTTTCCATCATTCACACCCTCATGGGAAAATAAAAGAGCGCATAACATGCTCATGAAGCGCTCTTGTAGTGTCTTAATGACTTCACTACTTCATTACACAATCAACAGGCGTCCCTGGGGCGATTCGAACGCCCGACCCTTTGCTCCGCAAGCAAATGCTCTGATCCGCTGAGCTACAGGGACGTATGCGAAAATGATTTTACCACCAACTTTAATTTTATCAAGGAGCGTTCTTTGCGACCATGCCTCGCGACCGTCTTTTGGGAGCGAGGGCAGGTTCGCGATGTTTTATCGAGCGATGCAAGGAGCGTTCTTTGCGACCATGCCTCGCGACCGTCTTTTGGGAGCGAGGGCAGGTTCGCGATGTTTTATCGAGCGATGCAAGGAGCGTTCTTTGCGACCATGCCTCGCGACCGTCTTTTGGGAGCGAGGGCAGGTTCGCGGTGTTTTATCCAGCGATGCAAGGAGGTGGTATAGGATGTCCGGCGTGTGTCATCAGGCAAACCAGCTCTGCAAAATTATTCCCACACGCTGATAAACCTCCGGAAAAGCCGCCCAGACCAGTGGGCTGAGCTTAATGCCGGTGAACATATCGACTGATTGGACCCCGATCAGGTGCAGGTGGCTGGGATAACACCCCCGGAATTTTGCCATTCCCAGCACCTCCTGGAACCCAACCTGGTGCTCAGATAGTTTAATCCCGTTATATAGCGGGATCTCATCTTGCGCTAGCTCTAGTAGGGTGCCGCCCGGTTTACCGGCATCCACCGCGTCCAGCACCAGCAGGTGGCTGCACGCTTCAACCAGGGGCAGCAAGTTTAACCCCAGCACACCGCCATCCACCCACTCCACCGGAAATTGTGCACCCGCCCTGGCTTGAAGGTATTGTACGGCATGGATCCCAAACCCTTCGTCACCCAGGAGCAAGTTGCCTAATCCGAGCACAACTTTTCTGTTGGGGTAATCTTCAGGGGTCATATCTGGCTTTCAACCCGCCATCCACCCAGTCGCATACTGACAGGTGAATGGCGGGTAAGATCGGTTCTCTCGTCTACTATGAGTGCACCGTTATCCCAACTCCCAATGGTTTGCCCCTCGCATCCACCAGGTGCACCGAGCAGGCCATACAGGGATCGAATGAATGGATGGTGCGCAGGATCTCCACCGGTCGTTCCGGATCGGCGATGGGCGTGCCGATCAGGGCTCGCTCGAACGGACCAGGCGTCCCGGATGCATCCCGTGGTGAACCGTTCCAGGTGGTGGCTACAACCGTCTGGTAGTTTTCGATCTTGCCATTGGCAATGTTCACCCAATGACCCAGTGCGCCGCGCGGGGCTTCGGTGGTACCCCAGCCGGTGGCCGTCGTTGGCCAGGTGGCTGGATCCCATAGAGTGCCGTTATGGATAGCAAGGTTGCCGCTGTTCATGTTGCTTTCCAGCTGGTCGATCCAGCTGCCCATCTCTTCTACCACCAGCTGAGTCTCAACCCCGCGAGCTGCCACACGTCCAAGCGTGGAGATGAGCGCCCCCGCGCCAAAACCCAACGCACCCAGCATCTCATCCACCTTCGCCCGCACCTGCTGATGACCGTTGGCATAAGCCACCAGCATGCGCGCCAGTGGTCCCACCTCCATCGGGTAGCCGTTATAGCGCGGCGCCTTGAGCCAGGAGTACTTCCCATCCACATTCAGATTATCGTATGGCGGCTGTGGACCGGTATAAGTGGGTTGTGTTTCTCCCACCGAGGGGTGCAGACCGTTGGAATCGCCTGTGTTGTAGCTGTACCAGGAGCGGGTGACGAATTCCTGGATCACCTGCTGGTCTACTGGCTGGCTGGGATTGCCGATATTGCCATCAAAAATCACACCGCGGGGCAGCCAGTACGAATTTGGGTCATTCCCACTGGCCGGAAAATCACCATAGGTCAGGAAGTTGCCCGCTCCCGCGCCGTAGTTCGCCCAATCCTTATAGAAAGAGGCAATCAGCTTCAGGTCAGGTATGTAGACCTGACTCACAAAGTCGATCGCTTTGGCGGTCAGCTCGCGCAGCTGGGCAATCACCTGGGGGTTAATCGCCCGATTCCCTGACGGGTTCACCGGGATGGCCATACCACCCACCAGGTAGGTCTGCGGATGCGGGTTCTTACCGCCCAGCAGGGCGTGAAACTTGATAAAATCGCGCTGCCAATCCAGCGCTTCCAGGTAGTGCGCCACTGCCAGCAGGTTTCCTTCGGGCGGCAAAATGTAGGCCGGGTGACCCCAATATCCATTGGCAAACAGGCTTAACTGCCCGCTGTCGACCAGGCCCTGCAGGCGGCTGCGTACGCCGGAGAAATATTCCGGGCTGGAGTTCGGCCATTGCGAGATCGAGCGCGCCAGCGCGCTGGTTTGAGCCGGGTCAGCCGATAACGCACTGACCACATCGACCCAATCCAGGGCATGCAGGTGGAAAAAGTGGATCACATGGTCTTGCACATATTGGGCTGCTTCCAGCAGGTTGCGCACCAGGCGGGCATTGTCGGGGATGGTGATACCCAGCGCGTCTTCCACCGCGCGCACCGATGAGATGGCGTGCACTGTGGTGCACACCCCGCATATGCGCTGTGTGAACAGCCAGGCATCGCGTGGGTCACGGCCTTTCAAGATCGTTTCGACGCCGCGGAACATGGTGCTGGCGCTCCAGGCATCGGTCACTTTACCGCCCTCCACGTTGGCTTCGATGCGCAGGTGCCCTTCAATCCGCGTCAGGGGGTCGATCACGATCCGTTTTCCACCCGGTGGGATGGGATTCCCGTCGCTGCTATTCTTCTCAACCAGGGGTATGTAGATGTCTGACATGATGATTGCTCCTCTCTAAACGTCTTCAACCGGCTGGTAGAACGGCGTCATCGTGTCCCAGAAATGGGGCATGGTGCAGCCAATACAGCCGTGTCCGGCACCGATATCCCAGCTTGTACCGCCGTTCCATTTCACTTCCCTGCAGTTTGCCCGCGTCGCGGGACCCTTGCAGCCCATCTTGTACAGGCACCAGCCATTCTTGTGACCTTCATCACCCCACTCAAGCACGAACTGTTCTTCCTCGTAATAATCTTCGCGCTCGCAATCTTCGTGGATTTCTTGCCCGTATGCGAAGTAGGGTCGGTGAGAAGAATCTAGATCTGGCAGGGTGTTAAAGGTGATCAGGTAGACGATCGTTGCAACCAGGTTGACAACATTGGCAGGGCAGCCGGGCAGGTTGACCAAATTTGGCAGGCCTGGAAGGATATCGATCACACCGGCTGCGCCCGTCGGGTTGGGCAATGCAGCCGCCAGCCCACCATCCACGGCGCAGGAACCCAAGGCAATTGTCGCCAGTGCATTCGGCATCACCTGCTGGGCGATGCTCAAGGCTGTGCGCCCGCGGATGGTGCAGTAGACTCCATCCTGGGCCTGGGGGATGGCTCCTTCTACCACACACACGAATTGGTTGGGATACTTCGCCAGCGCATCGTTGAGTGACTTCTCTGCCATGAATCCGGAAGGCGCCATCAGTGTTTCGTGATATTCAACCGAAATGAAATCGAGCAGCAGGTCCACCAGTCCCGGGTCGGTGACGCCAGGCTGCAATGGGTCGGGCCGGCTGCCGGCGCGCAGGAATGATTCACTGTCGCCCGTGCAGTCCTGGAATTCCAGCCAGATGACCGGCACGCGCGTCGCCGTGCTCAGCGCCTCGGCAATCCGGTTGACGTATGTGAGCGGCAGCGCCAGCGCACCCGCCATCAGGCTGCAGAACTTCAAAAAGCTGCGGCGGTTAATATTCTGGCGCGCCACACTCTCCGTTGATCGGTCATTTTCAGAAGACATAATTACCTCCATTTTCTTCGGTTTATTCGCCAAGACATCCAGCCGGTTACCGGTAATTCTCAGAATCTGAAAATTAAATTGATATTTTTTAATTAGTCGCAATAACTATGGAAAAAGGTATGCATTAAAAACTTTTTTAATCTTGGATTTAAGCCTAAATCAGCACCGTTGCCCTGGCATTTACCAAACTAGAATGTATTAATCTAGCTCTCACGTCTCTTGATTCTCATTCCAGGCAGTGGTAATATGAAAGTATGTACCTGCGTGGCGGGAAATTGAACATGAAGAAGCGCACCCGGCGCCCTTCGAACCCGCTCCTGATCGCTTTCCTGGTGGTGGCAATCGGGGGGTTGATTTATTTTAACCAGGTGGTGGTGCCAGAGATGCCCACGCTCTTCATGCCCTCTCCCACGCCCACCCGCAGCCAGGAATCGGTGCTGAATGAGGCGCAGGCTTTCTTCAAGGATGGCAAGCTGTCGCAGGCGATCGATTCCTACAAGCAGGCCGTCCTGGCAGACCCGCGCAACCCTGGCACATTCATCGACCTTGCCCGCACCCAGATTTTCGCCGGGCTGTACCAGGACGCGGTCACCAATGCCGAGAATGCCCTGCTGCTCAACCCCAACAACTCAATGGCATATGCCATCAAGGCCTCCGCCCTCGATTTCCTGGGCAAGTATGACGATGCCATCCTGGCGGTGAACAAAGCCATCGAGCTTGACCCGAACAACGCCTCTGCTTATGCCTACTACACCGAGGTCCTGCTGGACCAGGGCAACTACGAGGATATCCAGACTGCCATCGACCTGTCACAGAAAGCCAAGACGCTCGATCCGAACTCGCTTGAAACCCACCGGGCACGCGGCTACGTGCTCTTCAACACCGGCAACTACACCGACGCCATTTCGGAATACCTGGCAGCCATCTCCATCAACGACAAGCTGTGGGACCTTCATTACTCCCTGGGTGCAGTCTACAAGATGCAGGGTGAGTATGACAAGGCCATCCAGGAAATGCTCACCGGAGTGGCGCTGAACCCTACCAACCCCGACATCCTCACCGAGATCTCACGCACCTACGCCACCGAAGGTCAGTATGGCAAGGCGATCCAGTTCGCCGAACAGGCGCTCAGCCTCGACCCGACCAGCGCCCGCCTGCACGGTAACCTGGGAGTGATGCTGTACCAGAATGATAACTTTACCAAAGCAGCAGATGAACTCTCCCTGGTGGTCCACGGGGGCACCACCGCCGATGGGACCATCGTGGAGGGTATCCCCCTGGCACCCGGCCGGGTCGCCGATGACTACTTTTCCATCTACGCCCTCTCGCTCACCCAGCTTGACCGCTGCCCCGAGGCGATCCCCATCCTGCACCTGATCCTGACCAATATCGCCGAGGACCAGACGGCTTATTACAATGCCACCTCGGGGATGGACTACTGCAAGACCGCTGCCGGCACACCTGCGGCAGCCACCCCCACCACAACCGATACACCGACACCCTGATATGGGCCAGATCCAGGACGGTAAAACCTTTAATCTACACCCGGTCAGGAGCAAGTCCAACCCGTACCGCATTCTGGTGCTGGCTTTCCTGATCCTGGGCGGAATCTGGCTGCTGCTTTCGCTGAACCGCGGGGTGGTTCAGTCACCATTCAACCCCACGCCCACGCCTACGCGCTCGCCCCAGTCTTACATCCTGGCTGCCCAGGCCTATTTTGCCGCCGGCAAGCTGGATGACCCGGCCTCCGACCAGGACGCCATCGGCGCCTACCAGCAGGCGCTCCAGATTGACCCCGGCAACGCCCTGGTGTGGGCTGAGCTCGCCCGCATCCAGACCTATTCGTCCAGCACGCTCAGCACCGACCAGGAGCGCCTGGACCGTCTGCAGGCCGCCCTCACCTCGGCCGAGAAGGCGGTTGAGCTTGCCCCCGATGACAGCACCGTCGCAGCGATCTATGCCTTCGTGCTGGATTGGAACGCTTCTAGCAACCTGGTCAGCGCCGCCGATAGCGAGGCTTACCTGGCCAAAGCCGAGACGGCTGCCACGCGTGCCTACCTGCTCGACCCCCAAAATGCCCTGGCGCTCGCTTTCTACGCCGAAGTGCTGCTCGACCAGCAGAAGTGGGACCAGGCTCAGCAGTATGCCAAACAGGCGGTCGAGCTGGCTCCCAACTCGATGGATGCCCACCGGGTGCTGGGCACCGTGCTCGAGAGCTGGGGCTACTACCGCGACGCCATCGATGAGTACATCAAGGCTTCGCAGATCACCCCCAACCTCACCTTCCTCTACCTGCGCATCGGTATCGGCTACCGCCAGCTGCAGGTGTTCAACACCGCCCTGGAGTACTTCGAGAAAGCCGCCACCGTCAACGCCCAGCTGGGGATCAAGGACCCCTACCCGTACATCGCCATCGCCAAGACCTACGCCCAGCAGGGTGAGTTCTTCATTGCCTCGCGCAACGCCGAGAAAGCCCTCGCCTTCGACCCCGCCAATGCCGATACCTACGGGCAGCTGGGCATGATCTACGTGCAAGCCCGCAACTACGAGACCGCCTTGCCTGCCCTGCGCTGCGCCGTGGACGGCTGCACCGCCGATACGAATGATACCGCCAGGCTGTTCAAGGAAAATGGCATCCTAACCGAAAGCACCGCCGTCCAGCCGCTGCCGCTCACCAACCTGAACGTGGCCTACTATTACGTGCGCTACGGCTCGGTGCTGGCTTACCTCAGCACGCCCGACAACGGCTACTGCTCGCACTCGTTCGAGCTGATGACCCAGCTGCGCCTGACCTACCCCGACGACCCCGTGCTGATGCAGAACGTGGCGGATAACGAAGCCACCTGCCGCTCTCTGATGGGCACACCCTCAGCGCCCGTTACTTCTCCGACCGGCCAGCCCACCCCTTCCCCCTGAAAATTATTGACCGAACATAAACGCAGATAAAGCAAGAAAATTAACCACCGATAAATACAAATGAACGCAGATAAGAAAAAGATATTCATAAACCAAAACTATAAAAAATATTCTTTCTAAGCTTTGATGTTTATTAGTATGTATCCCATTCTATCTGCAGTTAAATGTCAATTCTGTCATACTAATTTCTTTTATCTGTGTTTATCAGTGTCCATCTGTGGTTAAGTAATTTTGGTTCTATCCGCGTGCATCCGGGGTTATCTGCAGAAATATTTTTTATTCTTTTATCAGAATCTCGTTAGAATCATTTAGAATCTGCCAGCCTCCCTTGACTTTTATTCCAAAATTGGGTATTATTCAGCATGGTTTAGCACTCTATTTGCGCGAGTGCTAAACCACAAATTGTGTGTCAATCCAATCTATTCCATAATAGGAGGTGGCTATGTCCATCAATTTCAAACCGTTAGGCAGCCGTGTGGTGGTTGAACCCATCGAAGGTGATGAGATCACCCCGAGCGGCATCGTTCTCCCTGAAACCGCAAAAGAAAAACCCCAAAAAGGCACCGTCCTGGCCGTTGGCCCGGGTGACCGTGATGACGAAGGCAAGCGCATCGCCATGGATGTCAAAAAAGGTGATGTGGTCCTGTTCGCCAAGTATTCCGGCACCGAGATCAAGGTGGATGGCAAGAAACTGCTCATCCTGCGCGAAAGCGATCTGTTAGCAATTGTTGTAGGTAAATAATTACAGACTTATTGAAGGAGAAATGAATTATGGCAGCAAAACAATTACAATTTTCTGAAGAAGCTCGCCGCAAGCTGAGCAAAGGCATGGACGTCCTCGCCACCGCAGTCACCACCACGCTTGGTCCCAAGGGACGCAACGTGGCGTTAGACCGCAAGTTCGGTTCGCCCACCATCACCCATGACGGCGTCACCGTCGCCAAGGAAATCGAGCTGGAAG
The DNA here is from genome assembly GCA_963809615.1 of uncultured Chloroflexia bacterium. Classification (GTDB taxonomy): domain Bacteria; phylum Chloroflexota; class Anaerolineae; order Anaerolineales; family UBA4823; genus FEB-25. Next base: position 46,040 of record CAWEKR010000005.1, read on the forward strand.
ACCCGTTTGAGAATATGGGCGCCCAGCTGCTCAAAGAAGCCGCCACCAAGACCAACGATATTGCCGGTGATGGCACCACCACCTCCACCGTGCTCGCCCACGCCATCGTCGCCGAAGGCATGAAGAACCTGGCCGCCGGCTTCAACCCGATGCTGCTCAAGCATGGCATCGAGGCCGCTACCAAGGCCGTGGTCAAGCAGATTGCCGAGGATGCCATCGAAGTGACCACCAAAGCCGAGATCGGCAACGTGGCCTCCATTTCCGCCCAAGACCGTGTGATCGGTGAGCTGATTGCCGATGTGATGGACAAGGTTGGTAAAGATGGCGTCATCACCGTAGAAGAGTCGAAGGGTTTGGAATTCGAGACCGAGTACGTCGAAGGTATGCAGTTCGACCGTGGCTACGTCTCGCCTTATTTCATCACCGACCCCGAACACATGGAAGCCTCCATCGAAGATGCTTACATCCTGATCTACGACAAGAAGATCTCCGCCGCGGCTGATATTGTCCCGCTGCTGGAGAAGCTGGTGCAGATCGGCAAGCGTGACCTGGTGATCATCGCCGAGGACGTGGACGGTGAAGCCCTGGCTACGCTGGTGCTGAACAAGATCCGCGGCATGCTGAATGCCGTCGCCGTCAAAGCCCCCGGCTTTGGTGACCGCCGCAAGGCGATGATGCAAGATATCGCCGTGCTGACCAATGGTCAGGTGATCTCCGAAGAGACCGGCCGCAAGCTGGATGGCACCACCATCGCCGACCTCGGCCGCGCCGAGAAGGTAGTCATCACCAAGGATGACACCACCATCGTGGGTGGCAAGGGTGACGCAGCCCTGATCAAGGGCCGCATCGACCAGATCCGTGTGGAGATCGACAAGAGCACCAGCGATTATGACAAGGAAAAACTGCAGGAACGTCTCGCCAAGCTTTCGGGCGGCGTCGCCATCATCCGTGTGGGTGCTGCGACCGAGACCGAGCTGAAAGAGAAGAAGCATCGCGTGGAAGATGCCCTGTCTGCAACCCGTGCCGCCGTCGAAGACGGGATCGTGCCGGGTGGTGGCGTTGCCCTGATCAACGCCATGAAAGCCCTTGAAGGCCTGAAGATGGACAACGAAGATGCCCAGATCGGCGTCAGCATTGTCCGCAAGGCGCTGGAAGTACCGATGCGCAAGATCGCCGAGAACGCCGGCAAAGATGGCTCCGTCATTTTGGATACCGTCCGCCGCACCCAGAAGGAAAAGAAGAACAAGAACATCGGCTTCAACGTGATCACCGAAGCCTACGTGGATATGATCAAAGACGGCGTCATCGACCCCGCTAAGGTCACCCGCGGAGCGCTCGAGAATGCGGCTTCCATCGCCGCCATGATCCTGACCACCGAAGCGCTCGTCACCGACGTGCCTGAGAAGGATAAGGCCCCGATGATGCCGCCTGGTGGTGGTGGGATGGATTACTAAGTCGCGAGCAAGTTTTGACGAGCGATAGAGTGCGAACATTTAATGGTCTGCTAACATCGCGGACGGTCGAAACGTGACCGCGGTTCCAAATCTGTATTTTTGTTTTGTAGAGGACGACCCATCAAGACTAACCTTCATCAATTCTATTCCGGGATCATGATTGTCCCTGATTTCTTTTGCCATCGGACTGGGCGGCCCTGACCCTTTCCGCTGGCAACACCACCATCCTTGCAGTTATCAGAGACGTCGCATTGCGTCTCTGAAATGAATTAGGCACCGATTGGACAAGACTGGTTTGCCTCTTGCGGATCACCCGGTGCAGGTAGAACCCCGGCACAAGGCTAAATATGGACGCCCACAGCGATAATATTGCCTGTAGCCAAAATAATGAGCGGCGAATGAACGAGAAGTAACGCGGTGGGGAGAGCTAAAACATCAGCACATAAACCATGGGGAAAAACAGGACGTCTACCACAGCTGCTCCCACCAGGGGGAAGATGAACCAACCGATGGAATGCGCAAGGCATACCACAAGATCAGCCACTGCATGCCTCCGAGGATCAGAAAATAGGATATGTCCACCACAAAATGCCCCTAGTCTGGTCAGATTCAGCCAGAAGCAAGAAGGGGAAGCCAAGGCAGAGCAAGCAAGAGAGCTCGAACGGAGACCACCCCAATCAGCAAGGGGATACCGGCGAGGGTGGGGCAGCGATCCACCAGCGGGAGACGGGCATCTCCGTCCTCATCACCTGCCACTGCAGCACTGCTCCCAGGATGGAAAGAATGATGAGTGGAGCGATGCACAGCAGGTTGCTCACCGGGTATTGCAAATACAATTTCTGATAGTCATGAATGTATAAAAAACATCCTCCCACATAGAATCTCGTCCTGATCAACTCGATTCAGCAAGTCAGAAAGTACTACGAATGCAATCACCAGGGCAGCCGCCGCCCACCAAAACAGGACAAACCGCTTTCTGCCCAGCCCGGCGGAGAGACCTGCAGCACCCGCCAGGTCGCCATCGGTCGCAGGCTGAGATGCGCCGTTTGATCATCAGCCACAACCAGGGTTTTTTTCTGACGCTTACGGTTCTTCTGAGCCTGACGGTACATTGGGCGAGAAACAAAAGGCCGGCGATGCCCAGCAGGGTGACCCGCCAGTACAGGTTGGGGTTGATCCCGTTGAAGCGGATATCGATCGCCGACCGGTCACCCCAGAAAGCCTCCTTTAGCTGAGCTTCTGCCTGGGAACAAACGGACCCTTTCTGATAGGGGGGAACGAAGTCAACTACTTGCCGCTGCGTGCGGATGGATACAGCACACACGTAATCGCCGGATGAACCCTGTTGTTCCACTTGGTTCCAGGGCAGAGACAGGTCGCTAAGATAGTGGGGCGGTTGCGTACTGTAGTCATTGCTCGACCGGACCGTCCCCATGTAATCGTCGGCGTAGAAGTCCAGCCGGAAGAGCTTATGGAAGCCGTAGATCTTCACCGTGCAGACCTTTTTCCCCCACGGGTCTGGCTTGCACACCAGGGTGGACACCCGCCCGGATTCTGGTCCCATGATAAATTGCGCCAGCATGACCAGCGAATAGAGGATGAAGAACAGGTTGACGGTGAACAGCCAGTCCTTGATCAAATTCCGTGCGGGGTGATGCTGACGGCGTGAAGCCTCGATTTTCATGAGCTCGACGGAAAAAGAAGGTTGATTATTTAGATTTTACTGCAATACATGGTTAATGCATGCTTGTCAGGATGAGAATAACCTGCCAGGAATCTCGCCGCTTGAAATCCAACATTATCCTTTCGTAGGTAGGGGCGACCCATCAAGACCATCCTCGTTCCGTGCTACCGTGTGATCCTGGTCGTCCGCGATTTCCCGACGCGATCGGGCGGGTCGCCCCACCCCATCCGCCCGAAACCCAACATGAATTTGTTCGTGTAGAGACGCCCCGCCGGGACGTCTCTCTTATTGTTGGTTAGGTTGAATGCAGTGCATCCCCGCCTGAAACCTAATCATTCAATTTTCTTAATTGCTTACTTCCTGCTCACTTCCACTCCTTGAGCATTATATAGAACCGCAGGATCAGATTCTGAGTTATTCCAAATATTTGGCTCCTATAACCACAACTGTATCCTTCCCCTTGAGCTTTCATAGCCCAAATACGTAATATTTCTCCTGCCTTAATAATTCCTGCAAGCGGGCAATCTTGATTTCCTCTTTCCGACACCAGGTTCCATCCGGCTAGATCCACATCTATTTCACCTGCATTCTTGATATCCACCCATTCATCCTTTTTGTTCACCGTCACGATGATTACATTTAGGGATACTGATTCAGCTGTCGGGGTAGCCACCCACATACCAAGAATGGCTGCGCGCGCCTCCGCCTCAGCTGACGAGAAAGCCTCTGCACAGGCAGTATCCGGTGGATATTTTTCCGCTTGAGCAAAACCGGTTCTCACCATCTCAAGATTGATAAAAACATCACCCGCAATCACGTATCGAAGGTATCGGTCATATTGGTCCGTCTCAGATACATCCTTCACCAAAATTACTTCTTTTTGGTCAACCAGCCCTGAATTGGCATTATACGATTCCAGGCTGAAAGGTCTGTCTTCCTCCGGTGCATCCATTCCAATATATCTCACACTATAAGTTTTTCCATCCTCCAGGAGCACGGATATGGTATCCCCATCAATCACCTGGGTCACTTTACCAATTTGATACGTAGTATTTTTGGGGATACAGGAAGCAAGATCATAAAAAGATAGGTCTTGTGTCGGCGTTGTTGTCGCAGATGGGATTTGGGTGACCGTTGGTGCTGCCGTTGCTTCGGCTGTCGGTGAGCTCGTTGTTGTTGGTTTTTGAGCGATTGTATTTGTAGGAACAGGCGGTTGAGTATTTTCTATCTCTGGGATTTGTGTCTGGATGAGATTATTCTGAATTGCCACTTCCGTCGGAGCGGCTGTGCATGCCACCAACAGGAAGATAATGGTCAGGAGAAATAAATTTTTCAAGTTTCTCTCTTTTATAATTCCAGTGTTGGCCAAATAAAGTTAAGGCTTATTCACGCAAATATCTGCGGGCTTTGTGCCTGTTCGAAAAATTACAACTTTACTTTGTTTTGAACAAAAATACGTGGTGAATAAGCCTACTACTTTATACTATACATCAGTTCGATGTTTAGTCAAGTTACCCTACGCTTTCCTTAAATCTTCTTATTCCTCTTGTGGAAACAGAACATATGTGCTATAATCAGTGTGGTAACTACTCACCGCAAAGCTACAGTGGTAATCAAGGTGGTCATTAGCATATATGTCTTCTAACTCTTTTACGCACGTCACATCACTTGCAAACATTTCAATGAATCATATACTTAAAATAGGTGTCTGCAGGTGGTTTTTCCTGCAGACACCTATTTTAAGGCCTCTTCCCCCTTCCCAAAAATGGGAAGGGGGGACAAAGGGGGGTTGGGTGAGTAATTACATCAGTGTGTAACTGCTCACGGGTTCGTTGTTTCTTAAAAAATAATGCCACAATTCGCTCTAAATATCTATTTTTTTGTCATTGCGAGGAGGGCGATCACGAAATCCAAGGTTTCCAGCGCACTCCGAAGCCCGACAAAGCAATCTGCTCTTATCACTTGATATAAGCTACTATTATTCCGGATTTTAGTGAGTAATTACATCAGTGTAATCCGTTGTCAGCTTTACTCAGATCAATGATAGGTCGTTACAAACTCACCCAATCCAGTAGGGTCCAGACGATCGATGGGAGTGATGACAAATGTTCCTCCCCTATACACTCTTTGGTTTTTGGGGGAGGCGGGAGGGGGAAGGGTGAGTAATTACATAGGGCGTGTTCATTAGTCATTGTATAAAAATAAACACGCCCGTATACTGGTGGTTTTCCAGATCGATTAGTGATCTTCTAATCGAGCCGGTTGGTCTTTACCGGTACTGCTGCCCCCAGGCCTTTATCCAACTTTTAACCAGAAGAGATTTGAATGCAATTGTTTTTATTGAGGTTCAATTAATAAATCGTCAATGTCCAAAATGCCGCCAATAACCTGCCGCCTCATCACCTGCAGTTTCTTTATGATTTCACTTCCCTACCGCAGCAATTTTTCGCCAGATCATGTCACCTCCCGAGTTCCAAAAAGTATTCGTTCCTCTTGGTTTTTTTGGGTTCGAATACCTTCCCCCTCACTAAGAAGCCTCCCCACAGGGGCGCCTCTACAAAACAACTCTCCCGGTTGATCCCGGTTGAATTGCTTACACACCTTTCTCTATGTGCTCTACCTGGCAGACCGGGTCTTGGCTTCCTAAGCAGAAATCTGGTAGCTAACCCTCAATCAGGTGCAAGATGTGGCTCATTATTACAATGATACAATAGGCACACTCAAGCATATAAAAATCGAATTTCTTCAGCTCGCATATTGGATTGTGGAGAAAAGCCCGGATGAATACACTGTTTAGCCATTGGTTCAGCATTATTCTAGGGTTTTCGTTCCTGCTTCCGACGATAAGTTGGGTGCAATCCCCACTGGATGGACCAGATGAAATTCATAACCTTTATCTACCAATGGTGAAGAATGACCCTACCTATATGGCGTACGTCGCAGAGGGCGAGTTCCAGATGGGTTGCTACCCGGCGCCTGGAGTGTGCGAGGACGATAATGAATACCTGCATGGTATCTGGCTGGATGGTTATTATATTGATAATTTTGAAGTGACTAACGCTCAATATGCAAGCTGCGTGGAGGCAGGAGCTTGCACACCCCCTCAAAGCTTCAACTCCAGCACTCATCAATCCTATTACAACAACCCTGCCTTCGCCGACTATCCTGTGCTCTATTCCACATGGGAGGATGCCCAAAACTACTGCTTATGGAGAGGGAAACGCCTGCCCACTGAAGCGGAGTGGGAAAAGGCGGCCCGCGGCGTTAAGGACACGCGCTTCTTCCCCTGGGGTGACCAGTCCCCAGATTGCACGAAGGCGAACTTCTACTTTCTCGAGGAAAACCGACCATGTATGTCTGACACTACCCGTGTGGGTAGTTACCCGTTGGGCGTCAGCCCCTATGGTCTGATGGACATAGCTGGTAATGTAGCTGAGTGGGTGAGTGACTGGTATGGGGCTGATTATTATCAATCTTCACCATATGTTAATCCGACTGGCCCGTCCACCGGTACCGAGAAAGTGCTGCGCGGCGGTAGTTGGAATACAAATTGGAACCTGTTGCAAGTGACGGACCGCTGGCCTCAAGATCCGGGAAGTGAATTTTATACTGTGGGATTCCGCTGTGTATTATCCCGATAACTTTCTGCTCGAATTCCAGGCGTCCGGGTTGATTCTGGAATGGATCAGTAATAGCGGATATAGGAAATATCACTTCCAATCGGAGCTTATATGGTTTATGGGATCGTAGCTGAGGAGAGTATTACACGATTAACCCAGGTAGTGACCGACGCCTGCATCGAGCTCGGGTAGTGGTTAGAGGGATAACTTTTAACGGACAGAAGTATCTCACTGCCATGACAACAGGCTGATTCTCTTGGTTGAAGGAGGAATCAATTAATGGTAGATACAATCAAGATCAACCGCGCCCCGGTGCTCACTTTGTGGGGCGTCATCGTGGCGGAAAGGCTCGGCTACTCGCACGACGAAGCCCTGACCCTCGGAAAAGCTGTGGCGGGATTGAACGCCCAATCGAAAGGCCAACGCCTGGGCATTTTTTCACCGTCAGAAACCGAGCTGGATACGAAAATTGCCGAAAATCCAAAGCCGCGCCAGCCGGGCGAAACGCGGATGGTGGAAGTGGTGGGGAGGATGGTGCCGGCGATACAAACGGAGAGCGGGCTGCGGGCAACCGCGAAAGGTGAAGCGATCGATCCCAAAAGCGTCGAGCGCTACCTGGAGAAAAAGTTCGGTGCCGCCCTGGGCGAGGTGCAAGCTGCCCTGGAGGCGCTGGCGCAGACCTACCCGCCCCGTGAGCTCGAACAGCACGCCTACAAGCTCTACGAACAGTTCCGCCCGAGCGTCCCCGAAGGCACCGCCGGTTGGGGCGCATCGGGTGAGCTCAACCTGGAGCGCATCCGCAGGCTGGCGAAGAAAACTTAGCCCCCTCAGGCAGACTGGCCAGGTCGCTTCTCCACCAAATCCCTTGCCCTACCACCGATGAAGCCCAGTGCAGCGCCGCACAATGCTCCTATTAATCCCAAGATAGCAAAAAACGGCACACGGCTGATCAGGCTTGCGCTGCCCGAATAGCCCGCCAGCATAAATGTGAACGCAATGGCGAAACCATAGATAGCTCCGTTGATGATCGCCTGCTGTTTACCGCTCCAATAACACACTACCAATCCCACGATTGCCCATGGGATCAGGCTCAGCCATGACCCAACGAAAATATATCTTGCACTCAAGAACCCGAGTATTACCCCTGCTAGTATCGATATGATGATTTTTATCATTTTTCATTGTCTCCATCGTAGGTGCCCATAAATGATAACATTTCCATTCTTATTTACAAGCACCTGAGTGCAATCAGCCGCCAGTTAATCAGGATATCTATGGCTCCATTAATCACCGCTTTGGGTTGGCAGGAAAATATTCAGGAGCATGCGAAAGTTCCTTTCCATGTTCCTCTCCGACCCCCGTGTCTCCTCGAGACGCACCCAGTGGGGCGCCTCCCACAGATTCGGCTATAATAACCCCGCACGGATCCAGCAGGAGGGAACGCAATGAGCCTGGCGATTGAAACACAGCAGCTTGGGAAACGCTACGGGAAGGTTACCGCCGTCGAGCAGCTCTCCTTGCGCGTGGACGAAGGGGAGATCTACGCCTTCCTGGGTCTCAACGGGGCAGGCAAGACCACCACCATCCGCATGCTGCTGGGGATGATCAAACCCACCAGCGGGACCGCCAGCGTGCTTCAAACCAGGGTGCGCGTGGGCAGCCGGGAACCCTGGGGTGCGGTGGGGTACATGGTGGAGGACCCGCATGCCTACCCGGAGCTGACGGTGCGCGAGAACCTGGACGTGGCGCGCCGCCTGCACCCGGGCACCCCACGCGCGGCGGTCGGAGCGATCATCGAGCGCCTGGAGCTGGCAGCCTACGCTGACCGGCGGGCGGGCACACTTTCTCACGGCAACGCCCAGCGCTTGGGATTGGCCAAAGCCCTGCTGCACAACCCCAGGCTGCTCATCCTGGATGAGCCGGCTAACGGGTTGGACCCGGCGGGGATCGTCGAGATCCGCCAGCTGCTGCTCGAGCTGAGAAGCGACCACGGCGGGACGGTGTTCATGTCCAGCCACATCCTGGCGGAAGTCTCACGCCTGGCGGGGCGGATCGGCATCATCCACCAGGGGCACCTGCTGCAAGAGCTGAACATCGACGAGCTGGAGCGCAACCGCAAGCGGCGGCTGCTGATAAGAACTGGCGACAGCGAGCAGGCCAGGCGGCTGCTGGTAGCGGCCGGTGAGCCGGCCGAAATCTTGCCAGACGGAAGCATCGAGCTCAAAAGTGCATCTGCGCTTGAGCACCCTGAAGAGATCAACCGCATACTGGTGGAAGCGGGCAGCTCACCCACACAGCTGGTGGTGGAGGAAGAAGAGCTGGAGCAGTATTTCCTCAGGTTGGTTGGGATGGAGGGAGCGGCGCAAAATGAATACCCTGCCTGACATGGTGTGGATCGAGCTGCGCAAAGCCATCCGTTCCCGAATGCCCCTGTGGACTGCACTGGGAGCGCTGTTTATGCCGCTCGGGATCGGCTTCCTGCTGTTCGTAGCCAAGAACCCGGAAATTTCCCGCAGGTTGGGATTGGTCAGCGCCAAAGCCAGCCTGATGGCATATGCAGCCACCGACTGGCCAACCTACATGGGGTTGTTGGGTCAGGTGATCGCGGCGGGTGAGTACTTTGTGCTCATCCTGGCGATCAGCTGGGTATTCGGGCGCGAATTTGCGGACGGCACGCTGAAAGATATGCTGGCGGTGCCGGTGCAGCGCTCGAGCATCGTCTTTGCAAAATTTATCGTGGTGGCAGCCTGGTCGGTGGCAGTGACGGCGGTGATATATACTGCCAGCCTGGTGATGGGGGCGTTGATCCAATTCCCGGGAGGCTCGCTCAGCGTGATCCTGCAGGGCAGTGGGCTGGTGGTGGTCACCGCCGGCCTGGTGATTGGGGTGGTGATGCCATTCGCCTTCTTCGCCAGCGTAGGGCGGGGCTACCTGCTGCCGATCGGTGTGGCGATCCTATCGCTGATGGCGGCCAACCTGGTGGTGGTACTCGGGCGGGGTGAATACTTCCCCTGGGCGGTGCCGATGTTGTATGCACAGGGAAAAAGTGCCCTGGCGCCGGTGAGCTTTTGGATCGTGATCCTTACCAGCCTGTTGGGGATGCTGGCGACGTACCTGTGGTGGAAGTATGCCGACCAGAACCGGTAGGCAGAGCCAGAACAGACGCCCCGGTGGGACGTCTCTACAAATTCAACCCCACACTTGACAATTTTATTTTATAATATAGTTCATCTGAATAGTCCGATTATCGTTTTATCATCGGACACACAATCAACGATCCACTGGCTCATGAGGAGGAAAATCAAATAAGTCCTAACCTACGTGATGACCGCATCTTTCCAATCACCCGCATCGTCTTGGCAGCCGTAGACCTGGTGCTGGTGACGGCATTCCTGATCCTTTATCTCTTCCCACAGACCACCCGGACGAGCTTCGCCTGGGAGATCAAACCCCAGCTCATGGCGGTGTTCATGGGCGCAGGGTACCTATCGGGTGCCTACATGTTCCTATTCGCCATATTCGGCCGGCTGTGGCACCGGGTGCAGATCAGCCTGCTGCCCGTCACCGCCTTTGCCGCCAGCATGCTGCTGGTGACGCTGCTGCATTACGACCGGTTCATCCACTCCAACTTCGCATTCATGGCGTGGCTGGTGATCTACATCATCACCCCATTTTTAGTCCCCTGGCTGTGGTACCACAACCGTGTGAGCGATCCCGGCACGCTGGAGACTCACGATAGGGAAGTGCCGCGAATGGTCAGGCAGATCGCCGGCGTGATTGGCATCCTCACCCTGCTGTTCTGGCTGGTGAGCTTCATCAACCCGCCCTGGCTGATCGCCATCTGGCCGTGGAAGTTGACCCCTCTCACCGCCCGGACGATCTGCGCCTGGGGTGCTCTCACTGCAGTGGACGGTATCGTGTTATACGGCGAAAAGCGCTGGAGTGCCTGGCGGTATAACATGCAGGCGATTATCCTGGGGCAGGTGCTGATGGTGATCGGCAGCATCGTGCACCGCCAGGATTTCAACAATGGCAGCTTGATGAACCCTTATTTCATCGCCATCGTCTTGATGCTGGTGTCGGTAACCGCCCTATCCGTGTGGATGGAAATGAGCCTCTCGGCGAGGTCCGAGGTACCGGCAGCGGTCAAGCAGACCGAATGACGGCAGAGGCAGCATAGGAAAATAAACCCCAACTGTAGAGACGCCCCGGCGGGGCGTCTCTACAAAACAACCATTGCCAGATGATTTGAGGTGAATTGATTACGAACCCGGCGGCTGCCACAGCTCCACCTTGTTTCCGTCAGGGTCGAGGAACCAGCCGAAGCGGCCGTATTCGCTCTTCTCGATATCTCCCACCGGCTGGGCGCCGCCTTCCGTCACCTGACGCAGAGCCTCATCCAGGTTGTCCACCACCAGGTTGAACATGAACTCCTTGTCTGAGGGTGAGAAGTAGCAGGTGGTGGCGCTGAACGCGCTCCACACCGTGTAGCCATTTTTGGGCATTGTGCCCGGGCGGAACGGGACGAACGACATGCCCGACTTTGATTCGATGTTGAAGCCCAGCCACTGTGAATACCACTGGCACAGCTTCTGAGGGTCGGGTGATTTGAAAAAGATACCCCCAATACCAAGGACTTTCGCCATCGTTTAAATCCTCCTATGTGTGCAATACAAAACTCCCCCACAAGTTATGCCCCTGGAATTCCATCTTGTTTGAGCCGGCAGCTACAGGCAGGTGATTCCCACGGCGCCGAACCCCGAAACCAGCGCATCCACCGTCGGTGTGAAATACTCGTCAGTCAGGTACGCTTCCAATCCATATTGCCGGTAGACCTTATCGGCATAGTGGTAGTTCATCCGGTCGAGGCGCACATAATCCACTTTATCCGCCAGCATCGTGGCGAGGGTCTCGGCATGCGGAAGGATGGGGGCGATCATGGCGTAGGTGCGGATGCCCGCCTGGTGCAGCTCGCCCAGTGCCCTCACCCGTTCGTTGATGGAGGGGGCGTTGGGCTCGAACAGCTTGCGGATGGCATCGTCTGCGGTGGTGATGCTGAGCCCGACCTCGAAATGCTTGCCCGTTTTCAACACGTCAAGGTCGCGCAAGCACATCGGCGAGCGGGTCTGGACGGTCACTGGCCAGTCATGTTCAGCCAGGATCTGCAGGCATTGGCGGGTGAGCTTATATTTGCCCTCCAGCGGCTGGTAGGGGTCGCACACCCCGCTGACCCACACCCGGTCAGGTCTTTTGCGGGTGATCTCGCGCTGCAACAGCTCGGGGGCGTTGAGCTTAACATCGACGAACTGCCCCCAGGGTTCCTTGTGCCCGGTGAAGCGCTTCATGAAGTGGGCGTAGCAGTACACACAGTTATGCTGGCAGCCCACGTAAGGGTTGATCACGTAGGGGTAAACCTTGGAGGCGGAGAGGATGGTCTTGGACTGGATTTCCTGGATGATCATGTGGTTATTAGCACCATGTGGGATTCATCTTGTACGTCGCTAGTGACGCCCCGGCGGGAGCGCCTGCACAACAAAAAATTGTTGGGTTTCAGCCGGAATAGCACCGCCTATCGCTCGTAAAAAACACGACGATACTTGCTCAACCACAACCTACAATAAAAAGATTTATGGAGGCGACCACTTCCAAACACCCAGGTTAGACAGGGTCCAATACGCCTCGGTGAGGATGCGGTAGTGGTTGTGCTCTTCCTCGGCGAGGCGCCTGAACATGGCATGACCCTCCGGGTCACTGATCCGGTCAGCCAGGTCGGCATAGGTTCTTTCGGTCTTGCGCTCCAGGTCAATCGCATCGGTGACAAAACTGATGGCGCTCTTGCGCTCAGCTTCCTGGGCGGTTTTTACCTCAAATACCGGCGGAAGGGGAAAGTCTTTCCCTTCATAAGAAATGAAATTGCCTTTTTCAATCAATGAAATCTCCAGCGCGCTGACCCTGGCGAAATGGAATTTCTCGAACTCGCTCAGCTGCTCGAATAGCTGCTTGCCCAATGGGTTGGATATATTTTTAGCGTTGCTGGCGTAAGTCTCTGAGGCGATCCTTTCATTCTCTTTGACGACCCTGATCGCATCCAATATCGTTGTTGTGCTCATCCGCGCCTCCGTGTATCGATATGAACCAATTATAGCTGCTGTAGACGCCCCGGTGGGACGTCTTAACAATGACAATATTTCAGGCGGGGTACATCTCTCCCAGGAACTGCTTGACCGCCGGCAGATAACCGTCGAAACGGGTGCGGCGGATGTCATGGCTGGCGCCTGCCAGATGTACCACCCGCACCTTATCATTCAACCGTGCCGCTTCCTGCGCCGCCTCCTGCGAGACGATAGACATCTTCTCACGGTCGCCGATGATCAACAGGGTGGGGACGGTGATCTTCTTGAACACTGCGAAGGGGTCAGCCATTTGGATCTGCATGCTTGCCATTGAGCCCAGGAAGTCAAAACTCACCCGCTTTTTAGAGTCGACCCAGGGTTGGATCTCGTCTTCCGGGTAGGTGGGGGAAGCTTTGCGTGCCATGCGCACTCCGATGAACTTCGGCATCAGCTTGAACATGCGCATGAATTTAGCCATCATCTTGCCGATATCCTCACTCTTGAAGGTCTGCGTGCCATCGCCGAAGGTTTCACCTGGCAGGATGATCGGCGGGTCTTCCAGGAAGATGCCGCGGGTAAGGTCAGGGTAAGAGGCTGCCAGGTTCATCGAGGTGTCGGCGCCCAATGAATGCCCACCCACCACAGGCGCGTCCAGCTTGAGCGCCCGGATCAGCCCCGCCATGTCTTCCACCCGCTGCTGGGAGGAGTAATCCTTGTTCCCGGTGGACGATTTGCCGTGACCGCGCCCATCTGGCATGATCACGTCATACTCCTGTTCGAGCTGCCTCGCCACGTGGGTAAAGCACAACCCGTCATCCCCCGCCCCATGGTTGAACACCACCGGCGGTTTGCTCCCCCCGGTGCGGTAGTAGTGGATCTTGAGGTTATTGGTGGTCACGTAGCCGCCGGACCAGTCAGGCATGGCATGCTCCTCTCATCGTTCAATATGCCTTATTTTACCCGACGGAAGGAGAAGATTGCCAGCGAGCCAGTACTGAGATTTATTGCCCATATAGAGCCAGCCCACCCAGGTATTTGACCTTTGAACTTCAAGGGAATATAATCCACCTATCGTCACTATCCATTATCGCGATCAATAAGGAGGAGATATTATGACTGTTCCACTAGATGCAATCATGGCAATTCATAATGCTTTCCGCAAGGATATGAGTATCATTGACACTGCCGCTCTCGGTGTTGGGCGCGGCGAGCGAGGGTTCGAGCCGACCCTCGCCCGCTATCGCTTCTTCAACGAAATCCTGGTTTGGCACGCCCATGGGGAAGAGTTAGCCATCTTCCCAGCGGTTGAAGCCGTTGCGCCTTCGGTCGCCGAGGCCTACGAGCGAGACCACCGGGGGCTGGATGCCGCCTACGATGCCATGGACAACGCCGTCTCAGCCAACGACACCTTGGAGATAGCCCGTGCAAGCGCAGCCTTCAAATTCCACCTTGATATCCACCTCGCCAAGGAAGACGCCCACCTGTATCGCCTGGTGCGGGAGCGCATTTCGATACCCGAACAGGGCAAGGCAATGGGTATCATGTCGAGCACCGTGCCGCAAGACCGCTTCCCCGACGTGGTCGCCTGGCTGTACCCCTTGATCGGCGCCGACGACCGCGAGAATATGACCCGCATCTGGCAAACGGTATTGCCGCCTCCCATGTTCGCCCAGGTCAGCCAGCTCATCCACAAGGCAGTCGGTGACGACTGGGCCGAGCTGGTCAGGCGCATCCCCACCTTGCAGTAATAAGAGACGCTCCGTCGAGGCGCCTCTGTCCTCTACACCGCCAAAACAGGCTTGACGAAAGCTTAAATCGATGTATAGTAATAGAGTCAAATGTCTACGCGGCTCTAAACCGCAGTAAACAACCAATCCAGGCAGCCCAAGACCTTTGAAGCGCAGGTGCATTATCTAAACCAGCCTGCCGGTCAATGGCTGCACCGGGCAATCAATCATCAAGCATCCATATGACTGGAAGGTGCAGGATGAAGAAACACCCGAATCTGGTGTGGATCGTGGCACTCGTGTTGGGGTGGGGGTTCGATGCCCTTTTTTGGGGTAAGCCGCTGGGGATCAACTTTGCCATTTATTTAACCGCCTGCCTGCTGGGTGGATCACTCGTGCTGCTCGCGAATGGTCTAAAACCATCCTTCAAAAGCTTGTGGCTGGTAGTGCCCTTCGTGTTCTTTGCCACCCTCACCTTCGTGCGCCAGGAACCTCTAACGAGGATCCTGAGCATTATAGGTGCGTTGGTCTGTCTGGGTCTGCTGACGGTCACCTACTTGGGCGGGAGCTGGACCCGCTACAGCCTGGTCGACTATTTCAAGAAATTCGCATCCCTAATTGCCGGCCTAATCACCCTACCGATCGCATACTTCAGGGAGACAAGGGTAGATACTTCCTGGATCCGCCGATTTCCACTCAAGCCGGTGATAAGGGGAGTGCTGATCGCCCTGCCGGTGCTGGTATGTTTCACGACACTACTGGCAACCGGTGACCTGGTATTCCAACAGAAAATCTACCACTTCATCACCAGCTTTCCCCACATACGCATCCCCGAGGCGGTCCTGCGGCTGATCATCATCCTGTTCGTGGCATATATTTTGGTAGGGATCTTCCTATATGCGGCATTAAAAAGCAGTGACGAGTCACTGTCGGAAGAAGCCGTTCCGACCGTGAAACGCAGGCTGGGTTTTATCGAGGCGGCTATCGTCATGGGGAGTGTCAGCTTGCTGTTCCTCATTTTCGTAATTTTCCAATTCCGCTATTTCTTTGGCGGCGAAGTGAACATTGGGCTGCAAGGCTACACATATTCAGAGTATGCCCGCAGCGGTTTCAGCGAGCTGATTGCCGTCGCTGTTTTTAGCCTGCTGATGATCCTCGGATTGGGCACGCTAACGATACGTGAACATAACTGGCAGCAGCGCATCTATTCCGGGTTAAGCGTCATTATTGCTCTGCTGGTGTTCGTCATACTGATCTCAGCGTATCAGCGCCTGATGCTGGCCATCGATTGGCATGGGTTTTCGCGCTTACGTCTGTATCCCAGCGTGTTCCTCATCTGGGTGGGCATCCTGTTCGTGGCAGTGATCGTGCTCGAGATCATGCATCGTGAGCGTCACTTTGCATTAGCGGCGCTGCTGGCATCGCTCGGGTTCGCCGTCTCGATGTGTGTATTGAACGTAGATGCTTCGATCGCAAGGCATAACGTTTACCGTACCATCGGCGGCAAACACCTTAATGTGAACTACCTGACGAGCCTATCAGCAGATGCGCTGCCTAGGCTATCCGCTGCCTTCATGGACTCCAGCTTACCTGCGGCGACACACGACAAAGTAGGCGCAGCCCTGGTGTGTTACCTCCAGTCAGAGATGTATACTGGATATTCTTCCACTGACTGGCGTTCATTCAATTACTCGCGATGGGCAGCGGTTAATACGCTGAATAAAGTCGGACCACAACTACAAGATTACCGTGTGAGTAAATACGAGGGCCACTACATGGTGGAAACGCCCGACCATAAGCTCCTATTCCAGTGCGACCAAACCATCCCGGATGGTTCCCCATAGTTAGGGGCCGTCCCAGTGGGATGTCTCTACAGGACACATTATTAAACCAAAACGGGGCTGGTTTCCATGCCCTCCACTGTATGTGGAGGGGGTCAGCCCCGTCAGAGGGTCTTTACAAGTAGAAGTTAATCCACCGAGAAGTTGTCGTCGGCAGCGATGTCATCTGCCAGAGCAAAATCTTCCGTGGCATAGTCGTCTTCAAATTCACCTTCGGTGCGGTCATGGGCAGTGCTTTCGCCGTTGACCGTCTCGACAAAGCGACCGTGCACGAAACCGGTACCAGCCGGGATGAGCTTGCCAATGATCACGTTCTCCTTCAAGCCGTAGAGCGGATCTTCAGAGGCGGCGATGGCAGCTCCGGCCAATACCTTGATGGTGTGCTGGAACGACGAAGCCGAGAGGAACGAATCGGTGGAGAGGGAAGCTTTAGTGATGCCAAGCAGGGTCTCCAGGAAGCGAGCCGGGCGTTTGCCCTGCGAGAGCAGCTCTTCGTTGACGCGCTTGAGTTCGAGCAGGTCCACCAGGTCACCGGGGAGATAGTTCGTATCGCCCGGACGGGTGATCTGCACCCTGGAGGTCATCTTGCGGATGATCACTTCGAAGTGCTTGTCGTTGATGTTCTGCCCTTGCGAGCGGTACACCTTCTGCACCTCGGTCAGCAGGTACATTTGGGAGACATATTTTCCTTGGATGCGCAGGATGCGGTGCGGGTTCAGCGAACCCTCGGTGATGGGTTGTCCTGGCTCCACGTGGTCACCCTCGTGAACCAGCAGGCGGGCGTTGGTGGGGAGCTCATGCTCAGCTTCCTGGTGCACCTCATAGGAGACGATGACCTTGGTGCCGGCATCACTCTTTTCGAGGCGGGCGCGCCCGGTATGCTGGGCAACGATGGTTGCTGTGTCGAGGTAAGCGACTACATCTCCCTGGGCTACTTCAGTGGCATCTTCTACCGCCACCGTCCAGCTATCAGGGATGCTGAACTCATCGCTCACCATCTCAGAATGCTCGATGCGCACCAGTCGCAGCTCCGAATACTTGTCCGATTGCATGATGTGAGCGGTTCCGGCGATCTCTGCCACCTTGGCCTCACCTTTCGGCATGCGGCGAGCCTCGAACAGCTCTTCCACGCGCGGCAAACCCGTAGTGATATCTCCACCGGCAGCCACACCACCGGTATGGAAGGTGCGCAGCGTGAGCTGCGTGCCAGGCTCACCGATGGACTGGGCGGCGACGATGCCTACCGCAGAACCCATCTCGACCATCTTGCCGCGGGCAAGGTCCATGCCGTAGCATTGGGCGCAGATTCCGTGGTCAAGCTCACAGGTGAGTGGCGAACGGACAATAACTTCGGTGACGTCGGCGGAGGTGAGCTTCCGTACCAGGTCGCGGTCAAGTAGCTCACCGCGTTCAGCCAGCACTTCACCAGTCATAGGGTCGGTCACGTTCTGGGCGATGACACGCCCAAACAGGCGTACACTCAATGCCTGGTCAGCGACATCGTCAGCCTTGCGGATGGGGATGCCTTCCAGGGTGTTGCAGTCCAGCTCGTTGATGATCACGTCCTGGGCCACGTCCACCAGGCGGCGAGTAAGGTAACCGGCGTCTGCGGTGCGCAGGGCGGTATCTGCCAGACCCTTTCGGGCACCGTGGGTGGAGATGAAGTACTCCAGGGCGTTCAGACCTTCACGGAAGTTCGAGCGGATGGGGTGCGAGATAATGCGCCCCGATGGGTCAGCCATTAGACCACGCATACCGGCGAGCTGCGAAATGGGTCCGAAACCACCCTTGGTGGCTCCAGACTCCGCCATGATCGCCAGGTTGCCGTGCGGGTCCATCGCGCGTTTGACGGCCTTGGCAACATCGATCGTAGTGCGCTGCCAGATGTTGATCACTTTCTCGTCCTGCTCCTGGTCGGTGAGCAATCCGCGGCGGAAGTCACGCAGCACAAGCTCAACTTCCTTCAGCGATTCGTTGATGATGTCCTGCTTCTCAGGCGGGACGGTGATATCGGAGACAGCGATGCTGTAACCCGAGCGTGTGGCATAGGTAAAACCAATCTCCTTGATGCGGTCGGCCACTTCGGGGGTCTGGTCTTCACCGCCCACTTCGTACAGCTCGGCGATCAGGTCCTTCAACTCACCCTTGTCCAGCTTCCAATTGATGAACTGGATCTCGGGGGGCAGAATACGGTTAAAGATTACGCGCCCAACGGTCGTCTTTAGCAGGCGCACTTCGGCTTCCGGCATGCGATTGCGTTGATCGTCGTACCAGGTGGTCACCAACACGTTAATTTCAGAGTGGATATCAAGCTGACCCAAGTTGTAAGCCAGCTCGACTTCGTCAGCATCGGCAAAGTTGCGCCCTTCACCCTTATGCGGTATCGAGTCATCGGTGATGGTCAGGTAATAGACGCCTAAAACCATGTCCTTGGAGGGGCTGATAATGGGCTCTCCGTCGGCGGGTTTCAGCAAATTTCGGGAGGAGAGCATGAGCTCGCGGGCTTCGGTAACCGCTTTTTGAGAAAGCGGCACATGTACAGCCATTTGGTCGCCATCGAAGTCAGCGTTGAAAGCCGTGGTCACCAGCGGGTGCAGCTGAATAGCGGAACCTTCGATCAGGATGGGCTCAAAAGCCTGGATCCCCAGGCGGTGCAAGGTAGGGGCCCGGTTAAGCATGACTGGGCGCTCCTTGATGACCTCTTCGAGCACTTCCCAAACCTCGGGGCGATTGCGCTCGATGAAGCGCTTGGCACCCTTGACGTTGGCGGCATAGTTGTGAGATACCAGGCGTGAGATAACGAACGGGCGATAGAGCTCGAGCGCCATGCCTTTTGGCAGGCCGCATTGGTAGAGCTTCAGCTGGGGTCCGACGACGATCACGGAACGTCCGGAATAGTCCACACGCTTACCCAGCAGGTTGCGGCGGAAGCGGCCTTTCTTACCCTTGAGCATATCGCTTAGAGACTTAAGCTCGCGGCGCCCGCGGCGTGATAAAGCTTTGCCGCGCTGCGAATTATCAATGAGCGAGTCAACCGCTTCCTGGAGCATACGTTTCTCGTTGCGCACGATCACGTCAGGTGCACCGAGCTCAAGCAGCCGCTTCAGGCGGTTGTTACGGTTGATCACACGGCGGTACAGGTCATTCAGGTCGGAGGTGGCAAAGCGGCCGCCATCCAGCTGGACCATAGGTCGCAGGTCGGGCGGGATCACCGGCAGGACGGTGAGAACCATCCACTCGGGACGGTTACCGCTGCGGCGGAAGGCTTCCACCACCTTAAGGCGCTTGGTGGCTTTCTTGCGCTTCTGCTTGCTCTTGGAGGTGCGCACCTCTTTCCATAACTCCTCCGCCAGCTTATTCAGGTCCAGCCGGCGCAGGATATCATAAAAGGCTTCAGCACCCATATCGGCGCGGAACACCTGCCCCCAGCGGGTCTTGAGCTCGCGGAAGCGGGTCTCACCCATGAAGGTGAGCGGACGCAGGTCGATCAGCTCGTCGCGCAGGCTTTCGTTCTCGTCGCGCACGGTGCCCGACTGCTCTTCCAGCTGGTTGCGTAAGCCTTCCATGGTCATATCAGCTTCGGCGCGGATGCGCTCGACATCCATTTTCAGATGCTCGAGCTCACGCGCTTTCTGGTCTTTCAGCTGGCCTTCGAGGTCTTCCAGCTTCTCTTTTACCACCTGCTGCAGGCGGACAAGGTTCTGACCAGTGACTTTCTCTCCAGCTTCAACCACCACGGTGTCAGTCTGAAAGGTGATGGCAGTCTTGGTCACCTTGCCCTGCTTATCGGTGATCACGCCTTCCAGGTGCTGACCTTCCTTGATGATCGGATCGAGTTCGATTGATTCATCATAGCGTTTGTTGATCTGCTGGCGGAGACCTTCCTGCTCGGCCAGGGAACGGTCACGACCGGCTTTCGTCTCGGCAATCTTGGAGTTAATCTGGGCAGCATACTCACGTTCAGCAGCGATGATATTATCATCCAGGCGCTTCAAGGCCTTCTGACGTGCGTCTTCATCAACGTAGGTGACGACGTATTGGGCAAAGTAGAGCACACGGTCCAGGTTGCGGCGGGAGATATCCAACAGCAGGCCCAGGTAGGAGGGGATGCGGCGGGTATACCACACGTGTGCAACCGGGGCGGAAAGCTCAATGTGCCCCATGCGCTCGCGGCGCACGGATGAGCGGGTAACTTCCACTCCGCATTTATCGCAGATGATCCCCTTATAACGGATGTTCTTATATTTCCCGCAATAGCACTGCCAATCGCGGGTTGGTCCGAATATAGCCTCACAGAAGAGACCATCCTTTTCAGGGCGCAAGCGCCGGTAGTTGATGGTCTCAGGTTTAAGTACTTCACCATAAGACCAACTGCGGATGGTTTCTGGAGATGCCAGGCTGATACGTAATGCCGTCAGTCCTTTAGTTTCCACTCGATGCCTCCTGGAAAATAGACGAAGAAAAGCCCGCGCTTGAGAGTTATTCTCTCAAGCGCCAGGCGAACAATAGTCATTCCTTGGATACATGCAAACAATGATTATACCTAAAATGATAGGATTTGGTCAAGAGGTATTTCTAAGAGGAAGATTAGGGTTTATCAGCCCTCATTCCGATTGCCCCCTTTGTTTTGCCTGAAAGGGATTGCCAGGTGGAAGGCACTACCCTTGCCCAGCTGGCTCTCCACCCACACCCGACCCTTGTGGCGATCGGCGATCGACTTAACGATCGCTAGACCCAAGCCAGTGCCCTGGCGCTTCTTGGCTTCTTTCTGACCCCCGCGGTAGAACTTCTCGAAAATCCGGGGAAGGTCCACCGGGGCGATGCCTATCCCGGTATCGACGACGTTGAACACCATCTGGTCCTTATCCGGCTCCACGCGCACAGAGACCTTACCCCGCGGCTCGGTGTAGATCACGGCATTCTCGACCAGGTTGTGCAGTGCTTGCTGGAGCAGGGCATAATCGGCTTCGATGAGCGGGATGGCATGCTGCGAGATATCACTGGAAATCACTACCTGTTTTTGAGAGGCCTGCAGCTGCAAGGCACCCACCACGCGGTCCACCACTTCCTGCACGGGGACCATTTCCAGCTGGAGGTCGACGCCGGCATCGATCCGGCCCAGGTCGAGCAGGCTGGTGACGAGCTGGTTCATTCCGTCCACGCTGGTGAGGATCTTTTTCACATAGCCTGTCTGCTGCTCGTTCAGCTCTCCGACCATCTCAAGCATGGTAGCGTAGCCACGCATGGTGGTGAGGGGGTAACGCAGGTCATGACTGACAGTGGCAACAAACTCAGATTTGAGGGTGTCCAGCTCCTTGAAGCGGGTGACATCGCGCAGGATGCACACCCGACCGACAGGCTGACCCTCAACAATGACCGATGAGGCGGTCGCCAGGTAGATCTTGCCATCCGCCAGCTCCACTTCGGCCGATTGTTTTTCCTCCGAGACGACCTGCAGCAGCCCCAACAAAGCCGGCTGCTGGATGATCGAGTCGATCGACTTCCCATTAACCGCTTCACCGGGCAGCCCAAGCACCTGCCAGGCAGCCGGGTTCGCCAACAGCAGGCGACCCTGGTAATCGGTCACCAGCACCGGGTCGGGAGTGGAATTCAGGGTCGCTGCCAGGCGCTGGCGACCAATCTCAGCATTGGCAAACAGCTGGGAATTGGCGGAGGCCAGGGCAGCCTGCCCGGCGATGGTGGTCAAAAAACGGATCTCATCCGTACCAAACTGGTGGGGAGTGTCGTATGCCAGCCAGAGGGCGCCGTAAAACATATTCTCATGCTGGAGCGGCAATGCCAGGATGGCCTCGGGGCGGGGGGCATTCGGCGGGAAGGTGAGCAACCGCACCCGGCTCAGGTTGTTCAGCGCCACAACTTCCTTTCGGCGGACCATCGGCAGGATCTGGTCATCCAGGTAGCTGTACTGCTCGTTCTCACGGCCGTAACCGAAGCGGCTAGGTGCGGGTGTACCACCTTTCATTTCGGGTAATGCCTCGGGAGAAAGAACCACACGCACGGCAGTAGCACCCGTACTCAAGGCAGCTTCCATAACGGGCTTGACCAATTCCTGGAATTCCAGGCTGGAGGCAACGCCCCGGCTGACCAACAGCAGCCGGTTGAGCTCATCCAAACGGGCTTTAAGGCTCGTTCGCATGTTTTCGAAGGCATGCCCCAGCTGACCAACCTCATCATTTCCACCCATTTCTAGCGGGCTGTCCAATTCACCATTGGAAATTCGGTTGGTCTCCAATGCCAAGTTCTGCAGGGATGAAGTCACCGTTCGCAAGGAAAAGCGTAGAACCAGGGCGGCAATCAGGAATAGAATCACGATGATGACCATCAGCGGCGCGGCGATCTGAAGCGCCAGCTGTTGGGCCTCCTGCATCGGCACGGAAACCACCACGGACCACAACCGACCCCACACAGGCTGAGAATACATCATGCTGCGGACGCCATCAGGGGTGGTACCTTCGAAGAAACTGCCCTGGGTGGGTGATTCCAGGCTGTATTTTTGCATCACCCACTCACTGGATGAGCTGTAAAGGATTGTGGCAGTGTCATCCAGGAGCATCCCCTCGCCGGCGATATCGGACAAGCTGTTAAGCGAGATGCTGATCGACTCAAAAAAGGGATTGGTAGACAGGTCTGTTCGACCCACCAATACAGCGTCACGTGATCCGGTCCCGTCATATACTGCTGCCAGGAAGGATAATCGCGCCGACACCCCTCCCAGGGTTGGGGGTAGGGTGTGCATCTGGACCGGCAGCCCATTCAAGGCGTAGGTAATGCCAATATATTCTTGTGGAGACGGGTCGGCATCGTAGAAATCTTCCACCGGGTACCCGGTTACCGGCTGACCATTCTCATCCAACAGGTATAACTCGCTGAAATACGGAATGCTGCGCAGGATATCACCCATGAGGATATTCTGTTCTGAGAGTGTTCCCTGGGTCCAGGTTGGATCTTTGGCAAGGATCTGGATCAGGTTCTCACCGGTCTCCAGAAAGGCGGGGACATTATTGGCAGCAATCTTGCCGGTGCTTTCGAGCCGGTCATTCAACATCCCGGTAGCTGCCCGGCCGGCCACGATCCAATCTCCAGCCATCAGCCCGACGATGACCACAACCGCCAGGAGTGCCAGGCTGAAGAGGAACCTGCTTTGCAGTCGCCGCTCAACCGGAGATGGCTCCAAGGGGCTGGAAAACCCCCACAAGCGGGGAAACACCAGCGCTACAACCTCTGCAAACACACCGCCCAGCAATAACTGCAAACCGACAGTGATGGTTGCAATGCCCACTTGAGACAGGGCAGTATCCAGTCGAGCCGCCAGGCTCCCCGATGAAGCCAGGGTGGTATCCAAAAGAAACAACAGGGGGTAGAGCAGGGCAAATAGGGCAGTGGCAAATAATGGGTGGCGCAGTGCACGGAAGACCCAGGTGCGATATCTTTGGTGGAACGCAGCGCCCAGGAAAGTAGCCAGCAAACCATATTCAACCACGGTGAACAGGTTGTGGGAACCGAGCAGTGCCATCAGGCTCCCTGAAAGCAATCCCAAGCCGGCAGCCGGGAACACGCCCAGCAACCCGGCAGCCAACACCCAGGGTACGGCAGCCAAAACCGGGATGGCTAATTCACCCAGGCTAACTGCTTGACCCTGGATTTTGAACGCCTCCTGGGCGGGCAGGCGAACAACGATGAATATATTGGTCAGGATGAGAAGAGTAATTAAACCAAAAAAAATGCCCCCGTGCAAACGCGTCCAGTGCTTGTTAAGCTGCCGCCAACGGTACAGCAGTAGGACCAAAACACTTAATACGAAAACCCAGCCCACCCACCCGATTAATTCTTGTGGTTGATCGATGTAAAAGGGAGTGCCAAGAAAGGTAAAATCAATAACCATATCGGTGGTATGACATAGAGTTTTTGCTCAAATGATTATAGCATGTATGCAGTCTACCTATTATGGCTGTAGGACGACTTATTTTATCGCTTTACCAAACTGTTAGTTTATACCCACTCGACCGTCTCTTGCGTTGCAAGAGACAGGTCGGAATAAAAACCCCGCCGGTATTCTGGAAGCATGCCTGCCAGGATGTACATGGCTTCATCTGTCATGGTGCGCAGGATTTCCCGCCCAGCGCGCTGGTCCGTTTTAAAACGGAATGGAGCTCCGAATTTAACCCTCGCACCGGGTTCCCGCCAGCGATGAGAAAATGGCAGCATCGGGTAACCAATCGTCCCATCGATCGCCACCGGCACAATCGGAACATTCGCCCGGGTTGCCAGGTAGGCAATGCCTTCCTTCGCCTGGCGCAGCTGCGGGCCGCGGTGAGCTTCGGGGGCAACCAGAATGATCTCGCCCGCCTTCAAAACCTCCAGCGCGCCCTGGACCGCCCGCCGGTCGATCTCCTCCCGCTGGACCGGGATGACCCCATAGATACGCGGGAAAATACCCACAATGGGATAGCTGTACACCTCAACCTTCGCCATCGGGACAATGTTGCGCGGGAGCACATTCATCACCACAAAAGGATCGACGAAGTCGATATGGTTAATCATCATAATTGCCGGACCCGATTGAGGAACGTTCTCAACCCCTTCAACCTGGTCGATGCGGGCAAACAATGTGAAACCGATGATCCGCAGGAGGAAGCGCATCACCCGCCGGCGCGCCTCATAGCGGGAATGGTCATACCCGCCTGGTGACCATATCGATGATGCCATACTTTTCTCCGTCATCCCGCCTCCGGGGAGGATTGATCCCCACCAGGATACTGCGCAGTCAGCAGCGTTATCATAGGGATAATGACGGGAAGCGCGGACCTGTTCATCTTCCGTAGACCATTGACTTTGCCCGCTCGAGAACCTGGTCTGCATCCAACCCATCTGAACACAGGATCACCGCATCCTCGGCGGGGCGTAGGGGAGCAACTTTGCGCTGAGAATCGATCTCATCGCGCCGCTGCATCGATTGCAGGATTTGGTCATAATCAGCCGGCGTGCCTCGCCCACGCAGCTCAACAAAGCGGCGCCGGGCGCGTTCTTCGACCGAAGCATCCAGGTATATTTTAAGATCAGCGTTGGGTAAGACCACTGTGCCGATATCTCGCCCGACCATGACCACCCTGCCGCGCTCCCCGATGCGGCGCTGCTGGGCTGACAAAGCCTTGCGGACACCTGGATAGGCAGACACGGGTGAGACGTGCGCTTCTACATCAGGTAGGCGGATTTCCCAGGTAATATCCTGTCCGTCCACGATGACCGAATAGGCGCGACCATCATCGACGGAGGGGGGGAGGACATCGATCTGGGCCTGCTCGGCCAGCACAGTGATGACAATTTCATCGTCAATTTCCAGCCCATGCTTCAAAGCTAGCCAGGTGACTGCCCGGTACATTACACCCGTATCGAAGTAAAGATAATCCAAAGCCTGGGCAAGCCGATGCCCCAGGGTGGATTTTCCTGAAGCAGCCGGACCATCGATGGTGATAATTTCAGGAATCCCCATACTTCATCTCATCTAATTGAATTGGATTTATGGGACAGCATTCCCGGTTGGTTCAGCAGCCCCACCTGGAAAGATGTCAGAACGGGCCCACAAAATGATCTGTTCCTCGCTCAACGGCGCCTTGCGGAATGCCAGCCAATTAATAAACTCGGGAGGGAAAACCCCCTGCCACCCGGGATAAAGACGCCAGACAAAATCCTGGCCGCGGTACTTTTGAGCCAAACTGGGTTCCTCAGACCCTTTCAATGTGACCACGACTGGCGGAGATTCGGTCGCGGATAGCGCCGTTTCAAAGCGGGCATTGGGAAAATTACGCAACACCCACTTCAATGCGCTAGAATCTGCCAAAGCCACCACTTCAAGCTGGTTACGCAAGCCTGTATTCCAGCTGGATAAATCGGACAGGGTGGTCAAAAAATGATCCGCCTGACCGGCGGTTGGCGCAGCACTCCACATCTCCTGGGCTCCATTCTGGCGCACGATGGCCATCCCCCAGGCATTTGCAAGGAGGAACAGGCCCAGCAAGAGGCACAGCGACCACACCACGCCTAACTTAGCGCCTTCTGCCGACCAGCCGACAAGTACCAGGATCACGGCAACCAGTCCCAACAACAAAGCCCCGATGATAATGGCCCAATAAATTCTCACCTCCCCGGGGTAGCGCCCAATAGCGAGCAGATTGAACCAGCTGATGACTATAAAAATGCACAGCAGCAGAGCCAAGCCTGCTCCGATGAGACGCGTATTCGTATCCTCCTCTGCAAGGAATGCGCGGCTGATCTCCGCGGATGCCAGGGCCCACATGGGGATGAGCGCCCACGCAAGGTCACCCACCTGCCGCCCGACATTGAGGAAGGGCAATATTATTGCGACCACAGCCCAGATGCTAAACCCCATCAGCAGCAATCTCGCCTGTTGATCTTCCCAGTGACCCAGCCACGCCCGCAGCCCAGCAGCAACTGCAAAGATGACCACTATCAGCTGGTAGACCAACAGGCTGGCGGGTAAACGGAGAATGGGGATCCCGCTAGCGGTGACCCAGGACTGTAAATAAGCCGGGATGGTATCTGCCAGGGCACCCAAACCCTGAGGATGGCGTAAAAACAAGGTGCCAGCGAAAAGCAGGGTGAGTAGAAAGGCAACGACGCCAACCCGAATTGAAGCAGCAGGGATTGCTTCGGGTGGTGAACCATCACTGTTTTCTTCCGGCTCGGATTCGACCAATCTGCTTACCAGGCTGTACAACCCCCAGCTAATCCCCAGGATGAGCACACCCTGTAGGAAGGCCAGCCCTGATAACAGTGCCAGTCCGCCGCAAATTCCCGCCAAAACCATCCGACGGTTGAATAGGCTGGCCAGTACAAACAGGGTGATTGCCAGGGCAGTCATCAGGCTGCCAGCTTGCCTGGAAAGGGAGACCAATCCCGGGTCCAACGCCAGTCCGAATGCCATCACCACCCCGGCGCGGTGCAGCCAGCTTGAATCGCCCATCCGGCGCTTGAAGCAGAGAGGCAGCCAAATGATCAGGCTGCCCAGCAAGGCAGGTAAAAAACGAGCCAGGAAATTGGAATCTTTAATGAGCGAGAACAGCAGGCTGGTGAAAATGATGTACAGCGGCTGTGGACCCAAAGAGCCTGCCCCGCCGCGGGACAGACCAAGCGCCTGGAGTGCCCAACCGGCTTCAGCCTCGCTCAAGGCACCCACACCCAGCTGATACAGCCGCAGCCCTAATGCCAGCAGGAATGCGAGCCAATATAGTGCAAATTCGGTGTTGGTTTTATTTGCTTTCATGGGTTATCCGACCGTATTATACCGCCTTCGTTGGAGTAGCCTTATAAAAGGAGTATGCTGAATGCCCTAACCCGAAGGTCAATTATGGTACTCTATATATCGTCACCTGCCCCTGGTTGAAGACCGGCTGAAGCACCTGGTTAAATTTACGCAGCGCAGAGCTGGTGGTGCAACCACCAGATTGGCTGCATACAGATTGTATATATGCCAGCTCGGGCGATCCAAGGATGACGTATTTCACATTCCACTTGTGCAGCAGGTCCAGCATGGTTTGACCATCCGAGGTAGTATAGATACTGGCAATATCAGGCTCACGGATTGCCTGTTGGTCATAGTTCCCGCGCCACTGGCCTTCGTGCCCTGCCCAGCCCAGGACAGTTGGAAATCCAGTAAAAACACTGATCCTTCCATTATAGTTATATGACCCAAACCAAGGTGCCTCTAGGATTACCGGAACGCTCCCGGCGGGCATACCTTGTTCGGCATTGGCATCCAACCACCTGATGGCGGCCCAATCATCGGGGTTGTTTGTAGCCACCGAGCTGGCTCCATCCAGGTTGGGTGAGCCGGAGAAATCGCCAGCGCGGCTGGGGATTGCCATTAAAGTGTAAACCAAACCCAACCCGATGAATATAACTGCACCGGCTACAAACAGAGTGCGAACGGCAGGCTTCCTGATCCGGTCCAAAAGCCACCAGGTGCCGTAGGCGCTGGCGCAGCCCAACATGACCCAAGCCTGGTAATAGAACTTGAACACCGTGTTCATGCGCACCCCAAAACTGTCGCGCAGGTAGATAAATTCAACCACAAGCGTAAGCGCCAGACCGGTAAAAATGAGGATAAAAACGAAAAGATCGCTGGAAACTTTTAGCAACGGTGTAACAATTTCTGAGGCTACCTCTTCGGTAGCTGCTCTTTTCTTCATTAGGCCAGCAACGTTGGCAATCACCAGCGCCAAAAGCGCGGTGAGCATGAGCAGGAGCCAGGGATCGGTCAAACGAGCCTTTATGCTGGCAAGGTAAGCGTCTTTCAAGCTCATTCCCCCCAATACCATTTGAAGAGTCGCCATCAATGAGCTGTCAGGCACTGGCTTCAATAGGAAGAGCACCAGCGCAATCAGCAGCATGATCATTACATAGACCCCAGCACAGATCGCCAGGATGCGCCACCACCAGGTGAAGACGGATTTTAACAGCTGATGCCGGTCTTCATCCTGATGGCGCAGGTAGCCGACCAGGAAGCACACCACCAGGAAGATAAAAGTGCCAAACATGACCAGGTACTGGGGCAGGCGGGTGGGCGGAAAGACGTAGGGTAAGAGACCCGCAGCTTGCGAGCTGAAGCTCAGGAAGAAAAAGATATACAAGAGCACGGAAAGGATGCCCAATCCCACACCCAGGATGATGGTGCGGAGAAAAACCTCCAGGTCAAGGTGCCCGTTTTGCATCACGAGCCCCATACCATACGCCAGCATGATCAGACCCAGGTAAATAGGCAGGTCCCAGGTGTTCAGGAATCCCAATGAACCGAGGATGAGGGCAGAAAACATGAACAGAAGCCAATCGTTATCCAGGGCAAAAGCGACCGGGTTCCACCAATGTGCCTGAGGGAGAAGCTCCGGGTCTGGTTCGCTGACTGCCAGGTTTTCAGCGTCGGGCTCAGGCTGGTTAATGGCTATGTCTTGCTGTAAAACAAGGGTCTCGCCTCGCTCAGGCAAATCACCGGCGATGCTTCGTCGCAAAATGCGCTCCTGGCTCATCTGCCGCACGAGTAAATTGAAGGCTAATGCAATAGCAAGCAGCACGAACGGCAGCGCCAGTACGTGAGGGTGATTATCGCCCAGGATAAAGCTGAAGAAAGGGAACTCATCGATGGGCGGGACGATCATGTTCTGCCCGAGGAAATTCTTATCTGCTAATACACGCGAAGCTCGCCACCACCACCAAAAGACATTTCCGGGATACCAAGAGTTAACCACATCTGCTTTCGCTAAGCCTGGGATATCGATCCAGGCCCAAAAACTAGCTGATAACAGCCCTTTGGCGTGGAGTGACTCCAACACGCCTTCCAGGTTGCTCATCACGGCCACCAGTAGCCCACCCAATAACCCAGCCATTATCGGCGTTCCATCGCGAGGTGCAGAATCGCCTTCCTTGTGACGCGTCTTTAGGGTGAACGCCACCAAGTTATAAACAACTCCAAATGAGCCGATCAAGGTGAGGGCAAACAGCAGGGAATCATACAGGTCGAAGGCCACACCCGAGACCGCACCGGATAACCGGGTGAGCAGGGCCATCATCACATAGCCAAAATAATAATAGGAAATGCCATAGCCCGAAAGCCATGGGTCGAGGGGAGGGAAGTGCTGGCTGCGCAGGATGGCGTTCTGGAAGGCGATCTCCATGAATTTTTCGCCACTCGTATTTTCAATTTTATACGGAACATATGCCCGAAATATGGCCCATCCCACCAGGGCCAATAAGAACAGCACCTCCACGGTGACAATGAGCTTCCACTTCTCACGAAGGAAGGAGCGCATCTCTGGGATGATCGTCCCCTTACTTCGGAAATAGAACCAGGCGGAGGCGATGGTTAAAAGCAGGACGGCGAAGAGGATCCCGCCCAGGTCGTTGGTCAGCAACCCGGTGCTGGCACCAATCCACAGGAAATAGCTGATGAACAACAGTCCCAGGGCTTTGGAAAAGGAATAGCCGCGGTCTGGCAGCCAGCGGAAGATGCGCATGGAGGTGGGCAGAGCCAGCCAACCCAGCACCTGCAACAGCAGCCACCACACCAGGACTTGGATCATTGAATCACCTCATAGATGACCGTATTCCCGTCGCGATACACTTCCCGCCATAAATTCCCATTGAAGGCCGGGAATTTTTCCAGGCCTGGTCCGGGATAGGTGACTTGTTCGAGCTGCCCGACCACGATATATTTGACCTGGTATAAATTCAAGAACTGCCTGGTGTACCCCGTATCCACCGTGGTGTAGAACTGGTCAATGTCGGTGATGCGTTTGGTTACCCACTCGGGTGGGTTGAGGGCGCGCTGCTGCTGCTGGTGCCATTCCCAACCGACCACCCCTGGCAGGCCGGTATTGATGGTAAACCGGGTGTACCAGCGATACAGGTTGCGCGAATTCGCTTCCACGATGACCGGCGACCCCTGGACGTTTTCCTGCATCCAGCGAATGGCGCGGTAGTCCTGGCTTAGATCCATGTTGAGGCCGATCTGTCCAGCCGGGGTGTATTCACTCGTGCTGGGATAATTTTCCATATAAGTGGCAAACGGCATGAAAGCCATGCCATCCAGGGTATGAGGCGCCGTCAGCACCCAGCGGTCCTTGATCTTCGCCATCGTGCCGTACAGGGTGAATAAAAACGCCGATATAACCAGAGCCGAGAACGCCACCCTCCAGGATATTCGCCAGCCTGGCTGCCACAGGCGGATAGGGTCAATCAGCCAGCCCACGGCGGCAGCTGCGCTCAGGGCGAACAAAGCCCAGGCGATTAAATAAAATTTGAAGACGGTGTTCATACGCCCAATATCACCCCGGACGACCACCACCTCGACCATCAGAGTGATGAGCAATGCCGTACCCACCCAGAACAGCACCAGGCGCTTGACGTCGGGCAGCCCCGGGCGCAGAAGCAGGATGCCTGCCCAGGCAGCCAGAGGCAGGATGAGCCAGGCCAGGGCAGCGCCTCTCCCGATGGGCAGCTTGCTCAGGATGGACATCGTCGCAATCCCGGGGATTTTGATGCTTAACAGCAGGCAGGTAAGGAAAAGCACAACCAACGCCCCGATGATCAACCCGGTATACTTCTCGAGCTTGCGCAGCGATACCAGGGGGGTATTTGCCATCCACTCGCGCGTCTCCCACACCATCCACGAGACGATCGCAAACAGGAATAAGCCCCAGTGTGTGAAGTATGACCAGATGGGGGTGTGGGTGCCAAACCAGGGGATAACCGTGCTGTAAGGTTGGGCATACCACAAGCGATAAGGTAGATATAAGCCATATGAGACCACTGCCAGCAACAGCATCCCCGCTCCGGCGGTGAGCAGGCGTTTGACCATGGACGGAATCCGAGGCAGCCAGGCAAAGTGCTGCAAATCGGTATAACGGAACAGGGCGTACCCCAAAACGACCATCCCGATGGGCAGGTAGACATATATATCCGACAGGTTGGTGGGGTACATGGCGCCGATTGCCAGTCCGCCCAAGACAATGCTCAACAGCCCGGCACCGATGCTTTTCCAGCGCGCTTTCCCGAGTAAAACTGCCACAGCCCAGGTGAGTGCCAGCATGGCAATCGCCATGGCAATCATGTGGGCATGCAGGTCTGCATACAAGAAGGTAAACATGGGGAACTCGGTGATGGGTTCCACATCATTTGGGGCAGGGATTGCACGGCTGGGGAGCCAATACCAATCCGCTAATCCGTAGGGCAGCTGGGCACCGTGGAAAAGGTTATTCCAAATCCCAACCGGCAGACCCGCCATACGGGTGAAGAAACCGGTGGTGTCGGTTATCCCTCCCGAAACGCCCAGCTGTTGCCAGCCCTTCAGGAACATGCGCAGCGTGCCCAGGTTGCCCACCACCGCCATTCCCAGGGCTGAGGTCAGGCCGACCAGGATGGGCCGCCAGGCAAAGGTGGGAGGCGGTTGGTCCACTTCTGGTACATCCGGAACCAATTGCATATCCCCATTTTGGGAACGGGGATGGCTGAGGTTATAGCCGATGCAGAATGCCCCCATAGTCACCATGCTGAACAGGGTGGGGATGATGAGGTTATAGGCAAAGGATGGCACGATTCCCAGCCATTTAACCAGCACGCCCACAAAGACGTAGCCCCAATAGTAGTAATTCATGTACCCGGCGGCATACCACGGGTCGTAGGGTGGAAAGGTAGTGCTCTTCAATATCGCGTTGAAGTAGGAGAAATCCATTGGTTTTTCTCCACCCTTCCACGGATGCCACAGGTCAGGGTTGCCCAGGCGGATGAACAGGAAGCACAGGAAGAAGACCAGGACCAACCCTTCGACGATCAGGAAATATTTCCGGTTGTTACGGAATTCCCTGCGCAGCTCTTCCCGCTGCCGGTAAGCCAGGATTGCACCCCCCAGCGCCATAACCAGGATCACGATGCTGATGGTGAGACGGCTGATGGGGATATTAACCGAGCCGGCCATCCAGGTCAGGTAAGCCAGGACCAGCATCCCCGCCGTCCGGGCGAGGGGATAGCCGTGGTCTTGCAAGCCGGGTAGCGTTATCCGCAGGATGGGATATACCAGCAGACCCAACAGGCTCACACTCAAGTACCAAACGATTACACCCAGCACCTGGTAACGGTTCTGCCAGGACTGCGGGTCGAACAGCTCCGACCACGTCCCGCCAGCGGTCTGGGCAGACAGGTGGACGTCGGGCAACTTTAAATTAGCCGGGTGGTAAGCCGCTTTCTTGGGGGTAATTCTTACGATCTCGTTGAAATTTGCTTGGTCCAGGATTTGGCGTGCCTGCGAAGTATTGTAAGCATCGGTTTTCTTGAAAACGAGCACCTTCGGGTGGTCATAGACCGTGAAAGCTTCCTCAGCAAACTGGTCGTTTACGTTCAGAGAACCCAACGTGGGATCGGATTGGAAGACTGCCACCAGCTCAAAGCCCAGGTCACCATGGAACATCCCGGGTTGGGCAACACTGTAGCACCAGGCGATCGTCTTGTCATCCGGGCAGCCCAAGAGGTGCCGGTAATGTAGCGTGGTCATCGGGAAGCGTTCCGGCAGGCGCGGCAGTGAACCCCACTGTCGGTTCGAGCTGATCAGGATGTATTCCGTCTGGTCGTATATATCGATGAAATGGTCGAGCTTGTCGGGATTATCATCGGTGTACATATTGAAGTTCAAACCCGGAATATAGATGCCCCCGAACGGGTCGTAGCCTTCCACGCGCAGCGGCAGACCGTCATCCCAATCCCCCTCGTTGGCTAACGCAGAGCCGCGCACGCTGATCACCCCACCGCCCGATGCCTGGGCAAGGGTGAGGTTGTAAACCTGCCCCTTTTCAATTGCCAGCGGACGGTCGAGAGTCATTGTGTAACCCGCCCCGAGGCCATTTGCCCCCGGGGCTAAGTCGCCGGTCAGGCTGGCAGTTGAAGATGGCTGGGCATCTCCAATCGGGCTGATGGTCAGCACAAGGGTTTCCTGTTCCGATGAAGGGGCCTGGTCGACCAGCTGGCTCAGCGTGACTGATTCGATCACTCCCCCTTCCTCGACAGGGATAGGAAGGATATACGGTGAGCCGGTCTGAACCAGGCACTGAGACGGTGAAGGGATGGTCTGGGTTACCAATTGCTCGGAGATCTGAAGGGTGGCATCCACCGGTCCACATGCGTTCAGTATCCGATCTGTATCCTGGAGGGATACCGTCAAGGTGTATACCTGCCCGGCAGCGACGGTTATCGGATTGTCAAATGTAAGCAGGGTTTTTTGCCCACTACCGCCGGAAGGGGTAAGGGTGATGTCCTCCGCGATCTGCGTCTGACCCGCCCTATTCGCCAGTGCAACATTCATCGTAACCGGTTGTTCCGCTGCGGTATTGGCGACGTGCGCCAGGTATACTTCGTTCACTGTACCACTGGCATTGGCGCTAAAACTGGTTTGATACGGAATATCCGGATGAATGGTGCTCCCGTACGGGATCGAAACCGGCTGGATGTACATATTAGCCTTACCCTGTATATGCAGGTTAACCGGTCCGGGAATATTCTGAAAAATCCACTCGGAGGCAGCCACCCGAGTGATGGGGCGGGCATAGATCAGACTGAATGCCACTGCCCAGGCAAGGGTGGTAATGAGCACAACTGCGCCAACAATTATAGAGATCGCACCAGCCCATCTGGATAAGGACAGGCGGTGAGGATTTTGCTGCCGGCTCTCTGCTCCCAACCTGCGCATCCGAATATTCCAAAGCTCCACCACTGCCCAGGCGGCATAGATAGCGAGTATGGGGTAGGTCGGCATCTGGTAGCGCATGGTCGGGTTGAACTGCATGGACTGCCAGATGAAGTAAAAGCCTCCCCACAACCACAACAGAACATGGTGCTTCCAATCACCCTTGAGCATCCGCCAGCCGGCCCATAAGAAGCCAAAGGCTGCCAAAATCGCCAGGGGGATGCCCAGTCCCCACTCGGCCATATTCTGGGCAGAGAACCATATCGGTCTCCTTGCCCACTGCAGGGAAGGCGGGAAATCGATATCCCCGGCAGCCTGAGCGCGCTGTTCCTTTATATTGGACACCCACTGCGGGTTGGGCCGTACACCGAAGAATCCGGGTCCTAAAAAGGCATACGGCTGAAAGATGCGAAACACCAGCACGCTGACGAAGGCAGCGATGCCCAGGTAAATCATGGCATTGATCAGCCATTGGGGGCGCTCGTGGGCGGGCTTACGTAAGACCACCACCCCAAATGCGACCGGAAGGACGAATGCCACCGGGGCAGCGCTCAGCTTGGAGGCTACGGCACAGCCCAGGGCAATTCCAAAAGCGATGGACAGTGCGAAGGAAGGGTGCCTGACCAGCGCAAGCAGGCGGGACGTGATGGTCTGAGGTAGTACAGCCTGCTCACCCTCAGGAGAGAGCTCGCTCGAGCTGTGCACCTCAGGCGCCTGAACAGACTTGGAATCACGTTCCTGCAGGCTTATCCTGACGGCAAAATAAACTGCCAACAGGGTAAAGAAGCTGAAGAACGTGTCCATGGTAAAAAAGTGGGACTGTTGTATATTAAGCACGGTAAAAGCGGCAAAGGCAGCCGCCAGCAGACCCACGGCTTTGTTGAATGCGCGTGACCCAATGGCATAGACCAGGACAACGGATAATAAATCCACGAAGGCTGAAAGGATTCTCCCCACTACGGTCATTTCGTTGAAGCCGGAATGCCCGTAGACCGCCTCCACGATATAGCGGGTAAAGAACATGGGGAGCGTGCCATAAACGTAGAATGAATGACCACGGTTATTGGGGTTGAGCGGTGAGCAGGAGGCATCGAAATACCCACCCCAGTTCTTACAGTCGGGGTAGGCGCTGGGGAAGTTAGCCCGCCATGGATTATTGATCGTATTGGGAGGCGGACCGAGGGCGGAATCCGGTGCCCCTGGGGGCATGATGTCTGTGCCCACCCAAATCAGGAACCGCTCGTCGGGGTGCAGGTACTGAAAATCTCCCCATTGGATGCCAATATAGCGGAACACGCATCCTATTAAGAGCACAAACAACAGCAGCACGTCATAAATCCGTGGAGTTACCCAGCGGATCTTCCGCTTTGGAGCTGTTTGGGGAGATGAAGTCGGCAAAACGTCAGGCAGCATTGGTTAATTCAGCAGATCGATTTATTGATTAAAAAATACTCCATGCAGATAAGTCATCGGTTTCGCCTCATTGCATGGGTGATACTTCCGGAGCTGATGCGGCTGCCGGAACCATATAGATATAAAAATCCTTACCAACCCTGGAGACATAATTCGTGAGCGTGCCTTGGGGGAATAGCTGTCTCAGCAGGTTGAGGCCTGCTTCATCTTGAGGGTTGACCAGGAACATCTTGGGCTGGGGGAAGTTCAGTGTTGGTGCTATCTGATCGGGCGGTATGGCAAAATCACGCGTGGGGTCGCCGGCGTTCATCCCCACCAGGCGGGTATCCACCCAATACGGATAAGGAACCACGTAGGCATTGTTCGTGCCGCCATAAATATCACCGAAATCATGGATGACGCTCCCCATCTCGGAGGTATTCCAGGATGACAGCTCATAAGCGCGCTGGTATTGGTTAAACACCAGGTCGTAATTCCCAAGGCTCGAGAAGAAAATCAGGATGAGCGCAATTCCCCAGGCGAATGCCGACCCGGTTTTGGTGGGCATGCGCTTCTCCATGCCAGACATGAGCCCATCCAAGGCAATGGCCACGATCACAAAAACCGGTACAAGCGCACCCCCCGCCCGGTTTAATGCCGGGTTCTCATCCGGAAAAGCCAGGGATAGGATGGAAGGCAGCATCAGGATGGGGACCGAGATCAGCAGCACCAGGTCCTGCCAGGTACGCCGCTGGATATATCGGATTAACAACAGGACCACTCCCAGAAAGAATAGTGTTGCTGAAACGATATCCAAGGCCGGGCTTCCGGTGACTGAGTGGACCCAAATATTCCCGTCCGACCAGAAATACATGGTGGAGGCATTCCACAAATTTTTTAAAAATATCACCAAGGCAGGTCCAGGCAGCGAACTCTCGGCGATGCCCAAACGGGAGAAGGCCCGGAAATCGAACAGGGTGGGAAATTCGAGCGAAAAACGCAGCAGTGGCAGGAAAACGATCAAGGAGATCAGTACCAACACCAGAAATCCCGAAACTACCTGCAGCCGTCTGCCTTTTGCCTGTGGGTGCAATAAGAACAGACCAACGGCTACCACGACCAGGATCGGCAGGATGCGGATGGGAGTATAACCGTGCAAGCCAATCCCCAATGCCAGACCTGCCAGGATGAAATCATTGCGGTTGGAGGTGCGCAGCCCACGGAACAGGTAAAACAGTGTAGGCGCAACAAACAGGGGATAGAGTGGGAATCGCAGCCCCACGCGTGAGATGACATTCGGCCAGTATCCAATACCTGCGAACAGCAAGGCAAACAGACCCACCCGCCGGTTAGCCAGCTCTTTTCCCAGCAGGTAGATGTAAGGTAAGGTGAGCAAGCCTGCCAAGATGGTGCCGAGCTTAAGACTCAGGAAGGTGTAACCGGTATGGAACAGCTGGATGATGCCAGCCGTAAGGTACATCTGGATGGCTTCCCGACCGGTGTTGCGTGGGAAGAAGATACTCGTCTGCCCATGCAAGACATCCCATACATCCAGCAGCTTTTCGGCATGGTCACTGACCATCTCAGGGGGTACCTGGGTAAGGCGGTAAACGCGGAAGAAAACCACCAGCGCCAGGCAGCCTATGACCAGCAGGGTCCACGAAGACAGAGAAAGCTTCCACGGGAAGTGCAGGTGTTCTTTTAACCACCTCCACCAACCTCTGAAGGGCAGTTCACCCTGCCAGAAAGCCACGCAGGTAAAGATGATCGCCAGTACCCACAGGGTTACATTCAGCTTGGTGAAGCGGTTGCCCCCCAGGGTGAGGAAGGCAGCCAACGCCAGCGGCAGACTAATATACAACCACCTGGAGCGCACCCGGTAGTCTTCCGGGTGTTCTTCGGCTTCAGGCAGCTCCGCCGGAACCCATTCTCCCTTCCGGGCAGCCAAAACCAACCAGCCGGCAGCCAATAAATAGAGAAATACACCGGGTATCCAGGCACGGTTCGGGCGCGGCATCAGCGATAGCTGCGCCACCAGGGCGATCCCGAGTGCCAGCAGCGAACGCCACGGAAAATTAACCTTGGGGGCCGTGCTCAGTGGAGTTGGTCCCGCAGCAGCTTGCTCCGCTTCTGGCTGAGCCAGTTCAGCTTCAATCAACGGCAGCTCTAACGATTTTGTCCCAAATGGTTGGGATTCTTCAGGTGACCCTTGAGGTTCCGGAATCGCTAACGGTTTCCCCCGCA
This sequence comes from uncultured Chloroflexia bacterium, assembly GCA_963809615.1. Classification (GTDB taxonomy): domain Bacteria; phylum Chloroflexota; class Anaerolineae; order Anaerolineales; family UBA4823; genus FEB-25. The sequence goes on from CAWEKR010000005.1 coordinate 84,377, forward strand.
GCAGGGACTTAACGTAATCCAGAACCGTGGGCTCACGGTTCATGCTTTCTCCGCCAGAACAATCAGGCTTTCACCCATACGGAGAGGAATAATACTCCATCCAAGAACAGCTTGCAAGCCCCCGGGCAGACCGAAGAGCAGTTTTTGCAAGGCAGCAGGAACGATGGGAATATAGGGTGCATCCCAAAAACCATCCGAGAAGACTTTACGCGGCCGGAGACCATGCTCCTGGAGCAGCGCCAGCCACTCATCAGGAGGCTTAAGATTGATGTGGGTGGGATCCTTGTAGCCGATCCAGGCGTCCTTTTTTAACTTGCGCATAGGCGAATTTAAATTGGGGGTGGCAAGGACGAGCAGCCCGCCCGGCTTCAATATGCGGCTCATCTCTGAAATTACCCATTCCGGCTGCTTGAGATGTTCCACTACGTGCTTGGCGATGATTATATCGAATACACCCGGCAGAAAGGCACATACCTCGTCTGCCGAAAGCAACGCAAACTGACCAAGGGGCACATTTTGCCTGGCTCGGGATAATGCCCACGCGTTGATGTCAGTGCCAAAGACCTGGTAACGCTCAGTTAACCAGACTAGCAAATGACCCATTCCGCAGCCGAGCTCCAGCACCCTGCCCTGGGGCGGCCCATAGCGGCGGGCTAACCCGGCGTAATAGCGGTTAGACCACCAATACTGGCTGTAACGGGCGAAGCTCACCTCAGCGTACGGGCCGGTGGCAAAGTAATCCTGGTTGAATGGATGGTCTTCGGATCCAGATTGGCTCATGTTCGATCAAACACTTCTGGCGACGTAGAAGGTGAATGTCCCTTGAGGATCAGGTTGGGCAACCGCATAGCGCCTAACGAGTCGTTCGGTCAGGAATAAATTCCACCGCCAGGGGGCAATGATCCAGTGTTGGCTGATGGCGTGGGGCAGAAGGGTGGGGGCGCCAAAGTAGTGACCCCATTCCAGAGTGCGCATGGCTTGCGGTGAGAAATAATGCCACCACCTCTCCAACCTAAAACCTGCACCTTCCAGCCACTCCTGCCACACCTCCGGCCAGGCAGCATGCTGGACGCGCGACATACGTTGAAACCAGCGGGTGTACGCCCGCCCTGCTCCGGCCAGCCAGACTTTTTCGAGCATCGCCGGAACGGATAATTCACTCAGGTAGCGTGGGTTGGGTACACAGAACAGGAAGGGTGATCCGGGTTTGAGCACGCGCCTGAGGTCAGACAGCACCGCCTGCACCTGGGGGATATGCTCCAGGACCGAGTTGCTGACGGCGCTCGAAAAGTACCCACCGGTGAAGGGCATCCTCCTGCCATCAGCCTGCACGAGGGATTGGTAGCCACCGTTGCGCCTCGCCTGGTGAATGGGACCTGCCCAGGGGTCTAATCCCACTTCCAGCTTACGATCGAAGGCTATGCTGCCAAAATGTCCATCGCCACAGCCCAAGTCGAGCGTCGGTGCGGGTAACTCGAACTCCTGGTAGAACTGGGCTTCCACCGCTCTCAGCATGGCGCGAAAATAGGGCAGGTCGCGCAAGTTCAGCCAGAGAAAATCTTTGTCGTTGGTCATAATAAAGGCGATCAGGTAATTGGGTTACCAGGTAATCAGGTGATTAGGTGATTATTATCGAGAAACTCACAGCGTGCACATGGGGACGCTGCAGGCTTCGATATCCGGTAATCAGGTGATTGGGCGATGTGGTAAAAAGGCATAGTCGATGATTGAGGCATCACTTACCTGCTAATGTTTCCACTTTTTAACACCGCTTGAAAAAGAGCCTCATATTGTTCGGCGATGTGATCGGATGAAAAACTGGTGATCACTTTATTTACATCGCCCTTATAGCTCGCCGGGTGATCGAGGACTTCGTTAATCCCATCAGCCAGGGCATGGGCATCCGCCGGTGGGACGAGGCGTCCCATCCCGGTAAGCTTAACCGGCTCACGCACGCCGGGGATGTTGGAGACCACCACGGGTGTGCCGCTGGCCATGGATTCCACCTGCACGATGCCAAACGACTCGGTGCTGTTGGTACTGGGTAAGACGGTCACATCACACAGCTGGTACAGGGCAGACAGCTCGGCTGCGGGTAAAATCCCCAGGAACGTCCAATGGTCTCCCAGTGCCTCGATCATCGGCCTCAGTTTATTAGCATACTCTTCCTCACCCAACACGTTCTGGTACTGCCCGACGTGCAGCACCCGTGCAGTGGGGTGTGCCTTTATAATCTCAGGCATCGCTTCCACCAGGTATTCGACCCCTTTCTCAGCTGCCAGGCGCGCCACCATCCCAATGACGGGCTGCCCGGGCTCCAACCTGATCTTTTGCTTCAACCTATCCACATCAGCCTGGGTTGACGATTCCAGCTCGACCGGAGTGGGGATTGCCCCGATTTTGGGGAGGTAGCGGCGTAAAAATGCAGATTGTTCCGCATAATCGAGGGTATTCACCACCACGCGGTTGGATAAACCCAAGGAGATATTATTCGCCAGGTGCGAAACCTGGTTGGCAATCGAGTGGATAAATCCCTTGGGCAGGAGCAAGTCACAGTGATAGGTGAGCACAACCGGCTTATGCAGCAACCGGCTGATCAGGGCGATATAGGCAGCATCCAGCTGGGGCAGGTGCAGGTGGACGATATCGGCATGACGTATACATTTCCAGGCCCAAAAGAACATCGTCGGCATGAGCACACCCTTGCTGACGTGTGCCAGCACGCGTGGGCGGATAACCTGCACCCCATCCCGGTCTTCCCGGGCAGGCAGAGTTCGGTCGTAGCGCGAGGTCAGTACCGTCACCTGGTGCCCGCGTCTCAGCATGGCGCGCGCCAGCCTCTCGGCATAGATGGTTAACCCCGAATAATGCGGGCGGTAATAGGTAAGGGTGGTTAGAATGCGCATGGCAATAACAATGACGATGATTGAAGGGTAATTGTTTCTACCATCCCGGGGCTATGACTCTCCTTCAGAACTCATCTTTCCCAGGCGGGTATACATACTGGATAAGGATTCGCCGTCCTTATACAGCCCATAACCGCCAATCAAACCGGTGATGACGTAGCTGGTAATATGGACACAGACCGCGAACGCTGCAGCAGTAGAGACGTCTGCTCCAAGCACCACCAGCGCGCCCACCAATACAGCTTCGAATACACCGATCGCTCCTGGCGATGATGGCACGGCGATCCCGAGCGCACCCACTCCCAGGGCAAAAATCACCCACAACAGGCTCGGGGATGGGAAGAATGCCCGCAGGAACAGGTAATACTGCAGGAAAGCCACCAGCCAGTTAATTGTTTCCCAACCCAAGGCTTGCAGGAACAATTTCCCATCCGTCAAGATACCTAGACCGTCAAAAAAGGCCGCTGCACGCCGCCCGGTGATCTTTTTCACCACGCTCCAGCGTTCACCGGCCGTGTCGATCCATTCGAGCAGCCACTTACGGTTGCGCGCCAGGCTATACATGGCGATTAAACCCATGATGACTATAATTCCAATCCCAATGGAAGCTTGCGTTGCCAATGATATCCCAATCACAAATGGAATCGTGCTTAAGAAAATCCCAACGGCAAACACCAGGTCAAGGGCACGTTCGACCAAAATGGAGGGGATGACCTGCCAGAATTCCAGTTTTGCTTTTTGCCCGATCAAGAACGCCCGCCCGATCTCACCCAGGCGGAATGGCAGGATATTATTGAGCAGGTAGCCCTCGTTGACTGTAATAAACGCATCATGATAGGAAGCTTTATTTTGCAGCAGGGTGCGCCAGAAGGCTCCCCGCACCACCAGCCAAAGGATCTCTGATAATACTCCCAGCAGCAAGAACAGCAGGTCAGCCTGCTTGATTGCAAGCATAAACTTTTGCAGGTCAAGCAGCGAGAATATGATAGCCAGGGCTGTCACGCTGATAATCAAGCCCGGCAGGATGCGTTTCCAGTTATTCTTGCTTGGAGCGATGGCGATCTTACTCCTCCCCGATGCGCAAAACCGCCAGGAATGCCTCCTGGGGGATTTCAACATTCCCAACCATCTTCATGCGCTTCTTGCCCCGCTTTTGCTTTTCGAGCAGCTTCTTCTTACGCGAGATATCTCCGCCATAGCACTTGGCGAGCACATCCTTACGTATGGGTTTGATATTCGCCCGTGAGATCACCCGCCCAGCAGCATACGCCTGGATGGGGACGAGAAACAGCTGGCGGGGGATGAGCTCTTTAAGCTTGGTGATCACCGCCTGCCCCTTGTGGTAAGCATCATTGCGGTGGACGATGGTCGCCAGCGCATCCAACGGTTCTTCATTAACCAGGATCTCCAGCTTGACCAGGTCATCCGGGCGGTACTCGGCGAACTGGTAATCCAACGAGGCATAGCCGCGCGTGCGTGATTTCAACAGGTCGAAGAAGTCAACGATCAGCTCGGAGAGTGGGATTTGGTAATTGAGCTGCACCCGGTTGGGGGCAGGATAATCCTGTGAGATGAACACCCCACGTTTTTTCTTGGTAAGCTCCATGATCGTGCCAAAGAATTCCGTCGGGCTGAAAATCTCGATGTTCATCCAGGGTTCACGGATTTGTTCGATCAGCATCTCGTCTGGCAAGTCGGCTGGCGAGTCGATCAAGATAGTCTGGCCGGTGTGCAGCACCACCTCATATTCAACCGAGGGGCTGGTGACGATGATATCCAGGTTGTACTCGCGCTCCAGGCGTTCCTGAATGATCTCCATGTGGAACAAGCCCAGGAAACCGCAACGGAACCCGAAGTTGAGCGCCTGGGAGGTCTCCGGCTCGAACACCAGGGAGGCATCGTTAAGCTGAAGCTTATCCAGGGCATCCTTCAGGTTGGCGTAATCTTCACCTTCCACCGGGTACACCCCGGCAAACACCATCGGCTTGACCTTGCGGTAGCCCGGCAGCGGGGTTTCAGCCGGGTTGGCGGTGTTGGTGATCGTATCCCCTACCCGGCACTCGTGGACGGTCTTTAGCCCGGTGGCAATGTAACCCACCTCGCCTGCCACCAGGTCTTGCACCGGGCGCAGGTCGGGGGCGAAAATACCAATCTCAACCGGCTTGACGTCAAAACCGGTCGCCATCAGGTGCAGTATATCGGTGTGGTGGATCCTTCCATCCATCAAGCGCACGTACGCCACCACCCCTTTATAAGAATCGTAGTGCGAGTCGAAGATGAGCGAGCGCAAGGGGGCATCTTCATCCCCTTTCGGGAACGGGATTTCCTTGACGATGACTTCCAGCACCGCCTCGATGTTGGTGCCTTCCTTGGCGGAAATGCGGATGACCTCGCCCGGAGGCATGCCTAGCAGATTGCTGATATCCTGCGCCACCTCGTCTGGGCGGGCAGACGGCAGGTCGATCTTGTTGATGATGGGGATGATCTCCAGGTCGGCTTCCAGGGCACTGTACAGGTTCGCCAGCGTCTGGGCTTCAATCCCCTGGCTGGCGTCCACCACCAGCAGCGCGCCTTCGCAAGCTTCCAGGGCGCGGCTCACTTCATAACCGAAGTCGACGTGCCCAGGGGTATCAATCAGGTTCAGCTCGTATTTTTCCCCGTCTTTAGCCGTATAGCTCATGCGCACGGCGGAAGCTTTGATGGTGACGCCTTTTTCGCGTTCGAGATCCATGCTGTCCAGGATCTGCTCGGTGGTGTCACGGTCAGGCACCGTGCCGGTGAGGTGAAGCAAACGGTCTGCCAGGGTCGACTTACCGTGATCGATATGGGCAATGATGCAAAAGTTGCGAATATGTTCCGAGGTCATTGACGCGGCATAGTATAACCGATTTTAACTAATGGAAGACCTACCGCTTGATTGGCTCCCATTGACGTCTCCCAAGGCGGCCGCATCAACCAGCTTGTCGATGGAGGCAGATTGCCCGCCCGAAGCTTCAAGCCAGGCCAGGAATTCCACGTTTCCCTTGGGTCCGGTCAGCGGTGAGCGGAGCAACCCAAGCACGGCATACCCGAGCACCTGGGCGGTGCTTAGAATATCCACCAACACCTGGTGGTGGATCAGCGGGTCGCGGATCACGCCTTTACCACGCCCCACCTGCTGGCGGCCGGCTTCAAACTGCGGTTTGATCAGCGCGATGACTGCGCCTTTTGTGCTCTGACCGTCATGTTCTTCTTTTGATAACCAACTAATGACCACCGGCAGCAGGATCTTTAACGAAATGAATGACACATCCAGGCTGACGACCTGTACCGGCTCCGGCAGGCCTGTGACGTAGCGGGCATTGGTACCCTCCATCACCACCACGCGCGGGTCGCGGCGCAGCTTCCAATCCAGGATCCCATGACCCACGTCGATGGAATACACCCTGGCGGCGCCGTGCTGCAGCAGGCAGTCGGTGAAGCCTCCGGTTGATGCACCAACATCGGCGCAAACCCGCCCCTCGATGGTGATATTAAAAGCCTGCAATGCGGCTTCCAGCTTCTCACCGCCGCGCGAGACGAACCGCGGCCCATGCTCCACTTCCAGCTGAACATCCCGGGGCACATTGGCTGCCACTCGAAGCACTACTTCACCATTCACCCGCACCTGTCCTGCCATGATCAAGCGCTGCGCCAGCGAGCGGCTCTCCGCCAGCTCGCGTTCCACCAATAGCAAATCCAGGCGAATTTTCATCACCTGCATATCTTAACCCAGATTCTAGTGAAGACAATACCGATTCTCCTTTACTGAATTGTGGATTCTCAGGTAAACTAAGATGAGTAGACTATGTCGATTGCCTGGGTAAAACCCCTGCTCAAGACCATGCGCCCCCGCCAGTGGGTGAAAAACGGACTACTGTTCATCCCCATCGTTTTCGATAAACAGCTGACCAACTGGCCCGCGCTTGCCCGCACCGTTGCAGGTTTTATCCTGTTCTGTTTGCTCTCCAGCGTCATTTACATCATCAATGACCTGGTGGACCTGGAAGCTGACCGGGTGCACCCGCTTAAAAAGCTGCGCCCACTGGCCTCCGGCTCATTGAAAATATCGACCGCCAAAACAGCCGGAATCGTGCTCACGGTGGCCATCTTCATCCCTGCGACCCTGTTATCTTTAGAGTTCGCCATGATTGGACTGGCTTACCTGGTGCTCAACCTGGCTTACTCAGCCTGGCTCAAGCATGCTCCCATCCTGGATGTGATGATCCTCGCCAGCTTCTACGTTTTACGCGTGGCCGCCGGGGTCTCACTCATTTCCGTCCACCGCTTCTCTCCCTGGCTGTATGTATTCACCACTTTTCTGGCGCTGTACCTGGGGATTGGCAAGCGGCGCGCCGAGCTGAGCCTGCTGGCAGGAGAAGCCAATACTCATCGCAAGTCATTGGGGGAATATACCCTGCCGCTGCTCGACCAGCTGATCCTGATCGTATCCAGCAGCACCATCATCACCTACAGCCTGTATACCTTTTCAGCTCCCAACCTGCCTGCGAACGATGTAATGATGCTGACCATTCCCTTTGTGCTCTATGGCATCTTCCGCTACCTCTACCTCCTGCAGGTGAAACATTACGGGGGTGAGCCTGAGGAGGTGCTTCTGACTGATCGACCGCTCCAAGTAACCATCCTGCTGTGGATGCTCTCCGTGTTGGTCATTTTTTATCTCATCCCCGCTTAGCCGCCCCTCCAGGTAAGAAAGATGCCTGCATTTTCTGCCTCTGCACCCGGAAAAGTGATCCTGTTCGGCGAACATGCCGTGGTATATGGTCGCCCGGCAATCGCCGCCCCCGTCTCACAGGTTCGGGCGAAAGCCATTGTCATCGCCGAGCCGAAAAGCCCGTCTGGGATGGTAAGACTGATTGCTCCAGATATCGGGCTGGAAACGACCCTGGCATTCCTTCCGGAAGATCACCCGCTGGCAGTGGTAATCCATAAAGCTGTCATCGCCATGAAGATAAACCATATCCCTGCGTGCAGCATCCATATTACCTCCACCATTCCCATTGCAGGTGGGATGGGCTCGGGAGCGGCGGTCTCCGCGGCGGTTCTGCGCGCCCTATCAGCCTCAGTGGGTCACCCCCTCAGCGACCGACAGATCTCTGATTTGGTTTATGAAGCGGAGCGTATCTATCACGGTACTCCCTCGGGGATTGATAATACCGTCATCACCTTTGCCAGGCCGGTGTATTTCGTCAAAGGAAAACCGATCGAGATCCTGAAAGTTAAGCGCCCGTTCACTTTGGTCATCGCCGATACCGGTGTCCGCAGCCCGACGACTGTTGCCGTGACCGATGTTCGAATGGCTTGGGAAGCCAACACCGAACAGTTTGAGCAGCTATTCGATGCCGCCGGAGCGATTGCACTTTCTGCCTGTAAAGCCATCGAATCCGGCAAGGTTGAGGCGCTTGGACCCCTGATGAATGAAAACCAGGCCTTGCTGCGCCAGATGGGCGTCTCATCCACCGAGCTGGAAAGCCTGGTCAAGGCAGCCCTATCAGCGGGCGCCATGGGTGCCAAGCTCTCTGGCGCCGGGCGCGGAGGAAGTATGATTGCCCTGGTGGTACCCGAGGGATCCAACCAAGTCACCAAAGCGCTACTCGGGGCTGGCGCGGTGGGCACGATCGTAACGGAGGTCGGCAAGCCATGAGATCAAGCCTGGTCATGCTCAAATTGGGCGGCTCATTGATCACCGTGAAGGACCAACCACACACCCCGCGCCTGGATGTGATTGAGCGGCTGGGGCGAGAAATCGCGGCTGCTCGTGCCGCAGACCCCGACCTTCAGGTCCTGCTGGGTCACGGTTCCGGCTCTTACGGGCACGTCCCGGCGAGTCTTTACCACACCCGCCTGGGGGTGAAAACGGTTGAAGAATGGCACGGGTTCGTCGAGGTATGGCGCCAGGCAGCTGAGCTAAACCACCTGGTGATGGAAGTGATGGGGAATACCGGTCTCCCAGCGTTCGCTTTCCCGCCCTCTGCGGCAGTCACGACCTCCGGAGGAAAGGTAGTCACGTGGAGCCTGGGACCTCTAAAAAACGCCATACTCAATGGGCTGGTGCCGGTGGTATTCGGCGATGTGGTCTTCGACCAGGTGTTGGGTGGGACCATTTTATCCACCGAAGACCTGTTCGCCCACCTGGCGGGTAAGCTGCACCCCACCCGGCTGCTGTTTGCGGGGAGGGAGCCCGGGGTGTGGAAGAATTTCCCGGCAAACACCCAGCTGCTACCTGAGATCACCCCATCCAGCTTCGCCCAGATCGAAGCGGGGCTGAAGGGTTCGGCTGCCACGGATGTAACCGGCGGTATGCTCGGCAAAGTCCGCCAGGTGCTATCAATGGTCAGCCAGCTGCCCGGGTTGCGCGCCTCCATCTTTTCGGGAGAAACGAACGATAACGTCCGCCGGTCTCTCACCGGAGAAGAGCTGGGAACAGTGCTATATGCCTCCTAGCATACAAGCCCGGCTCATAAGACGGGTTATAATATGGTTCGGATAAATTAAGTCTGAAAAGACTATTCACAGAGCGGGAATATGTACTTTACACGAAAAGAACTCGAGAATATCGAAGACCAAAGCCTGGCGCTATACGGTATCCGCAGTAAAAACACCAAGGGGCGCAGCTACCCGGAGGAAGAACCCGAGTACCGCACAGCCTTCCAGCGCGACCGCGACCGCATCCTGCATACCACCGCCTTCCGCCGCCTGGAATACAAGACCCAGGTTTTCATTAACTACGAGGGCGATTACTACCGCACCCGCCTGACCCACGAGCTGGAGGTTGCCCAGATTGGGCGCACCATGGCCCGCGCCCTGGGTGCCAACCCCGAATTGACCGAGGCCATCTGCCTGGCCCATGACCTGGGGCACCCACCCTTTGGTCACAACGGGGAGGCCACCCTGGCGCGCCTGATGAAGGACCATGGCGGGTTCGACCACAACAAGCAATCCCTGCGCATCGTGACCAAGCTCGAGCAGCGTTACCTGGACTTCCCCGGCCTCAATTTGACCTGGGAAGTGCGCGAGGGTATCGTCAAGCACGAGTCGGAATACGATGTCGCGGATGCGCGTGAGTACGACGCCGACCTGCGCGGGCACCTGGAAGCCCAAATCACCAATGTGGCCGATGAGCTTTCCTATACTGCCCACGACCTGGACGATGGGCTGCGCTCGGGGATGATCAACACCCACATTCTCGAAGGACTCACCCTGTGGGAAATCCTGGTGGAAAGCATTAGCTGGCGCGGGCAGGTGTTGGACGACCTTTCACGGCACCGTATGATCCGCAACCTGATCGATATGGAAGTCAGCGACATGATCTACGCCACCGATAAGCAGCTGCGTGAGAGCGGCGTGCGCTCGGTAATCGAGCTGCAAAGCCTGCCCTATAACGTGGTCACCTTCAGTGAAGAAATGCACCAGCGCAACCGGCAGCTTAAGGATTTCCTCTACTCCAACCTGTACCGCCACCACCGCGTGGTGCGAATGGCGGTGAAAGCCGAGCGCATCATTAACGACCTGTTCAAGGCCTACGTGCAAGAGCCGGCGATCCTCCCCAGCCACGTCCAGGAATGGACCCGGGAACGCGGCCTGGAGCGCACGGTTTGCGACTATATCGCCGGGATGACCGACCGGTTCGCCGTGGAGGAATACCAAAAGCTGTTCGACCCGGTGATGAAACCCTGATAGGATGTAATATGGAACAGGATATTTACTTAACCTCCGAAGGTGCTGAAAAGATGAAGGCCGAGCTGAAAGAGCTCAAAGGTCCAAAGCGGGATGAAATGGCCAGGCGCCTGCGCTCTGCCATCCAGATGGGCGACCTGTCGGAAAACGCCGATTACCATAAGGCGAAGGAAGATCAGGGGTTTATGGAGGGCAGGATCCAGGAGCTGGAGCATATCCTGAATAATGCCAGGATCATTGACGTCAGCGAAGGTCCGACCGGCATCGTGCAGGTGGGCTCGCGCGTCACCGTCCAGGAAGGCGACTATCCGGAGGAGACTTATTTCCTGGTGGGCGCCGCCGAGGCCGATCCGCGCAACGGCAGGATCTCCAACGAGTCTCCCATCGGTAAGGTGCTGCTGGGAGGACGCGTGGGGGATGAAGTAACGGCGGTCACACCGGGCGGGGAGCTCAAGCTAAAAATTCTCAAGATCGAGTGACTAAAAAACGAGTGGATTGGTGTTGACCAATCCACTCGTTATATTTAAGGATAGAACGGCTTACTGCTTCTGCCAGATCGCCAGCTCGAGCACGAGAGAGTCGAAGTAGCTGTTCTCAGGCATGGATCCCTGCCCATAAGCCATATCCACCACGCGTGCCACCAGGCGCAGGGTGGCAGTCTCAAGGATGGTCTGTCCGCCCGAGTTAGCCTGGAAAGGCTCGCCCTTGGCTTCCAGCTTCTGCCGGATAGCAGGGTCATTAAAGGCATGCGCGCTCATCAGCACTTTCGTCACCGTTTGGATGTCGTTCTTATCGAACAACCAGACTTCGAATGCAGTCACCTTCTTGGGCACACCCACACCGATGGTCTCGGAGATGCCCACCCCGCACTCACCTAGAAATTCACCCGAGGGGCTATCGATGCTGAAGGAGTCATCGAACAGGTCATCCCCGCCCTTATACGAGGCCATGAATTGGACCATGGGGGCCTGCTCAGTCGTCGCGGGTATATTGGTCCACTCAACCGGGGCGGTTTCTTCGGGGGAGGTCATGGGTGAAGTGGACACCATGGAGTCTGGGCGTTTGCGTCCCTGCAGCACGAAGTAGACCACGATCGCCGCGCCCACAAGCAGGGTGACCACGCACATCACAATCAGCAACGTGGTCAGGTTGGACCGGCCTTTTTGGGTTCCAGCAGCGGTTGGTGTGACCCCCGGAGCGGAGGTCTGCGCCGGTAGCGGAACGGTGGCAGAAACGGCGGCCGCATACTGGGTGATCAGGTTGGGGTCGATACTCCCCGGGCTGGACATTACTGTCGCCAATGTATCCGGTCCAAATTCACCCAGGGCGTCATATTCCATTTTGGCAGTGGCGGCATCCCCCGTGGCGCCATAGGAAATGATCGACATCTGCATCCACCAGACCTGATACTCTGGATGGAGGCTGGAGGGTGCGGCGTCGTACCATTGGACTGGCCACAGCCACCAGCCGAGAACGACCAGACCGACGATCAACCCCAATACTAGGCCGCCAATTCCCGTTACGAGCGGTCGTTTGGCATATTCCTGGATTACCACCGTCGCAGGTGGGTTCGTCTGAGGTTGGTCTGTTTGAGGCTGGTCTGTCTGATTTTGATCTATTTGATTTTGGTCCATCTTTAATCTCCGAGCCTAAGAGTTTAATGGAAAGAAGTGTTGAAATTTTATGAAGATGGGTATACCGTTTCTAATTTTAGACGATAGTGATTAAAAATGCAACTATCTTTGACCATTACGTGTGGGTTGCAAGAGAAGTGCCAGAAAGGCATTATTATAGTAGAGATGTCCTAGTGGGGTTTGCGCTCTATTGTCATAGCGAAAAAGTTAGAGGCGCTCCAACTGAAGCGCCTCTATGATAATGACCCTCCTGCTTTTACATTCCCACGTCCCCGCCACTGGCGATGGTCACAGTGACGTACGTGTTGGGATTGATTATGCATGTATATTAACACTGCATAGTCCTCGAAACAGTCTGTTAAAGATTAATAATTGTGTGATTTTGGGCGGTTTTACCCCCTTTTTGAACCTTTTTTGTTTAAACCTTGCAAAATTGTAAGGAATCCATTGATTAAACTGGTTGCCAGCGTGGGATAACCACTCTCAAATCCATGGGAAACAGGTGCGAATAAGTTCTATCATATCGATGACATGGAGTAGCAGCACAGCGACGCTGTGCCCCTACTCAGAGGAAATACCGGGATCAAGGACCCCAGCTACAAAGAAACCTGGAATCAGGGGGATTAAATGATACCGTGGATAAAAAAGAGACGCCCCGGCGGGCGTCTCTACAGCACAAAATAAATCAGGCTGGGATATATCTCCGTTTTGGCTATTTCTCTACTTCGGCGGCTTCTTCGACGGTCACCTGGTCGAGGGGGAACATCGTCTCGCAAGCCAGGCACTGCGCCTGGTTCTTGTTCGCCACCACCAGCATCCCGCCGCATTCGGGGCAGGGGTGCGCCAGAGGCAGCTTCCAGGAAGTGAAATCGCAGGCTGGGTAGTTGGCGCAGCCGTAGAACGTGCGTCCCTTACGAGTCTTGCGTTGCACGATGTCACCCTGGTCCTTGGGGCAGGTAACGCCAATTTTTTCCAGCCAGGCTTCGGTATGCCGGCAGTCAGGAAAGCCGCTGCAGCTGATGAACTTGCCATAGCGCCCCCAGCGGATGACCAGCTCCTTCCCACACTCGGGGCAGGCACGCCCGATCGGCTCGGGACCCATGTTCATCTCGGGCATCTTGATCTCGGCTTGGGCAACCTGTTCGGCGAAGGGTCCCCAGAATTCGCGGATCGAATCGACCCACGCACGCTTGCCCTCCGCGATCAGGTCCAGGTCTTCCTCCATCTTGGCGGTAAAACCATAGTCCACCACTTCGGGGAAGTGCTCGCAGATCAGATCGTTGACCAGGATGCCGGTCTCTGTGGGAGTGAGGCGCTTTTGGTCGCGCACCACGTAGCCGCGCTGTTGGATGGTGCTCAGGATGGGTGCGTAAGTGGAGGGGCGGCCGATGCCGTATTCCTCAAGGATGCGCACCAGGGTGGCTTCGGTGAAGCGGGGTGGGGGCTGGGTGAAGTGTTGCTCGGGTAAAAGGCGCACCAGTTTCTGAGGCTGACCTTCGAGTATCCCGGCGGGAATGCGGGCATTCTCTTCTTCTTCATCCGCCACCTGGTCTTCATCTTTAGCTTCTTCATACACCACCAGGAATCCGATGAACTTGACCGTGGAACCGGAGGCGCGTAATAAATATTCATGTGTGCCAGACTTGGCGGTCACTTCCACCGACAGCGTCTCAAAGACGGCAGATTCCATCTGGGAGGCCACGAAGCGCTGCCATACCAGCTGGTACAGGCGGAACTGGTCGCGGTTGAGGAATTCCTTGATCCCTTCGGGCTGGCGCATCACCGAGGTAGGTCTCACGGCTTCATGCGCTTCCTGGGCACCCTTGGCTTTAACCAGGTACTTGGGTGGCTCAGGCGGCAGGAAGCTTTCTCCATAGCGTGCGCCAATGAACTCACGCGCTTCGGCCTGGGCAGTCTCGGCCACATTGGTAGAGTCGGTGCGCATGTAGGTGATCAAGCCCACTGCACCTTCTCCCAGGTCGATGCCTTCGTATAGCTGCTGCGCCAGTGCCATGGTGCGCCGGGCAGTGTATCCCAGGCGGCGGGAGGCTTCCTGCTGCATGGTGCTGGTGATGAAGGGGGCAGACGGTTTTCTCCGCCTCTCGCCGTGCTTGATCTTCGAGATGGAATAGGCAGAGCGCTCCATATCCTCCAAAATGGGCTGGACTTCGGCCTGTTTTCCTAAAACGGGGTCGGCGTCGTCCATTTTAGCCAGCTTGGCGATGAAAGTATCCTTGACCTTCTCCGGGCGCAGCTCGGCGGCAATCGACCAGTACTCGACCGGGTTGAAGGCATCGATCTCGCGCTCGCGCTCCACCACCAAGCGCAGGGCTACCGATTGGACGCGGCCGGCTGACAGGCGGCTGCGCACCTTGCGCCACAACAGCGGGCTGAGGTTGTAGCCCACCAAGCGGTCGAGAATGCGGCGTGCTTGCTGGGCATCCACCAGGTCCATATCGATTGCCCGCGGGTGAGCGAAGGCATCCGCAATCGCCGGCTCGGTGATCTCATGGAACACCACGCGCTGGGTGCGCTTCAGCTCAATCTTGGCCGATTCGAGCAGGTGCCAGGCAATCGCTTCGCCCTCACGGTCGGGGTCGGTCGCCAGGTAGATCTCGGCAGCTTCCTTCGCCAACGCCTGGATCTCCTTGACCACGGGGCGTTTCTCGTTGGGCACGCGGTACTTCGGGGCAAAGTCATGCTCCACATCCACCGAAAGCTGGGAATGCAGCAGGTCGCGCACGTGCCCGACTGAAGCTTTTACGGTGTAACCTTTACCCAAAAAACGGCCCACAGTGCGTGCCTTGGCAGGGCTTTCGACGATCACCAGTTTGCCCTTGCGGTTATCACCCTTCTTGGGGGCGATCATCCCGGCGTGGGCGGGGGTATTACCCATGCGGAACATGGTGGTCCCACATACCGGGCACGAACCCCGAGTAGCGGGGGTACCATTATTCGTATAGACCGGCTGTGGGTCGGTTATCTCACGTTTCGTGCGACATTTAACACAATATGCTTCCAAAGTAAACCTCCTGATTCTTTACCAACAAAACTAAAGCCTTTCCAGATTCTAAATTAACATCTAATTACGTTTCATAGGTCTCAGGTGCTTCACGCACAGCGACGTAGTTCATCCCACCCACCTGGCGGACCATACCCTTCAGCTCCATCATCGCCAGGGTGGCTGAGACGGTCTCGATAGGCAGCTCCGCCTGGTTCCGGATTTCATCCACGTGTTTGGGCTCGTGAGAGAGCAGCTTGTACAGGCATGACTTTACCGGGTCTGATGGCAGCGCCACGCGCACTGCCTGGTGCTCGGTGACCATGGTCAGGTTCAATGCTTCGAGCACGTCCTGAGGGCTGAGCAGCGGCTGGGCTCCGTCGCGGATCAAGCGGTTGGTACCCTGGCTCTGCGGGGCATTGATGTTGCCTGGCACGGCGAACACATCCCGCCCCTGTTCGGCGGCAAAGGACGCAGTGATAAGTGCTCCGCTGGTTTGCCCGGCCTCGATGATGATCACTGCCAGGGACAAACCGGAAATAATGCGGTTGCGCGGCGGGAAGTTAATCCCATCGGGCGGGGTTCCCAGGGCATAGTCACTCATCAGGGCGCCATGCTCAATGATCTGGGCTGCCAACCGTCGGTTCTCAGGCGGGTAGACCAGGTCGACCCCGTTCCCCAACACTGCCAGAGTGCGCCCGCCAGCATTGATGGCGGCCTGGTGGGCGATCGAATCGACCCCCCGCGCCATACCACTGACAATGGTAACACCGCTGCGGGCGAGGGTGGTGGCGACTTCCTCCGCCACCTGGCGTCCATAGGACGTCACGCGGCGGGTTCCGACGATGGCTACCGCCCATTCATCCTCCGGCTGCAGAGAGCTGCGCACGTACAAGACGGGCGGCGGCTGGTCGATCTCCTTCAGGTGGCGGGGGTATCCGTCGTCATCCCAGGTGAGCACTGCCGCCCCGAAAGACTGTATGCGCTCCCAAACCTGCTCCAGCGATACGCCTTTGCGCACACGCTGGAACGATTCAACGACTTTGCGGCTGAGACCGGCATCAAGCAAGGCTTCAGGGGAAGCGTTCCAGGCAGTTTCCGCACTCCCAAATGCATCTAAAAGTGCCTTGAAGCGTACCGCTCCAATACCCTTGACCATATTGAAGCCCACCCAATACATGCGGGGGTCAAGCAAGGTTAAGGCTCCTCTGCAAGCAAACCGGGGATGATATGCACGGTAATCTCACGTTTATCCAGGTCAATCCGCTGTATAAAGACATCGGCGACCGGGATGAGCACCTCCGGACCGGTCTCTGGGCGCACGACCAACACATCACTAGCACCAGTCTCAAGGATTTCAATAACCGGACCAATGGTCACGCCTTCATCGCTGATTACCGTCAGGTCGATCAGCTGGTGATGATAATACTCGCCATCTGGCAGGGGTGGGCGGTCTTCCGTGCGCACGTACACGATCTGGTTGCGCAATTCGCCTACCTGTTCGGGAGTGGAATATCCCTCGAAGGTAAGCAGCAGCCCTTCGTTGTGCGTTCGCCTTTTTACCAGCTTGAGCTCTCCGGTTGCGGGACCGAGGTAGAGGATATCCTGCGGCTGAAGGCGCTCGGGAAAGTCGGTATAGACTTCCATCAGGATCTCGCCATGCACCCCATGGGCATGGCGCAGCTTGCCCACAGCTAAATAGGCAGGCTCACCATTGCCCGGCGAGCCTGCAGCTTCCAACTGCGGCTTATTATGATAGCTGTTGCTCATTGAGGATCTTCAACATCCAGGTAAGCCTGCTTTCCGGCTCGCGAAGCAGACACATTGAGCAGCAGGCGCATGGCATTTGCCACCCTCCCCTGGCGACCAATGACCCGCCCCATGTCTTCCTTGGCGACTTTCAGCTTCAGGTAGACTTTGGCACCGCGCTGTTCCTGGGATACCCGCACCTGCGTAGGGTCATCCACCAGCGAAGCGGCAATGAATTCGATCAGCTCTTTCATAACTCACTCCTTAATCCCTGCGGCGACCGGTGCTCAGCAGAAATTGATTACTCCTGCCAGGCAGCTAACCGCACAAGGACATAACAGAGGGATAAAACGGAACAGCTTATTTGCGCTGGCTGGTTAGGGGGCTCAGCGTACGTGAATCCTGGGCAGTCTTGGCCTCTGCCATCAGCACCTCCAGCGATTCGCCGGCTTTGAAGCGCTCATAGCGCTCGGTCAAGCCGCTGGTTTTAAACAGCTTTACGACTGATTCACTGGGCTGGGCGCCCTTACTGATCCAATCGTAAATCCGATCCTCGTGCAGCTCGATCGTTCCAGGATTAGTGCGGGGATTATAGAACCCAAGGATCTCCAGGAAGCGGCCATCGCGCGGGTGTTCGATATCTGCAGCCACGATACGGTAACTGGGCTGTTTCTTTGCTCCTACACGGCGTAAACGAATACGTACCATTTTGAAACCAATCTCCTTCTATCGATGTATATTTTTAATATAGATTTCCTGGGTCACATGCCCGGTGAAATAGAAGGGGGCGCGGAAGGGACGCGGACCACCGGTATATTCCCAGACGATACGGGAGCTCCCATACCGTCATCCAAACAAGCGCGGCAGACCGCGCATGCCAGATTTCTTAATGTTCTTGAACAGCTTCTGTGCTTCCCGGAACTGCTTGATCAGCCGGTTCACATCCTGCACTTCGGTACCAGAACCGCTGGCAATGCGCCGGCGGCGGCTGGCGTTGAGCACGTCAGGGCGGCGCCTCTCGCGAACGGTCATCGAGCTGATGATGGCCTCGGTCATCTTTAGCTGTTTTTCGGCGTCTTTCGGGTCGATCTGGCGTGCCATCTGACCCATACCACCGGGAAGCATCTCCAATACCTGGGCTATCGGTCCCATCTTGCGCACCTGCCTGAGCTGGTTGGCAAAATCCTCCAAGGAGAACTCGCCGGCGAACATTCGCTCAGCATCTTTTTGGGCCTGTTCCTGGTCAAAGGCAGCTTCGGCTTTCTCGATCAGCCCGAGCACATCGCCCATCCCCAGGATGCGGGAAGCCAACCTGGAGGGGTCAAAGACTTCCATGGCATCCATGGCTTCACCCGTGCCGATGTACTTGATCGGTACACCGGTTACCGAGCGAATGGAGATGGCGGCTCCACCGCGCGCATCGCCGTCCATCTTGGTCAGGATCAGACCAGTGAGCGGGATGGCATCACGGAAACCCTTGGCGATATTCACGGCTTCCTGACCGATCATTGAGTCCACCACCAATAAAGTCTCGACCGGATGGACTTTCCGACTGATGGCGGTCAGCTCATCCATGAGAGCAGAATCAAGCTGCGAACGACCGGCAGTATCCAGAATTAGAACTGTATTACCGCCTTTTTGCCCTTTATCCTGGGCGTGTCCAACCAGGTCAGGTGGCTTGATGCCAGGCTCAAAATATACCGGGACGCCCAGCTGATCACCCAGAGTTTCCAACTGTTTGACCGCCGCCGGCCGGTAAGGGTCGGCTGCCACTAATAACACCCGCTCACCCTGTGAGCGAAGCAAGCGGGCCAGCTTTCCGGCTGCGGTGGTTTTGCCAGAGCCCTGGAGACCAACCAGCATGATGATGAATGGTCGCGGACCGGTCAGATTGAGGCGCTCGGGAGTGCCGAGGGTGTTGATCAATTCCTCGTTGACGATCTTGACCACCATCTGGGCTGGGTTGAGGGCGCGGGATACTTCAGCACCGACCGAGCGCTCGCGCACCCGGGCGATGAAATCCTTTACCACGCCATAGTTGACGTCAGCTTCCAGCAAGGCCAGGCGCACTTCACGCATGGCGATATCAACATCAGCCGCCGAGAGTTTTCCACGGCGGCGTAATTGCGTGAATACATTATTCAATCGTTCGGTCAGGTTCTCAAACACAGGACTGCATTTTAGCGTGTAAGTTTGGAATGGTCAAGAGTAGATAATGAAGAGAGCCCAGCCGATACAGGCAGAATTTCGGGCATAACTGGGCTGGCAACAATGAAACGCAACTTTAAGCCTGCTGGTGGGTTATACCATAATTAGATAAATATTACCTTGTCAAGATTATTAATTTAATCTAAAAAGATCCATACCCGCTCCGAGGAGATGCATTAATGTCGAAAATAGCGCTCGTCACCGACAGCACCAGTTATATTCCCAAAGACCTGATCGATAAGTATGAAATATCCGTCGCGCCTCAAATTTTAATTTGGGGGAAAGAGAGTTACGAAGACGGGGTGGATATATTGCCATCTGAATTTTATACCAAGCTGCAAAAAGCTACGGTCATGCCGTCCAGTTCCCAGGTTACTGTGACAAAATTCCAAGAAATATTTCAACGTTTGCTCGAGCAAGAATACCAGGTACTGGCCATCCTCCTTGCCGAGAAGTTATCCGGGACGATTAACTCGGCTGTACAAGCAAAAGCCATGCTGCCCGCGGGTGCACCCATAGAAATTTTCGATTCAAATACTACCGCCATGGCATTGGGATTTCATGTGCTGACCGTTGCCCGGGCGATCAAGCAAGGCGCCACAATGACCGAATGTTTAAAGCTGGCCCAAGAAGCCACCAAGCATACAGGCATTTTCTTTGCTGTAGATACGCTTGAGTTCTTACATCGCGGTGGACGGATAGGTACTGGCAGTCGATTTCTTGGCACTGCATTGAATATCAAACCAATTTTGGAAGTACGAGATGGTGCCGTTGAAGCAGTGGAACGCGTGAGGACCCGAAGGAAGTCACTCAGCCGGATCATCCAGCTGGTGGAAGAGCATGTGGCTGGACGCACACCAGTCCGCCTGGCAACCCTGCATGCCAATTCACCCGAAGATGCACGCATCGTACTTGATGAAGCAAACAAAAAATTAAACGCAATCGAGAGCATTTTTTCGGAAGTAAGCCCCGTGATTGGGACTCATGCCGGACCTGGAACCGTGGGTTTGGCTTTCATGGCAGGTATGTAAACCACAAGGTCAATCCAAAACCGCGGGTGTTCACACCCGCGGTTTTTTTATTCGGAGTTACAGATACGATGATCAGCAGGCAGCCAGGAATGGCCTGAAGGACTGCTGGTACAATTAAGTTCATCTCATCTGCAGCCAGGAGGTGCCATGAAAACCTACTCCAACATCGCCGTCCAGGTGCCTGATATTTATCTACCACGCAAAGGCGTCGAGCTCAATAAATGGGCGGTGATTGCCTGCGACCAATTCACTTCTCAGCCTGAATATTGGCACAGGGTGGAGGAAATCATCGGGGATGCGCCTTCCACGCTGAATATGATCTTCCCGGAGGTATACCTCGACCAGCCGGGCGGGGATGACCGCATCCAGCGGATACAGTCCAGCATGCAGGATTATTTATCGAGGGAGCTGCTCGCACCTTATGCGGGCATGGTATATGTCGAAAGGCAGGTGGGGGGTAGACTGCGCCGGGGCATCGTGCTGGCATTGGACCTGGAGCATTACGACTATAACATGGGTTCGCGCTCACTTATCCGTGCCACAGAAGGGACGATCGTTGAACGTCTGCCGCCCAGGATGCGCATCCGGGAAGGTGCAAAGCTCGAGCTGCCGCACATCCTGGTGCTGATTGATGACCCGGATTGTACGGTGATAGAACCGGTGAGCAAGGCGATAGCCCAGCTAACGGAATTGTATGATTTTGAGCTGATGGCTGGTTCGGGACACTTGAAGGGCTACCTGGTAAACAACCCGTCGCTTGAATCGGGTATTATTGCGGCGCTGGAGCAGCTGGCGGACCCGCAGACTTTCGCACCCAAGTATGGTGCTGGAAAGGAAGAACCCGTGCTGCTGTTCGCCATGGGTGATGGCAACCACTCACTGGCAACCGCCAAGGCTATCTGGGAAAAGAATAAATCGCGGGTGGGGATGGAGCACCCATCGCGATATGCCTTGGTGGAAATCGAGAATGTGCACGATGATGGGCTGGCTTTCACTCCCATCCACAGGGTGGTCTTCAATCATAAACAAGACCTCCTCAGCGCCATGAAGATTTATTTCCAGGGGAGATGTTCCTACACACCCTGCAAAGACCAGCCCGAGATGGTAAAAAGAATCGAACAACCAGCTGGTAGTCTGCAAACCATGGGCATGATCACAGTCGAAGGCTACGCGGTCGTGGAAATCTCCCACCCCAGCTCGAACCTGCCAGTAGGTTCCCTTCAATTATTCCTGGATGACTTTTTGAAGAATGGCGGGGCTGAAAAGATCGATTATATCCACGGCGAGGAAACGTTGATCAAGCTTGGACTGATGCCGGGAAACACGGCCTTCTACCTGCCGGGGATGGATAAGAGCGACCTGTTCAAGACGGTGATCCTGGACGGCGCCCTGCCGCGGAAGACATTTTCGATGGGAGAAGCCTACGAGAAACGCTTCTACATGGAGTGTCGCGCCATTGCCTGACGGGCTGCGGAAAGGAAGCGGCACAAACATTGAAATCTACCCAGGGTACCGCCCTTAACCGCGTAATGCCAGCATGTGACGGATATTGTTTATCAACCCGGTCCGTGTATACGATCCAATGGACATCTTTTTTCAAGACCCCAATGTAGTCAGACTGCCGCCTGAAGAAGTGCGCCTGGTTGATGTGCGGGTCACACCCCAAACGGAGGGTGGACGGGTGAAGATATACCTGGAGCTGACCCCTTTCCTCAAGCGACCGGATATCAGCCTGACCATCACCAGCCCAGCGGGTAAAGAAGCCGCCCGTGCCACCATCCTGGAAACCATGCTGACCAAGCTGGAAGTTACCCTGCATTTGCGCGAGACCGAAAAAGGCGGCGAATACATCCTGGAAACCATCTTGTATTACCAGAAGCTGCCTCAACCTGGCGAGGTAGAGGTCGAAATCCAGTTACCAGACCCGCTGATCGTGGATCAGCGTAAGATGACGTTTGTGCTCGCTGATACGAATTAATACGAGACCGACCAGCAATCACTGCTGGTCGGTCTGGGTTACTAAGGTTTGTGGCTGAATTAAGCCTAGCGGCGTAGAATCGGTATGTAAGTAACAGAAGCTGCCACGATACTAGTCGCATAAAAAGATCCATTGGTATCGTATGCATTCACCGCAACCAGGGATCCCACTTGCAAGTTCAGATCGGCGTCCATGGCTGGATCCTCGATGTATGTAACACCTTCAACGGTATATAGATCAGATCCATCGGGGGCTGCTCCCGGTTGGATGCTCTCCAGGTGGCCAAAGTTATGTAGGCGACCATAACCCGGGGCGACATGGGTGGCAATTTTAGCAGCCGTGCGCATACCGTTGCCTGCATCATAGGTAAATTTTACTTCGACAAAAGCACCGGGTGCCAAGGCGCCATGATCTTGTTCAAATACGGTGGTTGATATAGCCTCCAAGGAGACGCCGCTGACTTCCCACGTTCCGGTAAACACCCCGCCGTCCGGCATCATTTCGACAACCCCGAACAACTTAAAGCGCTCGGAGCCATCACCAGCCTGGCAATCATGGGCCTCTTCTCCTTCGAGCTGATGGAGCAGCATTACGCCACCAGCAGGATCGTACTTGGTTTCTACGCAATCACCTACGACCAGGTTACCGCTGTGCTCCTCAAAATGTGTCGCCTCGGTCGCGGTAAATGGTACACCCGCGAAGGTCCAGGTGCCAGTCAAAGTGTCTGTCGGCGGCCTCATCTCAATCGTGGCGACCAGCTTGCTCAGACTCGGTATCACGATCGGGCCGCATTGATGTCCCTCTTTCACACTGACCTCGACGGCATGGTTAACTCCATCCAGTGTGTAATACTTGACTTTAACACATGTGCCGATATTGATATCGTGGTGTCGGTCTTTAAAATGGGTGGATGGGTCGGTCATGAACATAAAAGTGGTGTCATTTGTGGGGCTGATGACCCACGTCCCAAAAAGTTCGGGCGGGAAGCTTACCACAGAGCCATAGACCTGGTTGAATGCGATCGATCCTAAGCAATGGTAAGCCCACTCGCTCCCAATTTCCTCAGCCATATTTTGCCCACCGACCACACGATATTCTACTTTCGCGCAAGCTCCGACAACCAGTGGGCCGTGCTCGGTATTAAACTCGGTCTCGGGTGTGCTGATAAATTCAAGGCCGCTGATCACCCAGGTACTGGTGATGGTCGAAGTGTAGGCTTCTGGCACTACTTCGATAAAGCCATTGAAATGTTCTTCACCTTCTCCACCACATTCTTCTGATTCAGTGGTTGCGATTTCAACTGCCTCGCGTGTATCAGATACATATTTCACCTCAACACAACCACCCACAAAAAATGGACCTTCCTCCTGCTCAAAGCGGGTGTTGGTCGTTGCGGTATAGGTTGTCGTTCCAACCACCCACTCGCCAACCAGGTCTACTGGGAAAGTGATAACAACCCCACTGGCTTCGCTCAACGGATCATGATGAGAACCGCACTTATAATCATATTCGGTCTCAATCTTGAGCGCCTGATTTCCTCCACCTGGGTCGTTACCAGTGTATACGATGCCGACGCATGCCCCAGCTGCGAAAGGCCCATGATGCTCATTAAACTCTGTGGACTCATCCGCAGTATATGAGATACCATCGACGATCCACTCCCCTATTAGCTGATCGGGAAAACTTTCGATCTTTCCATAGACCTGTTCCCCCTCATGGTGATGCAGGATCAAGCTCTGTAGCTGGCTGGCTTTTGCTGGGATGACAAGCATTATCGTTGTGATGAATACCCCCAAGAGCACAGGCAGCAATACTAGAAACATCTTTTTCTTCATAATCGTACCTCCTTAGATGAAAGTTAGATTGGATGGAAATGTTCTATTGCTTGCGCGTAAATATGGATTACATCGTACTTAAGTCAGGAGCCTCTAAAAATAAAGACGGTATAAATGCCAAAAAGTTACGGGTAAATGCAAATCAAATTTTAAATTATGGAGGATTGTGAAAATAATCTTGCCATAAATTGTTATAATACTGGATATGAGTATCGTCCAGCAAAACTCGCTTATCGGGAGGGTAGTTAAAGCAGGACCACATTACCAACTTTGCAGAGTAAGGCCGGGTAAGCTTGAAGTAGCCAGAAATGTCTTGCCTGCGCACATTTCTTGCATCGGGTACAATAAACCAAGATATCAATCATGACCGTACCATCTGAAACCTCAGGCGAATCCCGTTCATCCCGCGCCCGGAACCGGCGGGTTGGATGGACAATACGCATTACTCCGTTCGGGATAATGCTGCTGGTGGTTTTCAATCTGCTCGTGCTGAGCGCTCTGACGATTGGGATTGCGCAATTCTTGCAAATTCCTAACCTGCCGTGGCAGATCAGCCAGGTTATTCCTTCGGACACCCCCTACATAGAAAAAACGCCAACCGATAATACGCCTACGCTGACATGGACACCCGTTCCATCCGATTCTCCAACAGCCAGACCTTCAGAGACATCCACGCCTGAACCCGCAACCGCCAGCCCTCAACCCATCAGCACGCTGACCCTCAACCAGGGATTAATCCTTCTCGCGCTGGATGAGGGCGGGAATACCCATCTATTTGCCTACCAACCACAAGAAAGTGGGGTCGGGCAACCGCTGCCATTAACCCGCCTGTCCTCCGGGCCGTGGGATGATATCAACCCGGCGATCAGTCCGGATGGACAGACGGTGGCGTTTGCTTCCGACCGCAGCGGGTATTGGGATATCTACTTGCTGGACCTGGATAGCGGAGGGATCACACGCCTGACAGATACATTGACTTACGATGCTTCTCCGGCATGGTCACCGGATAGTAAATGGCTGGTTTATGAAACATACATCGATGACAACCTGGAGATTAAAATCCAATCGGTGGTAACACCTGAGGATAGTATCATGCTGACCGACAGCCCGGCGGCAGATTTCAGCCCGGTTTGGTCTCCCCAAGGCAGGCAGATTGCGTTTGCATCGGATCAAAGTGGAGAGAACGAGATTTGGCTGGCAGATTTGGATAAGGCCGAGGAACAGCGATTCCAGAATATAAGCCAAAGCCCCGATAGCGCTGATACCCATCCAGTCTGGTCACCGGATGGAAAATCGCTCGTATGGGTTGGTGAGCAGGATGGCATACGCAGCATCTTCCGTCAGGAACTGCCATCGGTTGAAAACACCAACACACTTCAGACCACGCCTGGACGCGAAAACCTGGGAAGCGGCGATTGGCCTGTCTGGAGCACCGATGGAGAATCGATTTTAACAATCTTACAAGCTCCCAACCACACCTATCTGACTGCTTATCCCGTCCATTACCCAGGGCTGGTATTTCCAACCATCGAGCTGCCAGGGCCGGTGAATGGATTGTCCTGGGGAAATATCGCCCTGAGCTCATCTTTTCAAACCATATACCAACAGGCTGTCCAGCTCACTCCAACTCCACTGTACTACCCGACTTTGATGAAACTTCCCGAGGAGAATGGAGGAAGGTATCAGCTGGTCTCACTCAATGGGGTGACCGCTCCGAACCCTGTCCTGCATGATATGGTCGATGAGAGCTTCCAGGCATTACGCTCCCGGATTGCCAGTGATACAGGTTGGGATTTCCTGTCCAGGATTGAAAATGCATACGTCCCGATCACATCGCCGTTGGATCCCGGAATGGGGAATGACTGGCTCTACACCGGGCGGGCATTCGCCCTTGATACCATCCCCATGGATGCAGAGTATCTGGTAGCCGTCAGAGAGAACTACGGAGCTGAAACCTACTGGCGGGTCTATGTTAAGGCGCTCTACCAAGACGGCTCGACGGGGGTGCCGCTGCATAACCTGCCCTGGGATTTCGCTTCACGGCACAATGGAGACACCTCAACTTACGAACAGGGAGGACAACAAGCAACAGCAATCCCACCTGGATACTGGATCGATTTCACCGAACGAGCTCATGCATACGGATGGGAACGATTGTCGGCTCTACCCACCTGGAGAGACTCTTCTCCGGCGGCAAGGTTCAATGAATTCGTTTCAAGTGGAGGCAAAGACTGGCAGACAGCCATGCTTGAGCTTTACCCGCCGGAAGTCATGATCACCCCTTCCCCGGTCATGCCGCCGACACGGACGCCTACAGTTACCTTACGCTGGTATGTTTCGCCCACGCCCACCCTCACACCGTCTGCACGCCCGACTTTTACCCCTGTTCCGACTGCCAGCTCGACCCCAGGCGGCTAGATTGGATACGCGTCTCATTGGTAGAACCCTAATGCAGGCACACGGAAGACTGATCCAACTGCTTCTTTGGGGGTTGAGACGATCAGTAAGCCTGTCATCCCCAATCGCCCTGGCGATTATCTTGACCGCATGCCAGCCTGCGCGGCCAACATATATCGTCCCGCCTCTATATCCAACTTACCCATCCACAGTGGAAGTCTCCGCAAACCCAACCGAGGCTGCCACTCCTACATCATTGCAACCCGCGTACACACCGGCAGTTCCAGCACCCACCCTCTCACCTACCGACGACGCTGCCGATCCTGTTACTACCGGCGTACCGGCAAGCTTAGCCTTTGGTGACGCAACCCAAGAGCCTATACCGATCGCCTCGTGGAGACCTCCGCTTTACCCCGACCCGTGGGCACCCACGCTCTATGACCATTTTTATTTCTCCCGCCCGATCGCGGCAAACGAAGTGAATACACTGGTTTCGGATTATCGCTACGGGGGCGTGATTTTCGATAATGTTGTGCATACAGGCGTGGATATACCCGCCCCGAAAGGCACCCCAATTCTGGCTGCCGGCCCGGGTATCGTCATGTGGGCTGGGTATGGGGTGTTTGAAGGCGGATATGACCCGCGCGATCCGTACGGCTTGGCAGTGACGATCCGGCATGATTTTGGCTACCAGAACCGGGCGCTGTACACCATCTACGGACATATGCAAGAAACCAATGTGGTCATAGGACAACATGTGGAGACCGGAGATCTACTCGGTCTGGTGGGGGAGACGGGCAGAGTCACCGGACCCCACCTGCACTTTGAAGTGCGCATCGATGAAAATAATTTTTTCACCACCCGCAACCCAGAGCTATGGCTCGTACCGCCGATTGGCTGGGGCATCATTGCCGGACGAATGATGGACACAGCCAGTCAGCCGATCTACGACCAACAGCTCATCATCACCGACCCACTGAACCAGCAAAATTTGTTTGCCTGGTCCTATGGCAAGACTTCAGTCAACAGCGACCCTTATTACCAGGAGAACCTGGTGATCGGTGATCTACCGGCGGGAAAATACCTGCTTCGAACCGCCTTTGGGGGGATGAACTTCAGCATTCCGATTGAGGTTTACCCCGGAGTGGTTAATTACTTCAGCTTCCGCGGGTACAGTGGTTTTTCAGTTGAACCTCCACCGGCGCCAGGAGCCGAGTTCACCCCAGCCCCAATTGGAGCTGTAATCCCTTGACACCTCGAACATATGTGCTAAACTATCAGCATAACCCGAAGATTAGGAGCTTCCGTCATGGCTAAAAAGTCTACCCCCCAACAACACGAAATGGATGATGCTCGCCAGGCAGCACTGGATAAAGCGCTGGGAGATATCACCAAGCGATATGGAGATGGATCAATCATGCGCCTGGGAGAAGCTCACCAGCTGCGGGTCGAAGCCATCCCCACAGGGTCGCTATCCCTGGATATCGCCCTGGGAATTGGGGGTATACCCCGCGGTCGGATTACTGAAATCTATGGACCTGAATCGTCGGGTAAGACAACCATTTGCCAGCATATCGTGTCTGAGGCGCAAAAATTGGGGGGAA
The DNA here is from genome assembly GCA_963809615.1 of uncultured Chloroflexia bacterium. Taxonomy (GTDB): domain Bacteria; phylum Chloroflexota; class Anaerolineae; order Anaerolineales; family UBA4823; genus FEB-25. The sequence continues at coordinate 112,436 of CAWEKR010000005.1, forward strand.
CCGCGGCGTATATTGACATGGAACATGCCCTTGACCCAACTTACGCAGCCAAGTGCGGGGTGGACGTAGAGAACCTGCTCATCTCACAGCCGGATATGGGTGAGCAAGCCCTGGAAATCACGGAGACCCTGGTGCGGTCAGGAGCGATCGATGTCATCGTGATCGATTCGGTGGCAGCACTCGTGCCACGGGCGGAGATCGAAGGAGATATGGGGGATGCCACCATGGGCATGCAGGCGCGATTAATGTCGCAAGCACTGCGCAAGCTTTCTGGGGCGATCAAGCAGACGAATACCTCGGTAATCTTCACAAACCAGCTGCGCCAGAAGATCGGCATCATGTTCGGCAACCCCGAGACCACCACAGGGGGCATGGCGCTTAAGTTTTATGCGTCCGTCCGGCTGGACGTCAGGCGGATACAATCAATCAAGCTGGGAGCGGAGATCATCGGCAACCGTACGCGGGTGAGAGTGGTAAAAAATAAGGTCGCCGCTCCGTTCCGCACAGCCGAATTCGATATTATGTACAATGAGGGGATCTCCAAAGCTGGCGACCTGCTGGACCTGGCAGCTGCGATGGAAATCATTTCAAAACGAGGCTCGTTCTTCAATTATGGAGAGCTCCGGCTGGGGCAGGGCCGCGAAAACGCCAAGGATTACCTGCGAGCGCATAATGAGCTGGCAGCAGAGATCGAAATGGCGGTGCGCGAGCGCGCGGCCAGTGGCGAATCCGCACTTGGTTTTGGAAGCGTGGTCGAAGAAAGCAATACAGCTGACGGAGATTTGTGAGCTGCGCTCTACACTCATATAATTATTCCATTTGCGCAGCGCGTGAAAGGAAATACAGTGCCAGTATAGCGGCGACGTAACACTGGTTTCATACTGCGTCACCATAAAACCTAATTCGTGGTTCGTATGTTTAATTAACCCCAGTTATATTGACGGTTCTGCCCCAATGCCTGCTCAGCATGGGAGTATCAGGTTATGCGCAAACCCCTACGCCATCCCGACCATCCAGGACTGGCGGCCCAGTAAGCTCGTTTGGACCGTCCAAGGTATGCAAAGGGCAGCTATCCCAACCGGTTGCATTGCCACAAAGCCCATTAACCATTTCCCTGCACTGACAGCCTGAAGATTAAAATTTTTTTATTCGATAGCCGGATTAAGGCATTATAATTTTGATAATTCCAGTTCCGAACTGAGATAATGATCAAGGGATTAATATTCTGAATCGGGATAAGATCATGGGAAAAGTTATACTCGTACTTTTCACCTTGCTGCTGGTGATCGGCGCACCTACCAGCGGAAAAGCTGCCGCGCTTCCAAGCGAACCACCAGTAGTGCATGCCGTCTTGTTCTTCTCGAACGGCTGCCCGTACTGCACCGAGGTACTTACCAATACTCTGCCGCCCCTGCAGGAAAAATTTCAATCCCAGTTGAGTCTTTTGCTAATTGATGTAGCATCCCTTGATGATATTAATAATCTATACTCCCTGGGTGATGCGCTTGGACTTTCCAAGGAGCAGGTAGCAGTGCCTTTTCTACTGATAGACCGGACGGCGTTAATTGGCGTCGAAGAAATCAATAACCGATTATCCGGCTTGATCGAGAAATATTTAAGCTCCGGTGGGCTGGGATACCCCGATATCCCCCTGTTGAATCAGATGCTGTCCAATGGAATTGTATTCACCTCGTATGACCCGTATCTACACCTCATCCCACCAACCCAAACCCAATCGCAGAACACCGGGACGGTACTGGCGTGGGTCATCATGGCGATCATGGCCCTCGCATTGATCCTGTCGATTGTGATGATATTGCGAGCTTTCCGGGGAAAGCCTATGAGTGGACTTAAAGGCTGGCTGGACATCACCATCCCAATCCTATCCGTCATTGGATTGGGAGCCTCAATTTACCTGACCTATGTAGAGATGACACATACCCAGGCCTTGTGCGGGCCGGTTGGAGACTGTAATGCAGTCCAAAGCAGCCCATATGCCAAACTCTTCGGCTTGGTACCCATTGGGCTGGTGGGTGCGCTCGGATATATCGCCATCCTGGTGGCGTGGTGGTGGCGCCGATTTCGCACTGACGGGTTTTCCAAGGTTGCCGGTCCAATCATGTTTGGTATGGCACTCTTTGGAACCTTGTTTTCTGTATATCTAACCTATCTCGAGCTGTTTGTCATCCATGCGGTGTGCATCTGGTGCCTGTCCTCTGCGCTGATTATCACTGCACTGATGCTGCTCAGCCTGCCCTTCGTGACACAATGGCTGGCGATTTCAGAGGATGAGGATTAAATAATTGAGTGAAGGCAGCCTGACGAGGCAGTTCAATCTCAGGGACACTTTCGCCTCGTTAAAATATCCCAATTACCGCTTGTGGTTTGTAGGACAATTGGCGTCGCTGGTGGGCACCTGGACGCAATCTGCTGCCCAGGGTTACCTGATCTACGAGCTAACCAAATCACCCGCTTACCTGGGTTACGCCGGCTTTGCCAGCGGTGTTCCAACCTGGATCTTCACCCTTTACGCTGGAGCGATCGCCGACCGAATGTCCAGGCGGACGCTGATGGTCATCACCCAAACTTCGATGATGATCCTGGCTTTCATCCTGGCGATCTTGACCTTCACCCACACCGTCCAGTGGTGGCATATCCTGATCCTGTCGTTCCTACTGGGAGTGGCTAACGCCTTTGATGCTCCAGCCCGGCAGGCATTCGTGCTCGAAATGGTCGACCGTGAAGACCTGACCAATGCCATCGCCTTAAACTCAACCATGTTCAACCTGGCGATGGTCCTGGGACCAGCACTCGGGGGGCTGATTTATTATGCGCTGGGACCGGGCTGGTGCTTCACCATTAATGGTATTTCTTTTATTGCCGTGATCATCGCACTGCTCTTGATGAAGCTAAAGCCTTTTGTGACGGTCAACACCAAGAACAGCACCATCAGCGACGTTAAGGCTGGGCTGAGCTATGTGAGGCACCATCCCGCAGTGAGGTTGATGATCTCCAACCTTTTTATCACCACTTTATTTGGATTGGGTATCGTCACGCTGATCCCTGCCTGGTCGGTGACGGTGTTAAACGGTGATGCGAAGACGAACGGCTTCTTGCTGGCGGCACGTGGTATTGGGTCGCTGATCGCGGCGTTACTCATCGCCGCATTGGGGAGATTCCGCTCCAGGGGTAAGGTATGGATGGTAAATAGTGTTCTGCTGCCCATCTCGATGATTTTTTTCGCCTTTATGACCTGGCTCATCCCTTCGTTAATCGCCATTGCCGTCATGGGTTTTGCCTTCATGATGATCGTCAACCTTTCCAACGCCATGGTGCAAACCCGCATCGCCGATGAAATGCGCGGCCGGGTGATGGGCGTATTTACATTTTTCTTTTTCGGCGCTTTTCCCATCGGCTCATTAATCGCAGGCTGGTCAGCAGACGCCATTGGTGAGCCATTAACGGTGGTCATCAGCGCGGTCATCTTATTGGTATTCGCACTGTGGGTCATCTGGCGCCAGCCCGCCATGCGGGCGATGGAATAAAGCCGCGGGGATAGGCGCCAGGAGACATCCAGGCAGGCAATTGGGGTGATTAACCGGCGGGAAGACTGGCAATTGACGAAGGCATGGGGAGATGGTAAAATTCCGACGCTTTCCGCCCCCATTGTCTAGTGGCCTAGGACGCGGCCCTCTCAAGGCCGAAACACGAGTTCGAACCTCGTTGGGGGCATAGAACCCGCCAGCTCAGGCGGGTTCATCTTTCTTTGGCCATCTCATCCCCATGAGGGGATTTGAGGCCGAAACACGAGTTCGAACCTCATTGGGGGCACCTGAAAATTCGGAGTCCACCTCCGAGTTTTCTTAGTTGTAACCCGTGGCCAAGCAGTACGAACATAATAACGACCGCTTTACTATCACGCCACTCCCCAGCCAAGGGGATCGATAAAGCCATCGCACACGTGAGATTTGAGATACAGATGAATAGATATAGAAAAATCGCAGTTAATTCCGGCGATTTTTATTATTTCTAAAATTTCTCTACTGCCTGCACCTTCACCGGCGGATAGATTTGCCCCGCTACTGGAGGCATCGGGTTATACACCCAATCCACCTTAATTACGCCTGCCTTGATCCCTGCCATGCGGCGCATGCCCAAATACTTACCGCGTAGTAGCACATCTTCCATCGTAAGCGCCATGCTGAAGACTGCCAAATCTGTTCCGGTCGGGATAGCTTTCAGCTCACTTGAGTACACTGAAGTCGAAAAGATGATGTGCTGCCCATCCAGGCATTGGGTTTGTATAGCGGGGATGATCAATGGGTAACCATCCGCACCAACCCAGGCGATGAATTTCAGGTTATCAAGCTTATTCAGGAAGCTGCGCGTCCAGGGATTGAGCACTTCTTCTTTTCCCGGCTTGTAACCCAGAGTGCGTGCCAGCAAGGTCTGGATGGCGGCAAAGACAATCCGGTTCATCGGTAAGGGTTCTTTACCCCTGTGGGAGAGCAGATCAAGGTAGTAAACCGTGTGTATCCCAAAATAGGCATTGTAGCGGAACATCGGCACATTGTTTAAGTAATCGTATTCCGGGCCTTCTTTGGCAGAATGAGTGAAGGTGGCTTTGCCGCGCCAAAGGTTTTTATCCAGGCTCATAATGAGAAACCCAGTTTTTGGGTTATTCAGGATATGCTGCTTGGATAGGCCTTCGGTGAACTGTCCAAATGCCAGCTGCTGCGGTGCACATGCCATCAACGATGAGATCAGCGTGATATGGGGAAGTCCTGCCGGGGTGACAGTCGCCAGCAAGCCAATTTTCATCGCCGGTTGAGTGCTCAGGATATCCTGGGCAGAAAAGTTGCTCATGGATGGGTTCATAATCGACTCCTAAAGTGTAGCGCCCTGCCTGGTCACACCGGTGACACGGACGATCTGCGGCTGGTTGCAGGCGGTTTCGGCGATCTGCACGCATTTAGCCAATTCGTCTGCGGTCATCAATGGTGTTTGGGCGTAATCCCATTCCAAACCGAGACGGGTATATTGGTCGCGGCACAGGTTGTTAAAGGCGCACAACTCCCAGCGTTCCACTCCTTCGCCCATCTCGTTACCAAGATAATATCCCAGGGCGGTCAGGTTGTCGCGTTCGGCGGTCGCTCCCGGGATGAGCGGTGTGCGGATCCAGAGTTTAAATGGCCAGGACTGGCTATGCTGCACATCGATCAGATGGAGCAGGTTATCCAGGATTTGCCTATTCGAGCTTCCGGTGTATTGGCGGTGGAGGTCGGCGTCAAATATTTTCAGATCGAATAATACCAGGTCGGTGAATGGCAGCAGGCGGTCCAGGGTGGCTGAAGAACACAGACCACAAGTATCGAGGGCTGTGGCAATTCCGTTTTCTTTCAGTCCACTCAGCACTGCCTGTGCAAAATCAGCTTGCAGGGTAGGCTCACCACCGGAGAGAGTCACACCACCGCCCGATTTATCGTAATATACCCTGTCCTTGCGCAGCTCGACCAGGAGCTCGTCCACCGACATCATTTTACCCAACAGCTCGAGGGCTCCTGCAGGGCAGGCATCAGCGCATTTTCCACAACCATCACAGAGAGCCCGGTCAATGCTGAGCCCAGAAGCTGTGCGAGTCAGGCAGTGGTTGGGACAGACAGATAGACAGGTATCACACCCGATGCAGCGGGTTGCAAACCACTGTGTCTGCGGTTTGGCTGAAAGGCTTTCGGGGTTATGGCACCAGGCGCAGCGAAGAGGGCAGCCCTTGAAGAACACCGTGGTTCGGATGCCTGGGCCATCTTCAGTTGAAAGGCGCTGAAGGTGCAGGATGCGTCCGGTGGGAGGCATCATTTCATCTGATGGCTTTCGCGGGCGATGATCTCGTTCTGCAATTCACGCCCGATGGAAGTGAAATAAGCGTTGTAGCCGGTGACGCGCACCAGAAGGTGGCGGTAATTCTCGGGGTTTTTCTGGGCGTCACGCAGCAGGTCGGCATTGATCAGGTTAATCTGCAGCGCTGAGCCGCCGTTTTCGATATAGCCACGCAGGAAGGCATTGAATTTATCGCGGTGCTCTGGGTCGCGCAGCATGGATGGGTTGAAGGTCATCGTGTGGCTGCCACCATTGGGCAACAGGTTCAGGTATTCGCCCCAGTCGCCCTTGCCATCCGCGGCTTTCCCACCCAGCACCTTACCAACCGAATTGACGTTGGCTGTAGGACCGTTGGTATCCGCACCGTTGGAGGGGCATAGGGCATTCGACAGGAATTTACCTTGCGGACGCCCGTCTGGGCTAGCTGGAAGAATGAAAGAATCCGCCACCCAGTAGTTCCAGCTTAACATCCCGGGGCGGAACCGGCGACTAGTGGACTGTGTGCGGTACTTCCAGGTTTCTTCGGTCCAGAGCTCCATCACCTGGCGTGCAAGGTCGTCGGCGGCATCATCGTCACGGCCATATTTCGGAGCCTTGTGCAGGGCGCGTGCCTGCAAGATTTCATGACCCACCCAGTTATCACGCAGTGCCTGAACAAGCTCTGCCAGGGTACAGAACTTTTGATCATACACCAAATACTTCACCGACAGGAGTGAATCCACCGTTGTGGCATACGTGACCGCCTCGATGGTGACATAGCCCAGCTCTGCGCCACCCTCCGTAATATCCAATCCCTTCTGAGCGCAGCCTTTGACCAGGCAGGAGACGTACGGGGTGGGGTTAAAGTGCGCCCGCAAGGATTCGCTCTGCTCGTAAAGAGCCACAATCCGCCGGATGATCGCCCGGGTCTGGGCAGCATAAGCCTGCCAAAATTGTTCCCAAGTAACCAATTGGGTTGGGTCGCCAGTAGCTTCACCCCACCGTTTGGCCTGCTCCACCTTACCGGTCATCGGGTCGGTAAAAGGCAGTAGATCATAACCGCCAGTCAGGGTCAGCTCCACCGCTTTCAGTAAGTTGAGGTTGGCGTCCACAGTGCCAGAACGATCATTGCCGACCATCGTATTCTCCAGGCAGCCTACCGGGGCGTAGTCGAATACATTTTGTTCGTTAATGAGCTGGGATACTCCCGACTTTTTCGCCTGGAGCATCATCCCGGCCATCGAACGTTCATCAAAATTAAGCAAAAAAGGTGACCCCTGGCTGGAAGCGATCATATCCACCACACGGGTGAGAAGTTTTTCGGGCGAATTACGGTGCAGGCGCACGTTTGGCTTGGGTTCCAGGATGGGGGACATTTCGTCGATCACATCCAGCAGGATATAGGTCAGGTCATTTGACATGTCGAGCCCGGCGGCACCCATACCTGAAATCGTAAACAGCTGGCCATACCCAGCCGTTATGCCCTGATTGCCACCAGTGCGGATCATGCTATCGTAAGCTGTGTTGCAGTGGATCCAGAAGCACTTCAGAATTTCCTTGCCCAATTCCGGGTCCATCCCTTCGCGGATGGATTTCTCCCATAAAGGGTACAGGTATTGGTCAAGCCTGCCGAAAGAATCGCCTGGGCCGGGATAGTTTTCGTCAGCCATGACTAACATGTGGGTTAGCCACAGTGCTTGAACCGCCTCCCAGAAAGTCTGGGCGGGCTCCCAGGGTACGAGAGACAGGTTATCTGCCATCTGAGCCAGCTCGGCCCGGCGATTGGCATCTGGCTCAATTTCAGCCAGGTGCGTGCACTTGCGGCGGTATTCAGCAGCCAAGTCGCGCGGCATCGTCGCGGCAATTATCATCGCCCGCAGCTGCCCGCCCTTTTTACCAGCTTTTTCTGTGGGGGAGAGGGCAGCATAAGCCGCCTCCAATTCTGCAAAAATTGCCTTCCAACCCTGGCGGATAATACGCCCATAATCGGGGATGAGATGCCCTGAAGTAGCCCCAGCATTGCCAAAGCCGTGGTTATGGAACCATAACATGCTGGAGCGACTGCCGTTCGGCCCGTATACCAGGCGATCGCGCTCCTTGGTTTCTTTCTCTGTCAGGCAGGCAGAGGTCATAATATTGAAACGTCCCCCGGCAAGCAAATCGCCGGGCAGAATTTCTTGAGGCAGGTAGCGCAGCATGACTTCACGGTTGAACCACGAGCGGCGCTCGGGCAGAGACCAGGTCCAAAAGTCCGGGTCCAATTGGACAGGGCGTGCTACCTGCTTGAAAGAAGAGCGGAAAGTCTGTAGGAAGGAGTATGTTTCGGGGACGATATAGAACGTCAGCTCATTATATTGGAAATCCCAGGGAGTAGCTGTGGTCCAGGAGGTGTACTCATTGTTCCATTCACGTTGAACGCCCTGGAAATAATAATCGCGCAAGCCTCGGATGCGTGCGGAAAGATTTGTGGGAGTTTTGATCGCAAAGCGGGGTAGGTCACAGACAACTGTAGCCATGAGCGGCTCCTTTCATAGCTCTTTCTATAGATACTCTCTTATATCATTTTTGGGCAATTCTTAGTATAGCACGCATCCAGGGCGTAAATAAATTTCCTCTAGCGCAAAATCCCAAATACGTTTATAGCCCGCCAAGCGACAAAAAAAGAATGTTTGAGCAACATGGGGCGAGAACCTAATAAGCCTTTTCTTGTTGCTCACCAATCTTGTCTGTTACCTTCAATAAACACATGGGATTATTTGCGAATTACCTCTTCTTCGGACCGGGAATGGTCGTTAGTTATTCCCCTCCTTCAGCGTCAATTTAGCGTCTTGGTCGCCTCGGCCAGGTTGAGACGGTTCACCTGTCGGATGGCGGGCAGGGTTGCCAGCAGCATGGTCAGCAAGATGCCGGTGGCAGTGAAGACGTACGTAGAGGGCGCCACCACGATTTTGAACGTGAATAGTGCGGCACTGAACGATGTCCCCACCTGCAGTGCCATCCAATGACCCAGCAGCAGACCCGGCACAAGCGTAACCAACCACAGGATCAGGTTTTCTGCGAAGAGCAAAACAGCGATCCGACCTGTCCCGCTGCCGATCGAACGCATCGTGGCAAACTCCCGTTTACGCTCCAGGACGCTCACCGTCATGGCATTGAACAGCAGCGCAAAAGCCATCGCCACAGCTACCGCCATCATAATCCCGATCAAAAGGTAGAACAGGCCCATGAATCCGCGCATGTCGGTCACCAGGTCGGCTTTGCGTTGGACGGCAGCCGCACCCGGCAGGTGATACAGGTCAAGTTTGAGCTGCCCGGATCGTGCGTCATCCACAGTAATGTACAGCCCATTGTATGGATAGATAGGAGCCCGAAGGCGTTTTTGCGCTTCGTCCATCGAGATGTACCCCACAGCATTCATCATTTCGTCAGTCGTGGGGCCCAGGATGAATTCCTCCGTGCCAAAGGGAGTCTCCAAGGTCACCCGGTCTCCCTCAGCGACGGCCAATAATTTCGCCAATCCGTTGGCGATGACCAGGCGCCCATCGGCAAGCGCCTCGCGGGCGGTTGTGCCACCCGGAAGCTGCAGGATGTGCATCTCCTGGTCCGGATTAAACGCGGTGAGCAGGATGTCCTCGGAGCTGGGTTCGATCCTCAGCGTCGCCGGGACTTGCAGTATAGGCTCTACCTCCTTCACTCCGTCCCATTCCTGGATTGTGTCCCGCGTGGCGGGTGGTTGGATCGAGGTAAAGGAGACCGACATATCCCACCGTTCGATGATCTCATAATTCTTGGCAAAGAAGAACTCAATGCTGTCCAACAGACCCCAGACCATCAAGATCAGCATATAGGCAAAGATGATCCCAATTGCGGTGGTCAGCGAACGGCGGCGGACACGGAAGACGCTGCGAAGGGGAAGCCGCAGCATGAGGGGCAGGTGAATGATTTTTTCCAGCCATGACACTCGGCCCTTGACTTGCGCGATGGCCGGATCGAATCGCATAGCCTGGGCGGGAAGGAGCCGGGCTGCCCCGTAGGCTGGGGCAATCGCCGCTATGATCGTCGCTGCCAGGCTGAGCGCCGCGCCTTTCAGGATCAGATCCGGGTAAAACCGTGTTTCGACGATTGGGATCCCCAGCTCTGCGGCGTAGAGCTCGGTGATCCATTTGCCCAACGAAAGACCAAGCAGCGCCCCCGCTGCTGAACCGATGATACCGATTACCAATGCATACAGCAGGAAATGCCCCATCACCGACTTGTCGGAGTAGCCCAGCGCCTTCATCAAGCCGACCTGCGGCGTCTGAGCTCGCACCTGTCGGCCTAGCATCACGTAAACCGAGATTGCCGCCACCAGCAGGATCACCGTTGGCAGCAGGTAGGCAATCTCCCGAAATTCCTCCACATCAGTTTTCAATCCAAAGTTGGACGGTTGATTTGCACGCAGCGTAGTTGCGGTCAGCCCAAAAGGGGCGAGTTCTTCCTGAATGCGCTTCACCACGACCGTTTCATCGGCGTTCTCCTCCAGCCGGATCGCGATATCATTTACCACCCCTTCCATCGCGAGTTTTTCCTGCAGAACATCCAGGGGCAGGAAGAATACGCCGAAGCTGCGCGGTGATGGGATGATTTCCTGCTTGCTTGGACTTACCATCAGGTATTCCGGACTGGCTACGACTCCCACAACCGGGAAATCAAGGCGCGTCCCGTTCAAAATTGGTGAGACGGTATCCCCGGAACCGAGGTTGAAATATTCAGCAAAATGGGTATCAAGGAGTATCCCGGATTCGTCCGTGGAATCAAAGTACCGGCCTTCCAGGACCAAGACGTTATTGACCCCCGGGCGTTCCGGCGCTGACAGGCCGATCAATCGAGCTCGGATGGGGTCCGGGGTTTCGTCGTTGCGTTCTGGTAATTCCAATCCGGTATCGATCACCAACCGACCGAAAACGTCCTCGACGCCTTCCACGTTGCGTAATTTATCGACATTCGTTTGTGGAGCACCCTGTACTGCGAAGGTCACATCAGCAAAAAACAGCTCGTCGTAGGTGCGGTTGTAAGAGGTGTCGAGGTCGCGGTAGGCAGCGACCGTTGCCGCGAAGCTGGCCACGCCAAGCATGACGATCACAATCAAGGCGATGGATTGCGCCAGGGAGGCGCGAAGATCGCGTAGGGTTTTAAGTACCAGCATGTTCATCGTTTCACCAGGCCAATGCGGCGACCGGAGCCGGTTTGGGGTTGGATTCGATGCGCGCCACCGCGCCGTCGTGCAGCCGTACAACACGGTCCGCCATCGGAGCAATGCTGACGTTGTGTGTCACGAGGACGACAGTCGCGCCCTCGCGATGGTTCAGATCGCGGATGGCTTGAAGGACCTGGCGCCCAGTCTCAACGTCGAGATTACCGGTTGGTTCATCTGCGAGTAGCAACGGTGGTTTGTTAGCCAGCGAACGGGCAATCGCCACTCGTTGTTGTTCGCCGCCCGAGAGCTGGGAGGGGAAGTGGTCTGCACGGTCTTGTAAGGAGACAGCGGCCAGGAGTTCCTGAGCCCGGTATTTTAATTCGTGCCGGGATTGCGTCAGTGCGAGTGCGAATTCGACGTTTTCCAGCACGTTCAGCGTAGGGATCAGGTTGAAGAACTGGAAAATAAATCCCACTTTTGTCCGCCTGAAGCTGGTCAAGCGCCGTTCACTGAAGCGTGCAATCTCTTCCCCGTCAACGATGACCGTTCCGTCGCTCGGCCGATCCAGCCCGCCCAGGATATTCAGCGTGGTGGTTTTCCCGGATCCTGACGGGCCAAGTAGGACGATGAACTCGCCGCGGGCGACTATCAGATCGAGCCCACGCAGCGCGTGGACAGTCAGATCGCCCATTGGGTAGGTTTTACGGACCGAATGCATTTCAATCAGCGAATTGGATTCCATATTTTTCTCCTGGGTGAATGCGGATGTGTGTTATCCCGATAACCATCCTGCGTGTCCCAACTGCCCTGGATGCGATTCACCTATGACCCCGGTCTTAACAGCTCAATCGGTTACAGTTTATCATATGAACTTATGTTCAGATGTTCATATCAATTATATACCACACAATGGTGCTTGTCAAGCAAATGGCACACTGAGGGGAAGCCCTGCCTCAATGCCGGATCATCGATGGAAAGAACATCCTGCCGCTACTAAGAGGCAAAGCTCAGGCTCCGCACGAGACATTTTATTATTATGACACACGCAGCGTGTTAGCGGTGCGATCTCAGCACTGGAAGTACGTCAGGCACCACCTGACCGAATTCCCCGCTTTCTGGCCTCTGAAGCTAGGACCTTTCTGTTCGATCTGGATAACGATCCAAATAAATCCTACAGCTTGATTGAATCAGGGCCCGCGATGGCGTGTAAACTCTCTGCCATACTGGAGGATTTCGAGGCTGTAATGAAGGCAAACTTGCGCGGCTGGTTATAAAGAGCTGCCGTTAAATTTGCCTGGCAGGACCCACACAGAACTATAACGCACTAATTGTGGGTATTCTCATGGAAATTTAGAAAAGGGGCTGTATCAATAGTCTTTCTATTGTTTTGCTTACCCATTACCCTAGGGGCGGACCCCTCCGGTCTCTTACTAAACCGGGCAGCTGCGCCTTCACTTATTGTTCAGCCCCTTCATATCCTAATTGTTAGACTATAAAAAAATCAGGACCGGCGAGTTCGCACGGTTAAGGCAAAAGCTGCCAGGGCATACATGGCAAACGCCAGGAGCAGACAAGCAAGTATGCTGATGCCGATGGCGTGCGCATCCCAACCTGTATTGAGCAGAGCACGCATCGCTTCCAAAACATATGTGATGGGATTGAGCTTGGCAGCTACCGCCAGCCACCCCGAGAGCAATGCCAATGGGACGAATGTGGGGGCGAGGAAGGTGAGAGGAAAGAACAGGAAGCTGGCTCCTTGTGTGGCAGCCGCGCTCCCGCTTCCCAAGGCAGCTGAAACGGTGAACCCGGCGAAGCCAAGCCCAAGTAATACTCCCAGTCCAATCACCACCAGCAGACCCAGGAACCCCGTTGCGGGTTTGAGACCCAACAGCAAACCTGCCAGGACGACAATGGTCGATTGAATGCCAAGGATTACGGCACCGGCTAAAATGGGAGCGAGCAATAATGCCGCCCGTCGGACCGGGGTGAGCAGTAGTTTATCGAAATAACCCCGCTCGATATCGCGCACCAGGTTTTGGGCAGCGATTCCGGATCCAGATAGAGACCCGCTAACGATAGAGAGCGGTAGGATGAAGCCCAAATAACTTCCGCCGATGCCCGGTATGAAACTGGATGCCTTCCCCAACGTCGATTGGTAGATGACCAAAAAGAAGATACTGATGGCTAACGGGGGCAGTAATGCCTCTGGTGTGCGTAGTAATGTCGTCAGCGAACGGATAACCAACAGGTAAATGTGCACTGGAAGGGATAACGTGTTGTTTTTTCCGGGTTGCTCTACGGATAAGGTAGTGATTTGTGTGTCCATGATTAATTTGCCTCCGCCCGCCGGTTGGAACGGGTTGATTTAGGTTTCGCGGCCTCAGATGCGACCAGGCGCTGCCCGGTAACTTGCAGAAAAACATCATCGAGGGTTGGTTGAGTCAGGGTTAACGATATGGGTGATACCCCAACCTGTTGAAGCTGGTTGATCACCATTGGTATGGAACCAGCTGCCTGGCTCAAATAAAGCCGAACGGTGTCACGATCCAATTGGAGACGATCCCCCATATTTTCAAGGGATGAACGCCCTTTTTCAGCAATATCCGCGGACTCAAAGACCAGGTTGATCGACTCCTCGCCCAGGGCTGACTTGAGTTTTGCTGGAGTGCCTTCCGTGGCGATCTTTCCATCGACGATGATCGCCACCGTGTCAGCAAGCTCATCCGCTTCTTCCAGGTACTGCGTGGTGAGGAAAATGGTAATTCCCATTTCGCGGTTCAGCCGGCGCACCTCCCGCCACACATCTCGGCGGCTGACCGGGTCGAGCCCGGTGGTAGGTTCATCCAGGAACAACACTTTGGGTTGGTGCACCAATGCCAGGGCTAAGTCGAGGCGGCGGCGCATTCCTCCGCTATAGGTTCCCACTCTGCGGTCTGCAGCATCTGATAACTGTACCAGCTCCAATAATTCGCTGGCACGGCTGGTCGCTTCCGATTTACTGGCACCGAACAGGCGACCCTGGAGGACGAGTAATTCCATGGACTTCATTAGAGGGTCGATGCCGATATCCTGCAAAGCTACGCCGGCTACACGTCGAACATCGGTTGCCTGGCTTACAACGTCGAACCCCCCGACCTTTGCCCACCCGGAAGTTGGAAGTGCCAGGGTAGTCAGTATCTTGATGGTGGTGCTCTTACCGGCACCATTCGGTCCAAGAAAGCCAAAGATTTTGCCTGCGTCCACCTTAAAACTTACTCCCTTTACGGCAGTCACCTGGCCTGTATAGGTTTTTACCAAATCTTGAACAACTATCTCGCGATCGTTCATTTTTCTCCTTCATCGGTCGGCTCATAATTCTGATGAGTGACCATGGTTTATTTTCAACATGACAATTATACTTTATAATGTATACAATTACAATACAAAATGTATACAAAACATAAACATTAATGATATCTTCATGTTGGCATTGTTGATTATCAGGTGATGAAGCTTGGAACCAGATATCATCAGGTTTTCCAGTAACCCTCTAGGCATGATCTCCTGGTCCTTTACACTAAGATAGGTGGCAGTAAGAACGTTAGCGGATTCGATCTAACTCCCTAACCCAATTCGCTGGACATATGATTTATATATTTATATGACCTCTGTCACTTCTCTGAGCTTGCTGGATACTTTATACTGGCTGTATGAAATGGTTCGATCAAAAAAAGAAGCTATTGTCTTCTTCCTTACAGGCTGCTCAAGAGCAAAAAGGGGATAAGGTCTCACGAATCCGGGTTGGCTGTCCCGCCCATAACTGCGGTGGACGCTGCCTGCTCATCGCTCACATCGAAAACGGCAGGATCATCCACCTGGATACTGACGACCGACCAGACACCCTGGCAGCACCCCAGCTGCGGGCCTGCGCGCGCGGCCGCGCCTACCTACGCCGCCAATACCACCCCGACCGCCTGCGATTCCCGCTCAAACGGGTTGGTATGCGCGGCGAAGGCCAATTTGTGCGATCTTCCTGGGAGGAGGCCATTGATCTGGTAGCTGGAGAGTTGGAGAGAGTCAAAGCGGAATATGGCAATGAAGCCCTTTTTGTGCCGTATGGTACAGGCAGCTACAACCAGCTCAATGGCTCGCACACCGCCCGCCGCCTGATGAACCTGTTCGGTGGTTGTCTTGGTATATACAATTCCTATTCATGGGGCGCGATTAATATCGCCACCCCCACTGTTTATGGAACACTCATCACCGGTAACCAGCGCCAGGACTGGCTCAACAGCCGCTACATCATTATGTGGGGCTGGAACCCCGCCGAAATGCGCGACGGCACCAACAGCGATTACTTTGTCAAGCTGGCACGCGAGACCGGAGCAAAGGTTGTTTGCATCGACCCGCGCCACTCACTCTCAGCGGCTGCCTTGGCCGACGAATGGATCCCAATCCGTCCTGGAACCGACACTGCAATGATGAGCGCCATGGCCTACGTGATGCTAACGGAAGAGTTATATGATGCCGATTTCGTGCGCACACACTGCGTGGGGTGGGATCATTCCCAAATGCCACCCGGTGCAGAGGCAGCAGAAACCTATTCCGATTACCTGCTCGGTACATGCGATGGGGTTCCAAAAACCCCTGAGTGGGCTGAAGCGATCACCACAATCCCCGCAGCGACGATCGCCCGCATCGCTCGCGAATATGCCACACGCAAGCCGGGCATGCTTTACCAGGGATATGGGATGCAGCGCCGTGCATATGGCGAACAGGTGGTGCGTGCCGGCTGTGTCCTGGCTGCCATCACCGGCAATGTGGGCGTACCGGGTGGTTGGGCCAGCGGACTGGGTACCCAGGCACCGGATGGCGGTCCATTTTGGACCCTTTTCCCGACGGGAGTTAATCCAATCAAAGCCCAAATCCCGGTATTTCTGTGGAGTGAAGCCTGCCTGCGTGGTCACGAGATGACATCTACTGATGGAGTGATTGGAACACCAGCCCTAACAACCGACATCAAGCTGATTTATGGCGTCGCAACAAACTGCCTAATCAACCAACACGCCGATATCAACCGTTCGGCTGCAATATTGAGGGATGAGTCAAAGGTCGAATTCATCGTCGTACAGGATAACTTTCTGACCCCCACTGCTAAATTTGCCGATATCGTCCTGCCAGCATGCACCCAATTTGAAACCTGGGGTGTGGAAGATGGCTGGAAGTACGGAGACGAGGTGATCTTACAACCAAAGCTGGTGGAACCTCTCGAAGAGTGTAAGAGCGATTACCGCATTTGCGCTGATTTGGCGGAGCGATTAGGTTTCGGAGATGCATATACCGAGGGGCGAGATGAAAAAGCCTGGGTTGAATGGTGCCTCGACCGATTTAGAGAAACTCGCTTCCCTGACCTACCTAGCTTGGACACATTTATCGAACAAAATTTGGGAGCATACTCAAAACCGGTCACACAACCTGCAGTTGCGTTTGCTGACTACCGGCGTGACCCGCTGAAATACCCTTTAAAGACCCCCAGTGGAAAAATTGAAATTTTTTCCAAGGCCCTATACGAGTTGGATAAACCCGATGAGATACCCGCTGTTCCCAAATACATCCCCGAATGGCAAAAATCTTCCGCTGCAGAGGGCGTCGGATCAGCTGGCGCTGGTGAAATAAGTCGAAAAATATACCCGCTGCATGCGATTGGTCATCACACCCTCGCCCGCGTGCATTCCACCCACGCCAACAATGACTGGCTGCAGGAAGCTTTCCCTCAGCGGATCTTTATAAACCCTGTCGATGCGGCTGTCAGGGGGATCACCGACGGCGACCTGGTGCGTGTGTGGAACGACCGCGGGGGACTGGTCATCCATGCCCGCCTGACCACGCGCATCCTACCGGGTGTAGTCGATATCCCGCAAGGTGCATGGTGGAACCCCGACGTGAACGGTGTGGATCATGGCGGTTGCATCAATGTGCTCACTTCTCACGGTTGGACACCACTGGCATTCGGCTCGACCCAACACAGTATTATGGTGGAGATTGAGAAATCTAATATTAAGGATCGAGCCAGACTTACAGGGAAACCTTGAACCCACTGAGTGACTGCTTTTGGCAATGAGCTACGCATTTACCTTTGACGCGAGTGCCTGTTCGGGCTGCAAAGCCTGCCAGGAAGCTTGTAAGGATAAAAACAGGCTCCCAGTTGGAATCCTGTGGCGACGTGTGGTTGAGGTCTCAGGTGGTGAATGGCAACCAGCTGGCAGAGCCTGGGAAAACAGCGTCTTTGCTTATAACCTATCACTGGCGTGCAACCATTGCAGCCATCCCAAATGCGCCGGAGTTTGCCCAACCGATGCCTACATCGTCCGTCCCGATGGGATTGTTCTGATCGACGAGTCCAAATGTATGGGCTGTGGTTACTGCGCCTGGGCGTGTCCGTATGGAGTACCGCAGTATGATGGCGAGCACGGCATCATGACCAAATGCGACTTTTGCAATGATTCCATCGATGCGGGCTTACCACCGAGCTGTGTTGCCGCCTGTCCGTTGCGGGTATTGGATTATGGACCGACTGAAAAGCTTGGAACGCTCAAACTAAGCCTCAGTTTATGGCAGCTCCCGGCGAGCGAACATCCCTTCCCTCTGCCAGTTAACTCACGCACTGAACCGCACCTGGCGATTAAACCACACCCCGGAATGAATAATCCCCTGAAGAAAACGGTCGCCAACCGAGAGGAGCTCCTGCCACCCCATAGCTTTGAAAATAAGCGGGGTAAGACAGATTTGCACGAGCTTCCCCTGGTGGCGTTCACCTTGCTAATGCAAGCTGCAGTAGGTCTGACAGTTTGCAGCCTCGTGTTTTCATCTGTTCCCAGTCTGGTGTGGTTGGCTATTGGCATACTCTGGAGTGTTGGAGGAATAATCTCATTCGTGCACCTGGGCAGGAAACGTAACGCCTGGCGTGCGGTTATCCACCTCAAAAAATCGTGGCTGAGCCGCGAGGTCCTTTTGGCAGGTCTGTTTGGGGCAGCCTGGGCAATGACAGCTGGATCCCACTGGTTTTGGAAGGCTTCTCCTAACCGCTGGCCGATGGTTATATTGGGACTGGGATTAATCTACAGCATGGCAAGGGTTTATCTCCTCCGTCCGGTTCCGCCCTGGAACAGCTGGCGCACTCCTCTATCCTTTTTCCTGAGCGCGATAGTCTTAGGGACCCTAGGAATTAATCTTGTGTTACCTAAGCCAGGATGGTTAATCACTGCCTGCTTGGCACTGGCAGTGGAACTGGGTATGCTCCTGACAGCACAACCATCAACCTCCCATGGCGCAAGTAGACTGCGGATTGTTTTGCTCGGATTGGGAATCACCGAGATCTTGCTTTCGGTCTTCTCCTCGCAGATTTTCGGCCCATGGCAGGCATTATCCCTATTCTTAATCGCCCTGGCAGCCGAAGGTGTAGGGAGATGGCAGTTTTACACCGCACGCGTGCCTTTCCTCATGCATACCGAATAGTATTCCAATCCTGACGGGTCAATTTAGCTGGTTTAACAGTAAAAAGCGGCTGATACCCAAGATCGAATGGCAATAATATAAACATCACAGGAAAGCGTGAATGCATTCACGCTTTCCCGTGATGTAATTCTAGATAACCTATCAGGAACTATTATCTACAGTCGCATGCTTGCTGATTTGCCTTCTTCACTCTTTGCAGCCAAGGACTGGACCGGTACTTCAAAAGATCTCACGGGCGGCTCGCGGGTTACGTAAAAAACGGGTGCTGGCACTTCCGGTCGGGCAGTGGCGGTGGCAATCCTTTGGGTGGCTTCCACCGGAACAGCTGCCTGCTGCGCCTTGCTGAGGTAAATAAACCAATACATGAGACCCACCATAAGCACACCACCGATGATATTCCCAATCGTGACCGGCACCAGGTTTACCAGGAAGAAGTTACTCCAGGTAAGGTGTGTAAAATCTGCCGGGGTTTTCTTGATGGCTTCGAAAAAGGCTGGCGTCCCAAACTGCTTGATAAACAGGGCTATGGGTATGAAGTACATATTGGCGATGCTGTGCTCAAAGCCTGCAGCAACAAAGGCGGCAATGGGAGGCACAATCGCCAGGATTTTATCAATGGTGGTGCGGGCGCTATAGCACATCCAGACGGCTATGCAGACCAAGGCATTACAAAACAGCCCAAGCACCACAGCCTGAGCAAACCCCAGAGCCGTCTTGGCTTCACCCGTATTTAAAGCTGCCAGACCGATCGACCCGGCGCCAAAGGTGTATTGGCGGGTAAGGAACATCAGGACGGCAGTCAACAAGGCTCCAACGAAATTACCCAGGTAGACAATTCCCCAGTTGCGCAGCAAAGCTGGTAGGGTGATGCGGCGGTTGGCGAAGGCGATGATGATCAGGGAGTTGCCGGTGAACAGCTCCGAACCCGAGACAACCACCAGGATCAGTCCCAGGGTGAAGGTGACCCCGGCGAGCAGGCGGGCGATGCCAAACGGCAAGGCTGAAGCTCCGGCACTGACTGTGGTGGCAAACACGGCTCCCATGGCGATGAATGCACCTGCCAGGACGGCGAGCAGGAACATACGCAGCGTGTCTAATTTCGTTTTCTTTACCCCGGTCTCGGCAGCCTTTAGTGCCATCTCAGCCGGCAGCAAGGCATCAAAGGATACTTCCTTGGTGGGTTGTCGGTTATCTTTTGGTGTATGGGTGGATGTGGAGAACATAGTGGTCACCTCATGCAATCGTGGCAGATTGAGTGTTTATGGCAAAGATATGGTCGTAGCGTTCGTCGATCGGCGAAGCCACGGGGAGCTCGGGCTGGATCACTTTTAACAGTCCCTGGCACATGGCATTCAGTCCAACGTGGGCTAATTCTGATTGCGGCAAACCGGTCTGCCCGGCAGTCTTGTCAAACGGGCAATCGCAGATAATAAAGCGCAGCTCAGGTCCTATCTGGTGAATGGTGAAATCCACGCGCAAGGTCTCAAGGACACATTCCAATGCGCACACACCCGGGTTGGGAAAACCATCTAGGAAAATGTTGTCCATCAGATACATGGCGACAGCCTGACCCAACCCGCTGCCAAAGCTCTCCATAAGGGAATAAGATTGGTTCTCTTCCTGTCCTGTCTGGCAGAACATGGCATATTCCAGGAAAATCTCGCATAGCGAAATGGCGGTCTGTTCGCCTGCCCCGGTCAGCTCCCCCCAAATCTGAAAGCCATGCACGAGGTCATCATAGGCATAAACATCTCGCTGCCCAACTTCGTTGTAATACATATCGGTGCTGGCAATTGGATAACGACAGATCAGTGTGGGTCTTGCATTAATAGATCCTACCATGGTTGCTTCCTCCAATTTATAGCTGTCCTGTTTCCAGGTATCACCATGTTTCATGGTTTTTGCTGGAAGGATTGCGTAATAATTCACTATGTATTTATACCGAAAGAGGGTCACAGCCACAAGCACCCACGGGTTACAATGTGGTTACAATATTTTCCCCCATATTTAGCTGTTACACGTTGGTTACGGTTAAGGCTGACTGATTTTGGTATTCAGGACGTATCCCGCGTTGGGGATGGTTTCGATCATCGAAGGGGCACCCGATTCTGTATCCAGTTTGTTACGTAGACGATACACCAGCTGCTTCAACATTTCATTCGTGGCTCCCTCCGGACCCCACACGCGCAAGATCAGGGTGTCATTGTTCAGCACTCTATCCGGATTCTGCATCAAAGCACGCAGCAAGCGCGTCTCCAAGTGGGTGAGGTGGATCGGCTCAGATTCGCCATGGCGTACTTCACGCCTTTCCGCATCAAAGGATAGTGCACCTGCTTGCAAAATTTCCTGGGGCTCCTTTACCACCCTGCGTAATAATGCGCGAATGCGGGCGATCAGCTGGCGCGGGCTGAACGGCTTGACGATGTATTCATCCGCCCCAGCTTCCAGTGCTGCGATAACATTATCGTCGCTGTCGCGCACGGTAAGCATGATGATAGGCACCTGGGATTCATTTCGGATACGCGTGCAGACCTCCAGCCCATCCAGGCGCGGCAAGCCCCAATCTAGCACGATTAAGTCGGGACTTTCTTTGGAAAATTGTTCCAACGCACTCAGCCCATCATGAGCGTTGGCAACCTCGAAACCTGCCCGGCGGATGGCAAATGCCAGCACGTCCGAAAGCGCAAGATCATCATCGACGACTAATATCTTGGTCATAGGTTCTCCTTCTCCTCTGGAGGATGGATGGGAATGGTAAACCACACTTTCGCGCCTCCCCTGGGGAGGTTTTCTGCACCCACCTGCCCGCCATGCAGCTCAACGATTGACTTTACCACAGAAAGTCCCAGTCCGATGCCATATTGGGTATCCTGCGACTGGTTGGCAGTCACAAAACGCTTAAACAAATCGGAGAAACGGTCGGTGGGAAGCCCCGGTCCTGTATCAAGGATTGCAACGGTCACCCAATCGGGATCCAAGGTGACGATCAGGTCAATTTTCCCGCTCATCGGGCTAAATTTACTGGCATTCGAGAGCAAATTGACCAGTACCTGGATCAGGCGGTTGGCATCCGCCCACAGTTTGGGCAGCTTTTCGGGCAGGCTCAAAACAAGTACCTGCTTCCGGCGCTTGAGCAAGGGAGACATTAAATCGGCTGCATCCTGAACCACCCCCTGAAAATGGATTGGCCGGCGATGAACCTGGAAACAGCCAGCTTCGATGGTGGTGCTCTCCAATAGATTCTCCACCAGAGTTTGCAGATGGAGGGTGCTTAATTGAATGGTCTCCACCAGCTCTCGCAGCTCATTGGGGGTCAGCATGGTGCCTTCATCCACCAGGATTTCGGAGGTGGCGGCGATACCGGATAATGGGGTACGGAACTCGTGGGCTACATTCGCCAGGAAGTTATACCGCAGCCGGTTGACGGCCTCCTCCTCGGTTACGTCACGGATGACAATTACCCGTTCGGATCCATATCCACTCGGAGGATTATCATCTAACGGGGATATTGTTACATAAAGTAGCAGCGGCTTGCCATCCGCATCGAGCACATTTAAGCGCTGCACAATCGGTCCATCAGCTTGTTTGTGCAGCAGCTCGCCAATGGTGACGGTCTCACCGGGAGCAGGCGGAAAGATATGAGTGTAGTGCAGACGTTCCACATCGTAGCTGCGATAACCCAGGATCTCCTCAGCATCCGGGTTAAAAAAGGTGATGCGGTCGTTTTCATCCAGGGCGATGACCCCCTTGGGGAGCAGTGACAACAGCCGCTCTGCGTGTTTCATTTCCCGCTGAGTCACCGAAAGCGTATAGCGTAGCTGCCGGCGGGCGAGGTCAAAGTGGCGGGATAATTGGTTGATCTCAGGCACACCCGTTTCGATGGGAGTGGAAACATCCAGGTTGCCCTGGCTGAACTGATCAGCAGATTTGCTCAGCTGCAGCAGGGGTGTCGTAATCGTGCGCGCCTGGCGCACCACCAGGAATGACCCAATTAACATGACCAACAGGCTGAAGCCCGCGGAGATCAATGTGGTATTGACCATTCCCTGGCGGATGGAATTGCCGGGAAGGGCAACTTCACTTAGGGCTGCGACATTTCCACCCGAATCAGTCAGGGGCATTAAGCCGACGTAGTAGGTCTGGTCGAGGGCAGCCCCCATGGTACAGCAGGCTTGACCGGTTTTCTCCACAGTCAGGGCAGATTTTGGGTCGAGTGACCAGCCCGGTGCAGCAGGTAGGCTGGTGGCGATGCGGCGACCGCCGACGATCAGGCTCTGCGCCAACCCTGATTGCTGTTCGAGGGTTTTCATATAGTCAGATTTTAGTTCTCGCGCCACCAGTACATATCCGAGCACGGGATTACCCGCAGAGGTGGATTGGATCTCGCTGATCCCAACGATATAAAGCCGCAGAGGATCACCCAGAGTGACAAAATCAGCCGCATAAGGCTCCCTCCCAGCCAGGAATGCTTGGGGAGAAGGCAGCCCTGCCAGCTGATCACCCGCCTGCAGGTCTGGTGTGATGACCTGGACGATATCAAGGTTGCCACTTTCTTCTTTAAGTGAATTCAAGTACGGCCCCATCGCTTCAACGTCACCTTGTTGGATTAAATTATCCAGTGTAGGCCGGCCGGCGATGAGCCCTGAGAGTTTCTTTAAGCGGGTGACTTCAGCAATGTACAGTCCATTGGTGGCAGACTGGGCATCCTGGACGCGCAGCCACACTTGACCTTCAAGCGCCCTCCACATGACAAGGTTGGTTGGTAATCCAATAAAGAGAATGATGGCTACCACCACCAGCACGAGGTTCAGGATGAGCCGCTGTGACAGGTTCATCTGAAGAAAGCGTTGGCGAATGCCGTTAAATAAACGATGCATATCAGACCACAGGTTGGAAGTAGTTAATTTTAACACATAGTATCGGTCAAATCACGAGCCAACCGGAGCGGAGCAACACCATGCTGCTTATTATGTTCGCCATGATCTTTTAATCCGTTCGCTATTTTATGAACCATTGGAGGCTAATTTTTACGAAAGAAATTAAATCCTCCTGGTATTTTCACCAGGAGGAAATTTTTACAACTCGCAGTTTATGCGATTGAGATTTACCAACAGCTGTAGCGGTTTTCTGCAGGCGTCAAGTCACATTATCAGCTAAGTGATTATTTTGGTGGGCGTGACGGGCAACGCTTGAGAATATTTAATGCACCATAAGACAGCTGTGATGCAATTCCTACTTGTCACTTGATCCAATCTGAGCCAGCATGAGCCAGTTATGGCATAATAGCGCGCGGGTAATGCTCGTCTCTGTAATCAGAGCGGGTCAGTAGTGGCACAATAGCACGCGGGAAATACTCGTCTCTGTAATCAGAGCGGGTCAATAGTGGCACAATAGCACGCGGGTAATACTCGTCTCTGTAATCAGAGCGGGTCAGTAGTGGCACAATCGCGCGCGGGTAATACTCGTCGGTGTAATCAGAGCGCGTCAGTTGTGGCACAATAGCGCGTGGGTAAAGCTCATCGATATAATTAGCGCGGGCTAGTTTTATGGAATTTAAAGGTTTTTGTTGAGGCGAAGATAACGCGTATATTTTCGGGACATAGTTAACGCCCAGAAATATCAGGACGATCGCCAACAATACTACAGCAGCTCCAATCTTGGGGATAAATTTAATCGACATTTTTACTCCTTGAGTATTTGGTTTTATTTAACAAGATCGCCCCCTTAAGCATCCTGTTGTTATTGGATAATTATGATAATAATAATCTAAATTATAGGTCATGTAGATGATAGCTACATGAAAGAAAAATTAGGATTAATGCGACTATGGATATCAAACTGGAAGGTCAGAAATATCAATTGTACGGAAATGCATCGTTTATCGAAACCTGGTGAACGGTGCTCAAAACCATTAGCAAACGGTAGATTGCTCTATAGTTGGAATTATCCATCAAAGTAGATTGGGTTGGATATCAACGCCGGCAGCAAGGGCAGACCCGGTAGGAAGCTGCGCAGGATTTCTATCCTGGCAAAACCGGCAGTCTGCATGGTATAAACGCCTCTCATACCCCCATCTATTTCAGCTTTAAGCAAGGGAGTAGACCCGCCTGTGGTCACCACCTGCACAACATCCCCGGGATACAAACCATCGACACCAAATTCAACCTGGCGTACCCTGGAGAAATTCACACTGTCGCCCAATATAGAATCCCCCGCAGTCAGCTCAAGGCTCGGTCCTGTGACACTATAGGTGATATAGGCGTGCCCAAGCGTTAAAGCTGCCAGGATGTCCGAGGGGCTGGAGGACATGGCATATACACAAGTGGTTGGTCCACCGGGGAACAGCAGCAGGGAGTCGCGGTGATAATCACTGCCTCCGCAAATGGGGATCTTTCTCCCAGCCATGAGCAACGAGTGCCATAACCCCACCGCCTGCAGGTTGGAACCGCGCATCGGTCCATTCCATACCTCGAGACAGTCATAAGGAAGCGCTTCCAGGTCAAACTGGAACGGGCACACTGCGTCACAGGGGTGATTAACGGAGATGAAAGCACCGCGCGAACGCGCCGAGATAAAGCGCCTCTGGACTTCATCGATGGAATTTGCCACGAATGGCTCATCATACGGCTGATCCACTCCCAGGAAATTGGCGTGCCCCTGGTAATGGGTCCATTCAATGCCGGGGATCAGGGTAAGGCCGCTGACTTGGGGTAAAGCCTCCGCCGAAACCATCTGGTTGTGGTCGGTGATGGCGAGAAAGTCCAATCCATTCGCCCGGGCATGCTGGGCTAATTCTTCCACCCGAAGGACTCCGTCGGAGGCGATGGTATGGGTGTGTAAATCTCCCTTAAATAAACGAAGGTGCTTCGATGTGAATGATAGATCATAAACAACATTCACCCCTTGTGGCGTCACTTTGTATGCACCGACAATGATGCACCACTCACCGGGTATGAGGGCACTTGGACGGTATCCCGGGGTTGCCTCGGTCTCACTGATCGTAATGCTTAATTTGTCCGAGCCAGACGCTCCCACCTGGGTTCCATCCGGACCAATCAGACCTAGGTCGATGATATTGATCTCTTTGCGGGAGAAAAACCTGCCGTTCTCCACCGCTGATTCGATTTCTTGATGCCTTTCATAGCTGTAGGTGAGGGAAAATGACTCGGTATCGGCAGGCATGGTGAACGGAAGGGTGAAATAGGTGCCCTGCTGGCTGCGATCGATGAACAACGGAATATGAATATGTGTCTCGATTGGTTTATGATCCATAATGTTATCACTGAGGCAGGTCATCCCGCCAGATTAAGCGGGTTAATTAGGCAATTTATAACGGAATTATATATCACAACCGTTGACGGGAGATATAAGATGATTCTATGATAAAACTACGGATAGCCCATACGGTTAAGCGGTCCGATCATGCGTCGTGATGGGTCGCGTAAAACGATAGAATTGAGCAAAGTCTGGGCTGCAGCAGGGTTGGGTGGTGTCTTCCCAGGCAATCCCAAACGAGGTGTATGACTTGCTATGATCATTGGCGCACATACGATTATCTTCAGCACAAATCCGGAGGCCGATCGAGCTTTCCTGAGGGATGTGCTTCACCTAGCCTACGTAGATTCGGGAGACGGATGGCTGATTTTCAAATCTCCACCCGCTGAAATAGCGGTCCATCCCTACAAACGCAATAACGTGCACACGTTATACTTGATGTGCGACGACGTCCAGGCGTTCATGGCGGAGATGAAATTGCTAAACATTGCTTGTGACGAGATGGTGGAGGCGGAGTGGGGTTTACTGACCAATATCTCCCTGCCCGGCGGAGGAAAGCTTGGGGTTTACCAGCCGCACCACGCAAGACCAGCCTGACCAGTAGAAGCGGGCAGCACGGCCAAGTGGTTTTTTAATAAAATTAGATATAAATCCGGTAAGGCAGCCTATCTTTATCAATCTGGTCACATGATGGAGTCCCAGCTACCGCCCGCTTCGATAACTTTGAGGTTAACAGACTTGCTGGCGGGATGGCTGGTAGTTTGACGCCAGCTAAAGGACAGGGATTTTTGATCTCCGCATTTATTCCAGAGACTGACCACCCATAGAGCGGAAGCTAATTTAATATCAGACCTGACAGGTCTTGGAGAACCTGTCAGGTCTGATATTAGAATGTAGAACCCACCCCTCATTGTCGTGTTTGGTTCGCTAATATCTAGTTTTTTGTCTACTCAGCTGGTTGAGAGTCATATAAGTCATTCACCCTTAGAAGCCAGGATTGGATTGGTGAGACGCTCTGCCTGGATAGCCTGCCTGGCAACATCATATCCCTGGGCAATTAATGCATCGGTGTGAGTAAAATCCCAGATTTGAACCGGGGTTTCCCCCATAAGACAGAGATACAGCAGGGGTATGCCACGCGCCTGTGCCAGCTGCAGCTCAAGGTCCGACTGTCGCCTGCCCACTGAATAGATCAGGCGGCTGAAAAATCCTCGAACGCCATCACCGGCTGCTACCATTTCGCGCACATCAATCAAGTCCAGCGCAACAATTTCAGTTGCGCCCAGACGCATCGCCGGCTCAACCGGCAGGTTGCTCACCACTGCCCCATCTACCAAATAGCGGTCCTGTTTTCTCACCGGCATAAACCAGGGTGGCAGCGCAGACGATAGCAGGACCGCATCCAGGATTTTGTCGTCAGGCATCGTCCCATGCAGGATCGGTTGCCCTGTATTCAGATCGGCGGAAACGATTACAAGGCTGGGATGGGTGATATCGGTAAATGCCATGTCGGGGGTCAATCCCTGGTGGATAAAGAACTCTCTCACGCGATGCGATGGATCCATCGAAGAGCGATTGATCATTGCGCGCACCGTGAGCCAAACATAATTGGCAGGCATTAACTCGGATGCTCCCGCAGAGTGCCAGGCGGTGGTAAGCTGGTCCAGACTGTCCCTGGAGAAACCATTTAGGGCAACAAAGGCAGCATTGGCTGCTCCGATCGAGACGCCAATGATCAAATCGGGCTGCAGACCAAATTCCAGCAAAGCGTATAGGGCTCCCACCTGCAGGGCCCCACGCGAGCCGCCTCCACTGAGAACAAATGCCAATTTTTTATTCATATCGATGCCCAATTAACCAGTAAAAAATCGATACCTTATTGCATGCTTAATAAATTACCCTCATATAAGCAGTATAACAAGGTAACCCGCGGTAGTCAATCAAGGGAATCCATCAATGGAATCCTGGTTCCATACTACACACACTTGTGCCCGTACGCTGCCTTTTATGCCTTTTGGGAGATCGCCGCGGTAAGTTTAAAGCGTATAACTCGGTATTGGTGGGAAGGTATAGATACAAATAATTCTTTTTTAAAAGGAAACGTTACACGGGATATATTGAAATCCTGGGATTCATCAGCTTCTCAAATAGAATCAATAGTGATACCTGGCTTGTAAAAAATCGACGCGATCGTCACGTACAAGATATACGATGCGGTGCTCTTGAGACAGTCTTCTTGACCAGGCACCTGGAACCAGGTATTTTAAAGGCTCTGGTTTACCAGCACCAGTAAACGGATCGCGCAGGATGGCTTCGATGAGCTTGAAAGCCCTCAATGCCATTTTACGGTCCGTTTCTACCCAGTATTCCAAATCTTCGATGAATTCGGGTTGAAATACTGCAATTCGTTTTTTAGGGCTCAAGCTTCACTAATTTGCGTAAATCATCCAAGCTGAGCGGTTCCCCCTCATTTTTCAGTGAACGCCCCAACGCCGATATTAAGCGCTGAGCATTGACGGGAGAGCGTAGCAGGTAAGCTGTTTCGGTTAGACTCGCCAATTCCGCAGCAGCAATCATCGCGACCTCTTCTTCACCCCGACGTTGGATAATTACGATCTCGCGGTCATGTGTGACCTGATCCAATAATTTTGCCAACCCATCGCGAGCCTGGGTATATGTAGTTTGAATAGTCACTCAGCCCTCCGATCTGTACAGATATACTGTACAACAGCTCTTGGATTTTGTCAAGAGACGACAACTGCAGCTCGTCTACTTCTACGTTTGAATGGAAAACACTTTTATAGCTGTAGGGGGTTATGAATGAGTACTCAACGGAGCTATCATTTAACACCTGTGCAGAAGCGAAATGGATAGCTAGCTCAGAGCTACTGATCTCGCGCACCGCATTGCAGCGCTCGCAATCCTCCCGGCTGCACAATAGCGCTAACGGGTCTTCCTTCAACCTCTCGCTAACCAAATCCACCAGGCTGACCAGTGGGACGGCTTGAATGATCGCCGCTCCTAGCTCAACTTTACGTACCACTTCCTCCAGCTGGGAGGCAATCGCACCGAAGCCCTCCGAGCAGCCTGGGAACCTCTGGCAGGGAATGATGCCCTTGGGGGTCAACGCCCAGCGGATGAACTGTTTTCGCCCGGCAAGCTGCTCGCCATAATGGATGCTGGTGTTGACGGTGTGATCCGTACCCATCAGCAGCACCCATCCAGCACCATCTTTAAGCGCTTGAATGGGGAGGAGGGGTTCTTTGATCGATTGCATCTGCAGCACCTTTTGAGCATTAATGCCTGCAAAGGAAAGGATCGGGTGTGTCGTGCGGTGCGCCTTGGGGTGTGTGCGCAGTGCCTCAGACACCACACCCATCAAGGTATCGGCTGGCATATCCGGGTTGTAGATTTCCGCCATCCGGTTGGTATCTTTCCCACTGCCATATTTAATCGCGTTGCTGGGAGGTCCCACCTCGGGCGTAATCATGGTCTTATACGTGAAGGTTGGCATGAGAAACGTGTCAAAGGAGGAGCATAGCGCCCCCAGCACAGTCTCGGATCCGCCGTGAACTTCCCCGAAGGCAGATAGGGAGCTATGTACGATCACAGGTAGGGTATGGTCGATTTCCAGCTTGCGGAACCCGGTAATGAAATCCCGAAAGGTCAGCACTTGCTCATTCTCCCTTCCAGGAGGCTTTACGCTTTTCGATAAACGCCTGCATACCTTCCTTTTGGTCCTGTGAGGCAAACAGCATATAGAACGCTCTACGCTCATCAGCCAGCCCATCGCTCAAAAATGATTCAAAGGTATGGTTGACGGTTTCTTTTCCCAGCCGCACCGCCAATGGCGCACGGGCGGCAATCTCCGCCGCCAGCTGCAAGGCTTCTTCCAGGTAGCGCTCTACCGGCACCACCCGGTTCACCAGACCGTAATTCTTCGCCTCTTCAGCCGTCAGATGGCGGTTATTGAGCACCATTTCCATCGCCAGGGCTTTACCAACCGCCCGGGTCAGGCGCTGGGTTCCGCCGGCACCGGGGATCACACCCAGATTGATCTCAGGTTGACCGAAGCGCGCAGATTCAGAGGCGATGATCATGTCACATGCCATAGCCAGCTCGTTACCGCCGCCCAGGCACCATCCAGACACTGCCGCGATGACCGGCTTATGGATCGACCTCATCCGATCGAACTGGGGAATATGACTGCGGGTTAGCATATACATCACAGTTGCATCTGCCATTTCCTTAATGTCCGCCCCAGCAGCAAAAGCCTGGTCATCACCGGTGATGACTATCGCTCCCACCCCAGGCTCATTATCAAAGCCTTCCAACACTTCCACCAGCTCATGCAGCACGGTGCTATTAAGGGCGTTGCGCGCCTTGGGGCGGTTGATGCGCACAAGGCCGACTTGCCCACGGATTTCGGTCAGAATGGTTTCGTATGGTGCAGGCATAATCCCTCCCAGTTCCGGATAAACAAGCTGATCATAACGAGTGTATTTGGATACTAAAATTATACGTCAAACCTGTAAGTCACAGTTCAAGTAAGGGGAATAAACGGCTTAAATACTGATGGGAATTGTCCCTTTGCAGCTCCACCCACCACTGCAGGGTATGCACCCCCCAGCGCGGGTGCCTGGCAATACGACTCCAGCTAAGGGGAGCTAGTCCGCACAACATGCCAAGCTCCCACTGGCGCGAAGCAGCGAAATCTTCAATGATCAGATGCGCCGGGACATCTGGATTGTAATCGGCTGCCATCCACACTTCAGCATCAAAGGCTGCCAGCATCGGTAGATTTTCATCCAAAATTCTGCGGATGTTGAGTGAATAATCCTGCGATTCCTCGGCCCATAAACGGGCCAGGCTGTAATGAGCCGTGGGTTGATCACCACTTATACTGCGGTGCCAATCCTCGGATGGAATACCGGCTTCCAACCTGGCGAGTAAAGTAATGTCTTGCTCCAGAGCAGATAATAATTCTTGACGGTAAGCGAATAATTCTTCCATAAAATTCCTGACCCCGGAGATGTGCTTATATTCCAGCACAAGGAGATAATATCTGCCCGTTGAGCGATGAAGCAGCCTGCGAGCACAGGAACAGCACCAGGCTGACCGCGCCACCTCTCTCTCTGATTCACCTCGGGATGGGCAAGCATCCAGCGATGGAAAATTGTTGAATCCCAAGCCGGTGAGGGGACGGGACCAGTATCCACCGGTCTATCCCATAGCCCATTAACCTTGATATTGTATACTGATAACTCACGTGCAGCCGCCTGCGTCAAGCCGATCAGACCCGCCTGGCTGGCGATAAGAGCGGTATGACCTTTGATAAAATCTACCCGCTCAGTATTAGAGACCAGATTCACGATCGTACCGTCACCTTGCTGGCGCATCACCCGCCCCACCTGCTGCATCATGAAGAATGGTCCACCCAGGTTCACATCCAGGGTGCGGTGGAAATCCCACTCATCCATTTCCAGCAGAGATGCATCGGGTTTAACACCGGCATGATTAACCAGAATGTCGATCCGCCCGTAATCATCGAGCACTTGGGCTACCATGGCTTCAATCGGCATGCGCTTGGCTACATCAAACACGTATGACCTGGCTTTCCCCCCAGATTGAAGGATGCGCTCGACCGTCTCATCCAAACCGAGGGGGTTGATATCGTTAGCTGCTACGGCTGCACCCAGGGAAGCAAATGCCAGGGCACTTTCCTGACCCAAGCCGCGGCCTGCCCCGGTGATCAAGACCACTTTACCAAAAAATTCATCCATAGGCCATCGATAATCCCTTTATGGAATTTTGTCGAATATCAGTCATTATTTTGGTGCTCACAGACCACAATTCCCGTTCGGGTTTTGCCTGGCATTGAGCGAGAGGCCCAGGTAGGGGCTAGGGTCGAGCGTGTTCTCGATCTTCAGCTCATTGCGGAAACTACCCTGACCATCATCCATTACGATGGAAAAGTGTAAGTGGACTCCCACGGGGTTATTGGGGTCACCAGAAAAATCCCCCTGGTACCCCAGGAAGGTGCCTGCCTCCACGCGCACTTCGCCCGTCCCCGGTGGGAATTGCGGTGAGATATAAGAAGTGCCGTTTTGATCGGCCATGTGAGTGTAATAGGTCCATATCTGGCGAGTGGGGTTAAGCGGATCGGCGGGAATGCGGATGATGACCGTCGATTTCCATTCGGGCAAGCGAGTAAGATAGCCGCCATAAGCCGCCAGCACTGGGGTTTTACCCGCCACATCCCCACCAAAGATATCGATTCCCTGGTGCTGGTTCCCCGGTCGGAATGAATCACCCCAGATGAAGCCCACATAACCGCTGGTAGGCATGGCGAAAGGTGCACTCCCGCAGTTTTTACCTGGCTGCAGCGACCAATCTGAGTGGGCGGAGGGGTTATTCAGCCACTCGCCCAACCGTCTCACCCGTCCAACCCTTGTGCGCAGCCACGGATAAACGAAATACGACCCCACCAGGATCATCACCAAGACCAGGGCGAAAATCCAACGTCGTATTTTTAAATTATCCCTCTTCATTCTGGTCACCCAAAGCACCTTGGTTTAGTAGAATTTTAATTGTGAGGCTTGCAGGATGCGGCTACCTGC
Source organism: uncultured Chloroflexia bacterium (assembly GCA_963809615.1). Lineage (GTDB taxonomy): Bacteria > Chloroflexota > Anaerolineae > Anaerolineales > UBA4823 > FEB-25. The sequence continues at coordinate 144,857 of CAWEKR010000005.1, forward strand.
CAGGTTGACATATTCCGGGCTAATTTCATAGCCAATAAAATGCCTGCCGGCTTTGAGAGCGGCAAGCGCAGTCTGCCCACTGCCCATAAATGGATCAAGGACCAGCTCATCAGCGAAGGAATATAACTGGGCGAGGCGATAAGGCAGCGCTTGCGGGAAGGGAGCCGGGTGACCCACTTTTGAAGCCGACTCGGCCGGAAAGCTCCACACGCTTTTAGTGAATTCGAGGAATTCATCTCTGGAGATCGTGCTCTTTCTTTGCAGCAAGTTCTGCCGTTTGAACGCACTTTTGGAAAAAATAAGGATATATTCATGGACATCTCGTAAGGTTGGATTGGAAGCAGATTTCCAGCTGCCCCAGGCGGTGGAGGGACTGGCACTGGCGGCTTTATTCCAGATCACTTCACCGCGCATTAAAAATCCCAGACGAAGCATGCTCTCCGTAATCCAGGCGTGCAGAGGGAGATAGGGTCGTCTCCCCAAGTTGGCGATGTTGACACATGCCCTGCCTCCAGGCACCAGCACCCTGAATACTTCTACCCATACTCTTTCCAGGAATGACAGATACTCGGGTAGGGTCAAGTCCTGATCATAATCCTTTCCCACATTGTAGGGTGGGTGAAGTAACCATCAAATGGACGCTGTTATCAGGCAGCTCTGCCATGTTTTCGGCTGAATGTTGAAAAATACGGTCCAGATTGCTCCACTGGGATTGAATTTTCAACGTAGTCAGTACTCCTGATGTTGGGGCTGGTCCTGGTACAACCGGCTGTTATAAAAAGGCGCAGCGTCGTGGCTCTCACGTCCGGGTGACCCAAATTTACTGGTGGTGGTTTTACGACGTTTTATCCCCATCGCTAACTAATTAAGTCCAATACTTGCGCCCCGGTCACACGAAGGATGTCTTGTGGGTTGAGGTGCAGCAGCGCATTTTCAGCTCCGCCACCGGCATAAGCATCGTTAAAGTTGAGCACCCGCCTGTCAACCAGTGTATCCAGCGGCTGGCGGTGCCCAAAAGGAGGCATGGCTCCAACTTCATAGCCGCTGATCTCCAGCACCTTCTCCGCAGTGGCAAGTTTAACCCTTTTCTTGCTTATTCCAAGTAAATCTGCAATGGCTCGACGCTGGATGTTGGACAGCCCACAGGCAATCGCCAGTACGGGGCGCTCTCCGGCGATAAACAGGATCGATTTAATAATTTTGTCTACCTCGGTACCTACTGCCAGGGCGGCTGACTCGACCGTGGGGGTGGGAACCTCCAGCCGAACAATTTCAGCCGGGATGTTCCGGACTTGCAGGTAAGCCCGCAGCTCGTCCACGCCCAGCCTAGCCGGTTCCATTTTGCGCCATCGTCTTATACCGGCGGATATTTTCCAGGTCGTCTTCACTGTGGTCCGCGATGAGCAACCTCAGCCTGCCTGCGGTCATTTCCTGCAGGAGTTTGCCGGCTTCTTTGCCTGGACCAGAAGTGAGCCCTAAATTAAGCGCCGCGTATGTATCGAAATATAGTTCATGGATCAGGGCACACTGCATTTCGCCATACAATGTCTGGCTCACCCGGCTGGTTGCCTCCCTGCGCAAACCTGGGATATCTTCCGCCGCGTGGAGAAAGCGCGGCCAGTATACATGGAAATCTGGTGTGGTGGTTGATTCGACCAAAATGATCAATTTATACATGCTTCCATTATACACTTGACGACTTGGATGAATAAATATTAGAAATAACATCGCCCATCTTTCGTGGTATGATTCCAAAACCATGGAACCTATAATGGAAGACAAAATAACAATCATTGAAGGCCCGCCCCCAAACTTTGAAGATGTACATGAGGGGTGGCCATTGGGTTTGAATGAAAGCCCGTCCCTGCATAAACTGGCGCTGACACGTTTGCGCACGTTTAATGGACCGGCATTGGTCGAGCGGTGCTACCGTGCCTGGCGAAAACAACAAGCCATCCAGCTCGAATTCCGCGCCGCCGATGGTTTGATCCACAAAACACCCATCGTGGCATCGCGTTCGCTGGACGCTGATGATGGGCAGCTCATCTTTTTATGGGTGCGGTTTACTGAGCAAGAAGCCTTAATTGAGCTGGGCGCGGACGACGATCAATTTGACCTCGAGGACGATGACTCGGAACCGCCGGAATAGCCGTTTTTCTTAATCCATTGGAACAGGCGGGTGCACCAACCTGCCTGTTCTTTGTTTTAAGCCGTAAATTAGGTATTAAAATAGTCATGGGAGGAAATCCAATGTCAGATCTTGTATCTACCAAATTCAAAGATGGAGTTTTTGTGATCACGATGGACCATCCCAAGGCGAATGCACTCACCCTCGAGATGGTCGGGCTGCTCCAAGGAGCCTTCAAGGAGGCTGCCCGGCAGAAACTGGCGCGGGTTGTGTTGCTGAGGGGAGCAGGCGATAACTTCAGCGCCGGGCAGGATATTTTTGAAATCTTAAAAGCTGGGTCGGAGTCGTATCGCCAGCACCTGCTGGAAACCTATAACCCACTCGTGCTGCAGATCAGGCGGTTGGAATTACCCGTCCTGGCAGAAATCCAGGGGACGGTAGCTGGAGCAGCTTTGGGACTGGCACTGGCGTGCGACCTGCGGATTGCCAGCGAAGAGGCCCGTTTCGTGGTGGGGTTTCTTGGTATTGGACTGGCGCTCGATTCAGCCATCTCCTTGTTCCTGCCTGCAATGATTGGTCTGGGACGGGCGACCGAAGCTGTATTCACCAATGAGCCCATCACCGCTCAGCAAGCTGTGTCCTGGGGTTTGGTCAACCGCCTGGCACCAGCGGAAACACTGCATGCGAGTGCACTACAACTGGCTATGGCTCTTGCCAAAGGACCGGTCCACAGCATGGCGTTAGCCAAGCGCGACTTCAACCTGGCTGTTTACCCACAGCTAGAGCAGGTCTTGGATTTCGAAGCCCATATACAGGAAGTTGCCCGCTTGGGGAACGAGCACAAGGAGGGCGTCAGAGCTTTCGTGGAGAAAAGGCTACCCGATTGGGAAAACTGCTAAGCCCGACGCATGAACATTACCATAACAGTGAGGAAGAAAAATAAGCCGAATACCGCCGTGCCGGCGATAATGACTTCCCGGCTGGTGCGTACATTTACCACGCTATAGGGTGGGACCTGCCCCTGCCTGCGGAGTAGTGGCCCTCCAAACCAGGCAAATAATGTCCCACCAAGCAGACCACCAATATGGCCCCAGTTATCGATGCCTGAGTTAGGGGTGAGGCCAATGACCAGGTTTATAACGGCAATGATCACCACCTGTGATAATGCCCGTGATACGATGTTCCCAAATATTTCACGGTTTTGATAGATGAGCACACCTTCTGCACCAAGCAAACCAAATATGGCCGTTGAGGATCCTAGCGAAGGGTTGGCGGTAAATATAAATGACATTACATTCCCTGCAAAACCACTTAACATGAATAGCGCCAGGTAACGCCCTCGACCATAAAACCTCTCCAGTGTCGGGCCAAGCGCGAAGAGCGCGTACATATTAAAACCAATATGGAAGATTGAACCATGCAAGAAAATGGGGGTGATCAACCGCCAGATCTGACCTTGCATGATTAAAGTATTATCCTTGACCAATGCTTGCGTGATGTCGATGTTAAATAGATAACTAATGGCAGTTTGTAAAAGGTAAACCGCCACGCAAATACCGATCAAAACATAGGTCACATACGGGCGGAACACAGGCCGCATTGCCATTTGCCCGACTTGCCCTGCGGGCGGGTAATAGGTGGGCTGAGGAGTAGGCTGGTCCTGGTTCATAAGGTGACGACGCGTTGTTTTACGCGGTGATGCTCAGCGACAATAATCGAAATGATCGTATCCACCGTCTCATCGAGGTGGAGCTCACGGTTGATGACCACATAGTCAAATGAATTAATCCGAGTCATCTCCTCCTGTGCGGTGGTAATGCGCAGCTTTAATTCCTCAGGGGTCTCGGTTTTACGTACCTGTAGGCGATTGATCATTTCCGCTTCATCCTGAGGAGAAAGGAATATCAACAGCGCATCCGGGCACAGCTTGCGGATGGTATCGGCGCCCTGGACGTCGAGGCGCATAACCACATCCTTCCCGCTGGTCAGGGCGTCCCTCACCTGCGCCTTGGGGATACCCTTATAATCATCATAGACTAAAGCATGCTCCAACAGCTCACCTCGATCGATCATCTGCGTAAACTCAGCCTGCGAATAGAAAAAATAATCCCTGCCGTGGACTTCGTTGGGTCGCGGCGGGCGTGTGGTGGCAGTGATCACAAATTGAAAATGTAAATTCCTTTCTTTCATCCTCTGGATGATGGTATCTTTCCCCACTCCTGATGGACCCGAAATCACAATCAGCAGCGGCTCGATAGGACGTATTACTGATCCAAATTCAGTCATAGAATTCTCCGCAAACAAGCATTATAATTCAGCCTTGCCTCGCTTACGAGCATAAACCAACCGACATTTTGGTTGATGGAGTCGAAACATGCCTATTTATCAATATCGATGTCTGAGCTGTAAAAAACGCTTTGAATTGTTTTTATCTTACCAGGAATATGGCGAAAAAAGCGTGCACTGCCCGCACTGCTCCAGCGAGCAGGTCCAAAGACGGATTGGGCGCATCCGTATTGCCAAGTCGGAAGAAAGCCGTCTGGACACCCTTACCGATCCTTCCGGTCTGGAAGGGCTCGAGGATGACCCGCGCGCCCTCGGGAAAATGATGCGCAAGATGGGTAATGAAATGGGGGAAGAAGTTGGCCCGGAGTTCGATGAAGTAGTCGACCGGTTGGAGGCGGGACAAAGCCCGGAAGATATCGAAAAAGCAATCCCTGACCTGGAAGGTGGAGCCGGCGGGATGGGTGATGATGTGGATTTCTAATCTTCCAGCTAGCTCAAGAGCGAATTTTTAGCCTTTCAGCCACCAAACGCCGCAACTCATCCTGGACCTTTCTGGGCGGCAGGGAAGCATCAACCACTACCCACCGCTCCGGCTCTGCCTTTACGAGCTGAAGATATCCCTGGTGTACTCGCTGATGAAAATCCAGGTCATAAGCATCCAGGCGGTTCCATTCACCCTTCAGTTCCTTGCGCCGTAAGCCGGTTTCAACATCAAGGTTCAATAAAATAGTCAGATCGGGTTTTAATCCACCGGTGGCGAAAGTCACCAGTATTCTTAGTGATTCGATATCAATTTGATGCCCAAAACCTTGGTAGGCTAATGTCGAATCGGCATACCGGTCACTGAGCACCACGCCGCCTTTCTTCAGTTGCGGCCTGATAACTTGCTCCACGAGCTGGGCCCGCGAGGCCTGGTAAAGCAAGATTTCTGTGCGCGGGTTCATTTCCTTGTTCTCAAGGTTGTGCAAAATCGTGCGGATTTGCTCACTGATTGATGTACCGCCAGGCTCACGGGTGGTAAGCACATTAAACCCGTGCTGGCGCAAATACTCCGCCAGGTTGGGTAACTGGGTGGTCTTTCCGCTGCCTTCAGGACCTTCGAGGGTGATAAACATGGCGGTTAATCTCTGAAAATCCTGACCCGCCGGTATGGTTCTTTCCCATAAGAGTGGGAGGTCAGGTTAGCCTGGCGTGCCATCTGGTGTTGGAGTCGCCGGATGTAAGCGGTCGCCGGGGGCAGCTCAACGAAACGCTCCCCATTCAGCACAGCATCGATGGCTGCCTGGGTATTTTGCATAGCCGGGTCCATACCACGTTCTTCCGCGACAGTAGTGGATAGGTTGTACAAATCGCTCAAGAAGTGCTGCATCTGGTTGACAGTATTAGCACGTAAAACATAGATCGGCATTCCCCGGTTCTCAGCATCAATTACCGGGTGCTGGCGGTTGCGATAATAAGAACGCAGAGTGACAAGTACATTCGCCTCGTCCTGTCCATTCACTACAACTGCTGGCACCCCCAGATACTTGGCGGCTTGGATCAGGCGGTTGCGAGCCACCCCATAGGGATAGATTTTAATCGGCTGCAGGGTGGAAAGTTCCTGGCTGGTCACCGCCTCACCATGGTTTTCGGGTAAGGCTTCTTTCCGTGTGCGGGCTTCCACCACCGGCACGCCCCGGTCTTTTCCAAACTCCATGGGTTGGCGGGAGAATCCCTGCGCGCCTATCCCCTTTTTAGCGGGTGGCGTTGAACGCTCGATATGGATTTCCCCACTTTCATCACGGTAGCGCAGCTCGGGTGGGATTGGATATCCACGCAGGAGCGCGTCGACTGAATCGCCAACATCCTGGTGGACCGCCAGGCGGTCGCGGGTTTGGATCTCGATGAGCATATCGAATGTGGGTGGAGAGCGCCGCTCAAGCACGGTCTTTTGGGTGCCGCGCCGGCGGGCCTCCTCGTCAGATAGTGTGACTGATTCAATGCCTCCCACCAGGTCTGACAGGGTGGGGTTGAGCAGCAAGTTTTCCAGGGTATTCCCATGTGCCGTGCCGATCAGCTGCACACCGCGTTCTGCAATGGTGCGAGCAGCCGCAGCTTCCAGCTCGCGACCGATCTCATCAATCACGATCACCTCTGGATTATGGTTTTCCACCGCCTCGATCATCACTTCATGCTGCAGCGCCGGCGTCGATACTTGCATGCGTCGGGCGCGTCCAACGGCCGGGTGGGGGACGTCACCATCACCGCCTATTTCATTTGATGTGTCAACGATCACCACGCGTTTTTTCTCTGCCAGCAGGCGGGCAGCCTCACGCAGCATAGTGGTCTTACCGATCCCCGGGCGACCCAGGAGCAATAAGCTCTTTCCGCTTTCGATCAAATCCTGAATGATATCCGTCGTCCCATATACCGCGCGCCCAACCCGGCAAGTTAAACCAACGATATCACCCCGGCGGTTTCGGATGGCAGCAATGCGGTGCAGCGTCCGCTCCATACCAGCCCGATTATCGGTATCAAAAGCGCTGATGCGCTCAACCACATACCCAATGTCCGTATGGGTCACCTCAACCTGGCTCAGTGTTTCCTCACGGTCGATATAGCGCGCCGTTGGCATCCGTCCGAGGTCGAGGATCACTTCCGACAGGTCGTCAGAGCGGTTGATTATCGTTAATTGGCTTGCCACCTTGGGCGGCAGCACGTTCAACAACACATCCAAATTATCAGTAATTCGTTTTCTGGTCATATTTTTCCTAAAGGAATCCCGGATATCGGATCCCTTTTATGCCTAAGATATGGAATTTGTCCCTGACTGTCTTTCTACGTCAGTAGGTTCTTGAAAGCGGGTTTCATTGATCTGTGCTACTGGTGCAGTAGATTCGGCACGCGTGCCGTTCATGGCGGGCACCTTGTAAGCCTGACCTACCCGTTGAGCAGCTGTAAGGTGGCGAACCATCACCGCCTGAGCCGGACCCGGTTGAGCACCCATCGCTTCAATGGCTGACTCCAACCAGGATTGATAGGAACGCACGCAAATGTACAGTGGGCGATTAGCCCTGCCGGGCAAATCATGCAGTAAATGCACCAGGGACCGGTCAAAATCCCCCGCATCCGGATGGATAAAAGGTTGCACCCATATTCCACTACGCCCGTATTTCAGCTCGACAAAGGCAAGTAGATCACCACCCTTATAGTAAACTACCCCCTTTAAATTCTTTTTGGACATTGGTTCAACCTGCTGGACTAACCCGGGAACCACGTTACAGTACAATGAACGTACCCCGATCGAGTCTGTCGACCTGATTGAGCTCCATGAAGCCGTGTCCTGCTCACCGAGCGGCTGATTATCCAGGCGCCAGATACGCTGGCGGGCATAGATGGCGAACCCGGCCCGGTGTAATTGTTCAAATACCTGGCTGCATTCGTCCACATCAGCCAGGATATGGAAGGCGCCATTCTTTCCCATCTGCAGAGCCATGAAATCTGATAGAGCAGATAATTGAGGCTGTTCAATTGCATCTTCTGGCGCCAGGAAGGAAAGGCGTGCATACGAAGCTCCCGCTGAGAAGGTCACCTGCCCAATAAGCGGTATTCCCGACGGCGGGTCTTGATTGCAACGATAGGTATACATGCGCAGCGATGGACCAAGGAAGGATAAAAACGCTCCCATGGGTATGACCGATCTTCCATGGATCAACACTCGTGTGCTGTCCAGGAATAATCCGCGATTGATATAGCTACGCAGGAGCGATAGATCGCGCCAATCAAATGAACGGATGTTCATGCTGCCAACTGCAGGAAATAGCGGTGGAACCGGTCATCACGGGTCAGCTCGGGGTGAAATGCTGTCGCCAATAAATGTCCCTGCTGGGCGGCTACAATCCGTCCATCTGAAAGTTTTGCCAATATGCAGGCATCTTCTTGGACGGATTCGATTAATGGGGCACGTATGAAAACTGCATGGAAAGGTTTCTGCTCGGGATCAACTTCCAGCAGGGTAGGTATATCCAAATCTACCTCAAAGCTGTCCACTTGCCTGCCGAATGCGTTGCGCTCCACGGTGATATCCATCAATTGGAGCAGGGGCTGATCGCGATGGGCATCTTTTGACATGAAAATCGCACCGGCGCAGGTGCCCCAGATTGGGTTGCTTTGACCAAACTTGCACAGGGGTTCCATTAACCCGTAACTAACCGCAAGCTTGGCGATCGTGGTCGATTCCCCGCCTGGGATGATCAGGCCACTCAAGCCTTTCAGCTGCTCCGGCAGGCGTACTTCAACCACGGTGACGCCTAGACGCTTGAGCATCACGCTATGTTCAGCAAAATCGCCCTGTAAGGCTAAGATACCAATACGCATTTACCAACCACGCCCGGCCAGCCGCTCCACCTCGGGAATCGCGGACACATTGCGCCCTACCATGGGCTCGCCAAGATTTCGACTCACCTCCGCCAGGATATAAGGGTCATTGTAATGCGTCACTGCTTTGACAATCGCATTGGCACGCCTGGCAGGTTCACCAGACTTGAAGATACCCGACCCAACGAATACGCCATCCACACCCAGCTGCATCATCAGGGAAGCATCGGCAGGGGTGGCAATACCACCGGCGGCAAAATTAACTACCGGCAGCCTGCCTTCCAGGCGCGTCTGCACCACCAGCTCGTAGGGCGCTCCGATTTCCTTCGAAAAAGCCATTAGCTCCTCGTCAGGCAGGTTTTGCAGGCGGCGGATCTCTCCCATGACCGTGCGCGCGTGCCTGACTGCTTCGACTACATCACCCGTGCCAGCTTCACCCTTCGTCCGGATCATCGCGGCTCCCTCTCCAATGCGGCGCAAGGCTTCACCAAGGTTTCGGCATCCACACACAAACGGCACTTTGAAATCGTGCTTGTAAATATGGTGCTCTTCATCAGCCGGGGTAAGCACCTCCGATTCGTCAATGTAGTCTACTCCGATGGCTTCCAGTATTTGAGCTTCGGCGAAATGACCGATACGGCATTTTGCCATCACCGGAATGGATACAGCATCCATGATTTGAAGGATCAGCTCAGGATCGCTCATACGTGCCACGCCACCCTGGGCGCGGATATCGGCAGGGACTCGTTCCAGCGCCATTACTGCTACAGCCCCGGCATCCTCAGCAATTTTCGCATGCTCTGCAGTCACCACATCCATGATCACGCCCCCTTTGAGCATCTGGGCTAAACCTTTTTTCACGGTAAAAGTATTCGCTTGTCCTTCCATTATCAACCTCCTGAAATAAATAACAGACTCCCGTGCTCCACCAGCAACGCCAGTCTCGCCATAAATATATGTAAACCTGTTATTCTTACCGCATTCTACCACGCCCCAACAGGCGTGACAATCTGTCGAGAGTTTACACCGATCGCACCTGCTCTTGAATCTAAGTGAATATTTTGTTACAGTTAAGCGATGTCCAGCATATAAAGAGAGGATTCTATGAACCTGATCAGCGTGAAAATCGAAAAGCCCGAGCCAATTAATATGATCCTCGGCCAATCTCATTTTATTAAGACCGTGGAGGATGTACACGAAGCCCTGGTTAATGCCGTGCCCGGGATCAAGTTCGGAATCGCTTTTTGTGAAGCCTCCGGAAAATGCCTGATCCGCTGGAGCGGCACGGACGAAGCGATGATTGACCTGGCGCGCAAGAATGCGCGGGCAATCGGCGCCGGGCACAGCTTTATTATCTTCCTGGGAGAAGGTTTTTACCCGGTAAATGTGTTGAATTCAATAAAATCAGTTCCTGAAGTATGCGGTATCTTTTGTGCGACAGCCAACCCGGTGGATGTTTTGGTCGCCGAAACCGATCAAGGACGGGGAATCCTGGGCGTTGTGGATGGCTCTTCGCCCGTGGGGTTTGAGACGGATGAAGACATCGCCTGGCGAAAGGGCTTCCTCAGGATGATCGGTTATAAATTATCGTAATAACCGTCCTTGAAAGGCTGCATTTTTAACTGTTTTGGCGCACAGCTCCGACCGGTTATAGCTCGATAACCGTTATCCCTCATAATACCTTGCTGTGCGTTCTACCGCGTAGTTCTATTCCAGCTGCAGGTGGGAATGCTCTTACTCACTCAAAAGGTTGCGAATTCTTGTATGCCGGGGGCTCGATAACCAATCCCATACACTTTCGGTTGTGAGTATTTGAGTCCATCACAACCATCCCTTGCTTCTTGACATTCGTGTAAGTTATGCTATAATACTATTGTACTATTGTTATAGTACAATATATCTGACTTAGGTATGGCATTTCCAACCATGGACATCAGCATTGATAAAAACAGTCGTGTCCCCATTTACGACCAGATCAAAGAACAGATCAAGGGTCTGATCCATGCCGGTCAGGTCAAGACTGGCGACCAGCTGCCTACCATCCGTGAGCTATCGGTGGAGCTGTCGGTGAACTTCAATACCGTCGCCCTGGCATACCGCGACCTGGCCAATGAAGGGGTGATCATTACAGAACGCGGCAAAGGCACTTTCGTTGCCAGCACACCCGGCGAAGATGATATGCGGATCATACGGCAGGAAAAATTAACCAATTTGCTCACGGCATTGTTCCGTGAAACCGATCGCCTGGGCTATACCCACGAAGAAGTAGGCAAAGTATTCATAAGCCAAATCAAGAAGGGGAGCGGCAGATCATAGGTTACTATCATGAAAGCGAGGCACAAATGAAAAAACAACTCACCGTACCAGACGGATCGAGCCCGAAACCGAAATCAAATCTTCACATCAGCGGGGTAGGCTGGTTCCTGTTCATGGTCATTCTCGTATTAGGAATTGGTGGGACCATAATCATGAACGAGAACGGAGTGTCCCAAAACATTGCGGTTCCTTACCTGGTGGTTATGATCTTGTTTGGCACATACATCCTCATGGCAGTGAAGATTGCTTCCCAATGGGAGAAAGCCGTCGTGCTGCGCTATGGGAAATTCCACAACCTGAGGGGTCCGGGGATGTTCTGGATCATCCCGATCGTTGACAACGTGGTCAATTGGATCGATCATAGGGTGAGTGTAACCCCATTCTCAGCCGAAAAAACCTTGACCAAGGATACCGTCCCTGTGGATGTGGATGCGGTGTTGTTTTGGCTGGTGTGGGATGCCCAGAAGGCAGCCCTGGAAGTGGCTGACTACACCGTGGCGATCTCTTGGGCAGCACAGACCGCACTGCGCGAGATTATTGGCCAAATGACCCTGGCAGACATCCTGGTGGGGCGGGCAAAGATGGATGCCGACTTGCAGAAGATCATCGATGAGCGCACCACACCATGGGGTATTACCGTTCAGTCCGTGGAGATCCGCGACGTGGTCATCCCGCCCGTCTTGGAAGATGCCATGTCACGCCAGGCACAAGCCGAGCGCGAGCGCCAGGCACGTGTGATCCTGGGTGAATCGGAGCAGCAGATCGCTGCCAGTTTCGCCCAGGCGGCGGAAGCCTATATCAACAATCCGACCGCCTTGCACCTGAGGGCAATGAACATGCTGTTCGAAGGATTAAAGCAAAAAGGAGCACTGGTCATAGTGCCCAGCAGTGCGGTGGATACGATGAACCTGGGCAGTATGAGCGGATTAGCCGCCCTGGGTTTCGGACAACTCAACAAGAACATAAATTCATCCCCACCGGTCGAAGAGAAATAGGCATAGAATCCACAGTGGCTTCGATGATTACGGTCATCGAAGCCACTAATCTTCACCTCCCATTAAGTTGAGCTAGTCGTTGGTATCGGCTTCAAAGCAGCGCGGTGAGGTTTTCAGGCTTCACGGATTAGCCTTTTATATCTGCAATTTTTAATAAAGCTACTTACCGACGAAAAATAATGGAATCCCAAATAGCAGGAATGGTGAACTTACGAAAAATTTCGCCAGCGCATCGCTGATAACGAAAACCTAATAGTTTCCGCCCGTAACAGATATAGCCGCCGTCATGATAAAATCGGCAAATTCAGTACCAAAAGTACAAATGCCCCCCAATATAAGAAACCTACCAACTGGATCATCCAATCGATAAACAATATTTACTGTTTCACGTGAAACAAACCAAAGCCCACTTTAGCAACAATGACCCTTCTCAAGGATATGTTTCACGTGAAACATCGATTATTTGCTATATATGATGCCGAATTAATGATGTTATGTATAATATATTGCTATACAGGAATATTTTATGCAGGAACTTAGAGGATTGCTAACATATGTATCGTTACATGCCGGGAAATATGGCGGCTGACTTAAGTCAGAGCCTGGATCCCGCTTTCACGCCCCCATGTTTCCAACAGCTCCTCAACCTGGTCTAGATATGCATCCAACGCTTCGATTTTCTGGGTAAAGTTGTTTCCAAGTAGTCCCAACACCTCACCTGCGGCTTGCCAGGCGGTGAGTGCAGATGCATCTCCGTTTTGGGCACACACCAGGTGCGTCCAGGTGTGCCAAAGAGGCCATAGGGCATCGTGAGGGGTCTCGCTGTCCAGCATTACTTCAATCGCGCGTTCATAATACAGCAGGCGGTGAGGGTGCAAACGGACGGGTGCCTGACCGTCAGGAAGCGATCCATAGGCGGTTCGCCACTCAGGCAGCCAGGCGCGCAGGTTGGCAGCGTCAACGGATGAAGCGCCTAAAAGCCCCAGAAAACCCTTATATAGACCTGGTTTGTGCACAGCCTCTGCATTATGAAGTAGGGCAGGTAGAAAGCGTCGCTCGGCCAGGCATAGCCCGTTAATTCCGGCAATGGCATTCGCCGCATGCTCCAGCGCACGCAAATACAAGGACGCGTCCTGTGGGTCAGGTTGGCGAGAAGAATTATTGAACGATTCCCACATTTCCCGGGCATGCGTTACCTGCTTTTGCACCCGGTTAACCACATTTTCAGGGTGATTAAATTGACTTCTCACACTGGCCTGAACAAAATCGATGAAGTGTTGCGGATCGTACATGATCTTGCAGCTATAGATCACCGGTCCCAACCAGGGGTCCACCCGCAGCTCGCGCGGCTGGCGGTAGATGCGGTGCGAATGGTGGGAAATATCGAGGTGGACCTCGTCTGAGATGCGGATAATCTCCCGCTGCAAGCTTATCTCATCGTTGTGTATATAAAACAGGTCAATATCTGCGGTGTTTCCGATCAGTGGTGCCTCACCTAACAATGACCCCTGCAGGTAGATGGCAATGACGGAATGATCACTATTCACACATTTTTCCACCGCATCATTCGCCAGCTTGAGCAGCATATTGCGGTTAATACGCATATATTTTTCCCTGCCGTTGATGATTCAAATGATCAAATTTTTTTAGTTCCCACATAGGTATGCTCTTGCCCTGATTTCGCCTGATCTGTTGCTCGCAAACTCTTTATATTCAATGGATATTTTATTGCCTTGAAGCCTCAAACTTCACAGCTCGTCAATCATGGGCAGTGTAGCCTGGAAGGGTACCTGTTTTAGCATTTGCCGTATCCTGGTCTCGACCCATTTAAGGTCTTCAAGCTTGCGTACATAATCAAGCTCATTGGTATCCAGGGTGATAACGGTCACACTTTCGCCAACATTCCTGTTGTGGTTATCAATAAAAAATGAATCGTATGCACGGCTGAGCTCATCAATATAATCCCGTTCCATATTTCGCTCATAAGGTCTATCACGCGAGGCGATGCGCTGCATCAGCACGTCGGGGTCTGCCCTCAGGTAAACGATCAGGTTTGGGAGGGGGATCTTCTCTGCCAAAGCATCATGCACACGGTAGTACATATCCAGCTCGTCACCGATCAGGTTGATGCGGGCGAACAAGGCGTCCTTGGCAAAGGTATAATCCGTAATCAGTGCTTCGCCGCGTTTAAGGATTTCGGGCACAGAGCGCCTCTGTTGGTAGTAGCGGCTCAACAGGAAGAAAATCTGGGTCTGAAAGGCATATCTCTGGCGGTCAGAATAGAAATCGGATAGAAATGGGTTTTCCTCGAAGACCTCAAGCACCAGGGCGGATTGAAATACGGGTTGGAGCAAGCGTGCCAGAGTAGTTTTACCCACCCCGATGACCCCTTCGATGGCGACGTACATATCAAAATCCCTCGCCTGGATTAAATGAGATCGCGTCCAGAAATGAAAGCAGCCTATCGGCAATGAGACGCGGTTGTTCCAGCATCACCATGTGACCGGCATTCGGGATCACGCTCAGCTGGGCATGCGGGATCGTGTTCGCCAGGAATTGGGCATAACGCAAAGGGGTCATCAGATCATCCGTACCGCACACCACCAATGTGGGCTGCTCGATTGATACCAATTGGTCCATAACATCGAAGCAATCACACGCCAATAAATCACCCAGAAAAACACTCTGGCGGGTCTCCAGCATGCGTTTGGAAGCCAGTTCAATCATACGGGATGATGCACCGCAGCCGAAGGAATTAGATACCATTAAGTCGGCTGCTTTTAAGAATGTGGTCTGGTCGGCAGCATAATTTAAAATATCCACATTGACCTTCAAACGCGCCCCCGCACCGATCAAACCCAGACCAACGACGTATTCTGGGTGGTGGATTGCCAAGGCTAAAGCAATGGCACTACCCATCGAATGCCCCACGAAAACCGCCCGGCGAAGCTGGATCGATTCCAGCCACTGAACCAGATAGCTGGCATAATCCCCGATAGTTTGCTGTCCATCGCGGTTCCCAGATTTCCCGTGCCCGGGCAGGTCTAGGGAATAAACACAATACCCGGGTAACCGGCGAATTTCAGGCGGCCAATAAAGGTGAGTCCCACCAGCGCCATGGATCAGCACCAATGGAGGGTTATCTGTTCCGTGCTCAGAATGGAGAGAATAATATAAGTTTCCAGAGACAGGCATAGGGGGTTAACCACCTCTGCGCAGACGCTCGGCGGCTTCCGAGGTTAACGGGATGACCACACGTACGGTGGTACCTTTTCCGACGGCTGAGTCTATGCGGAAAATGCCACTCATCATTTCGGTGCGTTCACTCATATTTCTGAGTCCCAAACTGCCGCGCTGTTCAGAGGAGGATTCTACGCTGCTCTTGTCAAAACCTACGCCATCATCCTGGACCTCAAGCATCACGAGGTCCTGGTCGTAATTCTTCATCCGCACCCAAATGTGGTTCGCCTGGGCATATTTGCACGCATTATTAATCGCCTCTTCGGCGATATAAAAGATGATAGTTTGCCTGCTCATCTCCATATGGGAGATTACGCTGTCATCAGCCTCAACGATGACGTTCTGATCATAAGTCTCGTGGGTTTTTTCCGCCATCGCTTTCAAAGCACCGATTAAACCTTGCGATTCGAGCTCCAATGGACGTAGGGTGAAGAGCATGTGGCGAATTTCTTTGGTGGTTCGGCGGGCAAGCTCCTCAATTTTTAAAAGCTCATCCGCAGTAGCTTTCGGATCGCGTTCCAACAACCGGCGGGAAAAATTTAACCGCATGGCAATCGCTGCCATGGATTGGGTGGGGCCGTCGTGCAGGTCACGGGCAAGTTTCTTGTGCTCTTGCTGCTGGATTTCTATCATCTGTTCTTTTTCACGCTGGATATCACTGTATAGGCGTGCATTTTGAATGGCAATAACCGACTGGTGGGATATGATGTCCAATAATTCGCTTTTTGAAGGCGTAAAAAAGTCGGGGTCGCGGTGAGCGAAAAGTAACACCCCATAGGTGTCCAACCCCGACCGCAACGGAAGGCAATAAGCAACTGAACAGTCGCGTAAACCAATAAACCGGCTTAGCTCTGGGTCTTTTGACAAATTGGTGCTGCTTTTAGGTAAACCTTCTGTAATTACCTCTCCGATCAAACCACTCATACCTGGCAGAACGATGCGCATATCCGACTGGGGAATATGCCGGGAAGTCCCGATGGTCAGGTTGGGGTGTTCATTTTCGGATTGGGTAAATAGCAGCACCGCGCTAATCAAGTGGTCTGCTGGCACATTGGGGGTTGCCAACACTCTCGACCCCAAATCAAGGGCAATTTCAAGCACATTTTGGTACTTTAAAGTAGATGTTACTTTGGAAATCAGGTTATAAATTTCGCGTAATCGTCGATGGTCGATATCCCAAATGGGTTTATTGACCATGCTGCCATCCTGTTGTCTGCGGAATAAATCACCAAAATTAATTTTCCCCGTGGCGTTAAGAATGGCCAGGCATAGGATTATACCCAAGATAAAGGCAATGACAGCCACGAGGAGGGTATAGCTAGGTAGGCTCATCGGCCTTATGATAACCCAAAATTCCCGGCTTGGAAAGCATCTTGCGGCTGAATTTATCTTAATCGATGGGATTAATCCTGGAGAAGTGCGTGCAGCACCGGCAGAGTGGCCTTGACCGCTCTCGCCCGGTGGCTTAATTGGTTCTTTTCAGCCATACTCAGCTCTGCCATGGTTAATCCGGCCGTGGGAATTAAAAAGATCGGATCGTAACCGAAACCATTTGTACCGCGTTCAGTCGCGATGATCTCGCCCGGGCAATTCCCTTGGGCATATACCAATTTATCGCCTGGGGTTGCAATCGCCACCGTACAATGAAAATGAGCCGGCCATGGGCGGGGATGACCACGCAGTAAATCTAGCAGGTATGCTCGTCGGTCGGCATCGGTGGCATTGGGCAGGGGAGAGAAGCGCGCTGACCGGATCCCCGGCAGCCCGTCTAAAGCATCCACCTCCAGGCCCGAGTCATCCGCGAGAGTGACTAAATTGGATCGCTGGGCGTAAGCAATTGCCTTTAAGGCGGCATTTTCCTCATAATAATCGCCGGTTTCCTCAACCTTTAAAGAGATCCCGATCATTTCCGGGGTAATTAGGGTGATTTCCACATCCTCCAGCAGAGATTGGATTTCATGAACTTTTCCCGGGTTTCTTGTGGCAATTAATAACCGCTGCATATCTGCCTCCGTGAAATTTGACCATCCGCACGATACCCACACACTATATGTGGGCAAAATAGTTATATTTAATCTTACCTGTGGCAACAAAATATGTTATAATAATTGTATAATATAATAAATTACTTTGCGATTTTCAAGATAATTTTCAAAGTATAGCGTAAGAACCACTGTGTCTGACCCACATTCACCATTACGTCTGAATGTCGGCTTCGTTGTTGCCCAATTTGCCGGCTTCAGCCGGGATTTCCCTTTCGATCTCCCGTTTATCAACATTCCACCTGACCTGCATTTAAGCAGATTGACTGGTGTGGTCCGGGCAAGCCGCACCCCGCAGGGGATCCTGCTGCAGGTGGCATTTCAAGCCTTGATCGATCTCGAATGCGTGCGCTGCCTGACCGAATTTCAACAGACCTTGAATATCGAGTACACAGAATTGTACGCCTTTTCGCAGCGATACATGACTGATTCGGGCTTGCTCATGCCTGAGACGGGGGTTATTGACCTCGCCCCTGTGCTGCGGGACTATATTTTACTCGAGATACCCATCAGTCCATTGTGCCGACCGGATTGTAAGGGATTATGCCCGATATGCGGGAACAACCTCAACGAAAATACATGCCATCACGAGGAAGAATCTGGTGACCCCAGGTTAGCCTCCTTGAAATCACTCCTGGATACTTAGGCTTACCATCAATAGGAGGGAAATGAATGGTTAATCCAAATCAACATCCGCAAGAGCTGCAAGCACTCGATACCTTATTGGAAAAGGCCGACCTGCAAGGCTATCTCACCACCGGGGATATTCTTGAGGTATTCCCCTGGGATGGAGAGGATGACGAACACTTGCTGGAGCTTTTCGGACTGCTCCACCGCCAGGGCGTGGAAATCGTCATTGAAGAGGAATCAGACGCAGAGCCTGATTTATCCAAGCTGGATGGTTCTCCGATCGATTTTAACCCTTCAACGCTGGAACCCTCCCTGCTCACCAGCCTGGAGAATATTTCTGCAGATGACAGCGTGGGGTTGTACCTTAAGGAAATGTCCCGCGTCCCCTTGCTTAGCCTGGAAGAGGAAGTCAACCTGGCCCAAAGGATCGAGCGTGCCACAGATTCCAAGGACAGGCTTACCAAGATGAATGGCAAGGGTTCCTGCAAACATCGCATTGAGCTGGAAGATACCGTTCAAGATGGCATTTTAGCTCGTGAGCACCTGATCAAAGCCAACACCCGCCTGGTTGTGAGTGTGGCAAAAAAATATATCGGTCGCGGGGTCGCCTTCCTTGACTTGATCCAGGAAGGGAACCTGGGCTTGATGAAAGCAGTTTCGAAGTTTGAATATCAACGCGGCTTCCGTTTCTCAACATATGCCACCTGGTGGATCCGGCAGACGATCACACGCTCCATTGCAGACCAAAGCCGCACCATCCGCATCCCGGTGCACATGACCGACCGCCTGCGGTTGATGTATAAAGCTGCGCATAAGCTGGAGCAAAAATATGGACGCCCAGCCACCCAAGAGGAGCTGTGCCTTGAAATGGGCGTGGGGCACGATAAACTGCGCTGGATGATCGATGTTGCCCGCATTCCGGTCTCGCTGGAAAGCCCGGTTGGCGATGAGGACGATACCGAATTAGGCATGTTCGTCGAAGATACAATCACGCCATCTCCGTCGCAAACGACGTATGAAAATATGCTGCGCGAACGCGTCGAACAGGTACTTTCGACCCTTTCACCCCGCGAAGCCCGAATTTTGCGCCTGCGCTTCGGGCTGGAAAATGGGCATCCCTACACGCTGGAGGAAGTGGGTCACAAGTTCGGATTAACCCGTGAGCGCATCCGCCAGATTGAAGGCAAAGCACTGCGCAGGCTGCGCCATCCTTACCGGGCGAGGCTGCTGCGCGAATATCTATAAGGCAGCTTCGGGCTACGCCCTGATTCACCAATAAAATCTTGACAAAAGCCCCCCATCCGTTTAGACTCATTTTATTGATCTGAAAGGTTGGCTGAATGAACACAAGCTTTCACAACTCCTTCACGATGTCCATGAGCATGATGCAGCTCGTTCAACGCGCCTGGGCAGCCAGCTTTAAGGGTGATCAGTAATCAACACAGGCAAAAACATCGAGGGCTGCCCGATCCAGGGCAGCCCTTTTTTATGCGGGTAAATGCCATAGGTAAGTTATAAAGATTCAAAAGGAGGACAATATGTCAGAAAACATACTCATCGCCATCGCCTGGCCCTATGCCAACTCTGAGATCCACGTGGGAAATATCACCGGCTCGCATCTGCCGGGTGATATTGTGGCGCGTTATCACCGTCTCAAGGGTGATCGCGTGTTGATGGTCTCTGGCACCGACTCGCACGGAACCCCGGTCACGCTGCGCGCAGATTCAGTGGGTAAACCGGTGGAAGAGGTGTACCAGCTTTTTCACAACCATTTTCTCGAGCTGTTCCAAAAGGCTGGCATCAGTTATGACCTGTTCACTTCGACGCACACTGAAAACCACTTCAAGGTGGCTCAGTCCATGTTCCTGGCGTTGAACGAGAACGGCTTCCTTTACACCGAGTCGCGCCCGCAGTGGTATTCTCCGGCGGCCAAACGCTTCCTGCCCGACCGCTATGTGGAAGGGGAATGTTATTTCTGCCATTTTGTGGGGGCGCGATCTGACCAATGTGATAATTGTGGAAATGTGCTCGAGCCGGAGAAGCTGATCAACCCGCGCTCCAAGCTCGATGGCTCTACCCCTGAGCTGCGCGAGACCAGGCATTATTTCCTCGATCTCTCCAAGCTGGAGCCTGATGTGGAGAAGTTCCTATGCGACCGCCAAAGTTACTGGCGTGAGACCGTGGTAGGTCAATCCCTGGGACAGATCGAAAGTGAGGGTCTGCGCCCGCGCCCCATCACCCGTGACCTGGACTGGGGCATCCCGGTGCCGGTGGAAGGCTGGGAGGGTAAATGCTTATACGTATGGTTTGAGGCCGTCATCGGTTATCTGTCCGCCACCATCGAGTGGGCAAAAATTTCCGGTCAACCCGATGCGTGGCGTGATTGGTGGACCGATATCTCAGCCAAAGCGTTTTACTTCATTGGAAAGGATAATATCTTTTTCCATGCCGCCATGTGGCCGGCACAGCTAAAAGGGGCGGGAAAAGAATTTATCAAGATATTCTCCGAGGAAGAAGGAACCCCGCTCAATCTGCCCTATGACGTACCTGCCAACCAGTTTATGAACCTGGAGGGGAAAAAGATCGCCGGCAGCCGGAATTGGGCTATCTGGGGTTTGGATTTCCTCTCCCGCTATGATCCCGATGCGCTGCGCTTCTATTTAACCATCAATATGCCGGAAGATCACGATTCTGAATGGGATTGGGCTGAGTTCATCGCCCGTAACAACAACGACCTGGTAGCCACCTGGGGCAACCTGGTTAACCGGGCATTGCCATTTGCCTATAAGCATTGGGATGGCAAGGTGCCCGACCCGGGTGAGCTGCGGCAGATTGATAAGGATATCATCGCCACCGTTGACGCTGGTTTTCAAACGGTGGGCGAGCACCTGGAAACCGTCCATCTGCGGGCTGCGTTAAGTGAAGCCCTGCGCCTGGCAAAGGAAGGCAACAAATACCAGGAGGCTACTTCTCCCTGGCATGAGATCAAAAGCGATAAAGCTGCCGCGGCCAAATCGATCTATACCGCATTGCACCTGATCGACTCACTCAAGGTCTTATTCGCCCCGTTCGTCCCATTCAGCAGCGAACGACTGAATTCCTACCTGGGATATTCCCAACCGCTTTTCGGGGAGCAGTACATCGAGCAGCAGAATGATAAGCTGGGAGCACACAATACCCTGCGCTACTTTTCGCCCCAACCAGGCGGTCGATGGGAGCCTTCCCGCTTGCAGCCTGGTCAATGCCTGGTGCAGCCGGCTGCATTATTCAAAAAGCTGGAGCCTGCGTTGGCAGAAGAAGAGCGCAACCGGTTAGGTAAGCCCAGCCCTGACTAACTAGTTTTTTAGTTTCACCGGTTGGGAAGAAAGGTATATTCCGAACCATCGGCTATAACATCCACAACGAGCAAGTCCAGGGCACCCTCGAGCAGTTGTACCTTTCACCATCCAGCAAGTTCGCCAGCCTGATCGCCCGCGTCACCAATACCCTGGTGTGGACCAGTTTTCTGTGCCTGACCGCGGACGCCCTCATGACGGTTATGATCGGGAAACTCCCCATTGAGAACCCGCTGCTCGGACTCTATTTGCTGGTCATGGCCCTGGCGGGAACATTCGGCATCGGCTTCGCCTTTGCTGCCCTCACCCTGCGCATCAAAGAGACCGCTCAAACCGTGGCGAACTTCCTCCAGTTTGCATTTCTCATACTGTGCGCCAACTTTTTCCCCTTCTCGCCTCTACCCCAATTTATACTTTCCATCTCCCACTTAATTCCACCCGCGTATGGAGTGGATGCATTCCGCTCGGCGTTAATGGGCTTCCCGCCTGGTTACCCGGAGCTGGCGCCCTTCCCAATCGAGCTCGTCATTGTCACCCTGTTTGGTCTGGTCATGCCGCCCCTGGGTTACCTGCTCTACCGCCGCGCTGAAAATTACGCCCGCAAGCATGGTAGTCTTTCAACCTATTAACAGCCAAACAAGGGGATTTTACTTGCTGCGGAGCAGCAGCTTCCAGATCAGCCACCCTGAGATACCCAGGCCGGTCGCTCCCACCAGTCCGATCAAAAGGAAAATTTCCCGCCCCGCATGTTCTGCCGGTGCCGCTGCCGGGTGAATGGCATTGGCATCAGCAGTGGCTTGAGCGTTCATCACCGGCTGCCCATAACCTTCCACGCCGCCATCGATGTTGGAATTCAGGCGGTAAGTTAGGGTGAACGGCACCTCGATCACCTGCTCACGATAAACCAGCAGCAGCTCCGAGCTTTGTACGGCAGGGACAGGCAGATTCTCAGGAGGTGGGTAACTGGAAAGGACATTTCGGTCCACCAGTCTCTTATCCAGGTCAGAAAGCGCTTCCATGCTCAGGCTAATTGGACGACCCGGGGCAGCCAGATAGGAGGCTGCCTCGTGGGCACCGTTCACGCGGCTTTTCCAATGCGGGTCGGGCGTGGTCATCACCAGCACATCCTTGTAGTTCAACGACATTACGTAGAGCGGGGTCGCAGTCTGGTTCTGCAGGACGAAATTTGCGCGTGGCTGTGATGATGGATCAGAAGGGATGATTTCCACCCCTGCCGGCAGCTCCACACCACCCAACTTCAGTGTCTCTATGTACCAATAATCCATCCTGAGTTCAACCGCCTCAGCCCGGGGTACATAGCGCTGGTTTACCAGCACCAGCAAGAGTGTAACGGTCAATCCTATCAGCGTTCTGAGTAGTTTCACCGCGAAGAAAAGCTGCTCCTAAGCCATCGTTTCCTTGATGTGAAATCCTCGCCGCCGCAGCTCCTGCATGAATGGAAGCGCTGGTACAAAAGTCTCGACACCACCCGACCCGCGTGGGGTTAGCCCATGTGCCATCATCTCGGCGACGATGGCTGCATCCCAGCCGGTGGTGCGTTCCATGGCAGTAAAGCCGGTTACCTCATCAAAACGGTCCACCAGCTCCACCACTGCCTGGGCAGGTCGACCATTTTTCTTCCCCAGCACCTTCACCCGCACCAGCACAATGTCCTTGCTTTTATCAGGGTCTCCGGGGAAGGTTACCTTGGGTTCGTACAAGGCATGGAAAACATCTCGCGGGATCACCTCTCCCTGGTCCATTGCAATAGGCTTCAAATCCCACAATCCCAGGTCCCAAAAGGCGCGCAATTGGTTGAGGTGCCCGGGGTAGCGCAAGGTAAGGTTTTGCAGGGTGCGCAGCTTGCCCTCGAACGTCCACGGCATGGTGCTCGTTCCACCCCCCGCCACGAAGGCTTCAAGCGTGCCGACCGAATCGGGGAACTCCACCGTCTCTAATTCGGTCATCGGCTCCATCTTGGTGATCTTCCCGTTGCGCAGGAAGATGGCGGGCTCGGCATATTCATTCGTCAGCCCGGCAACGTTAAAAGTGAGCAGGTAATTGAACGGAGGCTGGGGGTGTTGGGGGATGCCCCCATCCCACATGTATACATCGCTGGCTTCATCCAACAGGCTCATGGCATAAACCGTTAAGCTGGTTCCCAAACCGGGCACCTGCCCGCAGTCGGGAATGATGCTGATGCCTGCCTGGCGCGCCTGGTCATTAAATTCATGCTGCTGCCGGGCAATATCCGTATTGCCACCCAGGTCGCACATGCAGGCTTTCACTCTCACGGCCACCTTGGTAATATCCAGGTTGTAATAATACGGGACTGCGCTGATGAATGCATCTACTCCGCTTAGGGTACGCTCCAATGCTGCCATGTCGGTCACATCCACCTGGGCGCTTACAGCGATGTCCTTCCCTATAAGGTGGTTCACACGCTGCGCCGCACTTTCGGCAATCGCCAGCTCCCTGTCGATCAGGATGACCTTCTTCGCCTCACCCCAGCGAGCCATGTCATACGCAGAGGCGGTTCCCTGCCTGCCGGCACCCAAAACTGCGTAGCTATATTCCATAGAATTCCTCCTGAGATTTTCGTGCAGTGATTATAAGACCTGGCCTGCCATCACTCATTAATCCACTGGCATATTCAATTGAGTTACTGCTTGATAATTGATGTGCCCCGATTATAAGGCCTGGCCTGCCAGCACCCAAAACTCCATTGGAATATACAATTGAATTCCTGCTGAAATTGATGTGCCCCGATTATAAGGCCTGGCCTGCCAGCACCCAAAACTCCATTGGAATATACAATTGAATTCCTGCTGAAATTGATGTGCCCCGATTATAAGGCCTGGCCTGCCAGCACCCAAAACTCCATTGGAATATACAATTGAATTCCTGCTGAAATTGATGTGCCCCGATTATAAGGTAATCCTCCTCCCTGTGCCATGCTCCTGTGGTAAACTCCCTGATTGCTCGACTTTTACACCTTTGTAAATCAACATGGATGCCAAAACCTTACACACCCTGGAGTACCAGAAGGTGCTCGATCGCCTGGCAGGCTACTGTGCTTTCGCCGCCTCGACTGAGAAGGCGCTTAAGCTGCTGCCGACGAATAACATCGATGAAGCCCATCTCCGCCTGGCTGAGACGAGTGAAGCCGTGCAAATGCTCGTTACCCGCCCAGACCTTACCATCGGAGGTGCGCGTGACGTGCGCCAGGTGGTGGACCTGGCTGCCCACGGAGGTGTGCTTGCCCCGACTGATCTGCTGGATATAAAATCCACGCTGGTTGCAGCCCGCACCCTGGTGCGCACATTCGAGCGCTTGGGAGAGCGCTTCCCAACCCTATTCGGGATCGCCGCCCAAATCCCCGCTCCAATGGGACTGGTGGATGGCATCACGCGTGCCATTTCAGAACGGGGTGAGATTATGGACAGCGCTTCCCCTGCCCTGGGAGTGATCCGCCGTAACTTGCGCATTGCCCATGATCGCCTGATGACCAAGCTGCAGAAGATGGTGTCGGACCCGCACACTGCCCCTTACCTGCAGGAGGCGCTGATCACCCAGCGGGATGGGCGGTATGTTTTACCGCTGCGGGCTGAATTTAAAGGACGCATCAGGGCAGTGGTGCACGACCAATCTGCTTCCGGGGCGACCTTGTTCGTCGAACCGCTCAATGTGGTGGAGCACAATAATGAGTTCCGCGAGCTCCAGCTGGCAGAACGCGATGAAGAGCGGCGCATCCTGACCGAGCTTTCTCAACAGGTGGGTATGCAGGCTGGGAGCATCCTTAAAACGGTCGAACGGGTGGCTGAGCTCGACCTGTGTTTTGCCAAAGCCAAGTATTCCGATTCGATTGCCGCCACAGAACCCGCGTTGCTCCCCATAGGTAAACCATCCGGGCGTCACCCGGGAACCATCATCCGGTTATACCAGGCGCGCCACCCCCTGCTCGATCCGGCAATGGTCGTGCCCATCGATGTCGAGCTGGATGCCCAGACCTATGCCATGGTGGTCACAGGACCGAACACAGGCGGTAAGACCGTCACCCTTAAGACGATTGGTCTCCTGGCGCTCATGGCGCAGTCAGGTTTACATATCCCGGCACATTCCGGCTCTGAGATCAGCCTTTTCCACAACATCTATGCCGATATCGGAGATGAGCAGTCGATCGAACAATCCCTGTCCACATTTTCGGGGCATATCACCAATATCATCCGTATTTTGGACCATTCCGACCAGCGTTCTTTGGTCATACTGGACGAATTGGGGGCCGGCACCGACCCACAAGAGGGTGCCGCCCTGGCACGTGCCTTGCTCACCCATCTGCTCGAGCGAGGCATCACCACCCTGGTGACCACCCACCACCCCGAGCTCAAAGCCTTTGCGCATTCCACCCCGGGCGTGGTCAATGCCAGCGTTGAATTTGACCTTGAAACCCTCCGCCCCACCTTCCACCTGACCATCGGATTGCCCGGTCGCTCCAATGCCCTGGCAATTGCCCAGCGCCTTGGCATGCCCGAGCCGATCATCACGTCGGCTCGTTCCGAATTAAGCCCGGCCGACTTGCGGGCTGAAGATTTGCTCGACGAAATCCATCGCCAGCGCGACCTATCGCGCAAGGCTCGTTCCGCCGCAGAAAATGCACGTCATGAAGCCGAAGCGATGCGGAATGAGCTGGCAAACCGGCTAGAGAAAATTGAAGACGAGCGCATGCAGGTGTTGGACAAAGCCCATCATCAGGCAGAAGAACAGCTTGAGGAGCTCCAGGATGAGCTGCGTGACGTGCGCCGCCAGCTGGCTCGCACCCGGCAGCCGCTGGAAGTGATTGAAGAAGTAGAGCAGCAGGTGGAGCAGCTGCAAGACAGCATCGCCGCTCCCGTGGAACGTCGTGCACCTGAATTTAGCATTTCCCAGCTGAGGCGCGCCATCCGCCTGGGAGATAAAGTACGCCTGCATTCACTGAATACCCAGGGAGTGGTCACATCGCTGAGTGAAGAGGATGCTGAGGTGTCGGTAGGTGTGCTGCGGATACGCGCCAGACTGGCAGAGCTGCAGCTGATGGGAGAAGAAACCCCCATCCCTTCCAGCCCAACGGGGTTGCCAACGGCACGCGACCTGATGGCTGGCAGCCGCCCACACCCTGCATCTGAGGCCCCAGCCTCATCAATGCGCCAGTCTGGGTCGCAATTGTATGCAGAATCTCCGGGGATCGAGCTCGACCTGCGCGGCCAGCGCAGTGAAGAAGCGCTCGACGCCCTAGACCGCTATCTCGACTCAGCCTATCTTGCCGGTCTGCCCTGGGTGCGTATCATCCACGGCAAGGGCACCGGGAAATTACGCCTGGCCGTCCGGGAGGCATTAAGTCATCACCCACATGTGAAATCCTTCGAGTCTGGTGGGGATAAAGAAGGTGGTGAAGGGGTCACAGTCGCAAAATTGGCGCAGTAAATGTTAACCAGTCTCCGCCTGCCAGCCACCTTCCGCGCTTTCCATCACCGCAATTATTCGCTGTGGTTTGTAGGCCAGGGGATTTCCCTGATCGGCACCTGGATGCAAACAATGGCGCAGCAGGTGCTTGTATATCGCCTGACCGGTTCTGCCACCTCCCTCGGAATAATCAGCTTCATCGGTCTGGTCCCGCTCATCCCACTTTCCCTGTGGGGTGGCTCGATCACCGACCGTTTTCCCAAGCGCACCATTCTGTTAATCACCCAATCCGTCATGCTCATCCAGGCGTTCGTATTGGCAGCGCTAACCTGGAGTGGAACGGTCCAGATTTGGCATGTATATGTCATGGCTTTTATATTGGGAGCTGTCATTGCCGTGGATCTACCCGCCCGCCAAGCTTTCACTGTAGATATGGTCGAAGGTAAGGAAGACCTGACCAGTGCAATTGGGTTAAATTCTGCCATGTTCAACAGCGCACGTGCCATAGGACCAGCTCTGGCAGGTGTGCTGGTTGCTACAACTGGTGAGGGTAACGCTTTCTTTATTAACGGTTTATCGTTTATCGCCGTCATCGTCAGTTTGCTGATGATGCGCGGTTTGCCAACACCCATGCCCCGCGCGGAAAGTGACTCAAGCCCATTAAAACACATGCTGGGAGGAGTGCGCTTTATTCTCGAACGCCAGACAATCCTGATATTGATCAGCCTGATCGCGGTGAGCGCTTTCCTCTCCATGCCTTACAACACCCTGCTGCCTGTTTTCGCCAGTGACGTCTTGAAGCGCAGTGCATTACCTGTGGTGGTTTCCTTCTGCAACACGATCAGCCTGCATTCAGGCTGCCAGGCTCCTGAAGCATTACCCCTCGGGATGTTGTATTCGATGCTCGGTATCGGTGCGGTGATCGGGGCATTGGTGGTTGCATCGCTGCACGCCAACGCCAGGCGAGGTCAATTGCTCACCCTGGGGAACCTGGCTTTCCCATTATTCTTGATGCTGTTCGCATTTTCATCCCAATTCACAATTTCCTTGATCCTGATGTTATTCGTCGGTTTCAGCTTCGTCTGGCAGAATGCACTCGCAAATACCCTGCTGCAGTTCGTCACACCAGATGAGCTGCGCGGTCGGGTGATGGGCGTGTACACCATGACGTTCCAAACCATGTTCCGCTTGGGTGGTTTGCAGGCAGGGTTTGTCGCCGATTGGCTTGGAGCTCCGCTCGCTGTAGGGATTGGCGCTGCCCTCTCCCTGGTCTATGGAGTCTTTGTCGCTTTTCGCTATCCGAAGGTCAGGCAGCTCTAGATCTTATAAAATTTAGTGATGAAGGAGAATACGCAATGAAAAACCGTTTTATTAGTGTTTTGATGCTTTTAGTGTTACTGGTGGCTGTAACCACAAATGTCCAGGCATCACCTGTCTTATCGGCCGACCAACCGGCACTGGTATATGTTCAAATCGGCTCCACAGATGATATAAGCCGCTTTGCTTCCACCGGGCTGGAATTGTTCGCCAGGCTGGGTGGAGGTTTACTCACCGGCGCAGACCAGGCTGGTCAGGACGCCTTGCAGCAAGCTGGCTTGACCTACCAGGTATTAGACCCTGTTCTGGACTCCGCTCCCTATTACCAGGCAGTTGTACTACCCAGCCGTCCAACCCTTGATTATGCCTCCTACGGGCAGGTCTTGTTGGAAACCTCGGATGGCGTGCTGCTCCGCCTCTCTCCATCCAAGGTGGATGCAATTAGCCGGGCAGGCGCAGATCTGCGCAGGATCACCCTTACCCCCAAGCCATTGCCCACACAAGCAAGTGCACAGGTGTTCCCCACGGTCATCGAGCCTGACCCTCTCATCCAGGGGTTGATGGACCAGGTTACCGAGACCCAGGTTTACACCTACGACCGCCAGCTGGCAGGCGAGCTGCCGGTATGGGTGGATGGGGCATGGTACACCATCCCCACCCGCAGCACCAACAGCGGCACGCCTATCCAAAAAACCACGCAGTTTGTTGGTCAGCACATGGTCAACGACCTGGGGTTGGGAGTTGAGTACTACGTGTGGAATAATGCCACCAATCCTGATGTCATCGGCGAGATCCCCGGACAGGTAAACCCGGATAATATCTTCATCATCGGTGCGCACATCGATGATGTCAGCAACGTACCGGGAGCTGATGACAATGCCAGCGGCTCTGTAGCCACACTTGTGGCAGCCGATATCCTCTCAAAATATCAGTGGGGCTGCACGCTGCGCTTTGCTTTCTGGACGGGGGAGGAGCAGGGTCTGTTGGGAAGTTATGCCTATGCCCAGCACGCATACAGCTCGGGTGAAAATATCGTCGGGTACCTGAACCTGGATATGATTGCCTGGAACACTCCCGCCACCGCCCCAACGATTTACCTGGGTTACGGCTCAAGTGTGCCCGGTTCATTGGATTTAGCGAACTTGTTTTCAGACGTTGTGGATGCTTACAATATCAATCTTTCGCCGGTGATCGGAACAAATTTTTACGGCTCGAGCGACCACACATCATTTTTAGAGTTTGGATACCCCGCCATCCTGGGGATCGAAGGCACGGATGATTTCAATCCTTATTATCATACCGCCCAGGATACACCTGCCCATACCAACCCGGCATATTTCACCGATTATGTGAAAGCCTCCATTGGTACCTTTGCTCACATGAGTGGGTGCCTTATCCCCACTGAGGACGGTTATCTGGATGGTCATGTGAGCGCTGCAAGTGACGGCTCACCGCTTGCCGGTGCATCCGTCACCGCCGAAAATAGCCTCGGCGATACTTACCCATACACCACCGACCCAGGCGGTTATTACACCATCACCCTGCCCGCAGATACCTACACTCTAACGGTCTCGGCGGACGGCTTCCAGCCTGCGGTTATGGACGGGGTGGAGGTCATCGCGGGTACCACCACGACGGTAAACTTCACCCTGCCGGCAGTTTGCGAGCCGGTTAGCGGGCTGGATTTCAGCTGGGTGCCTCTTGAGCCGTTTAACGGCGAAGTGATCACATTCACTGCCACTGCCAGCGGCACTCAACCGATTGATTATCAATGGGATTTTGGAGACACGCTCACCACCACGGGCTCAACTGTCAACCACGTCTATCTGATCCCAGATACCTACACGATTGTCTTGTCAGCTGCTAATGCCTGTGGTCCGGCTGACGTAAATCACAATATCACCATAAGACAGCTCTCTCACGAGTTATTCCTGCCACTACTTAACCGTCAGTAACCCCGAATATGAAACCAGGTGGCAAATATTAGCCACCTGGTTTCTTTATATTATTCGTAACTGCTAGCGCATTAACAGGGGGAGATGGATGAACGTGAAGCCGATGTACATCAGCTTGCGATCACTTAGGACAACGCGCGGCCCGCTGCCGTCATCAAAGATCAGCTCGGCGCGTACCCCGCTGATCCCTACGGTCACCCCGCTGGTCAGGGTGGCGCTGAACTGCCCAATGGCATCGGTATAACCACTAACGACCTCCCCCCTGAAATCGTCCCCAACTGCCCATCGCCTTCCACGCCAATTTGAACCAGCTGGTTTGGCATGGGTGTACCCCAGCGGTCAAGTACAGTGGCGACCAGGTTGGCAGTAGAGACGCCATCAGCGGGCAAATGGTTATCTGAAAGAGATAAACTGATCTGGCTTGGCAGTGGGTTACTGATATTTATCGCCGTAGTACCGATCACGTTATTATTCGTTACAGCATAGACAACAGCCGTTCCGAGATTCGGTCCACTGGTAAAGGTCGCCTGGAAGAAGCCCCCTTTCGTTGTGGCTGTTGCCGGGCTGACAGTTCCATTTGTGGCAGAAAGAAAGACTTCGGTGCCATCCGCAACCACCACATTTTGGTCGTCAAAGACAAAAAAGTCTACCGTTGTGGTATCTCCATTCGGGCGCAGTTGGTCAGTGGGGTTAAAAATAGTGATATTATTTGGAAGGCGATGGCGAGTAATGCGCGCACTGGCGGAATCACTGATCTCACCTTTCTCCCATTCGGCTGCGGATACGGTTAGTATTCCAGTTGTGCCACTGGGCAGGTCGTTGGTACTTTCGCTGGTCAGATAGACGTTAAAAGTCAAAACGCTAGTCTGACCGGCGTTCACACAAACTAAAGGAAGCCAGGGGAATTCAATCCGCCAACCAGCAGGGGCATCATAATTGATCCAGTAACAGTGATTAAAAGCATCATAATTGGTGAACTGGAATTGCAGTGGGGTAACATCACCGTAGTTTGCCCCATCACCCATAGAGATTACCTGTAGAGGCTGGAAGGTATACAGCACGGGATCGATTCGGTAGAAGGGCTCACCCCCATGGAGACCTTGTAGCGATAAGTAAGCGCTGCCCGTAGCGGTTGGGGTGAAGGAAGCGGAACCATACAAGCCATCACCCGAGTGCTTATCGCCATGCAAACCGTCATCATAGAGGTTAAAGTTGGCACCAAATGGGGAGCCGTTCACCCCTTTAAATCTCCCAGTTAGCACGCTGCCATCCACCTGACCATTGAGTCTCACCAGAAGTTGCTGGGCAGCAGTGGATAAGGTGTGGTCAAAGGCGCTTTCCACGGCAATCGGGCTGGTTGCCAGGCTGGTGAAGGAGAAAGTGCCCTCGCCACTATCCCCGGCAGCCACAACGGCATGCCAGTCGCCATTACGTCCATTCGTATTGACTTGAATATACTGCACCAGGTCCAGGTTCAGGCACAATGCGCCTGGTTCAGCGCAGTTGACCATATTCCCGTTTGGATCGGTAATTGCCAATGGGTCGAAGCTGCCACTGTAACCTGTGAGCAGGAAGCCGACACTCTCCATTGAATTGTCAACGGTTACCGCGTAGGTCTTGGTCGGCTGCGGTGGGGCGGGGGTAAATTTATAGCCCATACCATCTTCGGCGCCCGCAACATCGTTATAACTGACCTGAATACCATTGGAGCCATCGTTGTTTTCGAGTCCAATCGTGGCGCTTTCTGAATATGCTGGTAAGGTTTTGTATTGGTAACGAATCTCACCCGTTGCCAGGTTGAACAGGATCTCAAAAGTGTTGATTGGGAGACCAGCTAGATAGGAATAATACATGTAATATTCGACGGCGAACCAGTCACCTTGCTGCAGCGTATAAATCCAACCCTCTGTGCCGCAGTTCGGGGTAGGTGAGTTAGCACAGAGCTCGTAATAGGGTTCCAAATCATCCCAGAAGGGGTAGAGTGCATTGTTGGGCTCGAGGGGATTGGGAATGGTGGTGTTGGTATTTTCGTAAGCGCTGTGATTGCCAAAGGTTACGTACCCATCCTGAAAAACATGCACGGTACTAAATGGTCCACCCTCATAATAGGCGAAGGGTGATGGTAAGGGAATATCTATGTAGGTATTATATGTCGGGTTGTCCCACCATGTGCCAGACGCCCAGGCATCGATCCAGTTATATTCCCAGCTTGCCAAGCGGTCATAACGGTAGGTAGGCGTGTTGCTGACGTAATCGGACCAGCGCCCGGCACCTGCACTGTTCGTGATCTGTGCACGCAGGATATCGGCCGCATCGGCCGCCTGGCTGGAATCGACATACAGGAATTGCCCACCGCTGTCGAGGGCAGTGAGCAGGTAGGGCACTAAACCGCCAGGGACGTCTGCTGCCATTGGCCCAAGTGCAGCACGCGCTGCACCGGGCAGCAAGCGTTCAGCCATCAAGGATTGTTGTTCATCGGCGGTGAGACCCTGGAGCATCTCGGCCGTTACTGGCCCCAATGGAACTGTATTCACTGCCCCTGGTGGGCAAACCCCCATTAACGCCACCGAGGCGCGCATCCTTCGATCGTTCAACAGCTGACGAATACTTTCCACAGAAGGACTTTGGATGGTATCGCCATCAGTAAACAACCAGACGTCCCCCATCTCCTTATCATCTACGGCTTGGGAAAGTGCCTGCAAGGCATTCACAACACAATCGGGGTCTGCATCGGGAATGGTTGTTATCGCTCTGATCGGATCGATCAAGTTTCCAGGGAAGAATTGCCCGGCGAAAGCAGTATCGTTGGTTGGTGTGGTGTTGTTGAACAAGTCCAACGTAAATTCGGTGCCTTTGGGATCATTCCCCAAATCGTTAACGGCTTCCTCGAAGAGAACCTTCATGGCTTCGAACTTCGGGCCATTCATGCTGGAAGAGTTATCTGCCACATAGGTGAGCTGTTTCCACCAACGGTAGATATCGGCCGCACCGGGGCTACTCACTGTGGTTATGTTAGCCGTGCCTTCGGCTAGCAGTCTTGAGGCTGAGAGAGTATAGCCAGTATTCTGCAACACAGCTGCGGCGGTCTGCGCGTCGGCAGGCTTGCCAGCATCAACCCAACCACGCATATAAGTATCAAAGTCGCATGTGTCATCCCAAAAGCCATAAGCGACATCAAAAAATGCCTCAGAAGTGAATACATCCTGAATTGTGGCATGCCCATAGCTAACAATATCCTGACCATCGTTGACATTATCGTTAAGGTCCCACAAAGCGGCGGCAATAGCCAGCTCGTTGAGCGTACTGATCAGGCTTGCGCCGATGCTGGTATCATAATTTTCAAGGTTGACAGCGATACCGCTAGTTCCCGAACCGTCAATATCCAAATACCAGCTGGCCTCCGGGTAGCCATTGGCGTTGCGCACCGCGCTCTGGTAATAGTCTGGGTATCCTTCACCCCAAGCTAGCTCGGGGTCACCGACGAGTTTATTAATGAAGTGATCGCCTCCAGGGTTATCGTCGCAGCTATAATAGTCGTCAGCAGAATGACCCCACTCGTGCATGATGACCGAGTCATCCCACTGGTCGGGATCAGAAGGATCATCAGCTATGGTGATCTCGTTCCAGAAGGGGTCGAAATACGAGCCGTCATCCCCATAACCGTTCTCCCAATGGATCTCGGTCTCTTCGCTGTAAGAATCTCCACTATTTACCCAAAGCTGGCGCGCCAGGAAAGCCGCGTCGACAATATTAAATATGCCACTCCAGGCATTGTCCAGGTTAAGGTTAAAGTTGATTGTGCCCCCACCCGATGACACCTCACCGGTGTCATATTCATACTCCTCGTCAATCCAAGAGCTATCTTCGACGTAGACTTTCGGGCTGCCACGCTCAGCCGCTATGCGAATGTAGATTTCAAGCGTGTCATCAAACCAGCCATCGTCATCGCAGAAAGACTTGGAAAAATTACCACTTGAATCTGTGACCACAGTCCCATATGAGTCGTCGAATATAAGATCTGATTCGCGAATCTCCACCCCCACCCCTGCTAATGGAATGCGCACATTCGCACCGTAGCCGGTGGAAGTTTGGGGGCGGTCAATGCGGTCAACATAACCTGTTATTGTGAAGCATGGGTCACCGTTGGGTGCTTGCGCAGGTATGCTGGCTTGCGTGGATGAGACGGTAATCTGCTCAGGCAGTCCAGAGCGCACCGGGCGATGAGCATCTGGGTCCATATCAGTTACGCGTGATCCATTGGGATCGATAATGAAAAAGAGCACCCCTGAAGTGCCTAGGGATACTTCCGGCGCCAGGTGTAGCTGAGCTGAGACAGCTATTTTATAGGTACCCGCGGATGGAAAGCTGAAGGTGCGATCAGACCGTACTGCCTGTCCCACGGATATGCTTGAGAATGTGTCAACCGCAGTTCCGAGAAGCTGCACACCCTGCGGGACAACCCATTGGATTTCCAAGTCCGGGGCATTGATTAGTGAGGTTGCCACAATAGATAGCTGCGCTTTTCCACCCGGGAGGGGAGCACCATCGGCTCGCAAAGTAATTTCGATGCCCTTGCGCGGCCCACCGGCAGTATCTTCCGCCGGTCCACTTTGCGCTAGGACGGTATTAGCTGGGATAAACATGGTGAAAATTATCAATATTGAGATTACCAGACGCAGTCCTTTGGCCGTTATCATGTTATTTTCTCCTGTGCTTGTTAAGAATGGGACCAGGGTCATGACCCCTGGGGCTTCCTGTAGCTATGAGTAACAATAAATCAGTACCAGGAAGTCTAGTGGTATCGAACTGGACTTTAAAGGATATTCTCTTGGAAAGAAGTAAGAAATGTGAGCCGTCTTTAATTGGGGGTTAATTTTAGTTTAATATAGTATATAATTTTGTGGGTTCTGTCAAGCCTGAATCAATCAATTTTGGTAAGTTGGTAAATTTACAGGAACTCATGGTTCGAAATCCACCGAAATATATTGTTTTTATCTATTTCCCAAAGAATAAAAAATAAAAGGAGAATGCACAATGAAAAACCGTTTCATTACCGTTATATTGCTCCTGGTTTTCTTAGTAACACTGACCGGTAACGCCCAGGCAACATCCCCGTCTTCTTTAGACCAACCAGCCCTGGTGTATGTAGATATTGGTGCCCCAGACGACTTGAGCCGCTTCGCATCCACCCAGCTTCCGATGTACACGATGCTGGATGTTGGTTTGTTGACCGGCGCTGACCGGGCTGGACAGCAAAGCTTGCAGGAAGCTGGATTGACCATCCAGGTGCTCGACCCTTCCCTTGGCTCGGGCTCCTATTATCTGGCGGAGACCAGGACCAGCCGCCCTGCTCCTGATTTTTCTGCCTATGGGCAGGTGCTGCTCGCATTGAAAAACAGCGTCCTTCTGCGCCTTGACCCTTCCAATGTAGATGAGCTCACCCAGGCAGGTGCCGAGGTCAAAGCGATCAGCCTCACCCCAAAGCAAATCCCGGCATCCAAATCTCAGGGAGTGTTCCCTGACCAAATCACACCCGATCCGATTATCCAGGGCATGATGGACCAGGTCACCGAGACCCAGGTTTATACCTATGACCGGCAGCTGGCAGGCGAGCTGCCGGTGTGGGTGGATAATGGCTGGTACACCATCACCTCACGCAGTACCAACAGCGGAACCCCCATCCAGAAAGCCACGAGTTATGTCGGTCAGCACATGGCCAATGATCTGGGATTAGGTGTTGAATATTACCAGTGGAATAATGCCACCAATCCGGATGTGATCGGTGAAATCCCAGGGTTGGTCAACCCGGAAGATATCTATATCATCGGGGCGCACATCGATGATGTCGTTGGCACCCCGGGTGCAGACGATAATGCCAGTGGTTCTGTAGCCTCCCTTATTGCAGCCGATATCCTTTCGCAGTACCAGTGGGGCTGCACTTTGCGCTTTGCCTTCTGGACGGGTGAAGAACAGGGTCTGCTGGGCAGCGCAGCTTATGCCCAACATGTGTACAATTCAGGCGAAAATATCGTTGGTTACCTGAACCTGGATATGATCGCCTGGAATACGCCTGATAGTCCACCAGATATCTATCTCGGTTACAACGCCTCTATGCCGCCCACCCTTGAGCTGGCAACCTTGTTTGCAGACGTGGTGGATGTCTATAACATCAATTTAATTCCACAGTTGGGCACACAATTTGCTGGTGGAAGTGACCACAGCTCTTTTTGGGATTATGGCTACACCTCCATCCTGGCGATCGAAGGTGCGAATGATTTCAACCCCTACTATCATCAGCCCAGTGATACCCCCGCACACACCGACCCGGCGTATTTCACTGATTATGTAAAAGCTTCCATCGGCACTTTTGCCCATATGAGCGGCTGTCTCATCCCTAGTGGGGTGGGATCCCTGGATGGCCATGTCACTGCAGCCGATGGTGGGGCACCACTCGAGGGAGCGACGGTAACTGCCGATGATGGTTTGGGTCACAGCTATCCCACCACCACCGATCCAAGCGGTTATTACACCCGCACCTTGATGGCCGGCGACTATTCTGTTTCAGCCTCCACCTATGGTTATCTGCCCGTAACCATCGATGGGGTGGGCATCACGACCGATACCGTCACTACAGTGGACTTTGCCCTCGAGGCACTGCCCACTCACACTGTCAGTGGTCATCTTTATGACGCAGTCAGTGTTGACCCCCTGCAGGGTACCGTCCAGTTCACCGATGCACCTGTTCCACCCGTCGATACCGACCCGAACGGTTTCTATACGATCAGTGTTGCCGAAGGCACCTGGCATCTCAAGGCTCAAGCAGATTCGCACATGCAGCAAACGCAGCAGGTGGTGGTGAATGCTGACCTTACGGTCGATTTTTACCTTGACCCGCTCCCCTGTATCTTGCTGGTGGATGATGACATGGATGATCCGGACGTGCGCACCTCCTATACCAGCGCTTTGGATAACCTCGGCTATGGTTACAATGTTTGGGATGTCACCGTCCAGGGTAACCCCTTAGAAGCTGATCTGGCAGGCTACCGGCAGGTAGTGTGGTTCACCGGTTATCCATTTTCAAATACATTTAACAACTCCAATGAAGCTGCGGTTGGATCCTACCTGGATCAAGGCGGAAACTTCTTCCTAACCAGCCAGGACTATCTGTACGAAATGGGGCTGACCACCTTCGGTGAGAATTACCTGCACATCTTGAACTTTGTCAGCGATGTCAGCCAGACTTCTGTAACCGGTCAAAATGAATATGTTGGTCTGGGTTCATACAGTTTGAGCTATCCCTTTACCAACTACTCCGACACGGTCAACCCTAATGCCCAAGGAGCGGTCGCATTCACAGGAAATGTGGGGAATGCCGCCGTTAGCTATGCTGGGTCCACATTCAACACCGTTTTCCTGGGTTATCCCTTCGAAGCCATCCCGGGACTGGCAGACCGGACTGCCGTCATGGATCGCACGGTGAGTTTCTTCGGTGGCTGCGAAG
The DNA here is from genome assembly GCA_963809615.1 of uncultured Chloroflexia bacterium. GTDB lineage: Bacteria > Chloroflexota > Anaerolineae > Anaerolineales > UBA4823 > FEB-25. Next base: position 182,397 of record CAWEKR010000005.1, read on the forward strand.
CACCTGCGGTATCCCTCACCCCGTCGGAGCAGACCAAGATTGGTGAGCCCGGCATGCAGGTGAGCTATGTATACACTGTGACCAATGGTTCCGACGTGGAGCAGGACGTCCTGCTGAGTGTCTCTGCCCTGTGGCTGACGGAAGCACCTGCTTCAACCGGCGTGCTGGCACCGGGTGCCTCCACCACAGTGGATGTGGTGGTTACCATCCCGAACGTCCCAGATGTGATCATCGCTGAAGACACCTTTACCTTGACCGCTCAAGGTTCGGTGGATGGCCACGCCATTGCCACAGGCACGACCCTGGCGAACGTGAACCCGGCTGGAATGGTGGTAGCGCCGGAAGGTCAGACGGGCATGCCGCTGGAGGTGGTCAGCTATGATTTCACCGTGACCAACACGGGTGATTACACGGATTCGTTTGCCCTGGCAGCGAGCGGGGTCTGGACGACTACCCTGCCGGGTGGCGAAAATACGGTTCCTTTGGCTCCCGGGGCGGTCACGAATGTGGTTGTTTTGGTGACTGTTCCGCAAGGAGCAGCCGATGGAGATGTGGATTTGACCACCTTGACGATCGCCTCGGCTCTGGATCCGACCGTCAGCGCTTCAGCTGGTGTGACCACCACTGCCTCTGTACCTCCACCAGTATTTTCGATTCTTTTGCCCATCATCAGAAAATAAACTATACAGACATAGTGCAGCATTCGGAGGCACGGAATTACCCGTGCCTCCGATGATTTTTAATCGTCTTAATCCTGACAACCACCTACCGTTTCTTTCTCCGCACTGAAAAAGAAAAGGGATCAAATTGTCCATGCTTATCTGTTTTTTGTAATCGATAATGGAAGTTCTGTTTTTTGATTTATGAACTGCTTCGTTGGTCTTGGTGACAGAATCAATATATATACATAGTTGTATTAATTAATAGTAGTAGTAGTAGAGCCTGTGGAAATGTGGATAGATCAATCGATTCCGACTTAACCCACCACATGTGGGTGCAGAGTATGAGGGTAGGGAAACATATGGGTTCTTTTTAATCTTGGACTGTCCACAGGTGTAAGTCGGTGTGATGTGGATAAACAGGTGGATTTTTTTATCCCACATATCCAACCATACATTTTGGGCGTGCCCTCCTTCGATCTCCAACAGGTGGGGCATACGGAACATAAAATATTTTGAGATAGATATAGTTATCCACAATTTGATTGAGTTATCCACAACATTTATTGAGTTATCCACAGTTTTGTGAATACAAAAAGTAAGATAATCTACTCGCAGATGCGATACCATTATTATTTCTACAAATCCCCTCCATGTTGATTGACTGCTTCATATTAATCGCTGATTGATTCAACAGGAAAGAAGTTGACAAACTTAACGTGTTAGATTATTATCTAATTAGATGTATATCTAATGTCTTTCATAGACCATGCCTTATGGCAATTGATCTAATGGGTATCGCCAGCACATAATATCATAAACCTGATGACCAAAAACAATAAACCATTCGTCCGTTGGAGCCTGGGCACAGCTTACGACCTGTTTGCCAGCCTGCACGTGCTGCATCATCCTGAAAGATTCGGACTGCGCGGGTCTTGGGCAGCCGGGGTGCGCTCGCGCTTGACCTCCTCACAACGCAGCACATTGGAAGATACTCAATACCTGTTTTTCAGCAGTCCAATTGCCTGGATCTCGAGCATGCCTGAGCCCAGGGACGCCGAGACCGTCTTACAGGTATTAGGTCAGATTGAAACCACTGAACGTTTGCCAACCCTGGCGGATCATGCCGATGTTCCTTCCAAATTGCTGGATATCCTGCGGGAGGTGAAATCCAGGGGCTCCTGGGATCAAAAGGATCTGGACCCACTGCAGTCCTATTACTCATCAAAAGAAAATCCCCCTTCACCCAACCAGCTGGTTACCACACTGGGCTGGTGGTCGCGTTCGGAAGAATTTGGAGTGCGATTCCTTGAAGCCATCCAAGCGTATGTTTCGGTTTTCTTTGCAGAGGAGGAGCGCCGCATCCGACCTTACCTCCATCAGACGTTGGAGCGAGCTCAGCTGTTGGCAGCCAAGTTGGATTTCCCCCAGTTAATGGTAGAGCTATCCCAGGGGGTAAAGATCGCCGCCTTCGAGGAAGCTGAGGAAGTCACGTTTGCCCCCTCCTACTGGACTACCCCCCTGGTGATGTATGACACGATTATCTCGAAACACTGGATGGTTTTATTCGGTGCCCGTCCGGCGGATGTGGCTCTGGTGCCTGGCGAAGTCATACCCGATGCCATGCTGAGAGCACTCAAGGCGCTCTCCGATCCTACTCGCCTGCTCATCCTGCGTTATTTGAGCGATCAGCCCCAAACCCCCTCACAGCTGGCGCGTAAGCTGCGCCTGCGGGCTCCGACGGTCACCCACCACCTGAGCGCATTGCGTCTGGCGGGTCTGGTCTATGTCTCGCTGGACGAAACGCAAGAAAACCGCTACACGGTTAGGGAAGCCGCAGTCGCGGACACGTTTGAATCCATATACAAGTTTTTATCCATAAAAGGCGAGGAATAAGCTGTGCTGGCAAGCGTTAACCGGAATATAAAGGATTACGGTAGTCACCTGGTGGCTTTCCGCCCCAATGCACGCTTGTACCTGGTCTACGCCATTATTGCCGGCATTGCCATGGGAATCTACCGGCTGATTTTCAATTTCTATATCCTCAGCCTGGGCTTCGATGCAAAGATGGTCGGCAATTTGCTCACCGTATCCGGTATGACCGCATTTGTCTTTGCCTTACCCATGGGCTATCTGGCAGATATCCTTGGGCGCAAGAACTCCTTGCTCATTTCCGCTGTATTGGTCAGTTTCTCAATCGGTATGACGGTCATCTGGCCGGTAACATTCATCTTTTATGCCATGAATATTCTATCGGGGATCGCTCAAAGCCTGGCCGCGGTCACCATGAGCCCGTTCCTGATGGAGAACAGTGGCGAGCACGAGCGGACCTATTTATTCAGCTTTAGCATGGGGATCCAGATGGTAGCGATGTCCATCGGCACCTGGATCGGCGGTTACATGCCCAGCTGGGTGTCTGGTCTGCGCGGTGTTGACCCAACCAGCAGCCAGGCTTATGGCGTATCTATCATGGTAGCGGCAATCGGTGTTTCGATCGGTATCATCCCCTTGATCTTGATCAAACTGCCGCGCCTCGATTTTTCAGAACGGACACTTTTTACTCCCATTTCCTATGCCGCCAAAAACCCCAAAAAATTGAGCAAACTCGTCCTGCCCATGCTCATCACCTCCATCGGTGCAGGTTTGATCATGCCGTTCATGAATGTGTTTTTCAGGGTCCAATACTATCAGCCCGACCAGGTGATCGGTGTTGTCATGGCCTGGGGCTCGCTGGCGATGGGCATTGGGTTGATGATTGCCCCTCCCCTCGCTGATCGCTTCGGGAAGATCCAGGTGGTGGTGGTCACCCAGGCATTGTCGATCCCCTTCCTGATCCTGCTGGGATTCGCGCCGATGTTTTGGATGAGCGGGTTTGCCTACTATATTCGCGTCGCCTTGATGAACATGAGCAGCCCGGTGTATCAGACGTTCGTCATGGAACAGGTCGAGCCAAAATCCAGGGCCATGGTCGCCAGCCTGGTCAGCATGGCTTGGAATTTTGGCTGGATAATTAGTCCGACAATCAGCGGGAGCCTTCAAGTCAATTATGGTTTTGGACCACCATTCTTGGGCACCATCTTCCTATATACGATTTCCGTATTCCTATACTGGTACTTTTGGTGGCATAAAGACACCCCAAAGCTTGCGTTGGCTTAAGCCGCTGCAGATTGTTGGAATAGAAACATCAGGCTTTCTCTTGTTATTAACAGTGCTGGGTAGAGTTCTCCATATCGAGGAATTCGAGAGGTAACCTTTAAGCCAGCAAATCATCATAATCAATGTACACAGGAATTTTATATAAACAAGGAGCATAAAGCACATGGAGATGATGGTTGATTTTCCGGGTGGAGACCGCGTGGACGCCCATTTTGGACCTTATACCGTAATGACCGATCAGCCTAATTCGAAGGGTGAGGCTGGATCGGCACCCACACCATTTTCATTATTCCTGGCCTCCATCGCCACCTGCGCTGGGATTTACGTCCTTGGGTTTTGCCGGCAGCGCAACCTACCCACGGAAGGTTTGAAAATCATTCAGCGGGACAAGCACAATCCACTAAATGGGATGGTCGAGAGTGTGGATATTGAAATCCAGATCCCACCTGGTTTCCCGGAAAAATATCTTCCGTCCCTTATCCGCTCCGCTGAGTTATGCATGGTAAAGAAACACCTGGAAAACCCTCCTGTCTTCAAGGTGTACACTCAGACGGTTTCTGCCATTGAATCTGCATAGGTTCAAAGAAATGGCATAATAAAAACCCACTCGATGAAAATAAAAATCGGGTGGGTTTTGTATATGAGTTGTGCCGAAGGAGGGAATCGAACCCTCATTCCTTGCGGAACACGATTTTGAGTCGTGCGCGTCTGCCTATTCCGCCACTTCGGCTGGATTGTGCCCTAAATTATACTCGAAATTAAATCTAAATTTTGAGGCTTCCATCATCCTTCACTTAAGCGCAGTATAATCGACGGGGTAGAATCAAATTGTAAAATCGCCTTGTTAGGCGGGAGAAACCAGATGCGACTCGGAATCATCGGCTTACCCCAATCGGGTAAAACCACGGTCTTCAATGCCCTTACTCGCGGGCACCAGCCTCTCACCACCAGTGGGGGTCGCTTTGACGTGCATACCGGCGTGGTGGATGTGCCGGATGTAAGGATTGATCGTTTGTCGGCTATGTTCAAGCCTAAAAAGACCATCTACGCCAAGGTGACCTATGCCGATATTGCCGGTCTGGAAGGCAGCCAGAGTGCATTATCCGGTCAGCTGCTCAACCAGATTACCCAGATGGACGGTCTCTTGCACGTGGTGCGCTGCTTTGAAGACGCCAATGTCCCCCACCCTTCCGGGAGCGTGAACCCCCTGCGTGATATCTCCTCCATGGACGCCGAATTATTGTTGAATGATATGATCGCCGTGGAGCGCAAGCTCGAACGCCTGGCGGAAGAACGCAAGAAAGGCGCCGGTCGTGAAAAAGTGGTCATCGAGCGTGAAGCAGTGCTGTTCGAGCGTTTCAAGGATGCCCTCTCGAGCGAAATCCCCCTCCGTGAGATCGACCTGACCGCCGAAGAAGAAAAAACACTCTCCGGTTTCGGATTCTTGACGCGTAAGCCCATGCTGGTGCTGCTCAATCTTCAGGAGGGTCAGCAGACGCCCGAAGTGGAGAAGCCTCGCCCCCACAGTGACCTGGTGGCCCTTCAAGGCAAGCTGGAAATGGAAATCGCTCAGCTGGCACCGGAAGATGCTGAGGTTTTTATGGCAGAGTATGGCATCACCGAGCTCGGTTTGGCCCGCGTGATTAGAGTGTCCTACGACTTGCTGGGCTTGATCTCGTTTTTCACCGTCGGAGCGGATGAGGTGCGTGCCTGGACTTTGCAGCGCGGCTTATCGGCTTTTGATGCCGCTGGTGAGATCCACACTGATCTTCAAAAAGGGTTCATCCGTGCCGAAGTCATCCAGTATGATGAGCTGCTTGCCCTGGGGGGTCTGACTGAAGCCAAAGCCAAAGGTCGCCTGCGCCTGGAGGGAAAAGAATATATCGTCCACGATGGCGAGATCGTGCATATCCGCTTCAACGTCTGAGCGAGTTCGCTGCAACCGGAATACGAAATAACCTTTAATCATCCCCATATCCAATACACATGAACACGGAGCCTATGAAGACCTACACACAATCCCCATGGAGTTTATCTGACCTGTTCCCAGCGCATGACAGCCCCGAGATGAAAGCCGGTTTCGATGAGTTGGACGGTAAAGTCGTTGAGCTCGAAGCGCTGCGCCCGAGCCTCTCCCCCGAGATGCCGGTTGAGGCTTTCCTTGAAGTGATCCGCTTGCTGGAAGCCATCTCGCGCCTGGCCCACCGCATCGGCAGCTTCGCCTCGCTGCGTTTTTCCGCCGATACCCAAGACCAGGCAATCCTGGCGTTTCAATCGGATGTGGAAAGCCGCATGGCGTTGATCAGCAACCGCACGCTGTTCTTCAGCCTGTGGTGGAAAGACCTCGACGACAATGCCGCCGACCGGCTGATGGCGGGTTCCGGCGATTATCGCTACTGGTTGGAAGAGATGCGCCATTTCAAGCCGCACACCCTGACGGAGCCCGAAGAAAAGATCATCAATATCAAGGATGTCACCGGCGCCAGCGCCATCGGGAACTTGTACACCACCCTTACCAACCGCTACACCTTCCACCTGACGGTGGATGGTGAATCCAAGGAGCTCACCCGTGGAGAGGTCATGGTCTATGCTCGCAGTTATGATCCTGCCCTGCGCGCTGCCGCTTACCAGGAGCTCTACCGCGTATACGGTCAGGATGGTGCCATCCTGGGTCAGATGTACCAGACCCTGGTCCGTGACTGGCATAACGAGAACGTGGACCTGCGCCATTTTTCCAGCCCAATGACAGTGCGCAATCTGGCTAATGATATTCCGGATGATGTCGTGGAGACCCTCTTGAGTGTCTGCCAGGATAATAGGTCCGTCTTCCAGCGCTTCTTCAGTTTAAAAGCACGCTGGTTAAATACAGAGCGCCTGCGGCGTTATGATATTTATGCCCCTGTAGTCCAAACAGACAAAAAATACGCTTTCGACCAGGCAGCCGCGATGGTTTTCGATGCGTTCCACACTTTCGAACCCAGGTTGGAGGAATTGGCGCGCAGGGTACTCGATCAGGACCATCTGGATAGTGAAGTTCGACGTGGAAAGTCGAGTGGCGCTTTCTGCGCTACCGTAGCCCCTGATATCACCCCGTGGGTTTTCGTTAACTTCCAGGGCAGGCCGGAGGACGTGGCAACCCTGGCTCACGAGCTGGGTCACGCCATCCACTCGCAGCTGGCGGCTGAGCACAGCCTGTTCACCTTCCATTCGTCTCTCCCCCTGGCAGAAACGGCCTCCACGTTCGGAGAGATGATGCTGGTGGATCGACTGCTCGCCACCGACCCCGATGATTCGGTGCGGCGAGCTCTGCTGTTCCGCCAGGTGGATGATGCCTACGCCACCGTGATGCGCCAGGCACAGTTTGCTATCTTCGAGCGCCAGGCGCATGATATGGTCCAGCATGGTGCCACGGTGGATGAGCTGTCAGCCGCTTATCTTGAAAACTTATCCTCGCAGTTCGGCGACGCAGTCGAGGTCAGCGATGAATTCCGTTGGGAGTGGGTTTCCATCCCCCATATTTATTACACTCCATTTTACGTCTACGCCTACACCTTTGGTCAGCTGTTGGTTCTATCCTTATACCAGCAGTTCAAGCTGGAAGGGATTGCCTTCAAGCCGCGCTACCTAAAACTTCTATCAGCCGGCGGCTCAAAATCACCCGACAAAATATTGTCTGATGCCGGTATCAATATGCACAGCCGTGATTTCTGGCAGGGCGGTTTTGATGTTATCCGGGGTCTCATCGATCAGCTCGAAACCATCCCGATAGTGAAATAAAACCAGGGATTCGGAGCATCTAAAAAATCCTCCAAATCCCTGTTATTTAATTACGCCCCATCGAGCTGGGTCACTCTTCGTCGGTTGGTTCTTCCGCTTCGATAGCTGGCAACTCTTCTGCCTTGCGGTCGAGCATTTGCATCTGTGTTGCGATCACTTTAGTGAAGTAGCGTGTATCTCCTTCATGGTCGTAGCGGTCGGTGCGCAAGTGACCCTCCAGGAAGACCAACCGTCCTTTATGCAGGTACTGCTTGCACACTTCACCCAGGCGACCCCAGGCTTCTACATTGAACCAATCCGTCGATTCTTTATCCTCACCGGCACTGTTCTTCCAACGGCGGCTGACCGCCACGCTGAACGTCGAAACCTTCTTACCGGTAGGAGTGGAGCGCACCTCAGGGTCTTTACCCAGGTGTCCGATCAATTGGATTCGATTTAGAGAAGGCATGATCCCTCCATATAACCGTAACAGATTTTTGTCAGGAGTGATTGAACTATTGATTCAGCAGGCTTAATAGGTGATAACTCTGGGCAGCTTCTTCGCCTGCTCGATCCAATTGGCAATCTGCGATTCAACCGGGAGCTTGCGCACCAGTTTTTTGACCTTGTTCACTTCGACAATTTTCTGGACGAGGTTGCCAGCTTTCCTTTGCGCTAATTCGGGTATGGTATCCACGCCGGAGGCTTCCAGCAGCTCAGAATACTCTGACCCCACGCCCTTGATGCGGTACAGGTCCACATGGTTGACCCACTTGAGGATCAATGCATCGGTAATGCCGGTTTTTTCCGCCAGCTCTTTCCGTCCTTTAGGGGTTGAACCGGCTTTCAGCAGCGCATCGGTAGTTTTCACGCCCGCCTTAATCAACGTACTTGCATACTTTTTTCCAATTCCTTCCACATCGATAACCTTTGCCATAGTTTTCTCCTTTTATGGTTCTGCTTTCTTTCCACCTAAAGTCCCCAAGACCCTTAGTGATATCCTCCGCGAGACTTGCACAAGATTAATTATAATAGCGATTGATTTTTTACGTTTAAGCTTACTATTAAAAGCTTATCGAATTAATAAAATAACGCAAGGATTTGGCTTGCGTTATTCTTCGTTAATAGTAGGTTGGACGTTTTCGCTTGGGGTCACACACTTTGTGCGGGTGGTGCCTCAATTATCTCCGGGATATTCGCTACCCCAAGCTGATTTTGTGCGGGTTTATGGGTTAATCGAAGGTAGGTGAGTGTCCACGCTGAAGAGGTATATCCCCGCAGGATACCGCTCAGTATCAATAAAAAGGGCAGGTAGATGATAAAGAACAAGCCAGACACGATCAATCCGTTTCGAATCGCCACCGAAGTCCCGGCGGCAAAACCAGCAATGGCTGGAGCAGCAACAATGATCAATGGCAGGCCGATAATAATCCCACCAACCAGGCTGACCCCTAAAATGAGGATGAGTGACATTACGATCATACTGCCGATATTTCTCCAAACAACCTGCCAGCCACGTTTTATTGCCTCGATAATGCCTGTATTTTCCACTACCAGGGCAACATTGGCTTGCTCAATAACCACGTACACTGCCCACATCACCGGTATGAGCAGGCATATTAACGGCAGCAGGCATAAAGCAAATAATCCCAATGTTCCCACAGTTAGGAGTATTCCAGCGAAAACCATAAATATGATCGCCAGGAAAATAGTGATCCCAATCAGCAGGTTTAATCCAAACACTCGCCAGAAATATGCCAGCCCATCGCGCCACAGTTCTCCAAAAGTTAATCGTTCAGCACCTTGCTCGGCTTTCATGGTACCGCGTATTAATCCCACCCTCCCGATGGTTCCCAACAGGATGACAATGACAATCACAGCCAGGCTAAAAATGAGCGCTATAGCGATCAGTAAGGCTATGCTCGCAGGGGTTAATTGGTTGAAGAAATGCTGAACCTGTAATGTGGAGTAACTATCCTGGCTTGAAAAACTGTAGCTCCAATTGCTGCCTCCTGTACCGCCGGCTTGACCGCAGCTAGCCAGGATGCCAAAAACCCATAACACTTTGAATTTCCAAATGATTTGCCACGCGCGCTTGATTACATATCCGAAGTCCATTTTATTCTCCTCTTCTAAGTATTATTACTATATACGGAAGAATAGAATGTTCGTTGCTTTCTAGAGCACCACTCGGATATACAAAAATCTGTTCTTTATTCCCATTCAATCGTTGCAGGCGGCTTGCTGGTGATGTCATACACCACGCGGTTGATCCCGTTGACTTCATTAACAATCCGGTTGGCGATCCGGGCGAGCAGGTCGTGTGGCAGGCGCGCCCAATCAGCGGTCATAAAATCATCCGTGGTGACGGCTCGCAGAGCGACTACCTCCTGGTAGGTGCGGTTGTCTCCCATCACCCCCACCGAGCGCACGGGCAGGAGCACCGCAAAAGATTGGGCTGTGCCTTCATCCTCTTCCATGCTCAATAGACCCGCCGCTTCGAGCTCACCAGTGAAGATCGCATCCGCCAGGCGCAGGCGTTCCAACCGCTCGGGAGTAACCTCGCCCAGGCAGCGCACGGCTAAACCAGGACCTGGGAAAGGCTGCCTCCAGATTAGATTGTAGGGCAAACCCAACGCGTCGCCCACCCGGCGCACTTCATCCTTGAACAGATAACGCAGCGGCTCAACCAGCTCGAGCTGCATGTTTTCAGGCAGCCCACCCACGTTATGGTGGCTCTTGATCCTGGCAGCCTGGGTTCTGTCCGGGCCACGAGACTCGACCACATCTGGGTAGATCGTCCCCTGCACCAGGAAGCGGACTGTGCCCATCAGGCGCGCCTGGGCTTCAAATATGCGGATAAATTTTTCTCCGATGATTCGCCTTTTTTGCTCCGGGTCGGTAATGGCATTCAGCGCACGCATGAACTCATCCACAGCATCCACAGCAACCAGCTCAACGCCTAACGTGTCTTGAAAAACCTTCACCACCTGGGCTGCTTCTCCCAGGCGGAGTAATCCGTTGTCAACGAATACTGCCGTCAGCTGGTCTCCCACCGCCCGGTGCACCAACGCTGTTGCCACGCTCGAATCAACCCCTCCGCTCACCGCAGATAGAACCCGTTCCATGCCCACCTGTGCCTGGATATGCTGAATGGAGGCGGTTATGATCGATTCCGGTGTCCATTCAGGGCGGGCGCCACACACCTCAACCACGAACCGGCGCAGGATCTCACTCCCGCCCAAGGTGTGGCGCACCTCCGGATGGAACTGCACACCGAAATAGCCTCGACTTAAATCTCCAACCGCTGCATAAGGAGAGTTGGCACTGCGCGCCAGGGTGATAAAACCTGCCGGGAGCTGTTCGATGCGGTCACCATGCGACATCCACACCGGGCGTGTGTCCTGGGTAACGAGCGGATTGTCGCATACAGTTTCGATCTCCGCCAGGCCATATTCACGTTTGGCTGACGGCGCCACCCTCCCCCCCAACGCCTGGGTCAGCGCCTGCATTCCATAACAGATTCCCAACACCGGCAGCTGGCTTTCGAGGATATATGCTGGAATATCAGGAGCCCCAGGCTCATACACAGAAGCCGGCCCGCCCGAAAGGATGAAACCCTTGGGCTCGAGCGACATGACTTTCGCCGGGGGATCGTTCCATGCGAAGAGCTCGCAGTAAACGTGTGCTTCCCGCACCCGGCGGGCGATCAGCTGCGCATACTGGGAGCCAAAATCAAGCACCACGATCGAGTCCATTAATCCTGGTCCTGTGCGAAAATGATCTGGTCACCAGACATCGAGACGATCTGCACCAGCGATTCGATGGGTACATTCAGCTGAGACAGTGCTTTCCGCCCGCCTTCAAAAGTCTTTTCGATGAGCGCACCTATGCCCACGATGGTCGACCCGGCTGTCTGTGCTAAACGCACCAGCCCCAGGATAGTGGCGCCGGTTGCCAGGAAGTCGTCGATAATGAGCACCCGTTCCCCTTCCCCCAGGTATTCCGGTGAGATGATCAGCTCGGTCACGCTCCCCTTTGTATGAGATGGGCTGAGGGTTAGAAAGACCTGGTCGGGCATGGTGATCGGTTTTTGCTTTCGCGCATATACCACCGGCAGATTCAGGTGGAAGGCAGTTAACACCGCTGGTGCGATACCTGAAATTTCAGCGGTCAGCACCTTGGTCGCCCCGATGTCCTTGAAGCGCTGTGCCAGTTCCCTCCCACACACGTCCATCAGCTGGGGGTCTACCTGGTGGTTGATGAAACCATCTACTTTCAAGATGCCATTTCCCAGGTTTTTCCCCTCATGCAGGATTCGATCGTGCAGCTCAATCATGAGCATCTCCAGGCGTTATCGATATAAATTAACGTGCTTTCATTTTACAACTGCTTCATAGAAAGAACCAGAGTGAGTGTGTTAGAATCGCCGGATATGATTCCCGCAAAACGGGACGGTCTGCAACTTTATCTGGCTTCCAATTCCCCTCGCAGAAAAGAACTGCTCACACTGATAAAAAGGGAGTATAATCTGCTGCCTGCTCGGGTGGATGAAACCCCCTTTTCCGATGAAGATGGGATCAATTACGTACGGCGCATTTCCGCCAGCAAGGCGCTTTATGCGAGGGGTATGACCGTTGGCGATGGTGTGATTATTGCAGCCGATACGACTGTCATCGACCGACGGGCGGACGGGAAGCCTGTATTACTTGGGAAACCCACCGGCCCAATTGAAGCTGCAGAAATGCTGCACAATCTGCGTGGGCACGTCCACCAGGTACTGACGGCGATTTCGCTCTTGTCTGTTGGAAATGAGTCACTGCTGGTTGATTGTTGCACCACCGATGTATCCATGCGTAACTATACGGAGCGTGAAATTCAAGCTTACGTTGCCACGGGTGACCCGCTGGATAAGGCCGGCGCTTATGCCATTCAACATCCGGGCTTCCATCCGGTCGATAAATTAGCCGGGTGTTATGCTAATGTGATGGGTCTGCCACTATGCCACCTGACCCGCAGCTTGACCCACTTGGGAATTGAACCAAAAGTCAATGTCCCCCAAACCTGTCAGGCTGCGCTTGGGTATGATTGCTCGGCCTATTCAAAAATATTGAGTGAGAAGACCTGGGAAATTGCTCTTATCTGAACGATTTGCTCTATCTCCTGGGACATGATTGATAATTAAAGTAATGTAATGAAAATTCGACTGCTAATCCTCATTCTAATGGCTTTCATCCTGCTTGGGTGCAGCCAATCCACTCCCCTTGCACTAACGCCCACGGTGACGATACCACCCACGCCCTCCCTGCCCGCACCACAGGTGGAGACCACCTCGGTCCCTGATCCGCAAATGGTTGCTGAATCATACCTTAACCACTGGAAGGCAGAAGAGTATCCCGCCATGTATGCCATGCTGACCACTGTCAGCCAGGATGCTATCAGTGAAGCTGATTTCACCACCCGCTACCAGGGAGTGGCGAATGAAGCCGCCCTGAGCAGCTGGGATTACGAAATCCTCTCTTCCTTGAAAAATCCTGAAAGCGGTCAGGTGGGTTATAACGTGGTGCTGCACAGTGTCCTTGTCGGTGATATCGACCGCAATACCGTGATGAACCTGGTCCTGGAAAACGGACAATGGCGCATCCAGTGGGACGACTCTCTGATCCTGCCCGAGCTGCTCGGTGGCAATAACCTGATGATGGATTATCGCATCCCTTCACGCGGCAATATCTATTCCAGCGATGGTCGCGCCCTGGTTGCCCAGGCGGATGCGGTCGCTATTGGCTTGGATACCTCCGCGGTAGATCCCGGACAGGAAGATGCCTTGCTGGGTGAAATTTACCGCCTTACCGGGGTTCATCCCGATACATTGTCGGGGATGATTGAAGCCTGGCGACCCTTCGGATACTACCTGCCGGTCGCAGATATTTCCGTGGATGCATTGGCTCCCCGCGAGGCGGTATTAGCCGGTTATTCAGGCGTCATCTTACAGCCATTCCGCACCCGCTATTATTTCGACGATGGCATTTCTTCCCATTTATTAGGCTATATGAGCTTGATCCAACCGGATGAAGTGGACTACTACAAACGTCTCGGCTACCGCGTCGACGAACGTGTAGGTCGCGATGGGCTGGAATATTATGCTGAAAAGTCGCTGGCAGGTGTGCGCGGAGGTGTGTTGTACGTCGTCGATCCCAATAAGAATATCATCACCCAGCTGGCAGCCAAGGACGCTCAGCCGGCGGAGGCAGTCTATACCACCCTCGATTACGACTTGCAGCTGGGTCTCCAGCGCAGTAATGCTCTCAGTGCTGGCATGAAGGGTGCCATCGTGGTGATGGAGCGCGATACCGGCAGGGTGCTGGCAATGCTCTCTTCTCCTGGCTTTAACCCCAATTTATTCGAGCCTGCCAACTACAATTACAGCTACATGATCAACGATTTGTATTCAGACAGCACACCCCTGCTCAACCGTGCCACACAGGGGCAATACCCCCTCGGTTCGGTCTTTAAGATCATCACCATGTCGGCAGCCCTGGAGAGCGGGTTGTATACCAAGGACTCTGAATACCCTTGTGGTTACTTTTTCACCGAGCTGCAGGGCATGCAGCCTAACGACTGGACCTATGACCATTACCTTAAAGATGGTAAAACCCAGCCCAGTGGCACGCTTACCTTACCCCAAGGATTAATGCGCTCTTGCAACCCATGGTTCTGGCATATCGGGTTGGATTTTTATAACCGCGGTATGTATACCACCATTTCGGATATGGCCCGTGGGTTCGGTCTGGGAAGCTCCACCGGGATCGAGACCGGTGATCTTCCGGGGCAGATACCAGACCCCACCAGCGCGGTGGACGCCATAAACCTGGCAATCGCCCAGGGTAATACACAGGTAACGCCCTTGCAGGTGGCAGATTTTATCGCCGCAGTAGGGAATGGCGGCACGCTATACACACCCCACATCATCGATCGCATCGTACCCGTGGTCGGTGACCCAACCTACGTGTTCACCCCCACCGTCCGCGGTATTCTGCCCGTCTCGCCTGAGAACCTGTCTATCGTCCAGAACGCGATGGTCAGTGTAGTCATGGACCCTCGTGGGACGGCATACCGTACCAGCGGATATGGCGTCAACAGTTTTGTCTCTTCCACGGGAATCCCGGTGGCAGCGAAGACCGGAACAGCCGAATCGGGTTATGCAGACCCGCATGCCTGGTTCGCAGGTTATACCTTCGCCGGGCGCGAAAATCGTCCCGATATCGCCGTGGCTGTTTTAGTGGAAAACGGGGGGGAAGGCTCGGTGGTGGCTGAACCGATCTTCCGCCGTGTGTTGGAAATCTACTTCCTGGGGAGCCCTCAAATGCGCTACCCCTGGGAAGCCCAGGTAGGTGTGGTCGCCACTCCCACGCCTGAGGTAACTGAGACCGCTACGCCTGAAGTGACAGAAACCCCCTCCCCATAGAGTTGTGTTATTAACTTGCGCGGCCTGATCATTTGCTCCCAGTCTGGTTTTTATACCGTCGTGACTGAAACGGGCATCCTCACCTGCCGCCTGCGTGGCAGGTTGAAGCGGGGCAAACGCCTGGAAGACCTCGTAGCATTGGGGGATTGGGTGCAGGTATCCCAAGTGGGTGACACCGGGATGATCGAGGCAGTCGAGCCACGCCAGCATGTGCTTTCACGCATGGCTCCCACTCCCCACGGGGAATACCACCAGATCATTATCGCCAATCCAGATCAGGCAGTCTTCGTTTTTGCCTGCGCCAGGCCGGAACCTCACCCCGGGATGCTCGATCGCTTCCTGGTGGTGACCGAGAAACAAGGCCTCCCCGCTGTGATTGTGGCAAATAAAGTGGACCTGGTGGGTATTCCTAAGGCGGAAGCATTGTTCTCCCATTACGCAGCCCTCGGCTATCCTCTCATCTATACTTCCGCTCACAGCGGGCTTGGCATTATGGAGCTATCCGCAAAGCTCGCCGGGAAGTTGTCGGTATTTGCTGGGCCCTCCGGGGCAGGGAAATCCAGCCTGTTGAATTCAATCCAGCCGGGGCTCGGGTTGGCTGTCCGTTCGGTGAGCCAGATGACCGCCAAGGGCAGGCACACAACTGTCGTACGCCAGCTTTTCCCTTTATCTGGCGGAGGATACGTGGCCGACACACCGGGGCTTAAAGCCATGGCACTTTGGGATATTCAGCCCGAGGAGCTGGATGGCTATTTTCCTGAGCTGCGCGGGCTGGTGGATGCTTGCCAGTTTAGCAACTGCACCCACACGCATGAGCCCGGCTGTGCGGTGCTTGCCGCTGTCGAGCAGGGTGAGGTGAACCCCAGCCGCTATGCCTCCTATGTACGTATGAGGCTGAGCCAGGATGACCAGGATTCATGATTAATATAAAGTGACGGAGGTTACATAAGGCAGGTTAATTTATAGTTAATCATGTATAATCAATTTGGTAGCGTAGATTATATGGTGAATAGCATAGTTTTTCTTTAATTCCCACAGGGTTAGTTTTTTCCTGTGTGGTTTTTAATCTATTGAATGATCTTGATTGAACCGTTTAATCTTCACCATAGTAATATATAGATAGAGAGATAGAAGGAAATTGCTATGTTGATTGCTGTAGAGGAGAAGAAACCGAATTCAGATTCTCAATTAGTGATTGGCTTGCAAAGTGGTAACCTCGAAGCACTCGGTCTCCTATACGACCGGCACCGTGGATTGGTTTTTCGTACCGCCTTAGCTATCACAGGCGATGCAGAAGCTGCGGCTGATTTACTGCAAGAGGTGTTCTTACGCCTGCATCGTTTTGCCAGCCATATTGATTGTGATCGTCCTCTGGAACCCTGGTTGTATCGCATGACCACGAACCTTTCATATACATGGGTTAAGCGCCATAACCGGTTGCTTCGTCCCTTGGAAGATGTGGCCGACTGGATCACAGGCAACCGGAGAGACATACCCTCGGTCCGCTCCGAGATCAATGAGTCGTGGCGCCAGGTCCAACAAGCCATGTCTTCTCTGCCTCTATCCCATCGTGGGGTAGTCGTCCTTTATTATATTGATGATCTTCCCATTCAGGAGATCGCTGAAATTCTTGATATCCCGGTAGGCACTGTGAAGTCGCGTTTGCATTACAGCCGTCAAGCCTTAAAAAAGTCACTGGATCTGCTTCAGAACAGGGCTTTTCCAGACATGAATTACGAGTTTACATAGGTCATATAGGATGAGCACGTACTCTGATAATGCCATTGCTAAGATTCTAAAAAAATGGGCCACTGATCACCAGCCTCCGGCGAATGGTCGCGCCCAACTTTTATCTCAAGCCGCCAATGTTCAGCATAGGAAGCGCGACTCATCATTTCTTATCCCCCGACCCCAATTCAACGAATATCCCATTCACAGCACCAACGAGTGGTCAAATTCTCTATGTTCCTGGTTCTTCGCACAATCGATCCATGCGAGTGTCCAAGCTCGTTTGTAAGCGTATGCACTTTAACAGCTTAGCGGCATTCATCCTGTTGGTGGGGTTGGCAGCCTGCAGCCAAAAATCAGCTACAACCACAGTCACTCTACCAACACCATCGATATCTTCCACAGGGCCGCCAACCAGTGGCGTGAATGAATTGACCCCAACACCCACCGTATTGCCGGCTCCCGCTCGATTATTGACCATATGCCTTGGGCGCGAGCCCACAACTTTGTTTTATTACGACGCTGCCTCGACCTCCGCTCAGGATATCCTGGCTGCAGTCTATGATGGACCTGTTGATATTCAAAACTACACCGAACACCCGGTTATATTGGAGAAAATGCCTGCTTTGAGTGATGGCGATGCTCGCCTACTGCCAGTCCAGGTTAATCCTGGCGACTTGATCGTCGATAGTTCTGGGAACGCGGTCAATCTAGAGTCGGGCGTAGCCTATCGTCCGAGTGGTTGCACTGAGCTCTCCTGTGCTCAAACCTATTCAGGGCTTCAACCCGTCACGATGGATCAATTAGTGTTGGATTTCAAAATATTGCCCGGGATCAAGTGGTCTGACGGTACCCCTTTGACCTCAGCCGACTCGGTCTATTCATTCGAGATTGCGCGCAGTCTTTATCCCTCTGCGCAAGCTGACCTTGTTCTTCGCACTCAGTCTTATCACGCCTCCGGCGATGTCTCAACCCAATGGACTGGAATTCCCGGCTTCCAGGATGGAATATACTTTAATAAATTCTTCACCCCTCTTCCCCAGCATGCCTGGCAGACCTATACGGTTGAACAGCTGCGTACGTCTGATGCAGCAACCCGCCGGCCCCTGGGTTGGGGTGCTTACGTCATCGATGAATGGGTTTCAGGTGACCATATTTCTCTGCATAAGAATCCGCAATATTTCCGTGCCGCCGAAAATTTACCCCGTTTTGATAACTTGGTTTACCGCTTCGTGGGTTCCACTGACGAAGCACTGGATGCCCTCCTGGCAGGCGAATGTGATTTGATCGACCAGACTGCCATGTTCGAGCCTCAAACGCCACGTTTGTCCGAACTGTTAAATTCCAACCAGGCTCAGGCTTTCTATCAAAACGATGCCGGCTGGGAGCAGCTGACCTTTGGGATAAGCTCCCTCGACAGCCAGCGCTTCGAGTTTTTTGATCTCAAAGAGGTGCGCCAGGCAGTCGCCATGTGTATTGACCGGGGCGCCTTGGTTGCCGGCCAGGTTTTGAACACCCAGCTATTGTTAGATTCATATGCGCCGCCATCTCACCCTTTATACAACTCGCAAGTCGTACATTATGGTGTGGACCTCCAGAAAGCAACCGCTTTGTTTGATTCGGTAGGCTGGCTTGATGCGGATAATGACCCCACAACGCCGCGCACTGCCACAAGCGTGGCAGGAGTACCGGATGGCACTGCCTTCGAAGTCGAGTATCTGGTTTCCTCAGATACCCGGCAGCAAGCCGATGCCCTTGCTATCCAGGAAATGCTGGGGCAATGTGGGATTCGCACGAACATCGTTGCCCAGGCAACCCAGGTGTATCTGGCGCCCGGACCCGACGGTCAGGTATTTGGGCGCTCATTTGACCTGGCACAGTTCGCCTGGGCCAGCTCATTTGAGCCAGCCTGTAATTTGTTCCTGACCAGTGAAATCACCGGTCCATATCCTGATTTCCCCAAGGGTTGGGGTGGAATGAATGCCAGTGGGTACTCGAACCCGCAGTTTGATGCAGCCTGTGGGAATGCTCTCTTCTCGTTGTCCGACGCTCCTCAGCATCGACAGGAGCATCTACAGGCGCAGGAGATTTTTTCTACTGCGCTGCCGGCACTGCCCTTGTATCTCCACTACACCGTGTCGGTTGCTCGACCAGACCTGTGTAACTATACCTCTGCATCTGCAGTGGACAGTCCCTTATGGGAATTGGAGCTGCTGGACTATGGGAGTGGCTGTTCTTAATGATACTTGACCGAATGGCTTTTTACAGGTATATTTCGGAGACGTCTGGTGTGTTTTTTATGTTATCTAAATATATGAAAGGAGGTGAGTACTCGGTATTCGACGCATTTAATATTAAGTATCCTGTAAGAATCCAAAATAAACATTCAAACTATTTGTTCGGAGGAGAATTATGTTAAAGAAATTATTTACGGTTGTAAGCCTGCTGATAGCTTTCAGCATGGTCTTGGCAGCCTGCACACCGGCCACAACGGTCGTTACACAGGTCGTCAAGGAAACATCGGTTGTTAAGGAAACATCGGTTGTTAAAGAGACCCAAATCGTACAGGTCACTTCAGCGCCTCTGCCAACCCCCACTCCTGCTCCATCTACCCGCACAGGTGCTTGGGTGGATCAGTTGGTCTTCACGGAGCAGAACCAAGCCGATGCTGCGGTAAAGCAACTCCAAGCCAACGATATGGATGTCTATGCCTACTCTGTCAGTAATGCACAACTCTTTGAAGAAGTTAAGGCAGATCCTAAGTTGTCTTATACGACCGCTTTTGGTTCATACACTGAGCTTACCTTTAACCCATGGGGTCCTACTTTCGATGATGGGCGCCTGAATCCCTTCAGTGATCCTAAGGTTCGCGAAGCAATGAACTGGCTGGTGGACCGCAACTATATTGTCCAAGAGATCTATGGTGGTCTGGCAAAACCGAAGTTCACAAGCCTTAACAGCGCCTTTCCTGACTATGCCCGTTATATCGATACCGTGCGGGCGTTGGAAGTCAAGTATGCCTTTAACCCAGATCAGGCTAAGACCGTCATCGACGCTCAAATGCAATCCATGGGTGCCACGCTAGGTTCGGATGGCAAGTGGCAGTTCAATGGTGCCGCGGTGACCCTCATCGCCATCATCCGTACAGAGGATGAACGCCGGCAAATTGGTGACTATGTTAGCAACCAGCTGGAAACAATTGGGTTTACTGTGGATCGCCAATATAAAACCCGCAGTGAAGCCTCCCCCATCTGGAACCAGGGTGATCCAAAGTTAGGCCTGATGCACTTTTACACCGGCGGCTGGATTACCACCTCCGTCAGCCGCGATGACGCTACCAACTTTGCCTATTTCTACACACCCCTCGGCGGGTCCACCCCACTGTGGCAGAATTATAAGAATGACCCGGCATATTACGCGGGTGATGGAACCGGCGTTTCCGAAAAGCTGTGGGTAAATGATTTCAAGTCCATGGATGAGCGCAAATCCCTGTTTGAACAAGCGCTTGTAATGGCCCAGTTAGAATCTGAACGTGTCTGGCTGGTGGACCAAACCCCCTTCTCGCCCATGGTGAACAATGTATCAGTTGCTTATGACCTGGCTGGTGGGGTTGCTGGATCTGCGCTTTATGCCTACACGATTCGCTTCGTGGATCGGGAAGGCGGCGTGATGAGGATTGGTCAGCCAGGTGTCTTGGTTGAACCCTGGAACCCGGTGGCAGGTACTAACTGGGTTTATGATTCCACACCTCAAATGGCTACAGTCAGTGGTGGTGCGATCTCTGATCCGTACACTGGCTTGTTCTATCCGTTGCGCCTCGAAAAAGCTGATGTAGTTGTTCAAGAAGGCCTACCCGTTGCCAAGACCCTAGATTGGCTCACGCTGAGCACCGCCCCCTCGATTGAGGTCCCGGCTGATGCTTGGACGGACTGGGATGCAGTGAACCAGAAGTTTATCACTGTCGGTGAGAAGTACACCTCCACTGTGACTGCCCTCTCGAAGACTACCGTAACCTATCCTGCTGACATGTTCACCACCGTCAAATTCCATGATGGCAGCCTGATCTCCGTGGGTGATTTTGTTATGAACATGATCATGACCTTCGATTTAGGCAAGCCGGATAGTCTCAACTTTGATGAAGCCATTCAGCCCAATGTTGATGCCTTTTTATCGCACTTTAAGGGTTTAGTGATCGAGTCGACTGACCCGCTGGTAATCACTACCTATGACGATCGATACTACTTGGATGCTGAGTGGATTGTCTACTACAACGGCACCTGGTGGCCCACTACTGTAACTGGGTATGGTAGAGCTGATCCCCCATGGCAAGCATTTGCCCTTGGAAATCTAGCCGACGCCAGCACCGATAAGGCCACGCAATTAGCTTGGTCTACCGATAAGGCTACTAAAAACGAGGTTGAATGGACGAGCTTTATCGCCGGTCCAAGCCTGGACATCCTTAAGGGTTGGTTAGACACTGCCGTGGCTGAGAACTACATCCCCTTTGCACCAACCATGAGTCAGTTCGTCACACCCGAAGAAGCAACATTACGCTGGACGAATTACCAGACTTGGTATACGCTTAAAGGTCACTTCTGGGTCGGCACGGGTCCTTTCTATCTAGAGAAAGCCTATCCAACCGAGAAGACCGTTTCACTGCTACGCTATCCCGATTACCCCGACTCTGCCTCTCGCTGGTCAATCTTTGGCGCACCGATGATCCCAGTAGTCGAGGTTGATGGTCCGGGAGAGGTCAGCATTGGCGCTGAAGCTACCTATGATGTGTTTATCACCTTCGATAATGCACCGTATCCTGCAGACAAGGTCGATGCCGTGAAATATCTGGTTTTCGATGCTACTGGAGCGGTAGTTTTCCAGGGTGTGGCTACAGCAGCTGAAGCAGGGCACTTCACGATAACCCTCTCCACTGATGATACTTCCAAGCTTGTAGCTGGATCGAACAAGCTTGAAGTCGTTACCACCTCGCTGGCTGTGAGCATTCCTGCAATCACGGACTATGAGTTTGTAGCGAAATAACGATATTGCTCTGTTTTTAAACATGGAGGCAGGCTTTGCCTGCCTCCATCTGTACCAAGGATTTGATTATTGAAAGAGAGGCTGCCATGAGCGAAGCCACGGTTCCTATAGATGCCAGTGCTGATTCACAGATTAAACGTAAAGCCACTACGAATACCGTAGTTCGAATTTTACGATATACATTTGTCCGTTTGATCGTCCTTTTTCTGACGGTTGTTGTTGCGGTTTATTTAACCATCCTCATCGCTAATATGGGTGGTTATGTTGACCAAATCCAGCGTGGGCAAATCCAAGAATCCCTCTCTGTGCAGATGGCGCTCAATCCTTCCTTCAAGTCGTTGTCCGCTGCAGAAAAAAAATCTCAAATGGCGGCCCAGACAGCCATCATGGAGAAACGTTTAGGACTGGACAAACCCTTCGTGGTGCGCAGCTTCCTCTATCTAAAAGATGCACTCACCCTAAACCTGGGGCGAGCCCTGCAAATGGCCAGTGACAGTGGCTCGAAGATGGTGAAGAATATCATTTTAGAGCGTCTTCCACCTACGTTGGTCTTATTTGGTACCGCAGATGTCTTTCTATTTATACTTGCTGTTACCATCGCACTCTCTCTTTCCAGGAAATATGGCAGTATTTTCGATAAATTTTTCATCGCTCTCACCCCAACCTCTTCAGCACCGGGGTGGTTTTATGGCATTTTCTTGATCTTAATTTTTGCTGCATTATTGCACTGGTTGCCTTTTGGGGGGTTGGTGGATGCCCCACCCCCTTCATCGAAACTGTTGTATGCCTTGAGTTTGCTTAAGCATATGATTCTACCTGTGGTTGCTATCACACTCAGTACAATTTTCTTGAGCGCATATACCTGGCGGACGTTCTTCCTCATTTATTCGAGTGAGGATTATGTGGATATGGCCAAGGCTAAGGGTTTGACCTCCAGGAGTATTGAGCGCAGTTACATTCTCCGACCGACCCTGCCGACGATCATCACCAGTTTTGCTTTGCTCGTCATAGGTATGTGGGTCGGGGCACCCATCTTTGAAACGGTTTTCCAGTGGCCTGGTCTCGGGCGTGCCCTTTTCATGGCGGTTGGTCTCTATGATACGCCTGTGATTGTTGGATCAACGGTCATTTTTGCTTATTTATTGGTAATTACGGTCTTTCTCTTGGATATTACCTATGCATTAGTAGATCCCAGGGTGAAAATCGGCGGTGGTGAAAGCAGGCCGCAATGAAGGCGATTAAAGATACATTTAAAGAGCTCAAGCGTTATCCATCTGCGATTGTTGGACTGGCAATTATTGCTGTTTTACTGGCATTGTCCATTTACGCGATGGTTTCCATTCCCTATAATCAAGCGCTTGTCCTATGGCGGGGAGGGGAAGGCATCTGGTATGAAAACCCCAGATATGCAGAACCAGCATGGATGAATTATTTCCACAGAGCAAAATTACCCGAGACCATTATTCTCAGCAGCCTGACCGGAACAGCCCCCAAATCCGTTACACCGGGCGAAAAAACGGATACTACTGTTATTACATTTACCTTTGATTACCCCTATGATGATTATCCTCAGGATATTGCTGTATTTTTCACTGCCAAATTCATTCAAAAAGAGCCTTTTGTCAACATGAATTGGACAACACCGGATGGCAGGGAGATAAGGGTCGCAAATTTCGCCATATCTGCCACGGAAGTATATTATGTATCTCAAGATACCAAGCTCCAGCGCCGACTCGCCGGATTGCCACCTGAAAAAGGGTTGTTCGTCGCTGACCCAGCCGCGGGGTTGACTCCTCCAGTTAAGGGCACTTATCAGTTGATCATCGATGCGACCACGTTTGAGCCGGCTTCCACTGTGGATGCTGAAATGGTGCTCTATGGTAAGGTGCATGGAATCGCAGGAACCGATCACTTACGGCGAGACCTGAAAGTAGCACTCCTCTGGGGAACACCGGTCGCCCTGGCGTTTGGCCTATTAGCTGCCCTTGGAACCACTGCTATCACCATGGTGATAGCTGCTATCGGTGTTTGGCTTGGAGGCTGGGTGGATGGTCTCATCCAGCGCATCACTGAAGTGAATATGGTTTTACCTTTCCTGCCGATCCTGATCATGGTAGGTACATTTTACTCGCACAGTATTTGGGTTATTCTTGGTGTGGTTATTTTGCTGAGTGTTTTTGGAGCTGCAATTAAGACCTACCGGGCTGTTTTCTTGCAGGTAAAAGAATCATCCTACATTGAAGCAGCACGAGCTTATGGAGCCGGAAGCACACGGATCATCTTTTCATACCTTGTGCCCCGTATCATCCCATTATTAATCCCACAGTTGGTGACACTGATCCCCGCTTTCGTTTTCCTGGAAGCAGGCCTGGCGATATTGGGGTTGGGTGATCCTACTCTTCCGACCTGGGGAAAGATCATCAATGATGCGCAGCAGAATGGGGCTCTGTATAAGGGGTTGTATTACTGGGTGCTAGAACCGGCGGCATTATTAATGATATCTGGGCTGGCCTTTGCTTTGTTAGGTTTCTCTCTGGATCGGATCTTTAACCCTAGGCTGCGAGGTATGTGAGCGAATGGCAGATACGGAACTACTACGCGTCGAAAATTTGAAACTTTATTTCCGCACCACACAAGGTGTGGTTCAAGCGGTGGATGATGTGAATTTTAATTTACCCTACAACCGGGCTGTGGTGGTAGTCGGTGAATCTGGTTGTGGAAAAACCTCACTTGCCAAGGCAATCCTGCGGCTGTTACCGAAGAACATAGATACTTATTCAGGTCATGTTTATCTGGATGGCACTGATGTAATGACTTATGATGATGAGGAATTCCGTCAGAATGTACGCTGGATTAAAATGTCATTGGTACCCCAAGCCGCCATGAACGCCCTGAACCCGGTCATCCGCGTGGGTGACCAGGTGGCGGAGCCTGCCATGATCCACTTGAACGCCAAGCCGGAAGAGGCCTTGAATATGGCCCGCAAGATGTTTCAGAATGTAGGTGTACCGGCTGACTTTCTGGTCCGCTACCCGTTCGAGCTGAGTGGCGGTATGCGCCAAAGAGCAGCCATTGCCATGGCTTTGGTGACCTCGCCGATTCTGATCGTCCTAGATGAGCCCACCTCTGCGTTGGATTTGCTTACCCAAGCTAACATCATGAATGTACTAAAGCGAATCAAACACGAATTTGAAACCAGCTACATCCTGATCACCCACGACATCGCAACTTCAAGTGAGCTGGCAGACGACGTAGCCGTCATGTATGCCGGGCAAATCGTTGAAGTAGGGGATACCCCTCGCTTCTTTCCCAACCCGCTTCATCCATATTCTAAAAAATTAATGAACAGTGTACCCAGGCTGCATGGTGACAAAGAGCCAGAATTCATCATTGGCCAGCCTCCCAGCTTGATATCACCTCCCACAGGTTGCCGGTTTGCTGCACGCTGTCCCTCTCGTTTTGAGAGATGTGTCGAAGATCCACCCACGTTCACCGTTGACAGTCGTCAGGTAAAATGCTGGTTATATGCGTAAGACAGGATAAGTGATGGCATGATGGAAAGCAATCCAATTGTGACTGATGTGACCACAGGCATTGTTCCAGGTACGAATGGAGCATTGTTATCCATTGCAGACTTGAAAGTGTACTTCGAGCTCCGGCGCTTCGGGTTCGGACACGCTGGTTACGTACGGGCAGTAGATGATGTATCATTTGATGTCAGGCATGGTGAAGCCATCGCTGTGGTTGGCGAAAGTGGCTGTGGCAAGTCCAGCCTGATGAAGACCATCTTGGGGTTATACAAACCAACTGAGGGTCATGTGATCTATGAAGGCCGAGACTTGGGCAAAATGAATTCCAAGGTTTTAAAATGGTACCGTACACAAGTAGGTTATGTACAGCAGGACCCTTACGGTGCCCTGCCGCCTTTTATGAGTGTCCAACGCATTTTATCTGAGCCCCTCTTAATTGGCGGGGTCAAGGATAAAGTTGAAATTTCCGACCGGATAAATAAGGTTATGACAGAGGTTAAAATGACCCCGGTCACTGACTTTCTGACCAAATTCCCTCACATGCTAAGTGGCGGCCAGCAACAACGCATGGTCATTGCCCGTGCCATGATCATGAACCCCAAATTCCTGGTGGCTGATGAGCCCGTCTCGATGCTCGATGCGTCTGTGCGGGTGGAGATCCTGAAGCTCCTCCGTGGCTTACAGGAATCTTATCACTTGTCAGTTATTTATATCACCCATGACCTCTCTACTGTGCGTTATTTCTCGGAGCGTGTCTTCGTCATGTATGCTGGTAAGATTATTGAAAAGTCAACGATCCTTGATCTGTTGCGTAACCCGCTTCACCCTTATACCGTCGCATTGCTGGCGGGAACTTCAGAGCCTGATGCCAAAAACGCAACCATGTATAAGGAGGTACCCCCCGGAGAACCCCCCAGCCTGGTCAACCCTCCAACAGGATGCCGTTTCCACCCCCGTTGTTCTAAGATGATTCAGGGTTTGTGCGAAGTACAGGAACCTCCAGATTATAATCTCGAACCAGAACACACCGTGTTATGTTGGTTATATAAATGAAAACAATCCGAGGTGAATATCTTATCCTGATTGGTTTTGTATTGGTCCTACTTGGAGCCATCCTGCCGTTCTTAATGATTATGCAAACGATTAAGTCAACCCTCTTTCTGAACTTTTTCTCCTATATTGTTTCTATGGCAGGGTTGTTCCTGGGTATTGTGGG
The DNA here is from genome assembly GCA_963809615.1 of uncultured Chloroflexia bacterium. Taxonomy (GTDB): domain Bacteria; phylum Chloroflexota; class Anaerolineae; order Anaerolineales; family UBA4823; genus FEB-25. Next base: position 208,944 of record CAWEKR010000005.1, read on the forward strand.
TAGCGCTTATCTGATACACAACCGCAGGAGTAAAAGCAGGGACATTCCCCCTCCGATGGAACCTCCGCCCGATAATCATCCCGATTGGTAGGTATTGCACCGGTTCATAAACGAACTTTTATTACTCTCAAGAGTAAATAATATATCCATCATCGATACCCGTTTTCATAGGATGATTTATGGAAGGCGGGTTTCATATTTAAACTGATATACCCGACGATATTATTATGGAACCATTCCCTGAAAAACCCGCTACCAGCACCATCTCCAGGGTTTTAAAGTATGTAACCATAAGGGCAATCACCCTCCTTCTCGTGTTTTCTGTGGGAATATTCCTTGCCATTGTCGTCATCAATTATGGGGGCTATATTGATAATATACACAGGGCTGATATAGGCGAATCCCTTAGTTTTATTTCGTTGAGCATGCCCGGCGCAACGATAGACGAAATTGCTCAAGCCACTGAAGAAGCCCGAATAGCGATGGAGCAAGCCTACGGTTTGAATAAGCCATTTCTACTACGCTGCATGAAGTGGTGGTACCAAACGATTACCTTTGATTGGGGGCAAACATACCAATTTGGAATCACTGGTTTCGATTCCGGTAATAAAGATGTGACCAAAGTCGTCCTGGAGCGCTTGCCATATACACTCATGCTGGCTGGAGCGACCAATTTTCTGTTGTTTTTTGCCAGTATGTACGCAGCTCTCAGTCTGGCCAAAAAGAATGGTAGTTTTTTGGACCGGCTGGCTGTTACGCTCTCACCGCTATCGGCTATACCGAACTGGGTTTATGGGATCATCTTGACGGTAATCTTCGCCGGAGCACTGCACCTGCTGCCTTTCAACGGTCTTTACGATACCTTCCCACCCGCAACTAAATTGGGATATGTCCCCATTGTACTTAAACATATGATCTTGCCCGTATCGGCCATCTTTTTGGGCATGTTTTTTTCAACGCTTTACACCTGGCGGACATTCTTCCTGATTCATTCCGGGGAGGATTACCTGGAGCTGGCAAAAGCCAAGGGTGTGCCTGGCAGGAGCATTGACCGCCGCTATGTGCTAAAACCAACCCTTCCTTATATCATCACCAGCTTTATGATTCTGATAATTACATTCTGGCAGGGGATAATTGTTCTGGAAGTATTTTTTGACTGGCCTGGTCTCGGACAGCTTTTCATGATTTCTATTGGTAAGAAAGAGATGTCAGTGACCATCGGTATCGTGACCGTATTTGCCCTGTTGTTGGGAATTTCGGTCTTTATGCTGGATATCATCTACTCGTTGGTTGATCCAAGGGTAAAAATAGATAGCAATGGTCAAAGCATGAGGCCGGTTAAACAACAGAAGAGCCTTCTTCACCTCTTATCGTCAAGGTACTTGATCCAGTATTTACGTGGCGTCTGGCAGAAAATCGTCACCGCCGGTAAAAGCCTATCAGCCTTGCCTGGACAACGTTTCCTGGTTTCGTCAAGGCGTACCCGCGAAACAGGGAATGGATGGAAACCTGTGCTTATAACCCAGGCAGGTGCGATGGGCGGGACCGCTTCTATTGGGTTTTGCCCTTACCTGAAATTGGATAATAATCGCGGGCAGATTCTCCAGGCATCACCCAGTCGCTGCCGTTGTTATGTGAATGGTCACCCCGACAGAGTCGGGAGTGCCTTCCAGGCAAATGTTTGCCGAGCGGAAGCCTACCTTGGTTGCTCGCGATTGATACCGAGTTCAACCAGCATCAAACAGGAACAAGCCGGTGTAAATCCTACTAAACCGGAAACGGTTTTGCATAAAAAGACCAGCGGTTTGAATCCCACGGTACGTGAATTCTTCCGTTATCCAATGGCAGTAGCAGGCATCCTGATTATTTTTGCTCTGGTTGGTTTATCAATCTATACCGTGATTGCTATCCCTTATAGAGAGGCAGTTGCCCGTTGGGCTCCGCTGACCGAAGAAAAAAATTTGGTCCCTAAAAACGCCATGCCTACCTGGGTGAACTTGTTTAGGAAGAACCCTCTTCCTCCAACGATTGTCCAAGACAGTGCCGCCGGAGAAGCCTCCAAGGTGCTTACTGCTGACACCCATGGAACGATGAATGAGACCATTACATATACCATCGACTACCACTACGGAGATTTCCCGCGGGATATACTGATCGTTTTCGATGCGCAGTATGAAAAGAAGCCCTTTGTTATTTTGACATGGATTACGCCGGATGGCCGAGAATTCAAATTGGGGAGTTTTTCTGTAGTATCCACCCAGAGGTATCTCGCCTCTGATAATATTCCCCATAAATACCTAACAGATGAAGCTCTCCAAAGTCAAGGCGTGCTGGGAGTGGGGGGATCTCGAGAGGTGCAAGTCCTTTTTACGAATCCATCAGTGGGAGAGTCAACATCCCCACTCAATGGAACCTATAAGCTTCGGATTGATACAACGCTATTTGATGAGAATTCCAACTTGGATGCGAAGCTCATCCTTTACGGTCAAGTCTATGGGTTGGCAGGTACCGACGACTTACGCAGGGATTTAATGGTGCCATTATTATGGGGAATACCGGTCGCCCTCGCATTTGGGTTCTTAGGTGCCCTCACCACCGGCCTCCTCTCCATGATGATCGCAGCCGTTGGTGTTTGGTACGGGGGATGGCTCGATAATATCATCCAGCGGCTCACCGAGATCAATATGATTCTCCCCACTCTGCCCATTGCAATTACCATATATTACCTGTACTCTAAAAGTATTTGGATGATCCTTGGGGTGATCATTATCCTGAGTATTTTTGGCTCGGCGATCAAGACCTACCGGTCGGCTTTTTTACAGGTAAAAGAAATGGGGTATATTGAGGCTGCCCAGGCTTATGGTGCCAGCAACTGGCGCATCATCCGCTATTACCTGGTTCCCCGTATTATCCCTTTGCTCATCCCGCAGCTGGTTATTCTGGTGCCTACCTACGTGTTCTTCGAGGCCACCCTGGCTTATTTGAATATAAGTGATCCCTATCTTCCCACTTGGGGTAAGGTAATTTATGATGCGCTTACTAGAGGAGTTTATCATGGCTACTACTACTGGGTGCTGGAGCCTGTTGCCATGATCGTGCTCACCGGACTTGCCTTTGCAGTCGTCGGTTTCGCTCTCGATAGCATTCTCAATCCACGCTTGAGAAATATATAATCCGGCGTTCTTGCTCGTCAACCAGGCGAGTTTGAGCTCCAATCAGCTGGGTTCGATATAATATACAAACTGTATTAAAATAAGATTACCTGCTCTTATAGACCCTGGGCTCGATTGAAAAATAACTATTCACCCGGCTTCGTGACAATGATGGAGACCGTCCTTTGCTGAACGTCACCACTTCCCCCCTTCTGGAGGTACGTAACCTTAAGACCTATTTTTACACCGAAGACGGTGTGGTTAAAGCCGTGGATGGGGTTGACCTTACTGTTGGGCGGGGTGAAGTGTTGGGTTTGGTGGGCGAATCGGGCTGCGGCAAAAGCGTCACCTCCCTCTCGATCATGCGCCTGATCGGTATTCCTGGTAAGGTCGTGGAGGGTGAGATCATTTTTGATGGTCAAAACCTGCTCAAGCTTTCCGAATCTGAGATGGTGCATATGCGCGGCAACCGCATCTCGATGATCTTCCAGCAACCTCAATCAAGCCTCAACCCCGTCTTTAAGGTCGGTGACCAGGTGGCAGAGGTGCTGCAATGCCACCAGAACCTCAGCAAGCCGCAAGCCTGGAATAAAGCCGTCGAGCTGCTGCGCCTGGTGGGCATCCCTGATCCCGACAGCAAGGCGCGCTCCTACCCACATGAAGTCTCGGGCGGGCAGGCACAGCGTGTCATGATTGCCATGGCGCTCGCCTTGAACCCTCAGCTGCTGATCGCCGACGAGCCTACCACCGCTCTCGATGTCACCATTCAAGCCCAAATCCTGGACCTGATCAATGACCTCCGTACGCGCATGGATACTGCCGTCATCCTCATCACCCATGACCTGGGTGTGATTTCCGAATTGGCTGACCGGGTGGCAGTCATGTATGCCGGTCGGATTGTCGAACAGGCCGATATACGACCCTTATTTAAACACCCTTTGCACCCCTATACCCAAGGGTTAATGGCTTCCATTCCAGTTTTGGGCACGGTCAAGGACGAGTTGGAAGTCATCCCCGGCACAGTTCCGAACCTGGTTAACCTGCCCCCCGGCTGCCAGTTCGCACCCCGCTGCCGGGCTATGTCCGAATACCACCTCACCATCTGCACCCAAGTGGAACCCCACCTGGCGCCGGTCGAACCGGCGCATCTGTGCAGGTGCTGGTTGTATCATGATTATGGCACGCATAAGGCTCCCCTTGGAATTCGCCAGGCCTCGCCTTTGGAGACAACCCATGACTGATCACGTTGCTCCAGCTGGTGACAAGCAGGATCTGATTGATGTCAGGCAGCTGGTCAAATACTTCCCCGTCCGAGGGGGTGTGCTGCAGCACGTGGTCGCCTGGGTTCAGGCGGTGGATAATATCAGCTTCAACATCCGTGAGGGCGAGACGGTCGGTTTGGTGGGTGAGTCGGGTTGCGGCAAGACCACCGTCGGGCGCACTTTGCTCCGTTTAATCGAGCCCACCAGCGGCTCGGTCCTCTTCGAAGGGGTCGATGTAGCCCGGTTGAAGGGGACTGAGCTGAAAGCCATGCGCCGCAATATGCAGATCATCTTCCAGGACCCCTATGCCTCGCTCGATCCGCGCATGCCGGTCGGCGAATCCATTTCCGAAGGATTGAAAATCCACAATATCGGCACTCCCTCCGAGCGCTTTGAGACGGTGATCGAGATGCTGCGTAAGGTTGGCATGGAAGATTATCACGCCCGCCGTTACCCGCATGAGTTCTCCGGAGGTCAGCGCCAACGCATCGGCATCGCCCGCGCCCTGGCACTGCGCCCAAAATTCATCGTTGCCGATGAACCTGTCTCAGCACTAGACGTATCCATCCAGTCACAGGTGCTGAATCTACTCAAGCAGCTGCAGCGCGAGTTTGGGCTAACCTACCTGTTCATTGCCCATAACCTGAGCGTGGTGGAGCACATTTCAGACCGGGTGGCAGTCATGTACCTCGGCAAAATGGTTGAGATGACCACGCGTGTCGAGCTGTTCCGTAATCCCCTTCACCCCTACACCCAGGCGCTAATGTCTGCCATCCCCATCCCCGACCCCACTCTCAAGCGCGAGCGCATCATCCTCCAGGGAGATGTACCCAGCCCGCTCAACCCGCCTGGGGGCTGCCGCTTCCACCCGCGCTGCCCGGTGGCGATGGATATCTGCGGAGTCGAAGAGCCAGCCTTCCGTGAGGTCAGCCGCGACCATCTGGTTGCCTGCTGGCGGGTGGAATAGGCGATTAAACAGAGCAGTAAGACCTTCGAGAATCATTCTTCTATACGGGCACGGCATGCTGTGCCCTTTTACTTTTCCAATTTTAAAACCGTGATAGAATGAATCTATCATGAGTCCCTATCGAGTCCTGGTGGTTGAAGATAACCACGAAGTCCGGCGTATGGTCACTGCCAGCATAAAGACGCTCGGCGAAGAGATCGAGGTGCTGGATATGCCGTCTGCTGAAGAAGCGCTGTTCATCGGCACCTCCCAACCGCTAGACCTGGTGGTGTTGGATATTCGCCTGCCCGGAATGTCGGGTTTTGACATCATCCCCAGGCTGCGCAAGCGCAAGCCCGAAGCGAAGATCATCCTGGTCACTGGGATCGATGATGCCGAGGTCCGCCAGAAAGTATCCGCAGCGGGCGTGGACGCATTCTTTTTCAAGCCTATCGATGTCGCTGCCTTCCTGGAAGCAGTCAAGCGCTGCTTGGATTTTACCGAGGGCGGAGATCGCCCGCCAATTGAGAGCCCAGACCAGGCCTCCACGCCTTTGCCCGGTCCAGAAACGGGAAGCGCATCAGGCATGAATGGGATTGGAGAGGTCGCTACAGCGCAGCTGCCCGCCACGCTTTACGATCGCCTGCTCGAGCTGAAGAAACAGGTGAAAGCGGTGTCGGTGCTCCTGGTGAACAGCGCCGGTCAGATAGAATTAGAGGCTGGCAGCTCTACCGATATTTCAACCGGCTCGCGGCTGCTCTCCGCCTTAATGCATGCCTTCCGCGCCAGCCTGCAGGTTTCCCAGGCAATGGCCAAAGGCACCAACGAGAGCTTGCAGTATTTCACTGCCCCCCGGCAGTGTATCTACGTGGCACCTGTGGGGATGAACCATTCCCTGTTTGTGGTTACCGCCGGCTATTTCGGACCTGATAAGCTGGGTATGATCTACCACACCATCCATCTGGTTGTCCACGAGCTCCAGCTCCACCTGGCCAAAGAAGCCGCTGAGCGCAAGGAACCACTGCATCGCCGCGAAAGCTTGCCAGCCGTCACCGTCGATACAGAAACCCTTGCCACCGTGGATGGCATCTTCTCACAGGCCTCCAATGCCAGCAGCAAGGAGCAGGCCGACGGTTACTGGGAGACCCTGGGTGAAACAACTGCACCCGATGACTCCACCAGCAAGGAAGTGCTCACGTACGATGAAGCCCGCCATCTTGGGTTGGCGCTGGACGATGACCAGGGTGGATAACGTCCAATTTAATCGCCTCCTCGCCAAAGCGGATTATCTCAAAAATATGATAAAATACCACTCGCCCTGAAAACCGGGCATGAACATTGGGGCATGGTGCAATGGCAGCACAGCAGACTTTGGATCTGCTTATTCTGGTTCGAGCCCGGATGCCCCAGCTGGTTACCATTGAGACATCTGGTATGATTAACGCAAAGTCACCTGGGAGGGTCAGCGCTCGCTGCTGACGCCCACTCGGCTTTGCGTTTTGCTATCATGGAGGGATGATGAACCTTTCCGCCGTTATCCTTGCCGCCGGGCAAGGCACGCGCATGAAATCCAATTTGCCCAAGGTGCTTCACAGGTTGTTGGGCAAGCCCATGGCCTGGTATGCCCTGGAAGCCGCCAGGCAAGTTACCGCGGTAAAGCCGGTGATGATCGTTGGGCATGCCGCTGAACAGGTGCAGCAGGTGCTGGGTGACCAGGCGGAATACGCCCTCCAGCAGCCCCAGCTGGGCACCGGGCACGCTGTGATGCAGGCCGAAGCGCTGCTTACTGACCGTGCTGACCTGGTGCTCGTCACCTATGCCGATATGCCCCTGCTCACCGCTGACGCACTGCACAAGCTGGTGGAGCTTGCCCGGTCGCATACCGGCCCTATCTCCATGCTGACCGTCACTGCAGCTGAGACGCGTGGCTTCGGACGCATCCTCCGCGACGCGCACGGGCAGGTTTGTGCCGTTGTCGAGGAAGCCCAGGCCACCGTAGAGCAGCTGGAAATCCATGAGCTCAACACCGGGGTGTACTGCTTCCGCGCCAGTTGGCTGTGGCCGGCGCTCAAACGCATCACCCTTTCTCCCAAGGGCGAGTATTACCTCACCGACCTGGTGGGCATGGCAGTGGAAGATGGTCATGTCATCCACACCCTCGCCATTGCAGACCCCGATGAAGTCATCGGCATCAACACCCGCCTCCACCTGGCGCAGGCCGAAGCCTTGCTCAGGCAGCGCATCAACCAGTACTGGATGCTCTCCGGCGTAACCATGATCGACCCCTCCAGTATCTACATCGAGCCGGGCGTTACCCTGGGGCAGGATACCATCCTGTGGCCCGGCACCTACCTCCACGGCAGCACCCAGGTTGGGGCAGGCTGTGTGATTGGTCCCAATACCATCATCAGGGATACCCTCGTGGGTGATAACTGCACCCTGCTTTCCTCTGTGCTCGAATGTGCCGTCCTCGAAGACCACGTGGAAATGGGACCGTACTGCCACCTGCGCAAGGGTGCCTATCTATCCCGTGGGGTGCACATGGGTAACTTCGGCGAAGTCAAGAACTCCACCCTCGGTCCGGGTGTCAAGATGGGTCACTTCTCCTATATGGGTGATGCCACCGTCGGCGCCGATGTGAACATCGGTGCCGGCACTATCACCTGCAACTTCGATGGCACCCACAAGTTCTCCACCGAGATCGGTGAGGGCGCTTTCATCGGCTCCGACACGATGCTGGTGGCACCCGTGAAGATTGGGGCTGGTGCTAAAACCGGCGCCGGAGCCGTCGTCACCAGGGATATTCCACCCGGCTCGCTGGCGGTGGGTGTGCCTGCCAGGGTGATCAAAGTGCTCAAGAAGTGAACCCTTACCTGGTCGTCCTGGGTCTGCTGGTACTGTTCTGCCTTGACCTGTTCACCATCGCTTTCCGCGCCGCCTTGTTGAACGCCAGTCTGGCGCGCCTGCTTTCACTCCGGGAGGAGATGGAAAAGGAAGTCAACCGGGCAGTCAGCCTGCTGCATGCCCCCCAGGAATGGCTGGCAGCCAGCAACCTGATCCTGCTGCTCACCCGTTTTTTGGGTGCCAGCCTGCTGCTGGCGCTGTTCTTCCCGCCCAACCTCACCTTTTCATCGATGTTGATGATGCTGGGCGCGCTGCTCCTGGCGGCAGTGTTGGTTTTCTGGTTGGAGTGGGCGGTGGAAGCTGTCATCACCCGCCACCCTGAAACCTGGGCCATGCGCCTGGCGCCTTCCGTGAGAGTTACCACCACCATCCTCTCACCGCTCCTGCTGCTGCCGCTGGCTTTCAGCCGCAGGAGGGGAGAAGCTCAGGAACCGCTGCCCACCGTCACCGAAGAGGAGCTGAAAAGCATGGTGGATGCCGGGCACGAAGGCGGGGTGCTGGAAGGGGACGAGCGCCAGATGATCTACTCGATTTTCGAGCTGGGCGACACCCTGGTGCGCGAGATCATGCTGCCCCGCATCTACATTAACGCCCTGGATGTGTCCACCCCCCTCCAGGAAGCCGTGGATGAGCTGATCAAGTCGGGTCATTCGCGCGTGCCGGTGTACGAAGAGTCGGTGGATAACGTCCTCGGTCTGCTGTATGCCAAGGACCTGTTGAGAATTTGGCGTAAGGGCGACAAGATCGAATCCCTGCGCAGCCTGCTGCGCCCCGCCACATTCATCCCCGAAGCCAAGAAGGTGGATGAGCTGTTGGAAGAGATGCAGTCGGGGCACGTCCACATGTCCATGGTGGTGGATGAGTACGGCGGTATCGCCGGGCTGGTCACTCTGGAAGACATCTTCGAGGAGATCGTCGGTGAGATCCAGGATGAATACGACCAGAGCGAGGAAGCCCCCTACGTGCAGGCGGGTGACGGTGAGTACGTCTTCCAGGGTCGGGTGGACCTGCGGGATTTCAATGAAGTAATGGGCAGCCAATTGCCCACCGAAGAGACGGAAACCCTGGGTGGTTTCATCTATGAGCAGGTGGGGCGTGTGCCCACCAGCGGAGAAAGCCTGCAGGTGGGAGATATCCATCTCACCATCGAGCAGGTGATCGGGCGGCGCATCCGCAAGGTGAGAGCCAAGAAGGAGCCCGAAGTTAATATGGAGGAGGAACCGGATGGTGACAACACTGACGGATGAGCTGCGCAGCAGGTTGATCGAGCTGGCGCAGGCAGCACGCCTGAAAGCTTACGCCCCCTACTCGAATTATAAGGTGGGAGCCGCCCTGGTGACGCCCTCAGGCCAGTTCTTCACCGGCTGCAACGTGGAGAATGCCGCCTATCCCACCAGTCTGTGCGCCGAGCGCGTCGCCGTCTTCAAGGCTGTGTCTGAAGGCGAACGCAAGTTCATCGCAATCGCCGTGGTCACCAGCAACGGTGGCACTCCCTGCGGTTCCTGCCGCCAGGTACTGGCCGAGTTCGGGCTGGATACCGTGGTGCTGATCGCCGACGCCGAGGGGAAGCTGCGCCAGGAGACTTCGGTCGCCGGGCTGCTGCCCGGTGCCTTCGGTCCCGGCGATTTGGGGAA
>CAWEKR010000006.1:0-163600 GCA_963809615.1 uncultured Chloroflexia bacterium
AATCTCCTCGACTTCACTCTCTCGTTGAGCAAACCGAAGCCTCAATGGCGCGGATGGCTTGATACAGGTGGAAGTAATCCGCATTCTCGTTAGCGGGACTCCTCGCTGGGGTCTTTCAAGAACTCTTCCAGATTCGGACGAGTTTTATATTCTAAAGTGAAGAGCTTTTGCCTGTATTTCTCGGTTAACCGTTCGATTAAAAGTGGCGTAAGATGAGCAGCAGAGTTGTCAATCTTTGTTGACCATCCACCACTTCGAATTCGCCACTCAGGTGTACTTTGATCACCAGCGGTTGCAGGCAATAGAACTCCTCCGGCTGCGGGTTTCGTCGTTGTGTAAACTCACGGATGTCCTCAAGTAGCTGGGTAACTTGAAGCGATAACCAGCGGTATCCCCGCTGATAGGCAGGGATGTAGAATTTTAATGGTGCATTGGATTCAGGATCAACCCGTAAATCGTCGACTGTTTTCAGGCATATTTGCTGACCATTCATACTACGGAATTCTCCGGTGCTACTCTGAAAATGATCTATAAGTCGCGTCTACTCGCTCTGAGTGAAATCAACTTGATTTTGACGAATTCGAAAATGAACTCTCAAGTTGAGAATTATTGTACTATGTTATTAGCATGCATACGTCTCAATGACCTAATGCCCAACACCTGCTGTCATTTAGATTAGTATGTGCACGAATTATCATGCCTGTTTTCAACCCCTCTGCATTATCGCAAGCCTAATTTTCCTTATACCGAACTAATTAGCGAATTTCCCGCGTGAAAAGGATGGTATATGCAGAAAATTGTTACAGACTGGTGAATTGCTGCCTAGCTCGCTCATCCAGCCATCGGACCAAGCTCCAACCAGGTAAATTGCTTTTTCCACCCATTTTCAAGCAAATAATCGCGGGTTTTTGTCCATTGATCTGGGATTTCTACGATCATGGATTTTCTCCCCGATTGCTCCAGCCAGGCTCCTGCCTTATAAAGCATAGCAGGTATCAAATCCAGGTGACCCTCTTTTACGATTGGTTGAATCAGCAAGCCTTTTTGCTGCCGGTCCTGGAAGCCAGCGCACAAAAAGCCGATCGTCTCTCCCGAAGCAACCACGGCCTTGATCCATCTGGAATATCTGGTAAATCGAGCATACATTCTTTGCCACCCAGACAAAAAATATTGGGTTTCAGCGCTGCCTTTGACACTCAGGACAGAGCGAGGAGTGGTCTTATCCTCGATTTCTTTGAATAATGCCCTATCTGCACGGCTTGATTTCTCGGACCGATATCGGCGTTACTTGAATTATTTATTTCGGGTAATGGCAAGGTATGTTCGTAAACGGAATACTGATTGAATACTTCAAAATCCCTGCTTTCTCAAGTTTTGGAGGGATGCCGTATTTGTCTCAAGCACTTGCGCCATGGCAAAAGGGAAACCACGCTCAGTCATGCGTTCCAGGCGCCGGACAAGAAGCGCCTGGCCTACTCCCTGTCGCCGGTATTCGGGATCGACCATCAAATTGGTGACCGACATCCGGTTATTGCGACCGATGTACATTCCCCCACCGACCACTTTCCCATCTTTCTCGGCCACAAATCCTTCCCATTTGATTCCCATCAACGCCGTCAACAATCTGTACGGTATCATTTTCCATCGAAATATCCTGCGGGTTTCCTGTTCGAAATCTTCAGGAGTGATTCCTTCTGCGCTAAGATTTCCTCCTGCGAAGGATAATTTCGAGATGCGGATGAAGTCATCCACATCCGTATATTTAAAATTCCTGATTTTCAGGTCGTTCATTTCGACTTCTCTTCATAGTATAGCGGCGGGTTTACCATATATTTTAGATCTTCAATTTTACCGTGACAGTCGTCCCTTTTCCTGGCTCAGAGGCAATGTTCAAATCCGCTCCGATCATGGTGGCTCGTTCCTTCATATTCAAAAATCCATAATGCAAGCCTGCCTGCCCCTGGCCGTCATTCGAAATCCCAATGCCATCGTCTTCAATCGTGAGTTCCAAGAAACCGTCGTCTTTTCTGGCGGTGACGATCACCTGGTCTGCCTGAGAATGCTTAAGCACGTTGAAGAGCGATTCTTGAACGATCCTGTAGACTGAAGTAACTTGTTCATCCGGCAACTTGATCCCCTCTTTCAGGTTATTGCGCCAAAGGATCAGTAGAGTATCACCGGCCAAATGCTCCATGTCGTTGATCAAATCATCCAGCGCCAAGATGAGCCCTTGATCCAGCAGGCTGGGTCGCTGGGCTTTAATGGTTTGTCTTAACGTCGTAATCACTCGATCCAACTGTGTGGAAGCCTCTGGATCAGATTGGGTGAGGCGTTGCTTCACAAAGAAAAGGTTCTGCAACACCGAATCGTGCAAATCTCGGGCAACTTTTTTCCGCTGCTCTTCATCGGAGCGGACTAATTGTCGAGTCAAACCCCTGAGCGCTTCGACGAGAATAATATTGGCGATGGATAATGCAGCCTGCTGCCCCACCGTGCCAACAATTTGGAGATCCTGATTCGAATAAATATCACCTACTGTGCGGTCTCCTAAGATCAAGATGCCGTATAAAGTGTTGCGATAAAAGATAGGCACGAACAGTTGAGCCCAATGGAATTGAATCCATCTTTCATTGGTATCACGGCTGACTATATTCCATACATTCTGGGCACGGACTGGTCTTTGGTCTGCGGACAACATTTTACTTAGTTCATCGTCATGTGTAATGGAAAAAGCATGATCGTAAGTATCTTGAAGCTCCAGCTTGTTACCTTCTAATAACAGAAGGGCGCTTTTCTCGACCTTCATTTCTGCTGGAAGGTCATGCAGCAGCAATTTTATGAAGGTGGGTCGATCAATGGTTTGCGCCAATCGATTCGATAACGAAGAGGTGACAGATGTATAGTCATAGTAGCTCCCATACAGGACACGGTCCACCTGCATTTGAATCCTTTTTTGAAAAGTGGCAGATGGAAGAGTTACCAGGACACATAAGATACTGCCTGCAATAGCAACCTGAGAAGGTAAATTGAACAGGATTGAAACCAAACTCAAAATGATCAACGAAGTAAACAGGATGCCCAGGGTCATCAAAAAAAGGACAATAGCCCGATTAATGATGAAATCAATCTTTAACAGCTTGCGTTGATAGATGACGTACCCATACGAAATCGGAATCAAAATCATGAAGAGGATACTGATATAGCTCGGGATGAGGATGAACCGGCTATCCCGACCAAACATCAAGCTGGGGAGTTCGCTAAACAAGAAAAAAGGGAGGAAACCGATCAAGGTTCCCAGGAAAATAATACCGGTCTGCCTCTTAATATCTTTGTCCTTAATGAAAAAGCGATTTTTCAATAATAAACCAATGCTCAGCAGGCAGGATAGGTAAAACACATAGTTTATCGCGTCAGCCGTTATGGTTGTTCGTGGATACACCTGATGAACCGCGTTGAATATTTGTTGGGCAATATAAGAAATCGCCAATACCAGGGATAAACCAAATAAAATCGAAAGAATGAAATTGCGGGCTCGATCTGAAAATGTCGGGACAGGAAAGTACAGATGGGCAGCGATGGTAAAGAAAATCGCAGCAGAGAAAGCAAGCATCGTCCATTCCGGCGCGAACCACGCACAGCTAACGTAACCCGGTCCGGTGGTTGTGATCGCAATACCTGCCAATACCCAGACGATAGCTACTAAACGGGCGCGAATGTCCGCAGGTCGAGAAAAGAACAGAATGACCAATCCCAAGCTGTAAATCGCCAGTGAGAGCAATTCTATTGGAACTATATTGACCAGGTAGTCGAGATGATCTGTATAACTCCCTACTTGAAGGGGGATAGTAAGAGTTTGCTGATCTCGCTGGACAACATATACTTCAATATCCCCGGGCTTCTTCGGTTGATGAATTGGTACGTTTAGATTCTTTATTTCGTGCCCATCAATCGTTTTTACGATATCCCCCACACGAAGCCCTGCTAGTTCGCCCGGCCCACCTGGATTGAGCCTGCCGATAATGGCTGTATTCAGGGCTTGACTATCGTAATCCAACCAGACTCCGGTAACCGGGACAAAGACATAATAGGTAATGTTATAAAAAAGGATCAGAAGAAATGTCACGAAGGTGAAGCCAACTTGAAAGCCCGTACCTTTGACAAAATTAATGATTTTAGGATAACTCTGATCGGTCGTTATATTCATCAACCACCTCATTGGCAATTGAGGGGATTTGTTCAATGATTAGAGATGGAATTCTTTCCAGGATAATTTTTTCCCGAGATTGAGGAACAGAGCTCAGGCTTTCCAATGCTCGAGATTTCCATTGCAATAAGAGTTCTGCTATAGCCTGAATCACCCCAGCTTTCTGTAATAAATCGCTCCAATCAGCCCTGGAATTAATTTTGGGAAACACAATGTTTTTCTCGCCGACCGCCATTAAATATAAAAGGAGAGGCAAAGAAATCTCCCAATTCATTGTCTCTTCAGAATGGCTGAATGCATCGCGACAATCATCAATGAGTTGTAGTACCACTCCGAGGGCAGTGCCATAATCGCCCAACGCCTCTGATATCGTTTCGTCAGCACCTGCTACAACAGCTCCACCCTGGGTAGCAGCTCGGAATACACTGCCTGCTTTCAGGATGATATTTTCCCAATAGTTATTCAGAACCAATTCGACTGATAACCGTTCTTGAATTAAGTCCCGGTGTTGTCCATAGGCAGCATCAAGTCCGCAGCTGGATAAAAGCCTGGTAATTTTATTGGCTTTGTTGGCATCTTGAATTGAGGTCAGGGTCTGAAAAGAGGTAAAAACAAGGCCAGTGGCAATGTTTGACGCCACCTCGGGAGATGTCAAGAATTGATCAGCTGTCAATTCTTTATCTTCGACATTATCCAAAATTTCAGACGCAAAATTTAGAGAGATCCAGGCCGAAGCCAGAATGGACCCGTCATCTATTGAACCACCAGCAGCCATACAGGCAATGACAGGTATAGCAATCTGCCAGGCGGGCATGCTTTGAATATGTGAAATCAGATAACGAGTGCAATCGGAAAAAGTCGACGATAGCTCATCAGACTGTAGTTTTTCAATGACTGGTAGAGCATATTCACTGAATAACGGGTCAAATGCTTTGTTATTCATACTAATCTTCCCGCTTTAAAAAGCAAAAGGCTATTATGCCTCTTGCCTTATGCACCCTCGATGATGATCTTAAAAACAAAATGAACTCAAACGATCAGATTTATTACTTTTCAACAGATTGAGTGAATTCATCAATTTGGAACCGGGATCATCGATCTTCCTAATCCAATCGATTAAACAACAAACCACCAACCTTTATTTGGGGTGGACGAGACCAGGTTCATTACTGCGAGGGAAACAACCATTACCGAGGGAGTTGCGAGAGTTCGTACCATTTGTTTGTCTTGCACTAACTTCTTGCAAGAGATAGTGCACGACCTGGCCAAATCTGTTACTTTTTTCTTATCCATATTGCCTCCAGTTATTGGTAAATTATTCTTATACGAAAGGCCTCTACAGATGATATTTATATTGTATATATTTTCGAAAAAGTTCTTAAGGGACAAATATCCCGTCCAATACGGGACAATTGTCCCGTCGCTCTCTCGTTTGAATCCTCTTTGCCTACTCCTTAGGTATCAACCCTAATTCGCGCCCTTTATTAATCGCAGCGACCCGTGGTGAAACCCCCTCAGCCCTATCCACAGCCAACTTGTCACAAATAATGACAAGAACATTCCTTACTCTTTTTTCTGAAACCCCCAGGTTCTTGGCAATTGTGTCAGTCGACAGGCCCTGGGAAAGCAGATTGAGCACCGACAATTCCCTAGGCGTCAGCTTATCCAAATCATTATCCACTAATTTATCGGCCACTCCGGGGGAGAAAAACTTGCCACCCTGGTGGATTGCCCTAATCGCCTGTGGAATGCTTAGTGAGAAATCATCGGACTTGAGCATGTACCCGCTAGCTCCGGCTTTAACCAGTTCACGCACCCAAAGTCCGTCATCGTAGCCCGTCAATATCAGGACTTTTACGTTTGGATATAGCTCATGAAGAGTTTTTACAGTGGATATTGGGTCGAAGGAATCCGCTGTCATTCCTAAATCCACAATGGCGACATCAGGCTTATTGTCCCGGACCAATTTCAGCAGCTGCGATCCCTGGTTGGATGTGGCTACCAGCTCAATATCTGGATATCCTTTGAGCAAATCTGTAAGGGCTTTAAGGATCAGGTGATGATCGTCAACAGCAATTACCCGAATAGTCATTTACACCTCAATAAAAATATTGGGGTAATAAGATCTGGGAGGGAAAGAAGGCAGGCATCGAGCTACCAATAATAGTTATCTGTACCGTTGGCAGAAGCCATCTGATTTACGATTCCAGTTACCGATAATTGAAATTTCTTTCTATATGCCCATTTATTCTACCTGTATAGTCCTGATTTTGGAAGGTAGCAGGATGACGCACAATAGATATTGTGGGTCAGGGTTTGCGGGTTTTTACAGAATTTCGTGTTTTAAACCCAGGGTCAGGGAATGGAAAACTTGACCGACAATAAGATGGCATCCATTACTGCTTCTGGTCAATAACTTACCATGCACCAATGTATTGATCCTCAATCTTTGTGATCTCTTCGAGATTGCAAGCAAAGTACTCCTGATAAACAATAACACGAGTCTCCATAGTTAAGTTTGTCTGCGTTAGCGAATAATCATTACAGTATTTTACTTCTATGCGTATGTATCTTGTGTTATTCTGTACACATTCATACCCTGGAGGAAATTAATGGTTTGACCTTTTATCAACAAATCTTGAGGAGACCTTATAAATAAAATTATCACCGGATCTTTATGAAACGTTTACGCTGACCAGTCGCTTGGTATAATTAGAATGCCAGATGCATCTTGATCACGTAAATACTATAAACTCATCAGCGTCAAATTATCTGCGAATTCTCCCGGTTGCCATGTGTAAGCTGGCACAGGAGAGATAAGTCCCCTACCAGAAAGTGGGTAAACACTGTACTTTAACCGGGGTCTCTTGAATGCTGGTTACAGTAGATGAAAAATGTATCTGATTTGCATGCCATTCCGAAGGAATTTGCTTCTGTTTATATGTTGAAATCTATTTTTATAAGTGGAATATGAATTCGAAATTACGCGAAATCACCTTATCTGATTACTTCACACGGGCCATTTATCTGATCTAGCATGGATCGTGCATATAATTATTAGCTGTATACCTTTTTTACATCTGTATCGTTTATCTCGTAGCTCAGGCGATGAAAACTGGTTTCAACTATATCATTAAGCTGCTCAGAATGCTGTGATCTGAGCTTGGTACAACTCGATTTCAAAATGCTTCGTCATCCGCTAAACAACGCTATGCCTATCTCTGTTTCATTCATCTTGCTAGAATATTCTTCTCTGGTATTTTGTAGAAAAATCTTACCTGGAATATCAAATGGTAATTAGTAGACACAATCAGGATTTCGGGAAGCATTCTATCGGTTTGCTTATTTCTGAGTGCTTTTTTGAGAATGAATATTCCCAATTTCGTGAGTATTGTGCCTCCTCTAACATTTTTTATATACATGAACTACAACCATTTGATTATGTAGCATTCCGGACACAATCCAATACGGATGTAGAAGTTGTTAGGAAGATTCGTGAAAAGGTAGAATCAATATTATCTGATGAAAAGATTATCACCCCGGTCATTGATGATCCAAAACCGATTGCCCACCAATCTGAATCAGCAAAATTAGGTAATGAATCTAAAAACATTCCGTGGGAATTGTCTCTCAAGGCTGCAGCCAGTGAATATATTAACACCCCTCTAGAAGGTATATCGCTTCCCAACCGGGTTCGCCATCGTCTTTTAAGTGTAGGTATCACATCAGTAGGGAAAATGCTACTTACTACCCCTGAACAGTTTCGTGTAATAGGTTTCATTGGGGAGCATTCACTGAGAGTGATCAGATCTATATCTGAAGATATAGTTCTTAAATACATGAATCAAGAAAGCATCATTCCAGTTACTCTTCCCGTCTCTAATTTGAATCAGGAAATCAAAACTAACAATTCTATAACAGAACAAGCAGTAAAAAAACATGAACAACCGGCTGTGCTACATCAACAACCAAATTATCAAATAATTGAAGCTAAAAGCGATCCTATTTTAGTTGCTGTAGCTAATGAATGTTTAAATGTGTCACTTGATGCACTTAAGTTATCTCCACGAGTAAACCATCGCTTACAGTCGAAAGGGATAAGAACAGTAGGAATGGTACTGTTAGCAAGTGATGAAGAGCTGCTGGGTATAAAGCAGTTGGGGATTAGATCAGTGCAAGAGATTCGAGATGCATCCGGTATTTTTCTACAAGAACATACTAGTCAGAACCCTGATTGGCAAAAACGGATCGATCAGCATTCCCCTGATGTAATCCGACCTAACGATCAAACCTACGTAAATACTAACGAGAGGATTACTCCAAGGGTTCGGTATTTTGTGAAAGAACTATTGGCTGTGAACTCTCAATTTAACGAAAATTACATATTATTAATCGAAGAGAGAAAAATTATAAAAAAGGTTCAGCAAGCAATTGAAATAATAGGGAAAGAAATATGTCAAGTCGCTTACGATGATCCAAAAAATACTAGGTTATTAATACAAGGTCTTCAATCCTATATAGAATTTCAAGATACAGTTGATTCTATTCAAAGATTGATATCAAAGATTCAATCGGAACGTCGTAATAAGCAATTATTTCCATATATCGATCTTTTCGCTCAACTTAATATACCTGCGAAAGAAGCTCTTTCCTCTTATTTTTCCAATTGTAATAAAGTAAGTGACATCGAAGATAAGATTTACCTTATTGCTCAGCAGGAAGACCAACGTATTATAAAGACGTTTTTAGAATGGTTATCATCATTTGATATTTTGGATTTTATTCGACCCATACTTACAGAAATAGTAGGAGAAGGTAGAAAGAACAAATACTTTCTCGTAGAGCAGCTGGAGAAACATTAGACGCTGTGGCGAAGCTTATAATGTTACTCGTGAGCGAATAAGACAAATTGAAGGTCAAGTAATTCAAGCATTTTCAAGATTTCAGAATTCGAGCTCATTTATTACTAGCCATATCCGCTGAACTAAATGGCGACACAATCATAACCAGGATGATGTTCGGAGCATTATCCCTGATTTTGAGAAGTACTGTATCTGTTAAAAAAACATCCGGATAGTCAATTCAAATATGATAAACATGTTGACTGCTTTTATCTACCTACTGAAGTAAGATCCTGAGTGCGGTTTATGATTTTATATCAAGCCTACCAAGACTTATCAATGAATCTGAGCGTAAGACACTTCTAAACAAAATAAGCCAAAGAAATAACGTTCCCGGAAAGTATTTAGGACTTGCTTTCGAGAAACATTATCAGCTAACAGGGACAATCTGGCATGTGGGTAAATTAAACCGGGCTTCGATGTACGGTTTTGTGATCGATAAATATTTTCCTAATGGCTTAAGGCTCTATGACGATGATGATATATCCCGGTTAAGAAAATATATGCGTGAAGTGTTTGGCGACATTGGGGGCTCAGAAAGCGATCGTGCCCTATGGGGAACAGTACAAAGAATATGTATCTTATTTGATCGAGGTGTATATATTTGCCCTTCCCGCATATCAATTCCTGATGGCCTGATACATAGGATTGAGGAATATTTTATTCGAAGTGGTCGAACATCAATGACATTTCACGAACTATACGATAAGTTTGCCGAAGAGTTATTGATGCAGGCAAACATAGCAAACCGCTACTCTTTACAGGGAATACTAAAATCTCGTTTGGGAGAGAAATATATATTTTATAGGGATGGAATCTCAACAATAGAAGGCTATAAAATAACCCAGGAAATAGAAACATACATCCGCAATAATTCGCCTGTATCAAAAGATCGTATTATGGCAGCTTTTTCAGGAATTTCAGAAGCTATGTTTATGCAAAATATAGCGAGGTTGCCTTCAGTAATTCTGATTGAGGATAGTATTTTTATACATTCAGAAGGATTAATACTAACTGATGATGATTACAACATTAGAAAAATTATCAAGAGCCATACTAGTGATTCTCCAGTAACAGCAAGTAAGCTTTTGGAATATCTCTATTCGACATATGCCGATTTTCTTGTTCGGAATAATATTAATTCTCCTAATACTTTGTTTGGCATTCTGCAATTCATGTTTTCTGATGAATTCTCATTCTCGCGCCCCTATATCAGCTCATTAAATACAATTGGTGTATCAAAGCGAGAGATCATCATATCGCTTTTGGAAGGCCAAGAACGTGTGAATATCTCCTATTTGCTTTCACTCTGCGAAGAACATCATTTGTCTTTTCAGAGTCCTACCTTGATGATACGCGCATTACAAGATGATTATCTCCGAGCAGATGAAGATACCCTTGTTTCGTTAATCAATATTAAGTTGACTGACGAGAAACTCAACACGATCAAAGAATTGTTGAGTAATGCCATTCATTATAAAGGATACCTTGCCTTCAAGTCTATCGACAATTTTATTTTTTATCCTGATCTTGGTGTTCCCTGGACGTCATTTCTACTGCGCAGCATTATAGAAAAGTATTTTTCGACCGATTTCAATATCATCGATAATCCTAGTATTCAAGACATTGCATTTGATTTGATCGTTGACTCCCGACAAGAAATCGATAGTTATGAAGATTTGATCCGATCGGTAATTAGAACTGAACATCACCGTGACCCGTTCAATGATCAAACCAGTGTAGTGAAGTGGTTGATTGATGAAGAGCTGTTAACAAAAAAGGCGGTGATTGAAGAGAATTTGGGGGTCATTAACTCACCCGCGATTCGAATAGTGAGCAAGCACATACCCAAATTCATTACTAATGACAATTTTATGTACACCGATGAATTCGGAAAATTAATCATCAATTAAGGGTATATTATGCGTATGCCACCAATGGTAATCGATGAGGTGATCCTATTAGTCGACACCTATTTCAAAATAAAGGCAACAACTGACAAGGCTTTACAGCAATTTTACCGGGAAGACCTAAGTGTCACTCTTCGCAGTTTATCGTTCTTTCCCGACTATAAAAATGACCGCACATTTAGAAATGTAGCGGGCATGACCCTCCTACTGATGGACCTTGATAACGTGGTCGCAAAAAA
This sequence comes from uncultured Chloroflexia bacterium, assembly GCA_963809615.1. Classification (GTDB taxonomy): domain Bacteria; phylum Chloroflexota; class Anaerolineae; order Anaerolineales; family UBA4823; genus FEB-25. The sequence goes on from CAWEKR010000006.1 coordinate 11,255, forward strand.
AAGTAGGGGTAACGAAATTTCTAAAAAGGCTCGTGATGTTCTTTCCCGCTATCAAGAAGATCAATTATTATTAAACAATGTAGCACAAGTAATCAAATACATATCACTAACTGGCCTCGCATCTTCATTCCATGTGGAAACAACCTGCAATTTTATAGGTGGGACATTGTTATTCGGATATCATAACTATCTTGAAACGAATACTGACACAGCTGATCAAGTTCGGAAAAATGTAATAGAACTAAACACCAACCAATGTTCCGTTTGCATAGATGATTTATCATTTACATATGGTTCTAAAGCTCCAAGTTTACTGGAGCTGCACCTTGCTGTGCCGATCGAGTGGTATACTCTTAACCTGACCCCATCTACACAGCAGTTAATTTTACTGTGCCCGAATTGCCACCGATTTGCGCACAGTGATATTGATTTATTTGCCAAAGATCAATTACGAAGTGCTATTAAGTTATAGGATTTAATGGTATGTACAATTATGAATGGGATTCTGAAACAGGTGGGTATCTGCTCACCACCAAAATTTCCGGGGTAGTAAAGGAAGTGCGCCCAGTATTTAAGGAGGAATTACTACTACTGGGTTTTAACCGGCAGTATAACTGGCAAATTCCTGATACTGATCTTCCCTTGATGTGGGCTGAAGGACGGCGTTACTTATATCACGGGGAATGTATTGGTGAAGCGTATTGGGGGAGGTTTGTATGAAATGCCCACCCTTAAAGCTAATGTCTCCGACCTATTGATCAAGCCGGTAGATGTAGAGCGAATGGTTGAAAAAAACCAACCATTGATGAACGGCTTGATCCAAAAAACTCTCAAGTTTATATACTCAACCTATCTAAACTACTATAAGAAAGTTGATATCACTTATGTGGCATTCAGTGGGGGAAAAGATTCGCTAGTGTTATTAGATTTGGTACAAAGATCATTACCCCATGATCAATTTGTTGTAGTCTTTGGAGATACAACAATGGAATTGGATGACACCTACCGCGCAATCGAGTTAGCAAAGGAGCGGTGGAATGATATAAATTGGCAAACTGCGAGGTCTCATCTTACCGCTCCTGAGAGCTGGAAGATAATTGGCGCACCAGCGCAAAAACTCAGATGGTGCTGTGCTGTTCATAAAACAGTGCCTCAAGTGCTCTTAATTAAGGATTTGGTTAAGAAAGATCGGTTTAGAACTCTTGTATATGTAGGGGTGCGAGCTGAAGAAAGTGAAGCACGCGCTCAATATGACGATATTTCTGAATCAAAAAAACATGTAATGCAAACAGGCTGTTATCCGATCCTTGATTGGAATACTAGCGAATTATTTGTATATATATTATCCAATAATCTTTTATTAAACGAAGTATATAAAAAGGGATTAACCCGAGCTGGTTGCATATTCTGTCCAATGTCGTCAAATTGGTCATTTATGATTAATGGGCATACAAGAAAAGATAAGACTGATGAATATGTAGACATTATTGAACAGCAACTAAACCGAAATTTTCCATCTGACGATGTAAGAAAGAAATATTTCCAAGATGTTCAGTGGAAATATCGTTTTAATGGAAGGGATATTCGAAATGGTAATAATAAATATATCGAAACTGTTGAGAATGGAAAAATCAGCATCTTTTTGATACAGCCTTTGTCCATGTGGGAGACTTGGGTTTCAACAATTGGCGTATTTCATCGAGAAACCGAACATGAATATTTGCTGGAATATAAATCGATACATGTAAAGTTTATTTGTGAAACAGATGGTGCATCTGTGAAGATCACCTTTGAAGCATTGGAAAAAAACCAAGTTTCAATCCGGTTGATGCACTTAATCAGAAATGCCTTTAATAAAGCGGCTTATTGTATTGGATGTAAAACTTGTGAGGTTGAATGTCCAATAGGAGCAATTAGGTTTATTGATGGTCAAGTAACAATTAAGGGATGCATTCATTGCGAGAATTGCCTCGAGAGAAAAAAGGGGTGTATTGTTGCAGAATCTCACACTATACCTATCGGAGGTACAAATATGACAAAAAAGGGGATTGCATCATATCAAACTCGAGGATTAAGACAGGATTGGCTAAGTCTTTATTTTGAGCTTGGCCCAGACTTTTGGAGGAGTGACCGTCTGGGTAAAAATATGTTTCTTAGTATTAAAGTATGGATCAATGAAGCTGGATTAATTAGTGGATTGTCGAAAACCCCGCTCGGCGAAAAATTATCAAAATTAGGGGCTGACAGTGTTTTAGTTTGGTCGACTATATTTATCAATCTAGCGTATGAATCTCCACTGATCAACTGGTACGTTAAAACCTTGGATGCTTTAATTCCTTATGACAATTTCGCCCTTAAATCGTTACTTGGAGACCAGTATTCAACATCAGTAAAAGAAAGTGCGATAGCATCTTTGAAAGAAACATTGAAAGCATCTCCTATAGGAACAGTGTTAGGGGTGGGTCATTGCGAAATGAAAGGTAATATTGTAATTTCAATCACTAAAACTACATGGGACAACCCCGAACCGTTGGCTCTCCTTTACAGCTTATATAAATTCGCAGAAGCCTCTGATCGCTACTACAGCTTCACGTTGACCGATCTGCTGGCTGATTCTCCTGATCGCCCTGGTATCAGCCCAGCAAAACTGTTTAATATCAATCGTGATACTTTGCAGCAGATTCTTTTCCAACTATCGCATGATTACAGTAGTTTCATCAAAGTTGTGTTTAATAAAGATCTGGATAACATATATCTAATAAGTGAAAAAACCTCGCTTGATGTTGCGGGATTATTCTAATGGAGGGGAATATTAATGGCACGTAACTACAGTGAGTATATTTCAGTTGATACAGATTTTATACCCGTTTTCAGTGCGTTCAGCGATCGCGACTTCCCAACAAAATGGAAATCTTTCTTTCCGCATGATAGTTTTAAATCCATTCTGGGTCAGCTCGTAGATACACTGGAGATGGGTTCAGTCGAGAGAAACAAGCCATTATGGATGTTTGGCGCTTATGGCACTGGTAAAACATTCGCTTCTTTTGTTATCAAACACATCCTGGAAGATGATTTGGAACTCGTCCGTGAATACTGTGAAACGAACAAACTTATAGCACTATATGCTCGAATTGTGGGGATTCGCGCTAAAGGGAAAACACTGGTGGTCCACCGCAGCTCATCAGCAGGGATAGTGGGGCAAAACCGACTATTTAACTGTATTATCGAATCGGTTAAGGATACCTTGCGGAAGAACGGCTTTTTATACCTGGGGCAGAAAAGCCAATATGATACGATACTTTCTACGCTTAAAGACACCACAACATCCTTTAGTTTCGAACGTGCCTTCGAAAAACACAAACTGAAGTTTGATGGGTACGCTACTGCGTCAAGTGTGATCAGGGACCTTGAAGATTTACCTACTGAAGACTGCGCAGATTTGTTGGAAACTATTGTCGAAGTGGCCGAGTTGGAGCACTACATCTGGTCCACATCGGTTCATGATGTGATCGCATGGCTGGATGATGTTATTCAAGGAAATCATCTCTATGCCATTATGTTCATTTGGGATGAGTTCACGGAATTCTTCAAAAATAACCAGAATAATCTAACGGGGCTACAAGAAATAGCCCAGGCTTCACCCAGTATTAAATTTTATCCGTTTCTTATCACCCACAGCGGCGCGGAAATTATTCATGATCAGATAGCCAAAAGGGTGATCGAAGCCCGCTTTAAACTTTGTCCGATTGATATGGCAGATACAACTGCATTCATGTTAATGGGGCAGGCGTTAAAGTTAAATCTAGATCTTGCGGGCGATTGGTCCAGAAATGTGGATGACCTTTGGGCGAGGGTTGAAAGATCTACTCGATCATCTCTCATTTCCCGAACGCCCGATATCAAGGAAAGTGAGCTGAAACGGTTATTACCTATCCATCCATATGCGGCATATCTATTAAAGGTGATTTCAAAAGATATCAGTTCTAATCAACGTACAATGTTTCAGTTTTTAAGTGGGGATTCCGGTTCTGCTGAAACCCCTAAAACTAATTTCAGATGGTTTATAGAGACGCATTCAAATGAATTACATAGCTGGAATTATTTAACAGTTGATTACCTGTGGACGTATTTCTTCACTGAAGAAAACGTAGATCTCGACGTAATTTTTAAGACCGCAATGAGTCAGTATAACAATTATTGTTCTTTATGCAACGGAAATATAGATCAGGAACGGACTTTACAGGTTTCTCTACTCTTATCTGCTATGCAACAAAAGAGTGGGAGCGGAAGATCTCAGGGGCAATCTGGTTTGCTGAGGCCAACTCTACGCAACATCGCCATGGCGTTCTCCGGAACACCCAATGAGAGTAAAGTTGAGCAAACCATGGCCGTGTTTGTACAAAAGGGAATTTTTAGTAAAGTAGAAGAAAACGAGGAAACTCTATATGTTCCACCAGCAGGACAGATTGATCAGGAACGGTGGAATAATTTGAGGAATGAGGTTCTTCAACAGATATCGTTTGAAAAAATAATTACTGATCCTACATATACTGTTTATGAACAGTTCAAGCCGGATGGATTCTTGGCCTCTCGTTGTGAAATTTATCCGGTTACTCCCAAAGAATACCAAAATGCTGAAAAATCAGCTCTTGCCCTTAAGCCCAGTAAGATTCCTCTGTTGTTCATGTTCTCTAAGGATGAAACTGATCGTTCAAAAGTTAGACTAATCGTAGAAAAAATCCTTAGTAACAACAACCGTAAAATGGTGATCGTCGATTTTTCAAGCCAGGTGTTTACAGAGGCGGCTTACGATCGTTTCATCGAAGAGAAAACCAATGAGAGATATTACACCGGCAATCCGAATTATGTCAGCCAGCTCAATGTAACAAAAGCTAACGCCAAGCGGATCGTCGAGGAGTGGAAGCAAAAACTGAATATTACTAGTTTAAGTGTTTATCCACAGATTGGCGATACGGTAATGCAATTTCAAGGTGGGAGCAACCTGCGCAAACACTTAAGAGAGATCAACACATTATGGTTCGGTTGTGGCCTCGAATCAATTGCTACAAATGATAAGTTATTCTCGCCTACAGGTTATTCGGAAGATTTCGCCCAAATGGCGATGAACAAAAAGACTATAACAGCTAATTTTGCTTATGTCCGAGATATATCTACTCGTCTGGCAACTGAGCAAATTTGGAACGATCCTAATTATTGGACGACCAAACCTACTCACTCGGTATCACGTATGAAAGCAAAGGTCGAGGAAGTTATAGAATCTGCTTTCGAAACACAACGAAGGGTTGCAATAACCGACATATGGCAGGCTCTCGAGCTACCTCCTTTTGGATTGATGAATTGTCAAGGCGCAGTGTTTTTATTAGGATTCTTGCTCAAAGAATATGCTGACAGCTCCTATTATAAAAATGACGGTGCTAATACTGTACCTTTAAACTACACAGATTTGAGTAGCTTGATCTATGCAGTAGTTAAAGGTTTGCCCAAAGCTCAAAATCAGTACATTGTCAAACAAACGCCAGAACAAATCGAATTTTGCAAGCTCACTGGTGATATTTTTAGGATACCCCAGGCAAAACGAAATTCGGTAGATGATGTAGGTAAGAATATCAGTGTCTTTTTAAGCAACAATCGTCTGCCATTGTGGTCGCTAAACAATTATTTGGATTCTGAACATTATAACCATTCTAACTTGGCAGAAGCGAAAAAAGCCGTAGAACTATATTGCGAATTTGTTTCAACAAACCAAATGGCTGGTCGAGATCGCATCATCATTGCGAAAGAGATTTACGACTTATTTACGGCTGATTCCTCATTATGCTTGTTTTTGATGGAAATTGTAAAAGTTGAAAATATGAAAACGGGTATGGAATTATATGTCGCTTCCTATAAGCCCGAGCTTATCCAGGTTATTCGTCGAATTGGAATTAACCCCCAAGATATGTTGCAGGTACTTATCGAAAAATTATCTCCTGATTCATCTTATCTTTGGGCGATTGGCGACACAAACCACCAGATTGATAACTTATATAATGATTACAGACTTATTGATAGTATCAACAGCATACTTTCAGAAAAAAAGCGGTCATTCGAGGAAGCGAGACTTGCGCTTTCGCAAAAGATGGATATTATCAAACTACCAGAATCGCTCATCCTCAAGGAATGTCCACAATTGGAACCGCTGTTATTATGTATTCAGAGCATCCTAACTAACGAATTACACAATAAAGCAAATCTTGCCAATACCTTGGATAGTCAAGCCTCAGAATTTATAGATTTCTTCAATAATCAATTTCGAGTTTTCACAAATGCTGTAAGGAATAGTTTTGATTTTCCTTTATCTAATGATGAATTAGAACACTTATTTGCTCATGTAGAGGAAAATGTTTATGGCAAAACAACGGATAAGTTTATCTTGCAGGCGAAACGTAATTTGGATGAATATCGAAAAAATAAAAAGATTAATCAATTACACAAAGCTTGGGAAAATCGAACAGGAACGAAGAGTCCGGAACTATGGTCCCAGAAATATCTCCTGCCAATTCTCTGTCTATTTCAGACCGATAATAATGATGCCTTATTTACTTTCAACTTAATCAATCAACAGTCGAGCCTCATAATCGATGAAGAGTTAATTGATCAGGCTATCGCTTATATCAACTCTGATGCAATGGCTATCTTGGATGACTTGAACAAATGCAACTCGATCTTTCTTGAAGCTTTTGCCCGGGAATACGCATTTATCATCGATGATGTGGAAGATCTTAAGAGATCAATTGCCCATGAAGTTGGATCTGACGCCGATAAATGGATGACCATAAATAGACGTTCAGTAGAGAAATGTGTTGAGGATTATGGAAGACGCCAATATGATGCGATTTACCGACAAAAGGTGAAAGAAAAAATTCGCTTATTGTCTCCTGAGCGAGCGCAGCAATACCTATCGGAGTTGATTGAAGATAAACCTTTAGTTGGCATCAATATTCTCAGAGATAAGGGGTAACAATGCCTTTTACAGATTTGGAGCAGCTGGAGAGTTATTTACAAAGTGAAGCTCAGCATCCTGCAATTAATCCTGTACGCTTTATCAATGTTGATTCTATGGAAATGTGGGTTAAGGTCAAAGCATACCTGTCCACCTTATCACATCAATCCTTGCTATTATCAAATTATTGTGAAGACGATGATACAGCGCCTAATCTGACTCGCCTTAAGTTTAAGATACGTACCTCAAGCTCTCTATCTCTGGTCGCTCCTCTATCGGAATATCTCAGGATTAATAATTTAATCGCAAAAAAAACAATTGATGATATTCTAAGGGCGAACTATGAAAATAATAGCAGTGGAAAACTTAGAATATATATTCCTCTGTATAGGATGAAGGATATTCTCAAAGGTATTGATCTCGATCCCAGACAAAAAAACTGTATCCTTTATCTGGATACCAATGCCGATAGTGATTATTCCCTGACAATTGTACAGGGTGATCTAGATGTTTCCATACAAGGGAACCAAACTCGGGGATATAAAGAATACCTCATGTACTGGGAGCAAAACCCTGACAAACCGGTAATATTTCACACCAAGAACGCGATTCAATATAGAGATATTGTATTTGCTGACGATGTAACTGTAATTGTTTCCGCATATGACCTGCTCAGGTATCATTACCATATGCCTGCGGATATAAAACAGGAATTTGGCGTCGAATCCCAGTGGAAAGAATTATCACAGGGGTATAGTCAAACACATAGTCTTGAAGGCGCCATTTGCTACCTTTTGCCTGCATATCAATTCTCAGACAACCTTTTTGAAGCCTGGTCTGAATATACTCCTTTAAAAAGATGGCTATTATGGCTGTGGGCAAAATATAAACAGCCTGCTGGATATCTTGGCCGAATTGTTGATGAGTCACTAAATATTGACGGGTTCATTGAGCTGGTTCACAGAGGAATCATTAGCCTTCTTCGATTAGAAAATATCGATCAAATGACAAACCAACGAAGAAAGCTGATCGAGGAGATGAAACTGATTCCTTCTCATGCCTTCTTAGAAACCGTTGCGTCACTTGAGCCATTTGATCAAATAATGTGCCTAACTGACTTTACTCAACAAGAAAAGCGCATGATTCTTTTGGCTTATACAAAGTGTAGACCATCAATTATGGCTAAGAATGCGCTAAAAGCGGCTTACCCTGATGCCTATTATTATTTGGCAGAAGCTGAGTTTCCAAATGATAGGATAAATAACTATTTTTCAATTTACCGAGAATTAAAACTAGCAAACGAAATCTCCGATTCTTTTTTGATGGAAGTGAATGACATAGCAAAAGAGAATTGTGCTTTACTATGGGAGTTAGAAGCACGTAATGTTTTAGTGGACAAACTCTACGATAGCGATACGGCTATTCTGTTTGTAGACGCTCTTGGGGGTGAATATTTCCCGATTTTACAGCACATTTTTAGGGATAGTGGTATTTATGATCTGGATGGTTATTTCGGCCGATGCAATTTTCCGTCAACGACAGAATTTAACACCGATTTTCTAGATGACGGCAGGCATCATATGAAATTCTATGAGCTTGATAAGCTAAAACATTCATCTTCTGTTGACTACCCTGAAAATATTATTGCTGAGTTTAGGTTACTGCACGAAATAAAAGAAAAAGTAGACGAACTCCTGCAAAAATATTCTTCTGTGGTCCTGACTTCCGATCACGGCACAAGTAGAATGGCAGTACTCTACCGCAATCAAGCTCCTGTACACCAATGCAAAGAAACTGCTCAACTGGAAAAGTATGGTCGTTACTGTATAGACACATCAAATGATTATTCCAATTTTGATGGCTGTTTCCACTATAACGAATATTGGATCTTTGCGAATTATTCTCGTTTTGCTGAGAAAGGTGCCCCTCGGTGTGAGACACATGGAGGAGCTTCTCTCGAAGAAATGGTTGTTCCAGTTATTCGCATTGGTAAATCTATATCTACCACATCCCAGAGAACCCCCATAGAAATAACAGTTCTAACCCCAATAATCAATGTAGGGACATCAAAATCTGCAATTGTCTCATTTAAATTAAGCAAAGATTTCTCTTCAGTCAACGCTACAATTGCAAATCAGAGAATACCGTGTGAGTTTTCCAATGGCGTGTATAAGTTTATATTTGTGGCTAGATCTTCGGGACAGTTCACTGTCAAATTAGTATCAAGCGGCTCAGTTCTTGGTGAATTTCCAATCGAAATAGTCAAAGGTATTTCTAAGTCGGAGTTTGACATTTAGTTTAGGAGTGTGTATGGAAAAAAGGCTTAAAGAATATTTTGGCGATATGCTTGTTTTCAAGAATCCGGACTATGGAAAATTTTTTTCTGCGTTGAGTCTGCCATCATTTATGAGAGACTGGTTACTAATGCGTTTCTCGAACTCAGAAGGAAACATTAATAAAGAAGAAGTAACTGAATATGTAAAAAAAACTATTCCTCAGAAGACTCAGTGGCCTCAACTTCAATATCAGATGCTGCACAATTACGAAATGGTTCGATTTTTAGCAAAGATAAAGATTGAATTTGATACTGCCACACGGACAGCATTTTTTTCTCTCCCGGATTTCGGTGTGCCTAAGAAAAAAGGCGAGACTATTGCAGATTGGGATGTGATTGAGGGTAATAAAAAATATCTTCTTGCCCCAAACGAAGTATGGGGGATTTGCGAGATCGTTTGTGTTGAAGAAGATACACCTAAAGGAACCAAAAATATATTAAAGTTGGTCGGATTTAAGCCTTTTTCTCCCTACACAATCGACCTGGATTATTTCTGTGAGGCGAGAAATGCGTTCACGTCTGAAGAATGGATCGATATTTTGTTGAGCGCAATCGATTATAACCCTCATGGGTATGTTAATCTTACCCAGAAGATGACGATGCTCAGCAGGTTACTTCCCTTCGTAGAAAAAAGAGTCAATCTGATCGAGCTCGCACCAAAAGGAACTGGTAAATCCTATCTGTTTTCTCAAATCAGTAAATATGGTTGGCTGGTAAGCGGTGGTAGCATCTCACGGGCAAAAATGTTTTATGACGTTAGCAAACGGGCTAATGGATTAGTATCGTTTTACGACTACGTTGCCTTCGATGAGGTTCAGAGCATCAAGTTTACTGATACGAGCGAAATGCAAGGAGCGCTCAAAGGATACCTGGAAAGTCCAACCGGTGAATACCGAGTTGGAGATGCAAAAGGTATTGGCGAAGCTGGTTTGATCTTATTAGGGAATATTGATATAAATCGGATGAATGTTTACACAAATATGTTTGTCGACTTACCAATTGTATTTCACGAGTCTGCATTGATTGATCGATTTCACGGATTCATCAAAGGGTGGGATATCCCCCGGATGCGAGAAAGTTTGAAGGTGAATGGCTGGGCTTTGAATGTTGAGTATTTCGGAGAAATCATGCATCTGCTTCGTGGAGAAGTGATTTATCGAGGTATTGTCGACGAACTACTAACGTATCCCAAAAATGCTGACACACGAGACACAGAGGCAATCAAACGAATTTGCACAGCCTTCTTGAAACTTCTATTTCCAAATATACGAAAAACTGAAGATGTCAACCGAGATGAATTTATAAATTATTGCCTTAAACCAGCAATTGAAATGAGAAGGGTAATAAAAACACAACTCGGCATTATCGACAATGAGTTTGCCGGAAAGGATGTTCCTGATGTCGGTTTAGGATAGTCAAATGGTAAACTCTAAATGCTATCAATGCAATGCCACATTAAACAAGGATTTAATTGCGCTTAATAAAAAACTTCTGGGCAGAACGATAAAAAAGTATCTCTGCATCGAGTGCTTAGCGGATTACCTTGGCGCTACTACGGATGATTTATTTATAAAGATAGCTGAGTTTAAGGAACAAGGTTGTGATTTATTCCAATAACTATAATTTCCAACCTAAACCTCTAAGCTTTTGAATATTGTTATGAAAAAACAGATCTATGCAGATAATGCAGCAACTACACAACTTGATAAAAACGCCTTTGAAGCGATGCTTCCCTACTTACAGGAGGAATTTGGAAATGCTTCAAGTGTTTACTCTTTTTCACGATCACCGAGAAAGGCGATAACAGAAGCCAGACAAATAATTGCTAGTTGTGTGAATGCGTCTTCAGATGAAATTTTCTTTACCTCCGGCGGTACCGAAGCTAATAACTGGGCAATCAAAGGTGTCGCCCTTAATCATAGAAATATTGGTAAACACATAATAACGAGTGAGTTTGAGCACCATGCAGTATTAAACTCCTGTTCTTTTCTAGAGGAATTGGGTTATAGCGTCACTTATCTACCTGTTGAAAATAATGGCCATGTATCAGCTAAATCACTGAGCAAAGCACTACGGCCTGATACGACGCTGGTTTCTATTATGCTGGCTAATAATGAAATTGGCACAATTCAAAACATAAGCAATTTCTCACAGATTGTTCATAATAACAAAACCTTATTCCATTGTGATGCTGTTCAGGCAATTGGTCATATTCCTGTCGATGTTAAAACCCTTGATATCGACCTGTTATCAGCGTCAGCGCATAAATTTAATGGTCCGAAAGGTGTTGGATTTATGTATCTGAAGAAAGGTACCGAATTGCTCAACTGGTCATCGGGTGGAAAACAGGAAAATAAACGCCGAGCAGGTACTGAAAATGTTGCAAGTATTATTGGAATGGCAATAGCACTAAAAAAGAATATTGAAAACATCAATGAAAATGCTATTTATCTTAGAAAGCTTTCGGGATTATTACTAGAAAAACTAAATAACTCTGGCGTTGACTATTTACTAAACGGGGATACGAACCGGCTTCCAGGAAATATTAATATTTCTATTAAGAATCAAGATGGCGAAGCTTTGTTGCATCGGTTGGATATTAAAGGAATTCTTGTATCTACAGGGGCAGCATGTACATCAGGAAAATCAGAACCTTCTCATGTAATTAAAGCAATTAGTACACCCTCAAGAATATGCAATTGGGACAATTCGAATCTCTTTGAGTAAAGATAATACAATAGCTGATGTGCTTGCAATCGCAGATGCAATCACGGCAAGTTGTGGCATCCTACTCAGTTGGGTAATCAAGCTGTAGACATAAAACAAAACCATATTCAAGGTGAACTAAAACCGCGTAAGGTGCAAATATTCCGTCCATTCAGAATGCACAAAAAAACTCATTAACCCAAAAGTAATACCTAAGAAATTCTATGGATGAGTGAAGTAGCCAGGACAGGTTCCTTGATCAGGGGAACGAAAGAGAAAAGTGAAGGCGATGTTTTTCAAGGACATCATTTGCATCAAATCCCCATTTGGACAGGTTAGCGGATCGCATTCCTTGCTTCATACCGATGCATATCGGGGAACAATTTGGGAACAATTCGGGTACAGATATGCTAGAACAGTATGGTGATATTAGCACAAAATAGACGTAATAGACTGCTTTTCCCCCTTTTCCCCTACCAGCTTAGTCTATCGCACTGAAGAGGTCGGGGGGTCGAATCCTTCGAGGTCCACAGTTTTTTAAGGTTGGTAAACCTAATCACCCCATGGACAAGATTGCAGGCTACCTTTTCTTGTTGATTAGATTAATTGTCTCCAAAGAATCATCCAACAAATTGTGCAGTTTTGGTGCAGTTGGGGAATTATCTAGTGAATTCAGAAAACTTATTGGACAATAGTTCCCTATATATGGGATGTATTGGATGCACCTAAACCACATGTGTGGGGTGGATTTTGAGGGGCTCGGTTCGTAATTCTTGAGTAGTGATTTTAAGCATTCCATCTCTTCTACAACTTACGAGTATTTAAAAATATTCCAATCCACTTACCGCATCTTCCAAATCCTGTACCCCAGGTGTCGTATAAATACGTGTTGTATTCAGATTGCTGTGCCCAAGCAATGTTGCTACCTTTTCAAGACTCACCCCACTATCAATCAAAGACTTAGCAAAAGTATGTCGTAATGTGTGAGGGGTTACATCCCTCATACCAATCGGATCGGTGAATCGAGTTACCGATCTCTGCACCGTCTTACTTTTTATTCCTTCATTCCGCTGACCAAGAAACAAGTGGTTGCTTTCAATCTCTGGCCTGACTTGTAGATAGTCGAGCATCGCCTTACGTACCTTGTTATTTAAGGGGATCTCTCGCCTCTTCGTTCCTTTCCCTTCCCGGACGATCACGCTTCCCTTTCGCTCATCCAGAATAACGTCGCTCAGGCGCAATTGGATGATTTCTCCTACACGCAGACCAGCAAATAAAATCAAGTTTGACAATTGCTGCATCACGCAGGTACATCAATCGCAGGCGCGGGTAACGGCGCATAGCATCTTCAACTTCCTTATCCACTGCCCGCAGTAATGCCGCACGCTGCTTCTTATCCAGCCATTTCGGAGCCAGTGCCACCTCTTTCACAGCCTTAACTCCCTGCACCGGGTTACGACCATTCTTGACATATCCGGCTTGCTCCAGCCAGTGAGCATAAGTTGCCAGGGAAGCAAGCCGGCGGTTGATCGTCTTTGGCTTATTGGCCTGCTCAAGCAGATATTGCTTGTATCCTCTCACGGCATCATTCGTCAAACCTTCAGGAGTCAGTGACTCTTTATATTGCTTTTCAAACCACTGCCCGAACAGGCGTACATCCCCCACATACCCTGCGATTGTCACCGGCGAGCGATCCTCTGCTAGCAGATAAGCCTGGAACTCATTGAGATGTAGTTCGTCTGTCATTTTCGTATCCATCCTTTTTGTTCGTGTTTGCCCTTTTCAGGGTGATTTTTTATCCTCATGACCTGAGATAGCCATTTGCTTCTTTGCGAAGCTCCTGGGCCTTCCTGGTGGCTTAAAGGACGTCCTATCCCCGTCAATGGAGTATTTAGTAGGACGCCCTAATAGGACGTCCTTATAGGACGCCTCATCTTTTGGCATAGGACGCCCTATCTGGTGCTTTTTTCACCATTTCTGAGAACCTCCTCTGCATGGCGCTTGAGGTCGATATTCCACTCAAATTTCCTGCAGCCCGAGGAAGTCTTGTAGCCCCACAGGCTGATCATGCGTGTCTCCAACTGGTGCACCGGGCCGTAGAGCAGGAAGGCAACCAGCTGGCTTACCGGCACACCTTCTTTCTTGGCCAGGATCTCCAGGCGCTTCTTAAGGTCGACCGGCAGGTCCAGGTTGACCCGGTTCGCCAGGCGTTTCTGTGCACGCTCCCGTTCTTTCCTACGCTGAGAGCGCAGGTTTTTCGGCAGGTGAGATTCGACATTGCGGCGCTGTCCCTGGTCCAAAAGGGACTCGACGGCCGGATCGACACCCGAAAGGTCATCAAAACCGGTGAAGCCTTGTTTGTTAGTGTTTTTCATATCAACTCCTGGATTCGTTCCAAAACCTGAATGTATCCTCCAATTCTTTTATTGCCCTGGTCATAACCGGTCAGGGCTTTGGCGTTCGGTTCGTATTCCCAGAGGGTCTTCCCGAAACGACTGGCAACCCGGCATTGGGTATCCTGTGGAATAGGTGGCAGCACCAGTCGCCCAAAGGTCTGCGCCAGGTGGACGAGCTGCTCGTGACTCTCCAAGGTGACCCGCTCGTAGAAAGTCGGGAGGATGCCTGCCACCTGGCAGTGGCTGATGCGTTTCAACGATGCCAGGGTTTGCAGAGCATCCCGCACACCGTTGACCGCCAGCTTGTCCAGGCGTGTGGGGATTAGTAGATAATCGGCGGCGACTATAGCAGCAAAGTGCAGTAGATCCACTGATGGGGCACAGTCGAGGGCAATCACGTCATGGCCTGAGCCCTGCAATACATCCGCCAGGACATATTCCCGCAAAGTCACGCCTGCCAGGGATTGCTTCAAGGCGGTTGTGCTCTTGTCGGATCGGATGATCGCCAGGTGATCCAACCCGCTCGGGCTGATTGCCTGATCCAGCGGAATGCGTAAATCAGGTGAGAGCAGGCGACGCAGATCGTCGCCGTGAGGCAATCCCAGGCTGTCAGCGACATTGCCCTGGGTATCCAGATCAACCAGAAGCACGTGGTATCCCATCCTGGCCAGGCCAGAGGCAAGCGTGACCGCTGTGGTCGTTTTACCCACCCCGCCCTTCTGGTTCAAGATTGCGATAGATTGTTGGCATAAAACCTCCTTGAATTTAGCTTTAATATTGACCTACCTGGTCTAGCTCCACCAATCATGAGATACATCTAGCAAATCATGAGTGTCAGCATCCTCATGGCCTTGGGAGAGAAACTGGTTGAACAGCCACTGCTGCTCAGTGAGTATTTGCATATAGAGATCAGTTTCCTCAGCTTTTCTCCAGTGAGCATCCGGCTCATCAATCCACCCGTTGGAAACGAGCTCTCGGTATGCTCGACCAATCCGGATCAGCCGCCGGACGATGAGATAAACAGCCAGGCCGAAAAGCACAACGAAGATTAACGTTACCAGCAGCAGAATAAGCATCTGGCTTGTGTGTTAATGCTCAGAGCGATATCCACGTGTTCCCTGTAGCAACCAGCGCAGGTAGAAACAGGCTGAAGAAACCGATCTTTTTCATGTCACACCTCCGTGTTTTGAATGACTCACTAATAACCAGTTTCAGGAACGATAATGCCCAATTGATCCGCCAACCTAGCAGGCGATCTCGCGGTAGCGCCCTCCATTGCTTTCCGCCAAACCTGATTCCAAGGATCTTGTCCAGAAATCCTCGGGTGAGAATATCTGTCAGCTCATTGGCTGGTAATTCAGCAAGCTTGTCGTAAGCACCCCCAGCGCCGCGGTCCGGTTGAGATATCAGACGACTAATGGCATGAGCGATGGGATCATGGATGCCATTCCCACCCGCACTGGCGGAATAAAGTAAGCCAGGAAACAAAAGCTTGTGCTGTCAAACCTTTTTCCAGGAGCAATTCCTGGTTTTTAGTACTTACCCGATTTCGTGAGAGTAATTCCGATAAATTCCATTCCATGCCCACCACCCCCTTCTCATGTCTCCCGAATGGGTCCGCCAGGTCGGATTCAATGCCATCATCGGTGGTGGTTGAAGTATTTTTCTTGTGATTTAAACCAAGTGCTAAGGTATTTAAACTGTGCCACTCGCGCCAATCAAAGGTGACATCTGCGCCATCCTTATGAGTGTCATCCCCGCCAATAGATATGCCATTCGCGCCAACAGGAGTGTCAATCGCGCCAATATAGGTGTCAATTGCGCCAACGGAAGCATTGATCGTTTCATGCTTAATGGTGTCAGTTGCGCCATTATGGGTGTCATCCACGCCAATAACGCTATCAGTTCGTTTATCCCTAATGGTGCCACCCACGCCAAAGCCTCTACTGGCTAATAATTCATATGCCTGGGTCCGATCTTCTTCAGTCATCGGTTCGCCCAAGCAAACTTTGAAGCGGCGTGGCGATTCTTCCCACTCACCGACCTCGTGGCTTATCTCGCGAACAAACCGGGCGACTTCATCGTTTCGCAGCCATTCCCAGATGGTTTTGACTCGTTTCAAGCCTAGCCATTTAGAAATTTCTGCGTAACCCTGGTCCACCAGGGCTTCATCCCGGATTTCGCCAGTACGCGGGTTTAGATAACAGCGATCGCGCATCAGCACCACGAACCAACCCTGCCCATGACCTAATTTCGGCAACCATCGGGTTACGAAGTAGTGCGTTAGGAAGACCAGGTCTCTGGGAGGCATCATGTGTTGCGCAAATTGGTCGGCAAGCTCCTGGAATTGTTTGCGATCGTTTTCTGGGATCGGCCCGCATACGGCACGCAATACATCCTGGACTGAATGGAGTTCGATGCTGGCATCTCTAGATGATGGTGTGTTCTCTTGCCATGGGATCAGCTCATCCACCGGGGTCTCCAGAGCAGCCTGGAGCACTGCCGTTGGGTTTTTCCCTTCAGCCAGATGCTTGTACAGCCAGGCGCGGAGAGAAAGCTCGTCGGCTGGAGTCAGGGGGAGGGTCATTGCCACCCGGTAGTAGCGAGGTGTCCGGTGGGGATGATTGTCATTTCCATATTGCCACCGAGGTTTATCCTCAACAGGTGTAACCAGATCTCGTAAGCGCTGCCAGGTTTCAGGGTTTGCAGAGTAACGCCGGAAGGTGCGCAGGCTCATCCCAGAATACCTGGCCACCTTCTGCGCCGGCGCGCCGAACTTCTTACCAGGCTGTCTGGCTGCACCTGCTTCGTAGGCTGCCTGGCGAAAACCAATGTACAGCCAGGCTAAATCCAAGCCCAGCAGCGAAATGTATCTGAGAAAGTACCCAGGAACGACGATCACCCGGTGGGGCTGGACGATCTCATCGTAGATTGACTGATATTCCGCCTGAAGCGAGAGGACAGCTGGGCTTTCTACGGGAGCAGAATTTTCGTCCTCATGGGGATCGTCAATCTCGTCTTCAATGGCTTCTTCTACAACTATGAATTGAACCTCCACCTTTTGGTTCAAGATGCCAGTCAGCAAGCGGGTGATGGTACTGGTCAGGCGGCTGGCAAGCCACTCACGGCCATACGCATTCGTTGTGCCCACGGTAAATATTCCATCTTCGAAGGAGACGAAGCTTGCATCACGCACCCAGGTATCAAAAGACGCTTTCGGCATATCTAAACGCAGCTGATCGAGGGCGATCTGCAATGCTTTCTCTGGGCTAAATGATGCACCGTTCATTGCCACTATCGCCCGTTAGCTTTACGATCGGCAACTGATTTGCTATAACCGTTTATTCAGAAACTTCCAATGGCATCTTCGGGATACGGAAAGTGCGAGGTCGAATTGAATAGCTTCGAGTCCATCCTTGATCCAACGGTAAACGGTTTTCGGGTGGACTCGTGCCCATTCAGCTACTTCGAGCACTGTGAGCAAGTTTCTGGCATTCCAGGTTCCTATGAGTGGGGATGTTGATGTTTGAGTTTCCATCTCCTTTCACTCCTGCCAGCCTTTTGATAGAATCAAAAAGCCGGCTATCAATCTTTTTCGTGATTGATAGCCGGCTAAAAGATGTCAGCTATTTTACGCAAATCGGGTAAGGCTCCCGCCCTCCCCGCCAGAAGGACCGCCAAGTCCGCCGCGGGCACTCAGAGGGGGTGGTCTCCCCTAAAGGGGACTAAAGTTCGAATCCCGTCCCATACACTCGACCTTCGGCCTCGGTATGCAAAAAGCGCACTCGCTTATCATTCGGGGAGTACGCTCCTACCCGCCAACAAATAAGCTGTCAGCAGTTAGCTGCCAGCTTTCAGCTTTAAATAAGCAAGATGTCCGCCGCGGGCATCCGTGGAGGGTGTGCATCCCTTCTCGCTCGTGGACAACGCTCCTCACCACCAAATGTACAGCTATCAACTCAATGATACAACTACCTATACATCCCAGATATTCACAGGATGGTTACCTGAGGTACAATTTGCCGCGCATGCGATTATTTTTGTGCATGGTTTGATAGGGTTAACCTTTTATATAAACAGGAGGATCTTATGGCTGAGCTAAAAACCAAGCCCACCGATATTTCGGTTGCCGATTACCTCAACGCAATCGAGAGCGAACAAGTCAGGCAAGATTGTTGGACAATTATAGGATTTATGCAAGATGCAACCAAAGCCGAGCCCAGGATGTGGGGCAGCAGCATCGTCGGCTTCGGCACGTACCATTATGTCTATGCCAGTGGCCGCGAAGGCGATTGGATGCTGATCGGTCTCTCTCCACGTAAACAGAACATTACACTATATCTCATGGGAGGCTTTGAGCAGCAGGATAAATTATTGGCTTCGTTGGGTAAATATACTCGTGGAAAGGGGTGCATTTATATCAAACGACTTTCCGATATCGATCTGCCGACGCTGGAGAAACTGATCCAAGAATCAGTGAACCGGTTGACCAATACAAATGCAAAGTAAATATTAATAAACTATTGAAGTAACAGCACCAACAAATTAGCCAGGTTAGCTAATCGTTCCAGCTAACCTGGCTAGTTGGAAATTCTATCAGGGCATATTCATGGAGCCTGAATCGGTCCCTACCATGAGATTCCGCATCATGCCCATGCTTTCGTGTTCAAGAATGTGGCAGTGATACATGAACATACCACTATACGTCAAAAATTTGACCAAAATCCTGGTACGCTCACCGGGCAGCACCAGCACAGTATCTTTCCAGCCATCATCAACAAAACCTGCCCGCATCGTTTGATAGTCTGCAGAGCCTGATATCATCGATTGGCGCTCAATTACATTAAACTGAACATTATGGATATGCATGGGATGTGCAATCATGGATTGATTGATAAAATCCCACACTTCGAGCTGTTCGAATGGCAGATATTCATCAGGAGCGATTGAATTGATTTCAAACACGCGCCCATTCAACGTCCATACCATATGCTGCATACGGAGGTAAATTGTGCGTGGCGAGCTGATATTCACCGCATCCTTCAGGCGGTATTGAGGCATACCTACCAGTGTGGTTGGCAGTGTAAGGGGTGGTTTCCGGGTACCTTGAATGCGCACCTTAAAAACATCGAAGGCGGCGCCCTGAGCAAGCATCGATTGACCAACAGCCATATTTCCCATGCTTCCGCCCATCATGCTTCCGCCCATCATGCCGCCGCCCATCATACCGCCGCCCATCCTGCCGCCGCCCATCATGCCGCCGCCCATCATGCCGGTACCCATCATGCCGCTAGCCATCGTAGCGCCACCCATCATCCCACCCATCATGCCACCCATAGACTGGAATGGCAGGCTTTGCATCACCAGCTCGGTGCCTTCAGATTTACCCGAGAGGTCCACCCAGAGATCAACCCTTTCAGCAGGTCCGAGGGTGACATAATTTCGCTGGACGGATTTAGGCAACCAGCCACCATCCGTGCCTAACACCGTCAATGGGGTCCCATCCTGCCAGGCAAGACGGTAAGTGCGTGCGTTGGACCCGTTATACAGTCGGAAGCGATACGTACCAGGTGCCACAGTTTGAATATAATCCGGCTTGCCATTCACAAGGATTCGATTTCCCAGGAAACCCTGCATCATCCCCATCATGGGCATGCCCCCGGAGAGATATACAAACTGGTTGTTCGCATCGAAAATCCGGTCCTGGATCACCAAAGGCACATCATATTCACCGGTGTCCAGCCCCGCCTGAGCTTCAGCATCGTCGGTGATGAAATATAAACCAGCCAGACCATAATAGACCTGAAACGCAGTGCGTAAATCTGGGTGGGGGTGAAACCAAAATGGCGAGGCCGGGTTGAGAACATCAAACTCGTAGACAAAGGTCCCACCGGGATGAACTACATCAGCACCATGAGGATGACCGCCCATATCACTGGGGATGCAGGGACCATGAAAGTGGACCGTTGTATCCTCGGGGAGCCCGTTGGTAAAATTGACCCGCAGGCGCTGGCCCTGGCGGACGCGAATAATTGGCCCAAGATAGTTATCGGGTAATGCAATCAGGTTGGATGGAGAACCTTTCTCCAAACTTGCCTGATAACTAAGCACCTGGGTGGGCGTGCCTGGGAAGATGGGTGCGAAGGTGGGAGTTGCACGCATATTAATAATGACGTCCGGATCACGGGCCACAACCTGCATATTCGGCTGAGACAGCGATTCTGCGGAAACATCGGTAACGTGTCCAAAACTAAACGGAGTCCCGAGGAATCGATCTGCATGCAGGCGCGTGGCAGCTACAGTCAATGCCCCAAGGCCTGCAAGGCGAAGGAAGTTTTTGCGGGAAAAATGATTTCTTTTCATTGCACCCTCCGAAAAAGTAAACTAGAAAGTAAGGCAATTGCTAGGCGGGTTATGCGGGTTGAGTTTGCCGTAGGTGCCGGATAATCAGGACCACTCCAAATACAACTACGGAGATAACAGCCAGGCTTACCAACCCTAAAACAACCCATCCGAGGATCATCCAGGGGTTAGTGGTATCCATTTCTGGCTCATACGCAACCATGCTGCTGCCGCTCATATCCATTCCAGACATCAGCAAATCGGTGCCTGTGCCCATGCTGCCCATCGCTGAACCGGTCATGCCCGAACCACTCATCATCGGGCAGCCGCTCATTTCCATCCCAACTGCACCCATACTGCCCATGCCAGTCATACCAGCAGTCCCAATGGTTCCGGTGATCGTAGTGCCCATGGTCCCCATCGCCCCCATCCCAGTGGTACCCCCGGTTCCACAACTAGAGCCACATCCACCCATCGAAGAGCTCCCGGCATTCATGACCGTGGGATAGGGAGTAAACCCGGTAAAAATTGAAGTCATGGTGGGACTGGGTGAAATCGATCCAGGGACAGAGCCCAATGGTGTGGGGGTACCTTGCACCCTTGGGGTTGCGAGACTGGTAGTGGATTGAGGTTGCATCGTCTCTGTTGGCATTCCCATTCCCGTTTGCCTCAAAGGACCTCCCCAGCCTCCGGCTGCTGCCATGGTCATGAAGGCGATAAATAACAGGGTAATGATTGAGACAATTCGTCTGGATTTATGAGTCATATTTGACCTCCTAGAATTTCCCTTGAGTGGATCATGCTATCTATTTCCGTTGACGATCTGACCCTCAGCCATCTCAATCGCACGCGAACCAAATGAGACTAACTGGCGGGTGTGGGTAACCATTACGACAGTGATTCCCAGGCTGAGGTGTAAATCACGAAATAAGTCCATAATCTCGAGCTCGGTTTTCTCATCCAGATTACTGGTCGGCTCATCTGCAAGGAGCACCTCAGGTTGATTCATTAATGCGCGTGCGATAACCACACGCTGCTGCTGACCGGCAGATAACTGGCGAGGATAGGCAACCAGCTTATCATCCAATCCAACTTTTTGCAGAAGCTGGTGCACCCGATCATCGTCCTGATCAGACCGGTGATTCGATCGAAAAACGGTCGGCAGGAGCACATTTTCATATACAGTGAGGGCAGGCAGCAAGCTTGGGAATTGGAAAATGAAACCAATCTTTTGGCTGCGTAAATATGCCTGCTGTTGATCGGACAGACTCCACAGGTCAACACCATCCAGGCTCACACTTCCGGAGGTCGGTCGGGTCAACCCGGCGGAAAGATTAAGCAGGGTTGTTTTACCCGAGCCGGAACGTCCCACGATAATTACAAATTCACCCTGGTCAACCTCAAGGTTAATACCCCGCAGCGCGTTCACCGTGTTGCCTTTGCCAATTTGATAGTCTTTACTGACGTCATTAAGGGTGATCATAGGCTTACTCCCGCATGGCTACCGCTGGATCTTGACGGCTGATTTTATATGCTGGGAACAGGGCAGCCAGGTTTACACTGAATAGGGCTATAAGCAAGCCTATGCCGATTTGAAGAGACAATAGAGCTGCGGATGGTAAAAGGAATGGGATGCCAAGGGAAACGCTGATGAGCTTTTGAAATAAAAATACGACCAAACCCGCAAGGGTAATTCCGGCGGCGCCTCCCAATAATGCCAGCAGAGTCGCTTCTGCCAAAAGGGATTGGAAGACAAAACGCCTTGTTGCACCGATCGCCCTGAGCACCCCAAGCTCCTTGCGCCGCTCATTGGCAGCCATTGAAAATACCAAACCGATCAGCACAATCGACAGTCCCCAGGTAATACCCATGATGACCAAAACTGACTTGAGCAGACCCGTCATCTGCACCCGGTAAGATTGGAACATATTCGAGCTTAAAATGGGGGTGACATTGGGCACATCTTGTATAATTTGAGCAGATATAGCGTACAAATCACTGCCTGGTGCGGCTTTGACCATGACAGCAGAAATGCTATCAGGGGGAATTTCAAGGGGTTTTTCAGCCTGGGTGACGGATTTCCTGGCGATATCATAAGCGGTATCGAAAGTGAGGAACATACTTTGATCCAACCCCGTGCCGGTAGGCTCTAAATTTGCCTTAAGGGTGACCAAATACCCATAGACTTTTATGTTTTGATCACCCTCAGTGGCAAAGATATGGGTTCCGGCGACAACTTCTCCAAGGTGCAAACCAGCGCCTATCTTCTTATTAAGCCAGGGTTGTATCGTAAAATCGGTAGATGGATCGTAAGCGATGATGAACATGTCGGGGACAGAGCAGCAGGAAGCACCCGTAAGTGTTGCCAGGTAAAGCTGAGGCGATACAGCAACAACGCCCGGTATCGCGGCAATCTTATTAACATTTTCCTGGGGCATCCAAAATTTGGCTGGAACGCCCATCAGTAAGGCACTTTCAATCTTCGCCTCACTTCCGGCGGGCACAACCACGATATCCGCGCCAAGGCGGTCGATCGCTAATCGTAGACTGCTCTCTGCACCGCGCATCACCAGCGTGGTGGTCAATGCAAAGGCAGCTACCAAAAGAGCGCACAGGGCTACCACCCCACTGCGGAATGAATTCCCTGATATGTTCTTTAACGCCAGTTGGAATAAACTCATACGTTGGGTTCTTCGATCTTGCGAGAGGTTACAAAAACGATAATGCTGGCGATGATAACCAGTACACCAGATAAAATGAGTGCAGGCAGCATCACCATGTGGCAGTTCATCATTGGATTGGCACATACTCCAATCAGAACCGTGGGGAATAGTATCGCCAGAATACCCAGCACAACACCCAGCACACTAAGAATGGTCAGTGATTCCTTGCGCTTGCTGGTGATCTCAAAAATACCTACGAAAAGCAGGGGAATGGCGACCCCAATCTCGGCTATACCGGTCCAATGACATTTCATGGGCACAGTCTTGCCGTTTGCCAACTCGAGTGATCTTCCTTGAGAGAGACAATCTGTAAATGCTGGAAGTATGCCGATAACTAGAGCCAACACGATCGTGATAGCACCCATGATTTTTCGCATTCAAATTCTCCTCAGATTTTATTATATAGTTATGTCAATCCCGAACGGTCATTACACCGCGATAGATATAATGCGGGCAGTTAAAACGGAAATCACCGGATTCACCGGGCGTGAACTCGAGGGTCTGAATATCGCTGGATGAGGCAAGCGTTAAGATGGCATTTTTCCCATCCTGCCATTGAAAGATTAATTGGTTCCCACAGCCCACTTGACCAAGCTGACGAAAGGTTAGTTTGACCGGAATACCCTTCTGCACCGCAAAATGCTCGGGAGAATAGCCATTTGGGGTCACAACCAAGGTCAATTCTTGCACGCCTGCCGCGTTTATTGGGACATCAACCGCTGGTGGAACAGAATAGGTCACCGGTACTTCCTTCAAGGATGAAAAAACCTGGCGATTTACAGCTGGACCCAAGGTGTCGAGGATAGCTCGAGCTTCTTCACTTGAAACGAGGTTTGTTGCAGACACTTTTGCCATGACCCGCAGCGGACCGACGCTAAACCCCTGTTCCACATTATTACCGTCCATGCTGGTCATGCACATGCACTTTCCGTATGTCCCGCTGCTTTCGGTGTCTTGGTCGTTGGGAAGCCATTCGTAAAACGTCAGTGTGTCTCCACGACGTGTTTGATAAATAAGTTGAACCATCGGCTCTCCATGGGGTCCAACCTGTTCGATATTGATTTGTGCTTTTTCGCGGATAAAACTCCCTGGTAAAAATGCAGGGATGAGCACCTGGAAAGGCATTCCTAATTGCGCGTTTAAAACGCTTTCAGCTTCGGGAGCTTCACGCAGCTCAGGAGTCCTGTTCCTGAGCCATAGAAAACCAAAAATGAGAATACTCACAAGCAAAATGCATGAGCCTGTGAGCCATAACACCTTGCGGAGATCGTATCTTTTCCTACTGGAAGGCAGCCTATCATCCTCTGACATGTGATTAATTTCTCATATTAAGATTTTCTCATTTTTCTTATACCAAAACATTTGAAATAATTGGTAATAATTGGCGACATTATGGTAATAATATTAGTACCTAAATGGGAGAGTCGTGGCTAGCTCGAGATCATTTTACTATATTGTAATGAAATTTTTCACTATTCGCATTTTAACGTATATAATCGGGCAATATCAACTGACATATATCAGGAGTTTATATGACATATTCCCCATTGCAAACAAGATATGACGGCATGCGCTACAACCGCTGCGGAAGGAGTGGCATCAAGCTGCCCGCCATTTCGTTAGGTCTGTGGCATAATTTTGGTGGTGTGGACGTATTGGAGAACTGCCGGGCGATGCTCAGGCGGGCATTTGACCTGGGAATCACACACTTCGATCTAGCGAACAATTATGGCCCACCCTACGGCTCGGCAGAGGAGACCTTCGGGCAGATCTACCGCAATGATCTGGCTCCGTACCGGGATGAGCTGGTGATCTCTTCCAAGGCAGGCTGGGACATGTGGCCCGGACCGTACGGTGACTTCGGGTCACGCAAGTACCTGATCGCCAGCCTGGACCAAAGCCTGAAGCGTATGGGGTTGGAGTATGTGGACATCTTCTACCACCACCGCCCAGACCCTGATACCCCCCTCGAAGAGACCATGGGGGCGTTGGACAGCATCGTGCGCAGCGGCAAAGCACTGTATGCCGGCATCTCCATGTACCCGGCCGAGCTAACCCGACAGGCAGCCAAGATCCTGCGTAGCCTGGGGACGCCGTGCCTGATCCATCAGCCCAATTACAGCCTGTTCGACCGGTGGGTCGAGGACGGGCTACTGGACGTGCTGAGCGATGAAGGCATAGGCTGCATCGTTTTCTCCCCGCTGGACCAGGGCGTGCTGACCAACCGCTACTTGAAGGGCATCCCGACCGATTCGCGGGCAGGCAAACCCGGTACCTATCTGAGCCGGGAAGATATCAGCGAAGACAAGCTGACAAGGGTGCGGAAGCTGAATGAAGTGGCGCAAAAACGCGGCCAGAGCATGGCGCAGATGGCACTGGCGTGGGTGCTGCGAAAGTCCACAGTTACATCTGCATTAATTGGAGCAAGCCGGGTGTCGCAGGTGGAGGACGGTGTGGCGGCGTTGAATAAACTGGATTTCAGTACGGAAGAGCTGAACCAGATCGACCATATCCTGGTCGATTGAAATCGGAATTGCAGAAATCAACCTAGAGACGCCCCGACGGGGCGTCTCTACAAATTTTAATGGGGGTGAGAATGCATGCTCCATCCATAAGGTCATGCTATACTATTACCCGTGAAACGCTTGCGGTGGTACGACTTTTTATCGATCAACCTGTTCTGGTTGGGATTAAACGTTCGCAACACTGCAGTCACCTCAGTTTTTATGCCTTACCTGGTGGCGCTATATGCCCCCGCAGCGTGGAGAAACACTGCCCTGAGTGCGATGAGCACGGCAGGGCTGATCATCGCCATGCTGGTCCAACCCATCGCCGGGTTATTCAGCGACCGTTCCACCTCGCGCTTCGGACGCCGCCGACCATTCATCCTGGCAGGCACGCTGCTTGACCTGGTATTCCTGGTGGCAATTGGCATATCCTGGAATTACTGGTCACTGCTCGCAGCCGTACTGCTGATCCAATTCTCCTTCAATATCTCGCACGGCCCGCTGCAGGCGTTAATCCCCGATCTGGTGCCGGAAGACCAGCGCGGCCAGGCCTCATCAATCAAAGCCCTGTTCGAGCTGCTGCCAATCTTCCTGGTAGGCATCAGCATCGCTAAAATGGTCGGTGGAGGGAAGCTGTGGTTGGCCATCGTCACGACCGGGGCAATCCTATTGATCACTGCACTGGTGACCGTCTTAACCGTCAAGGAGGAACCACTCAAAATCAAGCCGGATGTATCCTTCTGGCCACCTGTGCGGCGCGTATTTCTGATGTTGCTGAGCATCCTGGGTGGGGTGGTCGCTGGTGTGCTCGGTGGAGGCATCATTGGTGGGCTGGTTGGTCTGATCGTCTTGCCATTGGCTGGTAAAACTGCCGCTATCGCAGTGGCTGTGGGGCTTGGCGGGATCATTGCCATGATCCTGGCTGTCGTGATCGGGGTGTGGGCCGGCTCAACGACTGCCATTGGAAAAGAGGCGCGCAATCACACCTCGTTCATCTGGTGGATTGTCAACCGCTTGTTTTTCCTGGCAGCGATCACTTCCCTGCAGCGTTTCGCCCTGTACTTTTTTATGTACGCCTTCAAGATCGACGTCGGACCTGCCACGATATTATTCGGAAAACTGATCACGATTGTGGGCATTTTTACCCTGACCTCAGCTTTTGCAGCCGGGTGGCTGGCTGACCGCTTCAGTAAAAAGCTGTTAGTTGGTTGGAGCGGCATCATCGCCGGCCTGGGGGGAATCGTGCTCCTGGGAACGATCTGGGTCTCGAACGAGCTTTTGATCTACCTGGCGGGCTCGATACTTGGCCTGGCGACCGGTATATTCATGACCAGCAACTGGGCGATGGGCACCAACCTGGCTCCTGCCGCACAAGCCGGCTTATTCCTGGGAATATCCAACCTGGCAGGGGCCGGAGCAGGCATCATTGGGGGCAGTATTGGTGGACCGGTCGCTGATTACCTGAACCTAACCACGCCTGGATTAGGTTATTTTGTCGTCTTTGCTGGTTATGCAGTCCTGTTTTTCTGCAGCACGATCAGCCTGAAATTCATCCGCTTGCCAGGGCCATCCCTTTCGACGGCCGTTATTGAACCGCCCCTATGATCGCCTTTCTTTGGCTCCTGCTGATCCTGATCTTGCTTACTTTTGCCATTGGTATGGCGCTCTCGTTTTACTTCACGCGACGGGCACGCCTGGGCGATGAGTTCTCGCCCGACGAATATGGGTTGGAATTCGAAGCCATCGAGCTCAAAACCCAAGACAAGCTGACCCTGCGAGGTGTATGGATCCCTGCTGCAGAGACAGACAAAGCCATCGTGATCCTGCATGGGCACGGCAGCAGCCACGATTTCGATGTTTACCGGGCAGCCTCCCTGCATGAGGCAGGGTTTAACGTGCTGCTGTTCGACTTCCGCGCCCACGGGCGAAGTGATGGCAAGCGGATGACATTTGGTTATGAAGAAGGGCGGGATGTGCAGGCGGCAATCGAATTCCTACACAGCCGCGGAATGCAGCATATTGGTTTACTCGGGTTCTCGTATGGCGGGATGGTAGCCATGATCAACACACCCGGTGCTCAGACGTGGAGGCGGTGATCAGCGATGGCGGACCGGCGCGCATACGGACGGCAATCGCGGCCCGCGGGGTGGAATTGGGATTCCCGCTGTGGCTGGGAAAAGCGGCTGCCTGGCTGATCATCAGTATGACTTCGCTGCGCTTAAGAGTGAACCTGTTTGAATACGAACCCATCCGTTGGGTGGGTAAGATCGCACCCCGACCCATCCTGTTCATCCACGGCGACCTTGACCAATACCTGCCGGATTTTGATGAACTCTACGCGGTTGCTGAGAGCCCCAAGGATCTGTGGAGGCTGCCTGAGGCGGGTCACACCACTGCCAGCCAGCTCCACCCAGATGAACACTCCCGGCGGGTGATCGAATTCTTCAAGCACTACCTATAAACACATTATCAGTATCCCCCTTTATCCTGCGCCAAGCGAGCGGAAAATGACCGGCGTTGGTAACCAATGAAGCGCATACTCCCGCGAAAGGGTATGCGCATCTGACCTAAATTTACCGATTGAAAAAAAACCGCTAAAGATATACCTTTTACATGCCAACTTTAGGTTGACTTACAACCGAAGACATCGACCCAATTTAGTCCCCGCCACCACCGCCCCCATCACCGGGATTATTGCTCGAGTGACATTTGATGCAGGTGGCAGTGGACAGATTGGCCGGGTGGCAGTCACGGCAGGTCGCTCTCTCATGGTCGGTGCAGGTCACTTCACCGCAGCTGTTGGGATGCGATAGGTTGAACGAAGCGGGACTCCAGGCGGAGGTGTTATGGCACGTGTCACAAGACATTCCCGAGAACAAGCCGGAATGGAACGCTGGGTCAGCGTGGCAGGAGGAGCAGGCTGAGGAAAGATTGGTAAAGTTATTATTAATATGGCATTTCGCACATTCAAGACCAGCATGGGCACCCGTCAAGGGGAACCTGGTTTTAGAATGGTCGAACGTCGCCGGGAGCCAGGCAGTGGTGGTGTGGCAGGCACCACAATCCGTCCCAAACTGACCATTATGCGCATCATCCTTGGCATGACAGGAGACGCAGGCGGTGTCGAGTTTAGTAAAGACATTATTAATGTGGCATTGGGCGCACGCCAGGCTGGTATGAGCCCCGGTGAGCGGGAAACCTGATTTTGAGTGATCGAATGTTGCCGGGAGCCAGGCCGTGGTGGAGTGGCAGGCGTCACAGCCGGTGCCAAACTGACCTTTATGCGGGTCATCTTTAGCGTGGCAAGAATAACAGTCGGTAGGTAGGACGGTAAAGACATTATTCAGGTGGCATTGTGTACAGTTAATCGTGGCGTGGGCACCGGTGAGGGGGAACATCGAATTGGCATGGTCAAATGATGCCGGGGTCCAACCATTGGTGGTGTGACAAGCGCCGCAGTCGGTACCAAGCTGACCCTGGTGAGCATCATCCTTAGCATGACAGGAAAAACAGTCCTGGGGAGTCGCCTTCATGTCGGCGATACTTCGGTCGTTAGTATGGCAGGCCACACAGTCCAACGTGAGGTGTTTCCCAGTCAGTTGGAAGGCGACATTGCTGTGGTCAAAATTGTGACCATAAGTATCGATCCCATCGTGGCAAGCCAGGCAGTTCTCGCCATAAGCCTGGAGGTGAGGCTGCATGAAATCGGCTTTTATCTGCTGGTGGCAGGTCACACAAACCGCCTGGTCAAACTTGGTATATCCGTTGATGTGGCAGGTCTTACACACAAAAGGCGAACCGTCTGTTTGGCGTAGGTGAGCGGTAAGGGAATAACCAAAAGCTTCATGCTGAATATCTGCCATGGACATGTCGGTCAATGCGGCATTCGGGCCGCGGTGATCGGGGTGACAGGCCCGGCATGGCGTGCCGGGCTTCTTCATCATCTGGTCTCCGTGCAGCGTAGACGGATCCTGCAGCTGGGCAGCGACATCCGTATGGCAAACCACACAGCGGTCTGCCATCGTTCCCGATTGCCAGAAAAATGAATGGCAGGCTGAACATTTATTGCTAAGCTCAGCATGGGAAGTGACCCCACCCACGGCTGCCCCGGTCTGGGCGTTTAGTAAACCTGGACTAAAAAGTACTCCTCCCCACACCAGCCCCACCCCCACCACAACCAACACTGTCAGTAATGCTGTGATCAGTCCAGGTATTGTCAAAAAGCCGAGTGGTTTTTTTCTCATCGTATGCCCCCTAGCGAAGCAAAGTGGCATAAGTCAACGCTGCTCCAATGTGGATAAAAGCAGCAACAAATAGGGCAATGCCGATAGGGATGTGGACTGCATGCCAGGCGGACAACATCTGACGAGAACGAGCCAGAACGGCAGCCTGGGTTTGTGCTCCTGGATAGGTGAGCTCAAGTCCATCCAGCGAGCGTGGGATGCGAGTGTAAATATAACGGCCGATGAATCCGCTGATCACAATGATGATGGTGAGAAGCGTGGTTGCACCAGCCAGACCGTTGAACTTCCAGGAAGTGTGGAGCAACACCATGTATGGACCGACCAGACCGGTGAAAATATGGAACTGGAGCCAGGACTGCA
The DNA here is from genome assembly GCA_963809615.1 of uncultured Chloroflexia bacterium. Taxonomy (GTDB): domain Bacteria; phylum Chloroflexota; class Anaerolineae; order Anaerolineales; family UBA4823; genus FEB-25. The sequence goes on from CAWEKR010000006.1 coordinate 41,871, forward strand.
TGTTACCCCACCGTCCTTTCCGGCTGCGTTTCCGGAAGGAATACAGAGTCTCGGTCATCAACATGAGCAGGAAACCGACAATGCCGATTAAATGGCCAAATAAACTTCCTGCAGCGGGCACTGCTGAGTACAAATTCATCACCCCGGCATAGACCGCGGTAATCAGGACTGCGACTAATAAAGCAAACCAGATCTCCTTATTTCTTGCCAGCATTGCATTGCTCCCACCGTCACGGTAATCATTTTTTGGTTTTTGCCCAATAATCCATAACCATCTGCCCCAATTGTGGTCCGGACTGTAATAATTGTTCTCGAATCGGGGTGATATCCACCTGATCATTGACCAGCTCGCGGATGGGACGAGATATTTTTTGATCACCCATCACCACCGCTCCTAATAACCTATGCTCACCGAGGATCAAGCGTAACTGGCTCTCATCCATAATGCTCTCAGCTGCAAGCGTATTGGGCAGCTGCTGCCAGGACTCACTGGAACCGCGGGTGGTATATACCGGTCCTTCATCGCGCCCGCTCCCGATTGAGCCGATGAGGGTTGTCATTACCCCTGCCAGTCGCAACACATTAATCGCTATCGTGCGCTCATAAATTTGATTTTTCCCGAACATGTTCAAGGCAGATGCTCGGCCCTGCCTACGCCCGGGATGCCAAAGATTATCGATAGAGGAATGACCGGTGATTGGGTCATAGATTTGAGCGACATCGCCCGAGGCGAAAATATCGAGTTGGCTGGTTTGCAGGTACTCATTCACCACAATTCCCCGGTCCGTTTTCAGACCAGCTTCCTTGGCGAGATCTGCCCGAGCTTTGACACCGATGCCAACCGCCACCATATTGCAGCGAATGACCTCACCGCTGGTTGTGCGCACCCCGGTCACCTTGCCTTTTTTACCCAGAATCTCTTCGATTTCGGTACAGTGGTGAAGAATGACCCCATCCATGGCAAGATGATGCTCCACCATGCGTGATTCAGCTTCGACCAATAAATTCGACCAATACCAATCCCCACGCAGCAAGAAATGGACTTTTTTGCCTTGCTCCACCAATCCCTCGACCAGCTCGAGAGCAAGCACACCTCCACCAACCACCACTGCGGTTTTTGTATGACCGAGTAGGGATAAAATGTGGCGGGTATCGGATAGGTCGTCGAGCGTTACTACCCCATGCAGGTCTGCCCCGGGAAAATTCACGGGGATGGAGTGCGCACCAGTAGCGATCAGCAATCGATCATACTCCAGTGTGCCGGCGGTATCGGTTATTATGGTGTGAGAGTTCGGATCAATGCGGGCTACATGGGCCTTGATGTGTTGAACATCAAGGTTTAATCTGCCTTTCTTTGAGAAGGGGAACAGCTGCTTTTCTGGGATTTCGCCGGTCAGGTAATATGCCAGTCCAGGACGCGAGTAATAACCAAATGGGTCATCACCAACCAGTAAGATGTCAGCTTGGGGGTCGAGACTGCGAAGTGTTTCAGCAGCTGAAAAACCCGATACGCCTGTCCCAATGATAACGTAGCGGGTCATTTCTTCACCTCCGTAAACAAGCCAGTTATCTCAAAATGAAGCACAGCGCGCGGACAGCGTTCAATGCATTCTCCGCAGGTCAAACATTTGGGATCTTCGATAACCTCCCCATTCCAGGCATGCATGCGAACATCGATCCCAATTGGACAATTGAAGGAGCATATCCCGCATTGGATACATTTTTCCATTTCCGGTACGACATGACCGGTTATTAGCGTACGAATATGGTGTGATTCATTACTCAGCGAAGAAGTCATATCCCAACCAGGCGAGAAATTTATCTAAACTATACTTTTGGAGAATCAGAAACGCGCAGCGAAATAGTTAAAGCATGCATAAAATTAGGCAACCAATGATTATTCTGTTCATGAACCATCGATGGGTGTTGGTCAGCATTCGTAATCAAAATGGGGGAGAAAATATACCTGGAAGCATCTTTTTCTTACACGCGGATATATTCCTTGATGTTCAAGACGAAGATGGCGGCTTTGTGAGAACCAGGGCCCTCTGCACTGGGACTATTCTCTTTGATGATCTCCACCGCCCGGCTGATTTTGTCTTCCTCCAGACCAATCAGCAGGGTAGTGCTGCCGCGACGGAATAAGCCACCTGTAGAGGCAATACAAGTCACCCGGTACTGCTCGTCGGTCAATTGACGGGCTATCTTGTCATAATCAGCATCATTGACAATGGCAATCATCAGTTTCATTGCAGCACCTCCAGGTATTGGTCTATCTCGAGGATAAAGATGGTTGCTCCGCCCACCGTAATTGGAATGGGGCTCGGGATTGGCAGGGGTTGACCTTCGATAGGCATGGATACATATTCAATCCGCTGCCTGCAGTTGCGCTTCAACTCAGATACGACCAGGTCGACATTGGCTGCCTCCACCGGGATCAGCAGGGTGACATTTTTCCTGCCGAGGAATGCCCCGGTACTGGATAACTCGAAGGCGGGAACGGATGACCTTCGCAATGATGTCGTGACCAGGTCGGCATCCTGGGCTTGGAGAACAACCAGGAGGATCACCGGTTTATTTTGATCTTGGAATTCCATGTCTTCCATCCTCGTCGCCAGTGTTTCCAGTACTTAGCCTCGCTTGCACTTAGCCTGTTTCCAAAACACCCTCTTTTACATAATGGGTAAGCTCATCCGTGCTCAGGTTATTAATACCCAGTTTTTCAATTGTCCGCCCGCGACGCCAATAGTCGGTACGGTGTATTATACTGGCTAACTTAATTATCCCATCAATTCCGCTGACTGCAACCCCGTAACGCTGACCCAGGGAGGCGATTGGCACCAGGCTCATGGGGACGTCCTCGAACAGGTAGCGGTGGTTCAGGGTTGGGGGAGCATTAATACCATAATAACCGGGTTGGTTGTGGATGGCTTCATTCAGGTCTTCACCCACTGCATCGTAGGAAAGTTTTAACCACTCCATGCCGGTGCGGGCACGAATGCCGATGGAGGCAGCCACCGTGACACGCTCACGATCGAGGGCTTCCAGAACGCGTGCCACCGAAACGGTCACACCATCGATGTAGAACTGGAAGTCGCCGTGTGTCGATTCGATCCAGCCGGAATTCAATATCGTCAGGGCTGGATGAAAGATGGCGCCCATGTTGTTCATCCCGGTCTGCAGCACATCTCCACCATCAATGAACTGGGTAAAAACATCCCGAACCTTGTCCAGGACGAGGCAAGTTCGGGTGGCAGGCAGTGCTGCCAACGGCACGGCTTCCTTGATGCGGAAGATGCGGGCCTGGGCGGGACCATCAGAGCGAGAAGCATAGATAAAAGTTTCTGTTTCTGCGATGGTCACGTCGGCGGTGCAACCGTTATCACGGATCACTTTGCTGAATTCGATCGCACCACAGGTCCGCCCAGGATGCAAAATGATAATTTGACCATCGGTCAGATAGGGTGCGCATAATTTTGCCACATCCGCATGCGCTGAAGATGGCACGACCACCATGATCATTTCTGCTTTCTGAAGGGCTGCGGCGATGTTCGAGGTCACCAGATCCAATTTCCCGAAACCGCGTGGGCCGCCTTCGTAGCTTTCAAGGTAGATCCCGCCCAATTCCTTAATGGCAGCTACATTCGCAGCCGTGCGATTAAATAATACCGTCGGGAACTCCATCAATCCAAGGTGGGCTGCCATAGCTTTTCCGCCATGCCCGGCCCCAATTACGGTGATGCTCAATTTTTTAGCCATATATTCCTCCTAAGGTAGGTGTCGCACCAGCCGGTCGGCTTCACTGAGAGGCGTTCCATCAGGATGAACGGCGATACAAGAACCATGGTACATGCGGGTTTTTATCTGACCCTGAGCAAAAGGGTTGTTCCTCAGCTGGGGGGCATCCAAAATCCCAGCTTTTACCGATTGCGCCAATGTACCAGGATCGGTCCATGGGTCGGGGCTGGAATGAGCGCCAAGCTGTTTAATCGCCTGCAGGGTGACTTTGGCTTCAGCCACCAGATGTTCCACCTGCGTCTGGACTGCGGGATCGGCGGTCATGTCGGCAGCGCCATTGATGGCGTTTTCAATCGCCCTGCGCGCCATCAGGCAGGCTTCGATGACGTCGTCTGCACCGGCGGCATGGTGGGCCTCGGTGTGACCCACGACGTGGATGATATGCGGCTTAAGCACCATTTGTACGTAGATGCTGGCTGCCAAGTGAGCACGGGCAGCGGCGGCATCAACCGGGTAACTGAGGAGACCGGTGCGGGTCTGCCTCCAGATACGGAAAGCCTCGCCCGCCAGCGGCTCGATCAGCTTCAGCGACGCCAACATTTTAGCGATATCCATGGCGTCAGAGGTTCCCGGTGGGCTGTTGAACATCATTTGTGCGATATAGTGGTGAACCCCAAGGGCGCGGGCATTGTAGGCAGACAGAAATGCGGATACGACAAATATCACATCAGGGGCATCGCGCATCGCCCAGTGATGCGGCTCATTCAGCTCCACCGGCAGGTTGCGTTCACCATACCATTTCATCACCCGCTGGTGCTCGCCGATGGAGCCTTCCAGGTCCCAGGGACCTCTCCCGTCCATCTGGTTGAACCAAAACAGCGGGATGGCGCACCAGGCATTGTGGATCGTTTCCAGGTACATCTCAGCCAGGCGGATGAAATCATCCGTCCCCGAATAGGTGCGCATAAGTGGGAAGTTCCCCTGCCGGCTGGCAGAGAAGAGCGCCTGGTAGTCGGCGGCAGAGCGGACCGGCACACCCCCGGCTCCCTTGCGGCGGGCATCCTGGCGCTCGGGGTGGAAGAAATTTTCCTGGGCATCCTGGTCGATGCCCAGCGAGATGACATCCAAAACTTTGGCGGTGGAGATTTGTTCAACGCCCCGGAGGCTGTCTTCAAAGGTGGGCAGACCAAAATGATGGCGCAAGAGGGGATAGGGAGATTTCCATTGGATCCGCTCCACCAGGGATTGCGGGTAGTCCTGCTCCGAAGGCTCAGGGGAAGCCTGCCCCTTGAGATATGCCAGCACCTCTTCGGGAGGCTGGCTCCCATCGAAAATCCGCTCGAAAAATCCCAGCTGACGTGCCCTTTCAGCCACGGGGGGTGTACCGCCAAAGGCAAATCGGACCCCGGAGGAATGCAGCTCGTCGGCGGCTTCAGCAAACTCGCCCAGCAAACGCTCGCCGGTCTCGGGGGTGAGGCGGTAGGAGACCCCGACTAGAACGGCACCTTCTGCGCGGGCTGATTTCAAGATAGCCTCGATCGAGACGGCCGGCCCCAGGAAGACTGTCCGCCAGCCTGCAATTTCAGCCAGGCGCAGGAAATTCAGCACCCCTGCGACATGCACGCATTCCCCCAAAGCTGCTGCCACGACCGTCTTTTGCATCTACCCTCCGACAAAACGAGCGGTTGGTCGTTCCAGCCGCTCGTTTTTATGTAATGAAGAATTAATGGTACTGACTGGATCTATCGGTAAGTGATTGTTGAAACAAAATGAACTGTATCATAGACACATGCTGTTGACTAGTACTGTCCTCACTTCAAGGTTACATACACAACTGGTTCGTAGATTTAGAAGGATAGGAGATTCCATGAGACCATCTCGCAACAACAAACAAATTATCTAACCATTCAGAACAATATTGCCCAAAATGCCGGGAAGTAATCTTATATTATCTCGAAATAATTGGCGTGTCAACGAACAATAAACGTCGTTCCAGCAGGTTTTTTAATCAAGGGAATAAAATTTGATACTCGATTCCCCTACAGTCTCGTATACCAGAAATATTGCACCTTATACGAGTGAAAAGCTTGAGCGGTCACAATGATGCTTGAGGCGGGTATATTGATTACAGATTATCATTGAGTTTCTCGTCTTGACGAGAAGAGATATAGTGCACATACCATTTATTTATCCTGTGTTCACTTTTGAGATGCGCTTCCCCATTAAGAAACCAGGTGATTACAGGAAAGGTCTAAAAAAAGTGGGCCCGATGGGCTGGACGCTTATGTGGCTTTAATATCGAGGATACCATCTCATGGCGAAACGAGCGCCAGGCTGAGTGGAGAACAATTTCGATAGCGTTCCGGGCGGGGATGAGATTGATCGCACCAAGCTGGTATAAAGACCTCTTATCCGTGGTCTCCTTACGGTGCTGGATTACCTCTTGGTGTAACATCCCCATGTGCGTGGCAAGCCCACCAAAGTCCAGTAGACCAAATTGCAATATACGGTGAAAACCTACCAGTTGGCATTCAAAATTATGATTAATCCTCATTTAAAGCTGAATTAATAGAATTTTTACAAATAATCCCTAATTAATGCAAATTTCTTATTGTTTTTTAATTTATATAATTTTATTTGGCAGTAATAGCATCACATTCTAATTTTTTTACATAGGAGCCACAAAATGCTATCAAGAAGAGGATTTTTTAAACTTGGCGCAGTTGCCGGAGCAGGATTGATGTTCCGCGGAAAGTTGATGACGAAACCGCAGGTCGCGCGAGCATTCTCCTCCAATGAGCTAATTTCACCCACATATGCCCAGAGCATGAACCTAGAAAAATTTATCCAACCACTGCGGGGAGTTGGGGGAAGCGGCATCCCCGTTGCCCAACCGGATACGGTAAACCCAGGATGGTGGCAGCCCGGCGTGACCCATTACACCATCGATATTGGTCAGTTCGAGGACCAATTACACCCCGATCTACCCAACCCAACCCGTTTGTGGGGGTTTGGCCAGGGATATGATCCGGGGAATCCGAGGTTGGACCCGGCATCTTGGTGGAATTATCGCTGCCAAGCGAGACGAACCCGTTCAGATCACTTTCCGCAACCATCTGCCGCCGACCCACATCCTCCCGGTCGACGAAACGATCATGGGGGTAGCAGGCAACCAGTACAACCGCGCCGATGTCCATCTGCACGGGGGTTTCGTTCCATGGACCAGCGATGGCGGTCCGCATGCCTGGTGGGATCCGGACGGGCATAAAGGGATTGACTTTTTAAACAACCAGGTGTTACGCCCGGGCCAAATCGTACCCGACAATGAAGCCGAGTACTACTATCCCAACCAAGAGGGCTCGCGGGTGGAGTGGTACCACGACCATTCGTTCGGCTTGACCCGCCTCAATGCCTATGCTGGCATTGCTTCCGGCTACGTCATCTACGACGATTATGAACTATCCCTGGTCACCGAGCATAACCTTCCCGGACCGTTGGATGCCCGCACGGTCTACCTGATCTTCCAGGAGAAGATATTCGTCCCTGATGATATTGAAGAAGTCGATCCAACCTGGCCGATCATCATGCCGAACTCAAGACCGGGTGATCTATGGTACGCCCATGAATATGATCCGGAGCGGTGGGATGTCAACCCCGGAGGACTGCCACTCCCGAATCCTTCAGCGATCCCTGAGTTTTTCGCGGATACCATCCTGGTTAATGGTTTGGTTTACCCATACCTCGAAGTGGAGCAGCGGCAGTATCGCTTCCGAATGCTGAATGCCTGCAATGCTCGCTTCCTGAACCCACGGCTGATGTATGCTGAGGGCAGCACCCCCCCCGACAGTTCAGAGCCCGCCAACGAAATCGGTCCAGCATTCATCCAGATTGGAACCGAAGGGGGCTTTCTACCCCATCCGGTGATGCTCAACGGACCATCGCAAGCCAACCTGCTGCTGGCGCCTGCTGAACGCGCTGACCTGATCGTGGATTTCCGGGAGGTCCCCGAAGATTCTTTCCTTTTGCTCTGCAGTGACGCCCCGGCTCCATACCCTATGGGCGAATCACTTAACGATTATTATCCGGGCAACCCATATAACCCCACCGATACCCCACCAGGCTATGGACCTAACACGCGCACCCTCATGCAGTTCAGGGTCAAGGCGCGGGCGGGAAACCCCGATGCTCCTATCACCCTGCCCGGTACCTTCACTCCGACAGATCCATTCCTGGTACCGCAAACTCCGGGGTTACCGACGCCCATCCCTGAGGGTGTAAAAGTGCGTTATCTGACCCTCAACGAGACTTTTGACGATTATGGACGGTTGATCCAATTCCTCGGTACGGATCAACCTGTCAGTCCGGGAGAATTTGGGAGAGAGTATCTTGCAGATCCAACCGAAGTCATTCATGCAGGGGCTACCGAGGTGTGGGAGATAATCAACCTGACTGGGGATACACATCCTATCCACTTCCACCTGGTCAACATCCAGGTGCTCTCAAGGCAGGCATTCGATGATGTAAACTACCAGGGAGGCGCACCAAGCTACACGGGCATAGAAACAGCCCCAGAGAACAATGAGCTGGGTTGGAAAGAGACGCTACGGATGAACCCAGGGGAAGTGACTCGGGTGATGATGACGTTCGATCTTCCGGTGGTGCCGTTCACGGTTCCGGTAAGCCCGCGCACAGGTGGATTCGAATACGTATGGCACTGTCATATTCTCGAACATGAGGAGCACGATATGATGCGCCCATTGATCATTGTAGGTAACAAGAATGTCTATCTACCATTCGTGAATAAGTGATCAGCATAACACTTCTGAAAGATGACACATGCTTAGGATACGTCTTATAGATTGTTGACCCAACCTCGTTATTGAAACCTGCTTGACGATTCTCTATATGCCGGGCCGTGATGATTTCAACCACATCACGGCCCAGCTGCCGGAATCCCTGGAAGTGTGAACGCTGACCATCACCGCGGCGCTCAAACGCCAGGCAGGAGCGGTCAATTCCTAGGTATAGATTATGGCCATATAGGAAGAGATATGCTTTGCAAATAGCGCTGCTATTGATCCGCCGACAGACAGCAAACCGATCCACAATTGGAACAAACCGGTAAGCGGTACAGGGTATACTTCCAACATGATCGATGTCACACCTTCCATCCAGCTGGGCGATGATGAAATCGAGCTCGTTTTCATCCGCTCGCCAGGTCCCGGCGGGCAAAACGTCAACAAGGTGTCATCAGCGGTGCAGCTGCGCTTCAATGTGCTGGGCTCACCTTCCTTACCCGCGGAGGTAAAACTGTGCCTGGTGAGGCTGGCGGGAGACGGATGACCTCACAGGGGGTCTTGATCATCGAGGCCCGGCAGTACCGCTCGCAGGATCAAAATCGGCAGTCTGCACTGAAACGGTTGGTCCGGCTGATCCAACAAGCCAGTGAAGCTCCCAAACCTCGCCTGAGAACCAAACCCTCTCGAGCCGCCCAGTTGCGCCGGCTTGAATTCAAGCGCAGGCGGGCTGAGATCAAGCGTATGCGCAGGGAAAAAGAGATCGATGGGTGAACGTGGGGTGATTGTAGTTGAACCGTCAAGCACAGATATTAGTAATTAGATATGATCAATATAGTATAGGTGTTCATTCTCCTCCTTGTTGAGAGCCGGGCGACATACCCGGCTCTCTTGATTCCAGGGCAGTACCAAGGGTATGCTGGTGGTGTTGTCCACAGCCGTGTTTTGTACTATACTCCAGCCAAACGATAAAGCGGAGATTCCTGATGGCAGAGGCTGTGAAGACTGAAAGAAAAACATTGATCGAATTGGTGCTGGCAGAACCGGTGCTGGCACGCCTGGCGACCACCAACCCAAAAACCATGCAGCCGCACGTGGTGCCGGTATGGTTTATGTGGGATGGGGAATTCGTTTGGATCAGCAGCTTCGTCAGCACACGCAAGATCCGCGAGCTGAAGCATAACCCGCGTGGAGCCGTACTGATCGAGTCGAAACAGGAGGGAGGCAAGCTTACGGCGGTGCTGCTGGAAGGCAGCGTTGAGCTGGTGACGGAACCACGCCTGCAGGTGAGCGAGATTGCCAGCCGCATTTACATCCGCTACCTGGGCCTGGAAGGGGTGAAGGAGCCCGATCCGCAATCCTGGCTGAATGACCCAGAAAACCTGCTGATCAAGCTGACCCCCACCCGGGTCATTTCCTGGTAGCCGGCGACCAGCGATTGACCAGTTCATATTAGGGATAAGGAATGGCTGAACAGGAGCTGGAGCTGGTCAAACGCCTGACCGACCGCCTGGAACGCCTGTCGGTTGATTCGACCTACGCTCACCGGGCAAGTGGGCTGCGTGGCTCACTACTGCGCTATATCGAGCGGCTTGAGTTGGGAGAACACATCAGGAGTGAGGATATGCCCAGGCTGGACGAGCTGGTGGAGTACGGATATGAAATCTTAGAGCAGGCTGCCAGGGAGATAGGGACAAAAAGATGACAGAAAAAGCCTTCCAGGACTACTATCCTGAAAATGTGAGCTACTGCTACGGCTGCGGGCGATTGAATGAGCAAGGTCTGCAGATCAAGAGTTATTGGGATGGAGAAGAAACAGTCTGCACGTACACTCCAAGGGCTTATCATATTGCCATCCCCGGCTACGTGTACGGTGGGCTGATCGCATCACTGATTGACTGTCACTGCACGGGAACAGCGGCTGCGGCGGCCTACAAGGCAGAGGGACGGGCAATGGATACGCTGCCGGCATTCCGGTTTGTGACCGGCTCATTGAAAGTGGATTACCTCAAACCCACCCCGCTGGGTGTACCATTGGAGGTGCGCGCAAAGGTGAAAGAGATCAAGGGACGCAAAGTGGTCATGGAGGCCTGGTTATCTGCCGGTGGGCAGGTGTGCGCCCGGGGTGAAGTGGTCGCCATCCAGGCACCCCCACAGCTGTTCGGGGAAGGATAGGATTATTCAGCATGCCGCAGTATTATGTAGAAGGGTTGTATGCCAATAAGCAGGGGGTGAAAAAGAAGCATAAAACCGGGAGTTACCCGGCAAATTCAATCGAGCCATATGCCAAGACCATCTGGGCGAACAGCCCACCGGAAGCGATGCAGGTTGCCACCGCTGAGCTGGAGGGTGGCGAATGGACCGAAGGACCCCGCATAAACCAGGTGAGCGAGGAGCAGCGCATGCGTTCGTTGGGGTCACCTGAATTCCCGGGGTTGGCAGAACGACCTGCTAAAAACCAAAAACGATAACTCCGACGGAGACGGTAAAGCAAAATTCCTAAATATGTGGGGGCAATTCCCTTCAGGTGGGTCTACAGAATGGGATCAGATCTAGGGTTGCGATTTTTAATAAAATGTTGATTTACCCGCTGCGATATAATCAAGGGGATGAAAAGACGCTGGATTTTCTGGATTCTGGTCATCATCTTCCTGTGGGTGGTCATTAGCCGGTTCAGTGAGATCAAGAAGTTAGCTGTAACCCTCACCGGAGGGCAATGGCAGTGGGTGGCAGCTGCATTTATATCGTGCTTCGTGTTCTACATTATATACACCGCGCTGTACCAGTCTGCATTCCTGACGGTGGGAGTGCAGAGCAAGCTGTTTGAATTACTCCCCATCACATTTTCATCCATCTTTATGAACGTGGCTGTTCCCATCGGAGGCGCCAGCGGCATGTCATTATTTGTGGATGATGCCGCCAGGAGGGGTCAATCAGCTGCTCGAGCCGCAATCGGCACATTACTCGTGATGGTGGCAGACTTTACCGCATTCCTCATCATCCTGCTGACCGGGCTGGTCTATCTGTTCACCCACCACAACCTGAAATACTACGAGAGCATCGTCGCAATAATTCTATTGCTGGTTATCGGGACCATGACCTCGTTCCTGCTGCTCGGGTTGTGGCGCCCGGAATGGCTGCAAAAGCTGCTCACCTGGGTGCAAAGGTTTGCCAACCGAATCGCCAGATTGATCAGACGCCCGAATTTTTTAGATGACGCCTGGGTGGAAAACAACCGTGCAGAGTTCACAGAGGCGTCCATCGCCATTGCAGCGCAGCCGGGACTCTTGATCCGGACCATCGGGATCGCCTTCGCAGCCCATCTGGTCAACCTGACCACCTTATTCTTCCTATTCATGGCTTTCCACCAGAAGGTGCACTTCGGTGTGCTGGTGGCAGGTTATTCCATGGGGATCCTGTTCTGGATCATCGCCATCACTCCCCAGGGGATCGGTGTGGTGGAAGGCATGATGACCCTGGTATTTGCCTCGCTCGGTGTGCCGATTGAACGAGCGACCGTTATTGCCCTGTCTTTTCGAGGGTTGACCTTTTGGCTTCCGCTGGCGATTGGGTTCATCCTCCTGCGCCGGCTGAAAACCTTCAAAGGGGAAGAATCTGCCAGAACTGAGGTGTGGAGCATCCGCCTGGTGGCTTTCCTGACCGCGTTGATGGGCATCCTGGATGTGCTTTCAGGTCTGACTCCGACCATGCACAGCCGGCTGGTCCTTTTGGAGCAGTATTCTCCATTTGGCGTGGATGTCGGCGGTCACCTGACATCCGTTCTGGCTGGGTTTGCCTTGCTCATCCTTGCCTCGGGGCTGTTAAGGCGCAAACGCCTCGCCTGGGCGCTGACGGTCACGATTTTGATCATCTCGGTGCCGGTGCACCTGTTCAAAGGACTGGATTATGAAGAGGCAATCCTGGCAACCGCATTGGCAGCCTGGCTGATCTACCTGCAGCCCCATTTCCATGCTCGCTCAGACCCGCCATCCATCCGCCAGGGATTGCTGGCATTGCTGGGGGCGCTGGTGTTCACGTTGGTCTACGGGGCGCTCGGTTTTTACATTCTGGACCGGCATTTTATCATCAATGGTCAGCGGGTCAGCTTCAGCTTGATCACAGCGATGCGCCAGACGGCGGTGATGTTCACCCAATTCTACAACCCCGGATTAATTCCGACCACCCGCTTCGCACGCTACTTCGTGAGCTCGATCTACATTGTTGGGGCTGTCACCATCGGCTACGCGTTGATCATGCTCATCAGACCGGTGCTCGTCCGTCGCGGTGCCAACCAGGAGGAGAGGCAGAGAGCCAGGGGGATCGTCGAGGCGTATGGGTGCAGCAGCGTGGCCCGCATGGTGCTTTTTACTGACAAGATTTATTACTTCAGCCCGGGTGGGTCGGTAATCGGATATGTGGTTGAAGGTCGTATCGCTCTCACTTTAGGTGACCCGATCGGCCCGGCTGAAGATGTGACTGCCTGCATTACCAGTTTCAAGGATTTTTGCGACCGTAACGATTGGGAGGCTCGCTTACTCCCAGGTGCTCCCGGATTACCTGGAAGTGTATAAGCGATTGGGTTATCATTCCATATGCGTCGGTAGTGAGGCGGTGGTAAACCTGGAAACGTTCAGCATCGCCGGGGGAGAGAAGAAGAATATTCGTACAGGGGTTAATAAGATGAAACGGCTGGGCTACCAGGCGGAGGTGCTCGAGCCGCCCCACCCTGCGGTTGTGATGGACGAACTGCACCAGATCAGCGACGAGTGGCTGACCAGCATGCACGGTTATGAAAAACGATTTTCACTGGGCTGGTTCGACGAAGACTATCTGAACAGCACACGGGTGATCGTCATCCGCAACCCGGAAGGTCCAATCGATGCATTTGCCAACATCCTGCCGGAGTACCAGGCAAGTGAGATTTCCATCGACTTGATGCGCCACCGCCGCCAGGCTGAGAAGGGTCAGATGGACTTCCTGTTCGTCTCGCTGATCGAATGGGCCAAGGCACAGGAGTTTGCCACGTTCAACATGGGCTTGAGCGGATTATCGGGGATTGGGGAAAACCCCAACGACCCGGCTATCGAACGGGCTATGCATTATATTTATGAACACGTGGACCAGTTCTATAACTTCAAAGGGCTGCACGAGTTTAAATCCAAGTTCGACCCGACCTGGTCTCCACGCTACCTGGTCTATCCCAACACGGCCAGCCTGCCGGCAGTGGCGATTGCCATGCTGCAGGCTGATTCGGGGACAGATCTCCTGGGGGTCATCCGCAGACCCAGCCAGACCTCCCCCCGGGTGCCATCTGAAGCAGATTGAATGAGTGACGCAGCCAATCGTAAGAGGATCAGAAGCAGTTCTTTCCAGTTAGGTCGGGTTGTCAGCCGCCTGCATTTCACCTTGATCATGGTGATCCTCTTGCTGTTGGTGGCCTGGTGGACCAACAGTTATGTCCAGGATCTCACTCGTGAGTGGGTGAACCGGTTGGGGTTTGCCCCGCGCGATTTCTGGTTCCTGCGCTGGTGGCGATTGATTCTGTCGGCATTGGTGACCAGCGGTGGGGTGACCTTTTGGTTCGCCCTGGGGATGGTCGGCATCACCTGTGGGGTGGCAGAGTGGAAAGCAGGTACAATACGGACTGCGCTCACCTTTTGGGGTGTGCACCTGGTCACCCTGGTGCTCGAGGGGTTGATCTTCTCCTTACCTCTTCACCAGTTTGGCTTCAGCCAAGCGCATGCGCTGTTCTTTTCACGCAACGTGGGTCCTTCGGCCGGGTATGTGGGTACCTTGGGACTGATCACAACCTTTTTACCCCGGCTCTGGCGTTGGGTGGCGTTTGGCGGCATCCTGGTTTACCTGCTGGTGGCGTTATTCCTCCCACCCCAGGCAGGAGTAACTCCGGTAATTGAATTGTCAGATGACCTGGCGCACCTGATCGCCTATCCGCTTGGCTTTATGAGCGCTTACCTGTTCGAGATAAAAAGAAAGTCGTAATCCACTGGAGGAAGCATGTCCGAAAAATCCATCGCTCAAAAACTGTCTATTAAATCGGGAAGCAGGTTTTTGCTGGTTAACCCACCCAACGGATATACCATTCAATTGGGCGAGCTGCCGGAGGGGGTCAGCCTGTTGCGTGATTCAAGCAGCCTGGTGGAGGGTATCCAGGTATTCGTCGCCAACCTTGAAGAGCTGGAAGCCCGGCTGCCGCTCCTCGCCAGGCTGTTAACCCCCAAGGGGATGCTGTGGGTGAGCTACCACAAGGGTAGCTCCAAAGTAAAGACCGATATCAACCGCGACACGATTAACACATTCGCCAGCTCGCTTGGCCTGCAGGGTGTGGCGATCATCTCCATCGATGATGATTGGGCCGCCCTGCGCCTGAAACTGCTCGCTGCATAACCCGCAGCGTGAGGATTTATGAAAGCAACGTTCACCTATCTTGATGAGCTGAACGATTTTTTACCCCCTTCCCGGAAAAATACCTCCTTCAGTCTCGAATTTGAGCCTCACCAAAGCCTCAAACACCTGATTGAATCCACCGGTGTACCCCACACGGAATTAGGCCGGGTGACGGTCAACGGGCTGCCTGTGGATACCTCCAACCGCCTGGATGAAGGTGACCAGGTAACGGCGTGCCCTGCCGCTTCCGCCCTGGACGCTGAGCCATGCTTTATCCTGGATAACCACCTGGGACAACTGGCGACATATCTGCGCATGCTGGGATTTGACTGCCTGTACCGCAATGATTACCAGGATGATGAGCTCGCCTGCGTTTCGGTGGAAGATGGGCGGGTGCTGCTGACGCGTGACCGGAGATTATTAATGCGCAAGGTAATCAGGCGTGGATATTGCATCCACCAGACCGACCCACGCTTGCAGGTGGCAGAGGTACTGCGGCGATTCAACCTGACGAGTCAGGTGAAGCCGTTCAAGCGCTGCCTGCGCTGCAACAGCCCGCTCCAGGTGGTTAGCAAACAGGATATCATCGAGACCCTGGAGCCGCTGACCAAGAAATATTACGATGAGTTCCACATGTGTCCCTCCTGCAAGCAGGTCTACTGGAAAGGCTCGCATTACGAGCACATGCTGCAGCTGATTGGCGAGCTGGAAGATCAAGCATAGTTGATCCAAGGAGGACCTGATGAAAACTATTCGTACTTCACCCGCGATTTACTATATCGCCGCATTGCTCTTATTCGTCCTGGATGTAGTGTTATCCGCCAGGATCACGGGGGTATTGGCATCCTCGACGGACGGCATGCAGAATGGCTCGCTCAAATTTCCGCAAGACACGCTAATTACTTACTTTCCGCTTTTGATGAAAGCCGATCCCCCATCAGGTATCATCATCGACCATAATCACCGCGACGCGGCACTTATCCCTCCACAATGGATCCAGGCTGCCAAGCAAAACGTGATCTGGTCGTACGGGTCTACCTCGCATGGAACCCAATTGTGGGCTGGTGCTGATTACATGAGCAGCTATGTGAACTCTCCCACCTACAACTTCCTTAAAAACTGGGTCGTCCCACCAAACCAGGCAGACCCCGCCTTGCTGCGCATGGGTTACAACAGCGGATTCGCCTGGAACGCAGCTGCCTTCCTCGCCACCACGCGAGACATGCTGAACTCAGCTCCGCAGGCGAATGCCTTCATGTGGTCATGGTGCGGTGAAATGTCGTGGCTGAGTACGGGGGAAGTCCAGCAGTACCTGGATATGATGGCCCAGCTGGATTTAGAATACCCCGGGGTGCGCTTTGTTTATATGACCGGTCATACCGACGGTACCACTGGTGACTCTGCTCTGAATCGCAACAACAACATGGTGCGCGATTACGTCCGGGCGAATAATAAAATCCTGTATGATTTCGCCGATATCGAAAGCTGGCTACCGGACGGTACGCAGTACCCCAACCCGACGGATGCCTGCCCGTGGTGCCAGAGCTGGTGCGATACCCACCCCGGTGCCTGCCCCGCCCCAGAAATCAGCTGCGCCCATAGCCATTCGCTGAACTGCTACTTGAAAGGGCAAGCCTTCTGGTGGCTCTCCGCCCGCCTGGCAGGCTGGGACGGGACGGTCAATCCTTAGGTATAATTTCACTTACTAAATTAATAATGGACAGAATAAAGCATGGATTTTCCGCGTGTATTTCCCGTTAAAGTCATGGGGGCCAACCAGGATGATTTCGAAAGCCTGGTGGTGGCGATCGTCCAGAAACACGCCGCGATCGCTGCAGAAGAGGGGTTGGTCAGCCGCCTCAGCCGCAATGGGAGGTTTGTTTCGATCACCATCCGGATCAACGCTGTAAGCCAGGAACAGCTGGATAATATTTATCGTGAGCTATCAGCCCACGAGCGTGTACTGATGATGCTGTGACGAAGTTCTTGAACTATGATTAGACTGATTTTATGATGGACTATGATTATTTCTCTATTCCAATCGGATTAATAATATAATCTGAAAAATCATAGTTCAGACATTTCTTAGTCTTCGACCATGATGTGCATGATTTTGTGATTAATATGAATTGATTAAAGATTTGAGCGTACCCAACCCAGCACTTTTACTAATCATGAAAATCATTAAATCATCTAAATCATGGTTCAGATGTTTTTAAATGCTTCATAACACGTTTGTATTGTAAACTGCGTGTCCCAAAGTTAAGCAATAAACCAACTTGCAGACCATATGCTTCGAGGTAGTTAATAGCTTGAGCAAGGTGGACGTCTTCCAGCTGGATTAAAGCTTTGATTTCCACCATTACTTTTTCTTCAACAAAGAAATCCACCCGGCGTGAACCTATATCTACACCTTTATAATAGATTTTCATCTCATGCTCACGTGTAAAATCCAATCCCTGTGCTGTCATTTCTATCTCCAGGGCGCGCTGGTAGATGACTTCCTGAAAGCCATTGCCAAGCGCGTGATGGACCTCCATCGCGCATTTAATGATTTTCGCAGTAATTTCTGAGTGGAGATAATGCGGGTTGATAGGGTTGTTCATTTTTCGGACTCCTATCTTGAACTATGATTGGGATGATTTTGTGACGGACTAAGAATATTTCTCTATTCCAATCAGATTAATAATATAATCTGAAAAATCATAGTTCAGACGTTTCTTGACTTCAACCATGAATCACATAATTTCATGATTAACATGATGAGATAAATAATTTGCATTGACATTACCTGATGCTTTGACTAATCATGTAAATCATATAATCACATAAATCATGGTTCAGACGTTCAAGGGCATGAGTACCTGTTTCGTTTCAATCACCTCCGCCTGCACCTTGCCTTTGGTCAGGTCGGCCAATGAAGCTTGAAATGTTTGTAGATTCTCTACCCGCAGCCTAGCCGTGAGTGTCACCTCGCCGGCAAAGTCCTCGTCCAGCACTGTTCCAGACTGGGAGACCACCAGAAGGCGCACTCGCTCCAGGTAGGTGTATGGGAAAACCAGCAGGATGGTATGGGTCTGCACCTTTTCTGCCCGCGGCACCACTTCCACCACCATACGCACGGCCTCCGAATACGCACGCACGAGTCCGCCCGTGCCCAGTTTGGTACCGCCAAAGTAGCGCGTGACAACCACTGCCGCATCACCCAGCCCGCTGCCGCGCAGCACCGCCAGGGCAGGTCGACCAGCCGTTCCGGAGGGCTCGCCGGCATCCGAGCAGTGGGCGGTCTCCGAATCGCCGTGCCCGACCAGGTAGACCGGCACGTTATGGGAGGCATCGGGGAACTCAGCCTTAATACGGCTGACGAAGGCCCTGGCTTCATCCACCGAAAAGACAGGGGCGAGGGTGGAGATGAAGCGCGAGTTGGATACGGAGAGCTCCCGCCAAATCTCGTGAGCAGGGACGGGGTAGGGGTGCATGGGGTGATTATAGCGTAAGGATGACTACGAATGATACTTTTTATCGTTGATACATTTTTTCTCCATTCGAAGCCGCGTTAATCCAAGGGAGATGGAATTCCGTTTATAATACTGCCAGCGCCTGGTCATTATTGGTAGTTCTTGAATGGTATCTTATGAGGAGATTACCCATGAAAAGCCGACAACCCATTTCTCGACGGACGTTCATCAAGCTGAGCGCCACCATTGCAGCTGGTGCTGCCCTGGCAGGCTGTGGCCCTAACCAGACTACACCTGCCCCAGCAGAGACTGCTACTCCTGGGGTCGAGCCAACCCTACCGCCCAGCCCCACCAGCGGAATTATCGCCACGGGAACCAGCCCGGCTAACATCACCCCAACTCAGGAGATCGCAACAGAAACACCGACCTCCACCCCCGAGCCATCCCCCACCGCCGCTCCGGTATACCTGGCAGTTATTCATGGACCTGACCCGGCAGCCATCACTCGAGCTGCCATTGATACGCTCGGTGGCATGGCAAGCTTCGTCAGCCCAGGCATCGACGTGATCATCAAGCCCAATATTTGTGTTGACTACAACCCGCCTGAATATGCCGCTACCACCAATCCAACTGTGGTGGCGACGCTCGTCAGCATGTGCCTGGAAGCAGGTGCCAAGCGCGTGCGGGTGATGGACTACGGCTTCGGCGGCACTCCCAAATCGGCTTATGAAATCTCGGGAATCAAGGCAGCCGTTGAGGCAGCCGGCGGAGAAATGGGTTATATGACGTACGCCAAGTATATCCAGGTGGACATCCCCATGGGCAAGAGTATGACCTCGACGCGGGTTTTCCGGGATATCCTGGAGACCGACCTGCTGATCAATGTGCCCATCGCAAAAAACCATAGTTTAGCCGTACTCACACTGGGTGAAAAGAACCTGATGGGGGTCGTCATGGACCGCAACATGATGCACGCCGACCTACACCAGCGCATTGCCGACCTGACCAGCCTGGTTATGCCAGACCTGACAGTGGTCGATGCGGTGCGCATCTTGACCAAACATGGTCCCACAGGGGGTGACCTGGCAGACGTCAAGCAGACCGATACCATTATCGCCAGCCGGGATATTGTGGCAGCCGATGCCTACGCCGCGACGCTGTTTGGAATGACCGGGGCGGATATCGGTTACATCCAGGCGAGCGCCGACATGGGACTGGGCACGATGGACCTGGCGAGCATCAACATCCGGGAGATCACCCTGGGATGAGCTGGGCAAGCTGGCGGCGCATCAGGCAGGCCGTCCAAATCCTCTTTTTCGCTTTCTACATCTACTTGATCTTCTCCGTGGTGGAGAAGCGGGCAGCCCCGGTGCTGTCTGATATCTTTTTCCGCCTGGACCCGCTTTCAGCTGCCGGTGCAATGATCGCCAGCCGACAATGGATCCCCAAACTGGGGTTGGCACTGGTCACGGTTGCGCTGACGATCATCATTGGACGGGTATGGTGTGGGTGGATCTGCCCGATGGGCAGCCTGCTTGATTGGATAACCTTCAAAAAAGCGCGCAAACGTGCTGCGTTGATCTCCCCACGCTGGAGATTGGTGAAATACTTTCTGCTGGCCGTCATCCTGGCGGCAGCATTGTTCGGCGGGCTGACCCTGCTGATATTGGACCCGATCGCCATCTTCACCCGCACGCTGACCACCGCCATCCTGCCAGCCATATTCTATGCTGTCACCGCTGTCGAGACGGTTTTATATAAGGTAAATTTCCTATCTCCGGCGCTGGATGCATTCGAGGGAGCGGTGCGGGGCAGCATTCTGCCCTTCGAACAGCCCGCTTTCGCTCAAAATGTGGCTATCGCCGCACTGTTTTTGGGGATCATCTCGTTGAATCTCCTGGCGCACCGTTTCTGGTGCCGCTACCTGTGCCCGCTGGGGGCATTGCTGGGATTACTCTCAAAATTCTCATTGTTCCGCCCGGTGATTGGGACGGCCTGCACGGAGTGCACCCGCTGCGCAATTGTGTGCAAACCGGGGGCAGTCGATACCACACCGGCGAAGCTGCACATCATGCCTTCCGAATGCACCGTGTGCCTGGATTGCATGGCCAACTGCAAACCGGCTGATATCCGCTTCGGCCTATCCTTGAAACCCGCTCCCAGACAGGAATTTGACCTATCCCGACGGCAGGCATTGGGAGCATTGGCAACCGGGGCAGCCGGGGTATTGTTCCTGGGAACCGACTTGCGCCTTCAGCAGGACAACCCATGGCGCATCCGCCCACCGGGGGTCACGGATGAAAATGCATTCCTTTCCACGTGCCTGCGCTGCACACAGTGCATGAAAATCTGCCCCACCACAGCTCTGCAACCCGCCTTCACCGAGGCCGGACTGGCAGGCATCTGGACACCGCTGGTGGTGCCGCGGGTGGGATATTGCGATTACGGCTGCACTGCCTGTGGTCAGGTGTGCCCGAGCGGCGCTATACCCCGGCTAACGCTGGAAGAAAAACGCCTGGCGGTGCTCGGCAAAGCCAGCATCGACCGGAACCGCTGCCTGCCATGGGCAAGCGGAGTGGCGTGCATCGTGTGCGAGGAGATGTGCCCCACACCGCAGAAATCCATCCGGTTGGAAGAAGCCCAGGTGATCGACTCGAGCGGAGAGATTAGCACGGTGCAACGCCCGAGTGTGCTGCGGGATGTGTGTATCGGCTGCGGGATCTGCGAACAACATTGCCCGCTGGAAGGCACTGCCGCCATCCGGGTGTACGCAGCCTGACTCTGGCTTGAAAACAGGCTCGTAAACTGGCCTGCTAGTTGCATCCTAATTGCTGCCAGATTTTAACTGGCGATTTACAAATTGATGTAGAATATCCTCATAGGGATATATACACAGGGTTCTAAGGAGGCGAAGATGAACAAAAAAGTATTATTCACTTGTTTGCTGCTGGTGTTGCTGGCAGCCGGAGTGGCTGGGTGTAAATTACCGGCAAGCGGCAGCCCGCCGACGGTAATAACGACCGGGCAGCCCAAAGTGCCGACTGCGACCACCGAGATTGCGGCCGAGCCAACCCAGCCCTCCGCCCCACCCACCGCGGTGATGGTGACGGTCACGGTGCAGCCACCCACGGCTGTTCCACCACCCACCCAGGAGCCTCCCACCCCGGTGCCGCCCACCTCCGCCCCGCCTACGGCTGCCAGCCGGATCCAGTTTGCAGCTGGCGGCACTGGAGCCGTGATAGAGGGTGTGTTGGATTCAGGGCAAACTTTATATTACGTATTGGCAGCAAACGCCACTCAGACCATGAGTGTGAAAATTCAATCTCCCAATGGAGACGTCTACCTGGGAGTCACTGGCGCGGATCAACAGGCGTTTTTAAACATCTCGTCACAGCAGACCACCTGGTCTGGCACCCTGCCCACGAGCCAGGATTACTACCTCAGCGTGACGGCGGGTGATGGCAAGGAAAGTTATACCCTTTCGGTGGATATCCCACCACTGCCAGCCGGCCCAACTGCCAACGTCACCCCGGTAGCGGGCACTTTTGACCCTGTGGCAACGTATGGGACGGCGACTTTCGAAGACCCGATGAACGGTGGGAACATCTCCGACTGGGTGATCCCCACCACAGGCTTACTGCCAAACACCAACTACATCAAGATTACTGTGTCAGACGCAAAATTCTACGTCACGGGAAAAGTGCCAGGTTTCAGCACCTGGTATTTCACCTGGCACGAGCTGAGCGATTTCTACCTGCAATCGACCTTCGACTCGGGCAGTTGTGTGGGCAAGGATGCTTATGGACTGATTGTACGAGGCCCCGAGCACCAGGCGGGGGTATCCTATGGCTACGTGGTGGCGTTCTCTTGCGATGGCTCATTACACGTCTTCCGGCTGGACGGCGCCAACCCCTATACTACCCAGGAGCTGGTGACCTGGACCCCAAGCAGCTATATCATTGCGGGGACGAATAAGCAGAATATCATGGGGATCAAGGCGGTCGGCAATACACTGACGGTGTATGCCAATGGCTATCAAATCGCCGAAATTTTTGACAGTAAATACACTTTCGGTCGCTATGGCGTGTTTGTCAGCCCCGATGTAACGGCGAATTACACCTACCGGGTGGTGCAAATGTCTTATTGGGATTTGAAACCTTAAGTCAATCAAACCACCTGCTTCTTAATCAAGAATCCTGGCTGCGGTCAACCACCGCAGCCATTTATTTATTAGCCTTCCTTAGAATCCTTTATACAAATTCTAAGCAAATCTACATTGTAGAAATAAATATAACCTGATAAAGTTGGGAATTCTTATCCAAAATCCTGATCAAGGTTGAGTGATGGACGAATGGCTTAGTTTAAGCGAGGCTGCACAACAGTTGGGGGTACACCCAAGCACCGTCAGGGCATGGGCAGACCATGGATATATCCCTTCCCAACGCACCCAAGGTGGTCACCGGCGTTTCAGGCGCTCAGATGTTGAGCTCCGCATGCACACCCGGTGGGAGACTACTGCTCCTGAAGCACCCTCAGTATATGCCAACGTTTTACGCAATACGCGCGTGCAGATTAGCGAAAGCAACCTGGAAGCAGAGAGCTGGTACCGCAAGATGGATAATGAAGCGCGAGAGCAGTATCGGCTGAGCGGCCGCTCACTGGTGCAAGGGTTGATCGGACATTTGACTTCCAGCGATGAAGGTCTGGAGGTTGAAGCCAAGTCATTGGGATATGAATATGCTTCACGCGGCCAACGGGTGGGATTGACCAGCGTGGAAGCCGCCCATGCCTTCCAGTTCTTCCGCACCTCGGTCATGGATGCGATCCTGGCTGCTTATGAAAACGCCGACGTGCGATCGCCCCAGATCTGGTCTGATTTGTTCCGCAAGATGAACTCGTTCTCCGACATAATCATCATCACCTTGCTGGATACTTACGAAGCCATCCAGCACAGCAATCATTGATGCGATATTGCTATAAATCCTAATCCAATTCATGGAGTGAATAATGCATTACCTGCCAATCTTGACAACAATCATCACCTTTGTATTTGCCGTGGCCGTATTTAGCCGCTTTCGGGTGAAACACGGTGCCCACTTGTTATTATGGAGTATCGGGTTGGTGCTGTACGGGATCGGTGCGTTGACCGAGGTCATCCTGCTGTTCACATTCAGCGCCATCGCGCTCAAGCTGTGGTACCTGTGTGGTGCCATGCTAACGGCTGCCTGGCTAGGACAGGGGACGATCAACCTGTTGGTGCGCAGGCGAGGCATCGTCACCACCATGAATATCGTCTTGATCGTCGTCAGCATGCTGGCGATCGTGCTGGTGCTGTTCGCACCGATCACACCCGCGGCTGCCGGCTACAACACGGCGGTGCCATTGTCGTCTCAATACAAGGAAATAATGACCCGCTCAGGGGTGATCATCCTGCTAACTGTCCTACTCAATATGTATGGCACATTCACCCTGGTAGGTGGAGCGATTTACTCGGCTTTTATTTTCTGGCGCAAGAGAGTGCTGTTCAACCGCATGGTAGGCAACATCCTGATTGCCATTGGAGCACTCATGCCAGCGATTGGCGGATCATTTGTTGGAATGGGGTTTCCAGATTTCCTGTTCCTGAGTGAATTCCTGGGTGCCATATTGATGTACATCGGTTTCGTGCAAGCCACTGCCGCTGTGCCGATGAAAAATACATCCACTATCACTACCGCTCAACCATAGTGTGGGAGATTTAAGACGATCATGCAAGGATATTGGTTCGGACCCCAATGGATTCGAGCCAGGGATGACAAGGACAACAATCTTCTACAATATCAGTGACATAAAGCAAAGCGTGGATACACTGCACGAAGAAGGTGACCAGGTGGTGCAAGAGACCGGGGCTGTGGGCGGCGGCAAGCTGGTTGGGGTTGCAAAAGATTTGGATGGTAATATGGTTGGATCCATCCGGGACCCATAGAGATCGTACAGAAATTAGCTAGCCAAAATCAGCCAGCCTCTATCAACAGGCCGGCTGATTTTATTTACCGCATGGCTGGTTTCTCACCCAGATAGCACAGACACTGAAAACTCTATTCTTTGCGCTCGTTCTATTCACCGCGAGGGTTGCAAAGATGTCTTTGATATTTTGTCTGTAAAAATCCTGAGCGGTCGGTACTATTCACCGCCGACCGCTCAGCTGCTTTAATCAAATTCGTTTGAGCTGGTTCTCAGTCTAATCCATTTTCGGCTAATAAGTGATGACACGCGGCAGATTCTTTGCCTGAACGACCCAGCTCTCGACCTGAGGCAGATCAGGCAGGCGGCGCACCATCTTCTTTTGTGCGTTGGCGGTCGTCATCTTTTCCAAGAGACTGGCCGGGAGGCGCTGAGCCAGCTCTGGAATGGTATCAACGCCAGCGGCTTCCAATAACTCGGCATATTCCTGGCCAATACCTGCAATGCGGTAAAGATCCGCCATATTCACCCATCGCAGGATCAATTTATCGCTGATACCTGTCACTTTGACGATCTCTTTACGGCCTTTTGGCGTGGATCCTTTTTCAAGTAATTCATCTACGTTCGTGATGCCTGCTGTGTGCAATTTCGTACTGTATGCTTTGCCTACACCTGAGATATATGTCAGTCCTTTAATCTTCGGTACAGTGGGCTCAACAGCTGGCGCTGCTTCTACAACAGGTTCTACGACAGCTTCTTCGATAGGAGCAGGTACGTCCATTTCTTCCGGCACTGATGCAACTGCCTTTTCATCCTCAAGCATTTTTTCGAATTCAGCCAGGTCCTTTGCAACAACCTCTGAGACGACAATTTCTCCATGGAAGTTATGTAGCTTCATGCTATCTACTGCCTTCCGCCAATCGGCGTGTTCGACCAGGATCGCTACAGCCGATTCGGATGGAGTCATCTTCTGCCCGAACTCTTTCAGGATTTTATTCTTAATTCCCCGGTCAAACAGCCCTAACGCTGTCCCAGCGAGTGCGCCTGTCATGATCCAACCCACTGGGCCAAACAGAGCCGCGAAAATGATGCCAAGCAATCCACCCTTCACAAATCCTTTGCCTGCTGAATCGTCCTTCGATTGGTGGAGCTTAATCTTGCCCTTTTTGTTCTTGGTTATAGCGACTGCATCTTTGAGAGTTACTACTTTCTTCTTCGAAAGCTCTCTCAGCGCAGCGATGGCTTCCATTGCTGTGTCGGTTTTTGGGTACTTAATGACTAAGAAGGTATATTTTTCTGCCATTTTTTCTCCTTAATTTAGAAGATTGAATGATGATTTGAATGTGATTATTCACCGCCTCAAAGGTGTGCATACGGTACGGAAATTCCGCAGCCCAGATTCGAGGGTGGTTACACACAGACCTATACTAAAAGGAATATATTGCACTTTTAAGTATTCAGTTTAACCTTGAGCAGTCCCTCCTTCCAGGCTACAAGCATACCATAAATTCATTCTCGGAATTTCCGATATGAATTGGTATCGCTTCTATTTATTATATCCAATCGGAGATGTATTATCAACCGTGTCCACATTTTCCACACATGATTACCTGAATTATGCCAGAATTGAACCACTGCTTTAAGCAAGGAGGGGTGATTAGCAGCCCTATCAAGAGGGCAATAGGACCTGATTACCTCTCCCAGATTTTTTGAGCCAGGCACAGCGCGAACATTCAGCAATTAATAACGAAATTAAAGTAGACTGGCAGCAGCCTTCTTCATAAAAACCAAGAAGAATTGATTGAAGATTTTTTAAGCTATAATCCGTTAACCCGACAATCTTCGTTCATTGCTTCAGCTGGCCCTTCGATGAAAAAAATCACCTTGCTCTTATTGGTTATCATCTTTATTACCACTGCCTGTACACCCGGAACGAACCTGCAGACAACACCCAAATCGTCGACCCCTGCAGGGTCCGGACAGGATTGGTTCACGGTGTATTTCACCAACCCGGGTGTCCCCGACGCCTCTACCTACCGGGGCGGTGCGGATGAAGACCTGGCAGCCGCCATTGACAAGGCCCGCCTGAGCGTGGATGCTGCCATCTATGACCTAAACCTGTGGTCGATCCGGGATGCGCTGATCGCAGCACACCGCCGGGGGGTTGGCGTGCGCGTGGTTTCCGAAAGCGATAACATGGACGAGCTGGAGGTGCAGGAACTCAAGCAGGCGGGTATCGAAGTATTAGGCGACCGTCACGAAAGCCTGATGCACGACAAGTTCGTAGTGATCGACCGTAGCCAGGTTTGGACCGGCTCGATGAACTTTACCACCGGAGGCTCCTACCTGGACAACAACAACTTGATCGGCTTGCAATCGTCCAAATTAGCGGAGGCATACACCCGCGAGTTCGAGCAAATGTTCGTGGATGACCACTTCAGCAGCGAGAAATCAGCTGGAACCACCGACTCCTCCGTGACGGTGAACGGCAGCCTGATCGAGGTTTACTTCTCACCGGAGGATGGCACCTTGGAACACATCCTTAGCACGGTCAATGCGGCTCAGGAAAGCATTGACTTCCTGGCATACTCGTTTACTTCGGATGAGCTGGCTGCGGGGCTGATCGAACGCTCACACGCGGGGGTTACCGTGCGGGGAATATTTGATAAAGACCAATACAATTCCAATTCAGGTACCGAGTTCGACACTTTGACCGATGCCGGCTTGGACGTCTGGTTGGATGGCAACCCAAGGCTGATGCACCACAAGGTGATCATCATCGATAGGCAGGTGGTGATTACGGGCTCGTATAACTTCAGCAATAATGCCGAGCATTATAATGACGAAAATACCCTTATAATTCATGACCAAACGATTGCCGCACAGTACCTGGCAGAATTTCAACAGATCTATGATCTCGCAAAAAGGTGAAGCATGCTAGAAACGAATGGAAAATTTTACCTGGGACGCTCCTTCGATGCTCAACTGGGCAAAACAACTGATCAACCCTTGCTATATGAGCCGGCAGACCTGACCACACATGCGGTGGTGGTGGGCATGACCGGCTCGGGGAAAACCGGGCTGTGCATCGACCTGCTGGAAGAGGCGGCGCTGAACAATATCCCCGCATTGATGATCGACCCCAAGGGAGACATTACCAACACCCTGCTGCACTTCCCCAACCTCCTACCGCAAGACTTTCAGCCGTGGGTCAACCCTGACCAGGCACGCCGGGCAGGTAAGTCGCTGGAACAGGCAGCAGGTGAAGCAGCGGCACTGTGGAAACAGGGACTCACGGATTGGGGCATCGATCTACATCGGATGATGAGACTCTCGGAAGCGGCCCAATTTGCGGTGTTCACCCCGGGATCCGATGCAGGCATCCCGGTGAACATCCTGGCATCACTGAAGGCACCTCCCATTCCATGGGAGAGCAATAAAGAAACCTTGCGTGAGCGGATCTCTGGCACGGTGATCGCCCTGCTGGGGCTGGTGGGCATGCAGGATATCGATCCGGTGCGCTCCCGCGAGCATATTCTGCTCTCCAATATCTTCGAAAATTCCTGGAGCCTGGGCAAAGACCTCGACCTGGGAGAGCTGATCTTACAGACACAAACGCCGCCGTTTCCCAAGCTGGGTGTGTTCGACGTCAACACATTTTTCCCCGAAAAAGACCGCTTTGACCTGGCGATGCTACTCAACAACATCCTTGCAGCACCGGCGTTCCAGGTGTGGATCGAAGGGCAGCCACTGGATGTCCCTTCACTACTGTATACCCCGGAGGGTAAACCGCGCCACAGTGTGTTTTATATCGCCCACCTGAGTGATTCGGAGCGCATGTTTTTTATCACCTTGCTATACTCCGCCGTGGAAACCTGGATGCGCAGCCAGACCGGCACCACCACATTACGTGCCCTGGTGTATTTTGACGAGATCTTCGGCTACCTGCCCCCAGTGGCAAACCCACCCTCGAAACAACCCATGCTGCGTATGCTGAAGCAGGCACGCTCATTTGGCGTCGGCCAGGTGCTGGTGACGCAGAACCCGGTGGATGTGGACTACAAAGCGCTCTCCAACGCCGGCACCTGGATGATCGGTAAGCTGCAGACCGACCAGGATAAGCAGCGCCTGCTGGACGGATTGGACAGCGCCATGTCTGGCAGCCTGGACCGGACCGAGTATGACCGTCTCATCTCCACCCTGGGGAAACGGGTATTCCTGCTGCACAATGTGAACGCCAAAGGTCCCATGCTTTTCCAGACGCGTTGGGCAATGAACTACCTGACAGGGCCGCTGACCCGCACCCAAATCCCGGATCTCAACAAGCTGGCAGGTGCCAGCCTGCAGCAGGCTCCAATTCCAACCGCGGTAGGGCAGACTGAGACAACAGGCAGCCCAGTAGCGGCACCCATGGCATCAACGATATTTGCTACCTCCCAAGCGGCTGGCAGCGGTGGGATGACGGCTGCACTCTTCTCAGTCACCCGACCTGCCGTACCGGGAGTGATCGGTGAATATTTCCTCCCCAACAACCTCACCTTCTCCCAGGCATTCAAAGCCGCGGGGCGCGAACACACCCCTGATGCGCTCAGCCAGGGCTTGATCTATCGAGCGGTGATCCTGGGCCAGGCGAGTGCACGCCTGGTTAATATGAAATATAAGCTCGACATTGACCTTTCAAAGACTGCCATGGTGGCCAACCCCGACCGGCGAGGGGTTGTGCGCTGGGATAATTACCCCAGCGCCAGGATCGATACGGCGAGTTTCGATAAGTCTCCCGCCCCCCAGGTACGCTTCGGCTCGCTGGAAGCCCCCTTGAATGACGTAAAGCTGGTGAGTTCACTACAGAAGGACTTCCTGGAGTGGGCTTACCGCTCCGCCCAGGTGACGGTGCGGGCCAACGAGAGCCTCGACCTGTACGCCGGACCCGAGACCAGCGAAGGCGATTTTCACGCCCAATGCAGCCGGGCAGCGCAGCAGGCGTGCGAGGTTGAGCTCAGGAAAACTTCGGCAACGTACGATACCAAGTTAAGGGCGTTGCAAGACAAGCTGGAACGCGAACAGGCTGAGCTTAAGCAGGACCAGGCTGAACTATCCAGCCGCAAGATGGAAATGTTTGGGACTGCCGCCGAGACCGTGGCAGGCTTATTCGGAATCGGTCGTAAACGCTCCATTTCTTCCTCCATATCGAAGCAGCGCATGGCTTCGCAAGCCAAAAGCGATGTGGAAGAGTCAGTCGATGTGATCAAGGATTACCAGGCACAGATTACCGCCATACAGCAGGACAAGGCTGCCGCATTGAAAACGATCAATGATAAATGGACGGAAATCGCCACCCAGGTGAGCCAGATACCTCTCTCAGCCCAAAAGAAAGACATCCTGCTCGATTTCTTCGGGGTAGCCTGGATGCCGTACCACCTGGTGAAGCTCAACGACCAAACTTTCGAGCTGCCGGGGTTTTCGACAGGCAGCTAATTGATGGCATACCAACGCTACCAGGTAAGGGACAGTACGGGGAAGCCGGTCATCGTTAATCTCAAGCGGGATAAACGCCTGACGAAAACCTCGCGTTGGGAACGCCTGCCTGATGGCTCGCTCTTACTACGGGTGCCCTACCGGCTGCCGCCCCGGAAAGTGACCGGCTTGCTCGAACAGGTTGCCATGCAGCTGGATAAATCCATCAGCATGCACAAGCTACGGGATGATGCGGACCTGCACCAACGGGCAGAATTCGTCAACCAGAAACATTTTAACGGAAAGATCCAATGGAACGCCATCCGTTGGGTGAGTAACATGCAGTCACGCTTAGGCAGCTGCACCCGGGGTGGACCAACGGATGGTCAAATCCGCATCAGCGACAAGATCAAGGATTGGCCCGACTGGGTTGTGGATTACGTGATTGCCCACGAGCTATTGCACCGGCGGCACCCCAATCATTCGGCCGCATTTTGGGATGAGCTAAGAACAGCTTATCCACAGGCTGAGCAGGCACGCGGATTTGTCTTGGGGGTGAGCTTTGCCGCAGGAAGACCATTGGAAGATGACCTTTCAGAAGATGATGAGCTGGCAGAACCAACCTTGTCCGACTCAGGGAGCAGTGAAAACTGATGAGGATGCGTTGGCATATAACTTGCAACCCATAACCAGACATGGAACATAATCCATCCCCCCCTGCTGATTACATGAATGCCGTCGGTTTGCTAAACCGGCGAGAGATCGAAGCGCGCCTGCTGGCCCCATTGATCGCGGCGCTGAGTGAAGAATTCGGAGGCGAGCAAGTGTGGGGGGTGATTCGCAGGGTGATCCAAGATATTGCACGCCAGCAAGGTGCCCAGCTTGCGTCCAGTTTGGAAAGCAACGACCTGCAGCACTTTTCAGTGGCGCAGGAAACCTGGAAGAAAGATAATGCTATCCAAACCGAAGTGCTCGAGAAGAGGCGTAAGAAATTCTCGTTCAATGTGTACCGCTGCCGATATGCCGAAATGTATGCCCACATGGGCATCCCCGAGCTGGGCAAAATGCTATCGTGTGAGCGAGATTTTGCCTTCATCGAGGGCTTCAATCCCGACATTCAACTCACCCGGACCCAAACGATCATGGAGGGTGCTGATATTTGTGACTTCCGCTTCGAGCTGATTCGCGCCAAAAAACCACGCGGGTAAATTGCTTGACGCAGGTTTCGGATTATGCTAGTATCTCTTACATAGTAAATTTTTGAACAAGGTAACTGCGTGACGAGCGCCTTTTGACTGAGTGAAGGAGACAGAAATATTATGAACCGCAATTCCTCCGTACGGACTATCATCCTTTTTGTGGTGATTGGACTATTAGTGATTGGATTGACCTCCTGTAAACTTCCTGCCTCCAAAGGTCCCGCGTCTACCAGTGATGGCTTCCCGGTGCCGGGTGGCAGCCAGGAGACAGGCAGCGGCATCGATGTTTCCACATTTTCCACACAGACTGCCCAGGCTAAACCTGGTTTTGTGACAGTTACTCCGGCTTCGCCCCAAAGCACATCAGGGAGTCCACAAAACCCATCATCCAGTCCAGTCCCCCCGGGATCAACCAATGTTCCCGCTTCCCCTGAACCTACCCAAGCTCCAATCGTCTACGTCCAGGCTACAGCAGGCGCTCCACCTGCCTCATACACCCTGGCGTCGGGTGAATACCCGTTCTGTATCGCCCGTCGGTTCAATGTAGACATCAGCGAGCTGCTTTCCATCAATGGGCTCACCTCGAGCTCGCTAACCTATGCAGGTCAGGTCTTAAAAATCCCGCAAACGGGCAACCCCTTTGTTGGTGAACGGGCATTGAAACCCCATCCCGACTATTATAAAATCCTATCCGGGGATACCGTGAACACGATTGCCTGCTCTTATGGAGACGTCTCACCGGATATGATAGCACTCCAAAACAACCTGACTTCCTACACCGGCCTGCCCGATGGAGAGGTTTTGGTCATTCCCTAAGAACAACTCAGACTCTGACGAAGGTTTAAACAGGCTGCAACGTTTAAACCTTCGTAATTTTTTAAGGAGAATTATGATTATCGAGACGCTCCATCAAGAGACCATTTATCGTGGTCACGCCTTTAACGTGCGGCGCGATGAAGTGCGCTTCCCCAATCAACACACCACCCACCTGGATATTATTGAGCACGTCGGAGCCGTCACCATCCTCCCCATCGATTCCGCCGGGCGCATCCTGTTCGTCCGACAGTACCGGCACGCAACCGGTAAAGAGCTGCTCGAGCTGCCAGCGGGTACGCTCAATTTGGGCGAACAGGCTGAGAGCTGCGCCCGGCGGGAGATCCGCGAAGAGACGGGGTATGCCGCAGGAAACTTGACCAAGCTGGGCGAATTCTACCTTGCCCCAGGGTATTCCACCGAATACATGGTGGTTTATCTGGCGACCGAGCTGCACAGCGACCCATTACCCGGCGACCTGGACGAATTCATCACCCTGGAAGTTATCCCAATTGATCGAGCTTATGAGATGGCGCTCAACGGTGAGCTGCAGGACGGGAAAAGCCTGGCAGCCTTGCTGCTGGCACGACCGCATATCCAACAGTCCTGAGGCTTATCCAAAATTCTAAACGGAATGCTCAACCAGAGCCATGGGTAGGTGTTAAATTGCTAGATTGATACGTCAGCGACGGGGAAAGTGGGGGCTTTCTTGGTTACGATCAGCGTCTCAAGGAAGCTGCGATTGATCAGCATCACCGGAGATTCGATCTTGATTTCAGTATAGAGGGGGGCGGTAAGGGTGGCATCGTACACAATAATAAAATAACTCGTGCCTTCTGTTATTAATGCCGAAAATTCGAAACGCCCGGACCATTCAAGCGTACCCGTGATGTCATATGAGCGCGTGGAAATCTGGACAGGATATGGGATCAACCGCTGATAGCCGCTTTTCATAACCCCCTGCAGACCCATATAATCGCGCTTACGTAAACACACAGCCGCTATTTCCGAGCGGACCAAATAGAGCTGGGGGGCATAGTTCACCACATTGGAGGGCTTATGGATGGGGGCAATACTGGCTTCATCAATCTCAATGAAAGAAGTTGTCATGTCGGTCATCATCCCAACCAGCCCGCTTTGGATGACTTTGATCTGACCGAATATGTAATGGCTGCTGGTAAGAATCTCGGCTGGGATGAGGCGGTTAGGTATCGGCGAGACCATTACATTCCTCCATGAGTAGATTTAACTTCGCGGTTGAGGCCGGTTCAGGTTTCGGGGTAGATTCCTGCGGCGAGGTTTATGTTTTCGACCTGTTGTGGGACTGAGCAGCATGTTCAACCAGCTTACGGCGTGGGTATCATACTCCCGCTTCCCACACACATCACACACCCAGGATGGGAAATTCGGCACCGTGATCAGCTCATCATTCAGCCAGGTAAAATAGGTCAGGTACTCGAGGTGAAAAACCCCGGTATGACATTCCGGGCAAATGTGAACAACTTCCGACTGCTCGTCAGCCTTCGGTTTCTCATCAGGCTTAGTCGTTTCTTCAGTCATGGATCGCAGCCTCTGCTTCTTGGAGGATCATCACTCCAGCGCTTGCACCCAGGCGGTTGGCTCCAGCCTTGATCATTGCCATTGCATCGGCGTAGGTGCGGATGCCACCCGCAGCTTTGACACCCATATCCGAACCAATCACGCGGCGCATCAGCTCTACATCTTCTACAGTTGCACCTCCAGTGCCAAATCCGGTGGAAGTCTTAACGAAATCTGCACCAGCCGACTGGCTGATCAGGCAGGCGATGATCTTTTCACGGCGGGTGAGCAGCGAATTTTCGAGGATCACCTTGACCAATGCGCCTTGATTATGGGCGGTCCCCGTCACTGTTTGGACTTCATTCATCACCAGCCCGTAAGCTTCAGATTTTAGAGCGCCCACATTTATAACCATATCGATCTCGGAGGCGCCTGCATTGATGCAGGTAAGGGTCTCATACACTTTGAATTCCGGCAACACCGCTCCAAGCGGGAAACCTATCACCGTGCAAACGTTTTCTTTCGCATCCCGTAACATCCCACATGCCAGTGGGACGTATACCGGGTTGATGCACACCGTAGCGAAATGATACTGCATGGCTTCCTGACATAACGTGCGTATCTGCGCAGCCGTAGCTTCAGGCTTGAGCAGGGTATGGTCAATCCAGCCAGCGATATCTTTACCCACCGGATAAGCGATTGGAACCGGTGCCGGGGGAAGCTGGCGTTCGTAATCCTGAGCCAAGGAGATTATCTGAGATAATTCCATCTCAATAGGCTCCCATTAATGGGCAGCATTAGCCAGTGGCACATGATATATAAAACCCCAATCAGGCGGCGGCCAATATACCAAGACCGCCTTCCCCACCACATAACTCATCGGGACCATTCCCCAATTGTGTGAATCGGAGGAATTATTGCGGTTATCGCCTAAAACAAATAGCTGCCCTTCAGGGATACGCCAGCTGCCAATGTAATTCGTATTCGTGTCCAGATAAGTCTCATTTAGAGGCTGCCCATTGACAAAGACGATGCCGTTGGTAACTTCAACCTCATCCCCAGGTAGCCCGATGACACGCTTAATATACTCTTCTTGTGGGTCGCGTGGGAAGTGAAAGACAATAATATCCCCGCGTTGAGGGGTGCCGAGCCGGTAGCTTAACCGGTTAACGATCACATATTCACCTGTCTGTAAAGTCGGCACCATACTTTCACCATCCACCCGAATGCGGGCAGATAACACATTAATACTGACGAACAATACCAATGCGAGCACAAGCGTCTCGAGGATATCTTTTAATATTGAGAAAAATCCAGATTTATGGTCTTTTGGCTGAGACAGTTCTGGATTAACTTCTACCGAATTCGTGTCCAAAATTCCTCCATGTTCAAGGCATTATAAAACCGCTCACACATCCGGGCAAGGGAAGGGGGATTAATGGATTGTGAACATAAATCGATAATTACCCGGTGAGCGCTGGTCATTTTCTCCGGGGTCGTAAAACGATCCGGATGGGTGTCCCTAAAAATGGGTGCTCCTCGCGGATGCAGTTTTCCAAATAACGCAGGTAAGTAAAGTGGACTAATTTGGGATCGTTCACGTGGAGCAAAAAGACCGGAGGGTCATTCCTGACTTGCGAGCCATAATATATCTTAAATTCTGAGCTGCCATGCGCCGGGCTGGCATGACGGTCTTGAGCCGCATGGAGGATGCGATTGATTTTCGAGGTAGGCAGGCGGGTGAGACGCTCCTCCTGGACCCTCAAAGCGAGGGGCAACACCTGGTCAACGCGCTGACCAGTCTTGGCGGATATGAACAATACGGGGACATAATCCATAAAATTCAAATCCTGCCTGATGCGATCGGTGAATGCAGCCATTGTGTACGTATCTTTTTCAATTGCATCCCACTTGTTTACCAGGACAACAGCACTCTTCCATTCATCCAGGATAAACCCGGCAATGTGCGCGTCCTGTGCGGTCAACCCTTCGACCGCATCCAGCACCAGCAAGACCACATCTGACCTCTCGATGGCTTGAAGGGCGCGCAGCACACTGTACTTCTCCACTCCAGGAGTGATATGCCCCCGCCGGCGGATACCGGCAGTATCAATCAACACCATGGGAACATCACCATAGGTCAGGTGAGTATCGATGGCATCGCGGGTGGTGCCGGCAATCGGGCTGACAATGGCGCGTTCCTCTCCCAGGAGCTGGTTGAGCAAGCTGGACTTTCCGGCGTTGGGTTTCCCTACTATGGCGATCTTTACTGAATCATCTTCAGCCTCTTCGCCTTCCTTTTTGAAGGTGTCTACCAGTGCATCCAGCATATCGCCGGTGCCGGTCCCATGGAGGGCAGAAATCGGGTACGGTTCTCCCAATCCCAGCTCATAGAACTCCATGGCAGCCAACCGACGGGCTTCATTTTCACATTTGTTTACCACCAACAATACAGGTGGTGCCGCCTTACCATCCACATCGTGTTGATTTTTCCGCAGTATCTGAGCTACTTCATAGTCTGCGGGGGTGACGCCATTTTCAGCATCTGTGATGAACAGGACTGCGTCTGAATCGCGTATGGCTATCTCGGCCTGGAGGCGAATTTGCTCGATAAAATCCGCTGAACCAATTGACAGAGGTTGCTGTGATCGTCCTGGTCCGGTTTGGGTAGGATCAATCCCCCCCGTGTCGACAATATCGAACACCCGGCCTGTCCATTCAGCTTCAATAACCAGACGATCACGGGTTGTCCCCGGGATTTCATCCACAACTGCCAGGCGCTCGCCCGCCAGGCGGTTGAATAAGGTGCTTTTCCCAACGTTGGGTCTACCAACCAAGGCTACTACCGGTTTCGTCATCAATTATCCTTATGGGATCCTGGTGGGGGTTGGAGTTCGCTGTGGAGTGGTAGTTCCATTGGGTGTGAGCGTCTGGGTGGGGGTGGGCGCAATCGTGATGGTTACCTCTACCATGGCAGGCAGGATCGAGCTCAATTGTACCCTGTCTGGCAGGATATTAACCTGCGGGGTGAATTGGTACGTACCCACCTCAAAACCCGTCAAGTCTACCACCACCCTTACATCAGTCGGTCCGAGTGTATTCAAGATTGGAACAGGCCCCGAAAGGATTACATTCACAACTGCCGGGCTCACCGTGGCACTCAACCCAGGCGCCAACCCAATGAGCTCCACCGGTAAGGATACTGCCAGGCTGGACTCAACCATCGCTATGCTTACCTGGACTAAAACCTTCGAATCTCCGACCACAGAAATCCCTGTGGGTAAGTTCAGGTCCACCAGGGTTTCAAAGTCATCTTCTTTCCCGGTTAAATCGATGGGTTGGGTTTCGATATAACCGGGCAGGTTATTTACCAGCTCAGGGTTGGAAGAGAATACCACCACGCCAATGGGGGTAGCAAAAATATTAGTCACCCGGTAACCCGTAGCTACCTGCCCGATGGTGACTGCCCGGACGATCACATAGCGGTAACCTCCCAACAGAACGATGGGTTGGGTGACCGACACGGATTCTGGGTTTATAGTAAGTCCGTTTACTACCCGACCGTCTGCATCTAGCAACTGAGGGATAACATCCCTGGTGATGGTCTGGTTAGCATTGGAGATATCCAGGCTTATGCGCGCCTGCTTCACTTGTGAGAGCAATGACTCTGCGCCGGTAACTTGTACGACCGCAGGATTCAGGCTCGGAGTTTGCGCCTGGTAGCCCACCGGTGGATTGCCGGATACAACCAGAGTGACCGGAAAAATCTGGGAAATAATGGAATCCAGCGAGACGGTCACTTGCTCGGGGTCCTGGCTGATCAGGCGGACGAGGTGCGGGGTGATCTGCACCTGCACAGGGACGGTATGCTCACCCGGCCCAAGGCTGGATAAATCCGCTTTGGCGGTCACCGATTGTGGGTCATTGTTTAGCTCCGTCCAGACTGTACTTGGTGCGCGAAGGACAAGCGAAACACTCGATGGCACTTGCCCCATGATCTGCAAATTGGGATCCTGACCGATGATTTCAATCGGTACAGGGCGGGCGAGCACATGCTCTTCATTGGGATCCGAGGCCACCACGGCCGAAACCCATACGATGACTGCAAGGATGAAGGCAGTTAGAAGGGTGCCAAAATTTTTCGCCAGCCAGCGTAGGAATTTCATTTAATCTGCCTCGCCTCCGGGCTTGTTTCCGCTTGGATAGATACTTTTAAACCAATCCGTCAATCCTCGACGCTGCGCCTCGGGGCTGAAAAACGCCTTTAAAATGCTTTCCAACCGGTCACCCTCCAGGCGCCTGATCATGCGACCATTATGGACGACAGATATTGTCCCGCTCTCTTCCGACACGACCACAACGACTGCATCGCTAACTTCGGAAATTCCCAAGGCTGCCCGGTGGCGTAGACCCAGCTGCCGGTCAGGGGTGTGCGCCAATACTCCGCTAGCAGAAAGAGGCATCACACATGCGGCAGCCACCAGGCGCGAACCGTCGATAATTGCCGCGCCATCATGCAGGGGGGTATTCGGATAAAAGACTTGTAGGATTAATTCAGGGGTCACCTGGGCATCCACGATGACCCCTGTGCGTATATATTCCTCCAGGTTATCCAGACGTTGTAAAATGATCAGTGCACCGTGACGGCGATCGGAAAGGCGCACCGCAGCATTCACCACTGCCGAGATGGATTTTTGAGTACCTGGAGACGCTTTCCCGTTGGAGAATATAAACCCAGCTTTACCCAGCCGTTCCAATGCCCGGCGGATCTCAGGGGCAAAAATAACCGGGATCGCAAACACAAGCGCTGGTAGGGTGGTACGCACCAACCACGAAAACGCCGGCAGCACCGCCATGCTGCTTAGCAGACTGCCCAAGACCACCAACACAAGCACACCGCGTAGCAACACCACCGCCTGCGTGTCACGCAGAAGGATCAGCAGACCAAAAAAGATCAGCGTAACAATAGCCAGGTCGATGATGCTCAGCCAGTTAAGCCGGTCAATAATAAAGCTTAGGCTTTCCAGCAAGGAGTTAATAAGGTTTTCCACTTGAACCTTGATCCATCACCATTCATCTTGGAATGGGTGTTCGACCACACACCCTAATCAATTGATTAACGCAGCGGCATTACTAAACTAGACCGGTCGCAGCACTCGATCTTTCCGCAGCTGCTTAAAAAACATGGTTTCCCCTTTTCCCAAGGTTTCCTGGGCGGCTTCCTGCCAGGCACGTACACCCAAGGATTCAACCGTGCACATTTCATATCCCAAGGAGGTCCAGATGTCATCCTGGGTAGTTAATTCTGGGGGCAGGAACAGCAGTGCAATCTCGCACTGCAGATCGCGCGATGTCGATTCAATCTCGTTCAGCAACGCCTGCATGGCATTCGACAATGGCTGGTTTGGGTCGATGTAAACATCATCCGTGCGCTCAACCAGGTTTTCCACCTGCCAGCCGACGACCCCGATGGGGACACCATCCATTTTTAGGAATAAAAAGGCTTTCTCGCCAAATGCTGCCATAATGTCTTCATTGGTGGGTTTAATCCTCCCATCGCTCAACCTGCTAACCAGGGCAGCGATATCGGCAGCATGGCGTGGTCTGGCTTTCTCTACCAGCAAACCCGGTTTGGCTGGTGTAATTGGTTTATATGCCCCCGATTCAAAGGTCGGGAACAGCTCTTTCCAGGCTTTGGTAACTTGAAGCCAGGTATCTTCAAAGGAGCCTTCATTTTGGATAACGATATTGGCAGCGTTCACTTTCTCACTTTGAGGCGGTTGAGAATTCATCCGCTGATGAGCCGCAGCCACACTCAATTCTCTCTTGCTGGTCAGGCGTGAGATTTGAGTAGATTTCGAAGCATAGGTTACCCAAACGCTATCGCAGGCCTGGCGTAATGGTCCTTCCAACAGCTTGATCGCTTCGACGACGATCACCTTTTGAGAGGATCGCCGGATGAGTAAATCCACCGCCTGCCTGACCAGAGGGTGAACGATGGCTTCGAGCTGGGTGAGCGCCTCGGGGTCCGAAAACACCACCCGGGCCAGCTTGGCACGGTCGATTTGCCCGTCTGAAGCTAAAATCCACTTTCCAAAGGTATCCACCACGGTTTTGTAGCCCGGAGCGTCCTTGGCAATGGCGCGATGACCCAGGGCATCGGCATCAATACCGTATGCGCCAAGGTGTTCCAACATTTTCCGGACCACGCTTTTACCGGTGGCAATATTGCCCGTTAAACCAATGACAAATTTACCTGGCCAGGCACTCATCCTGCCTCCCACATGATGTACTCATTTTAGTCGCGGTAATGAAGAATGTCAAAGGTTCTTGCAAAAATAAAAGGTCAGCAGCTACTTAGGCCGAAAAACGATGAATTATAGCCATATCGGATATTAGGAACTGTGCTATAGCTGGCAAGACAAAGCCCCCAGGCTTTAGAAAAAAAACGCAGGAATATATTTTGGATCCGTTAACCAAATTACGTTTATACTGGGCGGATTTGTACTATCATCTCGATCTCAACAGGGATGTGCCCAGGTAAGTCACTCACCCCAATGGATGTGCGGGCGTGTTTACCACGCGAGCCAAAGATTTTTACCAGTAGTTCCGATGCCCCATTGATCACAGCCGGTTGACGGTCGAAATCTGGGGCACTATTCACATAACCATTTACCTTGACTACCCGCTCCACCCGATCCAAGTCACCTAATTCGGCTTTGATAACGCTTAAGAGATTAAGCATCGTCTGCTGAGCTGCAATATAACCTTCTTCAACACTCAGCTCCTTGCCAACTCTTCCAATATAGAGTGGTTTCCCATCCGCATAGCATGTGGTCCCGGAGAGGTACATCAAGTCGCCCACCTGCTGAGCCAAAAGGTATGCTGCAACTGGCTTGGGTGGATCAGGCAAGGAAAAACCAAATTTTTTTAACTTTGCCTCTGCTTGCATATCGTGCCTTCTTTCAACTATCCCTCTTGCCGAATTCTTTACTATACAATCACTGTACTTGTGCATGCCAAGAAACAGTAGGTATTTACAACTGTGTGAACCTCCACAAGGAAATCATTTTTCACAATGCGCCTTGTGGAGGCTCACATAAAAATTGGAGTTTCTCTTTCTTTTAGAACTCGCCTTCCGGATTTAAGTATTTCAAGACGTTATCAATTGTAATGATGGGCGATGGTAGGTAGGTATTTTTCTCAGGGATTCCACCACCAAGGATTCCCATGAGGCGGTGGAAAGCAGCGCGACCAATTTGATCGGAGTTATTCAGACCAGTGGCGGCATAATTCGTGTTATTCATGATCGCTTCCAATGCAGCTGTTTCGCCATCGACTCCAACTAAGAACATCTCGTCCGAGCGACCAGCATCAGAGATTGCAGTCTGGGCACCCAGGCACATAGAGTCATTCTCGCAAAACACAGCGTCGATCTTCGGGTTGGCAGCCAACATATCCTCCATCAAAGCAATACCGCCATCTGCACTCCAACTACCGTAATCCGGTGCAACGACAACGGTAATACCAGGGAATGTCTCGAGAATACTATTCACTCCTTTGCTACGATTGAGGCCAATTGAGTTGTCTGCCGGGCCTCCACGTAATTCCACGACAACACCGTTTCCGCCCAAACGATCAGCAATGTATTTACCATTCTGGACTCCGATGGTGAAGTTGTCTGGACCAATATAGGATGTATAGGATTCACTGCTCCCCTTGCCAAACTGCCGATCGACAAGAACGGTGGGAATCCCCGCATTTTTGAGGGCATCTAATGCCGCCGGAGCTTCCTCGAGCCATGCGCCAGAAACGATGACTCCATCGACTTTCTGGGCAATCAGATCTTCGATATCCGACTGGAATTTTGCAGCGTCACCATTGGCATCTGTGGAGACGATCGAGACGTTGCTGAAGGCTTTTGCTTCATCAATTACAGAATTATTCATGCCGATGAAGTATGGGCAACATTGGGAGAAATTTGCCATCCCAAGTTTTAAGCTGGTTGGCCCCGTCTCAGCTGTAGGTGTAGTTGCCTGTCCGCAGGAAACCAGCAACACCGCCACGATTAATACACAAGTAAGCACTAAATTACGTTTCATTTTTACATTCTCCTTATAAATGTCATTCTGGATTGAGCGATTTTTAGTAGGACATTATTGGCGTGTTAATTCCTCCCACAAGCCTCCTTTCTTCCAATCTGGACGAAAGCCAGTATGCAATCTTTCCGTCTTCATTTTTCACTTCTTCCGTCGTGCCAGTACCGCGGCTAAGATGATTACGCCTTTTAAGATTTGCTGATAGTAGGATTGCACGTTGAACAGATTAAGCAAGTTATCGATCATACCAAGTGACAACACCCCAGCCAGGGTACCAAAAGTGCTTCCACCTCCCCCGCCCAGGATTGCGCCCCCGATGACGCAGGCAGCGATGGCATCCAACTCAAAACCCACTCCCACGCTAGGCTGGGAAATACCCAGGCGGGAGGCTAGCGTGACACCAGCAAGGGCAGCAAAGAAACCAGAAATCATATAGGCAAGGAAAACATTCCAATTGACATTGATCCCAGCCAGACGGACTGCCTCCTCATTTCCACCGATAGCCACAATGGCTCGTCCTGAAATGGTCCGATTGAGAAAGAACCAAACAATTGGATAGCAAATAAGCATGATCATTGCCGAAACCGGGATCGGACCGATGAACCCGGCTCCGAGAACAGCCCGGAAGGTAGGATCAGTGGGAGTTATCGGCACATCAGAATACACATATACCAAACCCCGGATGGTTCCCAAAGTAGCCAGTGTTACGATGAATGGTTGAAGTTTGAAACCGGGCGATAAAAAAACCATTCACCGCTCCCACCGCGATGCCAACTGCAATGCAGATCAGGATGGCAGGGAGCAGAGGCATCCCTTGTTTAGACAAACCTGCAACGATGATGCCTGTAAGCGCTACGATAGGGCCTACCGAGAGGTCGATGCCTCCAGTCAGGATCACAACCAGCATGCCCAGGCTAAGCAATCCATTCGTCACCGTTTGTCGCAGTAGATTGCTCAAATTTTGTTGGGTGAAGAAGACATCCGACATCGAGGCGGTGATGAATATGAGGATAACAAAGGCGATGATGAAGGCGTAATCCACCCATTGCCGTTTTCGATTAATCCCGGGATTACGGAGTAACATCTTCCGTATACCTGTGACCGCCTTATCCAGAGTTGTAGGTGTTGGTGTATTATTGGTGGTCATTGACTTACTCCCGCTGCGGAGGAAAGTAAATTCTCTTCATTAGCCTGAGATCGAGCGAACTCGCCCACCAGTCGACCTTCACGCATGACCAATGCCCTATCGCTCATCCCGAGAATTTCTGGCAGCTCCGAGGAGATCAGCAGGATGCCCATCCCATCTCGAGCCAGATCGTTGATAATGTGATAGATCTCAACCTTAGTAGCCACATCAACCCCGCGTGTGGGTTCATCGAGAATCAGCACGTTTGCCTGGGTCATCAGCCACTTAGCCAGCACCAATTTCTGCTGGTTCCCGCCACTCAGGTGGCTTGCTAATCGTTCGATCATCTGCGGACGCACATCAAGATCCTTTATCTTCTGTTGCACCTGAACTGCCTGTTTACGTCGATCGATCACCCCCAACAAGCTGAGGTTCGGATATGAAGCCATGCTGGCGTTATCGCGTATCGTGCAGGTCATCACCAAGCCATCACGCTTCCGATCCTCGGTAAGCAAGGCGATTCCAGCCGATACCGCTTGTCGGGGCGACCGGGGATATATCCGTCGACCATTTAGGAAAATCTCCCCTTGCGAAATTGGTTCTGCACCAAAGATACACCGTGCTACCTGAGTCCGTCCACTCCCAACTAACCCAAACATCCCCAGGATTTCGCCCCGAGCCAATGAAAACGAGATATCTGAAAACTCACCATTCTTGGAAAGTTTCCTCAATTCTAAAGCTACCTCCGCTTTTGGAGGGGTTCGGACGGGGAATATCTCTCCCAGGTTCCGGCCAACCATCATCTTGATCAGCTGGTTCTGATCCGACTCCTGAGGTTTTACCGTCCCCACCAGCTGGCCATCCTTGAGCACTGTGATCCTATCAGCGATTTCGAATACCTCGTCTAGACGGTGGGATATATATAAAATTAGCGTTTGCTCCTGTTTAAGTTGGCGTATGACAGCGAACAAACGCTTCAATTCGTCTTGCGAAAGGACAGCTGAAGGTTCATCCAGGATAAGGATTTGCCGCCGATTGGCTACAGC
The DNA here is from genome assembly GCA_963809615.1 of uncultured Chloroflexia bacterium. GTDB lineage: Bacteria > Chloroflexota > Anaerolineae > Anaerolineales > UBA4823 > FEB-25. Next base: position 85,487 of record CAWEKR010000006.1, read on the forward strand.
TTTAGCAATCTCCACCATCTGTTGATGAGACACGCTCAGCTGGCGAACGGTCTGGCGCACATTGATGCCAATAAACCCGAGAGAACTCAGGATCTCCTCCGCTTGTCGAAAGGCTTTGGTCCAGTCCACGATACCCTTCACACGAATACAGGGCATCTGTCCCAATAAAATATTTTCTGCCACAGTGAGATGGGGAACTAAGCTGAACTCCTGGTAGACGGCATAGATTCCCAAACGACGGGCGCGGAGAGGCGATCCAAGCTCGATTTGTTCACCATTCAGTAAAATCTCACCCGCGTCTTTCGGCAGTGCTCCGGAAAGAATCTTGACCAAGGTCGATTTACCGGCTCCATTCTCGCCCGAGATGGCATGCACTTCCCCGCGACGAGCACTGAAGTTAACACCCCTGAGGGCTTGGGTGCCTTCAAAATTCTTGCGGATATCCCGCATCACCAAAAAATCGGTAGATTCCATTCGGCAATCTTATTATTGTTCACGTGGTGGGAAGGCGTTATGCACAACGATCGTTTTTTGGTCGGTCATTTCTTCCAGTGTGTCATGCACTCCTTCCCGACCATGCCCACTCATCTTGATCCCACCAAACGGTAAGGTCTCCACCCTCAAGGCAGAGGACCAATTTACAATCACACCTCCCGCCTCCAGCCTGTAGGCAATATCAAGCGCTTTATTGATATCCTGGGTAAAGACCGCGGATTGAAGACCATAAGGTGAATCATTGGCCATTTTGATGGCGTCATCCACTGAAGTAAACTTTACCAATGGAGCCACAGGTCCGAACACCTCTTCCTTGAACATTTTCATGTCCGGATCGACATCGGTCAGGACTGTCGGTTCTATGAAGGCGTTACGGCGGTGACCCCCCGTCATTAATTTTGCACCTGCACTGACCGACCCATTGATAAAATCCTCCACTTCGATGGCAGCTTGTTCGTTAATCAATGGACCCACATCGGTATCTTCCTCTAACTGATCACCCACTTTAAGCGCTTTGGCTTTTTTAGTCAACAGATCAGCAAAACGATCATGGATCGAGGCTTCGACGAAAATTCGTTTCACCGCACAGCAGATCTGTCCATTCCCGCGTGCCAGCCTCCCCAAGACGACGGCTTCCGCCGCTTTTTCCAGGTCACAGTCTGCCAGGATGATCAGTGCATCGTTCCCACCCAGCTCCATATGCACTTTCTTTAGGTTTTCGGCTGCCAGCTGGGCAATCCGGACGCCAACTTCTGTGCTTCCCGTAACAGTGATCAGCTGAATGAACTTGGAACGGGCAAGAAAGTCTCCAATCACCGCACCAGGACCAGTGATCATCTGGTGAGCACCGCTTGGCAGGCCAACATGTTCCATTAATTCGGTGATCTTGAGTAGTGTGAGCGGGCAGGCACTGGGGGGCTTGGAAATCAACGCATTGCCTGCTGCCAAAGCGGAGGCAGCTTTATGTCCCCACAGCTCGACTGGATAGTTAAATGGGACAATCGCAGCCACCACACCCAGGGGCTGACGGATGGTGATGGCAAAATGGCGCTCGTTCCCCCTGACGGCGTCGACCGGCATTACGCGACCAAATATTCGCTTAGCTTCTTCAGCGAAATTCCTGAAAATGCTAGCCGTCACCGCCACTTCAGCTCGAGTTTGAGATATTGGTTTACCGTTCTCTTCAGCAAGCAGCCTTCCCAGCTCTGGCACGCGCTGATCAATAGCTTCGGCAATGCGTGTAAGGATCTCGTAGCGCTGAAGGGCGGTAAGTTTATGCATCGCCACTTTACCACGCTGAGAGGCTATTACGGCGCGTTCCACATCTTGAAGGGTTGCCTTGGGTACTTTACCAATCTCCTCACCGGTACCGGGGTTGCAGACTGAAATCCAAGTGCCGTCACTCGCATCGACCCACTGGTCATTAATAAACATTTTCATATTCTTCCTCCTCCGCAGGTTACCTTCAGATTTAATGAAATATCGCCATATCGAGTGAACAGGTTTGAAATGTGTATTAACCCATGCTGTTGAGCGAAAATCCTTTGTGCCTGGATACCATCTGGGCGGCTTCGGAAACCAGAGGTCCAAGCACTTCGCAGCGCCGTGTGTCCATACGATCTAGCGGAGCCGAGATGCTGATGGCCGCGATAGGTGTGGTGGTGTAATCTATAATGGGTGCGCCCACGCAGCGTATGCCGAGCTCGTTCTCCTCGTTATCGATTGCATATCCACGCGCATGGATCAAGTCAAGTTCTGCAATAAGTGCGTTGGGCGAAGTGATTGAATAACGTGTGCGGCTTACTAACGGCTGGCTGAAAACCAGCTGTAGTTGATCGGATTTACTGAAGGCCAGGATGGCTTTCCCCAGAGCCGTGCAATACATGGGTAGACGGGCACCGATGTGCGAGAACATCCCCAGGGCATGGGTACTTTCCACCTTAGCAATGTACACCACTTCAACCCCCGATGGTACAGCCAGGTGGATGGTTTCACCTGATCTCTCTGCAAGGTCTTTCATCACAACCTGAGTCTCGTTACGCAGGTCACTTTTTTCAAGGAAAGAACCGGCCAGCTCAATCACTTTGACACCCAGTGAGAAACGGTCACCGTGCAAGCGTTCTGCCAGCCCCAGCTCCTGCAGGGTTGCGAGGTAACGGTGGGTGGAGCTTTTCGGCATGTCGATTAAAGCCGAGAGCTCAGCCAAGCTTATCCCAACCTCAGCTTTGGAGGCCAGGATGTCAAGGATGCCAATCGCTTTAGCGACAGTTGAGGATACCGAGGCGCGTTTAACCTCACCTTGAGGATGGTTACCTCTGGTACGCAGCGAAGGGAAATTTTTCCGTGTTGACGATGCAGTCATCTTGGATTCGCAGTAAATTACCAAATAATGGTACTGTATAGGATGTAGAATTTTGGTTGAGGAGCCGATTACGTCCCATTATTTAGAACGTCATTCCAAATTCTAGCACGCTGGCTGCTCAATGTCAATATAAAAATAATGTGAAAGGTGAGCCATACTGCTGACGTGTGGAAGGTGGTATAAGACATAGCTCTGAGTTGGTATGAACCAAGCCAATACATATTTAGTATGTTAATAATTCATTTAATAAATAATTAATGTGGTAGGAATAAAACGGTATATAATTGTCGGGCTGTTAATTGAATAGAGTCTAAGATGATTAAATAGAGAGGAGGTGTAAGAAAAAAGATCACCAAGGTAGATAAAGCATAATAATGTTTGACAAGCACTTTCTAATCGACAATGTGTCCCTATAAGGAGGATATATGAAACACAATCGCTTGTACAAAATTTTTGGTGTGCTGATCGTGGCGGTCATGATAATGACAGCGTGCGCCCCGACGGTTTCGAACCCAATCGCTACGCCACCTACAGCTGTGCCACCCACTCAAGGAGCAGCGCCAACTGCAGTCCCACCGACTTCCGTCCCGCCAACAGCAGTCCCACCGACGGCAGTCCCACCGACTGAAGTCCCACCGACTGCCCCGCCAGCTAAAACAACCATCATTATCGGTGTTACCGATAAGATCGCAAGCCTTGACCCGGCAGATGCGTATGCCACACGTGACTGGGAGCTGATCAGAAATATCAGTCTCGGCCTAGTAAAGTTTAAGGCAGGCACTACTGATATAGAGCCAGGTCTGGCAACCGACTTGGGTAAAATTTCAGCCGATGGGCTGACTTATACCTTCACACTGAAGGATGGGATCAAGTTCGGCGACGGAAGTCCCCTGGATGCAACGATATATGCGGCCCAGCTCAACCGGCTGCTAACCATCGGACCCACCTGCCCGAACGATGTGGCTGATACGCTTACAATACCCTATGTAAAGAGCATCGAAGCACCGGATGCCAAGACCATCGTCATCACTTTAAAGCAATCTGTTGCTTACTTCATACAGATCCTGACCACTGCCCCATATACCGCATCTGATCCGAAGATCTTCAAAGCTGATGCATGCAATCTCTTCCCAGCCGCACCTATTTACGGCGTCGGTCCCTGGTTCATCTCACAATACACCAAGGATGAGCAGATTGTACTTGAGCCGAACCCCTATTACACGGGTGACCTGAAACCGCAGGTCAAACAGATTATCGTGAAAGACTACGCCGATCCACAAACCATGGCTTTAGCGATCCAAAATGGCGAGATCGACGTTGCCTGGCGTCAATTTTCACCCGAGCAGCTCACGCCTCTGAAGAGCGTGGCTGGTTTAACCGTGGGAACAGTACCCGGCGGCTCGATCCGCTATTTGATCCTTAACCACACCATGAAACCGACGGATGACCCGAACGTGGATAAGGCGATCGCCTCTGCCATCGACCGCAATGAGATTGCAGATACAGTCTATGGTGGAAACGTATCGCCGCTGTACTCTCAAATTCCACCCGGCTGGCTCGGTGCAACAGAGGTATTTGACACCATGTACGCCTCTCCGAACCTGGATGCAGCCAAGAAATACCTTGAAGCCTCCGGATATTCTGCCAGCAACCCGCTTAAACTCGAGATGTGGTATCCACCTGAGCACTACGGCGCGTCAACCGCAGCCTGGATGGAAGTGATCAAGAAACAGCTCGAGGCTACGGGTGAAATCCAGGTGACTTTGAAGGCTCAGGAATGGAGCACCTATGTTCCTGCACTGACCGGTGGTAAAGCTTATGCGGTGGGTGTCTTGGGTTGGTTCTTTGACTACCCTGACTCTTCCAACTACATGACTCCATGGGTCTACAACCGGGGTGAAGGCACCAATGTGACCGCCCCCGCTGAAGGTTCCAGCTATGGTACGCCGATCAATGATAAAGCCAAGCAATTGGTAGATCTGCTTGCACAGGCTGATACCGAGTCAGATCAGGCTATAAGAGCTGATCTATATAAGCAAGCCCAGGAGATCTATGCTGATCTGGTAGTAACAATACCTTTGTTCTTCAATGCAGAGCATATTGTCTACCGCGCTAATATCCATGGCTCTAGTGCTTTTGCGACACCTGAGACCCTGAACATTGGTCCTGATGTCATGTTCAACTACGCAACGCTCTCTGTAACTCCATAAGATCAAACACTATGTTCCGGGGAGCGGGTTAATCACCCGCTCCCCGGATCCCCTTTCGACTGGATTCATGTCGCCCATCGGTTTCGTTGCTCTCATCATCGGCATTCCCGCCCTGGTACTCCTGGGTTATGTGCTTATCACAGGCTCAACCGGTTTACGGCGCTACATACTAACCCGTATCATTTTAACTTTACCCATGGTACTTATCTTGGGATCTTTGGTTTTCTTAATAATGAGAGTGGTACCAGGCGACCCGGTCAGCTCAGCCCTTGGTCCCAAGGGCACCCCAGAGATGATCCAGCACATTCGCGAGCAGTTGGGGCTGAATGACCCGATTATCGTGCAGTACGGCCGGTTCCTGGGGCATATGTTTACACTTAATTTTGGAAATTCACTCGTGGGTGGTCATCGCGCGATCGCCGATGAGATGAGTGAGCGTTTCCCGGCTACATTGGAGCTGATTGTCCCAGCCTCGGTTTTAGCCTTGGTAATCGGGATTTTTGGTGGTGCCCATGCAGCCTCGCGCCGCAAGGGACCGGTTGATTATGCCTGGCGCATCTACGCAGTAGTGATATATTCATTACCCATTTTCTGGTTAGGACTCATGCTGCAGTTATTATTTGGGGTTAGACTGGGATGGCTGCCAATCTCCGGCAGGATTGATCCTATTATTGGAACTACGCTGGTTCACCGGACCAATATTTATACGATTGACGCCATTATCAGCGGCAACTGGCTGGCACTCAAATCTGTCCTTCAGCATCTCGTCTTACCCACTATTACCTTAGGACTTATCCTGTCAGGTATTTTTGTCCGTCTCACCCGCATTAACGTCATCGAAACACTATCGATGGACTACATCTCTGCGGCACGTGCACGCGGAATCCGTGAGCGCGTATTGGTCTATGGACATGCCTTAAAGAATGCTTTGATCCCAATCATCACCTTGATTGGATTGCAGATTGCGATCCTGCTGGCGGGAGCGGTGCTGACCGAGACGGTTTTCTCCTGGCCAGGCATGGGAAGCTATCTAGTGGAGCGCATCTCCCAGCGGGATTACACCGCGGTGCAGAGTGTGATTGTGGTGTTTGCCCTGATGGTGGCAATGATCAGCCTGGCGGTCGATGTTATTTACAGCCTGGTTGACCCGAGGGTGAGGTATTAATCCATGACCGCGCTCAATGAAAAGCCGCCTGAAGTCATCCCTGAAGAAATCACCTGGGAGGTCGAGCTCCAAAAGGTTGGCATCGCCCGGCGCATCCTGAATGCCAGGAAATGGTATGGTGCCGACTGGTGGTTCGTAGCCATTTCATCGGTTTTAGTTGCAATTTTCATCATCATTGCTTTATTTCCTGCATTGTTTGCCCCTTATAAACCAGATGCACTGGTTGGCCCGAGCTTTTTAGCACCTGGGGCATATCCACCCGTTCCGGTGCTGGTAGTCCCGAATACATCATCGGCCAATACGTTAAAAGATCTGGCGGTTCCCGCAGGTCAGCCACGTCCTGGCATTAGCGTGGTTCAAGGGGGAAATACTGCAGGTGCTTTGAATGATGCAGCCAAAGAAATCGATAATCAAATCAAAAACGAGCCCGGAGCTTTGCGTCTGCGACCCAATATTGATCGTTATGCCACCGTGGAAGAAGCGTTACAAGCTGTTGTTGATGGGAAGGACGCTGCGACAGTAGTCGAATCGAATGAATTTGCTGCTCTCAAAGCACTATATCCAACCTTGCGTCAAGGAGAGAGCCTTACAGGCGGAACAAAAACTGCAGGCGGATTCCTGCTGGGAACCAATGATATCGGTCAGGATGTATGGAGCCGGTTGCTGTGGGGAACAAGGGTGGCTTTGGTCATCGGGTTCAGCTCTTCACTCATCTCGTTGATTATTGGTGTACCCCTAGGATTAATGGCTGCCTTTGTCGGAGGATCTTTCGATCGCCTGCTGAGCCTTGTGATGGACAGTCTGTATGCTTTTCCAGGCTTGATCCTGGCGATTGCAATTACGGCAGTTTTAGGCCCCAGCATTGTAAACGTTATTGTAGCCATCGCTGTGTTATATATTCCGACTTACTACCGCATGGTGCGCGGTCAGGCCCTCTCTGTAAAAGAAGATGTGTATGTGGAAGCTGCCCGCAGCATTGGGGCGCGCAGCCGAGAAATTCTACAACGCTACATTTTCCCCAATGTGATCCCTTCAGTAGCGATCATCTTTTCGGTGAATGTGGCGGATGCTATCCTGACCGGTGCCGGCCTGGCCTTCCTGGGATTGGGCTTGCCCCCAACAGTCCCCGATTGGGGCATCGACCTGGCACGCGGCCAACGCTTTATCCAGAATGCCTGGTGGATGATCACCTTCCCGGGACTCACGATCCTGCTGGTTGTATTGGCCTTTACCTTGATGGGTGAAGGTTTAATGGAGATATTCAACCCCAAGCTGAGGGAACGTTGATGCCCGACGATATTCTATATTCCATTCGCAACCTTGTCGTCGAATACACCACCCGCGCTGGTGCAGTCAAGGCTGTTGATGACGTCTCGCTCGATATTCGACGAGGTGAAATTCTGGGATTAGTTGGAGAATCGGGCTGTGGCAAATCCACTTTGGGCAAGGCTTTAATGCGCTTACATACAGGACCAGCCAAAATCACCCAGGGTGAGCTGTGGTTTGATGGACGGGACTTGATGACTCTGCCCATCGAAGATATGCCGGAGATACGTGGGGCTGAGATTGGGATGGTCTTCCAGGACCCGATGACCTCGCTTAACCCTGTGCAGCGCATTGTCGAACACCTGACGGAAACCATTCAAACCCATGAACCGGAAGTTTCGGACAAAGATGCCCGCAAACGCTCCGAGGAGCTCATCGAGCGCTTGGGCATTCGAAAAGAACGCATTACCGAATACCCACACCAGATGTCGGGTGGTATGCGACAGCGGGTGATGATCTCGCTGGCGCTATCGCTGAGAGCGAAGCTGGTCATTGCAGATGAACCAACTACCTCTCTGGACGTGATCGTCGAGGCGAAGTTCCTCGACCTGCTCAAGGAGCTGCAAAAGGAATTTGGCTTGACTATCCTGCTGATCACACACAATATCGGTGTGGTAGCTGAAATAGCAGACCGCATCGCAGTCATGTATGCCGGCAAGATGATGGAAGTTGGCGATGTCATGGACGTTTTTGCTCATCCCAAACACCCGTACACACAGGGATTGCTACGTTCAGTACCCAATATTCAATTGGATGGCGCTGAGCTTTACAAGATGGCGGGTGCACCCCCAGATCTGTCACATCCACCCTCCGGCTGCCGATTCCACACGCGCTGTCCGTTTGTCATGGATATTTGCCGGGTGGAAGCTCCCCCCTTGGAAGTCGTTGAGGGAGCCCAATCAGCAGCTTGCTGGCTTTATCCATCAGTAATGTCAAAGAGACAGGAGAAGGACCATGCTTGAGTCAACCTCTATGGGCATTCACGCCATAATGGGAGACAAGTCCACAAGTTCTGGGGAGTTGGTGCAAGTTGAACATTTGCGAAAGCACTTCCCACTACAATCAGGTCTGTTCGCAACGTTACTCACCCGAGGCCAAATCCAGGCGGTAAAAGCCGTGGATGATGTAAGCTTTAACATCCATAAGGGTGAAGTGTTCGGGCTGGCAGGTGAAAGCGGATCGGGTAAGTCTACTGTGGGGAGGCTGGTCCTGCGCCTGTTGGAACCCACAGCTGGGAAAGTCATCTTCGATGGCACGGACCTGGGCAATCTGTCGGGAGAAGAGATGCGCCGTATGCGCTCGCGTATGCAGATCGTATTCCAGGATCCACTGGCTTCGCTTAACCCACGCATGACCCTCGGTATGGCGATTGACCACCCTGCGCGCATCCATCTTACCGACCTGACACCTGATGGACGACGTAAGCGGGTATTGGACATCCTATCTGCCGTGGGGATGAACCCGGCAAAAGTTTTTTATGATTTATACCCACACCAAATTTCTGGTGGACAACGCCAGAGGGTAGTGCTGGCACGTGCCCTGGTAACCAATCCGGCTCTCATCGTAGCCGATGAGCCTATCGCCATGGCTGATGTTTCCGTACGGGCGCTACTGCTCGACCTGATGATGAAGCTTAAGCAAGAGTTTGATCTGACCTACCTGTTCATCACCCACGATCTGGCTACTGCCAAATACGTTTGTGACCGGATCGCCATCATGTATCTGGGCAAGCTGTGTGAAGTGGGTCCTTTAGCAGACGTGTATCAACACACCATTCATCCCTATACGCGGGCTTTACTAGAGGCAGTACCCGTCCCGGACCCAACCCGTCGGCGCACAGAACCCATGCCTCCCGGCGAGATCCCGAATGCGATCAACCCGCCTCCCGGATGCCATTTTCACCCACGCTGCCCGATGGCACGGCCCAATTGCTCGGTCGACGAGCCGCTCTTGCGAGAGCTGCGACCGAATCACTTTACTGCCTGTCATTACGCCGAAGAACTCTTGGGATAAAATACACATTAGGAGGCTAAGAATATTATCGCCAGTCCTGGGATTGCATAAGGAGAATGCAGCACCAGCCTTGGTGCGGTTGGTTTTGATAAACGCGGATTTCCTATAAATCATGAGCAGAGGGGATTTTATTCTGTAGTTGCATAAAGCTGATGAACCAAATGGACTCATTAAGCATAAAACCTTCAAGCAAATCGCCACGGCGGGTTGAGCACCACCTCAACCTGTGGCTCCTGCCGATCCTGGTAGGGGTGTCGGTGACCTTGTACACTTTGACCGGGTACCGAGGCTGGTTGATTTTCACCATCGGCATGGCGGGAGCCTGGATCATGGCAATCGTGTGGATCACCTCGCTGGAGCGCAGCCTGTCGATCGAGCGGAATATCCATTTGGCTTGGGCGACCGTGGGGGAATCGGTGCCCGAAGAGGTTAAATTAATCAATCATGGATGGCTGCCCGCTGTGTGGGTTGAAATCACAGATGAATCAGCATCCATTGAGACTCCTTTGCGGATCGTTTCTGATTGTGCCTCCCACTCCGTTCGCACCCGGCATCTGTCCCATCTCTTTAAGCAGCGCGGCCTGTATACACTCGGTCCAACCCGCCTGCGCTGCGCGGATCCACTCGGAATTTTTACAGTCACTTTGTATGACCAGCAGGCGAGCACCATCCTGGTCACGCCACCGGTGCTCTCACTTACACAGCTGAAGATACCCACAGGTGGAATATCGGGGGATGAACGCCACCGCGGCGGTTATATCGAGCGGAACATCAGCGATGTAGGCTTGCGCAACTATGTGGCGGGCGACAGCTTGAAGCACATCCACTGGCGTGCCTCGGCTCATTTCGATGACCTGATCGTCAGGCAGCTCGAAACCGCGACCACCCGCGACTGGTGGATCGTGGTCGACTTGGAAAGTTCCACCCAGGCAGGAACGGGTGAAAAATCCACAATGGAACTGTGTATCGTATTGGCAGCTTCGCTCACGCTGCGGGGGCTGAGGGAGCATAGAAAGGTCGGCCTGTGTATGGCAGGCTCGCAATTCACATGGCTCGAGCCAGGTTCAGACCCGGCCCAAGGTTGGCGCATCCTGCGCTCCCTGGCGGTTGCCCAGGCAGGCAGCCGTTCGCTGGCTGATGTACTGATGAGAGGGCGGTATGAACGAGCAGCTACGACGATCCTGATTACGCCTTCCACAGACCCTGCCTGGGTGGCTACCGCCGACCGCCATCGCAAAAGCGGAGGACTGATGTCATTACTGGTGGACCCGGCTGATTTTGGCAGTCCTGCTGATCAAAGCAAGGTTATCTCGGCACTGGCGCGCAGCCGGATCCCGTATACCCGCATGCCAGGGTCGATACTGGAAGAAGCATATTCCACTTCCGCCCAGGGTGCCCGGCGGCGGATATCGGCGGGTGGATTGGGGAAACCCAATCTACCGTCAGGGAGGCAGAGTTGGCAGAGTATGGACTAAAGCACTCCTTGATGGTAGTGGCTGGACGGGCCGGCAAAGGCGAGAAATTCTTCACACTGCTACTGCTGTTCATCCTATTAACCACAACGATGGCAGGGGTATCAGCCGTCCTTACCGGACCTGATTGGGTCTCGTTATGGCAAAGCCTCCTGTTCGGTATGCTGGTCGGCTGGTTGCTCGCCATCTTTCGCTGGCCTGCCTGGCGGGCAGCACTGCTGGTGATGGGGCTCGGATTGTTGTTCAGCCTGCTGTTTTCAGGTGGATTGGGCCAAAAGGTCATGATGGTACCCGCCGAGTTTTTCCGGCTAACCGGAAACGTTATCGCATCGCTGAAAATCAGGGGAGTTGACCTTACCCCACTCAGCACAGCCGTACAGCAGACATTTACCTCAACCGGAATTGTGCTGGGGCGGGTGGCAGCGTGGATCAAAGATTTAACCTCCGGGCAACCCAGCTTCGACCCCGTGGCAGCCGGCCTGGTGTGGGGATTTGTGGTTTGGATGGTTGCAGCCTGGGCAGGATGGGTGGTCGAAGCGGTCGGAAATGCCATATTGGCGGTCCTTCCTGCCCTATTTTTAAATTTATTCACCCTCTCGTATGGACGATACGACTCTGCCTCGATTTATCTGATCCTGGGAGTGACCCTGGTGCTTATCGCAGTGGTGCAATACGACCGGCGTGAACAAGGCTGGGATGAAACCAGGGTGGCTTACCCCTCCCGCAAAAGCCGGACGATAAGTGGTATTTCGCTGGTGATTGCCATTATATTGGTAGTACTGGCAGCTATCATTTCATCCATTTCCATCCAGCGTATCGTCGATTGGAGCGCCCATAGCCGCAGCTCTTCCTCGCAGGGGGAGAGTGGGCTGGCAAAATCACTGGGGATCATGCCAGCTACCACTGCCACACCCGACCCACTCAGCACCATCCGCAACCCTGGGCTACCCAGAGAGCTGTTGATTGGTGCCAGCCCAGTGCTTTTACAGGAACAGGTAATGTCGGTACAAGTCAATGACCTGGCTTCTCTGCTCCAGGCGGGCCAGCTGCCACCGCTCTACTGGCGCAGCTTTACTTATGACGTTTATACTGGCCACGGTTGGAGCTCAAGTGCCACCGAGGAAACACTTTACCAGTCAAACCAGCCAATCCAGCCAAACCAGCTCCCGGGGCATATGTTGATCCAGGAGCAGGCAAGCATAGTGCCCGGAGAAGGTGGCTCGATCTATGCGGCGGGAGAACCAGTTTCCATCGATGTGCCCAGCAGCGCGGCCTGGCGCTCCTCGAATGACCTGTTCGGCATCCAGACAGCAAGCAATGCTTATGCGGTCCAATCTCTGATACCACTGGTCGATGAAAATACCCTGCGTGCTGCCGGCCTGGAATACCCTGGCTGGGTCACCCAGCCCTACCTGGCACTTCCAGCGGAGGTCCCTACAAGGGTCAAGGAATTAGCTATCCAGCTCACCGCCACCGAACCTACTCCCTATGACCGTGCGCATGCGATCGAACAATACCTGCGCAGCTTTCCATACACCCTGGAAGTGCCCCGGCCGCCGGCAAACCAAGACCTGGCAGATTACTTCCTGTTTGTCCTGCGCAAAGGATACTGCGATTATTACGCTTCGGCGATGGTGGTATTGGCACGGGCTGCAGGGTTGCCTGCCCGGCTCGCCGTCGGTTACGCCAGCGGTACCTATAATTTGAACTCGAGGCGATTCATGGTCACTCAGGCAGAAGCACACTCATGGGTGGAAGTGTATTTCCCAGGCACGGGCTGGGTGCCTTTCGAGCCAACCGCCGGACTGCCGTCAATTAATCGCTCCGGAGAGCCTCCACAGGTGGCGACCCCGGTGCCTACGAACCCAATCACACCACCCAACAGAGCCACTGGCACTGGTATTGGCATTGTTGGGCAATATGTGGGGTATATCCTGTTGGTGATGGTGATTGCACCGATTTTAATCTGGGTAATTGCAGATGAGCTGTATTTTCGACAGTTAAACCCCCGTGATACTGCGCGAGAAGTTTACCGCAGGATGAGAGGGTATGGCAAATTACTGCATCTCCACCTGGAGGGTGGCGAAACCCCGCACGAGTTTACCACCACAGCAGCCGGGCGCATTTATGAGATCACAGGCCGCGGAGGCTTTAATGCTGTCGGTAACAGGGCAATCGAAGGAATCCAAGCGATTATCCGTATAATTGTACTCATCAGCTACCAGCCCTCAACCAATGCACCCCAAGGCTCGATGGAAGTTAAACACCAGTGGAGGTCGGTGCGCTGGCTCCTGCGGTTGATCTGGATGATAGAAATATGGTATTCGATACTGCGACGTCTCCAAGGATGGTCTCCTGGTCAGTCTGAGATACAAGATCACCAGGTTGGATAGGAGGAATGCTTAATGGCAGGAGAAAACGCTTCGAGCGACACGGCGACCAGTGAAATCCGTAGTTATGCCGAACAGGTGATCAACAACGTTGAGAAGGTCATCGTGGGGAAACGCCAGGTAGTGGAACTGGTGTTGATCGCCCTGTTATGTGAGGGCCATGTGCTGATCGAGGATGCGCCGGGGACAGGGAAGACCATGATGGCGCGGGCGGTTGCCATCACCACCGGGCTGGAATTCAAACGGTTGCAATGCACTCCCGATTTGTTGCCCAATGATGTCACCGGGGTCTCGATATTCAACCAGAAAACGCGCGAATTCGAGTTCAGACCTGGACCCGTATTCTGCAACCTGCTGCTGGCAGACGAGATCAACCGGGCTTCGCCGCGCACGCAAAGCGCCCTGTTGGAGGCTATGGGCGAAGGACAGGTAACTGCGGATGGGGTAACCTACCCTTTAGACAAACCTTTCCTGCTGCTGGCGACGCAGAACCCGATCGAGTACGAAGGCACCTTCCCGCTGCCCGAGGCTCAGATGGACCGCTTCCTATTCAGGATCAGTCTAGGTTATCCCGATATGACCAGCGAAGATGCCATGATGCAGATGCAGCAGCTGACCCACCCGATTGACAGGCTTGAGCAGTTGGAGGGTGGAACCAGCCTGGCGGAGCTGCAGCGCCAGGTGAGACAGGTGAACGTGGTTGAAAGCGTCAGGCGCTATATCTTGAGCCTTGTGCACAGCACACGGGAACACCCGGCCCTCTCGCTTGGAGCCAGCCCGCGCGGCAGCCTGGCGTTATTTCACACAGCACAGGCACACGCCGCCCTGCGCGGGAGGAATTACGTCATTCCTGATGATGTCAAGTATGTGGCGGTGGCTTGCCTGGCGCACCGTATGATGATGAACCCGGAGAACGCCTTGAGCGGTGAGACGACTGAAGAGGTAGTTAGGGAGCTGCTCAAGAAGGTTGAAGTGCCCCTGGCAAGCTCATCAGACCACGATTGATGGATATTTCCGAAGAGTTGGGGAATATAATTGGCTGTCTCTCCAACGTTAAACTGGATTAATAAACCTCTTTGCCACGCCCAGACTTAAAGGTATACTAATCACTGACCGGAGTAAAACCATGACCAATAAGACCTGGGAAACCCTGAAAATACAGTATTGCCAGCATGTAGATGAGAAAGTTGGTCTACAGGCGCAGGTAGTCTACCCACCCGACATGATGCCTGACCAACCGGCGCGCATCCTGGCGCACCGCTGCAGCCACGGCACAGCCTGCAACCTGGATGGACGTCCGAGCTGCATTTGGGCAGGCACGAACCCCACCTTCGACCCGTTTAAAGAATAAGAAACGCCCGCTATTGCGGAAACAGAGATTAAAAATTAGTAGGGGCGCAGCGACGCTGCGCCCCTACATGGAATTAAATTCAATTGGCAATTATTGAATCACGCCCAGCTTACGACCCACCCCGGTAAAGATCTCGAGACCCTTATCCAGGTCATCATGGTTGTGGGCTGCAGAGATCATCACCCGGATGCGGGCTTTACCCTTGGGGACGGTTGGGAAGCCAATCGACATGGCAAACAAACCATGCTCGAACAGCTCGCGGCTGAACTGCTGTGCCAGGGGGGCTTCACCGAGCATGATGGGGGTGATGGGGGTAGTGCTTAACCCCGTATCAAAGCCCAGCTTGCGCATCTCCGCCTTGAAATAGCGGGCGTTATCCCACAGCTTGTCCACCAGCTCGGTCGAGCCTTCCAGGATGTCCAGCGCAGCCAGGCAAGCTGCCACATCGGGGACGGTCATGGCGGATGAAAACAGGAATGGTCGCCCGCGCTGGCGCAGCCACTCGACCACCACCGGGTTACCAGCGGACACGCCTCCGACCACGCCAAAGGCCTTGGAAAGCGTGCCAATCTCAACATCCACCTTGCCATGCAAACCAAAATGGTCCACAATGCCGCGACCACCCTTGCCTATCACACCTTCGCCGTGGGCATCGTCCACCATCAGGATGGTCTCATACTTTTGGGAAACCTCATAAATCTTATCCAGGGGGGCAATGTCGCCATCCATGCTGAAGACGCCGTCTGTGATCACCATGGCGCGCGGGTACTTGGAGCGTTCCTCGCTCAGCACCCGGTCAAGGTCCTGGGGGTTGCAGTGGGCATAGCGGATGATCTTGGCTCCGCTCAGGCGGCAGCCATCAATGATGCTGGCATGGTTGAGCTCATCAGAGAATACGGCATCGTCCTTGCCCACCAAAGCTGGGATGGTACCCAGGTTGGCGGTAAAACCGGATTGGAAGGTGATAGCAGCCTGCACCCCTTTGAAAGCTGCCAGGCGGCGTTCCAGCTCTAGGTGCAGGTCCATGGTGCCGGCAATGGAACGCACGGCGGCCGGTCCTACCCCGTATTTCTTCACGGCTTCCTGGGCTGCCTGTACGATGACCGGGTGGTTTGCAAGCCCCAGGTAATTATTGGAACAAAAGTTGAGCACGCGTTTTCCATCCACCACCAGCCATGCGCCTTGGGGGCTGCTGAGCGTGCGGATGCGGTTGTATAAGCCGTCATCCTTTAGTTTTTGGAGTTCATCCTGGATCCATTGCAGTTTATCGGTCATATACTACCTCGCTTGGTATGATTATGTTTTTTATTTCGGTGGTTTCGGCTTGCGCCCCCCGCCAAATGTGAACATGCGGGTAAAAACCTGACGTGAAGTTGGGAGATCGGCGTGCGGGGAAGTTTCACTTATCCCCCAATTGGCGGCCGTCCGCTCCTTGTGCCATTTCTCATGCCCCTGCTTGGCATGTTCCAACACATCTTGCAACTTTTCCACTTCGCCAGAAGCAATCTGTTGGCGCAGCTCCGCCAAATTAGCCATTAATGCATCCATGCGCCGGAGTAGATGCTCCTGGACGGAGATCGCCTGACTGGAGAGTGAGCTCGCTTCACCAGCGTGGGCGATGGCACTGGTGCCAACCGCATAGGGTCGACCAGTCATCTTGCGCGCATCCTGCCAACCGGGTTGGTCAATAATGGAGTTTAGCAAGGCGGCCGCGAGCAGCTGGGGCAGGATATCGATGGCAGACATCATACTGTCCAGCTCAAGCGGGTCGATGAACAGGTTCTCAGCACCCAACATGTGGGTGAAATCGATCGCCAGCTTGATAGCTTCGGGAGGCAGATCCTTAAGGGTAAGGATCGCCATCATGCCATCCTTGAACAGGTCTGCCCGTGCAGCTTCGACGCCTGAGCCAGTTGTCAACAGGTAGGCGGGGTTAATTGCCGGTGTGAGACCAATATAGTAGCGTTTGGGTGGGAGCAGCTCCTTAATCCACTTGATTACCATGCCCTTCACCGGGGCGGTGTCCATAATTACGACATCTTCTTTTAAATCCTGGGCGATCAATTGCAGGGTTTCATGGATCTGGTCCAGGGGGAGCGCCAGAATGACAATGGCGGCATCGTCGATTGCGTTGAACAGGTTGATCTCCACCTTGTCCACGGCACCCATGGCTTTCGCCCGGTTGGCAACCTTGGGATCTTTATCGTGCCCGATGCGCAGGAACAGGTCTTTCTGTGCTCCCAGCGCAAGCCCGATGGAGGCTCCAACCTGCCCTGTACCGATGATGGTGATCTTGACAGTCATCAAAACCCTCAGCTAGCTTTCATTATCCACCAGCCGCAGCTTGTATAGCAGGCTGTTCTCTGCTTGGTCTGACTCCGGATAGGGTGGGTCATGGTGCTTGCGGATCAGGTATTCGGTCAGACGGCTCACTCCCGCCTGGCGTGCCATCTCCGCGCCCCATCCGGCATGCTGCTCAGCCACGATAAATGCCTTTCTCCAGCCTGGTGCGCCGTCCCATCCATGGGGTGGCATCTGTCCCCACCGATGTGCCTGCCCTGGCAGCAATGCTTTCGCCAGGACCACCCCAGCTCGTTCCGTGGGGTTCATAGGGTAGCGCAACTTACCCACATCGTGAAGCAGGGCGGCTACCAGCAGGTCTGGCTGATTCTCGTTCTGGTCAAGCAGCTTGAAGTACATCATTGAGGAGTGATTCTGCTCATTGGACTGGAGTTTTAAAAATAACTTCAGCTGCTGCCCGGTTAATAAAGCCCGAGCTTGCTCCAGCTCGTGGGGATCGGTTTTTAAAGATAGGGTGTGCCAAAACTGGCGCACACGGTAAAGGATGCGCACAACTTTTATGCCCCTATCAAGAATCGAGCAATACTAATTAAGGCTGGATAGAGGATATTCCCCAGTAAATTGATACCGATATAAGGTAATATCAGCACGATAGCCAACAAGATCATGGGGCTGAACGGGCGAATATTTTCCAAAACTTGCTGACCTGCAGGAGGTAAAAAATAGGCGAGCACTTTCTCACCATCCAATGGAAACAAGGGGATCAGGTTGAACAACATCAGCAAGAGATTTATCTCTATGAAAGTGGTCAGAAACGTAGCGAAGTTTGGTAAAAAAGTTGTAGATACGGTATGGATATCAGAGATTGAGACCAGTCCCAAACGGAAAGGAATGGCAGCTACAATCGCCATTAAGAAATTTGACATGGGACCCGCCAGGGAAACCAACATAGGCGCTGCTGACGACCGCCGCTGGAGCGCATATGGGTTAATCGGTACCGGTTTTGCCCATCCAAAACCCGCGATGAGCATCATAATCGTACCAATGGGATCTAAATGGGCAAATGGGTTGAGCGTCAGGCGACCATTTACCCGTGGGGTGTCATCTCCAAAGCGATCCGCCACCCAGGCGTGGGCGAACTCATGCACAGGGAAGGCAGTCAGCAGAATTATAATATAGCTGATCAGCACAGACGGGTTGGATAAGAAGTTAAGCAAGGCGGGTATCTCCTTCGGCAAGGATTATACCATCCAAGGGTATTTCGCCTGCGTGTTATAATGCCCTCATGCTGCCCGATTTTCGGCTGGATGATGTCCTTCGTTTACGTAAGCCACACCCCTGCGGAGGCTATGAATGGAAAGTCGTCCGGCTAGGTGCTGATATCGGCATAGAATGCTTGAGCTGCGGGCACCGTGTTTTACTACCCCGCCGCCAGCTGGCCCGCAGGGTGAAGTCCATCACCCCCCATATAGAAATCCCCGACTCCTCCAATGCCTGATCTATCTTCCAAAAAACCACACATCTTATTCCTGTTTTCTGATACCGGGGGTGGGCACCGCAGCTCCACCGAAGCCATTATTGAAGCCTTAAAGCTTGAGTTTGATGACCGCATCACCACCCAAATGGTGGATATCTTCCTGGATGCTGCCCCGCGCCCGCTGAACTATGCACCCAAAATGTACCCATATATGGTGCGTGTGCCCGAGGTGTGGGGCTTCGGCTACCGCATCAGTGACGGCAACCATCGGGCAAAACTGATCGTCGAGGGAGCCTACCCGTACCTGCGCCGGAAGCTGCGCAAGGTGATCAACCGGTATCCGGCAGACATGATTGTCTCGGTGCACCCCCTGGCGAATGACCCCTTCTTGCATGCTCTGGGTAAGCACCGCCCACCCTTTATCACCGTGGTTACTGATTTAATAACCGGCCATTCCATGTGGTATCACCAGGGCGTGGACCTGTGCGTGGTGCCCACCGAAGAAGCCTACCAGCGCGCCCTGCTGGCTGGTCTCAAGCCTGAACAGGTTAAAATAATCGGACTACCGGTGGCCGACCGCTTCTGCCAGCCAACTGGCGATAAAAATGCCTTGCGCCAGGAATTGCATTGGCCTCAAAATAACCTGGTTGTGCTGCTCGTTGGCGGCGGCGAGGGCATGGGACCGCTTGAAAAAACTGCTGTGGCAATTTCAGAAGCCAACCTACCCATCACGCTGGTGGTGATTGCCGGGCGCAATGTGGAGCTTAAAGAACACCTTGAAGGCAGACAATGGCCGATGAATACCCTGGTATATGGTTTCGTTCACGAGATGCCAGACTTCATGCGTGCAGCGGACATCCTGGTTACCAAAGCCGGCCCGAGCACGATCACCGAGGCGCTCAACGCCGGGCTGCCGATGATATTGTACAGCCGGCTGCCTGGTCAGGAAGATGGCAATGTGGATTACGTCATCTCCGAAGGGGTGGGAGTGTGGGCGCCTAAGACCAGCTATATCGTCAGTGCGCTGCGGGCGTGGATCGCTCATCCAAAACAGCTCGAGCTGGCTGCCGAAGCTTGCCGCCAAGCAGCCCGCCCCGAAGCAGCTCGCCAGGTTGCCTGCTTGCTTGCAAACTGGCTGGGTGTAAGGGCTTAGGGTCCATTTCCTGTGTCAACCCAAAAAAGTACCCCTGTTCGGTTTGGATTGTTAACCGCCCTGGTGTGGGTGCTGGTGGCAGGAGGAATCATCTTTATGTTGTGGCAGGTGATCACGCGCATCTCTGCCAGCGATGCTCCCGCCAATACCCCCACACCAAACCAGACCCAGGTGGTTATGACCGTTGCCGCCATTGTTAACAGTCAAATCACCCTCAGCCCCACCGCAGCGACGCAGACGGCCACAACCTCTCCTACCAGCCCGCCAACACAGCCACCCTCCACTCCTCTACCAACCCCCAAAATAACCCCCACAATGGGAGGGGTGACCCAAACCGGCACCCCTGTGACACTATGCGACCAGGCAGGCGCAGGCAACCCGATCGATGTCACCATCCCGGACGATACTGTTATTCCTGCCGGGCAGAGCTTTGTTAAAACCTGGAAGCTGGTGAACGTTGGCTCTTGCACCTGGACGAGCTCCTACTCGGCTACCTTTTTCTATGGTGACCGTATGGAAGCGCCCGACACAGTAGCATTAAAAGGGAATGTATTGCCTTCCCAAAATATCGAGATTTCGGTTGAGATGGTCGCCCCCGAGGCACCTGGCTCTTACCAGGGCAACTGGAAGCTGTCGAGCCCTGGCGGAGATCTTTTTGGCATCGGTCCGAACGGCAACCTGCCCTTCTGGGTACGCATTGTGGTGGCAGCCAACCAGACCACTCCCACCAGCACAGCTACCTTAGCAGTCACCAGCAACCCCAGCGAGACCCCCACTGCCACCGTCACCCCAGCGGGGCAGGTGGGCGGCGAGCTGTCACCAGTGCCGGGAGACAAGATCGATCTGGATGCGCTGATATTGAACAGCGGTGATGAAGACCTGGCTTACCAGGCAGATGAGAATGGATACCACTGGCTGGTGCCACAGACTGGAGCATTGATCGGCGTATACGGCAATACTGAACCAGCCCTTTCCAGCTGCCAGTCAGCAGCGATGAGCTCTGCCCCGATAGCGGTGGAGAGCCTGCCAGTGGGCACCTACCTGTGCTATACCACAAACCAGGGGCGGATTGGCCGGGCACTGCTGAAGGCACTCAACCCGGATGATTTCACCCTGACCCTCGATCTACTCACCTGGGCGCTGCCATGAGCACGCTCTACCTGGTGGCGACCCCGATTGGGAACCTGGAAGATATCAGCGCCCGCGGCTTGAGAATGCTGCGTGAGGTGCGACTGATCGCGGCGGAGGATACGCGCCATACTGCCAGGCTGCTACAGCGATACGACATCCACACCTCGTGCATGAGCTACCACGAACACAACAAGCTGGTGCGGCTGGTGCAGGTGCTGGACGCACTACAACAAGGAGATGTGGCGCTGGTCTCGGATGCCGGCACCCCAGCCCTGAACGACCCCGGGTATGAGCTGGTGCGGGCGGTGATCGCCGCCGGGCACGCAGTGAGCTCCATCCCGGGTGCGTGTGCACCTATCGCGGCACTGGTGGCATCCGGGCTGCCCACCGATACATTCCTTTATCTAGGATACTTTCCACGCAAACGCGGTGAGCGGGAGCGCCTGTTGAAACAGGTTTCCGGCTTAGCCTACACATTGATCTTCCTGGAGGCCCCCAACCGAGTGCTGCAGGCACTGGAACAGATGAAGGCTGAGCTGGGTGACCGGCAGATCGCAGTGGGTCGCGAGCTGACCAAGCTGCATGAAGAGATCTTCCGCGGCAGCCTGAGCCAGGCAGTAAAGCATTTTACCGACAACCTGCCGCGGGGAGAATTCACCCTGGTAGTGGCAGGCAGAACGGACCAGCCCGAACGCTGGACGGAAGAGCGATTAAATACGGAACTGCAAGCGATTTTGGCAGGCGGTGAGACCAGCTCACAGGCGGCCGCCCGGCTGGCGGGACCCTCCGGATGGTCGCGGCGGGAAATCTATACCCACCTGCTCGAGAAACAGGGTAAAATAGCCAAACTTTAACCATCAGGGAAAGCAATAATGGGGATTGAAACGAGGCATTTATGGACCTGAACAATTTCACCACCTTTCCTACAATCGACCGGCAAAACTACCTGGCTGAGATCGAGAACCTTCCCAGCCAACTGGAGAACGCGTACCAGCGAGGGTTGAGCTTGAACCTGCCCCCCTGGCAGAGTTTTAAAAATGTGCTCATCGCCGGCATGGGCGGTTCGGCAATCGGGGCTGACCTGCTGGCGGCATACGCCGCCCCACTTTGCCCGGTGCCGATCGCGGTGCAGCGCGGCTACAGCCTGCCGGCCTGGGCACATGGACCAGGGACTCTGGTGGTCGCCAGCTCACACTCAGGCAACACGGAGGAAACCCTAGCGGCATTCGAGCAGGCTCAAACCGCCGGATGCCGCATCCTGGCGCTGTGCACGGGGGGGATATTGGCGGCGAAAGCTGAGGCGACGGACACCTCGCTGTGGACCTTCGAGCACCCTGGCCAGCCGCGTGCCGCAGTGGGATATTCCTTTGGGCTGCTGCTGGCGCTGCTAAGCCGCCTGGGCTTGATCCCCAACCCGACCAACGAGCTATCGGAGACTATTACGGCTATGCGCAAACAACAGGCTGTCCTGCAAGTAGAGGTGCCGGTGGTGCGCAATCTCGCCAAGCGGGAGGCCGGGCAGCTGATGGGTCGCTGGGTGATGGTCTTCGGCTCCGACGTGCTCGAGCCGGTGGCCCGCCGATGGAAGACGCAGATCAACGAACTGGCCAAGGCGTGGGCGCAGTACGAGCTGCTGCCCGAAGCCGACCACAATGCCCTGGCGGGTCTCGCCCAACCCGAGAGCGGGCTGTCATCTGCCATGGCGCTGTTCCTGCGCGCTCCGTCCTATCACCCGCGCAACCTGCTAAGGACAGAACTCACCAAGCAGGCATACATGCTGGAGGGACTGAACACCGACGTCATGGATGCGCAGGGGAAGTCGGCGCTCGCCCAGCAGTGGACCGCCCTGCACCTGGGGGATTACGTGGCGTATTATCTGGCTATGCTGTACGAGATCGACCCGACGCCCATCCCAGCGCTGGAGGGATTCAAGAAGCAATTGAGTGAACGGTAGATAACCGTTGGGTTTCGGGCGAAGAGAACGCCCTCAACCCGGTGATAGAACAAACCGGGTGACGCCAACAAACAAGTTCTGACATAACCTAGCCACCCGGACAGGAAATAACCCTTCATCTGACCAGTGCATAAATTAATAAATATAAATATAATTATGGTATCTAACTAGTGCGAACATTCCACGCACACAAAGGAGCAGCAATGAAAACTAAAACTCTGTTTATTTCACTTCTCATCCTATCTATGCTGTTAGCCAGCTGCAGTGTCTTGTCTAATGCGGGCGTTAAGGTGATCACACCATCTAATGTGAACATGAGTGAGAACCGTGATGTGAGTGGTTTTACGGCGATCGATTTCAGCACCTTGGGAAAAATCAACATTTTGCAGGGAGATAAAGAGTCGCTAAATATATCCGGCCCGGATAACCTGGTTCCTGAAATCACCTCCACGGTCAGCAACGGGACACTCACGATCAAGACCAAAGAAAATCTCACAGTCACCTCCCTCCCTAGCACTAATCCCCTGGTATTCACCATCGTGGTGACAAACCTCACATCCCTCAATGTCAGCGGGTTGGGTGATATCCAGATAGAGACCCTCTCGACCCCCAGCTTGAAAATTGACATGAGCGGAGCCGGGAGGATCCTTCAAAACCAGATCACCACGGATACTCTCAACGTCTCCCTGAGTGGATTGGGTGGGATTGATATCACCGGCCAGGCTACCCAGGCGACTTTTAATATCTCGGGCGCAGGCAGTATCAACGCCCCGGACCTAAAGATCCAGACTGCCAACATCACTATCTCGGGGTTGGGCGGTGCTACGCTGTGGGTGACGGACCAACTCACGGGTAATATCAGCGGGGCAGGCAGCGTGTCTTATTTCGGTACTCCCCAGACCAGCACGAATTCAAGCGGGTTGGGCAAATTCAACTCACTGGGAAGCAAATAATTTTTCTTGCCCTTCAACTTAAATATTGAGACTCCCCGAAGCTTCGGGGAGTTCTCGTTTAATAATCTGGTTCCGATTTGGGAGGGTCTTACGAGATCGATTTGACGGTTGGAGTAGATATCTATGAGATTGATGCCATTCCTATTTAGCGCAGAAGACCCTCCCCTAAAACATACTTCATACGACTCTAAATGCGATACGAAATTCCTGGACGCTAAATGATCTGGTAAAAAATCTTCCGGAAGTCTAATGGCCTCCGGAAGATTGGTTTTTATCTCGAACTTACGGTTTATAAGCCGTTATTTGGGCGCTGAATACAGATTCCCTGACCGGCTTGCCACCCAGGTCGAGCGGTTCCTTGAGATCGACCACCTTGACCTGGACGCCATCACTCATCACCAGGCGCGTACCTGGCTCGCAGCACGATTCTGATTTCGCCTGCTTCACATACTCGTCGATCTCTTCCTGGTCGAAGTAGGTGGGAGTGAGCTCGATATTCCTGAAGCCAGCGGCTTCAAGGTCAGTAATGTAATCCTTCACATCCAGTGCTCCCGCCACGCAGCCCGCCCAGGCGCTCAGGCTGTCCTTGACTTCCTGGGGCAGGGGACCGTCGGTAACGATATCGCTGAGGGCCAGCCTGCCGCCGGATCTCAACACGCGGAAGGCCTCATCGAATACCTGCGGCTTATCGGGTGAGAGGTTGACCACGCAGTTGGAGATGATCACGTCCACGGTATTATCCGCCACCGGCAGGTGCTCGATCTCGCCCAGTCGGAATTCGACGTTCTTGAAGCCCAGCCTGACCTGGTTCGCGCGTGCTTTCTCGAGCATCTCGGCGGTCATATCCACGCCAATCACATGCCCGGTCTCGCCGACCTTTTTGGCAGCCATGAAGCAGTCGATGCCACCGCCTGAACCGAGGTCGAGCACGGTCTGCCCGGGTTTGAGCGAGGCCAGGGTGATCGGGTCACCGCAGCCCATGGAGAGCCCGGTTACTTCTTCAGGCAGGGTATCGAGCTCGGAGAGGGGATAGAGCTTGCTGGCGGTCAGATCAACCGAATCATTCGAGCCGCAACAACTGGACGAGCTCTTAGGCTGGAAGCTGGCGGCAGCGTCTCCGTAATGCTGGCGTACGGTGGTGCGGATATCGGTGGGTTTACCTTCTACATTTGTTTCTGACATGGTCTTCACTCCTTTAAGGTTTTATCTATTTAAAAGTATGTTATTTTATAAACAAATGCTCGATCGTACTATTGTTGGTTGAAGATTGCTTCGGTCGCAAACGATGCTCCCTCGCAACGACACAATATAATTATATCCATTATTTTCGATAAGTCAAGAGGAAGAATGTCATATTAATCTAATAAACTCGATGCATTTACCATTTCCTTGACATTCCATCCACTTTCTGATATGATATTCATTGTTCGTATTGATAATTTTGGATAGGTTGTATAAGGATAAACCCATGGATAACATCACCTCCACTCTGATCGCTCAGCTGTTGGATAAGGCAATGGAAAATACTCAACCGGACGAACGGCTGGCGTTCGTGGAAAAGCTGTTCGAACAGCTGCCGCCGGAGGCCCAGCAGGAGTTCCTGCTCAACCTGACGCGCACTGTGCTCGAGACTGGCGCATCACCGGCTGTACTGAAGGTTGGCTGCCCGGATGAAGGATCAAAGCCCAGGCTGATCCAGATCATCCCGGCAACAGCTGAAGATTTCGCCCCCGGGCAGATCTGCTGCCAGGCGATTACCGGCTTTGCCAACGTGGACGGGATGGATGAGCAGCAGGTGGTGGATATTGCCCAAATGTTCAACGGGCTGGCGGACGAGACGCGGGTCAAGATCGTCAAGCTGCTTGCCAAGAGTGAGTTCACCGTGGACGAGCTGGTGGAGTTCCTGGGCAGTGCCCAATCCACTACATCGCACCACCTGCGGGTGCTGAAAGAGGCCAATTTGATCAAGGGCGAGAAGCGCGGGCGAAATATTTACTATTCGCTGGTGAGCCCGGAAGTGGCAGCAGTTGAGGCTGGGTAACGCGTTGTGCCGTTAATAAATATTGCACTAACCCTACAGCCACTCTCTTGACACGCCTACAGCCTCATGTATAATCCTCTCTAACCGATATAAAAAAGACCAGCGCGGAAACGAGTAACCTGTGTTCCAACCAGAGAGCCACCGGGTGGTGCGAAGCGGCAGGTAAAACAGGTGAAATCCACTCCGCCGGACTTACCCACGGTCCAATCGCTCCCGCAGATTTGGAGTTCTTCCAAGATAAAGGAGCCGGGGCTGCCCGTTAGCGCAGGGTTGAGGCTGGCTTCGTCTCCCCACTCACGGGTAGCGGACGGGTTGGCAAACTGCAGGTGGCACCACGGGAGCCCCCTCGTCCTGCTGGAGAGGGGGTTTTTTTATTCAATAATGGAGGTGCAGCTATGTTAGACATCAATATCATCCGTGAACAACCCGAGGTGGTGCGCAAAGCCCTGGCAGACCGACAGATGGAGGCCGCCCCCGTCGACCAGGTACTGGAGCTAGACCGGCAGCGCCGCCAGACCATCCAGGAGGCGGAGAGTCTCAAAGCAGAGCGCAACGCAGTATCCAAAGAGATCAGCAAAGCCAAAGATGCCGCCGAGCGCCAGGCGAAGATCGAAGCCATGCGCAGCGTAGGTGAGCGCATCAGCCAGCTCGACGAAAACCTGCGCAAGACCGAGGAGGAGCTAAATAATATCCTGGCAGGCATCCCGAACCTCACAGACGCACGCACACCTTACGGGAAAGACGACAGCGAAAACGTAGTGCTGCGCGGGGTGGGAGAGATAGCGGAGTACGACTTCGAGCCCAAAGCCCACTGGGACCTGGGACCCGCACTCGGCATCCTGGATTTCGAACGGGGGGTCAAGATCACCGGATCGCGCTTTTACGTGCTCAGCGGGGCAGGTGCCCGCCTGCAGCGCGCTTTGATCGCCTGGATGCTCGACCTGCACATCCGCCAGGGATACACCGAGAAGTACACTCCCTTCATGGTCAAGGAACGGACCATGTTCAGCGCGGGGCAGCTGCCCAAATTCAAGGATAACCTGTACCACGACGTGGAGGACGACCTCTGGATGGTGCCCACGGCAGAAGTACCCCTTACCGGACTGCACATCGACGACGTGTTGGAGGAAGCCAGCTTACCTCTCTACTATACGGCTTATACGCCCTGTTTCAGGCGGGAGAAGATCAGTGCCGGGAGGGATGTGCGCGGGATCAAGCGCGGCCACCAGTTCGATAAGGTGGAGATGTACATCTTCTGCAAGCCGGAGGAATCAGAACAAATGCATGAGAAGATGTGCGCTGATGCAGAACAGACCTGCGCTGAGCTGGGTTTAACCTACCGGGTGAAGCTGCAGTGCACCGGCGATTTGGGCTTTAACGCCCGTATGACTTATGACGTCGAGGTGTGGGCTCCCGGTGTAAAGGAGTGGTTGGAGGTATCATCGGTCTCGAACGTGGGCGATTTCCAGGCGCGGCGCGCCAATATCAAATACCGCCCCACGGACGGCGGTAAGCTACGCCTGGTGCATACCCTCAACGGCTCGGGGCTGGGCATGCCGCGCACCTTGATCGCCGTGCTGGAGAACTTCCAACAGGCGGACGGCAGCGTGGTCGTCCCACCGGTGCTGCGCCCGTGGATGGGTGGGATCGACGTGATCCGCCCGGAAGAGTAATGCAGCAAATAAAGGAGTAGGCTTGCCCCTGTGGCTGTCTGACGCGATATTCGTCATCACCTTGATCATCATGTTGGTAGGGTTGTTCGGGCTATTCGTACCGATCTTCCCGGGAATCACCGTGATCTGGCTGGCTACCCTGGGGTATGGGGTGGTCACCGGTTTCACAACCCTGGGCTGGGTGTCCTTCGGAGTGCTCACGGTGCTGATGATCACCGGAGCCACGATTGATAACGTGTTGATGGGCGCTGGGGCACGCAAGGGAGGTGCCTCCTGGTTATCGATTGGGTTGGGGATGCTGGCGGGTATCCTGGGAACGATCTTCTTCCCCCCATTTGGGGGACTGATCGCCGCGCCTTTGGTGGTGTGGGTACTGGAATATCTGCGCTTGCGAGATGTTAAAAAATCCTTTGCGTCTTTACGCGGCCTGGCGATCGGGTGGAGTGCATCTTTCGTGGTGCGCTTCTTGATTGGACTGGCAATGATCGGCATCTGGCTGGTGTGGGCGATCAACCGATGATTTATTCCGGCTTGTAAAACACCATCCCCACCCCCATTTTCTCCAGCCCCTCGCCAGCCCAATACTCGACCAGGGCTGAGCTGTCATCCAGGCATTCGAATAATGCCGTGATGGAGCGCTGGTCACCGATTTTTGATAGCGCGCGCACCGCTTCCAGGCGAGTGAGATGCTCGCCCTTCTCCAAGGCATCCAACAGCTCGGGTACAACCTGAGCGCCGATCGCCACCAGCGCATCACCTGCCAGGCGCCGGGTGAGACCATCCTCGTCTGATAACAGTTTCAGCAACGCCGGTGCGGATTGCTCGGATGGATGAGTCCTTAGTGCCAAACCGGCACACCATCGCACGGCTTGATCAGGGTCGGAAAGTGCGCTCAACAAAATCACCGGCACACGTTCATCATTGATTTCAGCCAGCCCCCGCACTGCCCACCAGCGCACTTCGGCATCAGG
Source organism: uncultured Chloroflexia bacterium (assembly GCA_963809615.1). Lineage (GTDB taxonomy): Bacteria > Chloroflexota > Anaerolineae > Anaerolineales > UBA4823 > FEB-25. The sequence goes on from CAWEKR010000006.1 coordinate 113,925, forward strand.
GCTGGAAAAACGCTCCCGCAGTGGCTCCACGGCGTCTGGTCCCCACACCGCCAGGTGGGATAAGGCTGCCTCGGCGCGCTGATCATCCCCGCAGCCCAACTCATCCAGGAAATTCAGATGACTTTCCATACGTAACCCTATAACCGATATTTGACAACATCCATCTGGTTCTGGGCGATTATTTATCCGGTGGGGGTACGGGCAGGTCCTCCCGCCTGGTGCTGATCCACTTGTCGCCCTCATCGATCAGCATCACCGGGATATCATCACGGATCGGGTACTTGCGATCGCAGTCATGGCAGATCAGCCAGGAATCCTTGTAATAATCTAACAAGCCTTCTTTTTCCCGCACGCAGTTCGGGCAGCGCAAAATCTCGAGCAGCTCTTGACTGACCATAATTCCTCCAAATGTTATCGATTATATTCTCGTGTCAACAAGGTCTATCTCGGCTAGCCAATGCTTGCAATGCCTGGGTAAAATCGAGGCTTCAGGCACACAGTGGAGGCGGAAATATTCCTTTTCAATGGAATATTCTACCCTAAAAGTTGGAGGGCTCTCGCGGAAATTATCGGGGAAAGCCTTAGACTCACAAAAACTGATTAATGATTTATTGAGGCAAATGAAGATTGCATCAGGCAGAGAACGACCTCGGTAAGACAGAATCGAGGGTGTGCTGTAGGGGCTGGTCGCGACCAGCCCCTACAGGAGCGTATGTCCCGAGAGAAACATGGAGCGCCAATATCAAACTCCCAGGTTAATTCAAATGGCATTCGTAATGTAAATTGAATAGTATAGCCTCTTGAAGATAGCTTTCCACTCGCTACGCTCGGGACAGGCGGGCAAAGATCACTTTTCTCCCCAAAAACAGGGGGGATTCTCCTCCTCAAGAACAAGGGGGACAGGTCCAATGACAGTGTGCTTAATTGGGGTTGGGGGTGGGCTCGGGGGTAGGCACTTCCGTCCCGGGGCCGTATTGGAACTTCGCCTGCCAGGGCAGATAATGGGTGGAGAAGATATCGTCGTGGATGATAGACCCGTCGCGGCTAACGGTGCGCGTGATGGATACGTCCGCGCCCGCCACAGCCCAGTCCACCTGCTTGATCTCGTCCTTGGACAGGTCGGGGTTCTCTTCATACAGCGGGTCTGGCGGCTCGATAACGTTCTCCAGGCCGGTGGTCTGCCAGTCCACAGTTCGCCCGTCGGAGGTGGAGTAGAACTTCCAGGTGAGCGAGTGCTGACCTGGGTATGTTTCCATCAGCAGCCAATAAGGGCTGTCGTTGGTGAAGCGGAAATCCACCTGGGGGGCGAACACAGTGGCATCCAAACCAGCCAGGTTTTCATCATGCCCACCACTGGCGGTCTGCTCGTAATACTTCACTCGGTAGGCATGCGACCAACGCTCGTCGATCTGGTAGCCTCCGAAGAAGGCGGTGCGGAATAAGGTGGTGCTCACCTGGCATACCCCGCCACCAACGCCCTTGATGGTACGGTCACCGAAGATGATCAGCGCTTCGGCGTAACCCGTGTCCAGGCTCACGTCACCCAGCACATCTGCCATGGAGAGGGTTGCACCAGGCGGTATCAGCAATCCGTGGAAGCGGGAGGCCGCCGTGGAGATATTCTGGATGCGAGCTGCATCCGAGCCGTAAAAATAAGACGTATATTCGCTGGTCAGCTCGGTGATCCCCAGGCTCTCAGCGGTGGATTCGTTCGTCACTGCCGGGCTGGTGGTCTGCATCACCAGGTCGATATTGTGCTGACCCGCCAGCAGCTGCTGGTTGATCTGCGCCAGGCTGGCGTCCACGTCCAGCGAACGCCCGATGACCGCGGATTGGATCACTTCCAATTTGCGGGTTTCATCGTTAAAGATGAAACGTGCATTCTGTGGATCGCGGCTGAGCGGAGGGGCTATATTCATCAGGAAAGTCCTGATTGCATCCGGGCTGAGACCCACCTGGTAGCTCTCGCCACTGTCGGTCTTGACCCGATTAATGGTCAGCATCTGCACCAGCGCAGCCTGCTCAAAAGACCACGGTCCTGCGTCTCCCGGCTCAGCATTGGGGAGCCTGAGGTTAAGCGGCGCAGATAAGATCTGGCGTGCCAGCTCTGCCTGGGCGGTTGCATCCAGGATCACAGGAGGCGTCTCGTTCACCACCAGCAGGATGAGCCCATCCGTCAGTGTCTTCAGCTGGGTATCCAGGCTGGAAAGGGCAGCAGCTACGTCAAGGCTGCGACCCACCTGCCCCGAATTGACCACCACCTCCACCCCGCTGATTCCCAGGGTGGCTTCGATGATCGGCCGGTCAACCTGACTGGCGATCACCTGGAGGTAGTTTTGTGCGATGCGTTTATCGAGGACGAACCAGGGCGCCAGCTCGACGCCGCCGGACCAGGCGCGCCACTGGTCGGACATGCGGGCAGCCAGGCTGCCGGTCCGACCCAGGTTAAAAGCCGCCAGGGCGGTCGTCTGGGTGTCGAGGGTCAGACCCAGTTCGGAGGGGGTGGCTGTCCACAGCTGGGTGCCTTCCTGGAAGACGATCTTCCCTCTTTTAGGGTAGTCCAGTCGCTCGGCAATCAGTACGACGGCCTGCTCGGTGCTCATACCGGAAAGGTTTACCCCTCCCACCGCTACGCCCGGGAAGATGCGACCAGCATACATACGGGCATACATACTAGGAAGCAATGCAACCATCACTGCCAGCAGAACAAAGCCAATGATAAGCGCCAGGATCGCCTGGCTGAGAGAGCTGGCTTTTGCAGCGCTGGTTGGAGCGTGAGCCATGCGGGGATGGGCTTGAGTGCCGGTGTTTGAAGTCATAGGTCGATTTTACCAGAGAGTCTCACGTGCATTGGCACAAATGAGACTATTTTGCTAAGAATTGGATGAGTATCACCAGTCCGATTTAGCTGGTATCCTTTTAGACGTATAATCACCTCAACCGGTTCCATATCCTCAGGAGGAGCAATATATGTACCAGTTTTCACCCAACCACAGCATCAGCACCCTGGTTACCCACATCGGGGAAGATGAAAACCCCCACCACAGCCACGTAACGCCGATCTACCAGACGTCCACGTTCAATTTTCCCGACGTCGCCACCGGCGCGGGGATCGTTGCCCGGACCGATCCAGGCTACTACTACACCCGCCTGGGCAACCCCAACCTGGACCAGCTGGCGTTGAAAATAGGCACGCTGGAGGGGCTCGACCTGATCCGCCTCCAGCCTGATACCGACCCGGCTGCTTTGGTGGCGGGGCAGATGTTCAGCTCGGGGATGGCGGCGATTACGGCAGTGCTGTTCTCGCTGCTAAAAAGCGGCGATACAATCGTGGCGCAGGAAGCGGTGTACAGCGCCACGTTCACCTTCCTGAAGGAAATTGCTCCGACCCTGGGGATCCAGGTTGCCTGGGTGCGCAATATCAGCCTGGCTGGTTGGGAGGCAGCCTTTTCAGCTCACCCCAAAGCAAAATTAGCCTACGCCGAGACCCCCGCCAACCCCACCATGGCAGTGGTTGATTTGAAAGCCGTCGCCGAGCTGGCGCACCGTCACGGTGCCTGGCTGGCGGTGGATAACACCTTCGCCACACCCTACTGCCAGCGACCGCTCAGCCTGGGTGCCGATAGCGTGATGCACTCCACCACCAAGTTCCTGTCGGGGCATGGTGCCCTCACCGGTGGTGTCGTGGTCAGTAGCCACCCAGACTACATCCACAAAACGCTGTATCCCTTCGTGAAGGTATTGGGAGGCATCCCGAGCCCATTCGACACCTGGCTGGCGAACCTGGGACTCAAGACCTTCGAGCTGCGCATGCAGCGCCACTGTGAGAATGCCATGCAGGTGGCACAGTTCCTCGCCGCCCACCCTGCTGTGGCTGAAGTGCACTACCCGGGCTTGCCAGCTGACCCCGGTTACGCGGCGGCGGCCCGTCAAATGTCTGCCTACGGGGGGATGCTGTCCTTCGAGCTCAAGGGGGGGATGCAGGCGGGTATCCGGCTGATGGAGCGGGTGCGGCTGGCGACGTTGGCAGTTTCGCTGGGAATGGTGGACACGCTGATCGAGCACCCCGCCAGTATGACCCATGGACCGGTACCCCGGGAAGACCGCTTGAACCAGGGCATCACCGATGGATTGGTACGCCTGTCGGTGGGCATCGAGAACCTGCCGGACATCCTGGCAGACCTGGAACAAGGTTTGAGATGAACAAAAAGCGGTTCAACAGCGTCTTAATGGGAGAACAGCGTCTTGATTTGACGATATAATCCGTTTACATTCGGGAAGGTCCATCCCCTTCCAAGGAGAGAAACCTATGCGCTCCTCCCATTCCTCACCCGGACTGCGCCGCAAGCCATCCGCTTTATTCAGCATCATTTCCGTACTTATCCTGATCAGCCTGGTTTTGTCCCTTGTCGGCTGCACTAAAGCATCGCCCACGAAATCTTCACCAGCAATAGCTACCCCCACCACGGGTGCCAAGCTTACCACCGCCACACCGACGCAGATGCCACAAACCCTGCCACCTGCGCTGGTGGAAACCGACCCACTCCCAGGTGCGCAGATCACCCTCGAAAACCCAATCACATTCTATTTCAACCAACCCATGCAACGCACGTCGGTCGAGACAGCTGTCAGCGGTGAGCCCACGCTCTCTGGCAGCTTCAGCTGGAAGGATGACTCTACGGTCACCTTCAAGCCGGATAAACCCCTGCTGCCGGGCACATCGCAGGTGATCAACATCGACACCAAAGCCCAATCCGCCAAAGGCATGGCGCTGCTCCAACCGGTCAGCCTGACGTACACCACCAGCGCATTCCTGAACCTGGTGCAAAGCCTGCCGGCAGCCGACAGCACCGACGTGGACCCCACCTCGGCAGTGGTGGCAGCCTTCAACCAGCCGGTGGTCGCGTTAGGTGCCGACCCTGCCAGCCTGCCCGCCGGTTTTAGCCTCACCCCAACCGCGCAGGGGAAGGGTGAATGGGTTAACACCAGCACTTATATCTTTTACCCCGCGCCGGGAATGGCAGGCGGAGAGCATTACTCGGTGAGCATCAACAAGGATCTGACCAGCACATCGGGCGCGCCGATGGATTCGGCTGCAGGTTGGTCGTTCGACACGGTGCTGCCGCGGCTGGTGTCTGCCGAACCATCCGAGAGCAACTACGTGCGCCTGGATGCAAGCGTGAAGCTGGATTTCAGTTATTCCATGGATGCTGCCAGCGTGGAGGCTAATTTCTCGCTGGAGACCAGCGATGGGAATACAGTAAATGGGCAATCGGGCTGGAACGAAAATTTCACCACCTTTGTTTTCACACCCACTGCCCTGCTGCAGCGGGACAGCTCCTATTCCATCGTGTTGGGTGAAAAGGCTGCCGCCCTGGGCGGCACACCACTGGGTATACCGGTCCGCCAGACCTGGCGCACCGTCTCAGACCTATCCATCACCAGCAGTGTGCCTGCCGAAGGAGGAACCTGGTCAATTAATGATGGATTGGCGTTGTACCTCACGACCTACGTGAATCCCGACACCATCGCTGACTACGTCACCTTTACTCCCTCCGTCGCCAACACGGGTGCCTGGTTTGATGAAGGTCAGATGGCGCTGTACTTTTACGGCACGTTCGACCCCGAGAAAGACTATACCCTTACCGTCTCACCTGACCTGGCTGACTATTGGGACAGTCAGCTGGGGCAGGTATACACCCTGCATTTTCGCACCGAACCGCTGCGCGGCTCGGTGCAATTCCCGTATAACTCCGACACAACCTTCCTCACCACGAAGGATAATGGCATCCTGGCCCAGGTCACCAACCTGTCTGCCATCCCCATCACGGTGGGTAGTCTAACAATCGATGCCTTTGTGCAAATGACCGGCATGAATGGATTTGAGTACCGCCAAAGCTTCATCCCCACGGATGCTGAATCATGGACCTTCCACCCGGTGGTACCGCCCAACCAATCCACCACCGTCACCATCCCGGTCGCTCCGGATGGGCAACCCCGCAGCCCCGGGCTGTATTTCATGCGGCTGAACCTGCCTGAAAACTCGGGTTATACCGACACGATCATCCTCGCCGTCAGCCACTACCAGGCAACCTTGAAGATGAGCCCAAGCGAAGCCTTCGTCTGGGCGGTTGACATGGACACGAATACTCCGGCTGCAGACCTGCCAGTCACCGTTTATGTGCAGGCGGGGCGTGTGATGACTGCTGGAACGACCGACCTGAACGGGGTGTTCCAGGGAGCCCTTGCACCGTATACGGAAACGTATAACAGCACATTTGTCATTCTGGGTGACCTGGAGGCAAATAATTTTGGGTTTGCCCTGTTAAATTGGGATGACGGGATCAATCCCTACAGCTTTAACATCACCTCAGTACCATTTCCGCCCGACATCCTGGGCTATCTCTACACCGACCGCCCGATCTACCGCCCCGGAGACACGGTGTATTTCCGCGTGGTGGCGCGGCAGGCCTCCAACGAGCATTACACGCTGCCGGATCTAAGCTCCTATCACCTGGAACTCAACGGTCCGGCAGGGGATGCTCTGGCGAGCTTTGACTTGCCTTTATCAGCGTATGGGACCGCACAGAGTGAGTTCACTCTGCCGATTGACAGCCTCCCCGGCGACTATTGGTTCCGCGACAAGGAATATACGTTTTACACCGGGTTCAAGGTTGCCGACTATCGCAAACCGGAGATCAACCTGCAGGTGAGTTTCCAATCCACCGATGTAATCAGTGGGACGGCTTTGGCCGCCCAGGTGAATGCGCGCTACTTCTACGATGCCCCCGCAGGCAACCTGCCGGTGCATTGGGTGCTTTACCGCCAGACGGCTTATTTCGATATCCCCAATTACCAGGTTGGTCCGGTGGATACCAGCTGGCTGAACGCTTATAACTACAACTTTGGTTCCTCTGGGCTGGGTGAACAGGTGACGGAGGGGGATGCCAGGACGGATGCCAATGGCCTGGCGTCCATAACGATCCCCGCACCGGCAAAATCCGGCCGGCAGCAGTATAACCTCGAAGTCACCCTGACCGATGAGACCAACCTCCCGGTGAGTGCGCGCAGCTCCATCTACATAAACCCTGCTGCTTACTATATTGGGGTGCACCCGGATGCCTGGTCATACCAGGCTAAATCAAAGGCGGGTTTCTCCGTCCTGGTGGCAGATTGGGATGGTAAACCGGCTGGGCAGCACAATCTATCCGCCCAGTTCCAGCGCGTGGAATGGGTGCGGCATGACCCCACTCCCGACACGATGGGCTACATGACACCCACCTATGAGCCAGAATACACCCTCATCGCCAGCACCACTCTCACAACGACTGCAGACGGCACGGGTCGCCTGGAATTCACTCCCCCCGAGGCCGGCACCTACCAGCTGGACGTCTCAGGTGACGGCACGCTGACCCAGGTGATCATCTGGGTGGGTGGAGCGGGGCAGGGCGTGTGGCCATCCCTGCCCAACCAGCGCCTGCGCCTGGTGGCGGATAAGGATTCCTATTCTCCGGGTGATACCGCCCAGGTGTTCGTGCCCAACCCATTCAACAGCACCGCATTAGGCTTGCTGACCATCGAGCGCAGAACGGTGATGCAGCACCAGATCTTGAACCTCGAGCCCGGCGGCAGCACCATCCCAATCGCTCTCAGCAAGGAAGAGGCACCAAATGTATATATGGCGGTCACCTTGCTCGGTCAGGACGACCAGGGCAACCCTGACTTCCGCCAGGGATACGTGACCCTGCCAGTCGACCCATCGTTTGAATACCTGGATGTGACCCTAACGAGCACCCCCGAGCGTACTGGTCCGGGCGAGCCAGTCAGATTTAATATGCGAATCACCGATGCCAGTGGCGCTCCGGTGGAAGGAGAATTCTCCCTCTCCGTGGTGGACCTGGCAGTGCTCAGCCTGGCAGAACCCAATGCCAAGGATATTTACGCCGCTTTCTATGGGACACAAGCGCTCAACGTGAATACGGGTCTCAGCCTGGCGGCGTCCGGTCAGCGCTTGCGCTACTTGCCCGGAGGTATGGGAGGTGGTGGTGGGGAGTCGCCTGCTTCAGTCACGCGGGAGAATTTCCCCGATACGGCGTATTGGGATGCTCAAATAGTGACCGACGCCAATGGAGAGGCGGCCGTCAACATGAACCTTCCCGACAGCCTGACCACCTGGCAGGTGCTGGTACGCGGCCTGACCAGGGATACCCTGGTGGGAGAGACACAGCTCGAGGTGGTCACCACATCTGACCTGCTAATCCGCCCGGTGACGCCGCGTTTCCTGGTGGCAGGTGACCATGCCCTGCTGGCAGCCGTGGTGCAGAACAACACCGCCAATGCGCTGCAAGGGAGCGCCACGCTGCAGGCAACCGGCTTTGAGCTGGACGACCTGAACCTGATGACTCAGCCGGTAAGCGTGCCAGCCTATGGGCGCACCCGCCTGGAATGGTGGGGTACGGCAGAGGATGTGCCCAGCACCTCACTGCGTTTCTCCGTTCAGGCAGGCAGCTTACAAGATGCTGTGCTCGTCTCCAAGGGAGCGCTGCCAGTGCTGCGCTACACTGCTCCGCAGACCTTTGCCACCTCAGGCACTCTGCCGGATGGCAGCCAGCGCCTGGAGCTGGTGAGCCTGCCGGTAACTTTCGATGCCAGCAGCGGTGCGCTCAGCGTTGAGCTCGATCCGTCGCTGGCGGCAGCCATGCTGGACAGCCTGGAGGCGCTCGAAGTTTATCCATCCAGCTGTACCGAGCCGATATTATCCAGCTTCCTACCCAACCTGGTAACATTCACCACCCTGCAAACCTTCGGTATCGAATCACCCGACTTGAAAGGCCCGCCTGGACCGCACCCTCAGCCAGGGTCTCAACCAGCTGCTCACCCTGCAGAATGCTGATGGAGGCTGGGGCTGGTGCAAAGCCGGCGAGAGTGATGCCTATATCAGTGCCTATGTACTCATCGGGCTGGTTACTACGAGAGATGCGAGCATTAGCGTGCCGGAAGCTGCGATCAACAACGCCATAAGCTATCTATCTTCATCCTTGATCACTCCCACCTCGACCACCGAAGCATGGATGCTGGACCGACTGGCATTTGAAAATTACGCCCTCAAGCAGGCAGGGGCGGGTGACCAGGTTAGCACCAACCAGCTGTACCAGGTGCGCGACCAGCTCAGCCCGTGGGCGAAAGCCCTGCTGGCGTTATCGCTCGATTTGTTATCCTCGAGCAGCCCGCAGGTACCCACACTGGTCTCGGACCTGCAAGCCACCGCCGTGCGGTCGGCAAGCGGGGTGCACTGGGAAACCACCAACCCCGACTGGCGCAACATGACAACCACTCTCTCCAATACCGCCATCGTGGTCTATGCGCTGGCGCAGCTCGAGCCGGCTTCCACGCTGATCCCCGATGCGGTGAACTACCTGATGTCGAACCGCCAGCCCAACGGGTGCTGGAGCTCCAGCTATGAGAACACCTGGATCCTGCTCTCCATGGATGAAGTGATGAAAGGCACAGGCGAGCTGGGCAGCAACTATGCTTTCAGTGCCAGCTTGAACGGCACACCCATCGCCAGCGGTGAGGCCGGAGGTGAGACCCAGCTCAACCCGGTTCTCACCAGCCTGCCGATCAGCAGCCTGTACCCGCATGACCCCAACGCATTAGTAATCCAGCGCGACGCTGGCACAGGGCGGCTGTATTACACCGCGGCGCTTAATGTGTCGCGCCCCGTGGAAGACGCCGCCCCGCTCGACCGGGGGATCAGCGTCAGCCGGGCATATTACATCCCTGGGTCAGACCTGAAAACGGCGGTCCCGGTGAGCACCACCCAGGTGGGTGACACACTGACGGTGCGCCTGACGGTGGTCCTGCCCAATGATGCCTACCATTTCGTGCTGGAAGATTACCTGCCCGCGGGGGCAGAAATCCTCAACACCCAGCTTAAAACTTCGCAGCTTGGCCCAAATGGTGCGCCGGCACCATTGTATGACCCGCGTGACCCGTACAGCCAGGGCTGGGGCTGGTGGCTGTTTGACCCCGCCCGCATCTATGATGACCACATCAGCTGGACGGCAGCTTACCTTCCGGCTGGGACTTATGATCTGACCTATACGATCAGCATTTTACAGGCTGGTGAGTACCACCTGCTGCCCGCGCGTGCCTGGATGGCCTATTTCCCCGAAGTGCAAGGCAACAGCGCTGGGGCGATGATGGAGCTCAAGCCTTGAAATAATCATTGAAACGCAGCCTGAGGGAAGCGCCATTCAGTAATCGAAAAAACCAACCCTATGAGTATAGACTCGAACATCCACCCAAATTTTGCCCAACGTGCCCTCGCCCATGCCCAGCTGCTTGCCAGGACGGCGCGCGGTTCAGCCACCCTGGCTGAGAAACAGGCTGCCGACTACGTACAGGCACAGCTAAAATCCATGGGGGCCAATAACGTTCAACAGCAGCCGTTTTCAGGCGAGCGCTCCTTATGGTTGTTCTTCGCCCTGGTATTCGGCCTGGCATTAGTTGGGCACGCCGCCTTTTGGCTGCTGCGCAAACCCATCGGTGAGCTGCCCGCAACCGTGATTGCCGTGCTCGCCTTTGGCTTCAGCGGTTACATGGCGTGGAGCCGGTTCACACTGAGGGAGTATCCCCTCAGCCGCTCGCTGCCGCATGCTGCCAGTCAGAACGTGATTGCCAAGATCCCGCCCGCTGGAGAAGCTCAGCACCGGCTGGTCTTGATGGCGCACCTGGACAGCCACCGGGCGGTGTTCTGGTTCGCCACCGACTTCCTCGTGCGTATCTTCGTCCCCATCTCCATCACCGCCACTTTCGGCATTTTCCTGGCGATTCCCATCTACATCCTAGCCGCCCTCACCCATTGGCCCATATTTGGATTGCTTGGATTAATCCTGGCAGGCTTTCACTTCCTGGGATGGTTCACCGGTGTCACCGCCGACCTGGGACGGTATTCGCCCGGGGCGAACGATAATGCAGCCTCAGTGGGCACGGTGCTGGGATTGGCTGAACGCCTCGCGGGGCAACCTCTGCAAAACACCGAAGTATGGCTGGCTTTCACCGGCTGTGAAGAAACCAACGCGGGTGGGACCCTGACACTGATTGAGCAATATGGGAGTGATCTAAAAGAAGCCTTGTTCGTCGATTTTGAAATGGTAGGGATTGGCGACCGGATAAGCTACGTGCGGGAAGAGGGGAATATCAGCCGGCTCACCATCCCGCAGGAAGTTGAAACACTGGTCAACCAGGTCGGGCAGGTGTACGACCTTCACCCCGTCCAAACGCCGCTGGTGGGGGCATCCACTGAATGCAGCATCCTTCTAAAGCATGGTTTCAAGGCAGTGTGTTTTATTGCCCACCTGGAGGGATCCACGGTCATGCCAGAATGGCACCGCCTGACGGATACCCCCGACAAACTGCAGCTGCCGGCGTTGGAACGGGTGCACGGCCTGGCGTGGGACCTGTTACAACGGTTCGACCAGGGTTAGGTCTGCTTTCTGCCTGCGGTTGAAGCGCACCCCTTCAATAGAATATAAGATCAAAGCCAGCCAGATCATGCAAAACCCCACCATCCTGGAGAGCGGGAAGGGTTCATTATAAACAAATACCCCCAAGATGAACTGCAGGGTGGGGGTGATATATTGGATAAACCCGAGCATGGAAAGCGGGATCGTGCGGGCGGCAAACCCGAACAGCAGCAGAGGGATCGACGTCACCGGACCTGCCAGGATTAGCAGCAGGGTGGTTGAGGCGTCCTGGTGCATGAAGGCTCCCACCCCATTGGCGCCGCGATAGAACAAAAATGCCAGGGCGGGCAGGAACAGGACGGCGGTTTCCAGGCTGAAACCGTGCATTGATTCCAACGAGGCCGTCTTCTTGATCAGCCCGTAGGCGCCAAAGGAGAAGGCTAACACCAAAGCGATCCACGGCAGCGAGCCATAGCTGACCGTCAGGTAGACCACCCCCAACACTGCCAGGAGCACCGCCGCCACCTGACCGCCGCGCAGCTTTTCTCCGAAGAAGATCACCCCAAGCATGAAGTTTACCAGCGGATTGATGAAATATCCCAGCGAAGCCTCGACTACGTAGCCAGCATTAACTGCCCAGATATAAGTAAACCAGTTGATCGAGAGCAGCACTGCCGCCAGGGTGTAGATCAACAGCGTCCGGCGGTTGTGTAGAACTTCCTTTGTCCAGTGCCAGTCCCTCTTTACGATTAAAAGCAAGGCCACGAACCCAAACGCCCAAACGATACGATGAGCCAGGATTTCAATGGCTGGGACCTGCTCGAGCAGCCTCCAATAGATGGGGAAAAGTCCCCACAGTGTGTAAGCGCCAATCCCCGCCAGGACACCCTTTCTCATCCGGCCTCGGGTTCGGTACTATTTTGCAGATACTCTGTGAGCAGCTGGACCGCTTGCTCGGGGTCGTCATAGCTATGGACGGCGAGCTTCGAGTGGGGGTTGCCAAGGATCATCTTGGATACCTTGCGACCCTTGCGGTAAAGGCACAGTACCCTCTTCCCCAGCGAAAGGGCATAACCGATCTCGTACCCCACCCCGTGAGAAGGAGTGCTGACCTCCGCCAATAGAAAATCGCACTCGCTGATCCAGCGCACATCACGGGCGTAGACGTCCTCTGGCAGAACCACAGCCTCCAATGGCATAACTTCCGGGCTTGCCAGTAATGCGGTTGGCACTACGTGTCCATGCGTCTGGAGCACTGCCACCAATTTCTGGTAGACCAGCTCATCCTGGCGGCCTCCGGTAATCGAGCAGGCGAAATACACGTTCATGCCAGCGCCCTTTCACGACTGAATTGGGTTTCATACAGCTGGGAGTACAGCCCTGCCCGTGCCAGCAGCTCGCGATGCGTGCCGCGCTCTACGATCGTACCGCGGTCAAACACCAGGATCACATCTGCCGCCAGGATGGTGCTCAGGCGGTGGGCAATCACGATACTGGTGCGCCCCGCCATCACGCGTTTGAGAGCATCCTGGATGAGCAGCTCCGATTCGCTGTCCAGGTTGCTGGTAGCTTCATCCAGCACCAGAATGCGCGGGTTCTTCAGGATCACCCGCGCCAGCGCCACCCGCTGCTTCTCGCCGCCACTCAGGCGGTAGCCGCGTTCGCCCACGATTGTGTCATACCCGTTTGGCAGGCTGACCACGAAATCGTGGATATTAGCTGCACGAGCGGCTGCCTCCAGCTCAGATTGCGAGGCGTCCAGCCTGGCATACAGCAAGTTGGTGCGGATGGTATCGTGGAACAGGTGCGTTTCCTGGGTCACCATGCCGATTTGGGACGAAAGCGAATCGAGCGTCACATCCCTCAGGTCATGACCGTCCAGCAGGATGCGCCCATCGGTCGGGTCGTATAAGCGCGGGATCAGGTAAGTCAGCGTGGTTTTACCCGCCCCGCTCGGACCCACCAACGCCACCAGCTGCCCGGGTTGGGCGGTAAAGCTGACCTGCTCCAGGGCGTTCAAGCGTGCCTGGTTGCGACCCACCTCTTCCTCATCGGTTCCATTAAGAGCTGGAACCGGTTTTGTATCTTTGCCCTTGGGCTCTTGGGGACCCCCCGAAAGCACAGCAGCGACATCATCCATGCGCCCATAGCGCTTCACATCGCTCAGCAGGGCTTTACTGTCTACGTTGTAGCGGAAAGTAACATCGTCGAACACCAGCTCACCGCGTGCGTCCTTTAATTCGATCGCCTCAGGCTTTTCCTGGATGTCGTGCGGCAGGTCGATCACCTCGAATACACGCTCGAAACTGACCACCGAAGTGGCAAAATCCACCGGCGCATTGGTCAGGCTCGATAGTGCGCTGTACAGGCTGGACATGTACGCTCCAAAGGCGACGATGGTGCCGATGGTGAAGGCATTTTGCATTACCAAATAACCGCCAATCCCATACACCAGAGCGGTGCCGACTGCGCTCACCAGCCCGATGATGACAAAGAAGATGGCACCAAGGAATGCCCGCCCGATGCCGAGGTCGCGCACCATAGATGCCCGGTTCTCGAAGCGCTTCACTTCGGTAGTAGCACGCCCAAACAGCTTAACCAGCAGCGCCCCGCCGATGTTGAGGGTTTCATTCATGGTGGCATTCATCTGGGCATTGGCTTCCATCTGCCGGCGCGAGATATCCCGCAGCCTTTCGCCCATATTGCGAGCTGCAAGGATGAATAGCGGCAGGATGATGATGCTGATCAGCGTCAAGCGCCATTCCAAGGTGAGCATGACCAGCAGCACTGCTGCTGCCTGGATGATATTTGTGATGATGCTCACAATGGTGTTGCTGATGGCGTTCTGCGCACCGACCACGTCGTTATTCAGCCGGCTCATCAGCTCACCCAGCTTGGTATTGGTGAAGAAATGCAGTGACATACGCTGTAAGCGGGAATAGAGGGCCACCCGCAAGTCATAGATGACGCCCTCACCGACCACGGCATTCAAGCGCCTCTGGACTACTCCAAGCAGCCCACCCACTGCCGGGATGAGCAGTAGGGCAAACGCCAGGAAGACCAGGCGCTGCACATTCCCCGAGGGGATGGTCTTGTCGATCAAGTCACGCAGGATTAGAGGCGTCAGCAGGGTCAGCCCAGTTGAGACCAGGATCAGCAGCAGCATGGTCACCAGCTGCCAGCGGTAGGGTTTAGAGTATGCCAACACCCGTCGCAGCAGCCCCACGGTAACCTTGGGTTTTTCACCCGTTGCGCTTAAGTATGAAAACCAACCACCACCGCCATGAAATCCCATGCATGCCTCTTTCTCGAGAACGAATCGGTATTATAACCCATCCAGTGTTGGAGAAATACCTGTTGGATTTTATGCATTGGTATGATACATGCCTAGTGGAAAAGAATTCGCTTTTAATCCACTCTCGATTTTTTCCCGAAGTGGGACTTACAAATTCGCCAACCGTCCGTGATACATACACCCCATCCAGCTTCTATTGACGGTTGGTTGAAACTGTGTGATACTTTATTTTACATCTGGTGGTAACACCACTTTTCAACGCTATCCCACCATATAGGAGGTGATGTTGCTATGTCAAGTGATAGTATAAGACCCAGCGCTGCAGCATCCCTCCTCCAGATTGGATAAGGGAGCTGCAGCGCGCCGGAGAGCCGCCTAAAACGCGGCTCTCTGTGTTTAATGCGAATTAATCTGTAAAATCAGCTGTTCTAGGGATATTTCTTCCAGGGAATTGATCTGGAAGTTCGCCTCATTGAAGGTCAGGTCTCTGATGAGAGGATTGGGAACAGCTACACAAAATATCCCCGCTCGCCTGGCTGCCCGGACACCCAGCAGGGAATCCTCCAAGGCAATGGCTTCATCAGCCTTCACTTTCAGGGCTTGCAGTTCAACCAGGTAAAGCTCAGGGTCAGGCTTGATGTGCTTGACATAGTCCGAAGTGCTGAGGTGGTCAAAGCGATCCAACAAACCCAAACGGGTCAGGTGGCGGATCACCCAATCACTGGGCGAGTTGGACGCCAGGCCCACCTTTAACCCCAAGGTCCTGGCATCGTTAAGATATTGCACAGCCCCAGGCAGCACAGATTGTTCTTCTATCAGTGCGTTTTCGATCATCCGGCGCCGAGACTCAACCGCCTCCCAGTCCAGCGGGCATTTCACTAACCTTTCCAACTCCAGCTTTGGATCAAAATCACCCTGGGTGGTTCCGACATTCGCCTTCCAGGTTGAAAATGGGAGGGAATAACCGAAAGATTGGTAGACTTCCGCCCAAGACTGGTAAGTGGGTTCTTCAGTCTCCAAAATCAAACCATCGAAGTCAAAAATGAGCGCACGGATCATTTATCCACCTTCCAGAATAATCCCGGAAGCTATTATAATGGGATAACATTCTATTCGGAGTGATTTGATTATGAAGACCCTCCTTCTATTGCGACATGCCAAATCCAGCTGGGATCAACCAGAGCTTAAAGACCACGACCGGCCTCTGAACAAACGCGGCAAAAAGGAAGCTCCCATGGTGGGAAATTACCTAAAAGCCAATAATTTAATCCCCGACCTGATGCTCAGCTCCACTGCCCGCCGCGCCCATGACACCGCCGAGGCTGTCGCGGCAGCGTGTGGTTTTGATAAGCCCATCGAGCTGAACCAGGACCTGTATATGTCTGAACCGGCCTGCTACCTGGATATCCTGCAGAGTCTCCCTGACGGCTTCAACCGGGTGCTGGTGGTGGGTCACAACCCCGACCTGGAAGCACTGCTAACCTTGCTGACCGATGTGACTGAACACATGACCACCGCAGCCCTGGCACAGATCGACCTGCCCATCACAAGCTGGCAGGAGCTAAATGAAGCTACCAATGGCAGGTTGCAAAACCTGTGGGCACCACACGAAAAATAACCCAACAGCTAACCACTGCCGCGTTTGATCACTCCCCCCATCACCATAAGGATCACTCCACCCGCCGCCAGTACGACAATGGCTATGACCAGTATGTTACCCATCCGGTCAGCTCCGACCGGCGAAGGGTCTGTCTGCACCGGGTCAGCTGTCAGGGCTGCGGTTGGGGTGACCACGGGGGATAGGGTAGGCGTGGGTGTGCGGGTGGGTTTGCGCGTCGCCGTGGCTGCGCGGGTGGCGGTTGCGCTGGGGCTGGGAGTATTCGTTGGTCCGGGTGTATTTCCGAGCCGAATGATCAGTACGTCTCCCACGTAGAGTGCATCACTGGTCAGGTTATTAAGCTGCTTAAGCTCTGCTACGGTCAGACCATACGCCTTGGCAATCAGGGTAAGGTTCTGCCCCGACATGACCGTATGGACGATCGAGCCATCCCCATTGGGTGTGGTCGTCTGGACAGCATAGTAGGGGATGGCAGTAGGACCACCGGGTTTTAAAGTGGCCGGTGGGCTGTAATTTCCACCCGCTACATAGGCTGCATCAATCGTATAGTACACAAATCCATCCGCAACCGCCATGCCTGCGCCTATCTCCTGGTAATTGGAGCTCAGCATGGTCTGGATATGGGGGTCATCCCCGAGCCACATGGAGATTGCGCCATCGACGGATAGATCAGTCCCGCCGGCAATATTCTCTGAGATGAAGAACGCCGCCCCTCCCCCATAGCCGGCGTTCGCCGCCCTGTCCCTGGGGCGGGTGCCGCCTGGGCCGACATGGGTGACCTGTCCGATCGAGGCTTGGTAGTCGCTGTGCCCCTGGGCAATGGCCATCAGCGTGTTATTAATTTGATAGGGAGGCAGACCGTTGCCAATGCGCAGGTTGTTGACCGCATCGATCAGGGCGTATGGGTCACCTGCTTGAGCGCTACTGCGCCGTTCGGTCCCCCCCAGCGCCAGCACGAGGATGATCCCAACAGCTGCTATAAGGTAGACTGGTTTGTGCTTCATGGATTTAGGTGACCATGCGGTCTGGTTTCACCTTTGTGATGTACCAACGCCCCTCACTGCCCTTGAAAACCAGCTCGTAGATCTGCCCACCGGCGACCATTACCAGCACATGCTGTCCATCATCATCCGTCCACTGCCGCCCGGCGGATTCCACGTGGTATCGACCCCCATTCCAGGCGAAGTGCTGCACGGTGATCGTGCCGTCTTCACTAAAGCGGGCGGTTACTTCAATCGGTTCCATGGCTCAATTCAATCCAAGTACCATTGTAACCTAATAAAAAACCTGATAAAACCATAAATCGCATTATGCATCAGCTTTTCTGTAAATAATGCACCAGCATCTCCAACGCTGCCTGGGCAGACTGCTGCTTAACCGCCAGCCGGTCACCCGACCAGAGGAAATGCCTGGCTAACTCCGCCGTGGCAGAGCTCAGCCCAATCCAGACGGTGCCGACCGGTTTATCGGGTGTGCCTCCAGTCGGACCGGCAATGCCGCTGACCGAAACCCCGATATCGGCTCCCAGCGCCGTGCGAATACCGCGCGCCATCTCGAGCACGGTAGCCTCACTAACCGCCCCGTGTTGTTCCAGGGTGTCAGAGCTCACCCCGAGCAGGCGCATCTTAACCTCGTTGGAGTATGCCGTCACGCCACCCAGGTAATAACCGGACGAACCCGGCACGTTGGTGATGAGGTGGGAGATCAGCCCGCCGGTGCACGATTCGGCCGCGGCCAACCACTGCCCACGCTGCAATAACAGCTCACCCACGGTCACTTCCAGCGGCTTATCCAATCCTTCTCTCCCCTTGTTTCGAAATCAACGCATTGTTCATCGGTTGGCGCTATTATACAACACCCACAGGACGCATCTGGGTTAACGGAATTTGAATACACCTTCCCCCTCCCTTATCCCCTACCCCCATCGGTGATAAAATCGAAGCCCGATGGAGATATCTGAACATATTCAGGGGATCTTAAGCACCGCCCCACTCAAGCCCGGCTGCTACATCATGAAAGATGTGGATGGCAAGGTGATCTACGTCGGCAAAGCGGTCAACCTGCGCAACCGCCTGCGCTCGTATTTCCATTCCAGCGCCCAAGAAGACCGCAAAACCCGCAAGCTGGTGACCCACATCGAGGAAATCGAGTGGATCGTGGTCGGTTCAGAGCTCGAGGCCCTGATCCTCGAGATGAACCTGATCAAGAAATACCGCCCTCATTACAACGTCCGCCTGGTGGATGACAAGAGCTACCCCTATATCAAGGTGCACTGGAATGACCCCTTCCCCAAGCTGACCGTCACGCGCCAGATGGTCCAGGACGGCTCGCGCTATTATGGTCCCTACACCAGCGTATGGGCGGTGCACCAGACCCTGGATGTGCTGCGTCACATCTTCCCCTACCTGACCTGCGACCGGGTGATCACCGGCAAGGACGAACGCGCCTGCCTGTATTATGATATCAAGCTGTGCTGTGCCCCCTGCATCGGGAAGATCGACCAATCCGGATATCGCCAGATGATCGACGACCTGGGTCAGTTCCTGGAGGGGCACACCGAACCGATCGTCTCACGCCTGCGGGTGGAGATGGACCAGGCTGCCGAGCAGCTGCTGTTCGAGCGTGCCGCCACCCTGCGCAACCAGATCCAGTCCATCGAGCGGGTGGTGGAGAAACAGAAGGTGGTCTCCAGCGGATACGTCGACTCGGATGTAATCGCCATGGCACGCACAAACGGGGAAGCCTGCCTGCAGGTGTTCTTCATCCGCAACGGTAAACTGATTGGGCGTGAGTACTTCATGATGGAAGGGGCTGAAGAGACGCCTGATAAAGAGGTGATCGCCGACTTCATCACCCAGTTCTACAGCCAATCGGCTTCCGTCCCTGACCAGGTGCTGCTGCCGCAGGCAGATCGAGGAGCTGCGCATCATCCGCGAGTGGCTGAACACGAAACGTGGGGGTAAAAAGGTGGAGATCCGCATCCCGCGGGAAGGTCCACAGAAGGAGCTGATCCAGATGGCAGCGGAGAACGCCAGCGCCACTCTTGAAGCCCTGGAAGCCCAATGGCACGCCGACACTCACCGCCAGGAACAGTCGCTGGGAGAGCTGAAGACTGCGCTCAATTTAGACGTCATCCCCAACCGCATTGAATGCTATGACATTTCGAACACCCAGGGCACGGCGGCGGTCGGCAGCATGGTGGTGTTTGGCCAGGGCGTGCCCAAGAAGAACCTGTACCGGCGCTTCAACATCCGCAGTGTCACCGGTCCGGACGATTTTGCCAGCATGGAGGAAGTGCTCACCCGGCGCTTCAACCGCTGGAAAGCTGCCCAGGAGCTGGCGGAAGCCCCGGGAGAAAAACCCGACCCCGCCTTCGCCATCCTGCCTGACCTGCTGATCGTCGATGGCGGCAAGGGACAGCTCAGCCGGGCGGTTAAAGTGCTGGAAGCGTTCGAGCTCACCGGCAAGTTTTTCGTCACCGGTTTAGCCAAGCAGAACGAGGAATTGTTCGTCCCCGAAAAATCAGAGCCCATCATCCTGCCGCGCCATTCGCAGGCTTTATACCTCATCCAGAGAGTGCGCGATGAAGCCCACCGTTTCGCCATCACCGCCCACCGCAGCCGGCGCGATAAAGCCGGGGTGGTCTCCATCCTGGATTCGATCCCCGGGATCGGCCCCACCCGCCGTAAAGCCCTGCTGGCGCACTTTGGTGGCATCGATGCCATCCGCGAGGCCTCGGTGGAGGAAATCAAGGCAGTTAAAGGGATGAACGAGAAATTAGCCCAGGTGGTGAAAGAATCACTCTAATGCAGCCAAACAGCGCCCTAAATTCCGTCATTTTAAGGCAGTAATATCATGGATCAAGAGGGAGTTATCTCCAGCTAAATAGCGGATTAATGAACTCTTCATTAATTTCGCTAAACATTGTTTTATAATCAGAGTAATCTTTTTCTCCCCGAGTAAGGAGTATGTTATGGCAAAAAAGAAAGAATATTCCAAAGGACAGCAACGCAGCATACGCACTCAGCAAATCGTGATGGGTGTGATCGGCGTTATGATCATCCTGGCGATGGTGTTGTCACTGGTCGCACGCTAAGCACACGATGAAACCTGCCGCGCTCAAGTATGTGTCATTTTTTATAAGACTTTCCCATCATCACCCCCTCTTCCCACTTCATCCCTGGTATCCAAGCTTTATCTTCGCTTAACGAAACAGTGGGCGGCTTCATTTGCCGTCCACGATCGTTAGTTAATTCCAGCAGAGCTATCCAGTGAAGAACCCCAGGACCTGGAATAATTTCCCCCGGATAATTACGATTCCCTAGCGATGACTTCTGCCAGGTATTGGGCAGAATCACCGATTCCGAGTGGGAAACCCGATTTCATTTTATTCATCCATGGCATCCCCAGGAAATATAATCCTGGATAGTTGGTTACGCCTCGATCGGTGATCGGATAACCATATAGATCGACTAATGGGAGGTTTATCAGGCTTTCAAACGTATACCCGGTTGCCCAAATAATCGTGTTAATACCTGTTGATAATAAATCTAAAGATCCGTGCCTTTATACGACTATTATTATCTATTATAGCGTGTATTCGTTTCTCCAGATACTCGGTTTTCAAAATTACTCCAGGCGTTTAAAACAAAAGTGGGCGACCGTCCGTTACCTTCGCGATCGCCCACTAGAGTAAACAATTATATTAGAACAGACCCAACACCCGCCCCGTCTCCAGGTCCAGGTCCACATCGTAGAATACAGGCCGGGTGGGCAAACCCGGCATGGTGCGCATCTCGCCCAGCAGCGGGTACAGGAAGCCCGCCCCCACCGAAGCGCGGATGTCGCGGATGGGGATCTTAAAGCCTTTCGGCACGCCCTTCAAATTAGGGTCATGGCTCAGGCTGAGGTGGGTCTTGGCCATGCACAGCGGGAGCTTGTCGAAGCCCAGCCGGTTGTAGAGCTCGATCTTGCGCTCAGCTTCCGGTGAATATTCCACCCCGTCTGCCCCGTAGATCTGGGTGCAGATGGTCTCGATCTTCTCTTTGATCGACATCTCGAGCGGATACAGGAACTTGAAGTTGGTGGGTTTCTCGGCTGCCTTGATGACCGCTTCTCCCAGCTTGACCGCCCCTTTGCCACCCTCCATCCAGTGCCGGCACACGACTGCATCTTCTGCGCCTGCCTCGACGGCTGCCTTGCGGATGAGCTCCACTTCAGCTTCGGTGTCATCCTTGAAGGAGTTGACCGCCACCACCACATTCACACCATACTTCTTGGCGTTGCGGATATGGTGCTGCAGGTTCCCCAAACCCTTCGACAATAGGTCAAGGTTTTCAGTGGTGTAAGCGTAATCCAGCGGCTTGCCTGCCACCACACGGGGACCACCGCCGTGCATCTTCAGCGCTCGCACCGTCGCCACCAGCACCACCACCTGCGGGATCAACCCCGAGGTGCGGCACTTGATGTCGAAGAATTTCTCCATGCCAATGTCAGCCCCAAAACCTGATTCGGTCACCACGTAGTCCGCCAGCTTGAGCGCAATCCGGTCGGCGATGATCGAGTTCTGCCCGTGGGCAATGTTGGCGAAGGGTCCGGCATGGACAAATACCGGCGTGCCTTCCAACGACTGCATCAAGTTCGGCATGATGGCGTCCTTCATCAGAACGGTTATCGCCCCTGCCACGCCCAAGTCTTCAGCGGTGACAGCCTCGCCGGCTTTACTGGTGCCGATGACGATGTTTCCCATGCGGTCGCGCATATCCGCCAGGTCCTTGGTTAATGCCAGGATCGCCATGATCTCGCTGGCGACGGTGATGTCGAAACCCGTCTGTCGTTCGTTACCTGCTTCTTCCGGACCCTGCCCGATGGTGATGGAGCGCAGCAGACGGTCGTTGGTATCCACTACGCGGCGGAAGGTGATATTGGCCGGATCGATATCCAAGCGGGCGAAGCGTTTGCGCTCTTCGGGAGTCAGCTCGTTCGGGTCGGTCTTATTGATTCCCAATTTCTTCAGCCGGCGCAGCATGGAAGGTGAGAAGCGGCGGGCACCCGTTTTATCAGCCGGGCACAGGGCATTGAACAGCTTCTCATCGTCAGGCGTGGCGCGCTCGTGCAACAGACGGGCATCGATCGCCGCTGCCAGCAGGTTGTTGGCTGCCGTGATGGCGTGGATGTCACCCGTCAGGTGCAGGTTAAAATCCTCCATGGGAACCACCTGGCTGTAACCACCACCCGCCGCACCACCCTTGATGCCGAAGGTCGGACCCTGCGAGGGCTGGCGGATGCAAGTGAATACCTTTTTACCCAGGAACGCCCCCAGCGCCTGGCTCAAGCCCATCATGGTCGTGCTTTTGCCCTCACCCAGCGGAGTGGGGGTGATGGCCGTGACGTCGATATATTTGCCATCTGGTCTATCTTTGAGGCGCTCGAGCACGCTCAGGCGCACCTTGGCTTTGTATTCACCGTGATATTCGAGCTCCTCAGGCAGCAGGCCAACTTCCTCGGCGATCACCGAGATCGGTTTCAGCTTGGCTTCCTGCGCAATCTCGATGTCAGATGGCACCGGAAATCTAAGGTTTAGCTTCGATGGGGTAAACGGACGTGAACCACCTTTCGGACTCATTGCGAATATCCTCCTTATTTCATTGTGTGGTAAATAGCTAGATTCGAGCCATTGTATTGTGACAAAAATTATAGCATCTCACAAGGGATTCTTATCCCCCTCTACATGTGCCATCTGTCACAAGTTGTCCAAGTTTTTAACCAAGTACAGCTCTCCCCGCTCGTATCCGCGTTCAAGGTAATACAGGCGCGTCCCTACCGCCGAGATGACCGCCATGCGCGGGAATCCCTTCTCCCCGGCAATGGACTCGGCATGCTGTAGAAGCTCCGTTCCCAGCCCGGTATGCTGGGCGGCACCATTCTTTTCTGATCCGACTGCCAGTGCTTGACCGAACACGTGCACCTCGCGGATGATGGCAGCACCGGTCAGATCAGCCAGCCCGGTCGCAGGGCTATCTTTCGAAGGCAGAGACAGGCGCAGGAATCCTACCAGCCGGTCGTTCGGCGTGACGTAGGACAGGAAATGCTCCTCCGCTCCACCGGCGGGATAAACCAGGTCTTCCAATTGCAGCTCCCCTTCTTCGACAGCCTGGTTCCTAACTTCGCGGCAGCGGATGCATTGGCAGGCTGTGCCCCTGCGACTGAGCTCTTGCTGGACGTCAATGCGCAAGGAGGTGCGCTTGTTGCCCTCCACCACGTTGTCTGAGGGGATGTCGCGCACCACCCGGTTCACCCGGCAATAACGGGGGATGGTGGGCTTGACGTCGGCGATCAGGGAAATCAGCTCTACGGTGGAATAGGGGGTATATTCCCCACGTTCCCAGTATTTGAACAGCTCGGTATTCGCCAGCAGCTGGGTGGGGTAGATTTTGATCTCATCCGGGCATAGGTCGTCCCACAGGCGGGCGAAATCCTCCCGGTCAGACTCGAGGCTGGCTCCCAGCAGGTTGGGCATCCAGTGCAGCACGACCTTGAACCCGGCAGCCCGGAGCAACGCCACCGCCTGGTGGGTATCGGCAGCAGTATGCCCGCGCTGGTTGAGCGCCAGGATGCTGTCGTCCAGACTTTGCGCACCCATCTGCACCTTGGTCACCCCCAACTTGCGCAGCCAGGCCAGCTCTGACGGTTCTATATCCGTTGGCCGTGTCTCGATGACCAGGCCCACATTACGGCTGGCGGCGGTCTCATTGAGCGCCTGGGCTTGCTCCAGCGTGTCTGACTCGACTCCGTTCAGCGCATCGAAGCAGCGCCGGATGTACCACTCGTGGTAATCCCGTCTATACGCACACCACGACCCACCTAAAATGAGCAGCTCCACCTTGTCCACCGGGTGCCCGACCGCCTGCAGGGATTGCAGACGGCTCGCCACCTGCCCGAAGGGGTCGAAGTTGTGCTCTACGCCCCGCCGCGCCCCTGGCTCATCCGGTAGGTAGCTCTTCGGCATGCGCACGTCGGTGGGGCAAAAAATGCACTTTCCGGGGCAGGGGTAGGGCTTGGTTAGCACAGTCACCGTGGTCACTCCCGAGAGCGTGCGCACCGGTTTCATACGGATGCGCTCGAGCACCGCGGGTTCAGGAGCCCACTCGCCCGTCTCGACCAGCTGCCTATAAGCTGCCACCAGCACGTGTTTTGCCAGGTAGCCCCCGTTGGGGTTGGGGTGCCGGCGGATTGCCCGCTCCACCCTGGCACCGGCGCGCACTTCCTCCAGCACGACACACGCCTGCTCAAGCATCTCTGGGGTGTATTCTTGCAACTTTATCCAATGCTCTCGATCCATACCTTCGCTTCCAGACTAACACCGTTAAGCTATAATCTCTATGTGAATCCTACCACGCTTTCGCGCCTGCTCGATCTCAACCGGCAGTTCTACCAGACCTTCGCCCTGCCGTTCTCTGCCACCCGCCAGCGCCTGCAGCCGGGGGTGATCCGCATCCTGGAACAGATTGGCCCCACGGATGATCTGCTTGACCTGGGCTGCGGGAATGGCGAGCTGGCGCGTGAGCTCGCCCGCTGCGGTCACTCCGGTGCGTACATTGGGCTGGATTTCTCAGCACCCCTCCTCGAACAGGCTTCCCCCGACCAGCCGCATCAATTCAAGTTCGTGCAGGCCGACCTCTCAACAGCGGATTGGGATGCTCCCCTAAGCGGCAGCCGTTGTGATGTAGTCATGGCATTTGCCGTGATGCACCACCTGCCTGGGGCTGAATTACGTTTGCAGATCCTGGGTAAGATCAGGTCGCTGCTCACTAGCGGGGGTAAATTCATCCACTCACACTGGCAGTTCCTCAACAGCCCGCGCCTGGCGGCGCGGGTGCAGCCCTGGGAATCGATCGGCTTGTCCGCCTCGGAGGTTGACCCCGGTGATACCCTGCTGGACTGGCGCCAGGGCGGGACGGGTTTGCGCTACGTGCACCATTTTACGGTGGATGAATTAGCCGGGCTGGCTCATACGACCGGGTTCGAGGTGGTGGAAAGCTTCCTCTCCGATGGCGAGAACCAGCGGCTGGGCTTATACCAGGTGTGGAAGTAAGTATTTGTAGGTTGGGTTGAGGGCGATGAATTTTTCGACCGAAACCCAACATTAATACCTCACAATGGCAGGATAACTATTAAAAATCGATGTAGGGGCACGATATCTGTGCGCGCTAACATGATCGTGCCCCTACACATACCAGAATGATATCCTGCTTATTCTGGTATGCTGGTGCCCCTACACGCTATCTGTGTGGTATCTTCTTTGGTGGCGGCGCTGGGTAGGAATTTATTGTGGTCCGTTCGGGATTCCTCTCCTCCGGTCAAAAACCAACCTGACAGGTGCACCTCTACGCCGACTAAAAGGGTGTTCTGGTGCTCTTATAATAACCAAAACTTAGTTCCCCCACAATATGCTCACTTTCATGCTAGAATAAATATCACATGAATTAAGGAGGCACTTCCCATGGATGATAACGATTCTCGCAAACTGCTCCAACAACTTCATGATGAGATCAACAACCTGCAATCCGTCGACGATAAGAGCAGCGACCTGCTGCGCGACATCGATGGGGATATTCGCGCACTGCTCGAGCGTTCAGGTGAACAACCGATGGAGGTGCACCCCACTATCATTGGACGGTTGGAAGATGCAGTCGGCGAGTTCGAGGTCACCCACCCCGATCTAACCGCCCTCATTTCCAAGGTGTTGGATTCCCTGAGCATCGCCGGGATTTGATTTAACTCACCGCAGCAGCTGGATTCATCTAAATAAATACCAATAAAAGGGGAAAATCGCCCGTTTTGGGCGATTTTCTTAATCTTTAACAGACTGTTTCGAGGATAGGTATATGTTAATATAGTCATACTAAAGAGTTTGACACATTCCTGCACGTACGTCAGCGGGACTCCAGCCGCTGGCGGGGACGTGGGAATGCAAATTCATCCCCCGATGTAGAGGCGTCCTGTGTGGACGTCTCTACGTTTAATATGGGGGATATTGTGATTGAACCAACCTGTTTGAAACGGGGTAAGGGGACCCATTAAAACCGTCCTCCATCGTTTCTGGCAGGGAATCTTCGCGGTTCAAAATTAACAATTCTGAAAGGTGCGCCACCCTTACCCTTCTGTTATCTCAGCCTGATTGCTTATCGCTACTTTTCATGCTACCATTAACCCATGCGAACCTTGATCATCTCCGATATCCATGCCAACCTCCCAGCCCTCGAAGCTGTGCTAGCGGATGCCGGGCAGTTCGATGCCGCCTGGTGCCTGGGTGACCTGGTGGGTTATGGCCCCGACCCCAATGAGTGCGTTGAGCGTATCGCCGGGCTGCCCAACCTGCAATGCATCATGGGCAACCACGATGCGGCGGCGGTGGGAGCCATCGAAGTGGATGCCTTCAACCCCGAAGCACGCAAGAGTGTGCTATGGACCCGGGAGCAACTAACCCCCGCTAACAAGGGATACCTGAAACAATTGCCAGACAGGATCAAGCTCGAGTTCATCACCCTGGTGCACGGAAGCCCGTTTAAGCCCATCTGGGAATACCTGCTCGATACCCGCTCAGCCACCATCAGCTTCGAATTCTTCGACACCCCCTACTGCTTCGTCGGTCACACCCACCTGCCCGTGCTGTATTACCTGCCGGATGACCGGCTCACCGCCCAACTGATCGTGCCGGAACACGTCTCCCAGATGACGCTTGCCCCGCGTGCCATCCTCAACCCGGGCTCGGTCGGTCAGCCACGCGACCGCGACCCTCGCTCAGCCTACGCCATCCTGGACATGACCAATTTCACCTGGGAGTGGCACCGGGTGCAATATGATATCCAGGGTGTCCAGGAACGCATGCTCGAGGAAAACCAGCCTGAACGATTTATCAGCAGGCTATCAGCCGGGTGGTAAAGCCCTATTCTATCCCCTTACACATTCGGGAACATTCCACAGGGTGGGGGCGTTTTAATGTTTGTAAACCATCTTAGGAGGAGTTCATGATCAAAAAAGTCGCATTCGCCCTGATAATCTTTTCCTTGCTGCTGGCTGCCTGCGCCGCATCTGCCACGCAAAGCGCCAGGTCGGTCTCTCCCGGCATCGCCAACGGCTTGCAATTGAATGAATCTGCTTCAGGAGCGCCCGCCACAGCGCCCCTGGCAGCCGATAAAAGTGCCTACGCTATTGACCAGACGACCGCTTCAACCGACCGCCTTGTGATCAAGAACGCCACCCTATCCATGGCAGTGGATGATCCTTCCAAGTCGATGGAAAATATCTCACGCATGGCTGAAGCGATGGGCGGGTTCGTCGTCAATGCCGACATGTATCAGCAAACGCTCGATAATGGTTCCAAAGTACCCCAGGTGAGCATGACCATCCGTGTGCCTGTTGAACGCCTGGCAGAAGCTTTGACGACCATCAAGACTGAGACCACTCAGCCGATCATCAGCGAAAATGAATCCAGCCAGGACGTGACCGCTGAATATACTGACCTGAATTCACGCCTGGTCAACGCGCAGGCGGCTGAGAAACAGCTCCAGCAAATCATGGACTCAGCGGTAAAGACCGAAGATGTGCTCTCGGTCTATTCGCAGCTCGTTTCCGTGCGCGAGCAGATCGAGCTGATTAAAGGTCAGATGAAATATTACGAGCAGTCTGCCGCCCTGTCTTCCATCAGCGTCCAGCTCTTCGCCAATGCAGCCATGCAACCCATCACCATCGCAGGCTGGCAGCCCGGTGGTGTTGCCAAGCAGGCTTTACAGAGCTTGATCCACGCCCTGCAGTCGCTGACCAACTTTGCCATCCGTGCAGTAATCCTGTATGTCCCAGTCCTGTTGATCATCTTCGTGCCCATCGCCTTGATCATCTGGGGCATCAGGGCTCTGGTAAGGAAAATTCGCAGGCCAAAGGCAACCGCATCGCCTGCTGCTGAGCAGTAAGATAGACTGAATATCAATAAGCTGTCCGGAGAAAAACGGACAGCTTATGCTTTTAAATAAGTTCCAGGATGGGTTTGTGGGAGTGTGGCGATAAACACCGGTGTGATTTTTACCGGCATCGTCCCGGTCACTCGGGTGGTTGAACGCTCAGCCGGTTTTCCCGCTGAACTATTGGCAGGCGAACGCTAAAATTTACCACTTTAAGGCTTCGGGCAGGCTGAACGTCCTCAGGTCCAGTGGGTTGGGAAACGCCACCTGGCACTTGAAGTGTCTGCCCTGGATTTATGATGAAAGGGTAGGCAATTGAATTTATCTCAGCCAGCTGCTCCGGGCTGGTGCTAAAACGCCTCGCCAGCGCAGTCAGATAATCCCCCGGTTCGACCGTGTAGGTATCAAAATTGCTATCGGCCGGAGCAGCCTGATCTACCTCAGATGACAGCGAGGCAAAAACAGCCATGTTGCCCAGCACCGCCCACGAATTTAGGAATGAGTTTAACCAATAGGTCTGGTACTGACCCGAATAGGCGTCCACTACCTGGACGGTATCCCGGTTGTAACCGGTCAGGATCATCGTATGCTCAAAAGCCGCCACTATCGATGAGCTACCATCGGGGGCAGAATAATGCTTGGCGGTGCCATCCCACATTGCTCCGATCACCCACACGATTACCGGGTTACCCGCGCTGACCTGGTGGCGCAGGTCGTCCCAGCTCAGGTTATTAAGTGCAGTAGCCTGCAGCCCATATGACCGTAAAGTATCCGCCACAGGCCCGGCATGCACCCCATAACCATGGGGTGGGATATGTCCCCAGGTGTCGTTTGGACTGCCAACGAAGCCTTGCTCGGGGTTATCGGCTTTCGGGAGAGCCTGCAAGAATTCGTTTTCACCAATCCGTATACCCAAAAAGGTCGCCAGGTCAGCTGCCGAACGGGCTTCGCAGGAGATTGAATGCTTCTGAGGTTGCCCGACCAACCCTTTAATATAGGCAGAATCAGGCAATTCATCACCCTGGGCGACAGATACGTCCACCAGGAACAGCAGTGCAGCCAATGCAACGATGCGTAGTAAGCGCTTCACCATGTCGATCCACTCCTTTATCCTTAGCTTCAGGCTGTCCTGTTGCAACCCTCATGCCAGGCAGGTGAAGCGTGTATAATCTACATCGATGCAAGAACTGACTCACCATGCCCAACGCCAGTTGGGATTACACCTCACCCGCTCCCAACTCTCTGCCCTCTCCCTCTACGAGCGAGAGCTGGTCGATTGGAACATGCGCTTCAACCTGACAGCCATCCGCGACCCACAGGAAATCCACATCAAGCATTTCCTCGATTCGCTTACCTGCCTGCTTCCGATGCGCGATAAACCCATCGGGCGACTGATAGATGTTGGCACGGGTGCCGGGTTTCCGGGGATACCGCTCAAGATCGTAAATCCACAGCTGCAGCTGACCCTGGTGGAATCGGTGGGTAAAAAAGCCGAGTTCTGCCGGCATGTAGCCAACATCCTTGACCTAAAAGGCGTGGAAGTATTACAGGAGCGTGTGGAGGTCATTGGGCAGGACTCAGCCTACCGCGAGCAGTATGATTGGGCGGTCGCCCGGGCGGTCGCCATCCTGCCCGTGCTGGCAGAATACTTATTACCGCTGGTGCGCGTGGGGGGAAGCATGCTGGCGATGAAGGGAGAAAGTGGACCAGCTGAGGCCCACTCAGGAGAACATGCGCTGCGTGTGCTGGGTGGTCACCTGCGCCAGCTCATGCCGGTCATGCTGCCGGGAGTGGCTGAAGAACGTTACCTGGTGGTGATCGATAAAGTGGCTGCCACCCCCGACACGTATCCACGTAAAGTGGGCGTGCCTGCCAAACGCCCCTTATGATTTGCGTGCTGAGTGCTTGCCCACCCTGCCGTTAGCAACCTGCCATACGGTTGCTTTTTGGACGAACTCAGGGGTAAACAGGTCAAGGTCGGTGGTGGAGAGCAGCACCTGCTCCGACTCGTTCAACCTTTCCAATAGGTCAAACCGTCGCTGGGTATCCAGCTCTGCCAGCACTTCATCCAACAGTAGAATGGGCCAATGACCGCTTCTGGTATGCATCCAGACGACCTCGGCGATTTTCAATGCCAGGATCGCCGAGCGCGCCTGGCCCCGCGAGCCGTACGTCCCCAAGTCAATGCCATTGGCTAAGAAGCGCAGCTCATCGCGGTGCGGACCGATGGTGGTGACGCCGCGAGCGATCTCCTCCTGGCGCAGCTGCTGCAGACCATCCAAAAAGCCTTTGCGGATTTGTTCCTGCGAGAACCCTGTGCGGTCAACGGGTGCATCCAAAGAGAGTGCCATTTGCCTCGGCGTTTGTGGCAGCGGGTCATATGCAGGCTGGTAGCTCAAACGCAGCACTTCATTCGCATGAGTCAGCTCACGGTGGGTACGGGCTGCCAGCCTCTCCAGCTCTTGCACCGCCCGGATACGGGCATGGATCAGCTGTGCGCCGAAGGTGGCGATCTGGTCATCCCAATAATCCAGCTGAGACGTATCGCCCCTACGCTCATAAAGCTGTTTCAACAGGGCGTTGCGCTGAAGGAGAGCTTTGTTATATTCTGCCAGTGCCGCCTGGTAATGCAAAATGACCTGTGCTAACGCCAGGTTCAGGTAACGGCGGCGTTCCTCTGGTCCACCCTCGATCACAGCCATCATCTGGGGCAGGAACAACACCGCATTGAACTGACCGATGGCTTCACTGGCTTTGCGCTTAACGCCGTCCACCAGTACTTCCTTCCGCAGGTGCGTGCTGCCATTTTGTCCATTGGGCTCCTGGATGATGCGCACTTCCAGGCGGTGGTTCTCCACCCCTCGGCAGTATTCTGCCACAATCCGCCCAACCGCCAGGTTCTGGCGTGCCTCAATGAAATTGATCAGCTGTTTATCACTACTGGCATGGAAAGAGCTTAAAGTCGCCAGGAAATAGATCGCCTCAAGCAGGCTGGTCTTGCCTTGGGCATTATCCCCAACCAACATCACGGTACCACCAGGCACGTCCACATCCAGGCGGGTAAAATTTCGGAAGTTCGTGAGCGAGAGATGAGTCAGGCGCATTTCCTCAGCCAATCACGTAAATGCCACGGATGGGATTCGCCGTGGCATTCAAAGCGTGCTCAGATTATATCAAAGGTGATGGGTTTCGCCGGTGTGGTACAGACCGGATGTGAGATGGGGTTAGACTCTCTCAGGAGATACCTGGCTCTGCTGCCCCTCAAACTGCCAGATTTTCTCAGCCCGGTCGACGAACAGAATGCCGTCCAGATGGTCGATCTCATGCTGGAAAATTCGTGCCAGCCAGCCTTTAGCCTTCACCGTCATCGGTCGACCATGCCGGTTCAGCCCCTTCACCGTGACGGACACCATGCGCTCAACATCGCCTTGAATTCCAGGGATGGACAGGCAGCCTTCCGTCCCAACCAGCGATTCCTCGGAGCCACGGGTAATCTCGGGATTGGCTAACACATATAACTTGGGAGGAATTTCTTCGTCGTCCTCGTCACCAAATTCAACCACGATCAAACGGAGTGACTCATCCACCTGGGGTGCTGCCAACCCCACACCCGGGGCTTGCCGCATGGTTTCAACCATATCATCCACCAGGGTTTGAAACTCCGGACCAAAATCATTCACTTTACGCGCTTTATGCCGCAAAATGGCTTGCGGAAGGGTAACAATTTCTCGTATCGTCATGGCGCCTATTTTACCCGAAGTTGGTCAAATTTGGGGAGGTTTTTTCGTCTGGCGGATATCCGCGGCCTGGCGATGGTATGCCGCAATGTAATTGGAGACCCGTTCCTGTTCCTGTATCGTGTCATCCTGCTGTCTTTTACGCCGCCGCTGATACATAAAGTTAAAGATGTCCCTTTGGGCACGCGCCGGGTTATGGATTCCGTAAAAGATGAACTTGTTTTCTGTGCCAATATTGATGACCACATTGCCAAAATTCAGCACCACCCCCAAAAATCCCAACCGTTCGTAATCCAACCCGATGATGTTCTCCAATGGCGCAGATTTTGTGATTTCATCTCCCAGGGGTTTTCTTTCACTATCGATGATCTTCTCTGCAGTGACACGATAGATATCATTGCTCCAATCGACAAATTTATACACCCACCACAGGGCTGCCATCGTAATCAGCCCAATGCCAATCAGCAGAATCATTCCCGAGGTAAGCAAGGTGATCTGGTCATGCACACGCCAATAATACAGCACCCCTGTGCCAATAACCAGAGCCAGAACACACGCAGCGGGCACCAGGGTCATCCTAAATAGGATGTACAAGTGCTTGCGATAGGTGATCATCCCGTTGCCTTCACGCCGCATCTGAAAGCGTGCCACCAACGACTGCAATAAGTTCAGTTTTTCAGGGACGAGGCGAGTTTCCTGTTTGTATATGCCGCTGGAGCCGGCTGCCTGTGTGGGAGCATTTACTGCGACGGGTACGGTCTCGGCTTGTGAAGGTTCTATCTTTTGCCGAATCTTTCCTTCAATACCGTGAATATCCGTGGTCATTTGCTGTTCAATGGCAAGCTTATGTTCCTGCTCGATAAGATTCTTGATTCCCGCCGGGTCTCCAATGTGTTGAAAGAAAATCTGCCCCATGAAAGTCTCTGTGACCACGTCGCCGAAGCCCAACCAACGCCCGAGCACGCTGGATTTTGTCTCACCCGACTTGATAGCAACAAGGGGGGCTTCTTGCCGGCTGTCATACAGACCAATTGTCCGCTCCAGCCACACGATACGCTGGTCGGTGATGATGTAATAATCATTGCCCCAATCGAAAAAGCGCCAAATGGCCCATAAACCTGCCACACCCACCACGCCGGCTCCAAACCATCCGGCTGCAAGACGGAACGAGGCGCTCGGTATCTGGGCGGCAACAAGGATAATAAACAACCCCACCCATGCCATTACCAGGGGGGCGAACTCAACGACCAACAAGTACGCCGGGTGTTTCCGGCAAACGACTTTTATGGTTTCCTCCTGCCCCAACCAGCTGAATGGTTTGGAGCGGATCAGGTTATACCACGCCAGCTGCTTCTTGATATTCTTCGTCAGCACCGGGCATGTGTTTAACAGCATGCGCAGCGCTTCCACCTGAATGCTGAACAGCACCGCAGATGTCTGCGCCAGGAGGTTAAATGACTTTAGCCTTCCTTGCAAGATCCTATCTGCGCCGAAAAAATCACCAAAATTAAGGGTTTCGTTTTCGCCCTTGTTCCCTTTTTTGAGCTGCGTATAGACGATTTTCCCCAGTATGACAACGAAAAACGGACAATTCTTCCCATCCAGCTGCAGGCTTTCCCCTTCTTTCAGTGTGATAGGACGGATAGAGGCAGCCACCCGTTCCAGCTGAGCCTCATCCAGTCCCTGGAACAGCTTTAGTTTTTTGAGCTGGATGATGATTTGCTGATAATTTTCAGGCATAGCATGATTCTAGCATGAACATTGCATTTCATTCAGATTGATGCACAATGTATACCAGATAATCACCAGCGCGTTGCAGATGAAGGATAACCTTATGATAAAATCAATTTCACCCTTATACGATATAGGAGAATGTTTCCATGCCCATCCACTTTGGTACTGACGGCTGGCGTGCTGTTATTTCAGATACGTTCACATTCCACAACCTGCGCCTGGTTGGTCAGGCGATCGCTGATGCGGTTGGATCGGATCATTGGCTGAACAGCAGCATCGACATCTCGAATGTCGACCCACATAAGATGGTGGTCGGTTACGATACGCGCTTTCTCTCCGACCGCTACGCCGTGGATATGGCTCGCGTCCTGGCGGCGAACGGTTACAAGGTGTTCCTGTCACAGTCCGACGCTCCCACACCGGTAATCTCCTTTGCCGTTCGCCAACTAGGTGCGATTGGCGGTGTCATGATCACTGCCAGCCATAATGCGCCCCGCTACAACGGGGTGAAGCTAAAAGCAGCCTATGGCGGCTCTGCACTGCCGGAACAATGCCGCCGGGTGGAAGTCTATCTGAACGATAACGAAGAACGCAGCCGCGGACCCAATCAGATGGACTTTGATCAGGCCCGCCAGGCTGGCTTGATCCAGCGATTTAACCCCCTGCCGTCCTATTATGAGCATTTGCGCAAGCTGATCAATTTTGATCTCATCGCCGAGCGCCCTCAACGCGTGGTGGTCGATTCGATGTATGGCTCCGGTCGAGGTGTGATCAAGGGTGTCTTACAGGGTACGGGATGCGAAGTCCAGGAAATCCGGGCGGAACTGAAC
The DNA here is from genome assembly GCA_963809615.1 of uncultured Chloroflexia bacterium. GTDB lineage: Bacteria > Chloroflexota > Anaerolineae > Anaerolineales > UBA4823 > FEB-25. The sequence continues at coordinate 148,567 of CAWEKR010000006.1, forward strand.
CCTGGTTTTGGTGGGGTGCACCCCGAGCCTATCAGCCGTTACCTGGGAGCTCTGGCCAGCGCCATCAGCATGGGCATGGGCGACCTGGGATTGGTGACGGATGGTGATGCCGATCGTATCGGTGCCATGGATGGCCGAGGAAATTTCGTCGACCCGCATAAAATCATGGCATTGTCCCTGCGGTACCTGGTCGAATCACGCGGCTGGCGGGGACCGATCATCCGTACGGTATCCACCACGAGCATGATCGACCGCCTGGCAAAGCGCTATGACCTCCCCATGTACGAGACACCTGTGGGGTTTAACCACATCGCAGATTACATGCTCAAGGGAGACGTCTTGATCGGCGGCGAAGAGTCGGGGGGCATTTCCTTCCATGGACACATACCGGAAGGAGACGGGATTATTATGGGTCTGCTGCTGCTGGAGATGGTTGCAAGTTCAGGCGCCACACTCTATGAGCTGGTGGAAGACCTGCTGAAGGAAGTGGGACCCGCCTTTTACCACCGGACTGACCTGCGTTTGAGCCACCCGGTTTCAAAGCAGGTCATGAGCCGCATGTTAATGGAAAAGGCACCGACAGAGATTGGGGGAGAAAAAGTGTCAGGCATTTCCACAATCGATGGGGTTAAATACCTGATCGCCGATGGCTCATGGATGCTCATCCGCCCGTCAGGCACGGAACCTGTATTGAGGGTTTATGCCGAAGGACGCACACCTGAAATGGTAAAGGCACTACTGGGGTTTGGAGAAAATGTAGCCGTGCAGGTGGTGTAAGGTAATTTTAAACAAAAAAGATTCGGCTCGGCGCAATTCATTGCGAATCACCGCTCCGAATCTTTTCGGTTAATCAGGCAGAAGTACTTAGGACACAGTCCTCAGTCCACGCACAATAAAGATCACCACCACCAAGATGAATGCCGCCACGAGCAGCCCAGGCGTACCAAGCTCATCGGCAATCCCCGTGCCTGGTAGGGCAGTCGAGGTAGGGTGGGGAGTTATTGGTGCTCCAGAGGTGGCGAACGCTTCATAGGTAGCTAATGCCCCAGAGGTGGCTAATGCCCCAGAAGTGGCAATAGCTTCAGAAGTGGCGATTGCTCCAGAGGTGGCTATTGCTCCAGAAGTAGCGATTGCTTCAGAAGTGGCGATTGCTCCAGAGGTGGCTATTGCTCCAGAAGTAGCTATTGCTTCAGAAGTGGCTAATGCTCCTGGGGTGGTTGGTGCGCCAGAGGTGGCTAACGCTCCAGATGTGGCTAACGCTCCAGAGGTAGCTAATGCTCCAGATGTAGCTAATGCTCTAGAAGTGACTAATGCTTGAGAGGTGGCTAATGCGCCAGAGGTAGCTAATGCTCTAGAAGTGGCTAATGCTCTAGAAGTGGCTAATGCTCTAGAAGTGGCTAATGCTCTAAAAGTGGGCAGTGCGCCTGGGGTGGTAAGTGCGTTATATGAGTTTGTCGCCAAGGAATTTTCGGCAGTCTGTGTAAGTAAATAATATTGGGTAGCGAGTGCAATTTCAATGGTGGGTGATTTTGTGGGGACCAGAACTATGACGGGTGTATTTGTGGGAGCCAGGGTAGGAACGAGTGTATTGGTTGGGGTATTCGTAGGACGATTGGTCGCGGTGGCAGTAGGCGCTGAGGCTGTTGCACTGATGGATATCGCTACAGCAGTATCCTGTACGGCTTTGGTCGCATTTAGGTCCTGCGCTGCTCGTTGGGACGGAAGATAGCGATATAATGCCAGCCCTGCAATGCACAGCAATGCCAGGACCATGATCCCACCCAATGTTCCGGCAATGATTAAAAATGAGCGGTTGCCATTCCTTTCAGGGGGTGTCTCTTCTCCAAGTTCCTGTTCGACATCATTCATGTCTGAAAAAGCCATGGTTCTCTCTCCTCACAAATCCATTTTGGCTATTTATTCTTCACCCGATTATCTCGAGATTCGCCAGTGGAACCTGGACGATATCTCCGTTCGATAACCGAACCCCTGTCGTTTGTGCCCGTAAGCCATTCGGTAAAACCGAAAATCCAGTCTGCGAGCTGGTTAGAGTACCGACCATGGATTTATAGGGTGGGCTGACCACTCTTACCGTCTGACCATTCGCAAATGGTAATGACTCGTTGAGAACCTCAGGGTGTGCATCATCTGGAAGTGCAATTACTACCTCGGGTCGGGTATTCGCACTACGGTTCCACGGTTCGGCGATTACCGATGCTTCCCGCCGCGACCCTGAAACCAATATATCATATGCATCCCGATTTAGGGCGATATTCCCAAAACCTTCTACCACCACGAGCGGATAACTTACATTTGAAGCCACCGGGATCAACGTTGAATCCATACTTGAAAGGATCATCCCGCGGACTGGAAAGTCCTCGGCAGTAAGCAGTACTTTTTCGTCATCACAGAACCCCCCCATGACCACCGAACCACGTAAGCTGACATCCAGCATGCCTGGGGTGAGGACGTCATCCGGAGCGTGTGCCAGAAGATTTAATAACCCGAAGTTGATCTTGCCGTTTCCCCACACTCCCTGGATAAGTGAACCGGCTGAATCGATGATCACGCCTCGATCGCCGATAATATCTGAGACCACCCCCGAGTAACCTGCTTTAAGCTCGGTGAATTCGCCTTCCAGCTCAAGCAGCACCTGCCCACCACCTGCCACGACAACAGTGCCGGAACTTGGGGTGCGCACGACGCGCCGGGCGATTCCGACAGGTCCGGCGATAACATCCCCCTCCCCCACCTCATCCCCAGCCCGAGGCTGGATATAATGATCGGCATCACTGGGCGATAACCCCAGACCCCTGGCTACATCCAACAATATGTGCTCAGGTCTGAACAGCGACTCGGCAACTACATCGATAGGGCTAACTTGCTGACCTCGCCGGGCAACAATACGCCCACCAGCGGGCATTAATCTTTCACGCTGGAATTCTACGGCCGGTTTGAAATGGGTGATCGGTGCCAGCATTCTCACTTCTCCCTAGCCCACCGGTTATGATACTGAGCTCCAAACACAGGGTGCAATAGGATTGCCATGATTATTGTCCAAACCCTGGAATTGTCAACCATTTGTTAAGCGTGTCCCGCCGCCTGGAAGGCTCGGCTGGCAACCGTAGAGGTCGACCGCGTGCATCGATCACAACTCCAAAGACGCCACCAATCACTTTAACCGTTCCACCTCTGCCAAAACCGCCCATACCTACATCAAAGCGGTGGAGCGGAGTCAGGTGCAGCGTACCCGCCTGCCCCTGAGGTAATTTGAATTGGGTCATTGAACCCAGCTTTACTTCCTGCTCAGAATCAGCACTATCATCAGCGCTCATCCGGACGCGAAGAATGGGTGTCCCGGTGGGGGCATTTCCAACAGGCGAGATAATCGTACACAGGTTTACAAAATTGGAGGCATCCAACGATTGGATGGTCAGTAACGGTGTCACACTGGCAGTAGCGCCCAAGGAAGCAGCCAGGTTATTGCGATCCAGAGCAATCGTAGTGACCCCAGTAGGTTGAAGCCCATTAAGGACCATCATCAAAGCTTGGTTCCGTGATGGCGCCCTGGTCAATACGCTGCCGGATGCGACGATGGGCTCGAACCAGGGCAGGAGACCTTGCAGTGATCCAGAGACATCAGCTGGATAAGATTTGCTGGCTTGCCTAACAGCCAGCAGCATCGCCTGGCAGGCAAGAGCCTGCTCTGTAGCCAATTCATCGGTCGTCATGGGAATGCTGGTGGGAAATAACGCCTTGTTATAAATATAGTCGCGCACGTATTTCTCAGAGACATCAACCGTTATCCAACGCATGATATCACCCAGGCTGCACAGGTTTAAGATCTCAGGAAGGTTTTCTCCCAGACCCAGCCCTGGGTAAATGCTCAGTCGTAAATCTCCGGAGAATGCCGAGGCTACAGTCGTTGCCGCCGCACCTACATCGATCCCTAATACACCTTTTTTGGTATGGGCATATTCCTTGCTGATATAGCGGATGGTTCTCCCAAATGCAGTCGCCGCGGGCAAGAGATGGTTGCCTGTCCATTGATCTATTTCCGGGATCCCACGAATCTGACGGGAGCGCACCTGACGGAAGATTTGAGCCAGGGCAGGCTGTGAGGGGGTGAGCTGCTCGCTCTCATAGGACTGGCGGACATTAGGGGCAATGTGTAAATTTACCAATGTGCCAATCGAAGCCTGCACGTCCTTGTCTAAGGCGGAATTTCCTGCGTAGAGCACTTCGGGACGCTGGTCTTTGGGCATCAAATAGCATGCCATCCCCACTGATTCTAGCAGGTCAATCACCGATTTTGTCGCACCACCTTCAATCCCGCCTGCCACAACGATTAGATCTGGGTGTATCTGTAGGATGGTATCCAAGCGCTCAACGAGTCCACGCCGGTCATTCAAGCTCATCGTCTCTACCACACGGGCGTAGGTGGTGGAAGCCAGGTTTTTGGCACTCTCGGCCGAAACATCCTCCAAGAGACCGATCGCCACCACCTTGAGAGGCGGCCCTACCGACATCGTTGCCACGCATGCATCCACACCAATCCCGCTGGGTTGAGAGGGGACCACAAGCTGACCATCCGAATTAAAAAGCACCCGACCGGTAATATCATGCAGCTGGTCTAAGGCTGCTTTTACACCTACACTGACGTCGTTAATCGGAGCGTCCAGCGTAGTCGGCACGCTACCCTGCCCCAAGAAACGGTAGCGTCCTTCAACAACATCGAATAGGATCACCCGCGTGGTTACAGTTCCGATTTCTATGGCTAGGACAGAGTCAGCATCAATGAGTGAGGTTGGCATGTTGGTCATGTATTAGAAGAAGCTAGTAATGACGCCCCAAAGAAATTGAATCCGATCAATCAGCGCTGCCAGGGTGGCGAGATAAACACCGCTAAACAGGACTCCCAGTGTAATAACAATAAAACCATGTCCGACTGTGGATAAATATTCCAGGAATATCGGTCGCTGCGCCGGCATGCCCTCGTCTTGCCGCTTGACCCCAAATTGGAAGTAGATGAGTGTGGTGATCGTACCTACCAGGACAACCACCCCATTGAAGAACCACCCGACCAGGTTATTCATTTCTGATGGAGCGAAATGCTGGTTAAGCATATTGATCGATGCACCAACCTGCGGGAAAATAGTCCCTCGCACAGCCCCAGCAATCACGGTCGCTGCTCCAACACCGGTCAGAAAAGCCAACACCGGGGTCCCATAGCGCGAAAGACGGGGTGTGGTCTTGGTCAGCATCCAAATCCCGAGAACGACCGCCGGGGCTACGTGGACAGTATAGGTAATCAGACTATTGGATTTGCCCGTGGTGAGCACCTGGAGCACCGGAACGAGCACCTGGTACCAGAGCACGTTATACAGGATCAAAACCGCCGCATACCCTGACGCCACACCGATAAAAATGTGCATCGCCAGACGGAACAGCACGTTATCGCCGATGATATAGCTGAGCACCATAATAGTCAGGAGGAAACCGATGATCGCTCCGATTGGGTCTGCCAGCTGGCTAATCTGCTCCAACATGGTTGCTCCTAATTTTCCTTCTTCTTTTCCGCTGCCAGCGTTTTAACTACTCCGCTGGCAATACTGCCGATGATAATAATTAACACCGAGACGGTTACACCAATGCTGTAAGCGTCCCAAACCCCATTTTGCTGGATATTTCCTACCGAGCGGGCGTATGCCACCCCACCAGCAAGACCTCCAATCAAGCCCTGAATCTGGGGTGGAGACACTTTATAGTAGGGAAGGATCATCGGTTCTGCCTGTGAGCTGGATACGAATAAGAGTGGTTTGTTAGCTTTCTTCAGCTGTGTACCAACCTGTTCTATCCAAATCCTGGCGGTATCTGAGTCGTTCGTCAACACGATCACCGCATTAAAGTCTGATATGCTATCGATTGAATTTAACGGGGCGCCGGCCCAGACGTTCTCACCATTCAGCGAATATGGCACAGTGCTCCTCGGAGAAGACGCCAGCCCAGCCAAACCCAGTGTGCCGCCTGGAATATATCCCAGGTTTGCGTAAGAGGAATAGGTGGTTGCGCTCCCCACTAGGCTAGAGTAAGCTTCCTCAAGGGCACTCTCTCCCAAGGCCGGACCAGACGGGCTGGTAGCTACCAGAGTAAGATATGCGCTTTTGTTCATCAGCTGGGCGATCACATTATTAATGGCGACGTTCAATTCTCCCGAAAAACCAGCCTCATAGTCAAATGCCACCAACACCACTGCTCCAGATGGCAGCATCTGGATTTGCTGTGTAAAATCCACAACACCTGGTATATTGCCGGTCTGAGGTTGGGGGGTTTCTTGCCTTTCGGTGATGATCATCCAGATGATCGGCAGCAGCAATGCCACCGCAATAATGATGCGGAAGATATTCCGAGAAGTGATGATGGGTTGAGTGGGTAAAGGTGTTGGCTTCTCTTCATCAGCCAATAGTGCTTCCATCATTTCCACGCGTGCTTTTTGTTCTTCCGTTACCCGCAATTTGATCGAATAGGTGGGCGGTTTTCGCGCACGAATGGCTGATGAGTGGGTAGAGATGACCCCACGTAGACCCGATAATGGTCCTGCGGTGACGATATCGGCATTAGACACATCCTCAACCGGCCCGGTCGGCGCGACGGCTTCCGTTGGCCGGAGAGCTTCCAACCAGCCGGGGAGCTCAGCGGGACTGATTTGCGGAGCTGAATCTTTGGAGGCTGCGGGGGGTTCCGGAAGAACTGCTGATGTCAGCCAGGCGGGAGGAGCTGGTTGTTCCGGTTCTATCTTTTCTTTCTTCTCACCAGATTCTTCGAGGACAGATTCCTCTTGCACCGGTTCAGCGGGTGACATTCCGCCTTCAAATTTGATTTTGGAAGATGCTTCCAGGTTGGTTAACCATTCAGGTTTTTCAGCCGGTAAAGTGGGTGTGGCCTGCTCCTCATCGGTGGATTCGACAAACGGGGGTGCAGATTCCGCCAGGGTGTCTTCAGGCGGGGGTTCTTCGGCTGGTTCTTCGACTGGTTCTTCCGTTAATCCTTCCGTTGATTCTCCCGGGACGGTGGTTTGATCTGGCTCGTTCACACCGGCTTCTTCAAGCAGGTTCGCCAACCAATCGTCATCGATCGTACTTTCACGGCCGCCCGCAGGGGTTAACGGTGGTTTTATCAATGAATCGTCCTGCACTGACCGTAGGTCGGGAGGTAGAGTATCAGGTGTCCCCCCTGGTGGGGAAGTTCCGGCCTGGTCAAGAAAACTGGCTTCGGTTTCCTTAAGCCAATCAGGAATCGACTGCTCCGCATTAGATTGGGTGCCGCTTTGGGCAGGAACGGGCTGATTTTCCACTTCGTCTGGCTTGTCGGATGATGAGTTCAGATTATCCGTCTCATCGTCTGGCTCAATGGGAGCAAGAAATCCAGTAGTTTTTAACGGCGCGTGGCAGAATTTGCACTCTAATAAATCTGGTGGATTGGGCTTCCCACATAAAGGACAGATAATATCGGTCATTCGCTAATCACCATATGGGCGGTCGATGCCGATGAGAATACGCAAGCCAGTGGCGACGGTCCCCAATGCAACCCCCAGTAATAGCCCGCGTGCCCCTGCCACTGCGGGAACTTGAGCCAGCCACCCTCGTACTGAGCTTAGAAAACTGACCTCACCCACCAGGAAAAGCGGTGCAGATCCCAATAAAACGAGAATCACTGTCACTAAAAATAAAATGGTATACCATTTGGGTTTTCGAGTGAACAAGCGTGCAGCCGCGTAAACCAAAACGAACGCCAGTACAGCCAACAAACTAATTTCGGCAGGTACTTGCAGCGAATTAAAAATCCATAAAGACCACGATCCGGCTGGACCGCTGATACTGGCAATGACTATGGTGAGGAAGAGTGACACCAGTAAAACGATACTATAGATGTTGCCTTTTCCTTCAGTGCCAACTTTTTTCCAGTGCACCATCGCCAGGTTGAATATACCCAGCAGCAATGCAAAGCCAGCCAGTATGATCGCCCAGCCAATTAAAATGGATTGTAACCCCCCGAACAAGCCTGGGAAAAAGTACCCCAATAATACCAGTACTCCAGAGGCAATGGCAATAACTGCGTTGGTAACCGGAAGAATCTTATTCACGGTAAGATTCCCAAGAGCTTCAGGAATGCTCCGATCACGATTACTGCCACCAATACCCATCGCACGACGTCTTGCATGCGGATGCTGGCTGTATACACTGCGCCCCCTCCAAGATAGGCACCGGCCGCATAAAGCTCTTCTCCGAGTAAGGGCTCATCCGCGGTGGCAAACAGCACCGCCTGGGCGGGAATGCTATCACTTCCAGCCACGGTCAGAGATTGACTGCGTTCACCTGCTTCAGTCAGTAAAGCTACTTCAGTCCCAAAATGACCCGCCAGGATGTTGGCGGAGACATGTTCATCATGAATGGCGGGCATGGCTCCGGCAGCATACGCCAAGGGAGTAAGACCTGTGAAACGTGAATTGGTGGGATCATAACGCTGTTCAGCTGCCAGGTTTTTATACGTGGTTTGGAGCGTGTCTTGACTGAGGATGTTAATTATGCCATCCCCTGAGGTGGTCATCGGAGGCAGGTCGCTATTAGTGGCAGCACGGGCACAGCGGTCAAGGATCGTCAGGCTAATGAATGCTGCTCCGCCTTGCAAGTCGGTGATCGTGCCCCGACCGAGTGAGATATGCAGTCGTTTACCGGATTCCACCGCCAGATCGACCTGCCGGCGAAACCGTTTGAAAGCCTGGATACTACGCAGGTTGATCTTCCCAAGGGCCTCATCGGAGAAAAAGTAGTATAAGACCAGACCCAAACACAGCAGGATAAATAATAATCCCAGGAAATTGCCGAACGAACTAAGCGCTTGATCCACTGGTGGGTGACTCCCTCAAGAAGCTGATAAATTCCCGTCGATTTTCTGGGTCTTCGAGCACCCGAGCAACTGATTGAAGTAAGCTGGAGGATAATACACCTGAGAATATGGGCTGGCTGAGATAAACAATTTGCGCCGCTAATACGCCCAGTGAACCGGTAATCTCAAGCAGTGAAGCCACGCCTTCTTTTATGCCCCAGTGCTGCAAGGTGCGCGCCCAACTGGTCCAGTTCTGCTGGTTCTCACTCATGGTCAAAGTATAGCACAAAATGATTGAGCAGTTTATTGGAACCCCCCGCTGCCAATTAAAATCGATACATGACAGGGGACAGGTGATTTTTATGCCATATATAACTGTCTCTTTCACCCTTGTACGGCTAAACTAGTAAGTTGGTCAATTTTATTCAATCTATATTTCAAACGCGAACTGCGTATATCAATAATGGAGCATGGTTCATGAAAAAACAAACTGCTAATATCGATGGCAACGAAGCAACCGCCTATGTTGCCCACAAGCTGAGCGAGGTGATCGCGATCTATCCGATCACTCCTTCATCTACAATGGGGGAATTCGCTGATGAGTGGTCGGCTAAAAAACGCCCCAACTTATGGGGGACGGTCCCCCTGGTAATTGAAATGCAGTCTGAAGGAGGCGCAGCTGGTGCTGTGCATGGCGCTTTACAAGCAGGTGCCCTCAGCACCACCTTTACCGCTTCACAGGGTCTGTTGCTCATGATCCCCAATATGTACAAAATCGCAGGTGAGCTTACCTCGACGGTATTTCACGTCTCAGCGCGCTCTCTGGCGGTTCATGCATTGTCGATCTTCGGTGACCATTCAGACGTGATGTCAACACGGTCCACAGGCTTTGCCCTGCTGGCTTCCTGCTCGGTGCAGGAAGCGCATGATTTTGCCTTGATTGCTCAGGCAGCCACATTGGAAGCGCGCGTGCCTTTCGTGCATTTCTTTGATGGTTTCCGCACCTCAGCCGAGGTCAACAAAATCGAAATGCTTAGCGACGATGAGATCCGTGGAATGATCTCCGATGAGCTGGTGCAGGCACACCGGGGGCGCGCCTTATCACCTGACCATCCCATGATCCGCGGCACCGCTCAAAACCCAGACGTATACTTCCAGGGTCGCGAGACGGTCAACCCCTTCTATGAGGCCTGCCCGGGGATCGTCCAAAAAGCCATGGATAAGTTCGCCTCCGCAGTCGGGAGGAAATACAAATTATTCGATTACGTTGGTGCTCCTGATGCCGATCGCGTGATCATCTTGATGGGCTCAGGCGCTGAAACTGCCGGCGAGACGGCCCTATATTTGAATGAACAAGGTGAGAAAGTCGCCGTCATCAAGGTCCGCCTGTATCGCCCATTTTCAAATGCGCACCTGCTGAAGGCTCTGCCCAAAACAGTCAAAACAGTGGCAGTACTTGACAGGACCAAGGAACCCGGCGCGGCTGGCGATCCCCTTTATTTGGATGTAGTTAATGCGATATTTGAAGGCGAACGGCAGATCAAGGTCCTTGGTGGACGTTATGGATTATCGTCCAAGGAATTCACTCCCGCGATGGTCAAGAGCGTCTTCGACGAGATGGATAAACCCAAGCCAAAAAACCATTTTACCGTGGGCATCAACGACGATGTTTCTCATACCAGCCTGGAGTATGATCCCAGTTTTAATATTGAATCAGATGAAATTAAACGTGCAGTGTTCTGGGGGTTGGGGGCAGATGGCACAGTGGGCGCCAATAAAAACTCGATCAAGATCATCGGTGAAGAAACTGATAACTATGCCCAGGGATATTTCGTGTACGATTCGAAGAAATCGGGCGGCATCACCATCTCGCACCTGCGTTTTGGACCCAAACCCATCCATGCTCCCTACCTGATCACCCATGCACAGTTTGTCGCCTGCCACCAGTTCAACTTCCTCGAGCGCTTCGACGTACTCAGGTTCGCCATGCAAGGTGGGGTCTTCCTGCTCAACAGCCTGTATGGAGCGGATGAAGTATGGGATTATCTACCCCGTGAGGCTCAGGAAGTCATTATCAAGAAAAAACTGCGCTTTTTTGTGATCAATGCCCATGAAGTCGCCAAGGATACCGGCATGGGGGTGCGCATCAACACCATCATGCAGACCTGCTTCTTCGCCATCAGCGGTGTGCTGCCGCGGGATGAAGCCATTTCCGAGATCAAAAAGAGCATCAAGAAGACTTATTGGAAACGTGGCGAAGCAGTGATCAACAAGAACTATGAGGCGGTGGACCAGACCCTGGTGAACCTGCACGAAGTAAAGGTACCCGGCACGGTCACCAGCACCATTACCCGCCGCCCGCAGGTACCTGAGAAAGCCCCTGAATTCGTCAAGAACGTTTTGGGAAAGATCATTGGTCTGGAAGGTGACGATCTTCCGGTGAGTGCTTTCCCGGTGGATGGCACCTATCCCCTCGGCACAACCCAGTGGGAAAAACGCAATATCTCACTGGAGATGCCCGAATGGGTGCCTGACTTGTGCATTCAATGCGGCAAGTGCGTCTTTGTCTGCCCGCATGCGGTCATCCGTGCAAAGATCTATGAGCCGCAATATTTAGACACAGCTCCTGCCACTTTCAGGTCGATGGATGCCAAGTTCAAAGAATTCCCGAATACCAAATATACCATCCAGGTATCTCCGGAAGACTGCACCGGCTGCGCCCTGTGCGTGGAAACCTGCCCTGCCAAGGATAAGACCCAGGTGGGCCGTAAGGCCCTTAACCTGGTGGAACAGCTGCCCATCCGCGAACAGGAATCGGCCAACTGGGAGTTCTTCCAAACACTGCCCATTGTAGATCGTTCGCTGGTCAATGTGCGCACACTCAAGAACACCCAGCTACTGGAACCCCTGTTTGAGTTCTCCCTGGCGTGCACGGGGTGTGGTGAGACGCCTTACGTCAAACTGCTCACCCAGCTGTTTGGCGACCGCTTGATGGTAGCCAATGCAACCGGCTGCTCATCGATCTATGGCGGCAACCTTCCCACCACGCCGTGGACAGTCAATCAAGACGGTCGCGGTCCATCCTGGTCGAACTCGCTGTTTGAAGATAATGCCGAGTTCGGGTTTGGCATGCGCCTGACGCTGGATAAGCAGAGCGAGTATGCGCGTGAGCTACTGCCGCAGCTCGCCAACCTGGCCAGTGAATCGCTCGTGACAAGCCTGCTCAGTGCAGACCAAACCACCGAAGCCGGCATCAAGGAGCAGCGCGAACGAGTCGATCTGCTCAAGAAGCGCCTGCAAGGAGTGAAAGACCCCAGGGCGCGCGACATGCTCAGCCTGGCAGATTTGCTGGTGCGCAAGAGTGTGTGGATCGTGGGCGGCGACGGCTGGGCCTATGATATTGGCTATGGTGGCCTCGACCACGTCCTGGCAATGGGACGCAACGTGAACTTGCTGGTGCTCGACACAGAAGTGTATTCCAATACCGGTGGGCAATCTTCCAAATCCACACCCAGGGCGGCAGTAGCAAAATTCGCTGCCAATGGCAAAGGGATGCCCAAGAAAGACCTGGGATTGATCGCCATGTCCTATGGGTATGTTTATGTCGCCAAGGTAGCTATGGGTGCCAGCGACCAACAAACTTTGAACGCCTTCCTCGAGGCTGATGCCCACGAGGGTCCTTCCCTGATCATCGCCTACAGTCACTGCATCAACCATGGCATCGACATGCGCAAGGGATTGGAACAGCAGAAGCTGGCAGTCCAATCTGGCTACTGGCCGCTCTACCGCTATAACCCCAGGTTGGTTGATGAGGGCAAGAACCCACTCACCATCGACTCTAAAGACCCATCCATCCCCTTGGAGCAGTATGCTTATAATGAAACCCGCTACAAAATGCTTACCCAGAGTGATGAAGAGCGTGCCGAGATGCTGCTGAAACAGGCTGCACAGGATGTAAAATCCCGCTGGGAGTTTTACAAGCAGATGGCTGCCATGCATTATGGGAATAACGACGGTAACGAATAATCAGGGAGATAAAGGAGAATAATCATGGTAGACCTCACAACCAATTACCTCGGTCTTAAGCTCAAAAACCCACTGGTGGCATCACCTTCGCCGCTGTCGGAAAAGGTTGCCAATGTTGTCCGTATGCAAGAAGCAGGCATCGCAGCCGTGGTGATGTACTCGCTTTTCGAAGAACAGATCATCCACGAAAGCCTGGAGCTGGACTATTTCCTCAACCGCGGTACTGAATCTTTTGCCGAAGCTCTGACCTACTATCCGGATATCGGTAAGTACAGCCTGGCACCCGATAAGTACATCGAGACCCTCGAGAAGACCAAGAAGGCGGTCAATATCCCGGTGCTGGGTAGCTTGAATGGCGTCTCCACCGGCGGGTGGATCGAATATGCCCGCAAGATCCAGGATGCCGGTGCGGATGGGCTGGAGTTGAACCTGTATTACTTACCCGCCGATCTCACTCTCACAGGCAGCCAGCTGGAGGATAATTACATCAACCTGGTAAGTGACATCCGGTCGTCAATCAAGATCCCCCTGGCGATTAAGCTGGCACCGTTTTTCACTGCCCTGCCAAACTTCGCCAGCCGGCTTGTCGAAGCAGGCGCTGATGGACTGGTGCTGTTCAACCGCTTCTACCAGCCCGACCTGGACCTGGAAAACCTGGAAGTGGTGCCCAACCTGGTGCTGAGCAATTCTGATGAGCTGCGCCTGCCACTGCGTTGGATCGCCATCCTGTATGGTAAGGTGAAAGCTGACCTTGCCCTGACCACCGGCGTGCACACCCCCGAGGACGCCATCAAAGCCATCATGGCGGGAGCTAACGTTGCCATGACCACCTCAGCCCTGCTCAAGCACGGCACCAAGGCGATTGCGCAGATCCTGGATGGCATTGAAACATGGATGACCGAGCACGAGTATGTGTCGGTGCAACAGATGCGCGGCAGCATGAGCCAGGGAGCGGTGGCAGAGCCAGCCGCTTTCGAGCGTGCTAATTATATGAAGGTGCTCAACTCTTTCAACGCCGATTTGAGCTAATCAATTCCTGGTTGTTGATGAATTAGATGAATTAATAGAAAAGAGCGGGCGCAAATCGCCCGCTCTTATTTTATTTATGCTAGCTCGGCATGCAGGTTATTCGACTTCGGGCTCACCTTCGCGGTTCTTCTTGTGACGATAAACGATGCGGCCACGCGTGAGATCGTAGGGTGACATCTCCACCCGCACACTATCTCCGAGCAGGATGCGGATATAGTACTTGCGCATCTTCCCAGAGAGGTATGCCAGGACTTCATGCCCCGTCTCCAGGCGTACTTTAAATTGCGTCCCTGGCAGGGCTTCAATAACCGTGCCTTCGACGACAATCTTATCTTCCTCTTTCGTCATGCATGCCTCCAGATTACCAGGTTCACGGCAGCTAATAAGCGGCGGAACCTTTCACTCGAACGAGCTCACTCCATGTCTGGGCGTTCCTTTCGCCTGATGCGGCGAATGGCTTTCTTCTTTTGAATGCGGCGTAACTCACTTTTCGAAACGAACCAGCGCTTGCGGCGGACCGTGCTCAAGATACCGCTTTTGGCGACTTTCTTGCGAAAGCGTTTGAGCAGCGCGTCTTGCGACTCGTTCGGGCGTAGATTTACCGTGGTCAACTATATCACCTCCTTGCTCGTTCAAAAATCCTGGCTGCCGGATACAAGGACAAAAAAACCCGGCTGACGTTGACGCTCTCAGCCGAGCCAGGTGTTGAATACAATCCTGTGTTCAGTCATCGATAATCGTGTAGGTTCACCATCCATCCAAAGAGCGATTCCTCAACGTCGACAAGGATTTTAATCGAAGTATGGGTTTCTGTCAATTTAATGAAGACGGTTCGCAGGCTCGTACCCCATGATATGATTTCTTTCTCCAATCTACCCAGCACCTCGAAGACGTCACCCTCCCGCCCGCGCGCTTCTGCTGCCTTATAGGCATCCTTTGACAGGTGCTCCCGGGCCAGGTCCATCCGGTTGCCAATCATGTCGGCGAACCAGCGCGAGTTTACTACGATCGGGTCGGTCATCGGGGAATACAGGGGGTGTCACCTTTAATATAAAAACTCCCTTACCCATGAACAGGTAGGGAGCAGTGAATT
>CAWEKR010000007.1:0-156867 GCA_963809615.1 uncultured Chloroflexia bacterium
CAGGCGTTCGGGGGTCCATTCCCCGGCTTTTTGGTGCTTGATTGGCATGTGGGCAGTCTGGGTGGAATAACGACCAGATATGTTGCTGCGTGGGTGGATGGCCACGGATTCGGGCTTGCTTTTGTGGAAGATCTCGATCATACGCTCGCTGGCGCCGAGGATGCGCACTTCCTGGTGGATCAGCTCGATACGGCACTGAGTAGAAATGCTTCTCGAACTCGACGTGGTAATCGATATTCACCCGGGCGGTCTTCCAGGTTGCATATTCAAAGGGCATTTGCGGTAGCGGGCGCAGGACGGGTTGATCCAGTTCTTCGAAGAGCTGTTTCCGGGATTTGCCCAGGTGTTCCATGGGGCGGTTGTTCAATTCTTCCAGCAACGTCAAGATCGCCCGGTTCAGTCCGGCCAGGCTGAAGAAGGTGTAATTGCGCAGACGGGCTAATATCCAGCGTTCCACCACCTGCACGCCTACTTCCACCTTAGCCTTGTCACGTGGCCTGCGCACCCGGGCCGGGATTACTGCCACGCCATAGTGCTGGGCCATCTCCAAATACGTTGGGTTCAGGTCGGGTTCATACCGGCAGGCATGTTTCACTCCCTGTGTCAGGTTGTCTGGGACGATGATTTGGGTCACACCCCCGAAAAATGCATGGGCACGTGCGTGCCCACCGATCCAGTGCGGCATTTCCTGACTGGGCTGGGCTTCGGCATAGGTGTAGCTGCTGGCACCGATGGTCGCCACGAAGATCTGCGCCTGGCGCACTTCCCCTGTCTCCGGGTCGATGATCGGAACGGTGTCCCCAGCATAGTCCACAAACAGCTTTTCACCTGCCTTGTGGTTCTGTCTCATCGGCGGGTCGAAGAGCTTCCGGGCATAGCGCCGATACAGATCACAATACTGGCTGTACCCGTACCCATCCGGATGGTCTTCCCGGTATTCCGTCCACAGCAGGCGCAGGGTCACGTTCCGTTTCTTCAATTCCCGGTGAATTTGCTCCCAATCTGGCAGAACCCGCGTTGCCGATCGGTCTGCATCCTTCTCCGGGAACAATAGCCTGTACAGGCTGTCTTCGTCCAGCCCTTCAGGCAATGGCCATGTCAACCCCGCGGCCTCGGCGCGTTTCAGATATTCCCTGACCGTACTGTGGGAGATCTCGCAGCTGCGCCCGATGACACGGTTCGACAAACCGCATGACCATTTTAAACGTATTACTTCGTTGATCTTTCGCACGGATAACCTTTCCTGTGACATCGCTACCTCCTGGAATTATTCCAGGTGTAGCTTGCCACATTTCATGAAGATTATCCAGCGCTCTTCACCCCCAAGTGATTTCGCTCTATGCTGTCCATCGATTCCGCTCATCCCCAAAAAGTGGACGGCATGCACCGGAATCAGTGGACGACATACTCCGGATTCGGTGGACGGCTTGCTCCGGAATCAGTGGTCGCCTTCGACCGGATTACGCAAGATGAAGCCGCACGAAATAAATGGATTGCTAGGATCGTTTTTTTGGGCAAAAGTAAATATCTAGGAAGATATCTCCCTGAATAGAGAACTTAAGCGAAATTCGCTAAAATTCACGAAATTCAAGGCTACGATGTAATCGTAGCCTTTTCGTTTCGTGGCCTTTTTAAGAGGTGGCAGATGTCTCAAATAACTATCAATTTGAAACCAATCGAAAAGAAGATTCTCCTGGATCTGGCTGATAGTGAGCAAAGAGATCCCCGGAATTTAGCGGGGATATTGGTTCGAGAAGCACTTGAGCATCGGGGTTTATTGAGTTCGAATAAAACCAAAAATAATTCTATAAATCAGGAGGCAAGCGATGACCGAGCAATTAAGTCCTGAAATAACCAAGGAGACACTGTAGCTGAGCCATCTTCTGGATCGCCAGCTAATGGCGACGGAGGTCGTTGGCGTTTTGCATGTCAGTGCGGTCCAGGTTTGCCGTATAACAAAACAAAGCGAAATATCTCAATGCCATTCGGGAAATCAGTAAGGTTTTTTTGCCCCAACATCTCATAGAATTTGTGAAAGGTCACGTTCGGGATCCTACGGGTTATAAACATTACGTGGCGGGAAGGGAAAACCATTCGATAACATATCACAATCGAACAAAAATCAAAAAGAAAGCCAAAAAATATACACTTGGAAAGGAAAAACTAAAATGGGAATCACAATAGAACAGAATGTTATAGAGGTTCTACCGACGGGTCAATACCCGGCGAGAATATCATCTGTTGAACAGGTGAGCGGGCAATTTGGCGATCAGCTGAAAATCAAATTTGACCTGGCTCCTAATGCTGGGGGTGAGAAACAAGCTCTACTGGGTTGGGCAAGCATGAAATTCAATCCCAAGTCAAAGCTCTACTCATGGGTACAGTCAGCGCTTGGAGGCTCACCGATTGACAGATCCTATAATTTCAATTCGGATGAAATTCTAGGCAAACCGGTCACGTTGGTAGTTGTTGTCAAGTCGAATGAGAACGGCGAATTCAACAAAATTGAGAGTGTTTTGCCTTATAAAAAGACAGCGAAACCAGTACCACAGCCGGCAGCTCCTCCTCCTGATCCTCTGAGGACATTCCCTGGTAGCCGAATGGAATACCGCCTGGATCCGATCTTGGATATTGTTGAAGATTATCCCCCAGATTTGAATTACGAGGGATCGCCTGACTTGTTTTCCCTTGAAGCTGAAATGAGCTTACTCGGCGCTATTCTGATCGATCCTGGAGTATTACCAAAGATCGATCTCGAACTTGAGGATTTTCACGATCTCCGGAATAAGTTGATCTGGCGGGCGATCAGTACCATTCTCGCTGATGGTGGAGAGGTTACAAATATAACCGTAGGTGATCAACTTGAGAGCGAACATAAGCTCGCTGATGCCGGCGGTCCTGGTTATCTTGCACAGCTCGTAAACTCCACTTCTTTCAACACGGTGGGCGATGAGAGAACGATCAGAGAATTTTCCCGTAGGCGTCAGCTGCTGAAGATATACCAGGATGGGGCGAGATCGGTGATCACTTCAGGAGATGCAGTTGATCCGGATTGGGCAATAACCAGGCTAAACGATATCAAAATATCTGGTAGGGAACTGGCAGATACTGAGACACAACCAATATTACAGAGCAGTTTTGTCGAAGTGCCATCCCTACCAGAAGCATCCCGGCTTGATCCTGTGCTGGGTTTAGATGCATGTAAATGGCTTGATGATTATGTTGACTTCAGCGTGGAATGGTCTCCTCGAGCCTACAAAGGCTTCCACGAGGCTTGTGCATTGTGGTTATTGTCAACAGTGGCTGCCAGGCGTGTCTATTTGCACATGGGGAAACCTCGCTACACCAACCTGTACCTGGCGCTCACCGCACGTACCAGTCTATATGCGAAAAGCACAACAGCAGAGATCGCACTGCAAACGATACGCATGGCTGGGCTATCCTGGTTGTTAGCAGCTGACAGCACGACACCACAAAAATTCATCAGCGACCTGACAACCAGGCTGGTACCTGATTACGATAATCTGTCAATTGAACAAAAGGAGTTATGCTCGTTTGCGAGTAGGAACTGCCGGACAACGAGGTTGGTTTTACGATGAATTTGGACAGCATGTAGCTTCTATGATGCGTGACAATGGATTTATGGCTGACTTCCGTGGATTGCTGCGACGGATGGATGATACTCCGGAACGTTACGAGTATGGCAGTATTGGTCGTGGATCCGATATTATCGACCGACCATACCTGGCGTTACTTGCCAGTATCACACCCGATGATCTACGTCCGTTTGCTAAACGTGGATCTGCACTCTGGGGAGATGGTTTCCTGGCCAGGTTTGCGCTGATCACTCCACCTGAAGAGGAACGAAGGCGGGATCGATTCCCAAAGGGAGAACGGATCATCCCTGCAAATATCCTGACCCCACTGGTGGAATGGCATAAGCGTCTCGGATTGCCCCATGTGAACCTTGAAGATCTAACCGATGAAAAAGGTAAACCCACCGGCGTTAAGCGAGTAGAGATTACACCCAACAAAACCGAAAATCTGCCCTTTGCCCCAGAAGTCTATGAGGCTTTTTATGCCTATGATGAGGGCTTGCTAGATATTTTACAACGAAGCAATAACCATGATCTTGATGGGAATTATGCTCGACTGTCTGAGAAAGCGCTGCGGGTGGCAGCACTGCTGGCCAGTATGTCTGGGGCTGGGAAGATCGAATTGAACCACTGGGCGAGAGCACTGGATATTGTCGAGGGTTGGCGAGTTGGTTTGCATCATCTTTATTCCCAGGTCAACGAACCGCAAGAAAGTCAGGAAAGTCAAAACGAGGAGAAATTATTATCTGTCGTTCAAAAGTTAGGAACTGCTACAGTAGCAGATTGTAAACGTTATGCCCCCTATCTATCGACAGCTGAGATCACATTCCACCTGGATAAACTGGAAGTCGCTGGGTTGTTATCTTCTTCCAAAACACACAAGGGAACAAAAAGGTACAAGATCTCATAAATCAGAGAAATAATAGAATAAGAAATAAGAGAATATATATATTTTCTTCTCCTATTCAGATAAATAAACGAATAAGAGAAGATATTAGAGATTTACGAGCTTTCTCTCGATTCTCCAATTCTCCAATTCGTTTTGGTAGATATGATTAGGAGCTGATCATGGCTGGAAAACGAGTTGATGGTAATCAGGCGCTGATCATAGAAGCACTTCGTGCAGCAGGTGCGACGGTTACAGTCTTATCTGAGGTTGGCTCTGGCTGCCCGGATCTCGTCGCCGGCTGGCGTGGCCATAACTATTTTTTTGAAATCAAAAATTTGACAGGCCGCGGTAATCGATTGACTGAAGCACAGACTAAATGGATCAATGGGTGGGCCGGCCAGGTCGCAGTTGTTTATAACGAGCAGGATGCATTGGCAGTCCTGTATGGGAGTTACGAATGAAAGGGGGAGGGGGCAATAAAGTTTTCGATCGGGGAGCGACCAGCGGGCGGGGTGGTGCACACGAAATTTTTTCGTTTTTTGAAGATTTTGGTTTTTTGTGATTTAGGAGGTATTTTATGATAATCGTTGATGCTAAAAATGACTGCTTGGAAAGAGTAGATCAGGTAGACCGAATATTAAGAATAATTCTCTGCATCAATTGATACAAATTAGCTAAGAATCGTATGCCAATTGTGCCCAGCCAGATCTTGCTCTTCACCAATCAATTTCCAGATTTGGGTATGGCTCTCTGGCGAATGAGTAGGGATTGTACTGGATAAGAAATATTTCTACGTCGTAAACATCAGAGCCTTTTGATAAGAATATATAAGACCATATTAAGTAATCAGAAAGAGGTGACTAAAAATGGAAAACAATCAACAGCTCGGTCAGTCAGAAAATCTTCCTCAACCTTTGCTGACTGTAATGCAGGTTGCCCATATATTACATATCTCCCGCAGCAATTGCTATTTATTGATACAGCGAGGGGTTCTTCCAAGTATTAAGCTTGGGAAAAGCCGGAGGGTTCAGCTTCAAGATCTTCAAGATTATATTTCACGCAATAGATCCACCTCGAATAATTCCTAGCCAGTCATTTTGTGGCTTGAATGAATGGTGCTTTTTCATCTCGTACCGCTCTGTCCAGGGTCTCCAATGAGAGTTAAAATGTGTACGTTCTTTCCGTACATTAACAACCGAACAGCAATGGGTCGCCTTTCCTTGAAACTGATAAAGGAGTAAAGGAAATGGCAAAAAGGACGCGGCAATAACGAGGGGACCCTGTTTCAGATGCCAAATGGAAAATGGCGGGTTCAGCTTACCCTCCAAGGACACCGGTTGAGCTTCACTGCTAAAAGCCGGCAGGCATGCCAGGAATGGATCCGGCAAACCCAGAATCAGATCGACGATGGAATGACTTATGCCAGTGCTAAAGTAAAGCTTATGAATTATCTCGAAGACTGGCTGGTTAGTGAAAAAGCAGTTATGAGACCTTCAACATGGTCCCATTATAGCCAGCTCCTACGCATGTACATTGTCCCCAATATTGGAAATATCAGTCTAAAAGACCTGAGAACTGCTCACATTAAGGGCTTATATGTCCAGTTGCAAAACCAAAATGTAGGAAAACCCACGATAAGGAAGATCCATAAGCTGATACATAGCGCTCTTAGAGCAGCTACAGAAACGGGCATGATTGTTCGAAATCCGGTATCCTTTGCTCACCCTCCCAAGGAGGCAGAAACTGAGAGGAAGATTCTTACTGAAGACCAATCCAGCCAATTTCTTGCAGCTATCACTGGGCATAGATGGGAGGCGTTGTTCTACGTGGCTCTGTCAACAGGTATGCGCAGGAGCGAGTTACTTGGGCTTCGTTGGAAAAACCTGGATTGGATTGAGCGCACCATCAGAATCGATAAGCAGCTGAGTAAGACCCCTAATTCATCTGCTATGTTCCAACCATTAAAGACGAAATCTTCAAAGCGCATCATTGAAATCGGGGAACAGACCATCCAGGTCCTGCGCGATCATTATGAGCGCCAGCGATTAATGCGATTAGCAGCCGGCGATCAATGGATTGATCATGGGTTGATCTTCACCAATAGCAAAGGTGGACCGATTTGCGCAAGCAATATGACAAGGGTTTTCAAACAGCTTCTACCCTTGGGATTGCCCGGTATTAGGTTTCACGATCTCCGTCATACATCTGCTTCGATCCTGATTAATAACGGCGTTCCTGCCACTGCAGTTGCCAGGCGGCTGGGTCATTCTAAGATCAGTACAACTTATGATATGTACTCCCATTCGACCGACAAACTACAGCGTGACGCAGCAGCGTTAATTGATGCCCGTATCACTCCAATAAAACTGCACCCAAACTGCACTCAACTGCACTTACCTGGTCATAATGCAACAGGAATTGACGAGAATGCAGTTGAAGAGTGGTGATTTTATTGAGAGTGACGGCTGATTTTACAGATAATGCAACTGTAATTGCTAATATTTACCCCCTCCCTTAAAAGCACCCTCCCCGGAAGGGAGGAGTTGACTTCCAGGGAGGGCATACCAACCAAACCACTTTACTCACCTATCATCCAATCCTAACCCCCTTGTGAGAGCTGATTAATCGCTTTTAATAGCTGTGCATCCTGGCTGCTCTGCAGCTGAGCTGCGGTCATACCATTCCCAGCTTCAGGCATGAATTGAGTTATTGTGCTGTCAAGACTGACAGTTATATCGGGAGCGAGACCCTTATGCCAGATCACGCGCCCACTGGGTGTGAGCCATTCTTCAGTCGCCAACAATATCTGCGACCCATCTGAGAGTGGGAAACCGTTCAACACAGTGCCAGTACCGAAGGTGGTCTCACCAATCACGGTTGCCCGGTGAGCGTCCTGTAGGGCGCCGGCAACAATTTCAGCTGCGCTGGCGGTACCCTGGTTCACTAAAACGACCATGGGAATATTCAAGGCTAAGCCACCAGACTTCACCTGGATTGGCTGTTCTTGCCCTTGGGCATTCTTGACCAACAAGACGTTACCATTGCCCAAGAATTGGCTGGTCACACCAATCGCCTCATCGAGCAGCCCGCCTGGATCATTCCGCAGGTCCAATACGATTCCAGTGGCACCCTGCGCCTGGATCTGCTTCAAAGCAACCCGGAGATCATTGGTCACTCCCTGGCTGAATCCGGCGATGCGAATATCGGCGATCTTTGTACCAGGCAGCATGACCCAGGTAACGTTCTTCACGGTTATCTTTGCCCGGGTAATGGTTACATCTCTAATTGCCTGCGTTTTGGGATCCTGAAATGTGATAGTCACCTTCGTCCCAGCTGGTCCTAGTACCTTGCTAACAACCTGGCTAAGACTCATCCCAGTAAGGTCAACCCCATCTACCTTGAGCATAATCTCCCCGGCTTTAACTCCTGCTGCTTGGGCAGGGGAACCATCGATGGGGGAGACGATAACAACCTGACCGTTATTATTCATCATCACTTCGGCCCCAATACCTTCAAATGTACCTTGGGTGAAGTTATTTTCTGCCTGAACCATCTGTGGGGTTAAAAACCGGCTGTGACCAGTATCGCCGAGAGCGTCCACCATCCCGCTGATGGCACCATACTCTAGCTGGGTCTGCTGTACAGCAGATCGATCTACATAGTTTTTTTGGATTATCTGGTATGCCTGGTTAACCAGGTCCAACCCGTTCGTTTGTGATTGTGATTGTGATTGTGTTTTGGCTGATGCAATAGTAGGCGCGAGGATGAAATGATCCACCAACACGCCACCTGTAAATCCAACCCCCAAAAATATCGGCAGGAAGAGCAGGTATATTAGGATACTTACTACACGACGATTAATCATATCTCACCACTCTCTCTCCCACCTACCTTCCCCAAACCATTGGGGTTCGGGGAAGGCAAAAGGAGAAACCATATTGGTTAGGGTTACTGGCTCGGGCGGCTGCCCAAAGTCACCTGAACACTCTGAGTCTTACCGTCGCGTAGGATTGACAGGTTTATTGTTTGACCAACGGTAGTATGGATTGCCAGGTAAGCGATAATATCTGACATACTGTTGATGGTCTGCCCATCGATTGCAGTAATGACATCGCCACCGACAGTTCCCTGGGCACCATTGATGGTCACAGTAGTGTTGCTGGCCTGTAAATTAGCATTGGCTGCAGGTCCACCAGGTGAAACGGTCTCCACGAGTGCACCCCGTGTGTCGGCAGGCAGATTCATTGCCTGAGCAATGTCAGGGTTCATGTTAGTTCCGCTAATTCCCAAGTACGGGTGATTATATGTGCCGGATGATATTAAGGACGGGACAACTTTCGAAACGATCTCAGCGGGGATGGCAAAACCGACTCCCGAGCTTGAGCCGCTGTTGGATTCGATGGCTGAAGTAACACCAATTACCTGCCCTTCGATATTGACGAGCACTCCACCCGAGTTACCCGGGTTGATGGATGCATCAGTTTGGATCACATCGGGGATGGAATAGGTTGCACCGGTGTTTGAGTCTACCTGGCTTGATGGTAGATCACGCCCAAGACCGGATACGTTTCCAACCGACATTGAACCTTCAAAACCATATGGATTACCAATAGCGATGGCAATCTCGCCCACTTTTAACTGGGCTGAATCCGCCAGGGTTACCGGGTGAATTTTGTCGGCTGAAACATTCACTTTGATCACAGCCAGATCACTATAAGGGTCCTGTCCCACGATCGTGGCTGGAACAGTACTACCATCAGAGAATGTCACTTCAATTTTTGTTGCCCCATCTACCACATGGTTATTAGTGACGATGTCACCATTGGTATCCCAGAAAAAGCCCGAACCCAATGCCTGGGAATATTGAGGCGTTTGTGAGTTAGGGTTGTTATTGAACCCAGGAAAGCTTTGGGTAGTGCTGCCGGTGGCAGGAACCAGCACCATGATATTAACCACCTGTGGGCTTACAGTTGAATAAATTGATTCCATCGTGGATTCATACGCCGCCAGAAGCTCGGAGCTGCCTGCAATAGCTGCAGGAGCCGAATTAGGCGAACTGCTCGATGAGGATGGATTCGATGTCGTTGTTGTACCGCTGGACGATTGAGGTGAAACTGTGTTTGATGGAGCGGCTGCCTGGGCTATATTGAGCGGATTGGTAGATTGGGAAAAGGCTGCAATCCCGCTACAAGCTGATAACAACATCGCCGAGACAAGGACCAAACTAGCCAAACTTAATACTTTTTTATTCATAGGTTCCTCCAGAAAAATGTTGAATCTTTTACGCATTACAGCGCAATCATAGTCTTCCAGGCTTGATTTCGTCCTTATCACACCCCTATGGACACCTTAAGCCAAGCTTATGGTGGACTAAAATATAACCGAAGGAGCCTGGTAGCACACCAGGCTCCTGACATAATGGCATGAAAAAAAATGATAAAGAACAGATTGTCAATGATCTACCCAGAGATCACCTGATCCATTGGGCAGGAATTAATTCTCACCCCAGTTATGAAGCATGAGCGGGTGAATAGAATGGGTGTTCTTAGCTGTAATTACATGGCAGGTAATGCTTGTGCTGCCTTCTGTAAGGGCATATGGATGGTGAATTCGCTCCCTTCACCTGGCTCACTTTCAAGGCTGATTGAACCTCCCTGCGCCTCGACCAAATCATGTGCGATGCTCAGCCCGAGACCCATTCCCTGCTTGAAGCGGCGTCCTTGGTTGCCCCGGTAAAAAGGCTCGAACACTTTTTGTTGTTCTTCCGGTGCGATACCCGATCCGTTATCCTTCACACGGATCAATAATTCCTCCCCCTCAACTACCGCGTTGATCGAAACCACCCCGCCAGAAGGGGTATATTTGATCGCATTACTTACCAGGTTCTCAACCACGGAGGCCAAACGGTTAGGGTCAGCAGAAATTTCCGGTAATTCAGCCGAAATATCCGTTTGCCAGGTAAGGTGTTTGTCTTGCGCAGCTTCTTGCCATGGGCGCAGCACTATAGGTAGCCACTCGCTGATCTTTAGCTGCTCGTATTCCATTTCAAGGTTACCCAGCACCTGGTCGTGCAAGGTAGCCAGGTCTTCAAGGAGGTGCTGCAGACGTGCTGCCTGATCGTCCATGCCGGTGGTAAGGTCTTCTAACAATTGCGGATCATGAGCAGCCCCACTTGCTAATGCCTGGATGGCGGAGCGTAAAGCACCCAGAGGACGTCCGAGTTCATGTACGAGGTTGGCCAATAGTTGGCGGCGTGCCTTCTCCATGCTACTCAACCGCTGGCTGAGAGAATTGAAAGATTGTGCCAACAATTGGATTTCTTCAGGCCCGCGTTCTGCCAGCGGTGACTGGCGGGTTCCTCGGGACAGATCATTAATTGCCTGGGTCACTTCACGGATGGGCTTGCTCAGGTTCAATGCCAGGCTCCACCCCAGCATAATTCCCACGAAAAGTCCACCCGCCAGGATCCCGACTATCACAAAACGCGACCGGGTAAATTCGCTCGACAACGTATTATAGGTGTATGACATGCGCAGGATACCGGTCAAGCTATGATTTTGACTGAGTACCGGCACAAATACATCGATGATTTCGGAAGGTGAGGCAATATTGTAGTAGGTGTAGCTCGCCACTCGCCCGCCGCGCGCCTCCGCCACCCCGGCAGAGTCGAGCACCATCCCAATGCGTTGTGATTCCGTTGGGTCGGATGAACCGAGTAGCTGTCCACCAGGTGTAAGAAGCTGCACTCTGGCGCTGATATCATGCCTTAAATGGGTCAGGTAATATTCAGCATAAGCCGGATTTGACCAGAGCTCTGATTGGTCACCGGTGACATCAGCGAGCAAGACGGCATTAGTCATCAATGCTCTCGATAAACTGGGAAGCAGCACCCGCGTTTCAATCAGGTTGGTTAACACCACCCCGATGATTGGGATGATAACGATCAAAGGCAATGCATGACTGAGTACCAAGCGTGAACGCAAGCTGCGAAACATCAAAATGCCTCCGGCACCAACTTATAACCTACCCCACGCACCGTCACGATGCGCAGCGGATGATTCGCATCCAGTTCGATCTTTTCCCTTAACCAACGTATGTGAACGTAGACTACCTGGGGCTGACCGACGAACTCTGCCCCCCATACTGTGCCCAGTAATTCGTCCACGGTGTATACCCGCCCTGGTTGCATCGCCAGTGCATGCAGCAGGTCGAATTCCCTGCGCGGTAGATCGACCGGTTCGCCCGCCAGGGCTACTATATGACTCTCCAGGTCTACAACCAGCCCACCTACCTGCAGGGATTTTCTGGTGGTTGTTTCCGAAGAAGCTGGCGTGCGCTCGAACCGCCGCAGCACTGCTTTGATATGTGCCACCAAGACATTAAAATCAAAAGGCTTGGTGATGTAATCATCCCCACCGAGTTCCAGACCAAGCGCTTCGTCCAGCTCTCGCCGGCGGGCTGTGACGAAGATAACCGGTAGATCGAATTCATTTTTGAGCTGGCGCATGGCATCCAGGCCATCCATCACCGGGAGGCTGATATCCAGAAGAACCAGATCTGGGCGATCAAGGCGCACTTGGGAGAGAGCAGTTTCAGCACTCTCAGCTGTGCTGGCATGAAATCCTGCCTGTTCCAGGTTGAACGCCAGGCTTCTTCGCATCAAGGCATCATCATCTACAATTAGAATATGTTTCGCCACAAATCCCACACTTAGATCAATAACTCACAATTTGAAGTATAGTATAACGAACATTTTCATTTTTGCGTATATAATACTGTTCTATGCCAATCAGGATTAACCGCCTACTCATCCCGTTATTCATTTTTTTCTTTTTTAGCCTTGGAAAACTAGATAATGGCTCAGGTCAAGCAGCGGTAAACAGCATCTACTTGCCCCTTATTCCGTCTTTCCTTGCCGGTTGGGTCGGACCTTATGGTGGAACGGTAACCACAATTGCAGCCGATCCATACAACTCACAAATGCTCTACGCCGGTACATTTGGGTCTGGCGTTTTCAAGACCACAGATGGAGGGCGTACATGGGTATCTGCAAACCGTGGCTTGAGCAATCTATACGTCTACAGCCTGGCGATTGATCCTACTCACCCCTCGACGTTGTATGCGGGTACTTATCATAACCAGGTATTCAAATCACTTGATAGCGGTTTTACCTGGTCGTGGTCTGGCACTGGGATGCAAGATCCGGCTATCGTGTATTACATTGCCGTTGATCCCGTAAACTCAGCCAACGTGTATGCTTCTACGAGAGGAAATTCGAACAATAATACCCCACCCTGGAATGGCGTTTTATATAGGTCCATAAATGGAGGACAAACCTGGACTCCTTCATTATCTAACGTGGGTGGTCCAGGGGAAGAAGACTGGGCCTATTCGTTGGTAATTAACCCGAACAAACCTGCTCAGGTTTTTGCTGCATCGCACGAACATGGTCCATATCGTAGTAATGATTATGGTGCTACCTGGAATTTGATATCCACTGGGATAAGTGATCTATCCGGGAGATCCGTAATTATTAGCCCACAGCCTGATTATTCTTCAACCCTATTTTTCGGTGTCTGGCATTTTGATAGTGTTTATAAAACGGTTAATGGCGGGAATCTATGGACAGCAGCTAACCATTACATCCCTAATGTAATGGTGTACAGCATGGCAATGGACCCTTTTTCTGCCAATACTGTTTACATGGCTACATTTTCTCACGGGATTTTGAAAACCATCGACGGAGGCGCGAACTGGCAAAGTGCTGGGTTGGATACCGATAAGTTCTATTCCATAGTAATCAACCCTTCGCTGACCAACTATCTATTTGCTGGCACTTCCGGAGATGGTCTTTTTCGGAGTACAAATAGCAGTATAAGCTGGGAGAAAAGTGACGTCGGAATCAGCAACGCCATGGTTACTTCAGCCTTCCATCATCCCACCAATCCATTGCTGATGTATTGCAGCGTGTACGGTGCAGGTGTATATCAATCTGGAAACAAAGGCCGGACCTGGCAAGAGCTGAATACAGGATTAGATGATAAGTGGGTGCATGATCTAGTTATGGACCCAGCAAACCCACAGCTGCTTTATGCCCTTACAGATACAGGAGGATTATACAAGAATGACCTGTATAGCGGACATGGCTGGGTGAGTGTTGGTCAGGGATTACCCCTTACAACCTCCCCGACACTTGCTTTTTCTGCTGACGATCCGTTCGCTACCCTGGAGATGCAGGAAAATTTTGCCGCGCCACAAGCTGGTGAAACCACTGATCAGCTGCCCGTCGGGATGCTCGAGATGGTTTTTGCCCCTTCCGATCCACAGATTGCTTATATCGGTACAAACGGAGCGGGTGTGTATCGAAGTCTGAATGGCGGTACAAGCTGGCAATCAGCTGATTTGGGTGGCAATGCCATCCGCAGCCTGGCGGTTGATTATTCGGATCCGAATCTTATCTACGCCACTACGGATTACTATGGAAGCCTGAAGTATAGCCCCGATGGCGGCAGCACATGGAAAGATGCATTCCTTCAAGCGTTTTTTTATTCTGTGGCAACCTCTCCTTTTGAGACCGGGGTTGTCTATGCTGGCACAAACAGTGGGGTTTACATCTACAAGTCTGGCACCTGGTCAGCCTTGGGATTGTCCGATCAGTCGGTAACATACATCGCCATTGACCCGACCCGCCCAGGCGTGATCTATGCTGGAACCACTGATGGTGCATATTACTCTGTAGATCATGGTCTTAATTGGAATACTGTGGATGACCGTTTACGCGGTTATACCATCATGTCCATAAATATCGATCCAACCAATCCCAACGTGGTCTACTTCAGCACGAAGACGCACGGGGTATACCTGGCCGTGATCCGATTTTAAACCGGATCAATTTATTGCAGAAACATGCCCTTCTCAACGCGATTAAATCTACCCACGTGATTTACATATATAATGCCAATCTACACACACCTGCTGGGATCCTCGAGCATGGAGCCATTCTAATCTCCGCTGAGACAATCTCTGCTATCGGTACTGAGTATGATCTGCCCTGCCCACTGAAAGCACAGAGGCTGGATGCTGGCGGGCGAAACCTGGTCCCAGGATTTATAGATTTACAGATCAATGGTGCGTTTGGCATGGATTTCACCACCGATCCCACTACGATCTGGCAAGTCGGTGAAGCGCTCCCCCGTTTTGGGGTGACCTCCTTTCTACCCACCATCATCTCCGCGCCGGCTGAAGCCATCCAGAATGCACAGGAGGTCCTACAAAACGGTCCACCCAATGGTTATCATGGTGCCAGGGCAATTGGGTTACATCTCGAAGGACCTTATTTGAACCCTGAAAAACACGGTGCACACAACCCGAAGTTTTTATGCCTGCCCGAGCCCGATCGCTATGAGCATTGGAACCCGGCAAGTTTTGTGCGTTTGGTAACATTGGCTCCAGAGCTGCCTGGCGCTATTGCTGCGATACGGGCATTGGTTAAGCACGGCGTGGTGGTGAGTGCCGGGCACTCACTGGCGAACCTGGAGCAATCGATAGCGGGTATTGAAGCCGGCCTCCGTTATGGCACGCATTTATTCAACGCCATGCCTCATTTTGATCACCGCCAACCCGGGTTGACTGGTGCACTATTAGTAGATAAGCGCGTCTCCTGTGGCCTGATCGCCGATGGATTCCATTTGCACCCACTCACAGTTGAGCTCGTATGGCAGTTATTGGGTTCACTGCGCACCAGCCTGGTGTCGGATGCCACGGCAGCCATGGGAATGGTCCCTGGCAAATATCAGCTCGCCGGACGCAGCGTGTTCACCGACGGATCGACCGCCAGACTTGCTGAAGGCGTCCTGGCAGGCAGCTTGCTCAGCCTAGACCAGGCATTACGCAATCTTATTGAGTTCACCAGATGTTCACTGGAAGCCGCGATCGCCACCGTCACCCAGGTGCCTGCCAGGCTGCTGCAGCTAGATTCGTATCTTGGCAGGCTTATCGTTGGCGCTAAAGCAGATTTGCTGCTGCTTTCCGGTGATGTACAGGTGTCGGATGTTTGGGTGAGCGGACAGCAGGTGTTTCCATAGTCACATTAGCTTTTACCCAGATATCAACTACTTTTGATAAATAATCGCCCCTGTTTTTCTGTGTGCGCTTTTGTTTCCTCTGGTATGATTCATGCATACCACCAAATACAAGTGTATACGCACGCAAACAAGTACCATTGAATAATGATTGATCCACTCTCCATCTATTCGTTGATTGCCTTCGAGGAGTTGGCATATGATAAAAACAGGTGAACCCACGGATCATATTTTCAACAGCATCAGCCTCCAGGAGGCTCGTTCTCCAATCCAGCCCACCGATCCATTGTGGACTGTAGATGACGTTGCTGCCTATCTCAAGCTCCAACCCGAAACGATTCGCTCGATGGCGCGCCGGGGAGAGCTGCCCGGCTTGAAAATTGGGAAAGTGTGGCGGTTTCAGAAGTATGCGATCCACGAATTACTCGTTGACATGGATTGAAATCGTGACTCTTGCCATGCATCATCTTCAAGCTGCAATTACAACAGAAGGTTTGACGTAATGATCCAAGAAGCGCAAATGATAACAAATCCCTTCTGCGCCTGGAAAAGGTCTGGAATGCATCTACCTGCTTTATCTGGTACACGTTTGCATCCCAAAGTAAACTACGATACGATCAATAGACCTGATTCCAGATAAACCAAGGGAAATATCCACCGGTAAGGAGCTCATTATGGTGATTTGTCCAAAGTGTAAAGCTGAAAACCGCCCAGAAGCCGCTTTTTGCGTCCGGTGCGGCACGATCTTGTTCTCTCGACCTGCTCCTGAAAGAGCTGCTGAAATCCCTAAAATATCCATTCCTGTTGTGCAGCCTGTCCAAACTTCAGGTATCGAGCCGGATGTCTTTCTCCCAGGGTTATCTAAACGTCCGGCAGGATCGTTATTTGGGAATCGCTATCAATATGACTCGTTGGTTGTCGAGGATGAGCATGAGATCGATTACACGGTAACAGAGATCAATCAGGGAGACTTTGTCCCGGTGCGGATATGTTCCAACCCTGACTGCCGTACAATACACTGCCCATTCGGTGAAGATGTTGAATTATTCTGCACCCAGTGCGGTCAACCTTTGGAAACGCAATCGCCCTTATTACATCTGAAGGAAGTCGACACCGATCGATTTGCATCCATCAAGTCCGTGATCGACCTTCACCTGGTACACCCCAATATTCATCCCCCGGTGGCTAAATTCCAACAAAATACCCCTGGAGGGACGCGCTACTGCCTGGTCACTCCGCTTTCTACCGATCTACCATACCAGCCCGATATGTCCGTCGTCCTGACTTGGGGCATACAGCTATCACAGGCCTTGGATTACATGCAGTCAAAAGGGGTTGTATTGGGCGAAGAGCTTGACCAATCCAGCATTGGGCTGACAGACGGTAAAGTTGTGTGGAGGAATTTCAATTCGACCCGCATACTGCCGCTCCTGGCAGACAGGGATAAAATTAATAATGTGCGCCAGCTTGCCTTGGCGATGTATTATTGGATGACCGGCAAAACCACCTACAGCCTTGATCCATATCTTCCGCCGGTAGTGAACGAATTGTTCCAGAAAGCATTGGTTGGCGATGGCTTCACCAGTGTTGCTGAATTCGAGCAGCAGATCAACCAGGTGAAATCAACGAGGCCTGGGCGTTTGAACCTAGATTTTCATGTGGGCCGACGCACTCATCCGGGGAAGGTTCGTTCGAAAAATGAAGATAGCATACTGAGCATCGAGTTAAGTAGAATGAACCAGGGAATTATCCTACCCATCGGTTTAGTCGCAGTGGCTGATGGCATGGGAGGACATGCCTCTGGAGAACAAGCCAGCAACATTGTCATCAATGCCATTGCTCAAATCGGAGCTTTTGAGCTTGTTGCCCTTCAGAACCCCTCTTATGAAGAATTTAACGATTGGATTAAGCGGGCAACCCAGGCAGCGAACCAATCGGTATACGAGGCCCGGCACAATGCCGGCAATGATATGGGCTCAACCCTGGTGCTTGGGCTGATCGTCGGTAGTCAGGCGTATCTTGCGCATAGCGGTGACAGCAGGATATACCTGGTGAACAAGGAATCGATCAATCAACTTTCAACTGATCATTCGCTTGTCCAACACCTGATTTCGATCGGTAAGATAACCAAGGAAGAAGCCCGCGTCCACCCGCAGCGCAATATTATCTATCGAAGCCTGGGCGAGAAGCCTGAAGTTGAAGCAGATTACTTCACCCAGCAGTTATTCCCTAATGACAGGCTGCTGTTTTGCTCAGACGGCCTTACCAGCATGCTCGATGACCAGAAAATAAAGAAGATTATCCTGGAGGCCGCCAGCCCCCAAGACGCATGTAACCTTTTAATCGAGGAAGCCAATGTGGTAGGCGGCGAGGACAACGTCTCAGCACTGATTGTTGAAGTATTATCGTATTAGCAGGAAAGGATTGAAAAGATAGGCTTGAATTCTATGCCTGACATACTGATGAGAATGCGCAGCCTGCTCTTCCTTTGCACCATGTTCCCCTTTCTGGGTTCTGCCTGTAAGTCACCGGCTGTTCAAATGGATGAGCTACCTGCTGCTGCCTTAACCGCTGATGGTGCCTCAGCTGATGTAACCTTAAGCAGCCTTACGACGCCTGTGCCTACGCAGACTTCCTCTTCAGAACCGCTATTTCAACCATCGAAGACCTTCAGCTCAACACCCCCGCAGAGTCAGTCTCCTTCTCCAACCATCACGCAGCAAAAAACACCCACTCAGACCTCAACGCCTTCAACCTCGCCCACATATGCCATCCTCCGCGGAACCGTGCTGGAACAATCCAACTGCCGATATGGACCCGGAGCTGCCTACCTATACAAGTATGGTCTGTACTCGGGCAATAACCTGCAGGTCATCGGAAAGAATGAAACCGGTTCCTGGATCCTAGTGCAAGCTATTGGAGGTAACAACCCTTGCTGGCTCAAGGCATCCCTAATGGATCTCCACGGAGACGTGTTCAGTCTGGCACCCGGATCCCTTCCTCTACCCGAGTCACCTTATTACGGACCAGTCACAGGTGTCTCATCGGATCGGAACGGGGATACCGTGAGCATCTCCTGGAATCCGATCAACCTGAGGGCAGGGGATGATTCGCTCCAGTTTCCATATTTGATCGAAGCATGGATATGTCAGGATGGGAAGCTCATCTTTCAGCCGGTTGGGTCGTGGGAAACCAGCGTGATTGTAATAGATCAGCCTGGATGCCCTGAGCCTTCACATGCCCGGATTTATGGGGTTGAAAAACACGGATATACTGCCTGGGTGACCATTCCCTGGACTCAGCCATAGCTTTTATTGCTTACTATTCGTTGGATAAATACTATAAAGCGATGATAAATGCCAATCTCACCTCAAAGGAAAGGAAATTATGATCTGTCCATATTGCGGAAAAGAAAACCCTGATACTATCGAAATCTGTGGGTTTTGTGGAGCACCTCTAACCGTTCCCAGTGAAGAAGCTTCCGCGGAACCTTACTCTCCTGAGCCGAAGGTCACTATTATCGATACACCTCCGGTTAGAGAGACACCGCTCCCACTCCCGCTCGCCTCAGCTCCTCAACCACCCCGCGGGATCTATGGAAATCGGATTTGGTGGCTGGTGGGCTGTTTTTTGTTGGTAATACTTTTCTTGTGCTGTGGCGCTGGGACGTTGGGAATAATCCGCTACATCAATAACATGGCATCGATCCTTCCGACAACACTGCCTTTATCCCTTGAACCCCTCGCGGTGGTAAGCACATCTCCCCCTTCAAACCAGGGGTTACTGCTGAACGATGATTTTTCAGATCCGAATTCAGGTTGGGATCGGGCCGACGAGACAGACTATTTCTCGGATTATTATAATGGTGCCTATCGGATTACGGTAAAAACTGATATGTCTGACAGCTGGGCTAACCCAGATTCCAACGTATTCAAGGATGTCAGTATTGAGGTCGATACCACCAAGATCGGCGGACCAGATGATAACGATTTTGGCGTGATATGCCGCTATCAGGGAGCCGATCAGTTTTATTATGCAATCATCAGCAGCGATGGCTACTACGGAATCACCAAGGTGACCCCCGCTTCTTCCGATTTAATCGGAGCAACCGAACTGCTACCTAGCGATGCCATCAACCAGGGCGATGCTTCCAATCGTCTCCGCTTTGACTGTAATGGCGATATGCTGACCCTGTACGTAAACGGTCAGCAGGTTGACCAGCAAACCGATAGTGAATATACCTCCGGAAATGTCGGTCTGATTGCAGGTACATACGGAACTGCGGGTACTGATATCTTGTTTGATAATTTCTCAGTCTATCAGCCATGACAGGCAATTTTAAAGCCTGAGAAGGTCGCCCTTAACCAAACTAGGTAATGTGATCTGGCGGCAATCAAATCATGGTTAGAAAAAGTGCGTTATCTGCTAGTCCATTAATATTTATTACGAGGAGATATATCCATGCCCACAATTTGCCCTAATTGCCTGCGCCCCTTGCGATCGGGCGCCAAGTATTGCGGTTACTGCGGGAGCAACCTGAACCCGACGGCTCAAAGTAATTCAGCACCCATGTCAGCCGTATTGGAGGGCACAACAGTGCAGCAAGAACCTCCTGCTTCTCCCCAGGCCAAGTCCAGTGGTGGCAAGGGTCGGCGGACGGTGCTGATAATCCTCATAATTCTTCTGTGTTTGGTGCTGCTGGCTGCCTTTTCCATGTATTATTTACGCCTGATCGGTTAATCCCTCGGTCCAGGCGGGTAGGATGGATGACTATGATTGCTCTGCCCGTTCACCGGAAGCGTCTAGCAGACAATTTACCTGCTCCATTCATGGAGGATATAGTGGGCTAAATCCAGAACATTCCTCCCCTATAGCTGTTATTCCGCTCCAACCACTGCACATCTGGTTGGAGTTTCTTGTTTCCCCTCAGGATGGTAATAAGTAATTTACTCCTCCGAAGGCTTTATTGCCCCCACCGATTTTTCAACTGCTTAATTGCTGGTTCTTTTCACCCATCTCAACGCACAAAGCTGGTCGAACTCCCGATTCCTAATCGAATCAAACAGGGCAGTTTCCCGTCCCAGTCGACCCGGCTTTGGAACTGTGCCCTGTGATTTGTCGTATCCGTAGGATGGTTTTACAGCTAGTTTATTTTGCTTTCTTCGCCGTCGGCTCAATAGGCTCCTCTACAACCGGTTGAGCCTTGGGTTTTTCTATGAATATACCTGCCTGGAAGATTATCCCCACAACGAATAGGATGAAAAATAGGATCAATCCCAGGGTCTCATTCATCCCGACACCTTCGGTAAGTGTCCGGGTGATCAGGGTGGAGCCAGCCCAGGCGGAAAGGATAAACAGTGCCCAATCGAATATGCTTGCCACTAGAAGCAGCCCGACGATTCCACCGATGATAAATGCCATCCAGTTAAATGGCTCTGCCTTGATTCCAAACAGCCCTGCCATAAAGATGGCTCCATAACCGCCTACGATGAAACCAACCAGGGCGATGGCGAATTTCTGTGCATAAATTCCCAGAACTGCCCCGATAAGTCCACCTCCCAAAGCTACGAGATAAATCAGCCAGGGTGGATCGAGATCTACGAATTGCGTGGCCAGCGCCATACCGATCACAAACCCCACCACTCCCACGAACAGCCAATATAGTTTTTTCCCCGTGGTTAGCAGGATGATCCCCAGCACGATACTCAAAATCGGGGTGATGATGTCCATGAGCTTGTTTCCTCCATTTTTTTAATATTTGATTCTGCCATTTGGGTTGCAAGATTTATGCTCATCTTGCTGCACCACCGAGAGCGATCTCCCTCCGCCCTTCATCTGCACTGTGTCACGCTTGCCACCTACGGGCGAACTGCTGCCATGTTATTCATCAGTTTCCTCGGCTCCAAAATCTCCCACCTCTACCTGCCCGAGGGCGCGCATAAAATCCTCACACCGCATGATAACCGTTGAGTAACGCACACCGGAACCGACGGAGATTTCATTTTCTCGTAGGACTCCCTGATCCACCAGCACCCGCATTGGCTGTTTGGTTCCAAACGGTGAGACTGCTCCCAATGGGTAACCAGTCACCTCCAGCACTTCAGCCTCCGTCGCCATGCTGATCCGGGATGTGCCTAAGTACCGCCGTAAGGTGTGCCAGGAAACCTGTCTTTCACCTGGCATCAGCACCATCACGAACCCGCCGTGAGATAAGCGGAAAACAATACTGCGGATGATCTGCTCAGGGCGCTGACCGCGTTCGGCAGCTGCCTGCTCCAATGAACGGATCGTTCCCGCATGCCTGAAAAAGCGGTACGAGATACCTTTCTCATCCAGGGATTGCGTTACAGGGGTTGAAGAAGTGATTTTATTATTCTTATCTGTGTTCACACGGATGATACCTTACGAATATTATAATCCTGCAGGGTATTCTGCCCAATACCGTTCCAAATGATCTATCAACACTTCAAGCGCCATCGACATTTAATTGTTTCCAGCTTTACCAGGGTGGGTGCTAATCATCCTTGGGGTACACACTAACCAATAGCACGTACTTTTTCCCCTTGAGCTGTGAGATAGATAGAAATTCATCAATCTCAGTAAAGATTAATTATATTTGAATGCATTTTTCCTAAAATGGTGATATATATATTTCAGTAGATTTTATCAACACCAGGATATAATTTGCCTGGGTTGCATCAGTTCGGGGATGATTGATTGGATTTGCTCGATAAGGGAGAAAAACCATGAATATAAACTTTGCGATGTGGAGAACCGCCATCTGGACCCTGGTCAAGATGGATAAAAAGGATGAGTGGGATAAGCTCGACATTGTCTCGAAGTGGCTCATCGCTACCCGCTCGGGGGTGACCCTGGTAACCGTTTATACCTGCGTGATCGCCGGATTGCTGGCGCTGCGGGATCACTATTTTTCATTCGTACCCTGGCTTGTCATGACCCTGGGCCTGTTCATAGCCCACGGCACGAACAACTTGCTCAACGATTACACTGATTACAGCCGTGGGGTGGATAAGGATAACTACTTTCGCACGCAATATGGAGTGCACCCTCTTGTGCAGGGTTTCTGGACCAAGCCTCAACAGCTGCGCTGGTTCATGGTGAGCGGGGTAATTGCTTTCCTATCCGGTCTCATCGCCCTGTTCTACACCCACTTCAGCCCGCTCGTAATCGGTTATTTTGCCTTCGGCGCCTTGATCCTGCTGCTCTACACCTACCCACTGAAATATTTTGGCCTGGGTGAGCTGTTTATCTTCCTCATTTGGGGTCCAATCATGGTGTCGGCGGTATATCTCGTGCTTGCCCTGGGTACGCCGGGGAGCAACCTTAACAACTTCTGGAACGTTGTCCTGGCAGGGATACCTTTCGGATTAAGTGTGGTCAGCATTAATGTTGGTAAGCACATTGACAAGATGAAGGAAGACGCTAAAAAAGGCGTGGGGACGTTGCCCGTGCGCATCGGTGAGACAGCTGCCCGGTATCTAAATATAGCCATCCTGGTTATCATCTACCTGGTGGTGGTTTATCTGGTGTTCATTCCCCGCTACTTCACCCCGATCATGCTGATCATCTTTTTTGCCAGCCCGCGCCTGGTTACGTCGATTAAAATTCTTTCCAAGCCTCGCCCCGACAGCCCACCTCCTGGCTATCCAATCTGGCCGACCTATTTCTCGGCATTCAACTTCAACCATAACCGTCTGTTTGGAGGCTTGTTCATTCTGGGCTTGATTCTGGATACAGTGTTGTTCTTCGCCATACCAGGATTTTGGATTATCCACTGATCAAATAGAGTCTCCTTCCCAAAGTACGCATTATAACGATCCGGTGGGAAAGAGGCTCATTTCTGTGGGCCTTACGAAATTTCCTGACAGCCTGTTGATCTGCTGATTGCCTGCTGCGGATCATCTTTTATTCACCCTAGTCTTATTGGGCGCTTAGGACTCAGTTTAGTTTTTATTTCGTTCGCGTAACTGCTACTGTCAAACGAGCGCTGGCGCAAGCCGAATTAGTTCACCTCCTGTGTTATCATACAATTTCGCCAATCATCTAAAAGCAATGCGCCTGCCACCCACCATCTCCCGAAATTTATTTTATCTCCACTACCGGTTTGAACGCCGGAAATCTCCAATCCCTCCCATCCGCAGATACGTCCACACGCTGCCTGCCGATGAACAAACCCTGTTTGACGGTTTGCTGGATGCTTCCATGGAAATGGGCTCCAATCATTTAATCGATTACTGTTTGTCATATCCGAAGGTTGATTTTCTGAATTACATTTGTGATTGGCGCGGTTACGTTGCCCATGGCTCCCTGGTGCAAGATTTAGCCGTGCTAGAGCCCATCCGCTATAGCCAGGATTCGAGTGAGTTTGGCAACCGCCAGCAGATATTCTGCTCTCCAGATGCTGTCTGGGCCATCTGGTTCGCCATCCTGGAAAAATCAAAATGTCATCTGACCGAGAATGGATGCGTCCGCATCGGCAGCGGGCAAAAGCGGATTAAATATTACCACTTCGAGCTACCTGCATCTTGTAAAAGTGACCCGCCATTCACCGATGGGATGATCTACATCGCCCATGCGGCTGATTTTCCCGACCGCCACCACTACCCCATGCTGGATTGGTTTGATGCTGAGATCGAGGAATGGGGTAGTCTTAATCCCGTCATGCCGCTGGTCAGGCTGCCCGTGACACCCCAAGACTTTCCATACCTGGACATGGTTCAATACCGCTTGTGACTCGCCACCAGCCGTCGCGTTGACGCAAGCGGTCAGTAGTGATATAGTCTGCATAATCCCCGTATTCCAATGTGGCATTAATTTGCCGCCAAAAGGAGCCAATCATGCCCTTCATCGTCGCCAGAAAGCCAGGCGATCGTCAACCATGGCGTCGTTTACCCATCCTGTTCCTGGTCGCTGTTTTCCTGCTGGTCGCGGGCAGCGGATCAGCCCCATATCCCGTTGGTTCTGCCTCAGCAAACTCCAATGCCTCCCTTCCTGCCTCCCCAGGATTCGACCCGGCCAATCCCCAGGTCGATGAACAGATCGAGCAGTCATGGCACCCGGCTTACTTAAGCCTGGCAACCGGCGACCCCAATCTGTTCGACCACGGAGTCTATGCCTGGCCCTTTACGCTGGACTCGATCGGGTGGACCA
Source organism: uncultured Chloroflexia bacterium (assembly GCA_963809615.1). GTDB lineage: Bacteria > Chloroflexota > Anaerolineae > Anaerolineales > UBA4823 > FEB-25. Next base: position 24,738 of record CAWEKR010000007.1, read on the forward strand.
TGCAGTCCTATCAAAATTATGGCTCACCTTACTTCCACCACGGCACGGACATGATGAAGATGTGGGGGACGGAAGTTTATAACCGCTCGGGTGGTCAGGTGATCAACATCGAAAACTATCAGCCCGGTTGGGACCTGTATTGGGAAGTAGCTGTGCTGGATCCGGATGGCTATATCTGGCAGTACCACCACATCCAATATGAGACGATTCCTCAAGAGATTTTGGATAAATACCAGGAATATCTCGCCGATCCGATTAATGGTGGGTTTATCCCCGCCGATACCCATATTGGGAATATCATCGAATGGCCAGTCTGGTCGTTTGGCAAGCAGTTCAACCACATCCACCTGAATATCCTGGCTGCCGGCGGCGTGTTCGTCAACGGCTTTGAGTTCCATACGCCTCTGCCAGATACGGTAGCGCCGGAGATACAGGCTGTGGGGTTGGTACAGAATGGTCAGATTCATCCAGGTAATGATGTCCAGGGTACTTACAGCCTGTATGTCCATGCCCGTGACTTGATATTGGATGATGTCTATTATCTCCCGCCATGGGAGATCAATTTCGCCGTGGATGGCGGACCCGAACAAACCACCTGGCGCTTCGATACCCTGCCGGGAGGTGCCAGCGATACCGCTTACCTGGACGATTTTTACCTGGTTCCTCCAACGTGTGGTAATTATGAGTGCCGGGATTATTACATTGACCTGGGTTTCATCCCCGATTCGCAGTTCGTGTTTCCAATCACAAGGGGACAGCACACAGTCACCGCGACGGTGAGCGATTATGCTGGCAACGTGGTCAGTCAGTCTTACACGTATACGGTCATCAACCAGGCTCCTGTTGCAAATCCGCAGTCGATCACGACTAGCGAGGATGCACCCCAAAATATCCTTTTGACAGGCTCGGATCCAAATACCGATCCGCTCACCTTCACCGTCGTCACAAGCCCAACCCATGGTGTCATCGCTGGGATCGCCCCCAATTTGACCTATACCCCCACGCTGAACTATAACGGCAGCGACAGTTTTAAATTCAAAGTCAATGATGGGAGCGTTGACTCACAACCTGCGACGGTTCACATCACTGTGACCCCGGTGAACGATGCGCCGGTGGCAAACCCCCAATCCGTCACCACGCTGCCAGCTACCCCCGTGGTGATCACGCTGAGTGGCTCTGACCTAGATGGTGATACCCTGACTTATTCGGTCGTCACAACCCCTACTCATGGGACTCTGAGCGGAACTGCGCCAAATATAGTGTACACACCTGACACCGGGTATACAAGTGTAGATAGTTTTTCATTTGTGGCCAATGATGGTGAGCTTGATTCTATTCCGGCGGTGATCACGATAACGATTATCGAACGTAGCATTTTCTTGCCGGTGATCATCAGGTGAGCCGGTTTTCCCAGCTAAAGCCCAGGGATTGGTGGCAAGATCAACCAGATATTATGGGTTCAGGCTGATGATATATGCAATCACATCTGCGATCTGCTGCTGGGTGAGACCTCCATCTGCGCCCCAGCCTGGCATCTGGAAGGCTGCGTTTGGACCTTCAGGGGTGGACCCATTCTGTAAAAAGAGGTCCAAATTATAGGCAAAGGTCTTGTAATCGGCATTGACCAGCGTCGGGTCGATCGGATTTATCGGGGGGATCGTGCCATCATCACTGCCCGGGTTCACCACATTATCCGTCCCAGCTTCACCATGGCATAACTGGCAGTGATCGCTAAACACTTTTTGTCCCGCCACCGGGTCTCCGGTCAGGCTGATCGCATCGCCAGGTCCGCCGGGAGCACTCGGGCGGGCTACTTCTTCTTGTGCGGCTGCTTCGGTGGGAACTACGGTGGGTATTGTCACTAGTATCCCTGCCTGCAGGGTGGGTCCATCGGGTAGAAGCACCCCGGGTGGTGCACCGAATGGCATTCCCTGGTAGATAAAGAGCTGATCATTTAAAATCGACTGCTCCCAATTGCCTCCCCCGAGGATATCCTCTCCCTGGCTGGATGATAAAGTTCGCTTTGCACCTGCCAGAATTCCTGCGTAGCTGCTCAGGTCCAAGCCGGCAGCTGCGACGGTTACGTCAGCATTATGGCAGGTAGCACACGCCAGTGCTCCTGCATACCAGAGGTTCCCATGGTTAAACAGGGGCATAACATCGCCAAAAGTAGCCTGGCAGGCATTTCCATTGATATCTCTAAAAGTAAATAACTGTGTTTCCTGGTAACCTGCACTGACCCAGGCATTAAGCAAGTCTTGCCCGGTCACGGAGCAAGCTGCCCTTGTATCCACCTCGACTGGCGCAGGTTGGGTAATTATGCTCACCGGGATTAGAGTCGGGATGGGGGTATGGATGATCGCTGGCAGACCCGCCTGTGAGCAGTTCGCTGATAAACCGCAGTTGGCGACATAAATGGTGGCGATAAATAAAAACAGGAAAATGGGCAGGCCGAACAGGGCATACAGCATGCACGACTTAAAATCCCGTTTCATCGTTCAAACTCCTGGGTGTTCATGGTGCCGGGCTGGTTGGTGCCAGTGTGCGGATGAAATTAACCAAATCCCAACGCTCGCGCACGCTGAAGTTTTCATTGAGCGGCGGCATGCGGCCTGCCACGCCGTTGGAAATCACCAGGAACAGTGCTCCATCACCGTTTTGCTGCACGTCAAAAGATGTCAGGTCTGCTGGCTTGAATTTAAAGAAGGTGCCGATCACCCCATCCCCCTTGCCTTTTGCTCCATGACATGGGACGCAGTTGATCTCGTACAGTTCGGTGCCGCGCTGGATGGAAACATCATCTGCAGCCACCGGATTTACCGGCACTCCACTTGCAAGGGTGTACGCTGCCCCTTCGATTGGGATCGAGTCTGCTGCTACCGGCAGGGGGTGTTCCATGGGTTTAAACGACGGCTGGATGGCCATGAAAGACACCCAGCGGATCTTAATGATGTCATACGAAAAGAGCATCACCAGCCCGAAAAGCGAAGCAGCCACGATCACCAGGAATGCCACGCGCTTGATCATAGTTGGCGCTTCTCCGCTGGTGTGATGGATTCTGCACCGAGTGATCTCAGCACATCCTCCACTGCGGCTTGTTTGTCGTCCGCGATGGAGTACAGGATGGCAATTTTCCCGTCACTGATTTCAGGAATGTACTCCTTCGGACGGTAGGATGGGAAGGTACTGTCAAGGAATACCCCAATGAAGGTACTTGCCAGTAATCCCAACATGGTCATCTCAAATAATAACACCACGGTGGGAGGTCCATTCACCAACCCCTGTCTGCCAATCTTGAGTGGGTACAGGTAAGGCAACCCCACCGCCAGGAAAATCCCGAAAAGCAACCCGGCTATTGCTCCCCCGAGTGCCAGGCGTGGGACGTTGCTCCACACTCTCGGCCGTCCCAGGATATGATCGGTCAATGGGATGCCGGAAATGACGTTCAACTCATCCTCGCTGACGCCATGCTCCCTCAAACGGTCAAGGGCCTCCACTGCCGGGTCGATATCGGCAAACAGGGCCAGGAATGTTTTGGTCTCACTCACACCAGGCTCCTCTCTATTCAATCTCGCTCACTGTTTTCACCGTGGCTTTACCCACCTTGCGCAGTCCATGTGCCACCTGCCCCTCCTGCACTTCCCACACCGGCACAAGAGGGAGCAGCCGTGAGGCGATCATATACAGCAAAATGAATAACGCCAGGGTGCCCAGGCTCAGCAGGATTTCAATTCGCGGAAAATACAGCTTCCAGGTAAAAGGCATGCGGTTGATCGTCAATGAGACCGGTATGATGATATATCGTTCGAACCACATCCCGATATTAATCAAAATCCCGATGGTGACCAGCAGAACCGGGTTACGGCGGATCTTTTTATTCCACAAGGTAAGCAATGGGATGGCAACGTTAAAGATAAGCATGCAAAACCACATCCAGCCCATGGGTCCTTTCTCTTGAAAGTGCAGCAGCATCACGGAAAAACTCTCACCCCCATACCACTCCACCATATAATCGTTGAAGAAGAAATATGCCCAAATCATGGATACAACCAGCATTAATTTTCCGATCGCATCCAGGTGTTCGGGTCGGATGAAATATTTAAAGTTCTTCATCGTCGCCCTGACGAGTACCACCACGATGCCCACCGCGGCAATCCCCGATTGCAATGCGCCAATCACGAAGTAAGGTCCAAATATGGTCGATGACCAACCCGGTCGAGTCGCAGCCGCGAAGTCCCAGGCAACGATGGTGTGCACCGAGAACATCACCGGGATGATCGCCCAGGCGAAGATGTTCATCGCAGTCTTTAAGTGAGTCCACTCGCCCTCAGTGCCCCTGAAGCCCAACGCCAGGGTGCGGTAGAACACCTTGCGCCAGCCCGTGGAACGGTCGCGTGCCATTGCCAGGTCGGGTATCAGCGGCAGGAACAGGTACATCGTGCTCGCCATAAGGTAGGTGTTGATAGCTAAAAAGTCCCAGCCTAATGGGGAGTGGAAGTTAGGCCAGATCGTGCGTTGATTTGGATATGGGAACAGCCAGTATGCCAGCCAAACCCTGCCCATGTGCATGAAGATGCTCATCCCAGCCTGCACCAGTCCAAAGGTGGTCATCAGCTCCGCCGCGCGGGTGAATGGGCGGCGGAATTCCGCTTTCAATACCCGGAGCAGAGCGGATACAAATGTACCGGCGTGGCTGATACCAATCCAAAAAACTGTATTGACCAGGAAAATCCCCCAATAGGAAGGTCGCATCACCCCTGCCACACCCAACCCTTCAGCGATTAAATATCCCCATGCACCCAGCAGGCAGGTGACGACAATAATAGACAGGAACGCAGCGATCACCCAAAAACGCCAGGTGGAGGTATGCATGGCTTCCATCACCATGCCGTTCATTTCACCGCGTGGTCTGGGATCAAGCATCAAGTGCTCATGGGGGTCCTCGGCTTCAGTCAAATGCGGTTGTTCCAGCGGTTTAGCCGTTGCGACCATAGGATGGACCTCCTTTCAGGTAGGTGATGCTGGGCAGCGTACCCAATTCTTCCAGCAATATCACCGCCCGCCCATCCGAAGCCAGGTGGCTCACGCCACTATTGGGGTCGTCAATGCGCCCAAAAACGATTGCATTGGTCGGGCAGACCTGGGCACAGGCGGTGATCACCTCGCCTTCTTCCAGTTCGCGCCCCTGCGCACTGGCTTTATCCTCCGCCTGGAGCAGGCGCTGCAGGCAGAAAGTGCATTTTTCCATCACTCCCCGGCTGCGCACCGTTACATCGGGGTGCAGCATGTTCGATAGCGGCTCTGGAGGTGAGTAATTGCTCCAGTTGAACATCCGCACCTGGTAAGGGCAGTTATTGGCGCAGTAGCGCGTACCAACACAGCGGTTGTATACCTGCAAATTGGTTTTTTGCGATAGGCTGTGTACCGCGGCGAACACCGGGCAAACCGGTTCACACGGTGCATGCTCGCATTGCTGGCACAGGACCGGCTGGAAGGGTGTGTTTTTCACCTGCGGATAGTCCCCATTCCAGAACCTTTCAATACGGATCCAGTGCATGCTGCGCCCATAGCCGGCATCGGCTTCGCCAACGAAGGACAGGTTGTTTTCCATGGCGCAGGCGGTGACGCACGCCTGGCAGCCAATGCACAGGTCCTGGTCGATGACCATGCCCCACTTATACATCGATATCTCATTGAATGGGTTATCCATTATGACCTGCCTCCAGCATTCACCTGAGTTCTCCTCGGTCCCTTATTCACCGTACACTCCCAGGCGGCTTTCGAGCCGTGAAAGCGGTTTCGTCCGTCCCGTCTTTTCAATGCGCACTTTGGTTGCACAATACGCCAGGTCATCCGCAGCATTGAAGATCAAGCTGAGAACATCAGTAGGGTTAACCCCCCTCCCCTGTGCATAACGACCATAGGCAGTGTGCCCCTGGCCAAACGGGATGGCAATCGTATCCGGCAGGATGGCAGGGTAGCGATAGACCACCACCTCGATCTCACCTAGGGTGGAAATCACTTTCACGATGTCGTCATCCTTAATCCCGAGGTAGTCGGCGGTAGCCATGTTCATTTCCACCCAGCTTTCCCACATCACAGTTGTGACGGGGTCTGGAGTCTCCTGCAGCCAGGGTTTGTTCGCCCCGCTGCCATCCCCTAAGATGGGTGACATAAATGGGAACAGGTAAAAATCACCTGTACCATCAAAGCTTGCCGGAGCAAGGGAAAGTGGCAGGCTTAGGGCTCTCCCACCATATGGGTAGCGCAGACCCGGTAGTGCACTCCACCAGCCTCCAAACTGCTGGAATTTCGCCATAAAGGAATTAATATCGGCCGCGTTGAAATACCCTTCCTGGGTAACCAGGTCTACCATGGCATTTTCAATATAAGCCACCACATCCTGATATGGCAGCGCACTCGCAAGGTGCCCTCCAATTCCTTGCACTGCTGCCAATAAAACGTCTGCAGTAGCGCGGGTATTATAAAAAGGGGCCACTGTCGGTTGAGCGCTCGAGATGACCACCCGGTCGGCACCGCCGGTGGCTTTCTGGTAGCCCCAAGATTCGAGGCCGGTATGGTCTGGCAGGATATAATCTGCCTGCAGGCTGGTTTCGTCGGGGAATGGTGCAAACGAGATCACCTGAGACACTTTCGCCAGCGCATCTCCAAAACCCAGCTCAGCAGGCAGCTCGAAGAATGGGTTGATCCCATGGATGAACAGGGTTTTCAGCTCCCCTTGCCGCATCCGCCCGATCAGCTCATCCACCTCCACCAAGGAGTTGGGCTGTTGGGGCAATCCAATTTTAACCGCCGGTGCAGGGCTCAGGAACACGCCACCCGATTTCCCCAGGTTAGCCACCAGTGCGTTTAAAGCCATCACAGCCTGGGCTGCTTCAAATCCGTTGCTTGCACCCAAGGCAGCGCCACCAGGGATAGCCAACGGTGCAGCCGCATTTGAAAATATATTTGCCAGCCTCTGCAGCTCATCCACAGACACGCCACACGACGAGGACGCACTATCGACATTTACGCCGACATAGGCTGGAGGTATCGCCCCTCCACGCATTTCAGCCACCAGTCGACCGACCGCCATGGCGGCCAGCCCCTCGGTTCCCGGCACAACGGGCACCCACTCATCTGCAGCAGCGGCAGTCTGTGATAAACGCGGCTCGAACTGCACCAGGTAGCCGCGCTTGCCGGATGTGCCGCGCCGCATGTGAGCGAACCCCCGGCTGAAGGCGAGCGGTGAAAGGTATGTTTCGAGGAAGTTTGCCCCAAACGAGAAGGTTACATCGGCGTTCGCCAGGTCAAAATATGGCAGGCTGCTATCTGAGAAAAGCGTTTCCATGGCTTTGACCAGGGTGAGGCGGGCATCGAAGATCTCGTGCGCCCCATATCGCAGGGGGGGCGGTGCTCCCAACGCGGCACACAGCTCGCTCACCAGGTCAAACAGGTAGTCAGAGGTCATACCCATCAGGAAGGCGATTTGCCCCGGTGGGTTGTTCTGCAAGGCTGACTGGACCACGCCTACGGCCTCATCCCAGGTGATGTCGGTCAAGTTTTGAGTACTACGGCCGGTTCGTCTCACCGGGTTCTGGATCCGGTCGGGGTTATACAGCCCTTGCAGGGCTGCCTGTCCGCGTGAGCATGTTTTGCCTTGGTTGATCGGGTTGACTGGATTCCCCTCCACTTTGAGTGCTCTGCCCTGCTCCGTCCGCACCACCACCCCGCATCCCGCCGGGCATTCTCTGCATGTGGTGGCATAATAGGTGCTTTGCCCGTTATAAGTATATTCAGGCATGCGGGTATATGGTTCCCGCACCACATATCGCGACAAGGGTCCGCAGCCGGTAAGCACAGCAGCAGCTGCAGTCCCTATGCCAGCTGCATTGATGAATTCCCGCCTGCTTATCTTACGCCTCATAAATCTCTCCAAATAATAATTTGGTGCGCAGTATTGATCATTTCACCGGTGACAGGTGCCACAATCGGTCAGCCTGGTCAGCAGTGCTTCGTCCCCCGCTGCCAGGGTTTTGTGGCAATGCAAGCACCAGCCCATATTCAGGTCGTGCCGCGGTTGTGCTACTGTCATCCGGCTTAATTCTCCATGGCATGTCTCGCAGTTTAATCCAAAGGCAATATGCGGACGATGGTTGAAGTAAACGAAATCTGGCAGTATAAAGACCGGTACCCATTGGATTGGTTCATTATTCTTGACCGCATCCGCCAGCTTTTGTTGGTCAGCATTTTTTATAGGAATTTGCTGGTGGCAGCCCCAACACTTCGTCTGAGTGGGCAGACCAGCCGAGCGTCCTTTCCAGGCACCCGGGTGGCAATACAGGCACTGCACGCCGAACCCCAGGTGCAGGCTGTGGTTGAACTGGATGGGCTGCGGTGGCGACTGTTGGGTCAGCCACACTCCGTATGTCGCCGCACTTAACAGGAGTACCAAAAATATCCCGCCAGTGATCAGGAAGGCCGGTTTTTTCGCCAGTGCCACCAGCTTGCCAGGCCAATCATATGACCTGACCCTGGAAGGAAGTGTCTTGAGCCTATCGAGCATGAAATTGCCTCACGGATTGCGCTGCCCTCGCTTGCGGAAAATGACCACAATGACTACCGCCATCAGGATGAAGCCTCCGATGAATGCGCCCGCCACCACCGTCATGCCGACGAGTGCCCCCAGGCTGGTCAGTATTCCGGTAAACAAATTGTGTGCCGGTCCGCCGATCAGTGGAGCGGGGGTGCTCAGCGGGTTGGGAGTGGGTTCACTTATGATCACCCCACCAGCCGGCAGGGTTTGAGCATACGCCAGCACATCCCTTCCATCAGCTGGCTGCCAACCCAGGCTTATCCCCACCGGCATCTCTAATCCTGCGACGCCGTAGCGTGTGCGGTGCAGGAACCGCCATGGGTCGCGGTTGGCAACGCTGCCCAGGTATTCATCAATCCCTTCGACCTTGATCACGATAGAAGTACCATCCTCACCATGGCATGTGTTGCACGTGGATTGGTAAAGCTCCTTCCCGTGTGCTAAATCTGGGTCGATCACCTGCAGCGAGATGGGGTTGATATAGTCCGCATCATCGATGATGCCGACTTTCAAGAAATTCGCCACTTGGGTGAGCGCTGCGTCGTCCAAATAGGCTGAAAAGTCATGCGCTGGGTCAAGTCTGCCATGGAGGTGACTGACGATGTCGTCGACAGACAAACTCTGAACGAGCTGCCACAAATCAGGAAAACCTGTGTGGTGCGAGCCAGCCTGATACTCCCCCTGGGCTCCCTTATAGTCCCATCCGTGACATTCGCTGCAGCGCCACGTATCCCCGCCCGAGCGGGTGTTGGTAGTCTGTCGGCTCCAAATTGGCATGTTCCCAGGAGGCGGATCCACCCCCAAGACCGCGTACCATTTATCATACAGCTGTCCCCCACGGATGATGTCATCCTGAGATGGGGTAGCATCTGCAGCGAGTACAGTGCCTACAGACAGCAAAGCCGCAACGACGAATATTATATAAATGGCACTGCGGGGTTTCTTTATCACCATACCTCAGTCCCAAACATCTGCATGGTTTACGGAGACTGCCCGTGTATCAAATTATACATCATGGAAAATAAAATAAGTAACAGATAAATTTCTCTCATGATATACTATTCTCGCCTTAATGATTACTCACAATGGTCAAATAGTTTATCTACTATCATAAGAGAAATCAGGACCGTATTAGGCTTAATCATGAAGAATGACTGTACCAAAAGGAACCGCACATGAGACGCTATGTGATCATCTTCATTTTGGTTATTGTCAGTACTTTCGTGATCCACGAATGGTTAATGCTCGTCCATTTGTTCCCAAGTGAAGCCAGCGTACAATCGATTGCCGTAGACCAGCTTTTCCATGTACATTTATGGATAATATCTTTCCTATTCTCGCTGATCATGGTCACCCTGATCTACAGTCTGATCGTATTCCGCCGGCGCAAGGGTGAGATGGGCGATGGCGCTTATATCACCGGCAATTCCACCCTTGAAATGACCTGGACCGCCATCCCCTTGATGGCAGTGCTCGTCCTGGCATACGCCGGGGCGAAAACCCTCGGGGCGATCCGCGTGATTGACCCATCCGCCCTGCAGGTCAAGGTGACTGCGGGTCAGTGGTATTGGCGCTACCAGTATCCTGAATTCGGCGTTACCAGCTCCGATTTATATCTTCCGGTCAACCGGCAAATCGACCTTCAGATGACCTCCGTCGACGTGATCCATTCCTTCTGGGTGCCTGAGTTCCGCGTAAAGCAGGATATCATCCCCGGACGGACGGTTGACCTGCGTGTAACCCCAAGCTTGATCGGTAACTATATGGTCCGCTGCTCCGAGCTGTGCGGTCTGAGGCACGCTTACATGGAAGGCAAGGTCAATGTCGTCTCGCAAGGTGATTTCGACAAGTGGATTGCCCAACAAGAATCGGCCGCACCCGAAAGCCCGGAGCTGCGCGGCCAGCAGCTCGCCCAGGATTACGGTTGCATCAACTGTCATACTACCGATGGGTCACCTAAAACCGGGCCAACCTGGCTACATCTATCCGAGTCTACGGTGAAGTTGACCGATGGGACCTCCGTCACCGCGGACGATAATTATTTGAAAACCTCCATCGTCAATCCCAACGCTCAAATTGTCTTGGGCTTCCCGGCAAACGTGATGCCTGATTTTTCCACAGTCTTGGACCAGACCATGGTCGAATCACTGGTGGCATATATCAAAACCCTGAAGTAAGGGAGGCGCTATGAGGAAAATCTATTCCATCGGGCTGATACGCGGTCTCCTTTGGCAGATCTTGGGGACAGCCATTGGCATTGGGATCCTTACCGGAATCCGCTACCTGCTTGGGCTTACTCCATGGAAACCTGAATCGGCGTTCGTACTTGGGGCGCTGCTGGGAGCAATATTTTTTGTTTATGGTATCGGTTCGTTGGACGGTTGGATCACAGTGGCTGCGGGCAAGGAAGCTCCAGAGCCGGATGAATCTGGCTGGGGACGGGGGCGTTATTTTGGCGTCTCCCTCGACCACAAGGTGATTGGGATCCAATACCTGGTTTTATCCTTGGTCCTGATGGTGGTGGGCGGATCGTTTGCCATGCTCTTTCGCTCCGAGCTTGCCAACACCGGGTTGCAATTCCTCACATTGATGGAATACAACACCTTGATGTCTTTGCACGGCATGGTGATGATCGTTGGTATCCTGGTCGGGGTAGCCGCATTCATGAACTATCTCATCCCGATGATGATCGGTGCCAGTGACATGGCTTTCCCCCGCCTGAATGCGTTTGCTTTCTGGTTGGCCGTCCCTGCCAGCATCATCCTGATATCCAGTATGGCCTTGGGTGGCTTTGATACCGGCTGGACCGGCTACCCACCGCTCTCCGTTCGCGCACCTATCGGGATCCAGATGTTTTTCCTGGGAGTCTCACTTGCAGGCATGGGCACTATTTTGAGCTCACTCAACGTCATCACCACTGTCCTGAGGCTGCGTGCCAAGGGCATGACTGCTTTTCGCCTGCCCATCTTCGTCTGGGGTGCCCTCGCCACCTCCATGATCAGCCTGACCGCCACCCAGCTGATCGGTCTCTCTTTCCAAATGGTGATGTTTGAACGCTTATTCGGCATGGGCTTTTTCGACCCGGCTAAAGGGGGTAACCCCATCTTATTCCAACACCTGTTCTGGTTTTATTCACACCCGGCAGTGTATGTTTTCGTCCTACCCGGCCTTGGGATCATCAGTGAGCTGCTGCCGGTGTTTGCCCGCAAACCTTTATACGGGTATAAGTGGGTCGCCATCTCCTCCTTCGGGATTGCCTTGATCGGCTTCCTGGTTTGGGGGCATCATATGTTCGCCTCGGGCATGGCGGAATATCTGCGTGTCCCCTTCATGTACAGCACCCTGTTAGTGGCAGTTCCCACCGGGGTTAAATTCTTCTCCTGGTTGGGCACGTTATGGCGGGGGAAGATCGTCTTCCCGGTGCCCATGCTGTTCGTCCTGGCAGGGATTGTGGTGTTCCTGCTCGGGGGTCTGACGGGTCCGCCCAATGCCACCGTCGCCACCGACCTGCAGCTGACCGACACCTATTTTATCGTCGGTCACTTCCATGACACAATGTTCGGAGGTTATGTCTTTCCCTTCTTCGCTGCCATCTATTTCTGGTTCCCCAAGATGACCGGCAGACGGTTGAACGAAACCCTTGGCAAGATCCATTTCTGGCTGATGACACCCGCCTTCATCACCCTCTCGACCTTAATGATGCGCATCGGTTTATTGGGGATGCGCCGGCGTATCGCTGATTATGATCCCGCTCTGAATGTCACTATCGACAACCGCATAATGACCGTGGCCGGTTTTCTGATCGCCTTGGGGATCCTAATTTTCATCATCAATGCTTTTTGGAGCCTGCGTCACGGCGAGATTGCAACCGGAAATGTTTGGAATTCACGCTCGCCTGAGTGGCAGGTACCTTCACCTATGCCCATCCACAACTACGATAAACCCTTCGAGGTCGTCGGAGAACCTTATGATTATGGGTTGCCAGGCTCGGTGTACGTGAAATTCATCGAGGAGGAGTGATATGGAGCACCCGACCAAATCCTCCGTCATGCAGCTTGGGCTGCTCGTATTTGGGGCACTGGCGATCCTCACCGCGGTTGAATTTGCCATTGCACTGACGATCAATATCTGGCAGGTGCTGGCGGTCATCCCATTGATTAAAGCCGGGCTCGTACTTTACTATTACATGCACATCTCCCGCCTGTTCGAATATGATGAAGATGTCGATCGAGGCTCTTTCGCTTACAAACTGGCCACCAATCGCATCGGGCTGTGGCTGTTCCTGCTTTCTGATTTGTTCATTTTCGGCGGCTTGATGATTTCGCGCATCAATCTGCTCGGTCTAACCCGCCCCGACTTGATCCAGTACCTGGGTTTGGGGGTCACCGCCATTTTGCTGGTCTCGTCGTTCTTCGCCAACCGGGCTGAAGTTTCCATGGAATATGGTGAGCATAAACAGTTTCTCACCAGTATTTCGATCACCATGATCCTTGGTATCTTGTTTCTCATCGGCGTCTTGGGCATTGAATGGCGCCTGGCACCCTTTGGTCCCTCGACCAACCTGGCAGGAGCAATTTTCTATATCATGACCGGTTTCCACGCCTTCCACGTGCTCAGCGGGGTGATCTTCCTGGCGATCGTGCTGCGGAATGGCGCGCACGGGCTCTACTCCAGTGAAAAGCATTGGGGCGTCGAAGCCTCCGTGGTGTACTGGCACTTCGTTGATGTAGTCTGGTTTTTCTTCTACCCGGCCCTCTACCTCATCGGCACATTGGCGAAGTAGAAGTCGGTTACTCGTCAATTAAAGGAGAGAGTATGAACCGGAAGTACCTCATCATCGCCATCCTGGTCTTTGTGGTCGTTGTGGCTGCCGGGTTGGTTTACGCCTGGTATACCTCCGCCCATCCCGCCTTTCATGGTTCATTGATCACCCCACCCCAGCCTGCTGGAGATTTTTCACTCACTAGCCAGACTGGCTCCACGGTTAATCTATTCGACTTTCGCGGCAAATATGTGCTGTTATATTTCGGTTTCACCAACTGCACCTCCGAATGCCCCCTGACGATGGGTTTCCTTAAACAAATGCACGATAAGCTCGGCTCCCTTGCCGACCAGACCCAGGTGGTGATGATATCCACCGATCCCGCCCGCGACACTCCGGCGGCGCTCGGAGATTTCCTCGGTCATTTCGACCCATCCTTTGTCGGTCTCACCTCTACCAAGGAGACCCTCCAACCCGTCTGGTCTGAATATGGAGTGACCGTATTGGACAATGGTGAGACCCATTCCTCTTACCTTTACCTGATTGACCAACAGGGCAACCTCATTGCCACCTACCCGCTTCTTCAGAATGCCGATGGCATCACTGCCGACATTCGTAACTTGCTGCGTGGAAAATGACCATTCGCAAGCAATTGATCTATCGCATGCTGATATTCCTGGCGATCGGTCTTATCGCCGCAGCTATCTTCAGCGAAGTAACCTACCGGTTGCAAGCTGATACCACCAGCCGTGACCCCACCACCATCCAGCTGGTCATCCCTGCCGGAACAGCCGCCAAAGTAGCCCAGGGGCAGAGCGTCATCCCCGCTGGGCAGACGTTTATGGTTGGTGATACCCTCCAGGTGAAAAATGAAGATTCGGTCACCCAGACGCTTGGACCATTGGTCATCCCTCCGGGTGCGACTGCCAGCATGAAGCTTGACCTGGCTGGCAGCCTGAGCTACACCTGCTCATTTCAGCCCACAAAATATTATGGCATCGAAGTCCTGCAGGGTTTAACTTTCGGCATGCGGCTGGAGGCATCCCTGTTGGCAGGTCTGCCATTAGGAGTGCTGCTCGGTGTATACAGCCTGGTGGCAATGCCCCTGAAACCTAAGGCAAAAGCAACCCCATCGTGACTTCATACAGGTCGATCATCAAATGACCGCCTTGCTGCATTTATTGTTTTCCCGTCGCTGGTGGTGGACTACGTTGATAGTAATTCTTGGGATTGGAGTCGCCATCCGCCTGGGGTTCTGGCAGCTCGACCGGCATGCACAGCGCCAGGCTGCAATTGACCACATCATGGCTGTGCAGGCGATGCCGGTACTTGATCTGAACGAGCGCCCCCTCCCGGGTGATCTTGCAACAATGGAATATCGCCCAGTCACCGTCACTGGCGTATATGCTTTCGACCACCAGGTGGTGCTGCGCAACCAGGTCAGGAGCCGCATGACTGGCACCGACCCTGGGGTTGCTCTGCTCACCCCGCTCATCCTGGATGACGGTCAGGCTGTCCTCGTGGAGCGAGGTTGGATCCCCCTTGATAACAACTCTCCCGCCTCATGGCGTCGGTATGACCAGCCGGGAAAGGTTGTGGTCGAGGGCATCATCCGCCAATCGATGGAAAAGGGAGAGCTGGGTAGTGCACTGCGTGACCCAACTCTCGCCCCAGGAGAAACTCGCCTCGACTATTGGAACAACGTTAATCTGCCCCGTCTCCAGGAACAGCTGCCTTACCCCTTGCTCGATATTTACATCCTGCAAGCTCCCGGCCCAAACCCAGAAACCATCCCTTTCGGCCTGCTTGATCAGCCCGATATGGACCCAGGTACCCATGTTGGTTTTGCTTCAATGTGGTTCTTCTATGCTGGCTTGCTGTTCTTTGGCTACCCGGTGTGGTTGAAAAAGCAAAAAAAACATTCCCAAGGTCGGGAAGGCTCTAGCTAAGATCAGCTTACTTCTTCGTTTTCTTCTTTTTCCCCTTCTTTTTACCCATTTTCTCTTTCGGGGTGTCCTCACCAGTCACAAGTTCGACGACTGGTAAACCTGACTCCTCCGCCACTTCCGTGTGGTACATACGTTTGATTGCCATCAAGTCCACACTGGGCTCAGGGTATTTCATTTTTAATCCCTCCAGTGTTTCCACTAAGATCTGAGAGATCGCCAGGTCTCGGAACCATTTGTGGTTGGCGGGGATCACGTACCATGGAGCATAATTGAAGCTGCATTTGCTGAGTGCCTCCATATATGCCGTCTGGTAGGCATCCCAGTATTCTCGCTCAGTGTAGTCCGACTCGCTGATTTTCCATTGCTTGCCGCTTTCGTCCAGGCGGTCTCTGAAGCGCCTTAGCTGTTCTTCTTTGTCGATATGCAGGAAGAATTTTACAATTGTGATTCCGGCGTTCGCCAGCCCACGCTCAAATGCGTTGATTTCACTGAAGCGCCTGGACCATACTTCTTCAGGTACCAGGTTATGTACCCGCACGACTAAAACATCCTCATAATGAGACCGGTTGAAAACTGTGATTTGCCCTTTCCTGGGCGTCTGCTGGTGGATTCTCCACAGGTAATCGTGCGCTAGCTCCTCTGCTGTCGGTACCTTGAAACCCACCACCGAGCAGCCCTGCGGGTTTAAGGCAGACATGACGTGGTGGATCGTTCCATCCTTGCCACCTCCGTCCATTGCCTGCAGCACGATGAGTAGTGCATGCTTATTTTCAGCATACAACACGGCTTGCAGCTCGCTCAAGCGTTGTGTATAATCTTTCAGCTCCTTGGCTACTGCTTCTTCATAATAAATTCCGTGGTAGCTGGGGTCAATTTTTCCCAGGTTGACCTTACTGCCTGGTTTTATTATGAATTGATTGTGAAAGCTCATCACCGTTTCCTCCCATAGAAAATTATATCATCTACAAGCTCTTCCCAAATCACACCATCTCAGCGAATAATCACCCTTCCGGCTTGCCTGCCATTATAAAGTAAGGTATTATCTTGCTGGGCATATCCTACCTGTTTCTAACTGATACTAAGATTTATAAACAGAGTCTGGAGCATCATGCAGCAATTCTTAGCCACAGAAACCCTGATCATCGAGCTGTTATTAATTGTATCCATTGTCGCCATTGCCGTGCGCCGCTTGCGTATTCCCTACACCGTCGCTCTCGTCCTTGTCGGCTTGTTGATCACCTTCCAGACTACCATTAAATTTGAGCTCACGCCCGAGCTGATCCTGGCGTTATTCGTTACCCCCCTGGTATTCGAGGCGGCTTTTCACCTGAATATTCGTGAGCTGCGTCGGAATTTACCCGCCATCCTCCTCCTGGCTATTCCAGGGGTAATCCTGACTATGTTCATCGTTGGCGGAATGCTCGTATTTGGTGTCAGGCTCAGTCTACCCATCGCCCTACTTTTTGGCGCTCTGATCGCTGCCACCGACCCGGTCGCCGTGGTGGCATTATTCCGTACCCTGGGTGTGCCTAAGCGTCTTACGGTGCTTATCGAAGGTGAAAGCCTGTTCAACGACGGGACTGCCATCGTGCTCTTCAACCTGATGTTGGCGGTTGTCCTCACCAATCGAGTGAATTTGATCTCCAGCCTGGGTCAATTTTTACTTGTTTCCACCGGCGGCATCCTGGTCGGGTTGGTCCTCGGTTGGTTGGTCGCCCAAATAATATCCCGGGTGGACAATTACTTGATCGAGACCACCCTGACCACAGTGCTGGCATTCGGCTCCTACTTGGTGGCAGATAAATTGGGAGTGAGTGGTGTACTGGCTGTCCTGACGGCAGGGCTTGTAAACGGTAATATCGGTCAGCAAGGGATGAGCCCTACCAGCCGAATCGTAATATTTAACTTTTGGGAATACGTCGCCTTTCTCACCAACTCCATGCTGTTCCTGCTGATCGGATTGCAGGTTAACATAACCGCCTTGCTTGCTTCATGGCAGCCCATTTTATGGGCCATCCTGGCGGTTTTTGTGGCACGCACCGTGGTGGTTTACGGCTTGAGTATGTTGGTCAGGCGGGTTGCAGAGCCCATCCCGCTTAGCTGGCAGCATATCCTCAATTGGGGCGATCTGCGCGGTGCCATCTGCCTGGCATTGGCGCTCAGTCTGCCTGTTTCTATGGGTCCGGATCGTGACTTGTTGCGGGTAATGACATTTGGTGTCGTTTTATTCACCCTGCTCGTTCAAAGTACCACCATGGCTCCCCTTGTCCGCCGCTTGAAAATCATCACCCGCAGCGATGCCCAGGTCGAATATGAGCTGCAGCACGCTCGCCTGACGGCTATACGCAGCGCTGATTCCCGCCTTGACCGTTTGCATAATGACGGGATGCTTTCCAGCCATACCTGGGAAAAACTGAAACGAAACCTGACCGGTCAAGCCACTGAATTAGCCGATAAAGTGCGCGGTTTATTGTTGGCAGACCCCGTGCTTGAAGCTGAAGAGCTTGAAACCGGCTGGCGTGAAATGCTGCGAGCCCAGCGCTCTGCCCTGCTCAGTCTGCGCCGTGATGGTGTTATCTCTGACGATGTCTTTGAGCAATTATCCACCGAAGTGGATGCCCAGCTGAGCGAGGGATTCTCGCCTTTACCTGACGAAACGGAAGCCCGCACCCAGTTCCTGGAGGTAACCCTGACAGATGATACTTCCGCCATCGGTAAGACCATCGCCGAGCTTGGTATTCCACGGGCTGCCGTGCTCGTCTCCATCCAACGCGGCGAAGAGGTCATCATCCCCCGCGGTGATACCGTTCTGCATGTTGGGGATGTGGTCACTACCTTGTGTGAACGCGATACCATTTCTACCCTCAAAGATATCCTGCTTACAGAAGATGGAGCAATTCCTTCTGATAAAGCGAAAAGCGAATGAAATAATGAGTAACGTATATTAGTGGATCGATAGGTTTCAAATAAGCGAGGTTTTCATTTCAGTTCGTGCACTCCCCGCTTACCGTAAATGATGCGAATAAAAAATGTATACAAATACTATCGACTGACCGATGGTTCAAAGGTAATGGTAAGACTTCGGTTAAAATCTCTACCGATAAGCAGAGATTGATTTATTTATTACTTGAGGAAGGAGCGATGCGATGAACTTCGATAGTGCCTTATATATATGGCTTTTACTTCCATTAATGGTATTTTTTGCCCGGGTGGCAGATGTTACGCTTGGTACGCTGCGCATTATTTTTATCTCGCGTGGAAAAAAGAATATCGCTCCAGTGCTCGGTTTTTTTGAAGTATTTATCTGGATCACGGTCGTATCCCAGATCGTTAGCCATGCACATAACATGCTTGCATATGTCGCTTACGCAGCCGGATTTGCTGCCGGAAATTATGTCGGGATGTACATAGAAGGTCGTCTTGCCATTGGAACCCAGGTAGTGCTTGCCATCGTACAGGAACAGGCTTCCCCGCTGATCGCCCACCTGCGCGCATCAGGTTATGGTGTAACCGCCGTGGATGGAACAGGTGCTAATGGTGACGTCAAACTGATCTATACAATTGTTCGCCGTCGGTGCTTGAATGATGTTTTATCGATTATTCGCCAAACCCACCCTCAAGCTTTTCTTTCCATCCAGGACGTCAATTCTACTCATGCAGGCATCTTTCCGATCCCAACACCTTCTCAAATTAGTGCGTTCTATCCACTGAAATCAAAATAAATCGTAGTGGTTAAGGATTTTACGGAGTTCAAATATCAATCTTGCGGTTGTAATCAACTCTAGCTGTGTGTATTTTTCGCATTCTTTCCACCAATGAAAATCCCTTTTGTTTTCTTAATCTCAGCATAAGTTGACATTCCATAAGGATTGGATTAATATTATTGGATATATTGTATCCATATAGGTATCTATACCATCATAATAGTAACCGGAAGTTTAGGTATATTTATACGTAATTAGAAGAGTAGGATTAGAAAATGAACAGTCCAATGATTTCCCAAATCAACCGCACCACCAATTGTTTGGAGGATCTTCCAAACAGCGACACCCAGTCATTGATCAAACAATTGAGCAGTGCTGAAGGTTTTACACGCATACAAGCGCGTGAAGCCCTAACTTGCATTGGTAAGCCTGCTCTCCTTGAGCTGCTAAAAACACTTGCAACTGCGAACATTCAGCTGCGCTGGGAAATCATCAAGGTGCTGGAAGGCATCGGCGATCCGACAACGATACCGGTCCTGGTCGGGCAGCTGAAAAATGATCATGCCGGCGTTCGCTGGGCTGCCTCAAATGCATTGATCGGGATGGGTCGGGAATCAATCCCTGCCCTGCTTGATGCCTTGATGCGTGATTTCGATTCTCTTTGGCTTCGTCAGAGTGCCCACCATATCCTGCATGTATTGAAGGATGACGGGCGCTTGTACGACGCGGAGGAAAAAGTCTTCCAGGCCTTGGAAGATGTCGAGCCGTCAGCTTCTGTCCCTTGGGCTGCTGAGCGCGCGCTGGAATCGTTGAGACACAAAAAAGATAGCCTCACTTCGACTGGAAGAGGGCTATCCTCACCTTTTGTCAACAACAGCTGATTGCTGCTTGTGTTTGAAAAATTGTGGGCGCGAGAGGGCTCGAACCTCCGAACCTCACGGATGTGAACCGTGCGCTCTAACCAACTGAGCTACGCGCCCTTTTATTAGGCCCACATTATACACGGATGCTTGTTTCGACGCAAGTTTCATCCCCCCTCCGTGACCTGACAGGTTTTTGGAACCTGTCAGGTCTGTATTAATCCTGGTCAATCACCCCCAATAAATTCCTCTCGCCAACTTAAGACCTGACCGATCCCCCTGACCTCACCGGTCTCCCTGACCTCAACGGTCTCCCAGACCTGACAGGTTTTTGGAACCTGTCAGGTCTGTATTAATCCTGGTCAATCACCCCCGATAATTTCCTCTCATCAATTATTCCAGTATGATATTCCTCAAACGCGCTCTTATTACCAAATAACTCTATCACTTCATCCCGTTGCAACCGAGTTTTACTCTTGTTCACAATTGCCCCATAAGAAGAATAGCGCCATTTTCTAAAGTCGTTTATCAGTCCGTGTTTCTGTGGATTAAAGTGAATATAGATAATTAACTCCAGTAAATATGAATTCTGTGTCACCGGATTTCGCTGGAATGGTCTTTCAAAAAGACTTCCAGTACGATGGTAGCTATTATTTATCGCCTTGGTATATGCATTAAAGTGGTTTGAAAAGTTCTTTGACGGATTATTCTGATAGGTAATGCTTGAAGGCTCTCCAGAGTAACCTTTTTTGATGTTAGGGGATACGATTTCACCCTCAGTTTTTATCCTTACTAAAAAATGAAAATGATTTTTCAATAAGCAATACGTATAAGTATCTGCAATGGGTGTGACATATTTTTCATACAATTTGAGAAAGTACGGATAATTTCTTTCCTCCAGAAATAAATCTTCACCATTATTTCCCCGATTATAGATATGATAGAACACGCCGGGTTGTAATGGAGAAAACGTTTTCATTTATCCACTCTCATTTTACTCATCAATTAATGAGTACTGATCAAACATAAATTAAATCTCCCAGGTTAACCAGACCTGACAGGCTCACCAGACCTGACAGGTTTTTGAAACCTGTCAGGTCTGTCTTATCCTTTCCTGTCCTTCCAATCCTTATCCAATATCGCATAAACGTACTCATCCCACCACTCTCCATGCAGCCAGCGCGTCTCCCGCAGTTTGCCATCCTGCTGCATGCCAAGCTTCTCCATCACCTGAACAGACGCTGAATTGGAAGCATGGCAAAATGCCACGATGCGGTGGATGTTGAGCTCTCCGAACCCCCAGTCCATGATATGCCAGGCTGCTTCTGTGGCATACCCCTTACCCCACTCATCAGGGTGAACCGCCCACCCCACTTCCCATTCGCGGATCGCCTCCCATTGCCTGGAAAGCTTCACAATACCCTTGACAATAACCTGCGGAAGAATGGTGATAGCCAAGCGATAAGTCGAGCGTGGTAGTTCCAACGGATCGTGTAGGAATGATTCCAACGACTCACGGGTGTCAGCTTCTCCAGGCAGCTCCCTTTCGAAGGTATGCATCTCCGCTTGTGAATCCATCTCACGGAAAGCCTGGAAATCCGTCTCGGAAAATTCTCTTAATCGCAACCGTGGCGTTATCAGCTCCACCTGAATGCTCATTTCTCGATTACATAAAGCTGTATTGTTAATCGCCTATCGAAGGATTCTCGGTCAACAGCATGTATTACCCCTCACACGGATCTGGTGCTTCGTGGGTCCTTCGATTTATCAACGTGCTTCATGGACCCTATGATGGAGCAGTAAAGAACGCCACCAATCCCATGATCAACATCACCGCCCCAAAAAGAATCGCTCCATAGCCAAGCAGGGAGAAGCTCCCCCCGCTCGTATTTGATGATCCTGAAAATGTGATTGCCAGACCTGCTATCAGCCACATCACGCCAGTGAGTAAATTCTTTCGGGCCATTGCTTTGGTCTTCGGCTGGATTAATCGCACACGCGTATCACCGGCGATGTAACCCTCGCTCCCGTTCATATCCCGTACTCGCTTCCAAATTTGTCCTCCCTCTTCGACACCCTCGAGTAGATATACCTTCGTATTGCGTCCGAGCTGCTGTTTGACTTGGGACTCTGCCGATGGCTCAGTATATAGTGACACATTGTCCTGCATCAGCGCACCCTCATGGATTGCCGCGATCCGTGCCTCACCAGGGATGTAAGCCAGCTGTCCGGTGGATAATGTTATCGGCACCCACATTTTTCCCGCTCCCCTTTTCGCACCTCCAAATTCGATCTCACTTCCTTGAGGCAGCGTAGCGATCGAAACGGCATTTTGATCCATGCTGCTGTATACTTTTACCTGCGGGTCTAGGATTCTAGCTTTCATTTATCATTTCTCCAATGGTCAGTGAACATCTAAAATTTATCAGTTTGCACTTTTTATGGATGGCAACCTCTACCAGTTTCACCACTGCGAGCTTTTTCGCAAATCGCAACCTTCATTATACTCGGTCAATAAAATTACTCGATAATTTTCGATTTTTTTTGCAATAATGAGAAATCTTAAATCTTCATAAACCTCTTGTGGATTAGAACTAATGTGCTATAATCAGTGTATAATTACTCACTAATTTGTCCGTAAGAAGAATATCTCGTAAAAAATCTGACACTTTGTTTAGAATCCATCCGCTAACCTGTGCCTGGTGTCCTTCCAGGTATCCGTTATATTTCCGTTTTCAGAGCGTTATTCGTGCATTCGTATTCTTATTCGTGGATGGTTTCCTTATCAATTTCTGTGTACACACTAATTGCCTATCGATAGTGAATAATTACATCAGTGTACTTCTGTACAGATCAGTGCTCTTCTGTACCGATCGTTTTTTATCGGTATGATTTTCATCTGTATAGGATGCTTTCCTATGATTTATTCCAATAAAAGCATCCGTATACCGGTTGATCATTATCGTAATTCATAGTCTTCGCGATAATGAATACCGGGCTTCGATTGATCACCTCTATCTTGGAAACCTTATTACCTGATTGACTGATATCCTAATTACCCAATTGACTGATTGACTGATTACCTAATTACCTGATTGACTGGTTTCCTGGCTCGCTGTTTTCCATATTACCTGATTGACTGACCGCCTGACAACTACCCATCGAGTGACCTTCTCTTGGCTGATTTCCTGCGAACCTTTTTGCATAACCAAAGACTGCCTTATACCCCGTATTTGAATGTATTTGTTTTTCAAACAATTTATTATTAAATATACTGATCGGTAATTTATAAGAGTGTTTACCTTAACAATAATCTCATTTTACTTATTAGGTTTATGGTTGTACCCATCCTTAGACTTTTTCGCTGACGTCTGCCGGCTGGACTCTCCTTGACACCTCTTCCTCTCCCGGGTATAGTGTTTTCCATGATGAAGTTCCTCATCGCTTTATTGGTGTTAATCTTCGGAATTCAGGCTTGTTCACTGCCTGGATCTACGCAAAACATACCCATACCATCATCCACGCCATCTCCCGTTTCCTTGGTCACTCCTTTGTCAGCTGCCACCTCGACCAGTACCCCTACCCCCGTCCCCACCTTCACACCTACGCCGGTCCCTGAAATAAGGGTCGCCAGTGGTGACCATGCTTTATTCAATGGAGATTATGACTCTGCTCTAACGGAATATACCGCTGCATTGACAGGTTCGGCAGACCCTGCCATAGTGTCGGCGGCGACATTCGGTCAGGGGCGAACCCACTATCTCAAAGGCGATTATCCCAATGCCTTGAATGAATTCCGGGCCGTTACCGATAATTATCCTGGTCATTCCCAGACAGCTGACGCATACTATTACCTTGGTGAAACCTATATGCAGCTAGATCGGTTTAGTGAGGCAGCAGATGCTTTCGCCAGCTACCTCACCATTCGCCCGGGTATCCTCGATGCCTTCATAAACGAGCGGCGGGGAGATGCCTTTATCGCCGGTGGCGATTACAGCTCCGCCCTTGCTGCTTATATAACCGCAATCCAGTCACCCCGTCTCCCCACCAACTTTGCTCTCGAGCTCAAGTTGGCGCAAACCTATTCTTACCTGGGAGATTACCTAACCTCAGGGGTTGTCTATGATGACATCTTTAGCCGCACTACCTCGGAGAGCATCAAGGCTCAAGTTGATTACGCCCGGGGTCAGATGTACACCGTTTTGGGGCAGGTGGAACAGGCGACCGCAGCTTATGTGGATGCAGTCTATAACTACCCGCAGGCGTACTATTCTTATCTTAGTTTGGTCGAGCTGGTGAATACCGGTTATCCCGTGAGTGATCTTCAGCGTGGATTGGTAGATTACAATGCCGGTCAGTACGGCGTTGCATTTACTGCCTTTGACCGCTATGTCTCCCTTAACCCTTCGGATACTTCCACCGCTCTATACTATGAGGGGCTCATCCTGCGCGACCAGGCCGACCTCCTGGGTGCGATATCCGCATGGGATCGTGTAATCCTGGGAGATCAAACCAGCTCTATGTGGGATTCTGCCTGGGAAGATAAAGCCTATACCCAATGGGCGTATCAGGATGATTTTACTGGAGCTGAGAAGACCTTGCTGGATTTCGTTGCTACAGTACCCACTCACCCTCGAGCAGCCGAATTCCTCTTCGATGCTGCCCGGACTGCGGAGCGGGATAATCGTCTGGCGGATGCGGCACAGTTATGGCAGCGCATCCTGATAGAATACCCAAATTCTGAATATGTCTTCCGTGCTATGTTCCTGGCAGCGATTTGCCATTACCGGTTGGAAGATTATGCTGCCGCACAAACCGTGTTTTGGCAAGCCCAAGACATCGCCAACACCCCCACTGAACGCGCCGGAGCGTATTTTTGGGTGGGGAAAACTCAGGCTGCCCAGGGCGATGCCATCGCCGCCCAGACAACGTGGCAGCAGGCAGCTTCCATCGACCCAACCGGGTATTACTCCGAGCGTTCGCGCGATTCGATCAACAATCTCCCGCCTTTCACCGCTCCATTAACGATCGACCTGGGAATCGACCATCAGTCAGAGTTGAAGCAGGCTGAGTTGTGGATGCTCACCACGTTCAATTTCCCCACCAGCACAGATTTCTCGGTGCCTGGTCCAATTGCAAGTGACCTGCGCTTTATTCGCGGGCAGGAATTCTGGCGTCTCGGACTTTACGATCAAGCAGAAGCCGAATTCAGCAATTTTCGCGATGAAACTGCTGGCGATCCTTTGACATCATATCGACTGGCGGTCTACCTCTCTGATCTGGGGATGTACCGCCAGGCAATCCTTGCCGCCCGTCAGGTGCTCGACCTGGCAGGTTTGGATGATGCGGGTACCCTCACTGCTCCGGTGCTGTTCAGCCACATCCGCTTTGGAGCCTATTATCCCGACCTGGTAGCCCCGGCGGCGCAGGATAACAACTTCAATCCACTGTTTATCTGGTCTACGATTCGGCAGGAGAGCCTGTTCGATCCATCCATCCAATCCAGTGCAGGGGCGTTTGGTTTGATGCAGGTCCTGCCGGTGACAGGTGAAGATATCGTCTCACGTTTAGGTTGGCCACCCGATTACACCCAGTCTGATTTGTTCCGTCCGGATGTGAACCTGACTCTGGGGCAGGATTATTTAGCCGACCAGCGTGATAACCTGGGTGGTGACCTGTATGCCGCTTTGGCAGCCTATAATGGTGGTCCGGGCAATGCCGCCGTCTGGCAATCACTTGCCAAGGGTGACTCTGACTTGTTCGTGGAGGTAGTGCGGTACGATGAGACCCGCCAGTATCTGATGGGGATCTACGAGGTCTTCGCCATCTATTCACGCCTATATGCCCGCGTCCAGTGATGCTTTCATTTGATGAATTAATCCTGGATGGTCTGTCACTCCCTTTCTTCGGCTGGGATTTTTCCGTCATTGGTGAGCGTTGGAAGATACACGAACCCTCCTGGAGTTATTCCGGCTGGGCGCATGGCAGGATGCAAGGGATCAGCGCGATGCTCGATCAGGATACCGGCGGGGGTGAATTACTCTCCACCCTCGGTCCATTCCCTGCTCACATATGGGCAACGGAAAGTTTTCCACCCAATATCCTCATTGCCAGGGAGCGGCTTGAACCGCTGGGGATACACGTCATCTCCGATTATTCCGATAGTGCCATTCCGCTTCCAGGTGCAAGCCTTGACCTGATCCTCAACCGCCATGGTTCCTATTCTGAACAAGAGCTGGTACGCCTGCTGAAACCTGGCGGCATTTTTCTCACCGAACAGGTAGGAGGTAAAAACGATATCCGCCTGAATGAGCTGATACAGGATAAGGTGGATTTTCAATATTCTTACTGGACTAAAGAGCGTATTACCCAGCAGTTAAAAGATGCTGGGTTTGAGCTGATCATCGTAAAAGAGGCGTTCCCAATCGCAGAGTTCGCCGATATTGGTGCCGTGGTGTTCTACTTGAGGATCATCCCCTGGCAGATAGCTGATTTTGACGTCAAGACCTATCGCGATAGGCTATATGTCATACACAAGGATATTCTTGCTAATGGTCCGTTACAGGTCCACGACCACCGCATCCTGGTAGAAGCGGTCAAACCCCGCTAGCCGTATCCGACAATTCTGCAGCAAGGAGAGAAGAAGGCAATTCATCCAGGTATTACCTATGTGCATCGATCTAATCCCGCTCCTCCCGAATCTTTACTCAGGAATTAATATGGTATATCAATCGTCCAGACATAATAACAACCCTCCCAACACTAGGGAGGGTTGAACAAAATTTATATTGTCGGTTGCTATCCTCCTCCCCGACATTTAACTATTTCCTTGATGATCTGACGTGTTTCGTTTACACAAAACGGGCTATATCTGCCCCGTCATCGGAAAGGCTTTATATAATCCAACCAGGTTTCCCTGTGGGTCACGGAATAATCCGAATTTGCCCATATTCGGTATATCTGACTCTGGAACCAGGATGGTTCCGCCAGCTTTCTCAACTGCTTTCAACGATGCAGTAACATCATCGGTCCCAATATACACCGTAGTCGTCCCCGGGAGTGTCGTCTCATTTACCGGATTAAACCCGCCACCCAGTCCATCACCGGCTTTAAAGGTTGTGTAATCCATTTGATCAATATCCTCGACTTCCCACCCAAATACATTGGCGTAGAACTTGCTTAATACCTTACGATCTTTCGCAGAGAACTCAACATGTACAATCTGATGGCCTGCCATAATTTTCCTCCTCTAAATATTTAGACCTATTAGGTCTGATATAGGTATTATATTCTTGTATATTACTTCGTCAAGATTGAAATTGATGAATACATTCTCACATTACAACGAGCAGGAATTGAAAATTATCCGATTACTTGATGACTTGCGGTCATTATCCTCTAAAACCGATCAATGCTGCAATGTTATCAATAAGGTTTAACCAGATGCATTTAAACGTCTAGTGATAAATAATGCGTGATCGATTGCTGAAAAACTATGGATGAACTTGAATCTACAAAACCAGCCAGTATGCGGAATATCGCTCATATCGACTACCCATTTTCAAGAACAGATCCCATCACTATGTTTGGGTGCGCAGCCCCACTTTGACGCGATCATCTACTCCTTGAACGATTAATTGGGAGTAAAGTGCTTCGTATTTTTGTATCGTTAGATCGAGGCTGTGGGGGAGCGAAATCTCCCGGCTAGCTGTGTCCATCGCTTCCCATCGTTCTGGCTGATCTGCCATAAGATTAATATGTCGCACAAGGTCTTCCACATCACCTGGTTTGAATAAATAGCCATTCTCGCCCACCTTGACCAGCTCGGGCAATGCAAGCGCATCGGCAAGTAGAACCGGAAGTCCACAAGCCATGGCTTCGAGAGTGGAAATGCTAAGCAGCTCGGCTTCACTCGGCATGAGGAATATATCCACACTGTTCATCAGGCCGGGTATATCCTCGGCGGGAATAAACCCGGTGAACACTACCCTATGCCGATTTTCCATATCGTCTGCCATGCGGTGGAGAGAGTCTTGGGCCCTGCCATGCCCGGCGATGACCAGCTGGATATCGTCACGGGATAATTGCTGGGCGGCAAGAAGTAGCAAGTCAATCCGTTTTTCACCATCGATCCTTCCAAGGAACAAAAAGGCTTTTTTGGTCAAGTCAATTCCGTAGCGCTGGCGAAATAAGTTCCGGTCAACTTTAGGATCTGGTTGAAAAAACTTAAGATCCAATCCACAAGAAATTGGTAGGATGGGCTTCTTATAACCCTGTTCCTCAATCAGCCTGGCTGCCGCATTCGATTGAGCAGAGATGGCATCAACATGTTTATATACATCAAGCATCCATTTCCATAAAACCCAGTTGAAGACTGGCTTCACCTTTGAAATGCCGGGGACATAAGGTGCCACGTTCTCAGGGATAAAATGATTGCTGCCCACCAACTTTATCCCATGTGTACGTGCATAATGTACGGCTGCCCTGCAGATGGGATAGTGGTCCTGGATATGAATAATATCGGGCTGGAAGCTTTTAATCAGGCGTCGAACCTCAACACCCGGGAAAGGAGAGAAATGCACATTCGAGTGAAATATGTTGACGCTGATAGAACCCAGCTCCTCGACTTCTACACTGTTGAGAACGGTATGGGAGGTATGTTTATGGTGGGAATCAACAATTACCATAACTTTATGACCTCTCCTGGCAAGTCCCTCTGCCAGGTTGGTAGTAAAAACTGCCTGCCCATTTTTTGCCGGTGCATAAGTTGAGCTCGCAATCATGATGCGCATAATTTCACCCTGCTTATTTTACCAATTTCTCGCTAACGTTGTCTTGATTTTTGGTTTCCTTGGTTAACAGTCGCCTCCCGAACCAGATGATAAATACGATAAAGGCGACTGAGGCGGCAAGGATGGCGTGCTCAAGGCCCAATTCGACCTTTTTGATCACCTGGACTCCAAAATACCCGATTAATACCAAGGAACCGGTCCAAATCATTTCGCCGGCAAAAACAGCCGGGAACCAGCGCCGCCAGGGGTATTTAATCAGACCGGTAGCGATCAGGGCCGGGATCATCGGGCTGACCGTCAGTTTGGAAATGAACAGAATTTTTGGGGCATGATCGCGGAGCATATTCTCAAGATCAATAAGCTTATCATTGCTTACCCCCACCCGCTTACCAAACCGTTTCACCCAATCAATTTTCCCCAGGTAACCTAAATAATACCAAAGGGTATCCGCGGTTAA
Source organism: uncultured Chloroflexia bacterium (assembly GCA_963809615.1). GTDB lineage: Bacteria > Chloroflexota > Anaerolineae > Anaerolineales > UBA4823 > FEB-25. Next base: position 53,858 of record CAWEKR010000007.1, read on the forward strand.
ATTCCCAGCTGCTGCGGCGAAGAAAACCACTGCCGGATTCAATAAACCCAACCCAGCAGCCGCTGCCCCAACCAGGGTAGCAATAGGTCCTTCAATGGCAACCAGCACAGCTAATATAAGATAGCTATATGCCCCGAATGATGCGATTTGGGTTACATCGATGGTTGCAAGAAATTGTCTGATACGATCGATAAATGCCATTTATTTCCGTCCGAACGGAGTACACCAGCAACCAACAAGGAAAGAGAATTTCCACCATAAGAGCCAAATTAAATGGACAATGACTGATTTAGAAAAAATCATAACCAAAAAGAAACTATAAGATGAATTGCTCCAGCGCATCCAGTCAAGCGAGATAAGCCGCACAACCCATATCATAACAGGGTTGGAGTTGCATGGTATTGATCTACACCTGCCTGCTATTGGATGAGCTGATCAACCACCTGGATATACCCAGCTGAGTAAGAATTGATCAGGCGCTGAAAAAATGTGGTGGATCCTTACTGGTATTAGCACACGGCCGGTATTTAATTCGACGCTTCATCGAGGAAATCTGGTGGATCGAAAATGGGTGCATCCGGCGGATTTGGTAGGACACTCCGGTAAGCCTGATTTGATATATACTAAAGAAGTGAATCCCAATGGAACCTAACAATCAGCAGCACCCCGATTTTCAAGTCATTCTCGAAGAATTCCGTCCTGGAATCCTGCGTTATGTAACTAGCTTGGTTGGAGAAGCAGAGGCTGAGGATGTAACCCAGGAGATTTTCATAAAAGTTAACCAAGCTCTATTTAATTTCAGGTGGGAATGCAAACTTTCCACTTGGTTGTACCGGATTGCTACCAATGCCGCTGTAGACCTACTGCGCAGTACAGACCATCGCCAAAGTATGTTGAACATTTCAAATGAAATCGTCGAAGGACTGGTTGATGACCAAGATATTTGGACCGGCGAGAAGGTTCCAGTACTAGAATGGCAGGTTGTCCGAAAGGAACTGGGGGAATGTATTCAAGATTACATCCGCAGGCTTCCAGAGAATTATCGTACTGTGTTGGTATTGAGCGAGTTAGAAGATCTGAGCAACAAGGAAGTAGCAGAAGTCCTGGGGGTAACAACTGGGTCAGTGAAGATCAGACTGCACCGAGCCAGGAAGCAACTTAAGCAAGACTTGATTGCCAATTGCCCATCCTATTGGGTGGACGGGAATGAATTTCTCCCCGACCTTAAGGACCTATAACTATTATAAAATGGGGTACTTTTATTGAGAGGTGTATCTTTTCGCATGCCCATCCGTCTATAGGGGTGAAAGGAAACTGGCGGATTTCCAACGGGCTATTTATAGTCTCCTGTTATAGAAAGGATTAGGGTGTACGAATTCAAGGATTAGGTGTGTTCATCCTGGTCGTTGGGAGATTGCTGGATTCACGAATCGATTAAAGTGCCACAAGGGTAAGGAGGAGCATTGAATGAAACTTGACGAACATACTATGCGATTGATCGCTATCGGGGCATCAGTAGCTGCCAACTGCCAGCCATGCCTGGAAACCAATCTTGAGTGCGCAAAAGAATGCGGTGCGGATGCGGACGAAATCTCACAGGCAATTTGGGTTGGCAGGATGGTTCGTAAAGGAGCAGCTTTAAAAATGGACGAGTATATTCCGAGTCTCATCCAAACAGCTCTCTCTCAAGTGCCAAAAAAAGACTGCGGTTGCGAGTCATAATATAAACAATATATGGAGGAAGAAATGGATAAGAAACATATTTTTGAAAAGAGGCTTTCCTATATAGGTTGGGGACTGTTATTGATCTGGTGGGGATTACGTTGGTCTGTTTTAATTTCACTCCCTGAAGGGAGTGGTCTTCTCGGTACCAGCCTGATCTTTCTGGGGGCTAATCTTGCGAGGAAGCAGGCCGGGCTTCCTACTCTTCGAGACAATACTTTCATCGGGTTGTTTTCACTTCTGTCGGGTGGAGCTTTATTCTTTTTTGACATTCTGGATCTTCCATTCCAAGCACACGTACTCCAGACCTTTATGATCGCCCTGGGTGTGCTTTTATTGGGTTATGTTATCTATGGTTCAACCAAAGAAATGAGTGAATCGTAACAACCTATGACGTGATCAAGCAATTCACCTTCGAGGTCCCCAAACTATTGCAACCGAGGAGACCTCAACGTATGGAAGCAATTTGGCAAGGAAAGAATTCATCTTCTTATTGGAACGCTCCAACCCACTATTTATTAATTCTTACAGACCCAACTAAATTCATATTCAAGGTGGAGCATCGGGCTTATTGCATTCACTTGAACCCGAAGCCTGCCGCATGAGCATTGATAATTTTTCAATATTTAACAAATATTAATCAACCTTATCTTGACACGATATGGTACGCGTTCTAAAATAACCCAATTATGATGCTAATTATCATAGTTTATTGTTGTCATCCGTAACGGCGGGAATGTGATTGAATATGCAGACAAATATATAATTACAAAATCCTATGTCGATACATACCTGGTTTATAAATTACTTCTCCAGAAGGAGGATTGAATGCGAAAGGTAATTTTTTCCATACCCATGACGATAGATGGGTTCATAGAAGGTCCTAACCGCGAGCTGGATTGGGTCATTGCAGATGATGATCTTCATAACTACTACGCAAACCTGTTACTCAATGCTGGGGTAATCCTGTATGGACGGGTTACATACGAACTCATGGCGAGCTATTGGCCCACGGCCGCGAATGACACATCAATTCCCAAAGCAATGACTCAGTTTGCCAATGCCCTCAACCCCTTACCTAAAATCGTATTTTCAAACACGCTGCAACACGTCGGTTGGAACACGACGGTACAGAAATCAGTGATCCCAGAAGAAATCAAAAAAATGAAATCATTACCTGGAGGCGATATCATGCTCGGCGGAGGTGCGACACTTGCCCAGACTTTTCTCCAGAATGGATTGGTGGATGAAATACAGCTGATGATTCAACCGGTGGTGATTGGGGATGGAAAAGCTCTCTTTGGAGGGATAGGGGCAGGGATGAAGCTGAATTACATGTGGAGCCGCACGTTTCCATCAGGCGCGGTGGCATTGTGCTACCAGCCGGATGGTAAAGTGTGACCTCCACAGGATATTATGAAGGAAACCGTTACCGACAAGGAGTATCAAGGCGGGAATAAAAAGGGAACAAGTTGGTGACCAACTGGATTTTCCAAATATATCAATCATCTAAATTAATGATCAACTACCAAGAAAGAAAGGAACAATACCATGGAAAGACCAATCACAATAGCCGTTCCAGGCAGCCTGGATATGGTGATCACCCATAAATTCGAGGCACCGCTCGACCTAGTCTACAAGATCTACACGGATTCAAATTTAATCCCCGAGTGGTGGGGACCGAAGAACCTAACAACTACTGTTGAGAAAATGGAACTGCGACCAGGAGGAATATGGCGCTATATTCAGCGAGACCCGCAGAACAATATTTTCGCGTTCCATGGGGTATATCATTCGCTGGAGACGAACAAGCAGATCATCTCCACGTTCGAATGGGAAGGAATGCCAGGACATGTGATCCTGGTCACCACCAGCTTTGACGAACAGGGGAATAGGACGATTGTGACGCAGCAAAATGTGTTCCAATCCGTCCAGGACAGGGATGGGATGATGCAACAAGGGATGGAAGTGGGGACAATTGAAGGTGATGAACGTTTCAACGAGCTGCTGACAAAGTTGAATACAGGTCAAAGGAGGGTGGAACAGCTGGAAGCTTTTGCTGAAAGCACGGGGTGCATCACTATAACGCGGGAATTCGATGCGGCGCGGGAGCTGGTATGGAACTTGTGGACCGATCCAAACCAATACATGTGTTGGTGGGGACCGAAAGATTTTACCTCGCCTTATGCCAGGTTTGACCTGAAAGTGGGGGGTAAATACCTCAGCTGCATGCGCGGTCCGGATGGCAGAGAATACTGGGATACCGGCATATATGAGGAAATCAGCGAACCGAGCCGCATCGTCTACACCGATACCTTGGCTGATCAAAATGGCAACGTGGTTCCAGCGTCCTATTATGGAATGGGCTCTGATAAACCACTGGAAATGGCAGTCGAAGTAACACTCGAAGACATAGGGGGCAAGACCAGAATGGTGGTGGAGCAATGCGGATTGCCTGAAGGTGAAATGTTGGACCAGGCACGCATGGGCTGGAGCCAATCCTTCGATAAATTAGCAAACTGTCTGGGATAGACTATGTGCAGGAGTATTCACACTCTATATCATCTCGAGCCTCCGGCGACTGAGAGGGAGATCCATGCAGCGTCGCTGCAGTTCGTGCGTAAGATCAGCGGTTACAGTAAACCAAGTAAGGCAAACGAGCTGGCATTCATGACCGCAGTAGAAGAGATTGAAACCATCTCTGCCCGCCTGCTTAGTAAACTAGAGACGAACTCGCCGGTGCGTGAAAGAGATTGGGTCAAAACTGATCGCAATTAGGACTCGAAGGGTAAATAGACCAATGATGGCAGCTAAGAAGGTGTGAGTAGATGGAACTGCCGTCACCGGGACGATTAAGGCGGGAACCATTTCGTTTCCCGGTGACGGCGAATCAATAATTAGCCATTATATAAAAACTAAGATGGGAGGAGAGAATGAGAAAAGTAATAATGTTCAACCTGATCACACTGGATGGTTATTTTGAAGGCCCGAACAAATGGGATATTGGTTGGCACCAGGTGGACGGTGAGTTCAATGATTTTTCAATCGAACAGCTCAGTAAGGCAGGAGGGCTTATCTTTGGCAGAATAACTTACCAAGGCATGGCAAGCTATTGGCCAACAACAACAGCGTTAAAGGATGACCCAGTCGTGGCAGGCAAGATGAACTCCATCACAAAATACGTCTTCTCCAAAACCCTGGACAAGGTTGAATGGAATAATACACAGCTGATCAAGGGCGATGCGGTCCAGGAAATGACGAGGCTTAAAAATCATGCCGGTAATAATCTGCTGCTGTTTGGCAGTGCGGACCTGGCGAGAACATTCACCCAGCATAACCTGATCGATGAATACCGCCTGATGGTCAACCCAGTGGTATTGGGAAAGGGCAATCCACTGTTCATAGAAAATGGTGGCACACTAAAGTTCATGCTGCTCGATACGAAAGTATTCCGCAACGGGAACGTACTACTTTCTTACCAGAGACAGGCAGACTAGCTAGCTGGGGCAATAGGCGTTGATGCAATCCCATAAATAGAGGAGCAACAATAATGACCAACAGGACCAACATCCAAAACCACAAAGAAAGGGCGGTGGATTTCCTAAATCTCGTGGTAGCGGGGGAGATTGACGAAGCCTATGACAGCTATATCAATATGCACGGCAGACATCATAATGTTTATTACGCAGCGGATTTCGCCTCCTTAAAAAAGGGAATGCTGGAAAACCATGCTCAATTCCCCAACAAGCGGATAATGGTGAAAAATGTGCTTGGAGATGGAAATCTGGTGGCGGTCCACTCCAATATCGTTACAAAAGCGGGAGAACCTGGCGTGTCAGCCGTCCATCTGTTCCGATTTGAGAATGGCAGGATTGTCGAAATGTGGGATGTTGGTCAGGCAGTACCCATCAGCTCGCCGAACCTGACCGGGGCGTTTTAAACGGCATCGTAAGGATTCACAAAGTTGCCTGATTCCGTTTGGAGTACTTACCGGATCGCAACAACCCAATATATTCAATCCAACAGAATTGTTGGGTTTCGCCAAGATCACTCAACCCAACCACAGAACTGATCGGGGTATTTTGAATGAAGAATTTTTGGGTTTCGTAAAGAACCCTCAACCCAACCTACAACACTGGTCGGGGCGTTTAATATTCGGAATAGGGTTTGGTAAAGGACACTCTAGCCAACCTATAAAACAATAGCATTCGAAATAATCGTTAGATAATGTTATGATAGACGAGGCGATAGTTGCATTCTTAGGAAATAACATCCCAACATGACCCAGTATATTGATCAGCATAAATATTCAACCAGGGTAATTAAAGGAATAGCTTTGGGGCTGTTCCTGTTTATTATGCTGAGCGGGTGCAGCACGGTAGTAGAGAAAACTACAACCCAGGCTGCAAGCATGACTCCAGCTGCTACACCGGTCATTCCAAGTGCGACTCATACCATCACGGCAACGCCATCACCGAGCAGCACAACTCAACCCATGGCGACCGCCAGCCCTACGTTATCCCCTACCAGCACACCCACCCTGCACCCAATGAGCATCCTGGCGGCGAGAGGAACAACATATCCGGGAAGCGCGATCACGATCGAAGAAACCCTGGAACCAGGTGCAAACTATAACCGGTATTACGCCTGGTATTTGTCAGATGGGTTAAAAATCTACGGTTTGCTTACCGTGCCGTTTGGGGAGAAACCCATCAATGGATGGCCAGCAATTGTGTTCAACCATGGCTATATAGCCCCGGAGGCGTACAAGACCACAGAGCGGTATGTTGCCTATGTGGACCAACTGGCACGTCACGGCTATATCGTTTACAAGATCGATTACCGCGGCAATGACCGGTCGGAGGGCCTCGCGAAAGGCGCATACGGCGACCCAGGATATACGACCGATGTGTTGAATGCCGTAGCTTCACTGCAGTTGTTCCCAGAGGCAGATTCCCAAAACATAGGCATGTGGGGGCATTCGATGGGTGGATTTTTGACTTTACGAGCGATGGTTATCTCGAAGGAGATCAAAGCCGGGGTGATCTGGTCAGGGGTGGTGGGATCATATCCTGAAATGTTATGCTGTTGGCCGCACCCTCCTCCCAGGATACCAACCCTTTCTCCGGACCCCGATCATCACGTGAGCTGGCGAGACCAATGGACGAGTATATACGGCACACCAGAAGAGAACCCTGCTTTCTGGAACTCTATCTCGGCAAATTCATACCTGAATGACCTGTCCGGCCCGATCCAGATACACCATGACACTGGGGATACAGATGTGCCGGTTAAATTTTCACAAGACCTGTACAAACAGATCCTGGCAGATGGAAACCCGGTGCCGGTTGAATATTACGAGTATCCTGGGGACGATCATAATATTGCCAATTATTTCAACCTGGCGATGCAGCGAACAATCGAGTTCTTTGACAAGTATTTGAAAGGGGGAGGTTGAGGTCAAGAACAGATGAATATGTTGGGTTTCGCAAAAAAGCTCAATCCGGTAGGAGTACATACCGGATGGCCCCAGCCTACCAGGAATTGCTTAAGGAGCAACGTCGCTGCTCCACCTCTTATTGCACCAATTATTGCTCAATCTATTCTCCCCCTACGCGCGGACCCAGGAGGCGCTCCAAGCCTTCCTGCTCGACGGTCTCATCCTTGAGCAAGATTGCGACAAGGGCATCCAGCTTGTCGTGCTCACGATTCAACAAAGCTTTCACTTCCTCATGGCAGGTATTGAGGATGGTTTGAATATCTCTATCAATCTGGGCTGCAGTCTGTTCAGAGTAATCCCTCGCCTGGGTGAGCTCATATCCCAGGAACGGTTGTTCTTCATCGGCGGCAAATGCCTGTAATCCGAGGCTACCCATACCCCAGCGGGTGATCATTCTTCGTGCCAGGCGGGTGGCTTCCACAAGGTCATTTTCAGCGCCAGTAGTGATGTCATCGCAGGCAATCTCCTCTGCCGAGCGACCACCGAGCATTACGCGGATGCGGGCTAACAGCTCTTCGCGGCCGTAGTTATAGCGGTCCTCCTCCGGCATCTGCTCGGTGACACCTAATGCCCGCCCGTGCGGGATGATCGTCACCTTATGAACCGGATCGGTGTTCGGGGTCAGCCATGCCACTAAAACGTGTCCTGATTCGTGGTACGCCACTATCCTACGGTCCTCTTCCTCCAAGATTAACGGGCGCACCTCCCCCAAGATGATACGATCGATGGCCTCCGAGAAATCATTCATTGAAACGGAGTCGTGGTTTTTACTGGCTGCCACCAGGGCTGCTTCATTGCACAGGTTAGCCAGGTCGGCTCCACTCAAACCTGTGGTTGAACGTGCCAGTGTGGAGAGGTTAACATCGGAACCCAAATGGATTTGGCGGGTATGGATCTCCAGGATACCTTCGCGACCTTTGCGATCGGGCAAAGCGACGTTTACCTGGCGGTCGAAGCGACCTGGGCGGAGCAGGGCTGGGTCGAGCACATCCGGGCGGTTTGTGGCCGCCAGGATGATGACCTCATGGCTGACATCAAAGCCATCCATCTCCACCAGCAGCTGGTTGAGGGTCTGCTCGCGCTCATCGTTTACATTACCGATACCAGCGCCACGCCGACGACCAACGGCATCGAGCTCGTCAATAAAGACGATGGCAGGAGAAGTGGATTTTGCCTGTTCGAACAACGTGCGCACCCGGCTGGCACCCACACCGACGAACATCTCGACAAATTCTGAAGCGCTGATGTTATAAAAGGGGACATCGGCTTCACCAGCAACAGCGCGACCGAGCAAAGTCTTGCCCGTACCAGGCGGACCAACGAGAAGCACCCCTCTCGGGATGCGTGCGCCTAATTTATGATATTTTTGGGGGTTGCGCAGGAAATCGACTACTTCCTGCAACTCGCGTTTGGCCTCATCAGCGCCAGCGACGTCTCTGAAAGTCACTTTATTCTTATCTTCAATAAAACGGCGTGCTTTACTGCGCCCAAAGGAGAAGACATTCTCCTGACCCCTCGAGGCCTGCCTTCCGAGCAGCACCAGGAATCCCACCATCAGTAGGATGGGTAAGCCATCTGTCAGCAGTATAGTGAACCATGGACTGGCAGATGAAGACACAGAAATCACTACATTATGCAGGTTCAGCAGGGGCATTAAAGATGTGTCACCGACCACATCGGGAAAATTTGTAGTGAACGTGGTGAATGATATCGGCTGAGCAGGCGTGGGAGAGGGACCAGGTGTGGGAGTGAAGTCAGGCGAGGTGGTGGGCACAGGGACCAATTCTGCCAAAGGTTGGGGTTGGATAAACTCACCTTTGATTGAGCTGCCGCTGATCTGCACCGATTTGATATGGTCAGCTTTTACCTGGCTGACGAAACTGCTGTAAGGCAGGCTAATCTGTGTCTCCGTACGGGGCCAGAAAGCGTATATATTCCATGCCAACAGGCCGAGCATGATCACCCACCAAATGGGATTTAGGCTTGTTTTTTGAGGTGGCTTTTGTGATTCCATTCAGATTCCTCATTCCCCAGGTCTGTATTGTAATCCAATGAAAGGAAGTATAGAAGGGACAACGGACAGGGAAGAGTGAGGGAAATTGCGAATAGTTGAAGGGGTTATTTTGTTATATTAGGTTAATGCTTGCCGATAAATACTGCGGAGCCGGAAATGCCCCCAGGAAATACGACCGAAAAACCGACGAGACTTACGATAAGAAACCAGGTCGGTTTTAATGCGGAAATGGCGTGCCTGCGTAGATGTTGGTAGGACGGCAGGCTGTAACGATGAGGATCAATCCCCGCCCAATCGGTTTAACCAATACACGAGGAATGGTGAAGGCGAAGCCGTATAACGGAGTTTCTCCGAAACATCCACTATCGTCTCAATTATCACCAGTGAAAGATTCAAATACCGGAATTTTCCTTGACCGGTGGCGACCCGGTTTTTTTCCTTTTCTACATCTTATTCCCGCAGTCGGGGCAGAATTTTGCCTGGACCGGCATCTCCTTACCACAGTTCGGGCAGAATTTTGTCGCGGCCGCAGCTGCCACTGGCGCAGAAGGGGAAGCGGATTGGACCGGGGATGGCGTGGATACAGATTGCACTGGTGCGGAGGCAGTCTGAGGTGTGGGTTGAGACATCTGCGGCGAGTAGATTTCAGCATTAATCCGCTGGACTTCTTCGTTCTTTAATTCGACCTGCTGGTCCAGGTCCATAATTGCCTGGCAGATTTCGTCGAAAGCTGGACCTGTAACGCCTGAATTTCCCCGCTGGGTATAGTACAGCTCACCGAGTTTCGCATATTGAGCCTGGACCTGAATTTTCCCCTTTTCCAGATCACTCTTAGCCTGGCTCAGCCGGTTCATCTTCTCGGCTTCGAACGCCAGTTTTCCAGCACCACTTTTAAGTTTTCCAAAGAAATCACTCATTATTACCTCCTATTAACCGCCTAAGTATAATCAAATTTATCATTTTGTGTAATTGGACTCTATAACCCCGTCAACTTTTAATAACTCGTTACATCACCAATCCTAGAAGGAATGTAAGAATCCAACCAGTGCATGCGCCAGGGAAAAATTATAAACCCGAGACCAATTCTGCTGGTGATATGAATTGAAACAAGGGCACAGCGTTGCTGTGCCCACACCGGGGTAATATCTACTAGATCTGCTGTCCCTTAAACTGGGCATTATATAAATGGTGGAAGAAGCCATGTTTTTCGAGCAGCTGTTGGTGAGTGCCCTGCTCAACTATCTCCCCCTCGTTGATCACAATCACATTATCAGCTTCCCTGATGGTGCTGAGGCGGTGGGCAATGACGAAACTAGTACGACCGTGCATGAGGCGAAGGAGGGCTTTTTGGATGCGCGCTTCAGTACGCGTATCTACCGAGCTAGTGGCTTCATCTAGAATCAGGATCCCCGGATCAGACAGGATGGCGCGGGCAATGGCTAGTAGCTGGCGCTGGCCCTGGCTCAGGTTGCCTGCCCGTTCGGAGAGAATGCTCTGGTATCCGTGCGGAAGCTGGCGGATGAAAAGATCAGCATCGGCTATTTGAGCAGCTTTGATCACCTCATCGTCGGTGGCTTCCAACCGGCCGAAGCGTATATTCTCCATGACCGTATCAGAGAAAAGGAATGTATCCTGCAGCACGATTCCGAGCTGCTGGCGCAGATCATCCTTGCAAATATCACGAATATCTTTCCCATCGATAGAGATACTGCCATCAGAGATCTCATAGAAACGGGATAACAGGTTGATCAATGTGGTTTTACCTGCACCCGTCGGGCCGACCAGGGCGAGCATTTGCCCGGCTTTTGCGTGCAAGGACATGTCCTTGATCACTGGAGTACCGGATACATAGCTAAAGTTGACATGGTCAAAAATTACATCGCCATGTACCGTGTCCAGCGGATAAGCATCCTGAACATCGGGTATCTCGGCTGTAGTATCTAAAAGCTCAAAGACACGTTCCGCACCTGCCAGAGCTGCTTGGATGGAGTTATAGATATTAGCGATCTGCCTGAGTGGATTGATGAAGTTCTGTGCATAGTTAATAAAAGCGGCAATAATCCCCACCGTGACAGCTCCCTGGAGCGCCAACCATCCGCCATAACCGGCGATGACGATAACGAAGAAGTTGCCCAGGACGTTGGTGATCGGCATCAATAACAAAGCGTAGGTGTTGGCATATACACCTGCTTTGAACACTTCCTGGTTGCGCTGGCGGAATTTATCGGTCACGGATTGGTTGCGCCTGAAGGCCTTGATGACCTTCTCACCGGTGATCAATTCCTCCATAACGGCATTCATCTCACCCAGATGCATCTGCAGATCCTTGTAACCCCTGCGAGTGTAGCGGGCAACAAAATTGGTGAACCACAACATGATCGGAATAACCACCAGGGTAACCAATGCCAGCCGGGAGTTGAGTACAAACATGACGATGATGATCCCCCCCATGGAAAGCAAGCTGGCGATAAGGGAGGTAACGTTCTGCGAGACCGCCTGATTAATGGCATCGATGTCATTGGTCAAGCGGCTCATCAGCTCGCCAGCCGGATTACGGTCATAATAACTCAGGGGTAAATTCTGCAAGTGGCTGAACATATCTTTGCGCATCAACTTGAGGGCGCGTTGAGATACGTCTGCCATAATCCAATTGGCGATTGCCTGGAACAGGTTGTTGAAAAGGTACGCTACCAGCATCAGCACAGAGTAATAGAGGAGGACACCAGCGTTGAGTTTTGAGATGCCATCATCAATTCCCTTACTCATCAGATATGGTCCTGCCAACCCGAGTAAAGTGTAAATCAACACGAATCCTAATACGATGATCATCTGGAGAGTGAAAGGTTTGAGATATGCAAATAATCGCAGCACTGCGTTCCGCGGGTCTTTCGGTTTCTCGATCTTTCCCGGGTCAGTCGGTCTGCGCTGCATCATGGTGACGCGCACACTCCCGGCACCATAACCGGTAGGCTGCATGCTCATCCGGTCACCTCAGCTTCCGTGGTCTCGAGTTCTTTGAGATGGTTGCCATCGCCTAGCTGGGAATCATAAATTTCGCGATATATGGGGCTGGACTGCACCAGTTCTTTATGCGTGCCTTGGGCAACTACTCGTCCATGATCCATGACGATGATCTTATCGGCGTTCAAAACGGTGCTGATGCGTTGGGCTACGACAAGGGTAGTATGCTTATATTGCGCCAACTCCAAGGCGTCTTGGATGCGCGTTTCGGTTTCCACATCCACCGAGCTGGTGCTATCATCCAGGATCAAGATACGTGGCCTCATTAATAATGCCCTGGCGATCGCCAATCTCTGCTTTTGCCCACCCGAGAAGTTTGCCCCGCGCTGTTCCACCCGGCTGTTATAGCCATCTGGAAGGTCCATAATGAAATCGTGCGCCTGGGCAGCTTTTGCGGCAGCAACAACCTCTTCGTCGGTTGCATCCGGTTGACCATAGCAGATGTTATCCCGCACCGTGCCAGTGAACAGCACTGATTCCTGGGGCACCACCCCGATGTGTTCCAGCAGAGAATCCTGGTCCAGCTGGCGCAGGTCTACCCCATCGATGGTTATCCGTCCCGATGAGACGTCATAAAATCGCGGTACCAGGTTAACCAGGCTGGTTTTTCCGGATCCGGTTGCACCCAAAATGGCTAATGTCTGTCCTGCTTCAGCGACTAGATTTATATCGCTGATTACCGGCTCGTCACTTGCGCCGTTATAATGGAATCCGACATTCTCAAAAACAACCCGACCGAGTGTAGTCGCGGGTAGTATCTGTGCGCCAGGCTTATCTTGCACATCGGGGACTGCATCCAACACCTCATTCACTCTCTTGGAGGAAGCAATTCCATTCGCCCAGGTCTGGGAGAGCTGGGTCATCATGATTAACGGTGTCATTGTGGTGAGCAGGTAGCTGTTGAATGCCACGATCTGCCCAATAGGCATGTTGCCATAAATTACCAACAGCCCGCCTTTATATAAAACCCAAACCATTCCTATATTAATTAGAACGGTTAATGCCGGTGACATCGTGGACATAAAGCGCATCACTTTGACAGAATTGTCGGTATACCCTTCATTCGTAGTCTCAAAGCGCTGGTTTTCAAAATTCGCCCGTACAAAGGCTTTGACGATGCGCGCCCCTTCGATATTCTCTTGTAATACAGTATTTAACCGATCCAGTCTTTGCTGCACTCTGCGAAAAAGCGGTGCCATCCTACCAATGAAGAAGACGATCACAATTGATGTAATAAAAAGTAATGGAAGCAGCTGGAGAGCCAGGATTGGGCTGGTGAGAAACATAAAGATCAGGCTTCCGATCATTAACAGAGGTGCACGTGTGCCAATGCGCAGAGATATCTGCACCAACTGCTTCACCGCAGCCGAATCGCTGGTCAGCCTGGAAATGAGCGGTCCGGTCTTCATCTGGTCGAGGTTGCCATAAGAGAGAGATTGGATTTTGGTAAAAATTGCATCCCGCAGGTCACGCCCGAAGTTCTCACTGACCTGGACCGAGGTGATATTATTCCCAACGGCGATGACGAAGCTGAGCAAAGACATGCCCAGCATGATGAGCGCAGTATGGATAACCACGGACTGGTTTTGGCCATTAATTCCGTAATCAATGATGCGGTGAATTAACCATGGGATTAACAGGTCAAAAATCACCAAGGTTGATAAGAGTACGAGGGCTACTACTGAGCGGCGCCAGTATGGCTTTAGATACTTCAGGAGGATAAAAACATCATTCATCGCGTAAAGAAACCTTAAGAATCCCTTCCAACAGGGAACAAGGCCAAATCATAATACAGTTTAGCAAGATTGAATATGTAGTTTAGTTAAATATTTGATAAATATTGGCTGTAAACGCAGCACACCGTTAATTTGGTGATTGGATTAAGCCATTCGGATTTAATTAGCAGCGAAGAGTGGGGATTTCCGCTTCACCGGATGCCTTCGACCTGGAAATGATCGACTACATGGGTGACCAATCGCTGGGCAATAGATTTAACGATCTCATCTGGTACCCCTTCGGCGGCATTGGATTGCAAGCGTAAATCGATCTGGTCATTCACATAATCAACCACAACAAAGTGCTTATCAGATATGAGGGCGATCTCGGTCGAGAACAGCTCCAGCCCGTACAGACCAGCGATAGTGGATGTAGTTTTTTCCAACGACTCTAGACCGTAGATGTTTTTATCAGACTCATTCACTGGGGTGTAAATATGAGTGGATGGATCCCACCAACATGGGTAGACCTGCCCGGCGCAATAGAGCACACGGAACCATCCAGGTCGAGCATCGAGCTGAATGGGTGTGACATGGGATTGCAGAAGGTAGTGATCCGTGGCATGCTCCTGGCGGACAGACAATGCCTGTTCCCATGAAGTGGCATTGGTCATCACCCCCACCCCTCCACTACCATGAGCAGGCTTGATGGTGAACTGCTCACCCAAAGGACATAGATCAAAGAGTGGCAGATCGGGTTGCTCGATAAACGGTGGTAAGATGATGGTGGGAGGGACGTTTAATCCTTGCGAGACAAGCCTGACGTGCATTTCAGCTTTATCCCAGGTACGCGATGCACGTTCATAAGCATTAATCGAGCGAATGGAATCCTCTCCGATCCATTGAATGAGGGGCATAAATTGGGGATCAACATCCGAAGCCCGGTCAAAAAAAACCCGGCAGCTTAGCTCACCGCCAACGAGCGAGTTCAACATTTGAGGGAGGTTCTCGGCCTTGATCTGCAGCAGCGTTAACCCCCTGGATTGGCAGCTCAGGTCGAGCAAGCCAATAAAATCAGCATCATATTCCCAGTTCCAGGCAACACAAAGATCATAAATATCCATAACTTTCACCAGTTCCACGCCTGCCCCGGTGCGTCAATGATCGCGAAGTGTCACCATCAGCAGCCGCTTTTCCACTATTTCATGTACCGCAGTATATCATAACTGAATTCGGATATTATATATATTATTCACTAAATTTGGTAATAATGACGGAAAATGCTTGGATAAGTGTAAATATAGAAATTTGAACGCTGGGTGAAACAGATTTTCCGCCCTAAATGCTAAGAATTAATCAGCAATTACTGAATACGCAAACCATTTCCGCCCAAAGTACTCGCCGTCAACAAATTCTCCCCCTGTGCCAGGTGATCTTCCATCAAGGAGCGGGCGCGCTCAATCAGCTCATCCAACATCCCTTGCCCAGTCGCTACCAGCTCCTCAGTTGTCAACGGGTTAGCAAAGGAGAGGCGTGGGGCAACATGGACTGTGTTGGGAAAGACCATTTGCTGGATTATTTGCAGCACTTCAGCAACGCTGCGCTGCTTATGATCATCCCCCAGCATTCGGACGAAAAAATTCCAGCGCCAACGTGCTGAAAGCACACCGCTGACGATGGTCAGTAGGATTCGCGTTTGGGGAACCCGGCGCAGCATGAGCTCGATGCTTGGAGACCAATTCGCCAGGTCATGGGCTGCCTTGGGGGATAATGCTGGGTCAGGGTCAATGCTGCCGCTAGGGAAGATCAAGACTGCTCCCCCATCCTGGAGATGCCGAATGACTTTGCGCACCACCATCATGCGTTCATGGGCATCGAGGGTGGTATAGATCAAATTTTCAGCGGCATGGCGAACCCCTGCGATGAACGGGTTATCAGCAGCGACAATCTTCAAGTCGAGTCGGGGAATGCTAGCAGCGATTACCAGCGAGTCACACGTACCTGGGTGGTTGGAGGTGATTAGCAGTGGTCCTTCACGCGGGACGTTCTCCACATTCCGGGCATCGAACCCTTGGGCAAAAACCGGCAGGATGCGCATGGCAGCTTCGCGGAAGCCGAATTCTTCCACATATCGGTCAAATGTATCCGTAACCTGGGCGAACCGGTGGGCTGGCACTCGAAACAATGGCCCGAATGTCTGCCGTATCCAGCTGTGTGGATCGACCTTGAACATTTTAAAAATCTCATCGGTGATGAACTTCGAGAGAGTCTCAATATCGCTGTTTTTTTCCATACGGCCCGAGTTCATTATTAAGTGCGAGCTGGAAGGAGGTTCTCTCCGTGTGCAAGATGGTCTTCCATCAGGCAACGGGCGCGCTCTTTCATACCATCCAGTATGCGATGATCGAATTGGATGAGGTCATCCGTGCTCAATGGATCTGAAAAAGTGAGGCGAGGAGCCACCCGGTTAATGCCAGGAAGGATAATTGATTGAATAACTTGCAATATTTCAGCCACACTTCGCTGCTTAAGGTCATCCCCCATCAGCCGGACGAGAGGGTTCCAACGCCACCGTGCTGACAAAACATCACTAATCACGGTCAGAAGGACCTGGGTTTGAGGCACCTGCTCGAGCATCAGCTCAACGCTGTGAGACCATCGGCCCATGTCCTTGGCTTCTTCAGGGGAGAGCGCCGGATCAGGGTCGATACGCCCACTGGGGAAAATCAGCAGAGCTCCACCGTCTTCCAAGTGACGGATGGCAGAGCGAACTACAATCATGCGCTCATGGATACCCTTGCGGGGGGTGTAGATCAGGTGATCGGCTGCATTGCGCAAGGATTGTACAAATGGAATCCCGGTGGCAACAATCTTAAGATCCGGACGGGGAATACTAGCGGTGATGACGAGTGAGTCAATCGTCCCGGGATGGTTGGAGGTGATCAGTAATGGACCTTCACGGGGGATATTCTCCACATTGCGCGCCTCAAAAGACAGCACATATTTCGATAGGATGCGCCTGGCAGCCTCCCGCAGACCATATTCGTCAACGTAACCATCGAAGGTGACCGCTAAGCTGGCAAAACGGTGGGCAGGCAACCATAAAACCGGTCCAAATGTGCGCCTCACCCACGATTCGGGCGATTGTTTGAACAACCGGAAGACTTCATCGGTGATATATTGGGTTAATGCTTCAACGTCGTTGTATTTCTCCATCGTCTCCCACTTTATTGCAATGCGTCATCAACCTCTTAATTGTATATGATTAATCAGGGAAATGGTATACCCCAATATTCCATCAGCAGTAAACCAACCAAAAATGGCAGATCAACGGGAGTGAACAAAGATGTCTTGACTTGCATTGGTGTCGTTCACTACCAGGTTGGAGGCGTTGGACATAAATGCAATGACGCTGCCATCGGATGAAATTAGCGGCCCATAGGCAAGGTCAATGCCAACAGGAGCGATGAGGGTGAACCCGGAAGCTTCGTTCCCTTGTGCGCCATCACTGGCAACAGAAACGCACTCGATTTGACCGGTTTGCCGGTCATACACAAAGACATCCATCACCCCATTGAGGTCATCAGGCTTCAGATTGGTGGCATTGGAACCGAAGGTGACATAGCGCCCATCCGGTGAAATTGAAACACCATAAGAGCCAGCATCCGCTTGCGTGCCACTACTGGAAACCGATACCCGGCTGGTCTCTCCTTTATCACGGTTATGGACAAAGATATCCCAAGCGTTATTAGTGTCGTCAGGCACCAGGTTGGTAGCCAGTGAAGGAAAAGCCACAAACTGACCATCAGCCGAAATGGAGATAACAAATGCCTGGGTACCTGCATTGGCCTGTGTGCCATCGCTTGCAAGCGAGACACGGTTGGTCTTCCCCGTCTGGAGGTCATATTCGAACACATCACGGTAGCCGTTGGTGTCACCTGATACGATGTTGGTCGCATCGGATGCAAACGCCACGAAACGCCCATCAGCTGAAATTATGGGATATTCGGATTGTGAATTAGCTTGCTTCCCATCATAAGCGGATGAAACGAGGCTGGTTTGCCCTGCCTGCCTGTCACGCAGAAAAATATCCCAGGAATCATTACTGTCGGGCTGCACCAGGTTAGTGGCATTCGACATGAAAGCAACATAACGACCATCCGATGAGATAGAAGACCAGAAGGAAAGGTCATTCCCGGCTGTGCCATCAACGGCACGAGAAATCATCGTGGTATCGCCAGTTTTTATATCATGGACGAAGATATCTCCGGCGCCATTGTTATCAGAGGCATCCAGGTTGTTAGCTTCTGATGTGAAGGTCACATACCGCCCGTCAGAGGAAATAAACGGCCAATAAGATGCTTTATTTCCTTCTTCCCCCGTGCTCGAAACTGACACTCTCTTCGTAGTCCTCTTCGCCAGATCACGCACAAAAATATCTGTTACTCCGTTACTGTCACCCTTAACCAGATTGGTTGCATCTGAAGCGAAAGCGACGTAGCGTCCGTCGGAAGAGATGGATGGTTGTTTTGAGCGCTGGTCTGCCTGGATCTCGTTATTGGCGATGGAAACACGTTGGGTACCTTTTGTTTGCTCAACTGAGCAAGCAGTGGAAGCCACCAGGATTAGCAAAAGGATAATAAGGAGGGTTAAGCGCTGATTGAGTACTCGATTCATGATGACCTCAATTAATGAAAGTGGTTCCACATTCAATGCATGACAGCAATCACGGATATATTCGTTTTTTCAAATGCACAGCTGTGTAACGATTGGTGAGTATACCACTTTCAAGATGGAATACTAAAATGGAGGAGAGAAATCATAATCATACCTACCCAAGACATCCGTGTGACAAGATTTGGGTAAATATTTACCGGAATCACATTCAACAATTTCGAATACGAATTGGAGAAAGAAGTAATTTGGCGAGAGGACAGAAAGGCAGAACCCTGAGATGTTGGCTATAAATAAAGCTAATGAATGCGCTGATAGACTTCAAAGTCCCAGATTGAAGTCCTCAAGTCATAGTTCGAGGCGACATATTGTTTAAATTCTTGCATACCCTGCAGTGCCAAGGGATCGCAGTCTGAACAGGGCGAAGGATCTCCGAAAAAAGGCAAACCTACGGAAGACGCAGGCTGGACCACAATTAACTCTGGAGGATCAGCCTGCAGCTCTGCTAAGAACTCCTTAAAACCATTTGGACCATAAGGAGTGGGAGCAAATAAGTGCAGCAGGAAAATATATTTGGTGGGAGAGCGACGCTGGGTGACAAAATTTATACTCGGATGACCTGCCCAAACCAGAACACCATCGGTGGATGAGCTGTGATCAATAATGTATTGCTCCAACTCCGTGGGCTGGTAAACAGTCAGGTCTGGCGTAGAGATAAATGACTTCAATTCTTGCAGGCTGGGCAGCTCCTTGGAAACAATTTCCATTACGCCACCTATGGAGACGAAGAGGATCCCTGCCAATACAGCAGCCTGCAAATTGCGACTCAGTCGGTCTTGTTTGATGGATAGTCGAAGAAAATATAATATATACATCATGGCAACGACCATTCCGGGCATGATCACCTGCAGGTAATGACCAAAATTCTTCCCAGATGAGGCTAAAAAGGCAACATCCAGGATGATCGCCAAGAACACGGCTGCGAGAAACCAAGCTCGCGACTTCCCAGGATCCATGCGACCAGGCGTGAAATTATCCTCCTCATTTTGTGGCGGGACTCTGAAGGAAAATATCAGGCGACCGAATTGGGATAGAAAGACCCCGAAGGATATGCCAACCAGGATGGATAGCCCGACGATGGGCTGCTCTATGAGGAACATGCGGGCAGTGGCATATAAACTATGGATGGAAAAACCCTCGCGGAGATAAGTGAAGTTATGAAGAAAAGTTGCAAACCACAGCGCATAAAAACCTTGGTTGACCACCCAATACATAGCTACCAATAAAAGTGGTACGAAAGCAGATACAAATAAAATGGACAGATTGATCAGCAAGGCCTGGAAGGACCGGCGCCTGAGCTCGAGAAATACGATGGTGATACCAGCCGCCATCCCGACGGCAATGTAAGTTGGCTTGAGCAAGAAACCAGCGGCAGCCAGAAAACCTAGGGTGATCAACCAACGCCTTCGCCCGGAGCGCAGATAAGCCCAAAAAGCTCCCAGCGAAAGAACAACTGGCAGGATGGCATAGGTCTCAGTAAAGTTCCCCCCCTGGAAAATGGAGGGGTATAAGATGACTAATAACAAAACGAAAGCCGAGAGGGCTGCCAGACCGGTGTGCTCCCAAACCCGGGTAAGGATCAGGAAGTACGCCAGTATTGCGATGGTTAGCCAGACAGCCTGGAAGAGCCAGATGACGAAGGGATTAGCGCCGCCGAGCCAAATCGCGGCTGCATTGAGATAATATACCGCGGGTGGTTTATTATCCCAACAATCACGATACATCAAGCCACCATTGCGAATGATCTGCCCGCAATAGGCGAAGGTCCCGCTATCAGTGGACATACTTTTATAACTGGGATTAACACCAACCTGGATCATAAAATTGGTGAGAACCAACCCAAGTACGATAATGGTTGGTAGAACAAACGATTTACGCGCAAGATGCATTTCTAATATACCTCAATAATGATGGTAAACATTAATCAGTCGTCCCAAGAGAATTTCTGGTCGGAATTATACCCCGTCCACGAGAGGCGATTAATCGATAACGACAAGCAGATAGGGAGCTAGGCTATCTCACCGGTTCGCTGAAGGGTCGAACCAATGCTTAATCCTGACAGTAATTCCACACCCATCCCCCCATTGATACATTGAAATATTTGCAGGTGATATAAAATGGGTTGAAAAGTAAGAAGATATTTATGATAATGACCAACTTCAATACCCATCCAGCTTTGAGGTGAGTATTTACTCCTGACAAATACTTTTCACCGAGCTACTTGCGTCCCACAATTGCCATCAAGCCTTCGTGTGGATCTTCAGCGGATAACCCGTTCCGAATTTCGATATTACGAAAGCCATGTTCAGTTAACAGCATTTGATAATCGACCGCCTGATACGCCTGGATGGTTTGGGCATGCCGGGTGACGACTCCGGTTCCCGCATGCAGCACGTAATATCGAATGGTTGCAGTATGCGTCCTTTCATCCCAAAAATTTTCCTGGAGGAGCACATGAGGATCTTCGGAAAATAATCCACCGGAAGAGGATTGCCAGGAAGCAGCCTGCTTACCCAACTTTTCCACCATCCGGTAAGAATGTGGCTCCAACAGCAGGATGCCGCCCGGTCTTAATGCCTGCCAGGATTTATCGAGGATGTGCCCAATATCGCCAGGGCGGAAGACATTAAATTCGCCATATATTAGCATGATAAGATCAAAATTTCCTGGGAAATCGGCCACGCAGATATCCTGGCAGAGATAACCACAATCCAACCTGTCGCGTTGTGCTGTGGCAGCTGCATATTCAATGGATGCCGGCGAGTAATCGATCCCAAGGCAGGTATGACCCAGGCGCGCCAGGCGGCTAGCGTAGAAGCCGGGACCGCAGCCCAAGTCGAGAACGCTAGAGGCCTGGTTGTTTAACAGAGAGGCGTGAATCCAACCCACCTGCCGATCGATGATCTCAAATCGACGGGAAGCAGCATCATGTGCCTGTGAGAGGTGTTCATTCAGCATGCGACGGGAAAATCCAGGCTCATTCCAAGGGATATTATCCCCTTCGTCCCAAGGAAGGGGAGACTGGCTGCGTTTTATTAGATCATTCAGATCCATGCTGCGTATCCTTTGTGTTGAGGCAACCGGCTTGATCGATTTACACTGGTTTGTTGAAGCGACGCTTGATAATCAAAACCGAAATGGATAAGCATACCTAACCCAACAAATGAGTGATCAACACCCTGAGGCCAATACCGACCAGGATGATCCCGCCCAAAACTTCCATCGATTTACCGAAGCGCATTCCGAGCTGGTTCCCAAGCAGCAGACCAGCCAGCGAAAGCCCAGCGGAAACTGCACCAATCAGCAGCGCTGCCCAGAGCACATTCACTGAAAGAAGTGCCAGGCTGAGCCCAACCGCGAGGGCATCGATGCTGGTGGCAACGCTCAGCATGACCAGGGTGAGACCCCGCGAAGGATCCGGAATGGCAGGCTCTTCCCCAGCTTTTTGAAGACCTCCGCGTATCATCCGCACACCCACGAAAAACAGCAGACCGAAGGCCACCCAATGATCAATACTCGAAATGTAAGTGACAACGGTCTTGCCTGCCAGCCAACCCAGAAGTGTCATACCTGCCTGGAACAAGCCAAAGTGGAAGAACAAGCGAAAGGTCGGTCGCACACCGACGGCCGTCCCGGCTGTCCCAACCCCAAGGGAGACGGCGAAACAGTCCATAGCCAGGCCGATAGCAATAAGGAGAATAGTCCAGAATGGCATAGCACTACCTACAAAGACCTGACAGGTTTTAAAAACCTGTCAGGTCTAATTAAGTGTGAGGATTATATCATGGGGAGAATTTACCCTCAGCAATTCGTAGTCAGCGTTCAGCCAATAGCAATTTCAATAAGATGATGGAGAGATTTGTTCATACATGGTCATAGCTCAACTATATAAGGTTATAATTTAATCGAGAACTGAAATGACACTGAATATTTAGTTCGAATTCATGGTGTTCCTAAATTTTATACTATTCGACTGATAACCGGTTGTTGTTCGCTCGATCCTTTCCAAATGACGAGGCAAAGTATTTATGACCGATGAAACTCCCAACATCACCCGCAACTCCACGGTCAGCCTGCGCGAAGTGACCGCCGATACTGTGCGTGCTATTTGCAGCCTGGAGGTGAGTGAAGTGCAGAAACATTTTGTCGCTCCCAATGCGGTATCCATCGCCCAGGCATATTTCGAGCCGAAAGCCTGGTTCCGTGCTATTTACGCAGACGAGATCCCGGTGGGCTTCTTGATGCTTTATGACGACCCGGAAGAACCGCTATACTTCCTGTGGCGATATATGATCGACGTGCGCTTCCAGAAGCTCGGTTATGGCAAGCGGGCAATGGACTTGCTGCTGGAATACGTCCGAAGCCGACCGAGCGCAAAGGAGATGACGCTGAGCTGCCATCCGGGTGAGGATGGCCCCGAGCCATTTTACAGGCAATACGGTTTTGTTCTGACCGGGAGGATGCTTGGGGATGAAGCCGAGAT
This sequence comes from uncultured Chloroflexia bacterium, assembly GCA_963809615.1. Lineage (GTDB taxonomy): Bacteria > Chloroflexota > Anaerolineae > Anaerolineales > UBA4823 > FEB-25. The sequence continues at coordinate 77,047 of CAWEKR010000007.1, forward strand.
GCGGATTGACTTGAGCTAGCTATTAGATTTATGCAATACAGACAATCAATAAAAAAGACTTCCGAATTATTGGCTAATTCGGAAGTCAGATTGATCACCACCTGCTCAACAGGCATGCCCACACCTGATGAACCGCTCCTTATTTGGAACCCCCTCTTAGTGACCAACCTCTATCAGCGGACTTGTAGGACAAGATATTTTATATGTGCTTACGTTGAAGTAGTCACATTGACCTGAATGGAAGTAAGTCCCTGTGGCTACGATCTTGCAGCCGACGAATAGTCCCTGGGTTGGAGTGAATTTTCCCATCAGGTGAACTTTGGTCATCGCCTCTGTGGGCACATAGTCGGATACCCCACAGATGTTATTGCGCTGCCACTGCAGCTTGCCTTGTAAAATTTGGTCGGGAGCCGGCGCTGGAACGGCAGCAGTTAATAACACACCCATCAGGACCACCAGAACGATTATGACAATCAACTTTTTCATTATAGCATCTCCTTTTTTTATTTTCCCCGGCTGATTGTCTGCCCCCTATTGACTTTCTACTTTCCAGGGTTGATCGTTAGATACACTATAACAACCCGGCGCAAAATGATCGTAAAATGGACATAAATAAATATAAATGACCGTAATATCGGAGTATCTCGCATTAACGGTATCTTGGACCTGCCATAAGGTGTGCTAATCGGATATGGACAGCCAATGCTGACTGAAGATTTATTTGGATTTTTGCTTGACCCGCGTGAAAAGGCTAGCACTTCCCTTTCTGGCGAAATCCGCCCGGAATACCAGCGCGACCTGGCTGAAACGCGACACCAGTTGGGGGAGCTGCCTTCGCCGCAGCATATGCAGAGGGGCGCTCAACGACCCTTGAGCAGGCTAAAGCCTGCGCACTGGGGGCAGAGGTGAGAATTAGAGAAGCACCCAGGGTTGATACACAGGTGTGAACCATAGTACTGTTCGGATTTAATACAGTAGGGGCACGAACATGCCTGCGCATGCAGGATTTCGTGCGCCTACATATTTTCAGATTTTATCCAAATCCCAAATAGATTGGATGAATCGGTTTATTTTTCCAACTTCTGTAGCATGTGCAAATAATTGACGATATCCTCGCGCCTGAGCATACCCTCGATCTGACCATCTGCCATCACCGGCATCTGGTTCACACCATCAGCACCCATCGCCTCCATCGCCTGCACCAACCCTGCGCTGGGGGTGGTAGCCTTCACCTGGTCCATTGGGATCATGACCTGCATTACCGTGGTGTTCACCCACTGCTCACGGGAAACCTTGCGGACATTGTGCAGGGTGAGGAACCCGGCAGGCTGTCCATTTTGAACGACCACAACGCAGCGCTCACCTTTGCCGAGGAAATACTGGTTAACCAGCTCCTGCAGGGTAAGATCGGCCGGTACCACGACGCAGCTCTGGCTCATGACCTGATCAACGGTATGACCGGCAAGGACATCATACATGCGTACCTGCTGAACCTGCCCCACAACGGCTGTCTCCAGGAACCAGCCAATGAAGGCGATCCACAGCCCATTGATCCAATTCCCCTGGAACAACAGCCAGGCCCCGAGGAGGATGAACACGAAGGCGATGCCCTGACCGAGTAAACCCGCAATCTCGGTGGCACGGCGCAGGTTATGCGTGATGCCCCATACGATGGCCCTAAAAACGCGACCGCCATCCAAGGGGAAACCAGGGATCAGGTTGAACAACCCCAGGATGAGGTTGATATAAGCCAGGTATTTTGCCGCTGCATAAATTGGGGCATAATTATGAAAAACCAGCTGCAGGATATAAAAAAACGCAGCTAAAACCAGGCTGGTTAGAGGTCCAACAAAGGCGATAACGAATTCTGGTAATGGGGTTTTTGGCTCAGAAGTAATCTCAGATATTCCCCCAAAAATGTACAAGGAGATGCTTTTCACTGTCAATTTATAATGTTGGGCAACGATGGAATGACCCAGCTCGTGGAGCAAGACGCTCGAAAAGAACAGGACTGAAGTAACAGCTGCCACGGCCCAGAACTGGAGCACTGACCAATCCTTGAACTCCGAGGGGAAATAACTTGCTGCAAGCACCCAGGTGATCAGGATAAAGACCAGGAACCAGGATGGGTCCAAGCTGATCGGGATGCCCATTACCTGACCGAGACGTATACTATTGTTTTTCATTGATCACCCTCCCATTCAGACCGTGATGACCTTGGCTGCCCTCTGCTGAGCTTCGACAATGTCACTCATCCCACCGACGATGCCCACCCGCAATTTTTCACCGAGCTCATAGTAATTCACACAGGTGGAACACAAGATAAGGTGCACCCCCAAGTCCTCCAGCTTTTGCAACGTAGCTAATACGGGTGAGCCTTCTGCTGCCAAGAATACACCTTCAGTGTAAAAGCAAATTGCAGTGGGCAAATACTTATTTTCAACCAGAAGGTTGAGATAAGTACCAATAAGCTTATGTTGTAAAACCTGGTCAGCTTCACCCATGCCGTTGCGGGTGATTAGAATAACGGTATCTGCATCAGACATGCACGCCTCCCTAACGGATAGATCATACCTGGTATAAGTATCACTCGAAAGTAATCAGGGAAACATAATAATTAGCTTAGAAAGTCAGCAAGTGATGCTTTTCCTAGATCTGGTTAGTCCATCTGATCGTCGTATAAGATCAAGCATCCGGTCACACATCCAAAACTAGTATTCCAAGTTTACGAGTAATGGTATAGTAAAGTCAAGTAGTATCCTTCAAGTGATGTTCATGAAAATGGATTCGAACCTGACCTCATTCCTAATGACGCAGGGTGGTCCAATCCTGCGTTGGCTGACAGCGACAGAATTTGCCCCAGATGACCCCACGATCGACCGTGGCGCAGTGTACGCTGACCTGTTGGCATCACCAGAAGTCCACCGCTGGCTCAAGCTGCTTGGCATCGGTCCCGCCCACCACTCGAAGGATTCTTCTGTCGAGAATGTGTTAGCCAAGCTGGCGGAATATGGTCTGCGAGCCAGGCAACCCGATCTGGATGGACGCGTCCTGCCATACTGCGTCGTAGCTGAAGGTGGACGCTATCAGGAGGAAGCGCTAATCCTGGTTCCTTTCCTGGTACGGCTGGGATATTCGAACGAACCACAGGTGGCAAGTTGGATGGCACAGCGTATCGAAGTGCTATACGACCTGGCAGTCAGAGGAGATTTTGACCTCTATATGAGCCAATGCGAGCGCGAAAGCTTGCCAGCTAGCCAGCGATATCTGCATGGGAAGCCCAAGCAGTTCTACCAGCAGCGATTCAACAACCACTGGAGCGTGCTGGGTTTACCCACCTGCTATGACCTGTATGCACTCGCCTACTTGCCGAAGCAGGACCCTATCACCAGGCAAAAAGTAGAGTCGATCATTACTTACTTGCTCAAGCCAGCCTTCCAGCAGACTCCGGGAGGGTATATCTGGAACCCACAGATGCACAGAGCCTATGCCGCCGGACGTGTCTTCCTGGCATGCCTGCCTGGGCAGGATCAGCCGGAAAAACTGGTGTTGTTCATGGAAATGATGGCTCAGTTTGAGACCGGAAAAAGCAATAAATGGTTCAATGATGGGATGACACACCTGGATTCTTTTCGTACCGAGGGCGGGACATATTGCTTCCCGCGCAAATACCTGAGCGAAAAACACGGCTATTACCTGTATGCCGGGATGCACATGGGGTTAGGCGAATGGCCGCGTGTAGCATCTGCACTGGAGCTAGAATCGACTTTCCGCATGCTCAGGCTTAAAAAACAGGGCAATTAGCCAGACTTTTCCCACAACGGCACCAACTTCAAGATCCAGCGGGTCATATAGCTACAGAAGAATGGTCACATGAACAATATCACCGACTGCCATAAAATTCCAGATTAATCTTAGATTAGATTTGTATGTCTGGCATATCTTATCCGGTGATCATGCGTCATAGAAATTAGGAGGCAAACACCTCCTCTATCAATTTTACTGAGTGAAAGGAGATTATCAATGAAAAAAGTGGCTTACCTTAGTGTTGTGGTGGTCATGTTATTTGTCCTTGTGGTGCCGGTTATGGCAAAAACACCACCCCATGGAAATGGGAACGGCAACGGTAACGGGCAAGGAAATTCAACCGGCGTTAATCCGACCAATCAAGGACAGGGGAATCAAGCAGACCATAATAACCAACGTAATCATGAAAATAATGGAAATAACGGAGCTAAAGGTAACGGTAATGCGACATCTGTCCGCAACCGCTCTCCTTTTTACCTGCAAGGAACAATTAAATCGATCGACACAGGTACAAAAATCGTCACGGTCACTTTATTCCATGGCAACGCAAAAGTAAAGAATTTCATCGGTACGGATTTAGCCATCCAAGCCACGGATGCTACGTTGATCTTCAAGCTGAGCCAGGTTGATGATGGCGAGACAGTTGGTGGACAATCTGCAACCCCCGTCTTAAGCAGCGATGCGGCTACCACCAGTGATGATGGCGATTCAAACAGGGTCGCAATCCCATTCGATCAGCTCGAAGTCGGTAAGAAAGTGGCAATTCACGGCTTCGTGGTGGAAGGTGTCTTTACAGCCAGACTGATCACAGAATGTATTCAAACGACGGTTGGCGAACCGGTGGGGGAAACGCCGTAACATCAACATACCTTAAATGATGTCAGCGGTGTGGAGGATCCTCCACACCGCTGATTTATGATTAAGGATAAATGCGATAGAATACTATGTTAAATTTCGCTGAACTGCCCGTTTCGATTAGCGCAACTTTACGTCATATATTATGAAAAATAACCCGGACCAGGCAATCCTGGAGCGCGCAAAACGCTTTGAAGGCCAGGCACTCGAAGAAATTTTCGATGCCTTCAGCCCAGGGATTTATCGCTACGCATACCGCCTGTTGGGTGACCAGGAATTAGCCAAAGAGTGTATGTCGGAGACATTCAGCCGTTTTTTAGGCGCTCTCAAGCGCGATAGTGGACCAGATACTTATCTGCAGGCTTATCTGTACAGGATTGCCCATAATTTTATCACCGATTATTACCGCAGCAAAACTGCTGCCACCATTACATTGGATGCGGAGATACCTGCAAGCCAAGCTGATGATCCCACCGAGCAGCTGGTTGACCAGACGACCAAACAGCAGCTGCGATACGCTCTAACTTTATTAACCCCGGACCAGCGCCAGGTGATCGTGTTGAAATATCTGGAGGATTGGAAGAATGAAAGCATCGCCCAAAGTATGAATAAGCCTGTAGGCGCAGTGAAGGCACTGCAGCACCGCGGACTTGAAGCATTGCACCGGATCCTGAGCCGGTATGAGGATACAAATGTATGACCAGCACTGAAAATGAATTGGATGAATTTGGAAGACAGACACTAGAACCGCTGCGACCCACGCCACCCTTAGACCCTTCAGGTTGCGTCTGAAGCAAAGAAGGTATTCCTACTTCAAGGAGAAAATCTGCGCGAGGCAATTAAACTGCAGACAGGGGAAGAGGCTGCGTGGCAGGTCATCAAGAAACATGATATCTTTTGGATGCTGCGGCAAAAACCAGTAATGAAGTCTCTGGTTGCATTATTAATGGTTTTCGTATTCATCCTAGTGGGCAGCAGCGTTACAGTTTACGCCTCGCAAAATAGTCTCCCGGGTCAGCCATTATATGCGATCAAATCCTGGAGTGAAGATGTCCGTCTCGCCATGACCTCTTCACCCAATGCAAAGCTGAGCTTGACCTTGTATTATACAAACCGGCGGTTGGAAGAAATCTCTAACCTTGTGGCAGGAGGAAAAGCAATAAACGCTCAAACGGCTGATCGCTTCCAGAAGGAGCTCGATGACGCGCTACAGCTTGCTACCCAGCTGGGAGATACCCAGATGCAGGTTGCACTCGGGGAGATCAAAAGTCACGCCCAGAAACAGGGTATAACCATGAAAGAATTGATCAGCAAGCTACCTCCTCAGGCAGAACCAGCAGTCATAAAACTTCAGGAACGTTTAAATGAGCAGGTGCAATTAAGTGATGTCGGTGAGACTGACCCCAAGGAGTTCCGCATCCAGCTACGTGAGAGGCTGCAAGACCTGCAGAGAAACAAGCATGGGCCTGAAGTCGATCAACCACAATCAACATCGGATGAAATTTCCATCACACCAATCCCGAAGCACGACGGCGATAATAATGGGAATGAGATGAACCAGCCTACTAAAGATCCAGAGCATGGTGGTCCCGGAAAAGGTCAGGGGCAGTCCACACCCGGAAATGGTAATCACGGACAAAACCCAACCCATACCCCAAAGCCGTGAATGGTGAGTAAAATCGACGAACCCACAATGGATTTCAGCGATAAAGAACAACTAGAGTCGGGTTTTTAGGAATCTCTGCCGGTAGTAAATCACTCCATAAAGTACCACGAGCTGGATCAGCACTATAGCGATGGTCGAAAACTGCTCAAAATAGAACAGGAGCATATCCAACACGGTGAGTGATACCAGCAAGCTGAAATAGCCAAGGTTAAATGCTAACTTTCTTTTTCTGGCAGCGAGCAGCACACCCGAAACGAGAAGCAGCAATCCAACAACAATTTCCAATATCAGCCGAGTGTTATATAAAGCCGGTGCATCAGCTGATGCGATCTGCCTGCCAGCATGAGCGTCGAGGAAAGCCATCAACGCCGAACCAGGTATCACCTGCCCCAGCCACAGCTGGATTGGGTTTTTTAGCGTGAACAGGCTCAATAAGAGCATCCCCACACCCAACAACCAACTTAGACGCGCCTCAGTCATCCAGGCTTCCATCTTTTTGGCAGAAGTGATCCACGCCTTGGGTTGGGTAGCAGGTGCAGCGCGTGGATCTAAATGAACGATCTCCAGTAATTTCTTCGCCATGACTTGATGCAATCCATCTGGATCGGTTTCGATGACTTTATCCATATCACTGACGATGTGCGCCCTCTCGATGGACTCCAATGGTCTATACAGCTGTTCGCGAACAATTTCGAGCGTTTTGACCAGCTCAGCACGCCCATCCACGGCTTTGGGACGGCGGATCATGATCAGCAGGATGACGATTAACAGAAAAAAGATGTAGATGATTGACGCCGCTGCGGGAATGAAGTAATCGTACTGGCGCGTGATGAACTTACCCACTTCATCAATAAAGAGACCTACACCCACCCCTGATAAGACTGCTTCAAGGGTATGCAAGCGTGGGTTGAGATAGATCAAAGGCAGGATGGCAGCGATATATAGGATGAGACCTCCCCACAGAACATGGGCGATATGCAGCGTGCCACTGCCGATCTGGGGATAGCCGGTAAGAGCCAAAAATGTACGCACCACGGCTACCGTGACCACAAAACTTAACATCGAGATCATCATATATCTGACAGCATTGTCCCGCTCGATCAGCTTCAAAAATATGATGGGTTTCCGCTTTGGTTTCATAGCTAATCTCCAGGGTGTGCTTCTAGCTCAACATAGATGGAAGATTTATTATACATCTGCAGCTACTTCGTAATCTATAATTTACGTAAGGCCATCGGGAGAAATTTGAGGATGGATTATGATTGATTACTCGCCTACATCCCTATTAGAATTCAATTTTTATTGTCGAGTGATCGCTTGCTGAATTAATTCATTTTCCATGCGGTCACTCATGCCAATCAGAAAAAGAAATGTACTATAATTCACGCCAAAGGAACAATGCCTCTTCTTCATACGTCTATTGGGCAAATACCGATAAAAGGAAAGGAAGAGCACGAATGTTCACGAAATTTACCTTTACAGTTGTCAGCATCGTGTTGTTGGTCTCAATGACAGGCTGCGGTGCAAAAACATCAACCCCCATCAGCTCTAATACCGGTGATAACAGCTCTCAAAGCAGCGCGTCTGAAACGCCAACCGAGAGCGGTGCAGAGGATTACTACCAGATGCTCCCCATGGTTTCAAGCAAGGTGGCAAACGTCTCACTAGACGCCTCGGCAGACGGGACCACCCAACAGCTTAAGAAGGGTGAAGTGTTATCACTTTCCCTTGAGTCCAACCCCTCCACAGGTTACAGCTGGTTCGCCACGATTTCAAACTCCGCAGTGCTGGTGCAAATGGGTGACCCACAATACCAGCAACCTGTTTCCAGTACTCCCCTCATAGGGGCTGCAGGAATTCAAATTTTCTTCTTCCAGGCAGTAGAGACCGGCTCTACGAACCTTAAACTAGATTACATGCGCAGCTTCGAATCCAACGTTGCCCCAGAGAATACACTTACGATCGCCGTGGAAGTAAAGTAGTAAAAAAGCAATGAATGACTAGCAATTAACGAAGCAATTAAATCACCACTGAGTATAATGTCAGTTGCCCAGTGGTGATATTTTATACAAAACTATAGAAGGGGATAATTTATCCCAGCCTGCCCATAACCTTCTCCCAAGAACTGGTTATCAGAAAACTCTCGTCCATGTAACCCACCATTTGAACGAAGCGATTAAATGGGATGGAAAATGTCAGCTCATCCCGGTTTACGTGCGGGCGTGCGGAAACGTCGAACATACCAAGAACACAGCGGGGATTATCCAATTGCGCCTGCTCGAGGGGATAGCCGATGATCGAGGCACAGCCTGCCCCCATTGGGGTGATTACCCCATCCGGTTCCGCCACATCATAATTCGCCAGGGCGAACAGGCCGCTCAAAACATCGCCAGTGGCAAAGAAAACAACAGCCGAAGGATCATCCTGCTCGGCGAGCTTATCCCAGCGCTTGAACACAATGGTGCTTGCTGGTGCTTCGAATGGAGGATGCTGCAGCAAGTATTGTCCAACCAAGGCAGGGTCGCGTTTATAACGCTCTCCTTCGAGCTCACCGGGTATCCCGCAAGATAGGAAGTATTCGAAATTGGGTCGCAGCGAGTGGCTGAATCCGCTGTAGCGCTTTCCACCAGAACAGCCATGGGTATGGACGTCATAGACGAACGGGTGTCCTTGCCTAACCCGCTTCAAGTTACCAATCAGGCAGCGTTCTACTAAGACACTGGAGCTGGAATCATTTTCACTGACGTGATCGGTATAACAATATGCGATCGGCAGCTCAGCATGGTTGAAATACCTGCTCCATTGTTTGATAAAGTGCTTGGAAAACTGGGTATCCATCGGGTTCAATTCCTTTCCGGGCTAATTAATTATAAATCTGATTGGACAGCACGGTCATTCCAATGCGCACGATTGATCTGCTATCCCAGTCTCGTCATGATTACTTGAAACCTTAAATGGCAGACTGTGGCCGACGTTTTATTAACTACAACTCAGGTATAATCCGTCTCACCATTCCTTGCTACCAGGTGGGTCTACCATCCACTTGCTTGGATGATAAGTAATCCAGGCTTCACGGAATACCATGCAGTCAAAAACGAATTCACATAACCGTCTCGCTACCGTCCTTATCCTTGCCATCACCGTGGTAGGAGTTGTGCTGGTGGCATCAGACTGGCAAAAGATGAAGTTGGTGTTGGCTGAAGCGGACTGGCGGTACTTGCCTGTGGTGCTGGGACTAACATTCTTCTCCTATGCATTTTATAGTTATGGTTATGCGGTGGTTGCCCAGATGCTGGGCATCGGCATGCGCAAACTCGAGCTGGCAGAAGTATGCTTCATCTCCACCGTGGTCAACCATGTGTTAACAACTGGTGGAGTGGTGGGATATTCCTTGCGCTACCTGCTGATGAGCATGTATAAAGTTACGTTCAAAGATGTCATCAGCTCGTCCATTTTCCATGTATACCTGACCAGCCTGGATATGCTGACCATCCTGCCGATTAGTTTTATCTTCCTGATGCGGAATGCTGTGGTACCTCATGGTGCAGCCATCGCCCTGGGACTGATGACGCTGGTATTAACCGTGGTGCTGATCCTCACCACCGGGTTAGTGTTATTTCCTTCCATCCGCCAACCCATCATTAACCTGCTGGCCCGACTTGGCTTGAAAACCCTGCGTCGTGATTACAAACCCTGGCTGACCCAGCTGGATGAATCACTGACGCATGGGAGACTTGCCATCCGCAACAAACCAGTACTTCTCCTGTGGGTCATGGTGCTGACCCTGGCGGATTTCGCCTGCAGCGTCGCTGCCATGGGCTTTATCTTCAAAGCTCTCGGAACTTCCGTTGCTCCGGGCGTTCTGTTGACCGGTTACGTTATCGGAATTATGGCGGGTATGCTCTCCATGGTGCCAGGTGGTTTTGGCATCCAGGAAGCATCAATGGCAGGCATCTATGCGCTATTGGGAGTCCCGGTCGAGGTAGCCATTTTGGCTGCCGTACTTTTCCGCTGCTTGTATTACTTCGTGCCTTATTTTTGCATCTTGCCGTTTTACAACCGCTTACTGCATCAAGCCAAACAGCAGGCAGCAAGCGAACCTTGAGGAGCTAACCGATGCGGATTATGATGTTCAGCCATGGTTACCCGCCGACAATCAGTGGGGTGACGCTGGTCGTCCAGAAAATCGCCCGCGCTATGGTTGATCGAGGGCATGCAGTCATGGTGGTTACTGCCAGCGAGAAGAACATTCCATATCACTCGGAAGACCAGGGGGTTCAATTGGAACGCATATTGGGGATCCCCAATCCATTTTGGTGGGAAGGACCCATGCCTTTCATTATCCCAAAAAGCATCCGCAGCCTGGCAAACCGGTTTAAACCGGATATCATCCATACGCACGACAATGGGTATGCAAGCCTGATCCTGCCCATGATTAAGTGGGATCCGTCGCAGAAGCTAATTTCATCATGCTATACGTTGCCGTCGTTTTTTACCCAATTCTTGAAACCTGGTGGGTTGGAAGCCAGGATTAATACCTTGATGTGGAAGTACTACCTTTGGAACCTGGGTCATTATAAACATGTGGTCTTTTGCACCCGCACGCATGAAAGGGATTTTCTCGCACACGGCCTGCGCCAGCCGACCACGGTCATTTCGAATGGGGTAAATATCAAGCGCTATCAGCCCATAAAAGAGCCTGGTGAGGATATTGACTTGCGCTATCAGCTCCCGAGAGCACCCCGCATTCTGTCGGTGGGTCGTTTAATGAAGGATAAAAGGCTGGATTTACTGATCAATGCGATGAAAGTGGTATGCGATGTACAAGAAGCGCATCTGTTGGTGGTGGGCCGCGGCAGCGAGCGCCATTATTTAAAGTCGCTCATCCACAAGCTGAACATGGAAGCAAACATCCACCTGCTTGGGTATGTGCCCGAGAATGACCTGCCTGCCCTCTACCGGGCTTGTGATCTGTTTGCCATTCCCTCCATGGTGGAGGTGCAAAGCATTCCTGCGCTGCAGGCAGCTGTCACCGGTCTACCCATTGTCGCAGCAGATTCTGCTGCTCTGCCGGAGCTGGTCCGTCATGGCGAGAATGGATTGCTGGTCAATCCCTTAAATGCCCACGAGCTTGGCGAGGCGATCTTAACCATCCTTCAACACCCGGATGAGGCGCGTAGGATGGGACAGATTTCTCTCGAAATTGGGAGCGCACACGATGAACAGATCACTTTTCAGAAGTATGAGGAATTTTATAGCAGACTGGCGAGTAATGGATTGTAGGTATTCGTTGATCGGCATCCTCTAGACCTTTTTGTCTGACGAGATGCAACCAAAATTCATAATTTCAGTGCCCCAACAAACCCATTTGCTTTCTCAATAGCCAATCGCGCCAGCGTACTTGTAACCGGTTGACCATCTGCTCGATCTCCACGGCAGCCAGCCCCGCTAAGAGATACTCCTTTGGACGATAGAACTCCAGGTGGCACCGCACAGCTCGGGCAAATTTCCCTGCTTGCATACCGCGCGATCCGAAATGGAGGTAGAACGACCCAACACGTTTCAGTGCTTTATCATATAACCTCCATGCCACCTTCGGGTTCCTGCGCACGATTTCTCCAGCAGTGTTGGCAGATTTCTCCCAGAAGGGGTCTGCTAACTATCAACGATAAGCATAGAGAAATGAATCTTCCACGTTGCCATCCCGAGCCACAAGGCATCTGCCATCGCGATGAGTCCGGTCTTTGATCCTTTATATAGATTTTAGAAGGGATACTTTAATTAATGGATCCGCAGATATCTTCCTCGCATGAGATAATATCCATAATTGGCTAGATATTTCCGTTTTATTAGCCAATCTACGATTTCGTGCGGAAGATGTTTTATGTTGAGGAGATGTTAGGATGATTCTAGACTCCACTTCGCTGAGAATTACGCTCGATAACATCAATGCGATATTTCTGTCTGGTAAGGAAATTGCGCCAGAAGAAGGACTCGAGGTGGCGCGCTGGATCGTCTCCCGCCAGGGTGAAAAGGGTTCATATCGCGGAATGTCTGCACCCACTCCAGAAGACTTCGAGCACGGCATTCGCGTTTTCACCGGTGAAAGGCTGCTTTCAGCTAGCGCCCGCCATATCATGGGGCAGGAGGCTGCCCGGGCAGCCTGGCTGTTGGGGCGAAAGGACCCAGCAGTGCGGAGTGCATATCATCAAGCTACTGGGTGGATGCATGAAACCTCAGATTTCCAACAGAAGGGTACCTTTTGCTGCGGGCGCTGCACACTGGCATTCTGGAGACATACCTGGGTGGGTGATTTTAACAAAAAGAAAGCTCATATAGAAAAAGGACTGCGGCTGATGAACGATAGGCGTACTGGCGATGGTAAATGGCGCAGTTACCCCTTCTCTTATGCAATCTATACCCTTTCAGAGCTCGACCTGGAACAGGCCCGTTCAGAGCTCAGGTACGCCATCCCGGTGATGGAGCGGTATATCAGGCACCCAAGACAGGATGATTATTCGAAACGCAGGGTTACCCTATTTACCAATGTACTGGAAAAAATAAATTGATCCGGATAATCTCGAGAGATTCAATTATCGAGAATTGGATAGGTAGGACATCGAGTGAAAAATAGCCCTCTCTCCGTAACTCTAACAACGATATTCGTTATTTTGAACGCCCTGATCTGGTTTGCCCTGGGTATCATCATCGCCGTCAATGCTCTCCCGGCACTTCCGGTGCCTCCAGAAATAAAAATGATGATGGCATTTCTTTCCATCGCCATGGCTGGAATTTTGCTGGGATTATTCATTCTCCTCCATAGGGGCAACCGGATTGCCTATTATCTGACCGTTGCATTCTTTATCTTCGTCTCTGTGCTAACCATATTCGACGATGTCGGCTTATCGGATATATTTGTTCTCGTCCTTAATCTCATTCCGATAGGTTTACTGATCAAGGACCGGAAGCGATATCTTTCAGCTCAGCCTGAACCCAATATTGGAGATTGAGGAGGGGGTTGGAGATTCAAGTGATCAACCAATCGAATACCGCAGTCATAGGATTGAGAGGGGTATCTGAAAGTTTATTGCTGCCACTTTACATCCGGGCCATAGAAACAAACCGCCAGGAGGCGATTCTCAAGGACGAACGGGCGGTCGAATTGGTCCAAAAGTTGGGCATTACTGCTTCACACTTCAGCCAGGCACAGGTAAGTGAGGAGGTCCAGGTGTCCATCCTGCTGCGTAACCGCCAGTTCGACCGCCTGACCAGCGATTACTTAAACCGCCATCCTGAGGCAGTAGTGGTGTATCTCGGTTGTGGGTTGGACTCACGTTTTGAGCGGGTGGATAACGAGCAAGTTGAGTGGTATGACCTGGATCTACCAGAGGTCATCAGCCTGCGCCGTGAGCTCCTCGGTGAAGAAAATGAACGCTGCCACTTGGTACCTTGTTCAGTTCTAGAGCCTGCCTGGATGGATGAAGTCAATGAACCCCTTCGTCCATTCCTGTTCCTGGCAGAGGGGCTGTTCATGCTTTTGGAGCGGGCTCAGATTCAGGCACTGGTATGCACCTTGAAGAATCGTTTCCCCAAATCCGAGCTGATTTTCGACGCATTTTCACCGTTTTATGTGTGGGGGAACAACCGCCGGGTTGCTCGCACCCATATTGGTGCAATTGCTCATTGGTCATTGAAAAGTGGCAAAGAGCTCGAAAATTGGGGGAACGGCATTCGCCTATTGGATGAGTGGTATCCGTATCTCAGCCCGGAGCCACGCCTGGCACATATCCATTGGGTGCGCTATATCCCTTTTTTATACAAAACCACCGGGATTTTCCATTATAGTCTCGGGTAAAAGAGGATCTGCCCGATAGCCGAATGTCGCTTAATTATTCTACCTTTCCTAACAATTTTCAAGGTAAAATCGAGAGGTCATGGGTTTAAACGCTTATTACTCATACTCAACGAAAGCGCTATGGGTTGGCAATGGGTATAGGCCCCCGTATTATCGAACAGACTTCTTAGATAATTTAGTGATCAGATGAGTAAAGACCAACTCTACGGCGGAATTGAAGGCGGTGGGACCAAATTCATCTGTATCGTGGGGCGCAGTCCCTTTGAGATTGTCGATGAGATTCGCTTCGCCACCACTACCCCGCAGGAAACTCTGGACCGGGTATGTGCCTTCTTTGCCCCGTTCATCAAGTCGCAAAGGATTAAGAGCATCGGTCTCGGTTCGTTCGGACCGGTGGATGTAGATCCATCTTCACCAACCTTTGGCTTTATTACGACCACACCCAAATTGAATTGGGCCAACACCGATATTCTGGGCATCCTTATACGAAAAATGGGTGTGCCCATGGTTATCGACATGGACGTCGCAGCCTCAGCTCTGGGTGAGTATCGCTGGGGTGCCAGCCAGGGTTTCGACCCATCCCTCTACCTGACCATAGGTACCGGGATCGGGGGCAGCTACATCTTGGATGGCAAACCCCTACGCGGGCTCGTCAGCCTGGAAATGGGGCATGTTTATCTCCCCCACGATATTAATCTTGATCCCTTTAAAGGGGCTTGCCCATACCATCAGGACTGTTTCGAAGGCCTTGCTTCCGGACCAGCCATCCAGGCACGTTTCAACCAGCCTGCTGAATCGCTGCCTGATGACCACTCGTTCTGGGAGATGGAAGCGGGTTATATTGCCTCTGCCCTGGCGAATTACATCTTCACCTTCCCACCCAAGAGGATCGTTCTGGGAGGTGGTGTGATGCACCGGGTGTTTTTATACGACAAGATCCGCACCCGTCTGAGTGAGCTGCTCAACAATTACCTGAACCACCCTGCGCTAACCAGCCGCCTCGATGACTATATCGTAGCGCCAGGTTTGGGTTACCGGTCAGGTGTGTTGGGTGGGATTGCCCTGGCAATTGAGAAGGAACATGGTCTATAAAAATAAACGGACCCATGGTCAAATGCTAACCTTCACACCATTGCTGGTTCTGCTTTAATCCGGCAAACATTCTTGATGATGTATAATCAAGCCTTGCTCTCATCCAAGGCATTCCTATTGGATGAGTGGGGATAGCGAATCCAATCAATATATAAGGTTAATGATGATCAACCAATCTGAGATCGCACTCTTTCGACTGGCCAGCCAGCAGCTGGTTTCATCTAGTTTAACCTCCCCAAAAGATATCGTTGGCTGGATGGGTGCCATCCAGGCGCAGGATTACCCCATGGCAAAGTGGGCCATCGGCGCACGCCTGCCAGGTTTGACCGACCAGGCGGTTGAAACTGCGATTGCCAATGCAGACATCATCCGTACCCATGTGCTCAGACCAACCTGGCATTTTGTACCAGCCGAAGATGTTTACTGGATGTTGGATCTCACTGCCCCCCAGATAAAAACCGCCCAGAACTCGCGGGATAGGCAACTTGACCTTACCGAAGAGGTTTACACTAAAAGTAATACGGTCATCGAAAAAGTATTGAGCGATGGGAAGCATCTTACCCGCGAGGAGCTGAGCTCTGCCCTACGCCAGGCTGGGATTGCTACGGAAGAAAATCGCGCTTCGCACCTGTTTGCCCGGGCAGAGCTGGATAAAATCATCTGCAATGGTGCCTCCCGAGGTAGTAAGACTACTTACGCTTTGCTCTCCGAGCGAGTTCCATATGCCCGAACTCTCTCCAAAGACGAAGCTCTGGCGCTGCTCGCCAGACGCTATTTCACCAGCCGCTGTCCGGCGACCCTGCAGGATTTCACCTGGTGGTCAGGATTACCCGTCCGGGAGGCAAGCCAGGCTTTAGATCTGGTTAAATCAGAATTCGATCGGTTACCGGTGGGCAAGCTGACCTATTGGCTCACCCATGACCTTACCCTCCCTGAGACCAGGCACGAAGACGCCTATTTATTACCTAACTACGATGAATTCATCATCAGTTACTCTGATCGGAGTGCTTCCATCCCGGTTCACCTTGAACAGCACATGAAAGAGATCTCCGACCGGGGGGTATTTCGCCCCATTCTTGTAATCGATGGACAGGTGGTAGGGATTTGGAAGCGGTCGATCCATGGAGATACCCTGAGCTTGGAAATCCAGCCTTTCGATCACCTTGATCCAGCATTATCGGTCAAGATCGCTGAAGCAGCTGCTCGATATGGGTACTTTTTGGAAAAGCAAATAGAAATTTACTATAGCTTATGAGTTTCCTGATCCAATTAATCCCCAGATAAAAGTTAGATAAAAAGGACCTGGAAACTTACCAGCGGAACCGCCTAGGAGCCGTCCATGACTCAACAAATCGTACCCATTCGCTTGCCCTTACCCCTCAAACTCAGCCAGGTATACAGTTACCTGGTGAAATCGGACGCCGGGTATTTTCTGATCGACACCGGGATGACTAATGCCAGGGGTCAGCTTACGTCTGCCCTGGAGCATTTTTGCACCCAACCCGGTGATCTGAAGCTCATTCTGCTCACCCATGGGGATTTCGACCATACCGGTAATGCCCGTTATATCCGCGAAAAATTCCAATCACGCATCGCCATGCACGCGGGTGACACTGGCATGCTTGAAAATGGAGATATGTTCTGGAACCGGAAACTTAAGAGCAGCCTGCTCAAAAAGGTGATGCCGTTATTTATCCGTTTTGGCGAAAAAGAACAGTGCACCCCCGACTTACTGCTCGAAGATGGAGCTTCCCTGGTTGAATATGGCCTGGGTGCCCAAGTGTTGAACACTCCCGGCCATTCATCTGGCTCAATCTGCATCCTGACTCAAACTGGCGACCTGTTTTGTGGTGACCTCTTCACAAGCTCTAGGGGCAAGCCAACCCTAAATTCGATGATGTACGACAAGGCTGCCGGAGATGCCAGCTATGAACGGCTGAAGACGTTCTCAATAAAGATGGTCTACCCAGGGCATGGCGCACCATTCCATTGGGATGCGCTGCAACGCGGAAGCGCTTAGGAGTGATCCTATGATCGCTCCTAAGCGCTCAATTTCATTCGGCTATTTAAATGTATCGTATATTTGTTGTCGTACTATCGACTAATGGTGAAAAAAGCAGGAATCAGCGTAGCAGAACAGCAGATGGCTATGACCAAAAGCACCCCAATTGGGATGAGCAGTGTTCCAATCGCTCCCCCAGTACCAACATTTTCAGAAGCACGTATCGCCAGAATATACAAAACAATATTATAGATAGCTAATGCAACACCTATGACTCCGGCAAATATGGCTACCAGGAAAAAGAGAATTTGAACTTGTGAAACAAGCCCCCAGACGCTGCCTAGTACACCGGAGATTATCGATGCCGGAGCTACTACCGTTGCGACGCAGAAGACAAGGTCGCCCCAAGTGCCGTTTCCATGGAAGAGCCTGGCGATAAGGTGGAAAATTCCAGTCAGGATCACCATTGAGATAATTGTAAAAATGGGTGTCAGTATAAGCGTGCACACTGCGGTAATCAGGGTTTCCCCGGTACTTAAATAGCTGGGAAACTGGGAACTCATACGATTAAAGATAGGTCCTGAGATTAATGCTCCAGCCAAACCCAGTACCAGCGAGGTAACGCCAATCCAAATAAATCCCCTGGTCCCACTATGGTCCCTTTCTTTCAAAATGGACCAAAAAGCCTCGACGCCTGGATTTGTCCAAACATCCCTCCAAATCTCATACCATTTCCTATCGCTTACAGGTGCTGCTGGTAAAGTTTCCATCTGTTAATTCTCCTCTTGAATAATTCTAGTTTGCCTTGCTACTATTTAAATAATGATGATGGAGACAATTATTAAGTCCTTTTCTCAACAACTTTAGGTAGGATGCCAAAATCCACATTTGTTAGAAGGAGCTATTAATCTTAGATTAATATTATAGCATCAATCAAGATTTTTTAGCTCCATCGCAATCAAAGGAGGAGAATAGAATTCCAATTTTTCACCGAAATCTGATCAAACACATTCAGTATAGTTTTAGTATGCAGAGTATACATTCGTAGACTTGGCAAACCGAAATCCCTTATGCAAATAGGGTTTTTATTTCTCACCAAAACCGACTTTTTGTAAAGAAAGTTCCTGTAATTCGTTCTGCGCTATAATTGAATCATCCTGGATCATGGCACAACGATGATATGCCTAAACACTCACGCATCCCCCTCTGGCTGATCGGCGGCACGCTTGCCTGGCTCGCCTATGTGATCACCCTCAGTGTGCTGCATGTGGTATTGATGGAGCAATGGGGGGTGCCCTACACCATCAAGATATACAGCCTCGATCCATCCCAACCGTTCTCCCTTATTCATGCCATCCTGGTGGCGATGGTGTCACCAGGGTTTTTCCTGCTTGAAGTCCTCTCATTCCTGCATATCCACAGTCCATGGCTGGATTCGGCGATTTACAATTGGGGCAAGCTGACATTGCTTTCCAGCCTGCCAGCCTTCCTGGTGGGTGTTCTATTATTTTCGGGGGATAGGCGTTTGAAGCTGGCTGGATCCATCCTGGGTCTTTTGCTGGTGGGCGGTGGTTTGCTGTTCGTTTTAAGTGGTTCATTCAGCCAATAAGGGATCAATCGCCGGCATGATTTCCCACCACAGGCAGCTCCCTATTGCCATTCTAATCATCCTGATCCTCGCCGCGCTGGCTTGTGCACTCCCGCAGAGTGGTTCATCTACGCCCATCAGTCTTCCAAAAATCCCTGTCACCAGCCAGACCAGCATACCGCCGGCCCCATTCCCAAGCTTGCAAGCTTCCACTAACCCTACCAGCCGTCCTACCTCTCCCCCACCTGTCGCCGACCATCGCATCGCCACCCACAGGATCTATGGCATAGCCGCATTTTACGATACACTCACCTTCCAAAACTTCGTCCCACGCGGGGTAAACTACTTCGTCCTTGTGCCAGTGCAGGACCATTACGAAGACCGGGTGTTTGCCCACGGTGTTTACGACCACTCCCGCACGCTGGCGGATTTTTCCGCCCTTTCAGCTGCCGGCTATAACACCGTGCGCATTATTTTGGATGGATGCACCAGCGGAGATACCTGCATCGGTGTGCAAGACGGGCAGGGTTTGAACCCAGCCTACCTGGATAATATCGTCGACCTGCTGAACCTGGCCAAGGAGGCTAATCTGTTTGTTTTAATGGCTTCGCAGGACCTGCCCGAGCTGGGAGGCTATGCCGCGCGTGCCAACCAGGATGCCAACACCAATTTTGCTGCCGGACGCAACGCCGAATTTCTCACCCCAGCAGGAATTCAAGCTGCCCAGGAATATTGGAGTGATCTCCTGGGAGGGCTCGCTTCACGACAGGCCCCCTTCGATGTGGTCCTAGCTTGGGAGCTATTAGACGAGCAGTACTATATATCCGACCAGCCGCCATTTTCTCTGCGTACAGAACGAATCACCCCCGCCAACGATAAATCCTATTATATGTTCGACCAGAAGCAGGTGCAGGGCCTGGCAGTGGATGGCATGCGTTATTACATCAACCAGCTACGAAAAACCATCCTCATCTACGATCCGACTGCTCTCATCACCATGGGCTTCTTCGCCCCGAACAGCCCGAACTCATGGCGGGAAGATGACAACCGTTATGTTGAGACCAACGGTCTGCTATCTTCTTCATCACTCGATTTCTTTGACCTGCACACCGACCCGGCTGGCGAGCTGACCCTGCCTCAATTAGCCCAAAACTTCGGCCTGGACGGGCATGTATCTAAACCCGTCATCATGGGAAAGATTGGCGCATCCACCTGGGCCTACCCCCAGTTTTCGGATGGGGCTATTGCCATCCAGGATTGGATCGCCAGCTCCTGCTCACAAGGGTTCGCTGGATGGGCTTATTACGGATACTATCCATCCCCTGCTGGACTGGCAGATGCCTCCTGGGGATTTGTCGACAACCATAATTACCTCATGCAGGCCCTTTCACCCAAAATCCAGCCGGATGCCTGCACCACCACTTCCCTGCCTGGTCGCAACCTGGCACTGAACAAGCCCGTTGAAGTAACTGAAGCCTTGCCCGACCAGCCTGCCAAACTAGCGGTCGATGGTGACCCAAACACCCAGTGGAGCTCGGGGGCTTTCCCCACACAGTGGATCCAGATCGACCTTGGTGCTTCTTATACCATCGGTGAGATCCGCCTGACGGTAGGTCAGTGGCCTGCCGGGCAGACGGTGCACCAGGTATGGGTGGGTTCCAGCCGTGATGGTTTGCGGCAGGTGTACGAGTTCAGCGGGCGGGAGTTCGATTACGATGTACTTAGTTTCACCCCAGCCTCACCCCTTCAGGATGTAAGGTACGTGCGCATCGTCACCACGGAAAGCCCCTCTTGGGTTTCATGGCGCGAGATCGAAGTGCTGGCGCCTTTCCCCGCCACGCCCACGCCGACCCCCGAGGCATCGACGACCCCCACTCCATAATTATAATAATTGTCGCCTCAAGTGGGATTTTATGTAAACTTTAAAATCCTTACCCGGCTCTGCCAGCTCAAATGTTTCGATGAATTCATCCGGAGAGATCACCTGGTAAGTTTCTTTTGCCCGCCAGCTGGTGGGGATATTCTCAATGGTTTCACTCACAAATACGATCTCTGTGCCACCCTGAGATAAATGTTCCACCACATATTGGTTCACGAATCCTTCAACGTGGAACTGCCGGTAAACGAAAGTCTTTCGGCCTTTGTCATAACTGAAGAAGCCCCAATCTTCATGCACTTCACCATTTGGATTTTGTTTTTGGGGTGGATAGGTGGATTTACTCCGGACATGCAGGAATTTTTGATTGAGAATAAACTCATAAGTTCGTTCATATTGACCTGAACCTGGTTGGCCAAAACCAGTCCCCCGCCAATTACCGACCAAGAAATTTAACGTTGTCCACATGGAACAAGCCTCCAAAAACCTATTACCGTAATAGACGTTGGGAACAGAATTTATGATCAGCTCTACAGCTGCAATCGCTCAACCCACCGGGTACCCGACTAAATAAGAAAACACGAACAGCGGAGTTCCGGTAGATGCCTGGCCAATTTCCCATTTGTAATCGTCGCCTTGAAGGGAATTTACCATCTCTCTCAGCTCTTTTGATGAATATACTCTTAGAAACGATACCAACCCATCCCAACAGGTTGCCAGGGGTACGATCGGCAACAGATAAGACCACAGGAATCTTCTCCAGGTGCGGGGGAGGATAAACGGAGTGGCGAAAAGGTAACCCAGCAGGGTCATCACGGGAGACAAGGCGAAAATGATCGGTCCCTGGGGGAGATTCAAGCTGGCTTCGAAGATGCCGATCGCAGCCCTCTTATTGACTGCGTCTTGAAGGATCTGCCTGGCGTGCTCAGGTTTGAAGTGATGAAAACCCTCAAACATAGTGCGCATGCCATGCAGGTGGTCGGGCACGTCCAGCGCATCCACAGGCTCAGATAGATAACAGATATCTCCTTGTGAAGTCCGAGCCCACTTCTGAACAGACCCGGGATTGGGATATTTATCGGTTAGGGTGACTTTCACTTGCAGCCCTGCCTGTTCGAGCTGCTTGTGAAGCCTCACCCACGGACCCGTCCCCCCTGAACACAGGTCAACAATATCCATGCTCCCTGTCTGCTGTAGCGCCCTGGTTAACAACGGGATAAGGTTTTTATGACCCGCCCCCCGCGTTGTGACAAACTGCAAATAATCTGTCTGGATGCGCCGGAAAACCTGCGGGTACCAGTCCTGGTCGGTGAATTCAAACAATCTAGCTCGTCTCATCGATACCCAGGATAAAAATTTAGCCGGTCAATATTGTTCACCATGGATGTGGGACCAATGGTTGTGGATGATCTTCCAGCCACCGTCCATGAGCCGATAGATTTCGGTGCAGTTCCATGGCACCCGCGAGGCCACTGAGCCATCGGGGTTCAGCCGTGTGGAAAGGAAGCGGTAGAACATTACTGCCATTTCACCGCACACCAGCACCCAAGGTTCGATGAAATCCATCACTTCGTAGAATATTTTTCCCTCCCGCAGCTTATATTCAGCGCTGAGAGCCTCTTTGCCATTGATGCGTTGGGGTGTACCCGTGTCGAAGTACGTCACATTTGGGGCATACAGCTCGACGAACCCTGAGGAGTCACCGTTGCGCCATCGTTCCATGGCAGCTGATTCCAGAGTCATCAGCTCACCCAATATTCCCTCATAATCCATAGACTTGGAGTGTATCAATAGCGGCATATCTACCATTTCTGGTACCCGGTGCTTGAGAAACGACCAATGAGAGTGAACAATTCTCCACTCACCATCCCGCTTGAAATAGACTTCGGTGCAGTTCCAAGGAGTTTGTGAGGTAATATCTCCCGCAGGTGTGAGCATA
The DNA here is from genome assembly GCA_963809615.1 of uncultured Chloroflexia bacterium. Taxonomy (GTDB): domain Bacteria; phylum Chloroflexota; class Anaerolineae; order Anaerolineales; family UBA4823; genus FEB-25. The sequence goes on from CAWEKR010000007.1 coordinate 99,727, forward strand.
GTTGAGCGATAGTTATAGGTGAGAACTGCCGCATCCCCCACAACATTCACCTCGGGGTCAATGAATTCAGATCTCTGGTAATGGATCTTTCCCTCCACCTGCTTCATATATTTGGTGTAATCCTCCAAGCCGATGATGGGCTTAGTGAGACCGGGATCCACGTAGCAAATGTCCTCCGAGCTGAGAGCCACAAACCCCATTGGGTCACCGCTGCGCCAGCGTTCCATGGCTGCTTTCTCGAGCGAAAGAATGGAATCCTCCATGAAATTACTCTTTACGCGCTTATGGCTTCTCGAGCGGCTGGTTGACTTCGATCAGGTTGCCATCTGGGTCGCGGAAATGAGCCACGCGGATTCCCCAGTCTGGCTTGTTGGCAGGTTCTGTGATCAGTGGAATTGCCTGCAGATTAAGTTTTTGGCATGTTGCATCCACATCATCCACAGCAAAGCACAGACACATTTTATCCTGCGCCTGTGGGTCTGCTGGCAGCTGAGAGGTACCAACCGCTTTGCTCATCTCCAGCCGGTCGAACAATGCCAGGGTCACATCACCAGTGTTGAAGTCGGCGTACACATCATTTTCTGATCCGAAAGTCGCCTGGAATCCCATTATGTCACGATAAAAGAGGAAACAGGCTTTGAAATTGGATACCAATAAGCGTGTATAGATAAATTTATATGTCATAATCCTCTCCTTATCTTATCTAATTAAGTGATGAATGATTTATTTCATCAGTACTCAGTGATTAATTCAATATTCCGCTGGGCAGTTATGAAACCGGCCTACGAAGCCCCCACACCGTAACGCCCGTCATCCCAACTGCACATTCCTCAACACAACGAAACCCAAAATGCTCATACAGGCTTACGTTGATCCTGGTGACCGTATCGGTATAAACACTCACTTTTTCTTCGTCAGCCTTCGCCAGGAATGGACGGATCAACCGGGACGAAATACCCTTGCCTTGCTCGCTTGGCAGCACACCGATATTATCCAGATAATAATGGGGCTCTTGAGCGTATTTTTGATGAAGAAAATCAGTTTGTTTAATGATTGCTTTTGCCCTAAAATAGCCTATGGGATAATAACTGAACAATAACGGGATAAACATCCCCAGTGATTTTAAATTTACCGAGATATCCGCTTTTGCCGGTCCCAGCCAGTATGCGACTCCTTTCAAAGGGTCACCGACTCCGAACCCGCGCTGGTTTTGGATATTAACCGTCCCATAAGCCCGGAAAAACTTATACAGGGTCTTAATTCTGTTGCTTTTATGTGGAAGCATGAAAGCGCATAAGGGGTCATCCACAAACGCCCTCGAAATGACTTCCGCAGCCCGGGGAACGTCAGATAATTCCAACACCCTGCAGGTTAATTCATCCAAGGCGTCACCGTTCATCGTCAATAAATACCCGGTTCACTAATTTTATTGCGCATGATTTAAGGTTTCGAATATTTATAGGTGGAAGTGGAAGTAAAAGGATCACCGTTATCATAAACACCGGAATCCTTTACCGTGATTTCTCCCGCTTTATTGCTACTAATAACTACATTGGCGAAGCGAATTACGCCCACCTGTGGATGGGTATAGTCGATCGTCCCAAAGGCCTGCAAGTCCACCGGGCGGTCATTGATGAAAATCGCATAATTGGAATTGGTCCATATTTCGTCCAGTTTCCCATTGCCGGTGGTGTCGTACAGCCCAGTCGATACGTTGATCACCTCCCCCGTGGTGGCGTTGCACAAATAAGTATTGGCAGCCCCCAGCTCTGAGCACTCTACGGAGAATCCATAGGTGAACTTGCCCTGCTCTCCGGTGTTGACCGTGAAATCTCCAACCTTATCTCCCGGCTCGATCGGTTTGTTTTTATCTCCTGAAGAACCAGCTCCACCAGAACAAGCAGATGTTGAGCCAATAACGATGAATACGAAAAATAGTATCGCCAATTTCCTGTTCATGCTGCACTCACCTTTAATTTCCATTTATGATATATTTTTACGATCTCCGGCTATGCGAATAATTTCCTCGCCCACTGCTCCGCCCGTTCCAACTCTCCGACAACGAGCGGACCTTCCGTGTCATCTACATAGAATCCTTCTCCAGGCACCACTGCCTCCCCACCCATTTCCTTTAGCGCTTTGGTTATTCGCTCGGCTGCATACCCAAACAGCCTCTCAAAAATAGACAGGGGTGGATGCTTGTCGATGAATGCCTGGGTTAATCGTGTATCAAACGCTGCAACCCGAATACCTTTCAAACCATTTTTCGGCATGTTTTTCAATAAAGTTCGCATGGCTTCCGTCGCTCGGAACTGCTGGGTTGGTGAGCCCACTACAAGCAGACCAAGCCCTGTGAGCATATTTGTCTTTACCTCCACCACCCTGACGATTTGAACTTCCCCCTGCAGTTGGAGCACATTCCCGATGCTCCGGGCGATTTTCTCTGTGTTGCCATATTGAGAATCATAGATGATCAGTGATCGCATCCTGTCAATTCTCCTTGATACCTGCCAGCTTCTTTGCCAATTGCTGCTTGAATTCCAGGTCCATCTGGCGCTGGATCTGGATGCGCTGTGCCTGGGGTGAGCCAGCCCCATGCAGCGACTCGGTCAAATATCCCACCGCATTCCTACCTAACGTAAGGTTCTCGATCAACCTCAGGATGCGCATGCGGTCCTCAGTCGGTATCTCTTCGACACCCTTGAGAAATTTATCAAGGAGCCCGCCAATCTCGTCGGAGCGATAATCCGCTTCAGAAGGAAGCGTCACCAGCAGCCCCCCTGCCAGGTCTTGAGCGAGACGCGCTATCTCGTAGGTGATGCGAGTTACCTGCTGCTTGCACACGTTCGCCAGCAGCTCATCGCAAAGATATGCCCCGGATGGTGTAGCATGACTTTGGTATGACGAGGCAATCCCAGTGGCATAAATCGTTTCATTGAGGTGGGTCATCTCGACAAGTTTATCGCGTATGTGCGAAGCCGTTTCTACTCCATTGAATTCTGCTGCCGTTGCCGCTGCACCGATGAGCACATCTCCCACGCCTGATTTACACACGTAGCTGCGACGGTGGAAGGCAGTAAACCTTTCCACCAACATGGCACTGTATTCATATTCGCCATCCATGAAGATCAGCTCATTGGGGATGAAGACATCTTCAAAAATGACCAGCGCTTCCTGACCGCTGAACCTGGCATTACCTGCTTCGATCTCACCCTCAAGACAGCGTGTATCGCACGACTGCCTGCCAATCACATAGGTGATCCCTTCCGCATCGACCGGTATCGCCCCCACAATGGCATAATCTGCTTCTTCAGGTTTCAAGCGGAGGGTTGGCATCACGATCAGCCAGTGCGAGTTGATGCATCCCGTCTGGTGCGCCTTGGCGCCGCGGATATATACCCCTTCGTCGGTTCGCTTGCTGACGTGTACGTACATGTCGACGTCTCCTGCTCGGAGGGGCTTTTACTGCGGTCACCTTTTACATCCGTCATCGCGCCACCAATGACGTAATTACGTTCCTGCATCGACCGGATGAACGTTATCAATCTGGACTGGTAGGTTGTGCCGTGTTGAGCGTCAACCTCAAATGTCACCGAATAAAGCGCATTCAAGGCATCCATCCCTACACAGCGTTGAAAGCAGGTGCCGGTAAGCTGACCAAGCCTGCGCTGCAGCTTATTTTGTAGCACAACTTCCTCCGTACTGGTGGCAATATGCACAAAGCGGTTGACTCTCTCGCCCGTCTCCGCTGAAACCGTCGTCGCCAGGAGGGGATTCTCCAACGCTAATTCGTACGTCATAGCCATGGCGTTTACCGACGGGCGGATCATCGGGTGGTCAACCGGCTCAGCCACAAGCTCACCCATCAAGTAAACCTTCAGCTTACGCCCGCGCAGACTCTCGATGTAATCCTCACTGGTCCGAATGGTTCGATCTCTCATATGAGCCCTATCTTTCTATTCGGTGGGAACCATGCCAATAATTTATAACCCCGCTCATTGGTAAAACCCAGCTTTCGGGCGATTTTCAACGAGCGAATATTGAGCTTCACACAATCCCAGTAGGTTGCGCAGCCTAATTCGTCACACCACAAGAGTAAGTGTGCTACAGCGGTCGTTCCAAACCCCCGTCCCCAGTATTGAGGCTCAGTAAAAATTCCGATCTCCCTCACCCCTTCGACGTCCATGTCCGCTTCCGCCCGGCACACATATTCATCCCCATGCAAGATACCGACGGATAATCCTTTCTCCAAGAAGGTATCAATATTTCCATAGCGCCAGACGACCGCATCGCTGTGGGGACTCTTCTCGAGCAGATCCCTTCCCATGCGCAACACTGTGTACTCGTTGGGCAAGCTCAAATAAAGAGAAAGGTTGTTGCTATATGCAGGACGATCCAGCTCGAGGCACTCTGCCCCTGCCTCAGGATTAGGCGGGAATAAGTCCACCATAGGATCTCCATCCCGGAAACCTAATGCCACCGTTCCATCCTGCCTGAGCATTTCCACCAGCTTTGCCACAGCCTGCCAATCGTCTTCCCCGCCCCGGTAAAGGCAACCATCATCTTGCTCCCGCACGTATCCGAATCTCGGGTATTCAAGGTCATCTGTAAAAATCCTGCCCACATTCCCACCACCCAGTACAGCCAAACACCGCACTCGAGTTGGCATATTGTGGTCGAACAATGATATAAAAGCAGGCGTGACCTGGCTAGGACTAATTTCAATCATTTTTCACTCAGGATAAATAGTGTACCATAGTGATAACGATTTGCTCCTTCTTACCAATTCGCCTAGGTGGTTGCCGCTCAACGATTTCAAAACCCATCGACTGCCAAAACCGGAAAGCCCTTTCATTTTCTTCCACGACGCCTAAATAGATATTTTTTGCACCAAGCTGACCTACCCATTGCTCGAAGGCTTGATAAAACTGCCGACCCAATCCCTTATTCCGTATGATTGGGTCGAGCAGGAGCAATCCCACCCACCAACAGTCTTCTCCAGGGTAACTATGAATGGCATCCAAGACACCTACCATGCTCTCATCTTCGTTAAAAATACCGATTACTGCCTTGTCAGCAGCCGTTCTACCCGGAGGGGTGCCTGATAACAAGTTTTCTGCGGCCGTTGAGCTGGGTTTTTCGCCAGTGAGGATATGGCTGTAGTCAGCACAATGCTCCAACAAGCCTTGCAGCGCTGGGATAGTTTCAGGTGCTAAAATGCGGACCTGATATCCTGGTATCTCAAATAGATGAACGAAATTATTCATTAATATCAACTTCTAAATATTAGTCCCAATAGGATGATCCAATAACCAGGTCAACTTCCTTCATCACAGCGGTCCCTTGCTTCAAACGCTTTGAATCCGTCGGGGAGTTCAAAGCCAAACCGCTCGCAGAGGGCTTTTATATCATGGTAATCATTTTCATCCAGAGTATATCCTGAATGGAACTTGACCATATTTTCGAGGTCGATGCACCTGACGGTGTAGCCGAGGATGCTTCCCGCTCCATCCAGTGATTTGAGCGGATAATCGAGACCTTGTTCAGGATGGTTCAACCGGTCAAGGGTGTAAGTATGGATATCCACCAGGTGTCCCAATTCGTCTCCCATGACGAAGTTTACCGGGCGTGTATCCGGGCGTGGCACGTCTACATAACCATTCGCTTCAAGCAGCTTACGCAATCGTGGCACATCATCGTAGGCAATGACGATATCCAGGTCAGCATGTGTGCGGGTTTGCTCCCCTAGCAACGCATCCACCCCCCAGCCGCCATCCAGGATCACTGCAATCTGGTTCTGGTCGAAGAGCTTTACCAACTTAACCACATCTTCAGCGGAAATTTTTGGAGCGTTCAACTGATCCATGCCGTTGGCACCGAACCATAATTATACCTGCATGCAAGTTGTTCAATTTCTAGACTGAGTAAATTTCTAGCGGTTCTATGATTGGTAGGAAATGAATTATTAATTTATTCGATCGCAATCATTCGTGGACGTTTTTTTCCCGTCAGCACAACTGTTAGGCAATTTAGGGAAGTCGGAATTAGGGTGCCTTCTCCCTCACCACCACCATCAAGGTGATATCATCGAATTGGGCAGCATTCCCCACCCAAGCTCGCACCTCTTCTCGCAACGTGTCACGAATCTCCACCGCTGTCTTCCCGCGCTGACCACCCAACGCATCGATCAGCTTATCCAAACCATAGGATTGGTCGGAGATATTCTGCGCATCTGTTATTCCATCCGTATACAGCACCAGCGTATCACCCGGTTCGATCCTGACGTTCAGCCGGTTCCAGGTGGCATCATCAAGCACGCCAAGTGGGATCCCGGTGCGCTGCAGCTGCTCTACTGAGCCATCCTTCGCCCGTAAGAGCAGCGCCGGGTGATGACCCGCGCTGCAGTAGGTAAATTCTGCCAGCTGAGGGTTAAGGATGCCGTACAGCAGCGTGATATATAATCCTCCATGAGTATCTGCCAGTATGCGCTGGTTGGTCTCCGCCATTGTTTTCTCGGGTTCAGCCGGGTGATTAGCAGCAAAAGTGCGCCACAACGAGCGGCTCAACGCCATGAACAGGGCTGCACTGGTCCCTTTATCGGTAACATCTGCGATTACCAAGCCCAAACTTCCATTTGGCAGCATCAAGAAATCGTAAAAATCTCCACTGGTCTCATGCGCTGGCTCGAGCAGCACTGCCATTTCCCAACCCGGAAGATCCGGAGGGTTGGCTGGCAGCAAGCTCTCCTGTACCTTGCGGGCTTTTCTAAGCTCCCTGGTCATCTGTACATTCTCAACCGACTGGGTGCGCTGCCTGGCCCGTATCGTATTCAACATTCCCTGGGCAATTTCAGGATAATGCCCAATCCCCATCTGGTTAAGCTCAGCCAGTGCCTGGCGGATAAATGTTTGGGCATCTTCCAGATCATCTGTGCTGCCCCGCTTGATAAGCAAGTCTGCACAAGACACCAATGAAATTGCAGCAGGTGCTCTGTATCCCAGTCGCTGCTCCATCCGGGCTAATTTTTCCATTGTCGGGATCGCATCATTCCAATTCTGCGTGGCAGCTGCGACTTCCACCTCGCCTTCCCCCGTCAATCGATCATCCCATACGGAGTGTTGTTTAACCATTCCCTTGCGTGCTTTTTCCAACAACTCTTGGGCTTCAACCAAGCGTCCTTGCCGGGCACGAAGGATCGCCAGCCGGGGGTAAACCCACAGGCGCTCATTCGAATTATCCTGATCAACCACCTTCAGCGCTTCTTGCAGGAGTGTTTCAACAATATCCAGGTCCGCTGTTTCTCCCCACTTGTGCTTCTCAAGGATCAGCCATGAAAGCTCATCCAGAGTGGCGATCACTGATTCTTGATTTTGCTGCTCCCGGTACTCATCCAGGCATTGCCATAATATTGAAATAGCACCATCCCAATCACCTTTAAAGCTTTCCAATACACCCTTGATAAACTTAACCGTGATCATCATAGGCGCAGGGTTTGGGATCTGCATCACCAACGCCTCGAGGCCAGGCAGCTCTGATTCGATCTCTGTGAGTCTTCCGGGTGAGAACAAACAGCTGACATAACTCGATAATCCCAACAGCTCTTCAGAAGCCACACCTCTTAGCCGGCCCAGCTCTGCAGACCGGCGGAAATGTTGTAAGGCTGCTTCATTATCTGCCAGCCAGGCACGGGTCATAGACCCCAAGTTGATATGAGCGCGCATCGCTACATTCATCAGCCCGTTAGCTTCAGCCAGCTCAACCGCCTTGCGCAATACAGCCAGCGATTCTTCAGGCTGGACCCCTGCCAGGATACCTAAGGTAGCCAGTGCATCCGCCTGCACGTCTACTGCCCCAAATTTCTCCGCCATGGCAAGGGCCTGCCGGCATAAGGGCAGTGCTTTGTCTGATTTACCATTAAAATAATAAGCCCGTGCTGTCTCATGGATTAAGGTTGCCTTTCCCAGGCTGTCAGGAGCATCTTCCACCAGCTCCAAACCCAATAGACAAATCCGTAAACTGTCTGGGCGAAGTCCTGCATACCATTCCACCCGTGCGAGGCGGGCGTAAAGCCGGGCAATGCCTTCGGCATCTTCCAGCTGCTGGAAAATCTTGAGACCCTCATGGTATGCCTCAATTGATTCGGTAAAACGACCCTGGCGATAAAGTGCCTCCGCCAGCCCGGAGTATAGCAAGGCAATTTGAGGTTCGCTGCAACAAGTCAATTCCAATGCGCTACGATATTGGATCTCCGCTTCCTGGTTGGCATACACTGCCAGAGATTCATCCCCAGCAATCAGAAAGTACGATAATGCACGCTGATCTTCGCCAGCCTGTTTGAAGTGATTGCCCAGGATTGCCGCCAACTCCCTCTTCCTGTCGGGATAGAGATTCTCGATTGCCTCTCCCACCGCCAGGTGAAGGCGCTTACGGTCGCTTTCGAGCAGTGACGCATACGCCGCATCCTGCACCATGGAATGGCGAAAAAGGTATTCGAGGTCAGGCTCCACTTGTGATACCTGGATCAACCCAGCGGTTTCCAACGAGCTCAGGTTAATGAATAAGCTCATATTTAGCTCCTTCCAGGACGCGTGAGAGCACTTTCACCGGGAAATTCCGTCCGATCACCGATGCCACCATCAAGGTATAACGTGCTTCGGGCGGTAGACGGTCGATGCGCGCCAGGAGCAATCCCTGAAGGTTATCAGGGATGTCGCGGGCAGAAATCTCGTTCTGGGCAACCCAGGTCCCATCCTGCTGGATAATCGCTTCCCGATCGATCAACATCCGGATGACCTCTTCCATATAAAGGGGGTTCCCCTCAGCTTTTTCAAGGATTAATTCCCGCACCTTCTCCGGCAGGCTTTCAATTTCCAATAGGTTCGCCACCAGGCTGCGACTATCATTCTCGGAAAGGTTCTGCAGGTTGATTTCAGTTAAGCTTCCACCCAGAAGCTCGCGGACTGAATTAACCAGCTTCCAACCAGCAGATTCGCGTTCCAGCCTTGTGACCAGGCAAAAGAGGATCGGCCCTTTCGAGATAAGGGATAGCAGCTTGGTAAACAGATCTGTGGACGAGGCATCGGCCCAATGAAGGTCTTCCAGCACCAATATCACCGGGCTTTGCTTCATGATTGCCTCTAATAAGCTTTGCATTGCCAGTAAATATTGGGTTTGAAATGCCTGGGGATCGGTTATTTGTGTCCGGTGCAGAGCTTCTCCTTCCAATTTTAACATCAGCAGGTGTCCCAGGAAGGGGTATACCTCTATCGCCTGCGCACCGAACAGGTTTTCAAGGTATTTAATTAATGCAGCCTTGGTTTCAGGTTCTTCGCTGCCGATGGTCACTCCGATCATATTTCGTAAAAGGTCGATCAGCAGCTGATAGGCGAGACCTTGCCTGTAGGATACACACCGCCCTATCAGCCATTTTCCAGTCTTTGGTGGTCCACCAGCCTGATTCTCACCAAGGACGATATTTTTAACCTCAGCAGCTTTTTTCCATTCCTGGATCAACCTGGTTTTACCCAAGCCCGGTTCTCCACTGATGAGCACCGCCCGTCCCAAACCTGCCTGGACAGCATCACAGGTATGCAAGAGCGTATCGAGCTCGTCACCGCGCCCGACCATTGGACTACCCAGCTCAGCAAAACCTCTCGACCGTCCGAAAACAGATCGGGCTGCCTCTACTTCATACACTGGCACTTGCTTTGCCATCCCTTTCACGTCAATCAGTCCCAGGTCCTGGCATTCGAAAAATGGCGAAATAAAGCGGTAGGTGTTCCCGGTGAGCAGTACGCTCATCGGCTTTGCGGCAAACTTGATCCGTGAAGTCAGGTTGACCGTCCCTCCATAGGCAGTAAAGTCATAGGTCAAATCATCACCCACCGGACCAACAATTACTGGTCCGGTATTGATACACACTCGAATTGTGAATTCAAGCCCCTGTTCTTCCTTAATTTCCTCACAAAATCCTCTAACTTTATTAATGATCTCCAGACCAGCCCAGACTGCCCGCTGGGGGTCATCTTCGTGGGCTACAGGGGCGCCAAAGAAGGCCAAAATCGAATCACCCAGTAAACGCGCAATGGTGCCTTCATAGTTGTAGACCACCTTGGCAATACTATCAAAAGCATAATTGATCAGACCGGTCCAGGTTTCAAGGTCAACCCTTTCCGATAACCCGGTTGAATTGACCACATCCACCAGCAGGGTGGTGACGGTACGTCGCTCCCGCAGGGCTCCCGGGCGATTGGTCAAGTCAGCCTTCGATTCATTGACCATCTTTTGAACTAACGAGCCCGGCACCACCGCAGTCAGCCGGCTCAAACGGTCATTATCCGCGGCTGTACGCAATTGAACGGGCTGCCCACAGTGCATACAGAAAAGAGCGCCTGGGGCCAGGTCCGATTTACAGTTGGAGCACTTGTGAACCAGCTCCTGCCCACAGTTCAAGCAGAAGCGGGCTGCATCAGGGTTAGTCGTATGGCAGTTTGGGCAAATCATGTTCCCTTACTTCTGACAACATTGTGGCTCCTCCCCCCAAATATAACGTTCCTATTCTATCATTTTTTAAATACCAGTTCGAAATGCACCACCTAATTTCCATTCCGGGCTCATTCTCTCATTCACGCTCAGCTGATAATTTTAATCGTGCTCATGTAGCCCAGGTTATGGGTTTCCTGGAGGGCGATATGCAGCAGACCAGCTGATTCAAGCTGACGGGCACGCACAAGTGGACCAACATCCAGCGCTCGCAATCCACCACCCTCGACCAACGTGGCGACTTTCGCCCTGGCATCGGCGTCATCTCCAGCGATGAACACATCCAGCTGTATCCCCGCCACCTTTCCCGCTTCGAGCGTCTTGGCGAATGTGGTGTTGAAGGCTTTTATCACTCGTGTGCTCGCCGGTGCGAGCCTGGCAATCTCTTCCGCCCCTGAGGATCCAGGTGGAGTGACAAGTTCCATCGACTGGTAATTCACCGGGTTAGTGATATCCACCAAGATCAATCCGGGTAGAAATTGGCTGTATTGGTGTACAACAGATAGAGCTGCATTATAAGGGACAGCCAATGTCACCACTTCACCTGGGAGAGATGCAGGCATCACTGTTGAGATAATTCCTCCAATCCCCATGGCTTTTAGTTCTTCAACCAGCTTCTCGGCTTTGCCTTGGGTATGTTCCACCAGGTTAACATTATTTCCACCCTGTAATAATCGAATAGAAATGGCTCGAGCCATTTCACCCGTTCCGAAAATCGATACATTCATAGTTTCCTCCGTGCTAGCGGTATCAATCACTATGATGCATAAATTTCAAAAAAGGTGATAAGCATCAAAGTATTCCAAATTTGCTAGCAGTGTGGAAATTTTTTCAGCCCGATCGGCTATCCTGCTGCCGCGAATGCTTTCCGTACCCATCCAATGATCGTTTCGTCCACCTGGCTCACCTCGGTGAGCTTCACTTTATAGTTGCACATACTCCCGGCAGGCTGTGGGATCAGGCGTTCATCTTCTTGCAGGCTCTTGCTGTTAATCCCCAAGTCGACACGCGAATTGGAGCCGGGTCCAAGCATGGCAAATTGCCGTTTGCGCCGCAAGCTGACGTACCCTTTCTTGGGTACGATCTCATATTTACCGAATAGATCGATAGCGCTCATCAGCTTGTCATGGATCGGTCGCAGGTTGGCCTTTGGTCCGCTGTAGATCTCATCCAGCACCTGGGAAGTAGATAATCCCTTCTCTTTCGCCGCCAACTGCGCGTCGGCATTGAGTGCATACAGAGCCAAATTGTGGGCATCGCCGTAGGTTAATCCCAACTTCTCCATCAACATGCTGCGAATCTCACCGTGTTTACTCAACCCTGATGATTGAATGTAGTCGGTTAACTCTTCCAGGGTCTTGCCCGTTTTCTTCTGGATGTTAGCAAGCTGGGTTAGTTTCGCCCGTTCAATGCTGCTCATATATTTTCTCCTTGATCCGTTATCGTTCTAAATCTCTTGCAAATTTACCAAATTATAACGAATGCTAATATCAGTCAATTACCGGATTGACATGACCGATGTTGTTTATGCATCTGACTCACCCGGTTTCCAGCGAGAGGCTACCGCCCATTCTTCAGCTGCCAGGTAGATCAGATCGACCGCCGGGTCCTTTACATCCGGGTAAGTATCCGGGTCCGCCAGGTTCTGTGCCAGCCGCCGCTTTAGCTCTGCGTAGGCTTCAGCTGTTGCCGGGTGCGCGCGCAGGTAATCGCGGAATAGCAGCGGGTAGCGTTGGTTAAGACGTCCGTGCACCCGCATATGGATATGCGTCGGGCGTTGGTTAATTGGTGGTCTAAAATACCACTTTTCCCAATCCCAATCCTCACCTCCGGCTCCTGGGGGGCGGTGATCGCTCGATATCTCCGTTAGCGAATAACCCAGGGATACCATCGCCTGGTGAGCCTGCTCACTCAAAGATGACACCGTAATCTGGATGTCAATGATATCTTTGGCTGCCAGCCCTGGAACCGCGGTCGAGCCGATATGATCGATCCTCAGCGCCAGAGAACCCAACACCCGGCGGAGAGAGGTGCCTATATCTATGAATTCAATAGGCCAGCTGTCTTTATATGGGACGATTTCCAGCATTTATCCGCATCTTCAAAGGATAATCCAAATTAATAAAGGGAAGGCAGGCACCTGCCTTCCCTTTATTGTTAGGTTAATTTATTACCGCCGGATGATTGGCAAGAAGAAGGACTGTGTCTCAATGACATTCATTGTAAGTGGGATACGCACATCCGGATTATTCGGATCATCTCCGACCAGCCGCAGCGTCGCGGTGTAAGTACCCATTTCCGCCGGGGCCGCGAAAGTTAAATCAATGGTCAGGTTTTCCCCAGCATTGATCACCCCCGACATTTGGTCAAGGGTCACCCAACTAGGGATCAGGTTCCCGGTCTTAGCCAAGGTAACGGCATTAAATACATTTAGCAAGCCGTAGCCCCAGTCATTGTTGGGACCGTCAACGTAATCACCACCGCAGTTCGAACCTGGGTCGGTCATGGGTACTGTGGTTTGTTCCAGTACCCAAGCGGTCAAATCGACCTGGCCCACCAGCTCTGGAGCTGCACTCAGCAAGAGAGCTACTGCGCCGGCAGAGTGCGGGCTGGCCATGCTGGTTCCTTGATAGTTGGCATAACCATTCCCAGGCACGCTCGAGCGGATGTTGACACCTGGTGCCGTGATTTGCGGCTTTAGAAAACCGGTATATCTTGCAGGTCCTCGGCTGGAGAAACTGGCAAGGTGGTCGTTAATATCTGAAGCTCCGGAACCGAAAGTATTCCAGTTGTCTCCAGGCGACCCGGCTGTTGAACAGCTTGGTCCACTATTCCCATTGGAGAAAGCGGGAAAGATTCCAGCTGCCCGCCAGGAGTCGATTGCCCCAGTGTACCAATAATCATTGCTTCCTCCACCCCAGGAATTGTTGACCACGTTGGGGCGCATCGCCGGGTCTGGATTCTCGCCATTGAGGTCAAAGGGTGCCAGGATCCACTGGGCGCAGGTCAGCAGCTCGTTGGTTAATAAGAAACCTGAGACTTCATCACCACCTTTGCAAGAGATCCACTTGGCTCCTGGAGCCACGCCGATCTGGTTGGCACCGCCATCGTCACCTACCATAGTACCCATCACATGTGTACCATGAGCACCGGGATCGCAGGGGGTTTTCCCGCCATCCGGGCACTGGAAGTAGGGATCATACCAGTTGTAGTTGTGGTTGAACGTTCCACCACCCAAGTTGCCACGGTATTGGTTCACTAAGGCTGGGTGGTCGTATTGAGTGCCGGTGTCGATCTCAGCCACTACAGTTCCTTCACCTTTGACACCAAAATCAGCCCACACCTGGTCTGCTCCCACCCTTGCAATGTTCCATTCGACCGTAGTCAGAACTGTGACTGGTTGCAGTAAGGTCTCCAGGTAACTGGGAGATACGTCTTCCACCGCGATTTTATGGTTGGCAACCAGCTGCGAAACGTCCTGCCTGGCTGCCAGGCTGTTGACCAGGTCTGTGCTGCCTGCGTGGACGATCACCGCATTGATGATATACAGCGGGGAGTAATCAACTCCCTGGCTGTTCAGGTAGGCGCGTAAGCCCGTCTGACTGGATTCAGCGAATCGGTTGAGGGTGTTATATACGGCCCAGCCGCGTTCATTCCAGTCTTTGATTCCATAAGCTGCGCTGACGTCAGCCTGGCTTGCCAGGACGGCAACGAAATCGGTCGTCCCTTCAGGAGAAGCGGCGATATCGCTATAGATCTGGTCGTCCACGCGAGGCAGACCTGGAACAGCCAATACGCCCATTTCCGGTGGCAGAGGCTGTGAACTGTCGATGAGACTGATGTTGAAATAATACGGACCTGAGCCAGTGTTATTGATCGTCAGAGTCTCAGTGACTGTCCCGCTGGGTACAACGCTGGCGGTTATCTCAGCAGGGGTCCAGTTGATATCCGAGGCAACCAGCGCCCAATTGATGATGACCGGTTCCGTTCCTACAGTAAACGTATACGCTCCGCCGGGCCACCCATCCGGATAGAAGGAAGGTTGGTGGTGAAGAGCATCCGCGCCAAAATAGTAGAAATCAGGGGCAACATCTTGCAGTAGATAGTTGCCTTCGGTATCCGTGTAACCGTCATAATAAACACCCAACCCATCCACAGTATTTTGGATCCATACATAAGCATGGTTGATCGGCAAGCCAGTGTTTTCATCCGTGATCTTACCAGCTACGCCGCAGATTGCCCGCACGGTGATGTTAGCGCTAGCAAAAGCCGCCGGATTGGCTTGAGAAGTCGCTGTGACCGTGAACGAGCCAGTGACTCCGCAATTCAAATCCGCGGGGATGTTGACCGTCATGGTGAAGACATCCTGCAAACCTGGAGGGATCGGTCCAATCGCGGCAGGGATGCCAACTGTCCAGGTGACATCTGAAGTGTAGTCGAGGTCGTAGCTATCCTGGACCGCCGATTGGTTGACCACGGTAAACGGGTCTGAGACAGTCGTGCCGGGTAACCCTGAAACCTCGAACAAATCGGGGAGCAGCAGCACTTCAGTCGATGGGTTGGCGAAGAACTCGGAGGATTCGGTCATCGCATTCGTAGCTGAGCCATCGAATCCTCCAAATGCCCATAAACCTGGGACCCCAGCACCTGTTCCACCGGAGGTGGAAGGAATGTAGACTGCGGCTTCATTGCGCCGTCCTGTAGCCGGTGTCGGAATGACCAGGTCTGGGAAGGATTCCCAGAAATCACCCGCCACATCGTAGCGGAACACCCAGCGGTTGGGTCCAGGAGCGGGCCATAAACCGCCGACGACAAATATGCCACCACCGATGTAGTTTTCATCGACATAAACCGCTGGAGCATCACCGTTCGCCTGGGGCAGGTCGGCCATTAAATCATCCTGCCAGCATGCGCCCGGATTGGCGGTATCGTACACAATGGTGTCATTGATCGGCGTAAGCGTTGGGACTTCATCTCCGCCAATCGCGTAGATCCTGGTTCCAAGAGCGACTGCGGAAATATAGGAGCGACCTGTCGGTAGGTCGCAAGCAGACAGCGTCCAACGAGCGCCATCAGCAGCCAGTGGGTTATAAATGTAGGTGCTGGCGTACATGTTCGTTCCGTCAAAGCCGCCAAACACATAAATCATACCGCCTTGAGCCACGACGCCACCAGGGCTGTATGGAACCGCGGGTGGGAATGGGTCAGTAGCTATCGTTTCAGCCAAGTTGACGTCTGGGTAGTATACCTGGACGGCACTGGTCTGACCGCCTGTGCCTGTGCGCCCACCAATTATGTAGAAACCAGGGCCGTTACCGCGCCCATCATCGTCAATCCGCACCACCTGATAATTGGAGACCGGGGTATCCATCGCTACTCCGGTAATAGAAAACGTTTCGGTCACCGGATCAAAATAAAATATTGCCCCAGTCGTTGTGGTATCGAGCTCACATCGTCCCCCCAGGAAGTACACCTTGTCATGAGTGGGGTAATAGATCCCGGTGAAACGAGCCAATCCGTTACCAGCCGCACAACCGAGGATGGTCGTATCCAGGTTCGGACCCATTTGCCAGGTACCAGACCAGTCAGCTGGAGAGTCCGCGCCTTTCACCAGGCTGACTGCACCAAAGATACCGAACAAACCCAGGGCTATACCGAGTACACAGATACCAGTAATGAAAAAAAACTTCCTATTCATTTGGTTTCCTCCTCATTATGTAGTTTAATAATCATTGGACTAAACCCATTGACAACATCGCACCCCAATTTCTGGTTGCTCACCTCCTTTTTATGCGATTATTTGCCCCCAATGGATAGGAATAAATTATACCCGATTCTCATACAATTTTAATTGTCGTGGGAAACATATTCCAATTATCAGAGGTAAATAACCTTACAAATCCATAGTCGATAGATATATCAAGGCTGATTCAGCATTACCATTCGTAGACAAGCGTTAACCCCCTACTTTCATTCACTTGCCGTCAAATCACAATTGTGTTCAACCCGATCGTACTCACCGAACTCCAACCCTCTACCCACTCGCCCGCCGATGCAGTCGGTCAGCTGAAGATGTAGATCCATTCGCAGTCAAGTCGAATTCGAGCTGGAAATCATTCGAGTTTATACTCGGTATGGGCGAACGATCAACCATAACTTGGGGTTTGGTTAATTTATCACCTTCCCCTTATATCCTTCATTCTCCCAGTGTTCTATATATGTATCGACCAGACGAGATCGGATCTATCATTACATTTATTGGTAATAAGATTCTACCTGCGATCACTTATCGATTTTTCTCCCAATATTCATCCGCCTCCTGCTCCATCTTGGCAAGCCGCGTGTAATAATCGGGGAATTCATTTAGGTGCGCCAGGGCAATCTTCCCCGTCTGGATTTCGTCATCATCGGTAACGTTTGTATGCAGGTCCCGCACACCGTGTTCCAGCTCTACTCCAAGGCCAGCCTGGAATTCCTCAAGCCTGACCTGAGACCAGTTAACAGCAAGGAGATCTCCGATCCGTTTTGCCTCCTCCAGGGTAAATTTAATTTTGGGTGACATTATTTTTGCTCCTAGTCCGTATCAATTTGTAAGATGTAATCATAATTCAATCAGGTGTCTAATCGTCGAATATCAGCCTGGTGTTTTCCAAAAGGACTTTGGGAATAGTTGCCGCTCGGATGTAAAACCAACCATAAATGTTATCCGTCTGGATTATTTTGAATTATTGCCGGTTCCACAAACCCTCCGGCTTCCGCCTGCCTCATCACTTCCAAGATGGTATCCACCAGCTTCCGGGCTGAGATAGCATCCAGCTCCACGGCCACCCGCTCATCAGGAGTCCCGGCTTGGCGGGTAAAGTCAAGGTTCAGGGTGTATTCCAACGGCATATCAAATGGGTGGTCATAGCTCACACTCGCCTGATCCACCTTGAACCAGCCAGATCCTGCTTTTCCACTACCGATAATCTTCACTAGTTGGGCAATCATCGTGCACATGTCATATTCCTTTCTTTCCGGTCATTATCTCAATAAATTAAACACCCAGCTATCGCCAAACAAGAATAACCCGTGTGAATCCTTACTTCAGGTTCTTTTCTAAAAACGCAAATACCTTGTTCCATCCATCCATAGCCTGCTCTTGACGGTAGGCTGGCCGGTTGTGATAGAAAAATGCATGCCCGGCGCCATCGTAGCGATGGAACTCATAGTCCTTAGCGAATTTCTTCAGCGTGGCTTCCAATAGATTCACCTGCTCAGGGGTAGGGGCATGGTCTTCGTTGCCGAAGATTCCCAACACCGGACAGGATAGGTCGGCAGTGTAATCAAGCGGTGCCACCGGCTGCTTGGGTGAAAGATCTTCGGCGGTCATTACCACCCGTCCACCCCAGCAGTCCACCAGGGCAGCAAACCCTGGAATGCGGCAGGCTGCCAGGAATGCGTGCCGGCCCCCCGAACAGGTGCCAAAAACACCTACCTTGCCGTTAACATATGGAAGTGCCTGTAGCATCGCCAGCGCAGCACCCACATCACCCAGCACCTGGTCATCGGCGATTCCCCCTGCTCCCCTCACCCTGGCAGCCACATCCTCAGGGGTGCCATGTCCGTCCCGGAAGTATAGGTTCGGGCAAAGGGCGGCATAACCATATGCTGCGAACTTGCGCGTCGTTTCACGGTACCATTCATCCCAGCCTGGCATGTGGTGCACCAACACGATCCCCGGGAATGGTCCCTGCCCGAGCGGGCGGGCAAAATAAGCATTGATCAGGTCAGAATGGTAGCCTGGCAGGATCACCGTTTCAGCCAGCATGCCTTCATATTGATTGGTGGTATACATGATAATTCTCCTTGTTCCTGGTTCAGATCAGGGTATCCAGCACATTGGAACTGGATAATTCTTGATAAAAGATATTTTAACTACCCTACCAGCATCAAGTATACCGCCCACGCGGCCATATATAAAGCTACCCCGATCGGGATAACCAGAAGCAAAACATCGTGTTTGTATTTTCTTATCCAATATGCAAGGAAGATAATTAGCGGTGTAAGAACTGCTGCTGAACCCGAAATGATGTAGGCACGATAATCACGCACGCCAGCAAGCAGGCTCACTAGAATAGTCTGCCTGTATATGCTGGTGAATGGTCGCGGGGCAAACCATAATCCAGGGTTTTTAGCCAGCTTAATCAAGCTGTTAAGTTGCCACCTCTCGCCGAGTGGGTTTCCCTTCAGGTAATTCACAAAGTTCAACCATCCATTGATGGATTGTTCTACAGCGTATAATAATACTGATTGATGGGCGATTAGGATAATTGCCAGGCTGGCTAATATAACCTGTCCAATGGGTTTCAGTGAAAAGCCGGTCATCAAGCAAATAAAACCAACCGCTATCATGGGAAGCAGCTCGATAAAATACCTGGCACCGAAACCGCCCCCACTAAACCAGTCAACACGATATCCAATAAGGATGACCTGGCTTACCAGGCAGATTATTGTGCTTAGACGAATCTGTTGCTCGGGAATTCGAATAATCCCCACCATACCGATTAAAATAAACGGACTCCAAAATAATAAGCCGCGATTGGTATCAAAAAATACTTTGAACAAATTTATTGGAAGGATGCTGCCTACAAATGTCGCAGAGTCCTGGGGGATGGTCAAAAAATTGCCATATAACCTTTGCCAGAGAGAAAGCTGGGGAGATATCGTCACTACAAAAGCAGTCATCGCAATGAATATCTGAATAACTAGCCTGCGAAGCTCATGGATATCTTTTGCCCTGACCGACCCTATGATCTGGTTCATATAAAAAAGGATCGGAAAAATAATAAAAAATATTCCCGACCAGCGCATCAGGAAGCTCAACCCAATGAGCACACCAAATATCAATCCACTCCATTTTCCACTAATTTGGTTCTTTGTCAGCATGATGTAGTAAAGGTATAAGATTGCAGCGACAAAAAAACTGGTTGTATGAGCCATAATCGGCTGATGAAATATATAAAAGAACAGGGGGGTGGCAGCCAGACTTAGCAAGACGGCGATGATAGAAACATACTTTTCACCATAATTGCGGCATATCTTATATAGCACCAACAAGCCGGCTAGTCCATAAATTGCGGAGCCGAATGAAACCAATGCAATGTATGGGGTGGATAAACCATTTGCCTTGGCAGGGATAGTTATTAACACCAATAAATGTGCTAATAGGAAAAAAGGTGACCACAATAGGCTTGGTCCGATAGGCCACGCACTACCCTGTAAACCCGTAACGGTTATAGGGGTAACAATTGAACTGGTATTCGTTTCATTGCGAAAATCAAGGTTATTCTCAATAATTGGGGAGCGTATCTGGGCGTAATAAAAGGATGGATCCCAGGTCCAGTTATCGGTCGGACCATAGAATATGACCATCACCAAGAAACCAGCCACCATCAGGATAAGGAGTACAAGCCTTCTATTCATTACCCAGCACTTCCTTCATTTGACAGAGAGTGACATTTCTAAACCTGATTTGATTAGCATTCATCAAATGACAAACTGAACCGACAGCATGTAGCTTCCACGGGAATAGACCTTAAAGAGACCAGTGGCTAAAATAAGCAATATTCAGTTCGGTTTGGTTGCCTGGAAGGATCACATTTTCAGCCAGGATGCTCTCGTATTCATAGGTCGTTCACGTACAACCCTCCGGTAATGGGAAATGTGTAAACCTTATTACTCTATGATAATTATACGACGGAGAAATTCAGCCTGTGGGCAAATTAATTATCCCCTTTGCTTGATGGGTCTTTTCTAGGGGAAATTGCGTGAGCGCAGCTTCAGCAGAACTGACCATCCCAATCCACTAGGATAAGCATCCCCAACAATTGCGGTAATTTCTATACTCATTCCGCTCCCCCAATTATAGTGTCTTTTTTTTGCTATTACAGTCATTTATTTACCGAAACACCATGATCCGGTTGTTCTGGTTGTCTGCCACATAGAGCACCCCCTTATCGTTGATCGCGATCCCGAGCGGCCGATTTAGCGCTCCACCCACCTGGATTGGTCCAAGGATGGAGAACAGGTACCGTCCGTAGGCATCGAACTCGACTACGATATCTTTGAAAGAATCGGTGACAAAGACCCGATGTTGGCTGTCAATGGCGATCCCGCGCGGACGGATTAAAACACCCTGCTTTGTGGCAGTTCTTCCGAATAGGGAGATAAAGTTCCCCATTGCATCAAATTTTTGCACCCTGCTGTTAAGCTCATCGGTCACATATATAAAACCCTGTGGGTCGAAGGCGATATCGGATGGGTTATCGAAGCAGCCCAACCCGTCCTTATCCCGTCCATATTTCCCGATTTTAAACAGGAATTTGCCATCGGAGTCAAATTTTTGCAACCTGTGGTTATCCCGATCCACTACCCACAAGCCGCCGTCTGGACCGGTTTTTATGCTCAAGCAGTGGATAAACTGCCCATCCTCCCTACCGTAGGTGCCAAATGTCTTCACGTAGTGACCTTGTGGGTCATATATGAAGATGCAGTTTTTCTTGAAGTCAGCCACATAGCAATATCCTCTGCCATCCACAGCAACCGCCGCCGGTTGACCTAAACGTCCTATCTTCTTTAACAGGTTCCCTTCGCCCTGGCCAAAACTCATCAGGCGCCTGCCATCCTCATCAAATTTGGTAACCCTGCTGCCGGATGCTTCTGCTACATAGATATTGTACGCATGGTCGATGGTTATTCCATAAGGTCGGAGCAGTTGTTCGCCAAATGTTTTTAGGTAGGTAACAGGAATATTGGCTTCCATACATAAAAATCCTCTCTCAAAATAATGGCTTTCGCGGCAATACAGTGATTATAAAATACCGCAGCAATAAAACCTCAACAATCCTGTTTTTAATACCATACTTGTGGACGATAAGATCAAATTTTCCACAGAATTAGAATATATCACCGTAAAAGAAATCGACTTTTGCCAAAATTAATCATTAGCAATGCAACCCATTTATTGTTTCTAACCAATTTTCTCTAGCAATTTCCTTACCCGTTTTCGGCTCTGCAGGTGACGATTTTAGAAATTCCTTGACGCCTCTCTTCCTTGCGTTTATAGTCTCCATAATGTCATCCAACATCGCTTATTTCCAAAGAATTCGCAGTCTGTTCCTGAGCATCGCCATGGGTTGCGGAATATTCGTCCTGCTGACCTCGCTCGCCATGGTCACCTATGCCGGCGGGTCGGTGGATAATCATGCTGTCAGAGGTTATTCCTTAACTCATAGCTTCCTCAGCAACCTGGGAATGCTGACCGCTCCATCAGGCAACCCGAACTGGTTTTCGGCTGTACTCTTCTTCATCTCTTTGGCTGCTGCCGGCGCGTGCCTGGTGATTTTCTTCATCCTCTTTCCCCGCTTTTTCCGAGCTACACGCCTGCAGAAAATCCTTAGCCTGATCGGCTCATTCCTCGGAGTGTTGGCAGGCATGAGCTTCATCGGAATCGCATTCGCTCCCGCCGATGTGGCTCGAGCTGCACACGTGCAATTCGTCATGTGGGCGTTCCGCTTGTTTCCCCTGGCAGTGCTGTGCTATGTGCCGGTAATGTTCATCGACAAGCGATATCCCAAAGAGTATGCCTGGGTTTTCGCCGTCTTCTGCATGATGCTGATCGGCTACTACCTGCTTATCACCAACGGACCGGATTTTGCCTCTCCTGAGGGTCTGGTCATTCAAGCCATTGGTCAAAAAGTCATCGCCTACGCATCGATCGTGAGTATCTTCATCCAATCGCTGGGAGCCTACAGGTTTATTGGTAATACTGGTTTTAATGGACTTTAATCCGATTACACTTACGATTACTCCCAAAATTAACGATAGCTGAGAGGTGATAATTCATTGCTGATTTAATGTCTCAGCACCCTCCCAGCCAATGCTCCGGTGTGTTCCTCCCCATCCATCACCATTACCCCGTTGACAAACACGTTATCGATCCCCTCTGGGTACTGGTGGGGATAGTTTTCAAATGGGTAGGTATGCGGGTACAGGTTGGTCGCCCGGTCGCGCACCTTCTCCAGGTCAAATATTACCAAGTCTGCCCAGGCTCCCTGTCGCAACACTCCTCGATCGCGAAGCCCCAGCCGCTGGGCTGGGAATGAGGTCATCTTGCGGATCGCCTCCTGGAGCGTCAAAACAGGTTCATCGCGCACATAGCGCTCCAGAACTCCGGGAAACTCACCATAACTGCAGGGCGAATAAGGTGGCGGGTCATTCAGGAAACCGTAGGGTGCCAACACCTGCCCATCAGACGAGATCATCACCGCAGGATGCTGGAGCAGGATGCGGATATTCGTCTCATCAATGTAGTCAAAGATCGCTTCCGCCTCATGCCCATTCTCAATGATCAGGTCAAAGTAGGTATCGAAAGGATCCTGCCTCCGATCATGAGCGATGGCTTGGACGGTTTTGCCGACTACATCTGGAGTATTCGGTGCGTGCAGCATGGTGATTCGCTGCCATTGCCCGTGCTTAAGCAGCCCCACGGGTCCGAATGCCGGTTTCTTATCTTCCACGATCACATTCCTGATGGCGTGCCTTCTCTCTGGGTTTTTGAGCATCACCTTTAATTCTTCCGCTGGTAGGTCCTCAATTTCCTGGGGCAGGCCTCCAGTTAATGCCGGCCCCAGATCGGTGTGAAGGTCATTGTCTACGGTCACATCCTGACCCCTCGCACGCGCCTCGTCCACCAGTCGCAAATTGGCTCTGGCATCGCAAGGCGCACCGAATTTGGGTGCGTTGTGCGAGATCTGCACCGGCACCCCTGCTTCGTGCCCGATGCGAATGGCTTCAGCCACTGCTTCCAGAATCGTCTCCCGCTCGCCGCGGATATGTGAGGCGTAGATCCCATGATATTCGGCTACCACCTTTCCCAGAGCAATCACCTCGTCGGTGCGGGCGTAACACCCTGGTGGATAAACCAGACCGGTGGACATGCCGAATGCGCCTGCCTTCATCGCCTCATTCAGCAGCTCGTTCATCCCCTTGAGCTCAGCGGATGTAGGCGCACGTTCCTCGAGCCCCATCACTGCCATTCTCAGCGCTCCATGCCCCGACAATGCAGCAATGTTGATCCCCAATCCACCATTTTGAAGTGCTTCCAGGAACTGGCCAAAAGTACGCCATTCCCAACTCACTTCGGGTTGCTCCGAAATCGGACCCCAATACCGTTTTAACACTTCGAGGTGGGAATCTCCCACCGGCGCGGGACTCATCCCGCAGTTCCCAATTAGCTGAGTCGTAACCCCCTGTCTAACCGCGCTTTCCGCCCGACGGTTTACCAGGATCGAAAGGTCCGAATGGGTATGAATATCAATAAATCCCGGCGCCACGAACCGCCCAGCAGCATCGATGGTCTTCTTCCCAACCAATGTCAATTCCGGGGCAATATCGACGATTCTCCCGCCGTCGATGGCTACATCACCCCAGTACCACGGGTTCCCGCAGCCATCCAGGATCCGACCAGAGGCAATCACAAGCTCGTAGGTTGTCATGGCATCTCCATTATCGTGAGGATAGGGGTATTATAGTTGAGATTTTTCCCACCTTTACGAAAAAGCTATCATTGGGATATTGCAACGACACAAATTGGTTAATTAGTTAAATGCTGCCAGCCAACTACTCGAGGCTTCTTCCTGTAAAGGTGGCGATATTTCGCGTTTCTATCCCGTTTTTCACGCCTCATACTACTTTACTTGTCTTTCGTGCTCTAAAAATACTTTTTCGCGGGCGGTGCTCCAACCTCATGGCTGCAATCGAATCATTGCTGGTACAATGCTCCTGACTCAGATGGACTCAATTCTGCTTACTTCTGCCTGTACCCTTTACAACACTTCCACCGAAGAGTTGACCCCTCTCTCCGGAGGGCACTATAACGCTGTCTACCAGTTCCCCCACGGCGATAGAGCCGCCGTCCTCCGTATCGGCGTCGAGGATTGCCCTGTCAACCAGACCTTAGGTATGCTCGAGTTCGTACGCTACTTGAAGACAAATGGTGCACCCGTCGCTGGACCTGTGCTCTCCATCAATAATCACCTGGTGGAGAGGCTCACGCATTACGGCACTCATTATACTCTCACTGCGTTCGAGAAAGCAGAAGGCACCCTGGCTGAAAACATCCCACCATCACAATGGGATGAAGCTCTTTTCCATAACATCGGTCAGGCAAATGGCAAGATGCATCGAATTTCCGCTAGCTACCAACCTTCCCGTCCCAATCACACTCGCCCACAGTGGTTCGATAGCTACGAGATCCGTGAGGCACGGGATAAGCTGACCCTTACCTCTGACCCGTCCGGCGAAAGGCTCACCAATCTGATCTTAGAGCTCCAACAGCTGCCAACCTCCCCCACCGACTTCGGGCTCATCCATGATGACCTACACTTCGCCAACTTCCTCCTCCAGCCCAATGGCGAGGCAACCATCATTGATTTCGATGATTGCGTCTATGGCTGGTTCGCCATAGATATCGCCATGGCACTCTTTGATGTGCTAGTGCTCTATAACGCGTCCAGCGATGAAGAGAGTCAGGAGTTCGCCCGTTTCTTCCTATCCAGCTATCTATCCGGATATCGCCAGGAGAACGACCTGTCTCCATTCTGGCAAGGTCAGATACCCAAGTTGCTCAAGCTCAAGGAATTATGCATCTATGCTGATCTTCTGGGACTCCCAAATGCGGACAAACCCGGAACCTGGGTAGGCAACTTCATGCGCGGCCGCGCCACCCGCATCGCCAATGACATCCCATATGTGGAGATTGACTTTGTCCTTATTTAAATAGCTCCGTCAATATTGCTCCCTCTTCCATTTCCCACACCAATCTATTCCCTCCGATATTCATAACATTGATTAAGCGCCTCTCAACACCGGACTACCTGTGGAAGTGCTCCGGTACGCTCCAGGTTTGCCCCTGGCGTGAAATGAAGATATCAATCGACGCTCCATCGCACACCCGCAGGTTGGTTGTTAAAATTATCTGTGTGCTTCCAGCTTGACGCAAGCCCTCCAGCATATTAGAATGAAATACCCAGCCTTGGACCGTGCCTAGGGATATGTTAGCAGTATTGCTGATTTGGCTATATATATTCATATTATCGTTTAGTTATGGTGTCTTTTGTGTAGATTTCCTCAGACGCTTATTTCGCATCCAGCACGATGAGACTATTCCAATTGCTATTATCGCCATCACGGGACTGTGCGTCCTTACTGTTTTGGTGGGCTTACTCACACTTGCCATGCCTCTCAGTCTATGGGCCAACCTTTTATTATTATTGGGTGGTGTTGTCATTATCATCACCAACCGAAAAAAGTTCCCCAAATATTTACCGAATGCGATTGTTAATACCATCTTGCGAAAGAAGCCATCTGATTCAAGTGGTATTGAACAACAAGCAGGCGAAGATGGCACGCCCCATTTAGCCCATTCGATAAATCAATCCCTCAAAGATATTTTGATATGGTATTTGGGTCTCAGCCGTTTCTTAGTTGTATTGTTTAAGACTAGCGAGGTTCCGCAAAATTATGACACCGGCCTTTACCATGCCCAGGCCATCCGCTGGATCGAATCATTCCGCACCGTACCTGGTCTTGGTAACTTGGAAAGCCGCTTGGGGTTGAATTCTGCATGGTTCTTACCTTCAGCGCTTTTCAGTTTTTCATTCCTCAATCTACAATCATTCCATGTATTAAACGGCTTCCTATTTCTCCTCGTTAACCTTTATTTTTTAGGAAAATTTAGCCGATTTCTTCGCCTTGAATTCACTCTCAGCAATATCATTTCTATTCCCCTGATCTATTTGTCGATCCGCTTATTCGGAGCACAGCTATCTTCTCCTGGATCCGATTTACCGGCAAGCTTGTTAACCTGGATCATCTTCTTGTTGGCCTTGGAAAAAATCGAAGCCGGCAAGAGTGATCGATTCGACCTTCAGACCTTATTGATCTTATTGTTGGCTGCCTTCGATGTCATCATAAAATTATCGTCTGCTCCCATCCTATTATTACCACTATACTTCCTGGTGCGGATATTATTAACACGCCAAAAAGTACAGCCTGCATTCCTTTTAGCCCTCAGTGGGGTTATTTTTATCCCCTGGCTTGCTCGAGGTTTAATTTTATCAGGATACCTTTTTTTCCCAATCACCTTGATCGACCTTTTTTCCCCAGATTGGAAAATGCCGTCTGCGTTTGTTAAGATAAATTCAGAATGGATCACGAGCTGGGCGCGGCTGCAAAGCTACGATTCACAAATGGTCTTAAGTAAATCCTATGCAGAATGGCTTCCGCTCTGGTGGGGCAATCAACTACCCTTCGATCGTTTAGTATTGCTTGGGACTGGCATTGGTATGATCCTGTTCGTCCTCTTGGTTGGGCTGTATCTATTGCTGAATAAAAATAACCCAAAAAGAATTTTGCCCTATGCGGTTTTATATATTACTGGATGGATTGGGATAGCATACTGGTTTGTCATCGCACCGGACGTCCGCTTTGGATATGGTTTCTTGGTAATATCATTCTGTTTATTGGCTGCTCCCATCGTTATTTTTGGCCTGACCCGGTTGAAATGGACAATTAAGCCTGTGATGTATTCCATTATCCTGATATTGGTACTCCATCAGGCGGTCGGAATTTATAAGTTACACGACCTGTCGAAATATGCTGGCAACTGGTTGTTGCCAGCTGATTACCCGACTGTCGAAGTAAAAGCGCTGCCTTTTGGTAATTTTATTGCTAACACACCTGTCAGTGGTTATCAATGCTGGTACGCACCGTTGCCATGCACGGAGATGAACATTCCGGATGTATACATGCGCACTGACAGAATGCAAGATGGCTTCTATTCCCTGGAGGAACGCTCGAATCGTATCCAGCCACCTTGATAATCGAATTGCCCTCATTCGCCATCCTTCAATTCAATTATCTAGCCGGCACTGGCAGGAGCCACACCTGCCCCAGTATTGTCAGCGGCTGATCCCTAATTTCCTCAAGCTCAAAGAATTATGCATCTACAGTGATTTAATCGATCATCCGGATAGCGACTAACCCGGAAGCTGGGTGGGAACCTTCATGCATGGCTGTGCATTCCGGTGGCCGACAACCATCCTTAGGTGGTGATTGACAATGATTTAATTCTAACCCAGTGAAGAAATCTGATCCGTGTATCGACATAGTGCCGATAGGCGTACATTTTTTCCAATGATCGCATCAATTACCCAAACTCAAGCCAGCCGGTCAGACCATCCGTAGAAAACATCATCATATCTGCAGCTGTCACTGCCAGGTTCTTCTAAGATGGCAGCCAGCGTTCCACCACAAAACCCGAGAGGAATCGCCAGCGTTCAGGTGTCAAATTAGGGCCTAAGGCTCCTACCAGTTCACGAATCCCCCAGATACTGAGCAATACCTCTTCTATTATTGGTTTATCTGTAGAAATTTCTTACTACCATCAACCGCCATTGGATATGGCATCGACCGACTGTCCAGTCTCCCTGGCGCAGTCCCGGCGTGCCATATAGGCCAGGGTCTCTATCGATTCCATCAATTGCTTGGTTAGGGCACGCAGGTCAGCAACCTTTACCGGTGGGTCAATCTCTTTTCCAGGCAGCCAGGGTGAGCCGATATGCAGGTAGCAATGACCATGAGTCTGCCAGTCTCCCTTCGATATTCTGCCATTCTTTTCTCGTTCGATGTGGCGAAGGTTCTTTGCAGGGACATAGAAACCCACCGGGATGATCGGCGCTCCAGTATCCACCGATAGCCTTACCGCACCAGTGCCACTCCGAAAGAGCTG
This sequence comes from uncultured Chloroflexia bacterium, assembly GCA_963809615.1. Taxonomy (GTDB): domain Bacteria; phylum Chloroflexota; class Anaerolineae; order Anaerolineales; family UBA4823; genus FEB-25. The sequence goes on from CAWEKR010000007.1 coordinate 128,102, forward strand.
ATGTTGCGGGTTTAGGCGCGCTTCCGGGAAGATAGCAATCACTTTATTCTGCTTTATCAGGTGTTCTGCCTGCGCTAAAGCCAGCAGCTTATTATCCGCCAGCACCCTGATTTGCTTGCTTTTGGTCAGCAACCAGCCTATGAATGGGAGGTCGAACAAATCGTCCTGGATGAAGAAATGCAGCTTTTCACGGAACACAAATGGAAGGAAGAGGCCATCCGTTGCGTTGGGATGGTTGCCGGCAATGATTTTGGCGCCCCACGGCAGGCTGATCTCTCCACACACCCGGCAGTCCTGCAAAAATATCGTTTGGAATATGCGGATGATCCCTTTGGCAGTGTTGTAATAGATGTCCATAAAGTGCAATCCTGATTAGCAACTAGGTTGATCAATGTAGCAGAACAAACTTTTTCCTGTAATAATTCGCCAAATTGTACCTTAATTTGCTTGTTGTGTGCCTATTCCGATATCCAGCCAGCGCTTGCTCTTCTATCCTCCCTATCTTCCAGCGGAGTGGGTCACGCATCTGGCTGCGTGACTTCGCTCGCGATGGAAAGTTCTTTACCATGCTATAATAATTCCGCTCAGCGCCTCATCTTAGTATCATCTAGCTCAGTAGTGGATAAATACCACTAACCGCAGGGATTCTTACTATCGTATTAGGGGAAAAATCTTTGAATACCTGGATGTTCTGGCTTTTTATAGGCATGTGGATCGTCGGTCCGTTAATTTATTCTGCCGGCACCCTATGGAAGCTCTTTTTGGGTTGGCGTATACCCATTACCTGGATCAGCGCCCTTCCCGGAAAGGGTTGGGTTGAAGTGACCGGGAAAGTTAAAGGGACTCCCATAAAAAGCCTACTCAACCACTCCGACTGTGCCTATTGGCAGCTGGAAGTTAAAGAGTATCAGAGCAGTGGGAGAGGTGGAGGTCGCTGGAGGACGATGCATAAACAGTCATCCGGAAATATAGAAGTTGATGACATGACCGGAAGGATAAAAATCCAGGACAACAATTCCGACTTGGTGCTGAGTAATGAATCCGTCCTCGAAAACCTCGATCTGGCGAAGAAAACCACCTTACAAGAAATGGGCATAAAGACCAAGAACTTTTTAGGTTTTAATCGCAAGCTACGCGTTTATGAACGCCTGCTTGCCCTTGAAGAAGAAATCCTCGTGTTGGGTAAGCTCCAGGAAAGCGAAGGTGCAATTTCGATAACACCTGGCTCGATCGAGCCTCTGGTCATCAGTAACTTGAGCAAGCCTGAGATGATTAAAGCCCTTTTCTGGCGCACTGTACGGCCGGTAATAATCCCGTATTTGATTGGGATTGCCCTTCTTGCATTTTTTATCTATTCGTCTATAAAATGAAGCACCCCTTAACCGTTCTCCTGGCTAAACTCACGTTCCTGATCCGGAGCTCATTCGGATTGTCTCAGGGTGCCCGGATCACTGCTCCGCCTCCGGCCTTTTTAGATGACAATTTTCTGGTCGAACCAACCGGTGGTAGGGTCATTCTCATGGATTATTAAACCAATTCATCAGTAAACAGCCAGCGACTGGTGTATATTCAAGATATACCCTTGATAAAGGCGGGAGCTAAGATCTTCATCGATTCTTTATCCATCTTAAGTCGAATATTTTCTGTTCGTCTCTAAGGAGATATAAAGGAAATCCGATCTGAGAACTTGAGATTGTTAGACGATTTAACATAGGAGAATATTTATGGAACCATCCATGCCAAACCTGGCAGCAGACCTGATCCGCATCCACAAGGTTATCACGCGGGGGCTCGATGTGTGTTTGGTCAAAGGGAGAGAGTATTTGCAGTCAGGGTTTTCACAGCCTCAGTCTCTACTCGGTTATTCCAGCTATACGCACAGCCTGGTATCCGTTTTGGATTCACATCACACGAGTGAAGATATAATTGCCTTTCCTGAATTTCGGCAGGTAATTCCCTCTGCGCCATATGCGAAGTTAGCCAGTGACCACAATGATGTTGAAAGGCTCCTCGCGCCTCTTCCTGCGGCAATTGCCAACCTTTCCGATGATAACCACAAGGGATTGATAATCATCGTCGAAACCCTACGCAAAATTTCTGAGATTTGGGCGCCGCATATCCAGCTGGAAGAACACTTCTTTTCGAAGGACACGCTCAATGCGGTTATGGCTCCGGAAGACCAGAGACGTATCAGTGAAGCTAGTGGCAAACACAGCCAGGAGAATTCTCAGCCTCCCTATTGGGTCGTCCCATTCGTCCTGTATAACCTTGAGCGTGAAGATAGGGCAATGATGGCAGCAAGCTTCCCTGCCATGATCGTGAACGAGCTGGTCCCAAAAGCATGGGCTGAACAATGGGCTCCCATGAAACCTTTTTTGCTGGTTTGAAAGCTTAGCTCTTTTCCGTCCAACCATTTTCCAGGGTTAATGAAATGGTCTGATCTATTGTTGTAGAGGTCGATCTCCGTCCGAAATATCACAAGTTTTTTATGAGCGATACCGGGATCGCCGATACCGGCTCAGAATCTGCCATCCACATCCCTTCCACCCATTATCGGTTTTTAGAAAACTGGTCCCTTCAGGGGTAAGTAAATCGATGCTCCCCACCCGATCAATTGGGTCACCATCCTACAGCTGGTCGCGATTCTATGTTGCCTTCCTGGAAAGGGCTGCATCGATTAACGGGTTGGATTTCTCCGCGGCAGTAAATCTGTTCCGCAATACTCTGGAAATCATCCCCAAGATTGCTGATATTCTCAATATTGTAAAGAAAGCATTTACGATATATTACTCAATACGGTAGCGGAGGAAGGATAATATCCTGGGCTGCACCTTACCACTCGCATCGGATTGCCATTGCTAGATACCCTTCCAAATTACCCCCTTAATACCCCTTTTGGGGCCTGATTTTTCAGTCGGAATGCTATATTATAGAGCTGAAAGCTGAAATCACGCCATTAATCGATTTTATGGTGAATAACGACGGTCTATAAAGTGATATATTGTATTAAAAGATGGTCATCCAAGGTCAAAGATCCACACGATTATCTCTTCAGCAGTAAGAGAACACAGGATAAAACAGGTATCAGGTGAATATATGGACCCGATCGTGAAAGTTGAAGGTTTACGTAAGACCTATGCGACGACCGTCGCCGTCGATGAGATCAGTTTTGAGGTGCATGAAGGCGAGATCTTCGGCATGGTTGGGCCAAACGGCGCCGGGAAAACAACTACGATTGAGTGTTTGGAGGGTTTACGCACACCCGACCAGGGTAAGGTAACCGTCCTTGGGATCGATCCGCAGCAAGCGAGTCACTTCCTCCACCTCAACACCGGTATGCAGCTGCAGCAGTCCAACCTGCCTGAGCGGATGAAAGTCTGGGAGGCTTTGGACCTATATAGCTCCTTTTATCCCAACCCTGCCAATTGGGAGCAGTTAATGCTGCAGCTTGGATTGGATGAGAAGCGCAATACCCCCTTTGGCAAGCTCTCTGGTGGGCAGAAGCAGCGCTTGTTTATTGCCCTTGCGCTCCTCCCCGACCCTCAGCTGATTTTTTTGGACGAGCTGACTACGGGTTTAGACCCTCAAGCCCGGCATGTTATTTGGGACTTGGTGCGCAATGTGCGTGAGCGGGGCAAAACCATTCTCCTTACCACTCATTACATGGAGGAAGCCGAACACTTATGTGACCGGGTTGCCATCCTCGATCACGGTCATATCGTCGCCAATGAGACTCCCACTGAGCTTCTCCGCCTCCATGGATGCGGGGAAAGCCTGATGTTCACAGTGGAAAACCCTCTGTCCCCTGAGGTTATAAAATCGATCAATCAAATTGGGCGCCTGGACATCCAGGGAGAAAGAGTGACCGTCTATGGAGATTCAAACCAATCGAGCCTGGTCAGTGAAGTCGTTTTGCTCCTCGCCAAGCTGAATATTCCGTTTCGAAACCTTCGCTCCGAGCAGTCCACCCTCGAGGAGGTATTCTTGAAACTGACCGGACGTGAAATGAAAGATTGAGGCACCAAATGAAAAGTCTGTATAAAATGACCTGGATGGAGACAAAGCTCTTCCTACGCGAGCCTTTAGGTGCTTTTTTTACCTTGATCTTCCCGCTGATGATGTTGTTCTTGTTCGGATCGATCTATGGCAACATTCCATCACCTTATTTTAACGGTCGAGGCACTGTGGATATTTCCGTTCCGGCTTATACGGCCATGATTATAGCCACAACAAGCCTGCTCGGTCTCACCATCACCATCACTGCCTATCGCGAAAATGGTGTTCTGCGCCGCCTGCGCACCACTCCCATAAGCCCTTTTACCATCCTGGTGGCACAGGTAATCGTCCTTTTTATAATGACCCTGCTAGGAATGCTCCTGCTCATCGTTGCGGGAAGACTGGTTTACGATATGCACTTTGAGGGCAACGCTCTCAGTGTCTTGGGGGGGTTTGTGTTGAGCATGCTGAGTTTCTTTGCCCTCGGATTTATCCTCGCCGGGCTGATGCCTACAGCCCGAACTGCCCAGGTGGTGGGGATGGTGATCCTGTACCCGATGTTGTTTCTCTCCGGGGCAGGTTTCCCGCGCGAGCTTTTACCCGAAACGATCAAAAAGGTCGCCAACTTTCTGCCACTTACTTATGTGGTCAATCTGCTACGCGGATTATGGATCGGCGACCCATGGAGTAAGCACGTGACCGAGGTGCTGGTGCTACTTGTGATTCTTGTGCTGGGTATCCTCATCTCGATTAAAACATTTCGCTGGGAGTGAAAGTGCAGTTTTTGATTCAACCCGTAACCATTCCTGGCTTCCGGCCTTTTCAGTGTGCCACCTGGTCTTGGGAATCAAACCATGCTGACAAAATTCTGCTGGAGGCATCGATTTATATAATCCTTGAAAACATTTATCGTTCATACCAGCTCTCTGACCTTTAACTGCTCACCGCCTCTTTTAGTCGAAAGTTCTCACTCCAGTATGCAACATCCAGCCGCATGGGTGCATCTAATGCTTGGTAACGAACGTATTTAATGGACAGACACGGAGCTATAAAGGGAAGCCATAAATGTCTCCTGTACGGTCGGAAAACGAGTTCATGTTATGACCGTCAAATATCTAAAAAAACGCAGGAGTTTCTAGATCTAAAAGGTTATCCAGTACGAATGTGTCCTTTCCATATCGCCAAGGAGGTTAGATTATGCGACGCACTTTAATTATCATACTCACCCTGATCACGGCAGGGATTCACGTTTACTTCTATACCACGGGACCAGGTTTCACATTATCTGGACCAGATAAACTGTTCACCTTCTTTCTATTTAATGCCATTGGGTACCTGGGATTGCTCGGTCTCCTGTACCTGCCGCTTGGGATGCCCGACAGTCTGCGCAGGTTAGTGCGACCGCTGTTTATCGGCTACACTATCCTGACCATCGTACTGTATGTTATCATCAGCGCACAATCGGGGATATGGTCGGCTCCACTTGCGCCGATTGCCAAGCTGGATGAGCTGATCTTGGTGTGGCAGCTGTGGGCTGAAGGCAGGGCAGAAATGCCGGTAACAACCTCACGCAAATCGGATGCCATGCTATAATTTAGATTATCCCAAAATAGGAGAATCACATATGGCTGGATCGGGAAAAGCGGATAAAGGCAGAAAGCAACAGAAAAAGAAACCTCAACACACGCTGAAGGAAAAGCGCAAGCTCAAGGATGAAAAGAAAAACAAACCTTCCTCTGGTCTTGGTGCTTAAGGTTTCAACGCAAGTTCAAGTTATATTTTATAAATCAAGGGCGACTATTCCGAACGTTATGGAATGATCGCAGATGTTGGTAGGTTTTAATCTAAGGTGGGAGGGCATGCTGACAGTCGCGTGCTTTCCCATTTTTCATTTATAGTCTACCATAGACCATAGTTCGATCATGCATATGCTTCCTCCGGACATCTTATTAGGATTACAGCTCTATTTCAACGATGACTGATTCGCTGGTCAAGGAGTTTTATTCGGGTCAGGTGAGGGCAGAATGGCGCCGCCTGGTGAAGAATGCCTACCACCGGCTAGAATTTGACACCACCCTGCATTTCCTGGATAAGTACCTGCCTGAGACTGGCTTTATCCTGGATGCTGGCGGTGGACCTGGGCGGTATACGCTCGAGCTGGCGAAGCAAGGATATGACCTGGTGCTGCTGGACGCGACACAGGCAAACCTGGATTTTGCCAGGCGCCAGGTGAGCCGGCAGGGGTTGAAGACCAGGGTGAAGCAGATCACCTGCGGATCCATCGTGGACCTCTCCAGCTTCGAGGATGAGACCTTCGATGCAGTCTTATGTACCGGTGGTCCGCTCTCACACGTTCTGGATCCGCAGGACAGGCAGAAAGCAGTGTCTGAGTTGGTGCGGGTTGCCAAACGCGGTGCCCCCATCCTCGTTTCCGTCATCGGGAAGCTGGCTGTCATGGTGGTAATCCTGATGGAATTCCAGCACGAGATCGAGATGCCTCACTTCCAGCAGCTGCTGGAGACGGGAGACTACCTGGGTGGATATGGGTTCACAGCCTGCCACTTCTACCAGCCCGAGGAGCTTCGTGTGGAATTTACCTGCGAAGGAGTGGAAATTTTGGAGCTGGCAGGACTGGAAGGCATCAGCACCCATCATAGCAAGCAGCTGAACCAGCTGGCGAAGGATGACCTACGCTACCGGCTGTGGTTGGAGACACATTATCAGACCTGCACCCATCCTGGTGCGGTCGCAATCAGCGAGCACATGCTAATCGTATGCCGGAAAGAGGGGATTTAACTCTCATATGACTTCTATTGGACAGGAAACGCAATTCTGACGGCTGTGCAGTCAATTTAGCAGAGCCGGGGTTTTACTTCTGCACCTTCACCCCCGACCGGGCGATGACCTGCTGGTAGAACGTGGAGATGTGCATGTGGAAGCCCCATCCCACGCCGGTGAGCACGTGGGCTCCTGCAGGAAGCCGGTTTGGCAGGCTGTCAATCGTCACAACCTCCTGACCATCTACTAGACGGCAAATATGCCGTTCAGTGTCTACCCTGTACAGGAAACCATCTTCCGAGCTGGTGTATTCCGCCCCCACCTGGTGGTGGGTCTTCAGCCGCCTGAAGTGCCAATAAACATCGTCCGGGGGTCGAATAATATCTCCCATGGGTCAATTTCCGACATTTATTATTGAGCTACCAATGATCGGTTATCACGGGCTTGAATCGTAGAACATACCGACAAGGGATCATTGCGGCTTTTCGTCCAACAGGAACTGGCTGAGGAAGCCTTTTGCCGGACCAGCGGGTTTTTCGACTTCGGGGAACGGCTCCCGACCGATGATCTTCGCCAGGAAATAAGTATACACGATCCGTATTGTGCTAAATAATGGGATGATCAGGAATGCCAGTAACACACTATTGAAAGCAAACCCGAGCAAAACGCCCGCAAAGGTGACCCAATAAGGTAACCGGACCAATTTACCAATGACCGGCAAGGCACCGAAGTTATAGGATATCGTGCAGACAATGTCATTGATCAAGGTAACTAAAAGAGCGAAAACCAGGGGGTCCATCGTCGTAAATCGGGTGGACCCGAGCAGCAAGCAAGGGATGAATACTACCAGACCGGAGAGAAAACCACCGATTAGCGGGAGGAGACAGATCAAGCCGGTCAGGATCCCGAAAGCCACCGGGTATGGTACACCTAAAAGCCAAAACTCGACGATCGACCCGGCTCCCAAGAGGAGCACGAAGAAAGCCATCCCGGCGAGGTAATTACCCCAGATGCGATCGAAATACGAGACCAGGATGGTTACCTCCCGGTCAATGATATCGGGCACCCATTTCCTCAGACTGCCGCGGGCAGCGTAGGCGCTGAAAATCAGCAGGTTGGAGATAAAGACGAAAAGTCCGACATTCACAACCACGATGGCAAACCGGGCGTAGTTAATAATCGGAGCACTCAACATCCCAAGCAGATACCTGACCGTAGCCGCCAACAGTGCAGCCAGCTCTTCAATTGCGACAGCCCCAATGGATTGCCCTCCAGCTACTGATCCACTTGGGGTTCCCTGCAGCTTAGTGAGTAAAGTATCCGCAGCCTGGGATAAGTCAGCATTCATGCCTTGCAGGTAATTGACCGCGAGTTTCCAACCAACGAACAGAAGCAAAGCCAAGGAGACGTATACAACAAGATATACTACAAGGGCGGATCTGCGGTAGGTCAGGGAGGTCCGGCGGGCGAGAAAGCGGATGGGTATATCCAATATAATGGCAAACAGCAATGCTGCAGCCAAATCACGGGCAATGGGCGAGACAAACACAAACAGCCCGAACAGCGCAATGATAAAAAGTACTGCAATGATGTATCGGGAAGTAATCGACCATTGGATCGTTGTGATCTTCGGAGTATCTACTGGCTCTTGCCCTTTCAGATTATTCATGGTTTTTACCTTGGATCAGACGTTCAGGATTTGGAAGTTGCTTCCGATTATACTGGATGAATGCTCGTGGCACGCAGCTTCGGATGGAAATGCCTATGATGAAGAACTCCTGCGACAATTTCGGGCACAGGCTTACGCATTGCCTTGTTTTTGGGGGGATGGGGGGTTGATCATCCCTGGGACATAAAAACCAACGATGCCGATAAGCAATGAAGCCAAAGCGAGAATTGGCTGCCAGTTGTTGGTAACAAGGTCAAAGAAACTTGTGCCGGTATCGCCCACCGGAACGCTGAACCCGATTGGAAGGAGGATGAGCATGGGGATAAGCGCACCGATAGCGGTACCGATTAACCGCTGTATTGTCAGCGGACGTACACCTTTCCATACCCAACGTAAAGCGGCTGACCCAACCAGGTTGATCCCGATGATATAACCCAGCCAGATGACAAAAAGCGATTCAAGCCATCCAAGGCGGGAAGTGGAATCTACCCCGGCAAAGATGATGTTAAATATTAGGATAAAGAAGTACGAAGCAATCCCTTGTAAAACAACTGTTACCAGCCACCCAAGCAATTGCAAGACGAATTTAACCACACTCATATGACCCTCCAATTTACTGCCAAACACACACTGCCTGGGATATTTTACACTCATTTAGCCGCATATCCCTGAAAATGTTTACTAACTATTGCAAGAGTGAACGCATGATTCGTGACTAGTTGGGTGATGGCTACCAATGCAACCATGCTCCACACAGGCAGGTTTTTCCCAAAAATGCAGATGATATAGAAAAAATAAGGGAGGCAGGTATCAAATAAGCTGGCTATTCATCAGCAATGTTTAGAGAAAATGCCGCCGAGTGTGGAATTCCTTTTAGGAGGAGCTTATTATTTTTGTTCTTTCAGCAGACCCAAGCCAATGACCAGGGAGGTAGCAGCGAAGGCAGCAATAGCAGCTGCGAGCCATTTCCGCCGCTTCTTTAATGCGACCCCTGCAGCCACACTCAAACCGCTACCCATGGCAAGGTTAACCCCTCTGACAATTCCATCAGCTTCGGCACGCGTGCGACCCGCTTCTACAAGTGACCACTTGAGAATTGGTCCACCGTCTATGCCCGGGATTGGCAGCAGAGAGACCATCGATATGAACATATTCGTACCCAAAGCAAAATTTGCTACATAATGCGAGAGTGTCCCTTCTTGGGAATAGCACCTAGCAAGCCAGGCAAACGGTATCATCAATGCATTAAAAATAGGTCCGCCCATTGCCCGGGAAATATGCTGAGTGGGATCAACCTGCTGATCATTGATATCATAGTAGATCAGTAATGGGGTTCCGAAAAAGATGCGGATGGCATCCACTGGTTTCCCGATACTTGATGCTACCGCCGCATGGGCCAGGTTATGGCACCATTCAAAACCCAGGATGATGGCGGTGGTGATTGCTCCGGCTGAGAGACGCTTACGTAAAGACCAATCAGGCTGCTTACGTCCGGCGACACAAGTAAGGACTATCCAGCTACCCAGCTCGAGCACTGGCAGACCCGTCCAACCCTTAACCACCATAGGCGTGCCAAATACGTGACCGACGACAGTGAATTGATCTTCAGCTTTGAGGAAGGCAGGTTTTATCATCTTAGGTCAATCACAAACCAGTGAATCAATCAGGCATCTCCAAAAGTGATCCTTTATGGTGTAAAGACCGACCATTGGTAGTGTAAACGTTGGTCATTGACCAATTTAGAACCGACAGTGCAGTAATTCCCACGGTTGATCACCGGGCACAGCAGGCGGGGAAAATCGACCGTCAGGATCGGAGGGTCCTCACTCACCTGATAGACTTCACGCCAGGATGACAATGCCGGCAGGACACTGGCATTCCACACCTGCAAGCTAGGCTCGTCGAGACCCATGCGAACGGTCATTTTGGGCTGGTTTACCAGCTCAGCCAGCACGAAATAGGGGGGAGGCGATTGATCCTTCAGGCTTGATAAATCCTCCCCCTGGTAGCTGACCAGCTTTAAGTCGGGCCGGTGGTAATAATTTGCCAACATAAGCTGCATCTGCTCTATATATTCGTTGGCGAGCTGGATATTCACCACCACCTGGCTACCCTGAGGGGCATTTTTAGCCACATATTCCAACAAACGGGCGTTGGCTGAATCTTGCGCGAGCTGGATGGAAGCATCGGTGAAACTGTTGGCCTGGGTGACTAATAGCAGCAAGCCGGTAATAACCAGGCTGGCAATGCCCAATCCTTTCCAGATGAGGCTGGATTGTTTTATAAAATCCAGGATTTCAGTCAGGAGGACAGCGGATAAAACCGCCGTTCCGGCAGCGAATGGGAGCAGATAATACTCGACTGCAAAATGCCAGGGAATATACATCCCGAGCCAAAATGCCATCCAGACCCCTGCCAGCCACCACAGCCCAGATCGAGGCAGGCGTCTTTTAACCAGGCACCAGACTAGCACGATGAGAGCCATGGGCAGAAGCCAAATGAAATCGCGCAGCAGCCAACCGCCCCAACGGATTATGCCGTTGAGGATACTGGCGCGGTCGAAATAAAATTCTGACGACTGACCCACACCCAGGATTTTCGAAGAGGATAAAAAGAGTGTACGGCCTAGATAAAAGATCAGACCGCTAACAAGGCTAGAAAGCACGAGGCAGCGACTTACCTTTTCGACAAATGGAGCGGAGGCATAATGTTTCAGCCTCCCCAACCAGGCAACACCCCACCATACCAGGCTGATGGGCAGCAGAAGCAGGGTACTTTCTTTGGATAAACATGCCACCAGAAGGCAAAGTGAGGAAGCCGTCAGCAGGAGCCAAAACCTGGCACTCCGGGCAGACCTAGCGGCAAGAATTGCCAGGCTCATGGCACTGACCATCAACAACAGCTGAAAATTTTCAGCCTTGGACAGGGTGTAGACATTTTCTATCAGAGAGGTGCTAAAGACGAAGATAAAACCTGTCAGCAGGGCTTGCAGCTTCGTACCACCCACCGCATCCACCAAATGGATCAACAGGAAGGTGGTGGCAGAAAAGACGACCAGGTTGCCAAGGAAATACCAAAATGGGTGACCACCCACAAGGAGATACCAGAAAGCGAAAGCCAACCAGTAGACTGGACGGGCTCTGCCGGCGATGATATCCCAGCTCAGGTCAAATTTCCCATGCAGGAGACCCTGGGCAATGGTGAGCGCACGACCGTCATCCATCAAGCCAAACTGGGGTGAGATCAGCCTGGGGAGCATAATCAGGATGCACACCAAAAGTGGAGCGTAAATCCAATTTCGCGAGATCCAGGACTCAGCAGGCTGGGACTTGACATCAAGCTTGAGCTCAGGCATGCTCAAAGCATTTCTCCATGAACAACGTTACGGGGGTGTGCTTATAACCCAATTTCGTATCAATGGCGGTCATGGCAGCATTCTCAGAGTTGTGCCTGACCATCGTCCTGAGGGTACGCACACCCAGCATGGCAGCCTTAACCATGAGGTGATCATAAAGCAAGCTGCCCAGCCAGTGTCCCCACACTTCTCCAGCAACGACCGGGTACATGCCGAAATATACGTCCAGGTTGGTGTTGGCGTGGTAAAGACCATAGAACCCAAGAACGACTCCCACTGGCGTAACTGCAACAGCAAACCGGATCTGATCATTAAGCTCTTTGTTGTACCATACAGCCAGCGATTCAGGCGTATTTGGTTCGGATTCCACGGTGTTCAGCAAAGCAGCGACAGCAGGGAAGTGAATCCCGGGATCTAGTGGAATTATTTGTATCTCTCTAAGGTCCATGAGCGGATTTTCGTGGGATGCGATTTGACTACTGGTTTCACATTATAATCTGACTGAGGGCAGTTATGGAATCCTTTATCGACCGGTGGAAGAGGTGGGCGCAGCAACTAAAACTGGAAATCTACGCCCTGTATTTCGCATATAAAGACCCGCGCACTCCGTGGTATGCACGGGTGATTGCGGCAGTAGTCGTGGGATATGCATTCAGCCCGATCGACCTGATCCCTGACCCGATACCCATTATCGGATACCTGGATGACCTGGTGCTAGTGCCATTGGGTGCATTCCTGGCAGTTAAGATGATCCCGAAAGAAGTGATGGCGGAGAGCCGTGAAAAAGCCAAGGAGGTGTTGGCGCAAGGCAAGCCGGTTAATAAGTTAGCAGCAGTAATAATCATTCTGGTCTGGATCGTTCTCGCGGTGGTAATGGGGGTGATTGTGTATCGGTGGGTGAAGAATTATTAATAATAAAAACAAAAAAACGAATTAATTCAACTCATATCGAGAAGGGCAGGTAATCAGGCAAATTCGTGCTGTTATGTGAAATCTGACCATAATCGATAAAAACGGTAGATTTTGAGCGGTGCCATGGGAAGATTGCTCCCCGAAAATCTGTGGGGATTCCCCACCGAAGAGCTGGGAGATTCTGCAAAGACAATGATTTGATCCGATTTCGAAATTCTATATTTAACCAACCTGATGTATGATGCTGTGAGTCATTAAATCCTATTCAGATAAAAATCATACCGATAAAAAACGATCGGTACAGAAGAGCACTGATCTGTACAGAAGGACACTGATGCAATTACTCACTATCGATAGGCAATCAGTGTATATACAAAAATTGATAAGGAAACCATCCACGAATAAGAATACGAATGCACGAATAACGCTCTGTAAACGGATATAGAACGGATACCTGGAAGGACACCAGGCACAGGTTAGCGGATGCATTCTAAACAAATTGTCAGATTTTTTACAAGATTTTTTTCTTATGACAAATTAGTGAGTAGTTACACACTTACCGGTAAAGACCAACCGGTATACGGATGCGTTCATTTATTTAAACATATCAGATCTGAACGCACCCTAATTATAGCACATATGTTCTATTCCACAAGGGGTTTAAGAAGATTTAAGGAAAGCGTAGGGTAAGGAAGTAATACCGCAAAGTTTCGGAGCGTAAGGAAATACTTTTCATGCGATCTGCTAGATTACAAAGTAAAACTCAGGGGTTGTCAGACAATTGATAATATGATAATATATATCCAATTGGTGGTGTTTATGGGGGTTGTAATAACCAGGCTCGATAAAATTCCTTCTATAAAAGAAGGAATGAGAAATTGATCAAGAAAATCTTGCCGGACGGCCTTGAAGTAGGTGAGGTTTGAGGGCGCGCGGCTATTCCTGGCGAATATCAAGATCAAAGGGTAAAGGCGCGATGCCAGGCCAATAAGAGTGGTATTAAGCAGCTGGGATGTGGGGTCAGTTAAGAAAAAATGGGGATAAAAACCGGTCGTTTAGCCAATATTTTTTTAGTCGTATTTGTGGATATGCTTGGGTTCGGCTTGATACTGCCGTTACTGCCCTATTATGCCGAGACTTTTGGCGCCACTCCACTGCTGATAGGCATTCTGGTAGCATCATTTGCAGCTGCGTCGTTGGTAGGTGCGCCATTGATGGGACGACTTTCCGATCGATATGGTAGGCGGCTGATCCTGCTGCTGAGCGTGGCAGGGACGTTCACAGGTTATGTTCTGTTGGGATTAGCCCAACCGTTGGGTACTTTTTTAGCAAACGCATTCGGTTCTCAGAATGTAAACACATTCATTATAGGAATACTATTCCTAAGCCGAATGATTGATGGTCTCACGGGTGGCAATATCACCGTGGCACAAGCATACATCAGTGACGTAACGGACGAAAAGAACCGCTCACGTGGATTTGGTGTAATTGGAATTGCATTTGGGTTGGGGTTCATCATCGGACCCGCCGTGGGGGGGTTCCTCAGTCAATGGGGTTATAACGTGCCTGCATTTGCTGCTGCCAGTGTGGCATTGATAAACTTGATATCCATTTTCTTTTTCCTGCCCGAATCACTCCCAAAGGAAAACCGTGTATCTCTACCGGACCAGGATCGGCGAGCTGTAAGCTTAAACGCGTTGACCAATGCCCTCAAGCGGCCTAAAGTTGGCCCGCTACTGTGGGTAAGATTCTTCCTAATGATGGCTTTTTCCATGTTCCAGATCGTTTTTGCTCTACTTGCCCAGCGCCGGCTAGACCTCAACACACAAACCACCGGTTTAATCCTGATGTTCATAGGCTTATACGCTGTGATTGTACAGGGCGTGGGGATTAGAATTCTGACCAAGCGGTTCGAGGATGGGAAACTCATAGTCATGTCACTGTGGCTGATGTTTATTGGTTATGCCGGATGGGCGATCACCCCCAACCATATGATCATGTTACTGGCCATCCTGCCCCTGGTGGGTGGTGGTTGGATCGCTAATACGATCCTGGCGAGCAGTATCTCCAAAGCTGTCACACCGGAGGAGATCGGTGGGATGCTGGGAGTTTCCACCTCGGTGGAGAACGTAACCCGGGTGGTATCGCCAGCCATTGGGGGGCTGTTGTTTGGCAGTGTGGGGATGTGGGCGCTCGGAGTGTTCAGCGCCGTTATGATCCTTATGGCAATTTGGTTGGCTTACCAGCGGATTGTTATTGTGCGGGAGGTTGAGGTGCACAACCAAGCTGAAGAGCGTGGTGCGTGATTGGTATCTTCACCCTCAACTCAATAGCAGCTCGGATAGAATTAGCTTTTGGTCTCCCATAAGGCACACTGGATAATAATTTTCGATCAATCTGATTAATCAATTTAAAAGCCGCCTACCAAGCGAAATGGTGGGCGGCTTTGTAAATACTCAGATTTTGAACCGAGCTTAAGTACTTTTAATGATCGATGTGACTTCAGGCTTCCCTATAACTCCGGCTTTTTGCATCACTATTCCTAATGCAGGATCATTTATGAATTTTTGAGCATTCATTTCAGTGTCCCATTCCATAACCAGGGTGACAGTATTTGGATCTTTTGCATCGCGATAAACCTGATTAATCCCCGTAGAACCTGCTACACGACGTCTGGTGTCATCAGCGTCAAATAACGGGCGCCATTTTCCATAATCATTAACGGTGTGACGAACATTAATATAAGTCATTTTTAGTTCTCCTAAAGTTAATAAACTGATACCATGGTAGGTGCAGCAAATATTTCACACAACAGTGTGTGTGCCTTGTCTCGTGAAGGTTACGCCGGATCACAATTACGATGCAGGCTCATAATATCTTTAATTTTAAAGATAAGTGCCCAACAAAGAGGCTCTGGCTGTACCCCCACCAGATACCAAAACAAAATTCTCTCCACACTTATAATAATAATTGGTCTTATTCGACCGGAATAGTCATATTCCATCATGGTAAAGATAGGGTGTCAAGCAAATCAGGCAGTTGGGTCGGGATGGCAGGAAAGCGTTCCTTACTCGCGGAATAAACTGCGAGGGATTATCCAAAGCCATTTACCCAATTTGGAACAAGATCAAACCGGATAATAGCAACTCAGAGCAACTTTACCCCCTCCCACCTCCCCCAAATATAAAAATATTTGGGGAAGGAAAAAGAGAAAAACGTCGCGCAATAAATATTTGGGGGAGGAGAAAGAGAAATACGTCGCGTAATAAAAAAATATTTGGGGGAGGAGAAAAAGGTATATATCTCGGAATAAATAATGTTTGGGGAGGAGAAAGTAATCCATCGCGCAGAGAAGGTCGAGCGGAAGATAATAAATGTATAATAACCTTATCAATTCTTCGTTATGACCAAGACTAGTATGGACGACTCTCGTTTCTGCGTTTATATCATGACCGATGAGCAGCACAGCCTGCTCTACACCGGAAGGACGGGAAATTTAAAGCGCCGAGCATCACAGCACCGATCAGGCAATGGAGGCGTATTCACACGCACCTGGAACCTGACGAAGCTGGTATATTATGAATTGGTGGAAGATGCTGGGGCAGCACGACTGCGTGAGAAAAAAATCAAGCGCAGCTCGAAAAAACAGAGGTTGAAGATGATCGAGGGGATGAACCCGGAGTGGGTTGATTTATTTGAGAGGTTAGAATAATTAAAAGATAACCACTAAGGTGCGCTAAAGGAACGCCCTCCGACACAATGGTGCGCTAAGGGAATGCCCTCCGACACAAAGGAAAACTATAATTTATAAAAATTACAAGGGATAAATTGAATAAATGATATACGACACAGATAAACGGGCACGAGAATTGTTCAGGAGTGGGTATTATTGAGCGGAGAGTGTTCTGCTGGCGGTCGCCGAGCATAATGATATACAAAATGAGCTAATCCCCCGCATTGCCACCGGTTTTTGCAGCGGTGTGGCGCGCACAGGAGGAATGTGTGGCGCTGTTTCGGGAGGGATTATGGCAATCGGGTTAACCCTGGGGCGAACGTCAGCGGTTGAGAGTGTTGACCCATGTTATCGGGCTGTAAGCGACTTCCTGGACCAGTTTAATGCTCAATATAATTCGATCAGCTGCCTGGAGCTTACCGGAGCTCACCTGGGAACGCCGGAGGGTCAGATTGCATTTAAAGAGAGCGGGAAGGTGAGCGAATGCACCAATTTTGTTGGCGAGGCTGCCAGGATGGTGGTGCAAATCGTGGAAGAAGGGAAATAGGCGGAGAAAACTCATGCGAATTCGTGATTACGTCCAATGTATCGATTTCCCTTGCGCGGATGCACGGCAGGAAAGCTACCTTGTACCCGAGCTGGACATCGACCCCACATCGATCAGGATTATGGTCATCTCGGAGACTGCCCCAAATGAGGCGAAAGACTATTATTACGGTTCGTGTGAAGCATTGTTCGCCCGTACCACCGTGCATGCATTCCAGGAAGCAGGCGCTAAAGTGACCACTGTACAGGATCTGCTGCAGCAGGGAATCTACCTGACTACAGCGGTCAAGTGCGGAAAGTATGAATATGCTGTCAACACCAGTACAATCGCACATTGCTCATCGCTGCTAGAGCGCGAGATCGAGCTCTTCCCCAACATAAAAGCTTTCTTGCTTATGGGCGATGTGGCGATCAAGGCGGTGAACGCGATTGCCAGACGACAGAGGGAGCCGCGGGTGGTGCCGGCAGGATCTACTTATAAGATACGCGCGGGGGAGTTCTGCTACCGGGGTAGAAGGGTCTTTCCATCCTACCTGCAGGCGGGAGCGAGCTACGGCATCGAGAAGAGCAAGCAGCGGATGATCGCTGAGGATATCGCCATGGCGTTGGAAGTAGCGAACATTGTATAACCATCCTTGCTCCATTATCGATAAACAATTAACCGATTGTCATCTGATAAAATCCAAGCTCATCCTACTACGATGATGGTCTTTCGATGACGACTTGCATCTTTTGTGACATTATCGCCGGCAAAGCACCGGCAAATTTTGTACACCGTGACGACGAGTGCGCAGCATTCATGGATATCCACCCGGTGAACCCAGGGCACGTAGTGGTTGTACCCATCATGCATGCGGCAACGCTTGCAGACCTGAATGAAGAAACAGCCGGGCATATTTTCAAGGTAGGTAAACTTGTGGATGCTGCTATGCGCATGAGCGGGATAAGATGTGAGGGAGTGAACCTGTTACTGGCTGATGGGCAAAGTGCCGGGCAGTCGGTGATGCATATCCACCTGCATATAGTCCCACGCTTCTCCGGAGATGGGCATACCCTATGGTTCAGCCCGGCTTATTTCACACGCCCATCAGCCAATGAGCTGCAAAAGAATGCCGAAATGATCCGCAACCAGCTGGGAGGCAAGCCTTGAAGCGATTGAGCATCGCCATTGTGGGCATCGGATTATTACTGGCAAGCTGTGCAACTCCTGCGACTATATCCACGTCCTCTCTGGCCACACCTACGATGATCCAACCAAGCAGAACACCGCGCAACCTGATGCTGCCGACCTGGACCCCTGCGCCAACGACGCCTCCCAAGCCAACACGCACACCACGCAATACATCCACACCGGTGAGCACTCAAGGTGCGAGAGAAATTTCCAACCCGACCATACTTACCAGTGAAATGCTGATCGACCGCCCGACTTATTCTCAACAGGTTAAACCCAATAACCTGGTATCGATGGCGTACGATCCAACAGCCTGGAGGTTGAATTCATATTACCCCACCGCTTCCATGGGTTATTCGCTCAACAACCGGGCGATATACGACTGCAGGCTGGAGCCATCGGTGGGAAAGGGTGCTGAAGGTTATGAGGTGGAACAGTACAGCCGACCGATTGGCGCAACGACATTCCAAATCGCGCGGGTAAGCGAGGCAGGGGAGCTGCTGTTTGCCAACTATTGCACCGGCGAAGGGGAGGACCAGACATGCTACCAGATGTCGCCAGGATCTGACCATGACGCCTGCACACAAGCTGCCGAGGAAGTGCTGGCGAGCTATAAGCTCGTTCCCAACCCATTTTTCGGGAGTGTGGTGACCTCACCCAATCATTGGATCTGCCAGGATGCAGCTGGAACTCCGGGTTTGTGCCAGATCTCTTATTCCATCCCATTGAATGCAATGAGCTTTAGCCCAGATGGACAAACCTGGACAGTGGGGGATGATGGCATCATCTTTCACAAAGAAGGATCGGTATGGAAGGAATTAATCTCACCAGCCACTCACCCGTTATACGACATAAATATTTCCAGCATGACGAGTGGTTGGTCGGTGGGAGATGGGGGTGAAGTGTTGAAGAGGAACGGGAATGTTTGGAGCGAAGTATTGCCATATCATGGACCCGGTGAAGGACCAGGCGGTTCGACGCTGGTGTTATATGCGGTGGATTCTTCATCCTTTGATGATGTTTGGATGGTAGGAGCCAGGCAGGGGATTGACGGAAAGAGCAGTGCATATGCGCTGCACTGGAATGGGACCGACCTGGTGGAAATAAATGATCTTCCTGATTGCAACTGCGGGCTGAATGCTGTGCTCGAAGTTAGCCCCAACGACGTATATGCTGCGGGTGGTTCTGACCTGGGGGCGATGGTATTCCACTGGGATGGCGCCACCTGGTTGAGGACGGTGCTGCCCGGTGCCGACCACCTGTATTCACTTGACCAGGCGGTGGATGGTACGATCTGGGTAGGGGGGATCGAAGTAGCGCGGGACCAATCGGATTCAAGGGGTGCCTTATTCCGATGGGATGGCACACAATGGAACCGCGTAGCTACTCCGCCGCTCACGGGTGGTATTTATGCGATGAGTACGCTGCAAACAGGGCAACTTGTGCTGGGGGGAGAATTTACTGCGCTGCGTGATGGATTTGAATGGCAGCCCATTACCACCGACATTGCCGGGTACAGATGGATTGTGGATATCGAGCAGGATCCCCAGGGCAACGTGTGGGCATTGACGCGTACGGGGAACATTTTTAAACTAGGAATTGGGCCGTAAGCGCCATCATAAGAACAGAGGTTTGGGTGATTGCTGAACCGTGTTTGTTGTACTTTCCAGTGGAAATAAAGCTTTCTTAATAGCTAATTTAAACCAGCCCATGAAACAATAAATTAAGAATAGCTTGCTTAATTGTAAGCAATCCGTTCATAAGGCACCAACCAAGGTATGATTGCCCCAATGCGATCCCTTAAAGGTATCTCTCCAAGTGAAATAATTCATCAAATAAATAGTTGACTCTAATGGAAAAATCCAGGAGATTAACCATGGTTTTTGAATATGACGACAAGGGCAAATTTTTTACGGAAGTTATATCAAAGGATAGGATCCTATCTCGCATCCAAACCAAGACACACGACATCCGAGGATATGTGCACGTGCGCAAGGGTGATCGTCTGAGCGATGAGCTTAATATCGATTGTCGTTTCATCGCTGTGACCAATGCGGAAATTTATAATCCGAATGGGGAGGTGCTCTATACCAGCGACTTCCTGGCGGTCAACCGCGAGCACATCGTGTGGCTGATGCCGATCAATGAAGTGCAAGAAAAATCAGAATAGGCGAGAGACTGCATATGGATAAACCGATGGAAACCGACAGCTCCTACTTGCATGACCCGAACATGGTCAAGCTTAAGGCATATCTAATTAATTCAGTATCGCGGGATTTCAACCAGGCATCAACCTCGTCCAACGAACGAACTGCACTTGTTAATGAGAGCTTGAACAAAGCTTTTGAACAAACGGGTTTAAAACTACCGGAAAATGTGCGCGTACAGCTTTTTCGGGAGATTTTGGATGATTTGATCGGTTATGGTCCAATCCAGCCACTGCTCGACGAGCCAGAAATAAGCGAGGTGATGGTCAACCGTCCTAAACTCGTATATATCGAACGCAAAGGTAAGCTGATTGAGACGAATGTAAAATTTGATAATGATAACCATATCCTACGGATAATCGAGCGGATCATTGCTCCACTTGGCCGCCGGGTTGACAGTGACAGTCCGATGGTAGATGCGCGTTTACCCGATGGATCGCGGGTGAATGCTGTAATCCCACCGGTAGCCATCGATGGTCCGATGCTAACCATCCGTAAATTCAGCAAGACAAAGCTGACGATCGATGATTTGATTGAGTATGATTCACTCACTCGCATGATGTCTGATTTTCTGCGGGCTTGTGTTTTGGGCAGACTGAATATCCTCGTGTCTGGAGGAACAGGTTCAGGTAAAACTACTTTACTCAATGTGCTGTCTGGTTTTATTCCAGAGGTAGAGCGTGTGGTGACCATCGAAGATTCGGCTGAGCTGCGCCTGGATCAAAAACATATCGTCAGGATGGAAGCCAGACCACCCAACATCGATGGCCGTGGCGAGGTAACCATCCGTGATATGGTGCGGAACGCATTACGCATGCGCCCGGACCGGATCATTGTGGGCGAATGCCGCGGGGGTGAAGCGCTAGATATGTTACAGGCGATGAACACAGGTCATGATGGATCATTGACCACCTTGCATGCCAATAGCCCGCGTGATGCGCTCTTACGTCTGGAAACGATGGTACTCATGGCGGGGATGGAGCTGCCGTTAAAAGTCATCCGGCAGCAAATTGCATCGGCTGTCGATCTGATCGTGCAACAAACTCGATTTAAGAATGGGCCACGGAAAATTACCGCAATTTCTGAAGTTGCCGGGATGGAGGGGGAAACCATCGTGATGAGCGACATATTTAAGTATGAACAGACGGGCGTCACATCTGAAGGTGAAGTTATTGGGAATTTTAGACCGACAGGCATCCGTCCCATGTTCTCTCCGCGCCTAGAAGCGGTTGGCTTCAGGTTAGGCGCCGAGATGTTTAACACCGGAAATTCTTCAGCGCAGGCCCCTGTCAGGCGGCGGTAACAAAGAGGTAGACTGGTATCTGGGGTTATTTCGGATTAAAATCATGGTGATCACTGTATCGCTACTTCAATCCGTAAACCCATTGAATCTGGTTCAATAGGGAATATTTTTCAACTCTAGTTACTCGACTACACGCATAAGATATGCCTGCTCAGATTGAGACCATCATAATTGTTTTGGAATGGCTGGGGGCAATTACCGGGCTGGCAACGCTGGCATATGCAAATTACAACATCCTGCTGGCGCAATCACGCCGTGCTGGGCTCACGACCGGCTCGGCGAGGCAGGTGCTGCGATCACGCTACCTGATCTTCGCCACAATTATTTTTATTTTCCTCGGAACCATATTTTGGAAACCCCTTCCAATCCAGCTGCCTTGGATGCTCAGATTGGTTACCCTGGTAGTGGGAGCGGTTGTGTTCCTCCCCAGCCTCGCGTTATACATTTGGGGGCTGCGAACTCTCGGAAAAAACTTCAACGCTTCGAGTGGGTTTGGCGTGAGGCTGCACCAGGACCACGAGCTGATCACACTGGGACCATATGCAACTATCAGACACCCCATGTACCTGGCGGTCATCCTGGCGATGTGGGGGGCGCTATTGATGTATCTCACCTGGACGATGCTCGTGCTTGCGGTGATGATGCTTGGGCTGATCTACAGGGCACACAAGGAAGATCAAGCTCTGACACAGGAATTCGGGGAAGAATGGCTGGCCTACAAAGACCGGATCCCCGGGTGGTTTCCGAGACTATAATTATTTCTTTTAAAAATTCGGGGTTAAGCTGAGCATGAATTCTTTGCAATTTCCAAGACTTGATGTATAGTAATCAGCGGGATTTGTTCGATCAATGATAATCAAGGTGTATATATGAACCGCAATAGGTCAAAGAAGGAGCTGGTAGGGATCTGGCGCAGCCTGCATATCGTGATCTGGTTGGTGGGATTATATGTACTTATAACAAGGAACTCAATTTTCCCAGGTATCCTGGTTTTGATAGCGATCAGTGCGATCTACGAAGGAGTTTTGCAGCGTTTCGTACCCGATGCATATGAAGAACCGGCTGCAGTTGAGGAAGTAAACCCGGGAAGCGTACCTGCTGAATCTACCCCGATCGTGACGCCCCCTGCTCCACCAGAACACCGGATCGAATTACTGCCCCAGGTGTGCCCAAGCTGTAATGGGCCGATCAGAGGGCATGAGGTGAAATGGACCGGACCGCAATCGGCGAACTGCCCGTACTGCGGCACAAACCTACCGATGAATAAAGCCTGATTTGATCAACAATGGAGGTGCAATGTTCACTCGATGGAGCGCTGGCACCAGCGTGGTGATGCGGGGGATTTGGAAGGAAGAGCTGTGGTGGGCATGCCCGGAATATGTCGTGCGCGATTCTCCGGACCTGGTGGCAACGTATTGGCGGGCGGGGACGCCGGTGAGACGTTGGGCGCATCGACCGACGGTCCAGGATTTGTTAACCCCGCAGGTCCAATTGGTCGATAGCGAATGGACTGAAACGGACGTGCTCAGCCTGGTTGAACCAGGTGCGGCTCATTCCATCGATATCATGTGGGAGGCAGGTCGGCGAATCCAACGCTGCTGGTATGTGCATTTGCAAGAACCCATGCGACGCACAAACATCGGATTCGATAGCATGGACCAAATTTTAGATATCGTCATCAGCCCCGACCTGTCTAGCTGGCGGTGGAAGGATGAGGATGAATTTGCAGAAGCCGAAAGGCGTGGGGTGTACTCCCAGGAGGAGGCACAGTCGATACGAGCGGAAGGGGCGCGAGTGATCGCCAAGCTCAACGCGCAGACAGCCCCATTCTGTGATGGCTGGGAAAAGTGGCTGCCACCTGAGGAATGGAGCATTGCGCGGTTCCCGGATGGGTGGGAAAAGGAACCAATTGGTTAACGAATTGTTGGAAAAGGGAGGCGATTGCGTATCAGAATATAGATAAGTTGAGTTCCGATTGGAGCAGCAACACCCCAATTTGGTTGGAGTACAAATCGGATGACCCCAGACAATGACTACTCTGTATAGTCTGGAAGAATACATTGGGGTGGGGTTCAGATTACAACCCCACCCGATCACTATTCGACTGATATCGGCGATAGAAGCAATTCTATTGGATTAAAGGGCTAATTAATCCTCCCCGGCTGGGGCATGGACAGCGATGGAGGGAACTCGATCCGGCTCTTTTTTGGACTGGCGCCAATGGATCAAACCGACAGCCATCAAAATTAACGGCGCTGCGACCAATACCCGCGGCGTAAGCGCCTCGCCGACGACCAAGCTGCCCAGCACCACCGCCACCAGAGGGTTGACATAGGCATACGTCACGACCAGCGGTGTGGGTGCAACACGCAGGAGCCAGGTGTAGCACACAAATCCCACCAGCGAGCCAACCAGTATTAGATAACCCAACCCTGACAGTGACCTCAGGCTGATGGATGAAATATCCAACTGGCGGGTTTCTCCCAGCAACAATCCGATCAAGTAAGAGCCGGCAGCGCCTGCCAGTAATTCCATCCCGGTGCCCAGGAGCGGTGAGGCGGGCAGCTGGACTGTATGACTGTAAATTGACCCAATCGCCCAGAAAAGCGTAGCCACCAGGATAAGTACGACACCCAAGAGACTATAACCAGCCTGCCGTCCTGGCGTATTACCCGGATCGACCAGGATGAAAATACCAGCTATTCCAAGCAGGACACCTGCCAGGGAGCGCCAGGTTGGGCGCTCTCCACCCGGTCGCAATGCGTCGATCAACACCACCCAAAGGGGAGTGGCGGCTACAACCAGGGCGGCGATGCCTGAGGGGACATATTTTTCAGCCAGGCTGACGCCACCGATTCCACCCACGAGTAACAGACTGCCGATGATGATCGCCGAACGCCACTGAACGCGGGTGGGAGCCGGGTCACCGGCCAGACGGCGCCAGATATACAAGACTACTCCCGCCACCAGGAAGCGTGTACCGGTCATATAAAATGGAGGGATGGTTTCGACGGCAAAACGTATTGCCAGGTAGGTGGTACCCCAGGCGATATAGAGTGTAAATAAGGCCAACCAAATGCGAGATTTCATGGCTTCCCCCTTATGATGAGCACCCATCGGGATTGCTTTGGGTATTCATACTATCCTGCCAGTCCGGCTTATCACCATAGCGGGCTTCCAGACTAGCACCCAGGGAAACCATTTCTTTCCCGAGCATAGCAAGGAGGCGAAATCTGCTGCCGACCCTAGGTTGATGCTGTGGCATCCCCTCCTGCGCCATCCGGTAAAGCTCGACTTCTTTAATCAAAACTTGATTGCGCTGCTCTGCATCCAACATGGGGTCAAATCCAATCCTAATCATGACACACCTCTCAATCGTTCCTTTGAACCTATATCGATACAGGTTACACTTGACTTCCGTATAGTAACCTGCTATAATTGTATTGATGGTTATATGGTAGCATAAATAATATAACCTGTCAAGTGGTGTTAGAAGGTTAGGAAAAAAATGAACGAATATTCATTTGACCTGGATTCCGGAAATATTTGCCTGGATTTCGCCAATACCAGCAACTGGCATGCGAGCGAGACCTCCGAAGAAAATTTACACAACTTTGCTGACCTGGTTGCGTGGGGAAGGGCTGCGGGGGTGTTACCGGAAGAAAGAGCTAAAAGACTGTCACGGTTAGCGATAAAGTATCCCGAGCTAACCCAACAGGCGTACCTATCGGCGATCCAAGCACGGGAAGCCATTTACCATATCTTCTCAGACCGTTACAACGGCAGGCCAATCTCCTCAAACGACCTGGCACAGCTGAACGCACTTGTGCAAGAAGCCACTACTCACAGGCAATTAGCGTCAAATGAGGATACCTTCAAATGGGAATGGAAACCCGAAGGGGAAGGCTCAGAAATTATCCTGTGGGAGGTTGCGTTTGCAGCAGCGGAGCTGCTTACCTCTGAAAAAGTGGAATGGGTGAGGGAGTGCGAAGATGATCGGGGCTGCGGATATTTGTTCATCGACCTGAGCAAGAACCATTCACGCAGATGGTGCTCGATGGAGTCGTGCGGGAACCGGGCCAAGGCGCGCCGACATTATTCGAGGAGAATAAACCGGGCGGGTAGCGTTTGAGTGATGAGGAGGCGGGAAATTAATCAGCGGACAGTGGATTAGTATTCCCTTGAGTAAGTGAGATCCGCCGCTAGATTTATTTAAGGGATTTGTTGGGTTTCGGGGGAGAAAGCATCACCATCGCTCAGGAGCAAAGAGTTGGGTTTCGGGTGAAAAACCAAGCCCCTCAACCCCAACCTACATCTGGCAGTAAAACAAGCTCTCTATACAAGCGGTGATTATCTCTATATAATTCAGGGGTCAATTTTCGGGTTAACTACCTTTACCTTCAGGCGGTCTGTTACTGATGAATACTTTCTTAACCCTTTCCCCCGTGCTTCAGGCTTTATTTGCCACTTTATTCACCTGGGCGATCACAGCACTCGGAGCGAGCACCGTGTTCCTGACCAGGAACGTGAGTACCCGGTTCCTCAACGCCATGCTTGGATTTGCGGCAGGTGTGATGA
The DNA here is from genome assembly GCA_963809615.1 of uncultured Chloroflexia bacterium. Classification (GTDB taxonomy): domain Bacteria; phylum Chloroflexota; class Anaerolineae; order Anaerolineales; family UBA4823; genus FEB-25. The sequence goes on from CAWEKR010000007.1 coordinate 154,350, forward strand.
TCGCGGCTTCTTATTGGTCACTATTGGCTCCATCGGTGGAATTATCACGGGGTGGAAATCTCCCGGTATGGGTGCCACCGGTGGTTGGATTCCTATTGGGCGGAGCCGTGCTATGGAGTGTTGACCGCCTTTTGCCCCACCTGCATCTTGGTTTCCCGGATGCGGATACCGAAGGACTCCCTACCAGCTGGAAGCGGAGCACCCTGCTCATGCTGGCAGTGACGCTGCACAACATCCCTGAGGGGCTGGCGGTGGGGGTAGCGTTTGGAGCGGCGGGATTGCTGGTCCATCAGGTGAGCGTGACAAGTGCAATCGCCTTAGCCGTTGGGATTGGCATCCAAAACTTCCCGGAGGGTATGGCGATATCGCTGCCGCTCAGGCGGGAGGGGATGCCGATGGGTAAAAGTTTCTTTTATGGCCAGTTTTCAGGAATGGTGGAACCGATTGCTGCAGTGTTCGGTGCAGCAGCTGTGATAGCAATTTCCCCCATCCTACCTTATGCAATGTCTTTCGCAGCCGGGGCAATGTTTTATGTGGTGGTAGAAGAGCTAATCCCTGAATGCCAGAGAGAAGGCAATACCAACCTTCCAACTTTTGCAGCGATGATGGGTTTTGCATTGATGATGCTACTGGAAGTTGGGACATGAGGGAGATAATGGGTTTTTGGGGGAAAATGCATCACCTTCAATCAGGAGCAAAGAGTTGGGTTTCGGGTGAAAAACATCACCCTCAACCCAACCTACCATTGGATGCGAGTCACCCTCAATCCGGCAGGGGCGGGTCGCGACCCGCCCCTACATTGACAGGCTAGTATAGCCAGAGGAATTGGTAAGGAGCGAGGTGGAGCTGAAGCTGGTGCTGCACGGCGATGTAGGGTTGGTTTAGGAACAGGTCGGTCCACCTCAATTGGGGAAAATTCAGCTCGAGGCTCACCTGCTGGGGAATCGGACTCAGGTTATGGACTACCAACAGCCGTTCCTGGGTAGTGGAGCGACAAAAAGCCAGGACTGCATCTGAGCCGCCATCAATCCAGTTCAGGTCACCTTCGCCAAAAGCGGGATGCTGTTTACGAAGCAGGATCATCTTCTGGAGGGTATGCCATAATGAAGTTGGGTCGGCTTTTTGAGCGGCTACGTTCACAGCCGAGTAAGCATACGGAAGGCGGTCAACCACCGGCGAGTACAAGCTGGCGGCTTGTGAGAAACCGGCAAAGGGTGATGCATCCCACTGCATGGGGGTGCGCACCCCATTACGATCAGGCAGCTCGATGTTATCACCCATACCAATCTCATCCCCGTAGTAGATGATGGGTGAGCCTGGCAAAGTGAAGAGAAGCGAATTTGCCAGCTCAATTAACCGCAAGTTGTTATCCAACAAGGGTGCCAAGCGGCGACGGATACCCAGGTTCAAGCGCATCCGGGGATCAGGGGCATACTGCTCCCACATCCACTGGCGTACCTCTTCTGTTACCATCTCCAAAGTGAGCTCGTCGTGGTTGCGCAGGAAGGTGCACCACTGGGCATCTGGAGGGATAGGTGGCGTGTTATCAAGCGCCCAGCGGATGGGCGAAGCATCAGCACGCTTGAGTGCCATGAAGATGCGCGGCATGAGGGGGAAATGAAATGCCATGTGAAACTCATCCCCGTCGCCTGCGTGCATACGACCAAAGTACGGCCGCACATTGTTTGGCCACTGGTTTGCCTCGCAAAGCAGGACGCGCCCGGGATAATTTTCCTCCACATAACGGCGCATCTCCTTCAGGAAGGCATGGGTTTCCGGCAGGTTCTCACACGAGGTGCCTTCACGCTCGAACAGGTACGGCACGGCATCCACACGGAAGCCATCCACGTCCAGGTCTAGCCAGAACTGCATCACCTTCAGCATCTCAGCCCTAACTGCCGGGTTATCGTAGTTCAGGTCGGGTTGGTAAGAATAGAACCGGTGCCAGAAGTACTGCCCGGCATGGTCATCCCAGGTCCAATTGGACTTTTCGGTATCAACGAAGATTATGCGTACGTTAGCGAATGTTTGGTCGGTATCAGACCAGACGTAATAGTCACGGAAAGGTGAGCTACGATCCTTGCGGGCAGCTTGAAACCAGGGATGCTGGTCGGAGGTATGGTTCATCACCAGGTCGATGATCAGGCGCAGCCCTTTTTGATGGACGAGCTTAACCAGGTGCTTAAAATCATCCAGGCTGCCGTAGTCGGGGTGGATGGCACAATAATCAGAGATATCATAGCCGTCATCCCTTAGGGGGGAGGGATAGATGGGGTTCAACCAGATACAAGTCACCCCCAGCTCAGCCAGGTAGTCTAATTTCTGAGCCAACCCAGCCAGGTCACCCTTGCCATCAGCGTTACTGTCATAAATCGCACGCACGGAGGCTTCATAAAAGACGGCATTCTTGTACCACAATGTCCCAGGCATGGACCACGCTAACCTTTCACCGAGCCTGAAAGCAAGCCGCGGGCGAAATACTTTTGGAAACCGAAGAAGACAGCCATGGGGATGATGA